>JAJCYD010000013.1 GCA_029263125.1 Solirubrobacteraceae bacterium | reverse complement strand
CCGACCTGTCCGTTCACACCGTCGAGCACCTCGACGCCGTCGCCGCCGAGCTCAACGACCGACCGCGCAAGCGCCTCGCGTTCGCCAAGCCCATCGAGGAACTCGGGCCGCTACTGTTGCGCTGACCGCCAGAATCCGCCGTTCGGCTGTCGGGCGGCTGCCATCGCGACATCTCGCGCGCCAGACCGCTCGACGGCCTCCAGTTCGCGCCGCGCTCGACGAGAGCGCTGCCCTTTCGAGGAGCGCATTGGCACCTCAGCGTCGCAGCCGGCGTAGCGTCCAGGCCGCGACGGTCAGGGCGACGCCTATGCCGAGGAGCATGGGCCACGGGTAGGCGTCGTTCAGGAACTCAGCGACGGCGGAGCAGTTCTTGGTGCAGGACACCGCTCCGACAGCAAAGAGCGCCGCAAGTATGAGTGCGAAGTACGTCGCGGCGCCGGCAGCTAGAGCGATAAAGACGTGACGTGCCAGTCGCATCGCGCTCCAGTATGAGCGGGCTCAATGACGTCGGGCGTCAGATCACGAAGTTCGTCGTACCTGAGGTTCGGTGCGGGACGCGCCGGCCCTGCCCTGTGCCGACCGTTTTGCGGCCGTCGACGGCACGCTCGACGAGACTGCCCCCTGCAGGCGAAAGCGAAAGTCTCACGGAAGCCGCGAAGGCACGAGCGGACGAAGCGCCTCGTACTCCGCGCGCCGTCTCGGATCGCTTCCTGCGGGAGTGAGCAGCTCGTTGTCGTCGATCCAATCCAGCCGCTCATGGCAGACGCCGAGCGTGATCACAGCGTCGGGCATGACCACTCTGTACGCATCGCCGCAAGGCTCGCGCTCAGGCGCGAGGTAGACGCCGAGGCAGGCTCGATCGTCACAACGGCAAAGCGCGTGAACCTGTGCGGTCTCGAGCTGCGCAGCCAACCCAGGCTCCCCTTCGCGCAGCAACGACTCTCGAAGCGCGGCAGCGAGTGCTGGAAGCGCGTCCACAAGCCTCGGTAATGACCGTTCCATCCGCAGCGAGACTACGACGAAGCCCTGGGCCCATGAGGAAGCCGCAGCCCCTCCCAGGCGAAAGCACCAGTGCCCGCGCTTGTGTACGTCGATCGCGACCCATACGCTCGGCAGCGTGCTCCTAACACTTGCTGACACGGTCGTTTCGCCGTCTCCCGGCCTCATCGCTGGGACCATTGTCATGGGACTGGTGCTCGTCGCCGGCGCCGTCACTGCCGCCAAGGGGCGGTGGGGATGGGTACTTCTCGGCTTGCTGACCGGGGGCTTCCTGTGGTTGCTCACTGCCTTCCTCGCCCCGTCTGCTGACAGCTTCTGGGCGCGTAGGGTCCGCGGAGCTGCGTCCACCTAAGCGGTCGCGGGCTGCTGCTCTGAGGCAAGAGCGGCAGTCCGCGTTCGCGGCAGCTCGTCGGGCCGGTCGCAGATCGTGCGAGGAGTCCTGGTTTGTGCCGACCGAGCGGGCTGCCTCATGCGGTGTGATGGCGGCCACGAGTCGACGGTCCTGCGGCGCGGCGCTCGCCGAGCAGCGTGGCGAGTTCGTCCTTGAGTTCTGTGTTCTCGGCTCGCAGGCGCTTGTTGTCCTCGGCGAGCGTTGCGTTGCGTTGGCGCTGCGAGGCGTCGGTGGTGCGCTGCGCGACGGGGACGCGTCGGGGTCCCGTCTGGCCGCCGCGGAGCTTTTCGATCTCGGCGCGCAGCTGCGCGTTTTTGTAGAGCCATTGGCGTGAGACGCCGGCGTGTTGCGCGACGCTTTGAAAGGTGATCGGGGTGCCGGCGTCGTGCATTGCGCTCAGCGCCGTGCGGGCGCGAGTGATCGCGTTCTGGCTCTTGGCCTGGGAGGCGAGCCCCAGCGGGCTCGGGTCATGCGGCATCGTTGGCGACCTCGGTATCGGAGGACAGGTCGTTGTCGTCGTTGAGGGACTGCAGGCCCTCGATGACGCGGACGAGGTTCAGCCGCACGTTCTCGTTCATCTCGAGCTTGCGTTCGCTGCCTTCGGCCCGGGCTTGGGCGATCAGCTTGTCGGTCTCGGTGAGCTGCTCGAGATGGACGGGCAGGAACTGCTCGGTCGTGAGGAAGTGGTCGCAGGTCAGGCAGGCGTTGGGGTGCGGGCAGCTTTGCTGCAGCGGCAGTCCGCAGTAGCCGTTGGGCAGCGTCTGCTTGGCGCGCGCGAGGCGCTCCTTCGTCCACGCGGCCTCGCTGACGGGCCCGGCGGGGTCGATCGGGATGACCTCGCCGCGGATGTTGATGCGCTGGTTGTATTTCTCCCATTCGCGCTTGAGCGTCTGGTCGCTGAGGCGTGCGTAGACCTCGGTCATCGCGGTGGAGCTGTGATCAAGCAGCCGCCGGATGACGGCCAGCGGCACGTCGTTGTTGATCATCCGTGTCGCGAGGGTGTGACGAAACTGGTGCGCGGTGACGCGGACGTGTTGGCCGTGAGCGTCGCGAACCTCGCCCTCGGCAAGCCACTTGCTCATCTGGTGACGCAGCGTGCCGCCGGGCAGCGCCTCGCGCCCGGCAGCGTTCGCGCGCCCCGACGGCAGCAGCCACGGGCTGCTGTCGGGATAGCGCGCCGTGAGCGCGTCCTGCTGGGCGCGGATCAGCGCCAGCACGATGTCGTCGATCGGCAGCGCGGCGTCGCGCTTGAGCTTGTGGTTGTAATACAGCAGCACCGGCGCGCCGGCGGCGTCCATTACGACCGGGTCAAAGGGCAGGCGCGTCGCATCGACCGTTCGCAGCCCGGTCCTGATTAGCAGGCCGACGGCGGTCCGCGTCGTCAGATCGGGCAGCCGCGCGATGTTCTCGGGGGCCTCGATCTGGCGCATGACGTGCTCGTCGACGAAGCGCGGCAGGCTCTCCGCCTGGCGCGGTACCTCGCCCTTGTAGTAGGCGGCGGTCGGCGGCAGCCGGGGCTCCCAGCCGTTGGCGCGGACCTCGTCGAGCAGCACCTTCATCGCGCTGATCAGCGTGTGCTGGTGGTTGCGCCCGTGCCCCAGGCTGCCGACGTGCGCCCGATAGTCCTGCAGCAGCTCGCGCGTAAGGTCCCCCGGCGCGCTGAGCAGCTCGCCGCGGCCGGCCAGAAAGTCGCTGAACACCCTGAAGTGGGTGGCCATCCCAGCCACCGTTGACGGCGTATAGGTGCCCGCGCGCAGCCGCCAGCGCGCCCAGCGCTTGATCAGCTCGCGCAGCCACTGCGGGTTGATCTCAGCGAACGAGATCGTCTTGTCGGGCTGGTAGGCGAACTCCGGCAAGCCGAGCTGCTCGATCAGCCACACGTCTCCGTCGAACGGGTCGACGCCGTAGGCGTGGTCGCGAAGGCGCGCGAGGCGCACCCGCGCGTAGCGCACGAACGCGACCTCGATCGCGCCCAGCCGAACGCTGCGCGCGCGTGGCACGCGTCCGCGTAGCCGGGCGTCCCACCAGGCGTGATCGCGATCCAGCAGTGACGCGACCCCGAGGCTCTGCACGAACGCGACGGCGCCGATCACGCGCCGGTAGTCAACGGCGTGGCGGTTGTCGTCCAGGCGCTGCTGAACGGCGTAGCGCAGCTCTGAGCGCAGTGGCTGCGGCAGGACGCTGAAGTCGTAGTGCGGGACGAGCCTGCGCTCGGCTGCCGTCAGCGCGGCGAGGAAGCCGTCTACATCCAGGCCCGCGTCCTTGTCGTGCATCCGGGTGTGGGTGTGCTTGTGCGCGTCGCACAGGCGCCTCGGTGTCGGGAACTCGCAGCCCGCGACGTCGCACGCGTGATCGCCGACCGGTGCCGGCGCCGCGATCTGCGCGAAGTCCTGCTCGGCCGGGCGGCCGGCCTCGATCCAGCGCTTGCGATGACAAGCGCACCACTGCGCGCAGCAGCGTGAGCGTTCACAGCCCGCCACCGCGCACGACGTCAGGCGCCGCTTCCAGGCTGTGCGTAGCGTCACGCCGCCGGCCAGCCATTCCTGCACGGGGCGCCGGCCGTCGCTGATCCAGTCCTCGCCGTGCGTCATGCACAGGTAGCGGTCACCGGATCGCTCGGGACGCGAGTTGCCGCGCCGCGGGCAACCCGCCACGACACACACCGGACCGAACAGGATCGGCTCGCCGTGCTCGGGGAAGTAGACGTCGGCCCGGAACTCCGGGCGCAGCGCGTCGCCGAGCACGTCGATCCAGGATCGGGTGCCCGTCGCTGCCGCGCCGGCGTCGATCGCCTGCAGCGCCCGTGCGGTGCTCCCGCTCACAAGAGGTCTCCGAGCGTCTGCATCATCCCGGCGCTCGCAAGCGCCTCACGCAGATCCTCGACGGTGGCGTGCAGGTAGGTGCTGCTCGTCGTCTCGATCGAAGCGTGCGTGACCAATCGGCTGACGACCTCCAAGGGCACCTTGCCGCGCATCGCCAGCGTCACGTAGGTGTGGCGCAGCATGTGCGGCGTAAACGAAAATCCCACCCGTGCGCGCGTGCGGCGCACCAACGCAGCGACCGTCGCGGCGTTCATCGGCTGGCCGATCCGTCCCGCCCACAAGTTCACGAACACGTAGTCCGAATCCAGGTCGCCGTACTCCCCGTGCATGTAGTCCGAGTAGCAGCGCACGAGCTCTCCTGTGATCGGGATCGATCCCTCGCTCTTGGCGCGCGCCCCATTGGCGTTGTCCTCACGCGCGACGATGTTGATGCGCCGTTCGTGGCCGACGAGGTCGCTGTGGCGCAGGCCGAGCGCCTGGCCGACGCGCATCCCCGTCAGCGCCAGCAACGCGAAGAAGAAGCGGTCGCGTACGCGATGCTGCGCGCCGATGATCGCCGCGACCTCACCGAGCGTCAGCGTCCGCGGCAACGAGCGCTGCTCGCGCATCCGCCCGACCCGCCCACGCGGAGCGGCTTTCGCGATGCCGTCCAGAAACGGCTTGTAGCTGCCGCGGCCCGAGCGGGCGTAATCGATCACTGAGGACGCGAACCGCTGGCCGTTGCGCTCGTGGTACTCATAGAAGCCGATCACCGCGCTCAACGCCCGGTTGACCGTGCGCCGGCTCCGTCGCGCGTCACCACTGACCAGGACCACGACGTTCTGCGCGGGCCGGCGCATCCACGCCACGAACTCTCCGAGCGACTCGATCGTCGGCGCCTCCCACCCCAGTCCGCTCGCGGCCAGAAACGACCAGTACAGCTTCAGATCATGGGCGTACGCGCGCACCGTGTTCGGCGACCGCTCGATATGTGTCAGCCACGCCAGATACCGCTCGACCGGCTCGACGACGATCCGGTCGGGGCCCACCAGCGACCACGACGGCGCGCCCGTCACAGCCACCGTCACCCGACGAACGCGGCACTCGCCCGCCAGATCCGATCGCGAGCCGACGGCGTCGGGGGAAGGGAGCACGGACGAGCGCTCTAGCGAGATGACGTTGGTGACGCGCTCAAGATAGGCGTCGCCACGGACGACCCGGTGGTGGGGGCGAGCAGACGCGCGCGCGGTCGGCGCCACGCGCTCCGGCCGCCGCCTACGGCGACGACCTCCACGCGAGGCGCCGACCGCGTCCCCAAGGCCCGTCTGCCCCTCCCACCGGCAAACAGCCAGCGCGAGGTGGGCCACTTCAAGCCGTCGCGCTGGGCCAAGGCGAAGCCGCTGGTCTCAACGCTACGCGACGTCGGCGACACCCCACCGACCGCTACGGATAACCGCCGGCTCGGGTGGCGTGCACTGCTACTGGCGCCTGCTCAACCCGCTACAGGCGCACACGCAGGAGGGCGACGACACGATCGAGCGCGCGCACGAGCGCCTCATCTACGCCCTCGGGTATGAATGGCGCCAGGGCAGGCCGACGCCGACGGTTGCTGATGGCGTGTGCAAGGACCGCTCGCGGGTCATGCGCCTGGCCGGCACGGTCAACGGCAAGACCGGCCGCTACGCGCGTGTCATGTGGGCGGACCTCGCGCTTGCGCCATGGCGATTGCGAGATCTCGTCGGTGATCTGCACGATCCGCCCAAGCCCAGGGCGGTGGGGAGGCGGGCGGGCGCGGTCGTCGCTCACGATGATCCGTTCAAGCAGATCGCGCCGGTGGAGTACTTCCGGCGTCTGGCCGCGATCGAGGTGCCGCAGCATGGGCTGGTGTCCTGTCCGAACCCTGAGCATCCTGACGCGACGCCCAGCTGCCACGTCGGCAGGGATGCCGGTGAAGGGTGGTGCTGTCATGGCTGCGGTGCGGCCGGCGCGATCTATGACTTGGCGTCGGTGCTGGCCGGCGGCCCGACGGGGCGCTGGCTGCGCGGAGCCCAGTTTCGCCGGGCGGCCGAGGTGGTGCGACGGGAGTTCGGCGGCACGTGAGATCGGATAGATGTCCGCTGCCTTGACGACTGGGCCACGATGACGGAGTCTTGGGTGACGGGTCACCGACTGCGTGGAGGGACGACCATGAAGCGCGCTGGCCCGATGCTTGTGGCGGTGATCGCCGTGCTGCTGATGCCGAGCGCGGCGAGTGCGGCGAGTGCGGCGACGTGCTCGGACTACTCCACGCAGGCGGCCGCGCAGCGTGCCGCGGACACCCGCGATGCCGACGGCGACGGGCTGTACTGCGAGTCGCTGCCCTGTCCGTGCCTGAAGCCCGCAGGGAGTAGCGGGTCGTCGTCGCCCCCGGCCACCAAGCCGAAGGCGTCGTGTGTTCGCACGTCGCGGGTGCTGCGGCTGCGCTTCAGCGCGACGAAGTACAAGAACATCAAGAGGCACACCGAGCGGGCGATCGCCAGGGGCTGGCCGCGCGTCATGGTGCTCAACCGGCCGCGGGCCGGGAAGCGTCGCGACCGGCTGCTTGAGGGCATCCCGACGCGGGCGGGGTTTGATCGCGACGAGTACCCCGCGGCGGTGGGTCGTGGACGTTCCAACGCCAAGCAGCGCGGCCTTGTGCGCGGAAGCAATCCGATCGGCTGGAGGGCTGACGTCGCGTACGTGCCCAGCGGTGAGAACCGCTCGCATGGATCCTCGCTGGGTGCCAAGCTGCGGCGCTTTTGTAACGGGACGCGCTTTCGCTTCGTGTTCACCTCCGGTTGAGCGCACCGATTCGCGGGCCAGACGCCGCGAGCAGGGCCTACGAGGTTTGTGATCGTCGGCGGGCTCGCAGGCCCTCGGTCGACAGTCCGAGCCGCTGTGCCCACCAGCGGCTGCCGCGCCCGGCATAGACCCCCCGCAGGAGGCTCGCCGCACCCGCCGCCTCGAAGTCCGCGCGTGATGGCCAGCGCGTGGCGTCGGCGCAGACGCGGCGCAGTTCGGACTCGATGAGCTCATCGGTCCAATGGGTCCCGGGCGGTGGTGGCATGTTCAGCACCGCTGCCCAGTGGGCGATGCCGCCCGTGCGCCTGATCGCGGCCGCCAAGCCGCGCGGCCCGTGGCGCTCAAACCACGAGATCGTCGGAAATCGCTGCGGGCGATGCTTGCCAAGCAGTGATCGCAGCGTGGGGAGGACCTCGTCGTCTCGCAGGCCGCCGCCCGGCGGGTGCTCGCGCAGCAGGACGCCGAGCTCTTGCGCCCAGCGCTGCGGGCCGCCTGTGCGCATCAGCGCGGCGTGCAGTCGCTTGCGCCCGTCGCGCACGAACGTCGCGTAGGTCGGCCTCTCCTCAAAGGCGCGCTGTGCGAACCATGCCTCCAGTTCGCGTGCCACGCGGTCCTCGCTCCACGGCGGGTGCTGCGCGTTCGCGGATGCCATCTCGCGGTGAAGGTAACTCAGCTGGCCGGGTGTGGCCAGGCTGCCAAGAGCGGTCTTCGATGACGGAGACCGCTCGCTGATCGGCCCGCGCTTTGCGCGGGTTGGCAGCACATCTCTTTCGCTCGGCCCCTCCGGGGGCCAGCGATCTGCATAGCGCGGTGAAGGCCTCGACTCCTTCGCGCGCCTTATCCGTGCGCGCCGATCCGGGCGCGGCGCGACGGATCCATCTGACCATGCCCGGGGCCTTCAAGGAGGCAGAAGATGTCGCAGGAGACAGCCAGTTGGCTGAACTCGATGACGCTGATCGGTTTCACCGAGCAGCGCGGACACGCCTGGCACTACCGTGCCAGCGAGCAGGTCGGCGAGCCCAACCACTACCCCGCAGCGGTCCCGGTCGCCGATGTGCGCCGACGGCTGTTTGACTGGAAGGTCGTCGAGGGCGACGTGCGATCCACGGGCGTCACGATGAGCACCGACGGCGTCTCGACCTTCACGGTGTCAGACGCTGATCGCAAGGCGATGCTGCGCCCTCCCGGCGCTTTGGGCGCCGAGGATGAGGGAGCGATCCTTGGCATCTTCAAGACCGGCTATGCGGGCCATGACTATGAGCAGTGGCTGCTGGGGCAGGTCGCGACGATCCTGGATGATGACCTGCAGATCGGCTCCGCTGGCCTGCTGAAGGGCGGCGCGGTCGCCTGGGTGTCCGTCGAGGTGCCCGAGTCGATCACGACCCCGCAGGGCGTGGTGTTTCGCCCGCATCTGCTTGCCACCACGAGCTTTGACGGGTCGCTGGCGACGACGTTCAAGCGCGTCGTGCAGAACGTCGTGTGCGATAACACCCATGCCGTGGCGATGGGGGAGTCCGGTCAGCGCGTCAGGGTCCGCCACTCGCGCCACTCCCAGTTGCGGCTCGCCGACGCCCGCGAGGCGCTGGCGATGGTCCACACGATCGCCGACGACTTCGCCGCCGAGGTCGCCCGACTCACCGCCGTGAAGGTCTCCGACGGCGACTGGGCACGCTTCCTCGAAGAGCTCGCGCCCGTCCCAGCCGACAGCGGCCGCGCCAAGACGATCGCGCTGTCCAGGCGCGAGAGCCTGACGCGCCTGTGGAATCACGACACGCGCGTCGCGCCGTGGCGGGGCACGGCGTGGGGGGCGGTGCAGGCGGTCAGCACCTACACCCATCACGACGGCGTCATCCGTGGCATGGGGCGCGCCGAGCGCAACATGCTGCGCGCCGTGCAGGGCGCCACAGAAGCGCTTGACCGCGACAGCACCGAGCGCATCCTCGCGATCGCCGGCTGACCAGCCGCCGTCACCAGCGACCGGGGGTCTCGCCCCCGGTCCGCACGCATGCCGCGGCGCCGCCCGCAGGGGTGGCGCCGCAGCGCGCCGGCCGCTCGCGTGGCCGGCGCAGCGCGCCACCAGCACTCGATGTCGCACCGCGTGGTGCGACAGCAAAGGAGCACCCCATGACCGATGAAGCCCCCGGCCGCGCCGGGATGACCGAAGCCGACTTCACCTACCTGGATCGTCTCGCGTCCGCTGCTGCCGACAGCGGCCTGTACGGCAGTGGCGCGAAGGTCAAGGCGCAGCTGCTGATGAAGCTCATCTACGGCCGCGACCTCGCGATCCCTGTCAGCGCCGCGCTGAGCGCGATCGACATCTATGACGGCAAGATGGAGCTGTCCTCAAACCTCATCGCCGCGCTGCTTGAGGCCCACCCGCACTACGCCTACGCGATCGTCGAGACCAGCGACGAGCGCTGTGAGATCGAGTTCTTCAAAGACGAACGCAGCGTCGGCAAAGCCAAGTTCGACGCAGCCGACGCGGCCACAGCCGGCCTGGCCGGTACCGACTACTACCGCCACTTCCCAAGCGACATGTTCTTCGCCCGGGCGATCACCCGCGGCGCGCGGCGCTACTGCCCGGGTCTGGGGCGGGGTGTCGCGATCTACGCGACCGGCGAGCTTGCCAAGCGCACACCCGAGCCCACCGCTGTGGCGGGCGCCAACAACGGCCGCGCGGGGATGGCCAACGCAGCGCGTGATGCGCACGAACCGCGCGTCACGCCCAAGGACCGCCAGCGCATCCGCGCGATCGGTGCCGAGGCAAAGCTCAGCGACGCCGAGCTGTTCAACGTGCTGGTCGTCGCCGCCGGCTGTGAGCCGGTGAAGAACGAGCAGCGCGCGGCGCGCCAGCTTGACCGTGCCCTGCAGTGCCTGCCGGTCAGCCTGCTCGCCAAGGTCACGGTCGCGCTGCAGCAGCGCCGGGCGGCGGTTGCCGCGACCACCAACGGCCGCGACCCACATGCCGGGGTGCCCGATGACGCTGACCGCTAGAACACCCGACGCCCATCCTGCTGTCGGCGCCCTCCCCCTCAGCGCCGAGCAGCAGCAGGTCCTCACGCATAGCACGGGTGCGCTGCTGGTCTTCGCCGGACCCGGCTCGGGCAAGACGCGCACGCTGACGGGCCGGATCGCGCATCTGCTTGACAGCGGGCGCGCGCGCCCGCAGGAGATCCTGGCGCTGACGTTCACCGTTCGCGCCGCCGAGGAGATGCGCGTGCGGCTCGTCGGCCTCGTCGGTCATGACCGCGCCGCCGCCGTCACCGTCGCGACGTTCCACGCGCTGGGCGCACGGATCCTGCGCACACACGCCCACAACTTCGGGCGCAGCCCGTCGTTTAGCATCTATGACCAGGGCGACGTCGCCCGCGTCGCGCGCGACCTGCTCCAAGACGATCACGCCGGTAGCGACGAGTCGGCGGGCGAGCTAGCCGCTGAGGTCGTGCAGCAGATCGCGCTCGCCAAGAGCCGCCTTGCCTCACCGGCCGCGCTGCGCACGGACGCCGCACGCCAAAACGGCGCGTGGCTGGCCACGCTGTGGGAGCGCCTCGACGGCGAGCTTGAGCGTTCAAACGCGTTTGACTTCGCTGACCTCGTCACGCACCCGGTGTGGCTGCTGCGCGAGCACCCGCCGATCCGCGGCGACTACCGCCGACGCTGGCGCCACGTCCTCGTCGACGAGTTTCAGGACACCGACCCCGCACAACTCGCGCTGCTCGCAGCGCTTGTCGGGCCGGCCGGAGGGGCGCCGCACGGGTCGCTGATGGTCGTCGGCGACGACGACCAGGCCGTTTTCGGCTGGCGCGGGGCGGCAATCGAGAACCTGCTCGAGTTCAACCGCTCCTTTCCGTGTGCCGCGCGGCTCGTGCTGCGGCGAAACTTTCGCTGCCGGCCCGCGATCCTGCACGCGGCGACGCGCTGCATCGCGCACAACACGCGCCGCGAGCCCAAGGCACTCCTCGCCGACCGCCCGCCCGGCGG
Source organism: Solirubrobacteraceae bacterium (assembly GCA_029263125.1). Taxonomy (GTDB): domain Bacteria; phylum Actinomycetota; class Thermoleophilia; order Solirubrobacterales; family Solirubrobacteraceae; genus CADCVQ01. The sequence goes on along the minus strand of JAJCYD010000013.1, from coordinate 90,931 downwards.
CGATGTCCGCGTCCTGACGTTCCGCAACGACCATGCCGAGGCCGCCTGGCTGACGAAGCGGATCGCGGGGTTGATCGCTACGGGCAGCGACCCGCGCGAGATCCTCGTGCTGTGCCGCTCGCTGCGCTGGACACAGCCGCTGCAGCAGGCGCTGACCGCGGCCGGCATCGCACACCGCGTGATCGGCGCCCGCTCGCTGTGGGAGCGCGTCGAGGTCAAGGACGCGCTCGCCCATGTCGCGCTCGTCGCCAACCCCTCCGACACAGCGGCGTTTCGCCGGGCCGTCGCGGCACCGACCGATCGCGAGCAGTTTCGCAAGGCCGCCGTCGCGCCACCGTCGCGCGGCAGCGGCCCGGTGACGCAACGCGCGGTCATCGACTACGCCCGTGCGACGCGGATCGACCTGCTCGAGGCCTGCATGCGCGCCGAGACGCTCGCGATCCGCGGCCAGGCGAAGGCGGCACTGACACGACTGGGCAGCGAACTCAGTGGCGTGCGCGCCGATCTGCACGCCGACGGGTTGGTGGGCAAGGCCGTGATCGGCGCGATCAGCGTCAGCGACGGCCCCGTCGCCGCCTACCAGCTGCTGCTCGACGAGGCCGCCGACCAAGCCGTGCTGCGCGACACCGCCCGAGTGCTCGAGGACCTGCGCTCGCTGTGTCGCGCAGCACACACCTACCAACGCGAGCACCGCGAAGACGCGACGCTCGCGGGCTTTCTCCAACAAACGCGCGTCGACGGGCCCGACGCGCTGACCGCCGAGGAGGATCTGCGGCTGTCGATCGCGACGATCCACAGCGCTAAGGGCACCGAGGCACAGACGGTCTTCGTGCTCGGCTGCGAGGAGCGCCGACTGCCCTCCAGCCACGCGATCGAGAACAGCGCCCCGCTCGCCATCGAGGAAGAGCGCCGCCTGTTCTACGTCGCCACAACCCGAGCCAAAGACCGGCTCGTCCTCACGATCGCTCAGCAGCGGTTTGGCTGCCCAGGCGCCGGCGCGTCCCGGTTCGTGGCCGAGGCCGCACTGTGATCGCGCAGCATGTCGCTGCGGGTTCTGACGCGGAATCAGAGCTGCTCGCAACATCACGATGCGGGACGCCGGGAGCGGTGGTGGATCTCGCCCCTCTTCTACAGCGTCGGCGACGACTACGACCTCTACTGGGGCTCGGCAGTCGATGCTCGGCATAGCGCGAACGTGCGCGAGCGCGCTGAGATAGGCGTAGTGATCATCGAGGCGAAGCCAGCGGCTGCTGTTTACCTCCAGGCGGAGGCACGCGAGCTTGTGGCCGACGGCGACGTGCTTGCCGGCATCGAAGTCATGCGCCGCCGCCCGCAGCCGGATCGCTGGGTGATCGAGGGTCTAGTAGCGGACGTGACGGGCGACGGGCCGTGGCGCGTCTACCGAGCGACGCCCAAGACGATCGAGATACGCGCTGAGACGATCAGCAAGGTTAAGGGCCGTGACGATCAGGGTCCCTGGCGACTTTCGCGAGGAGAGCCCCGGGGATAGCCACGAGGCGCAGAAGGCATTGAACATCAATGAAGGTCGACAAGTCGGAAGCGTGCCGTGTCCATGCCAACGACGAGATCCGAACCGGCTCTTCATCGTGGGATGACGAGGACATCGCGATCAAGTACACGTGGTTCGACAAGCGCGGTCATGCGGCGCGTGGCGGAGATGTGCCGATCGCAGCCTTGCCGCAAATGATCGAATTTGCGATACCAGCAAAGGGATCGGTGAAGCGCCGCGATCGAAGCCGCATCAGAAGCGTCGAGGATGCGCGACGTTCAAGGGCGACCGGAGCGTGCCGTCCACTCCAGATCGGAGTGCAGCCCGGGATGCCGACCAGTGAGCCGCAAGTGAGGACCCCGCAGCGCCGTCGGTGCTCCCCGCCGCGAGGACGTGTATGCGTGCGGTCACCATGGGCGCCGGGATGCTACCTGCGGGCCTGGCAACAGACCATCGGCCGAACGGCAGACCCGAGAGACTCGTCGGCGCGCCGTATCATCGGCGCGTCATCCCTCTGCCAGCGCTGCTTTGATCACCGACAGGGACTCGTCCGGATTGGCAAGGGCCGGTACGTCCGCAGACCACACGACTGCGGCCCGCCTTCCGGCGATCGCAACGCTCGGCTCGTCACCGGGCAGCGAGCCGGTGCTCGCGGCCGCGGCGGCTGGATCCAGCACCACGGATGTACGCCACGGAGCACCGCGCTCACGCTCCGCGAGTCGCACACCGAATTGGAGCTCGGTCCACGCGACGATCGTGCGCCCGTCGGCACCTGCCGTGGGAAACGCCTCACCGCAACCCTCGGCCGAGGAGAGGCGGGTCGCCGTGCTCCACGACCTGCCAGGCCGCTTGCTAGCTGCGAAGACGCCCCTCCCGGTGCAGAGACCGGTTTGCCAGACCGCCGTCGCGTTCCCAGCGTCGTCGACGCTGATCTCGACCTCGCCCAAGTCTCGTCGATCCTGCGAGCGTGGATTGATGCGGCGAGGCTTGAGCCATCGGCCGTTCCGCGTCTCTGCACTGCGGAAGCCCGCTGGTCGAAACCGCGCACCCGACTGGTCCGACCGGGGCGCGGTCTGCCACGCCACCAGCGCGTGGCCACGACCGTCGATCTCGATGTCGGACACCGTGCCTCGAGCGGTCTGCGCCAGCGTAGCGGTACGACGCCACGCACCCTTCCGTGTCCGCACGCGAGCCCGGAGCGTCCACGGGCTGAAGACGTTGCTCGGCACCGTCTGCTGGCTCCAGACCACGGCCATCGCGCCGTGTCGGTTCATCGCGATGTCGGGCAGCCGCGCCGCCCCGTCATCGTCGGAGAGCGCCCGCGACCTGCGCCACCGACGGCCCGGCGCTTTAGTCGCGATCCGCACGACACGGCGGCTGGTCCGGTAGTGCGCCTCCCAGATCGCCACGGCGCTGCCGGACGGTGTCATCCCGAGCTTGGGTACGTAGGAGTTGACGCTCGGCTGGGAGATTCGCCGCGCCGAGGACCAGCTCTGACCGGCGGGCTTGGTGGCCGACTCGACACGGAAGCGGCGCCCCTCCCGCCGACTCCACAGCGCCACGGCAGTGCCGCGGTCGTCGATCGCGACGACCGGCGAGATCGCGGTGCCCGCGGCTGTCGAGCGCGACGAGATCGTTACCGCCGGCTGCCACGGCTGCCCTCCAGGCTTGCTGGCCGCTTGCACGTCGTAGTACGACGGCGGTGCTGGCTGACGACGCCCGGAGGATGACGGGGGCCGCATCGTGCTGTGCTCCCGGATCCACACTGCCACTGCATCGCCCCTACTGTTAACCGCGACCATAGGCCGAGCACTCCCCTGATTTCCTGGAAGCGTGGCGATGACCGATGGCGCTTGCCAGGCGGCGCTTGCTATCCCAGATCCTCCCAGCGCGGCGACCAAAGCGATGGCGCACGTCAAGACGCCTCGTGCGACCGAGAAGCGAGGGACACCGGCACCGAAATGACGGGCTTCTGAGGTATGACCCCGCTCTTGGTCAGAGAAGCCAATTGAGCGGGAGGTCATCTGGTCGACTCCTTCGTTTCGAGGTGGGTGCCCGCCATGGCCGGCGAGCCCATCAGTTCCTGCCACTCGAAGGCCTCTGCCCTCGGTCCCAGGTTCTTCATTATGGCGTAGACAACCAACCAGCGTGCGGCCGAGCCCTCTCTGGCCGAGCTGCACATGACCTGATCCGGTCGCTTGAGATCGTGGGTAGCGCCAGAGGAGGTCCAAGTCTTGCATTGGAGCGCACAATGAAGAGCCGCCAGACGCCGAGATCGAGATGCCGCCACACCGAATCGACGTTGCGCGTGTCCTTGCGCGCCGCCGTCGTGTACTCGCAGCGCGGGCACTGCAACAGACAGCACCACAGCGCCACCTCGACAATCACCCGGTCGGGCTGAAACCGCACCTTCTTGACCCACACTCCCGGCAGACGCAGCAGCCTGGAAAATGCCGTGGTGGCGCGCACGTTGTCTCCCTGCAAGGCCGTTCGCTTTGAACACCAGGAGCCTGTCGGTGGGGAGGCGCCTCCCTGCCGGCTACGATCGGGTCGTTCGGTTCGCTGGAATTCCCAGCATCCAAGTGGGGCCAGTGCAAGCCATCGTTTCACTCGCCGTTTGGTGGTGAAAGTCCGGGTGTGAGCCCCGGGTTGATTGCTGCTTGAACGGGGTCGGCCGGTCGGGTCAAGCGCGCGAAGTGCCTGCACGCCTGGTGATCGCTGGGGTCCGAGTTGGCGTGGGCCGCGCTTGATTGAGGCGAGCGCGCAAGTCCGCGACGGATCTTCCGCAGGTCTTGGAATAGGGCCGCTATCGACGAGCTTCTGAACCTCTCGTCATCAGGGTACGAGGGTCAGCGGGACGGAAAGTTGGGCGCGCGTGATGAACTTGCCCTGCGGGCCGGAGCCGTCGACGCTGACGCGACCGATATAGCCCTTGGCGCCGCCTGCATTCGTGTCGTTGGTCGTGAAGTAGACGAAGCGGTCATTGGCCTCGACGTCATAGACCCCGAGTTCACCGGAGCCGAAGGCGACATGCCAAGAGCGTTGGACCTGGGTCCCGTCCACATTGGCCCGGCCGATGTAGCCAGGTGGTTGATCAAACCCGCCGCCCAGATGGGTCCAGTAGATACGCCCGCCACCGACGCCGATGCCCTGCGGGCAGCGGTCAGTGTCGATGAAGTGCGTATCCAGCTGGCTGCCGTCGATCTTTACTCGGCCGACTGCGCCATTGCCACACCCAGCGAAGTAGAAGTAGATCCCGTCGCTGGCTAGGTCGTCGGCTGGGTCGAGCCCGTCAAAGTCGCTTGCTGGCAACGGAATGTAATCCGGCTGGACCGAGGAACCGTCGGTGGCCACACGAGCGATGGCATCCCTGGTCAGCCAGTAGTAATGGTCTCCAACCAGTACCCCGCTAGCGGGGTACTGCTCCGTCCTTGTCAGTATCCGGCGGTCGCTGCCGTCTCGGCCGGCTCGGAACACGGCCTCGTCGTTGCCGAAACCCTCGGTCCAGAAGATGTGGGTGGCGTTGGCATCGAGCCCGACCACAGCACTGTTGGCTGTGGAGATGTGTGTCAATGCGTCTTCGGCACCGACGCCGCTGATGCTCATGATGGCGTCGTCAGCATGAAAGAACAGCCGTGAGGCAGCGGGTGCGGGTGCGGGTGCAGGTGCAGGTGCAGGCTGTGGCGGGGAGCGTTCGAAGGTCGACTTGTCGCACCCGGTCCACAGTCGGTGCGAGCTGGTCCCCACTTCCGGGCTCCTCAGCGTGAGCGGGCCGAGTTTGCCTCCGGCAGCGAAGGAGCCGAGCCGCCAGTCCCACGAACATGCGCCGGGCTGTGCGGTGAACTCGACCGCGGTAGACGCTTCAACGCGTAGGTTGGCCACCTTGGGAGCCCCAAGCCCGAGCTGGGCGCCCAATTGCGGCCCTGCCTTCAGCTGCGGCGTGGTCTTGACATTGGCATCGATGCTCGGGTCGTCAGCCTCGAAGACCGCGACGGGGACGATTCCCACGCCAGCTCGCTTTGTACGCATGCCAAAGCGCGCGTTCCAGCTCACCGAAGCGGTCGCCTCCGTCTCAGCGGTCAGCTCGACACGCACCGAGAGCGGCACAGTTAGGTAGACCGGGATGACAGCGGGCCCGATGAAGATGGCGCCGACGAATGTCGTCGGTGAGGCCAACTCGCGTTGGCAGAACCCACCGCTTTGCGAGCGCAGGGTCGCGCCAACCGTCGGGCGCAGAGATACAATGAGGTCAGCCTTGGGGGCTGACCTGAACGACGGCAAGCGAACATCGACATGCAGTTGCGGCGATCCGAGGCCAATCGACGGCGTGATGTCAAACCCGCTGAGCAAGCCGCATTCGCGGTCGCCGAAGCGAAACTCCGCCGACCCGCCGAACACCGACCGCGGCTTTGCCGCGGGCCGAGTCGCTTGTAGAGGCCCGTCGTACGTGATGACGGGCGCCACATCGGTGACCGGCACATGGCGCAGCTTAAGCTCTCGTCCTCGTGCGACTGAGCGTGCGGCGGTGACGCGAGCCGACAGCCCTTGGGGGAGCTTGGAAGTTGGACCGGAGGTGATGTAGTCGCCAACGCGCGCGGCGCGCTTGCGCGGAACCACGAGGGCCTTCGGCAGGGTTGGGTCACCGACGACTCGCGTGGCAACAGAAGGCGCCCTACGCACACGCGGGTTGACCACCGACCCGTACGCAGCCGCGGTACGAGCCTGTCGACCATCGCGGATGACAACGGTAAACCGCGTCCTTCTTGGGTACACGCGCGCTCCAGCTGCAGCCGGCCCTCGACGCCGCGTCAGGCGGACCGAACCCATGCGCACCGTCCAACGGCCCGCACGCAGGCCACGCAGCGTCGTAGACCGCCGCACCGTACGGGAGCGCTGGCCGGCTCGGCTCACAGTGACAGCAGCCGCTTGGCCGGACGGCAAGCCGGAGACGGTGATCCGCACCGAGCCGGACTTGGCCGCAACCGCGCTGTCGACCTCCCCCAAAGCGACTGCGAACACGAGGGCCAAGATGGCTCCCATAGCAGGTACAGGCCTGCGCCCGCCCGCCATTCCGACCAGCTTCGCGCGCCAAGCGCACCCCCTGACAGCCCCCATGACCGGCAGCCTACTGGGAGCGCCGGCGCTGGGCTGCGCCGGCTCCCACTTTGGGTGCAGGTATCGCGCTGCTCCACCAACTCGTGCTCTCTCGTCCTGAGCCGGGCTCCGGCCGTGCTTCCATGCCGTCCGGGGCTGGCGGGCAACCACTGCCAGTCGTGCGATCCGCCGGTGGGAAGGTAGATATGACTCATATGTGTCCCGCGTCAAGGAATTGCGACATGTTGGCGCGTTTGGAGTGTGGTGCGGAGTCGGGGTAGCGGCGCGCGTTCGTCGCGTCAAGCCGGCCACGATGTGGCGGCTGTCGGTGGGCGTGGGCGGGCCGGCTTGACCCGTCAGCCGCTCGCCGCTGATGGGTCGGTCACGGTCCGGCGAAGCCGGACCGCTCAACTGCATGGGCCGACCTGGATGGCTGGCGCGAGCGTGATCGGCGGCGGCTTGACGTAGCGGTCGATCGGCAGCTTGAAGTCCAGCGCCTCGTGCGGGCGAACCTCGTTGTAGGCGGTCAGGAAGTCCTCGACGTGGTCAGCGAGCGCGGGACCGTCCGTGATCTCGTGGCGGTACAGGTGCTCGTACTTGGCCGACTGAAAGAAGCGCTCGATCACGCCGTTGGTCTCGGGCGCCTTATGACGCGTGCGGACGTGCGCGAGCTCCGGACGCTGGTCGATGTGACGAGCAAACCCGCCAGCGCGGTAGCACGAGCCGTTGTCAGAGACGACGATGACGGGGGCGATCTCACCGGTCTGCGGGCAGTCCTCCAGCAGACTGCGCCCGATCAGATGTGCGGCGCGGTTGCGGGCGTCCTCGGGGACCTGCGCTAGCTGTGTCGCGCAGCACACACCTACCAACGCGAGCACCGCCAAGACGCGACGCTCGCCGGCTTTCTCCAACAGACCCGCGTCGACGACCTCGACGCGCTGACCGCCGAGCAGGATCTGCGGCTGACGATCGCGACGATCCACAGCGCCAAGGGCACCGAGGCACAGGCGGTCTTCGTGCTCGCTTGCGAGGAGCGCCGACTGCCCTCCAGCCACGCAATCGAGAACACCGCCCCGCTCGCCATCGAGGAGGAGCGCCGCCTGTTCTACGTCGCCACGACCCGAGCCAAGGACCGGCTCGTCCTCACGATCGCTCAAGAGCTGTTTGGCTCACCCGCGGCTGGCCCTTCCCGGTTTGTGGCCGAGGCCGCACTGTGATTGCGCAGCATGCCGCTGCTGGCATGGGTACCGGGGCCTGGCTACCGCCAGGCCCCGGGGATGCCAGTGGCACTCCGCCCGCAAAGGGTTGGCGAGGGCACGATGCCATTCGAGATTTTCGTCGTTAACGGAGCTGGGCGGTGCAGCGGGCCGGCTGGCGCCCGGGCAAAAGCGGCAGTCTCGTAGGCCGCCGTTGCGTGACCGACGCGCATTCCGCAGGTATCGCTTCCACGCGGTTGCGAAACTCTGCCGGCGCGGCTCGCGCTGCTCAGACGCATGGAGGCTGTTGCGAAAGAGGCGTGGGCGCGTCGGAGTGCGGCGTGGAAACGGGGCCGGGCCGATGCGGCGGCGGTGGCCGGCAAGGCTCGTTGGGGTCGTGGTCGCGCGGTGCGGGCGCTGCCGGGGCGTGTGCGCCTCAGCTCTCGGTTCAGGTGCTGGCGAGTCTGAGCTGGTGGCGGTGCAGCTTCATGAGGTTGCCGCTGGCGGTGATCAGTCGCCATTCGGAGCGCACGGCTGAGCGGCCGCGGCGCTGGAAGCGGTCGATGCGGCGGTTGAACTTGGTGTCGGCAAAGATGGGTTCGATTCTGCTGGCGTTTGCGGTACAGGTCGCCGCCGGTGTCGGTCTGCAGGACGCGGCGCATGAACGCGTAGCGCCCGCCGTTCCAGCCCGGCCGGGCGCCCTTGCGTTTGCTGGCGTCGGGCGGGACGAGAACCTGGATGCCGCGGCCCATCAGCTCGTCGATCTGCTCGCCGTGCCAGTAGCCGGCATCCGCGAGTACCACGCCGAGCGGGGCCGTGACCCCAGCCCTGGCGAGCTCGCTCTCGGCGTTGGTGATCATTGGCCCCATCTGGCCGAAGTCCGCCGAGCTGACCGACACCTCGGCGGCGCCCACGATCTGGTGCTCGTTGCAGACCGCCTGGGCGTTGTATCCCTGCACGTAGCCGCGCGGCGTCTTGACGTTGCGCGAATCGGGATCGGTCACGTTGATCTTCCCGACCGGCTGCTGAGGCGGCGTGTAGGGCTTGGCCGGCGAACCGAAGCGCCGGCCGTCGCGCATCACCCCGCGCGCCCGGTAGGCCTCGTAGGCGTCGTTGGCGCGCTGCTCGGTCCACAGCTCCTCTTCCAGGCGGCGCTTGGCTTCCTTGACGCGCGCGCGGCGTGGCGCGGGAATCGGGCGTGCCTCCTGCTCGCGCTGCGCATCGAGGCGACGCTTGGCGGCATCCAGCCACTTGCGCCGACCATTAGCGGTCGAAAGCTCGGGCGGCAGCTCATCGCCGCGACGCTCACCGAACTGCTCATCCTCGGCCGCATCGACCGCGTCGGCTTCATGCAGGATCTCCTCGGCGAGCTGCTGGTAGTCACGCGTCGCACGCTCAGACGCGTTGGCGTGAACCTTCGTGCCGTCGACGGCGAGAACCTCGACGCCCGCCAGGCCGGCGTCGGAGCACAACGTCAGCACCTCGCCGAACAGCTCGGCCAGCGCGGTCTCGTGACCCTGACGAAACCGCGCGATCGTGCAGTGATCCGGCACCCGGTTGGCAGCGATCACCCTGAACGCGATGTCCTCAAGGCAGCCGTGCTCGATCACACGCGAGGACCGCTTCCCGCGCGCGTAGGCGTACACCAACAGCGCGACCATCATCGACGGATCGTGCGCCGGCCGGCCAAAGCCGTCGGCGCGGTAGCCGGCATAGAACGCCGTCAGATCCATCGCCTCGACCGCCGAGATCACAAACCGCGCGAAGTGATCGGCCGGCAGCCACTCATCGACGCTCGGCGGCAACAAGAACGCCTGCCCGCGATCACACCCCAAGAAGCTCTGCGTCATCCCAGCATCGTCTTAAACCCCTCGGACGACACCACGCCGACTTATGCAACAGCGACGATCTCGCCATGCATGCTGACGATCCGCAGGACCGCCTCGGAGATCCGCCAGGTCACCGTCACGGTCTTGCCGGCGTGCGCGGGCGACACGCTGTAGTAGTTGCCCTCAAACGCGGTCAGCGCCGCGCGCGAGACCTTGCGCTCAACGACGATCTGCGCCGGGTAGGCCGTGACAGGCAGTGCGCGCAGCACCTCGACCGCGGCGATCTCTGCGACGGTCCCTGCGGGCCGCGTGCGCTGATCGGCGACCCTGGCGCTCCAGGCGTCCAGGCCGCGCTGCGCCTCGCCCAGTGTCGCGACCGCCGCGGTCCGCCACCAACTGCGGGTCAGGGACTGGATCGCCTTCTCGACGACGCCCTTGCGCTGCGCGCGCCGCGCCGGGCAGACGGCGATCTGCGTGCCGTAGTGCTTGGCCAGCGCCGCAGCGTCCGGGGTGATCCGCCCAGTCTGCGGCGTCACGATCGTGGCCATGCGGTCGGTGCGCCACACCCGCGTGGTGCCGCCCAGCGCGACGAGCACCTGATGCATCGCGGCGGCGAGGTGCCCGAACGTCATCTGCTCGCAGAACACGCCCCTGAAACGACCCGAGTGCGACAGCGCGCCAACCAGCACGTACGCGGGCTCGCCCCACGGCACATCCTCCGCGTCGAGCTCCAGCCAGTCCCACTGGATCTCCTCGCCCGCCGGATGGTCGATCTCGGTCGTGACCGCGTCGCCGCGGCGGTGCGCGCATGTCAGACACACCGGGCGCAGCTGCAGGCGACGCAGCTCGCCGACCAGCGTCGTGTACGCGCGCCCGAACCCGGCGTCGACGAGCTCGCGGTGCAGAACCGTCGCCTCCAGATGCGGGTCGTCCTCAAAGCGCGCAGCGATGTACGCGCGGTAGGGCTCAAGGCAACTCGGCGCCGGCACACGCGGCACCTTCGGCGCGGCCAGGTACTTGCTGACCGTCTTGCGGTCACGGCCGGTATGCCGGCTGATCGCAGACACAGACCAGCCTCGCGCAGCAAGCGCGTTGATCTCCACGTCGTCCTCCTCTGTGAGCATCCCCCGGGGGTCCCTTCTCAAGATCGGTCATGGCGTCAGGAACCAGGACCGTGAGGGGGACCCCCGACAGAACCGCGCACGCGCGCGGGGAACGACTCCGGCTCGCCCCTTCGGGGCTCGCCTGCGTCGATCCCCGCGCGCGTCTTTACGCGCTACCGGGGTGGGGAATTCTTGTCATCCGAGGTTGTGCGCGCGATGGTGGTTTTCTCCCCACTGGCCACAGACCCGCGACTCGGCGATGTCGTTGTCCGCAGCGCGACGGTCGAGGCGAGGACGAGCTTTGATGCCTATGGAGGCAACGTCCGCAATCACGACCTTGTGGTTCGTGCCGTCACCGCCGACGGCGAACCGATCGTAGTCTGCGTCGAGGCCAAGGCCGGCGAGCCGCTCGGCGCGACCGTCGCCGAACAGGCGCGCGCAGGGGCCAAAGCGATGCACGCCAACCCCAACTCCAACGCATCCGCGCGACTCGCGGGTCTCGTGACACGGCTGGGGTCGTCTGAGTAACAGCAGGAGCAAGGTTCGGGCTCCGAACGCCGTGGTTTACGTCCGTCCGTTTCCCGCGCCGCGCTCCGCCGGTGCTGGCCACCGGTCGCGCTGGAGGCGCAACTGACCTGGGGGAAAGGCAGTTCTCCCAAGGCAAGGAGTTCGTCGCAGCGATGCTCTCTCAGTTGAGCAACGCGTTGACCCGCTTGAACATGGCTTCGGCACGGGCGAGTGTCGCGTCGTCGATCGCGTCGAGCAGCGTGGCCTGCTGCCGAAGCAGATAGGTAGCCGGTGGCTGGTGCTTGAAGCTGCCGCCGTTGATGGCGTTCGCCGCGAAGTAGTCCTCGATGCGCTTGACGATTCGGGGGTTTCCCTTCCCGAGCGCCGCGAGCGTCAGCTTCTTGGTGAGGTGCGCGTGGTAGGCGCCGTTGACGATCTTGAGGTAGAGCGCCGGCGCGAAGATGTCCTCGATGTCTGCATCGGCGGCATCGACGAACTCGTTGATCTGCACCAAGCCGTTTGCAGCGAGGAAGCCGTTGCGCAGGAGGTTGTCGACGCGCTGCCGCTCGCCACGTGACACGTCCATGAGTGCGACAGCGTTGAGCTGGTTGCCGCCGAGCAGAGTCACGAACGTAAAAAGCTTGTCCGCACCGCCGACGGGAACGATGACCCAACGGTCGCTGAGCGCCTCGCCGCCCGCCTCGGCGACCTTGGTGTTCAGGACGTCGAGGTAGACCAGGTCCGAGGAGCCTTCGACGAGCAGGTTGTCGGGCCCGATGAACAGCGTCTGCGCGAGCTCGTAACCGAGGGCTGCCTGGAGCGGGAACACCGTGTCCTTGTCGGTCCGGAACACTTCGTCGGAGACTTTGGTGCCGATGTCCTTACCCTCATCGGTCACCGTTCGCACGCGGTGTAGTCCGCTGGGGTTGACCATGAACGGCGAGTGCGTCGAGTAGATCACCTGATGGTCTGGTGCGAGCCGCTCGTCGATGAAGCGGAGGAAGTCGCTCTGGGCGAGGGCGTGGAGGGAGAGCGCGGGCTCATCAAGCAGAAGGATCGTGTTGCCCTGCTCGGCCTTGATCTGCTGGAAGAAGACGAGGAATGAGAAGAACCAAACGAACCCCTTGGAGCGCTGATCGAATGGCACGCTCGCGCGATGGTTGGGGTTGTAGATGCGGACTGCGAGGACCTTGCCGGTATTCAGAGGCGCCGGCGCCGCCGGGTCGGCTTCCTGGCGGACGAACTGGACCTGCAACGAGTCGTTCTGGGTCCAGAACTCGAACATCTCATCCGTAATCGAGACGGATGCGCCTTCGAGCTCCCGCGTTAGGCTCTCGATGTTCGTTTCGTCGCGGAGATCCGTGGGGGTCGTTCCGATGAGATCCAAGAGAGCGAGAAACGGCTTCTCGCTGTCGTCGATGATGCCCTCGGCGTCGATTCGACGGATGAGGTCGTCGAGCGAGACCATGCCCCGCATGACGCTGTAGTCGTCGAAGTAGAAGAAGCGCGGAAGAGTCGACTTGAGCAGCCGCACGACGCCCTGCCAGATCGACTTTGACGGCCACCTGTTGATGGTCGCCAGCAGCGTCGCTGCGCTGGCGTTCTCGGCACCGTGCGCCTCAATTGCCGCCACCAAGCTCGGGCCGTCGGTCGCCGCGGCCGCCGCCGCGACGAGTGGTTCTGAGCCACCGGCGAGCCGAGCGGCGAGGTGCTTCGCGGCCGCCGCCTCGTCAACATGCAAGCCCCATGTGATGGCGTTCGCGTAAGTCTTGGTCATCGTGAACGTCTTGCTCGTCACCGCGTCGGGCCCGAAGGACTTTGCAACGCGCTCGAGCGCAGCGGGCGTGATCTCGAGCTCTGCCTCGACAACCGTGGCCGGATCGTCCTTATGCACCCGCTTGTATGCCGTGTACTTGGACGTGGGGTAGTCGTAGACGAAGTTGAAGTCGGCGTGGTCGGGCTCCACCGGGTTGAGCTTCTCCAAGGCCTGCAGAAACGCTGTCTTCCCAGACTCGTTCTTGCCAACGAGGCATGTCACGTCGTCCATCTCCACCCAGCCCGAGTCGAGGATGCTCTTGTAGTTCTGGACACGGACCTTGACGAGTTTCATGCGAGCACGGCTCCGAACGACGTGATTGGAACGACGAAGTTGTCCCCTCACCGTAGGCCACGTCCCTGACAGACCGGAGGCCTGGCCTCAGGCGGAAGGCGTGGCTGCGCATCGCGGTTGGGTCAGCCTGCTGGCTGCTCGGCCTCTTGACCCGGGCTCTCGGGGGGTGCGGTGAAGCTGCGCAGCCATCGCATAAGTGGGGTGGCGATCCAGGTTGTGGCGGGACCGATCGTAGGCGCGAGTGGTGCGGGGGTCGGCGTGCCCCATCGCGTCCTGGACGTCCTGCAGCCGATCGCGGCCGCGGCGATCGCCGCACCATCGGCACCCGCGCTGCCGGCCGGCCCACTGCAGCGGCTGCCCGACGTCGGTGCCGGCGCCGACCCGTACTGGCGCCTCGTCAGCGCGTTCTTGGTCGGCTATCCGCCGCACTCTTCGCGCGCGTACTTCTCAGACCTGAAGGCCTGGTGGGCGTGGTGCGCTGCTGCGGGCGTGCATCCGCTCACCGCGCGCCGCCATCACGTCGACGTCTGGGTGCGCCACCTCTCCGAGCAGCCGCAGCCGGCGACGGGCCGGCCGGCATCGTCGGCGTCGATCGCCAGGCGCCTGTCGTGCCTGAGCCAGTTCTATGACTACGGCATCAAGGACGCCGAGCTGCTCGAGCACTCGCCCGTCGCGAACGTCAGGCGACCGAAGGTGTACGACGACTCGTCGACCGTCGGGCTGACTGCCGAGGAGCTCGACCGCCTGCTCACGGCCGCTGAGGCGCATGGGCCACGGTCAGCGGCGCTCGTCAGCCTGCTCGTCTACAACGGGCTGCGGATCGCCGAAGTCCTCGGCTGCGACGTCGCGGACTTCTCCCATCAGCGCGGACACCGCGTGCTGCGGATCACGCGCAAGGGCGGCAAGGCCTCGACCGAGCCGCTCGCACCGATCGTGCTGCACGCGCTCGCGCTGTATGTCAGTGAGCGGACCAGCGGGCCGATCTTCCTCAACGCCGACGGCACGGACCGCCTCAGCTACTCGACGAGCTACGCGCTCATCCGCCGGCTCGCCAAGCGCGCCGACATCGCCGGCGCCGCGCGCATCAGCCCGCACAGCCTGCGCCACAGCTTCGCCACCGAGCTGCTCGCCAACGGCGTGCCGCTGCAGCGCGGTGCTCGTCGAGGACTTTTCTCCCATGGTCTGCGGGATCGTCCCAGGAGGTCCGGATGTTGTAGATAACGTCGTTACGGGCTATCCATGTAAGCGGAGTAGTCTGCCCGAATGCCCAATCCGGCTGCGGGAATCCACTATCCGCGAACGCTCGGCGACTTCCAGGCGTGGTTTGGCACCGACGCCGACTGCCTGGACTACCTCGAGTGGCTGCGCTGGCCCGACGGCTTCGTGTGCGTGACCTGTGGGCATCATGGCGGCTGGCGCCTCGGCGACCGGCGGTTGATGTGCGCGGGGTGCGGGCTGCGGACGTCGCCAACGGCCGGCACGATCTTCGATCGCACGCGGACACCGTTGACGGTCTGGTTCACGGCGTGCTGGCTGTTCGCGACGCAGAAGGACGGCATCTCGGCGCTCGCGCTGCAGAAGGCGCTCGGGATCGGCTCCTATCAGACCGCGTGGGCGATGTTGCACCGCTTGCGCTCGGTGCTCGTGCGCCCTGGTCGCGAGCTGCTGCAGGGACGCGTCGAGGTCGACGAGACGTACATCGGAGGGATCGAGCCCGGACTGTCGGGCGGTCGCGCGAAGGGCAAGAAGGCGCTCGTCGGGATCGCTGTCGAGCGCGTTGAACCACGAGGATTCGGGCGCTGCCGCATGGCTTGGCTGCTCGACGCGTCGGGCGACACGCTGCGCGCGTTTCTCACCGACCACGTCCAACAGGGCGCAACGGTCATCACCGACGGCTGGGCGCCCTACCGCCCAGCGACCAAGGATCTCTACACCCACGAGCGCGTCGTGCAGCCCGCCACGAAGGCATCCGAGTTGCTGCCCGGCGTTCATCGCATCGCGTCGCTCGTGCAACGCTGGCTGCTCGGCACACACCAGGGCGCCGTCAACGAGTCGCACCTCAGTCTGTACCTCGACGAGTTCGTGTTCCGCTTCAATCGCCGCCACTCACGCAGCCGCGGCATGGTCTTCTACCGCGTGCTCGAGCTCGCCGCCGGCCACGACCCGGTCCGCTACAGGGAACTCATCCTCAACCCCAGGCGCGACACGGCTCACCGGACGCCGCCCGGCACGCGCGGGCAACCCGCGACCCTCGACCGGCCGCCGGCCAACCGGCCCTGGCGGAACGCTCACCCGCTCAGCTCCGGTTAGATGGATAGCCCGTACGTCGTTTATCAACCGGTCGGGGCGACCTTAGGGCGCAGGTCAGACGGAACGGGTTGCCTCGGTGCGGTGGCGACTACGGCTCGTGAAACCGGGCGAAGATCGCATCTGCCGGGCCCGCCACTCCGGGCAGAT
Source organism: Solirubrobacteraceae bacterium (assembly GCA_029263125.1). Lineage (GTDB taxonomy): Bacteria > Actinomycetota > Thermoleophilia > Solirubrobacterales > Solirubrobacteraceae > CADCVQ01. The sequence continues at coordinate 75,125 of JAJCYD010000013.1, read as the reverse complement.
CGAGCGCGACCTCTGCGACGAGCAGCCCGAGTACAGGAGGACCGCTGGCGCGCCCATGTCGCGCATGTCGTTGTCGAGCTTTAATCGCTGGCGACGGTCCCAGCGCAGCCATGCGTCGGCGTTTGAGGCTGGGTCGATGGCGATCCACGCGAAGCTGACGACCTCCTCGACGAGTGTGCGGGCGAGCACCGCGGCGTCGCCGGCGCGACGCTGCGGAATGAGCGCCATCACTGAACTCAAGGTTCCACAGGCGCGCGCGAGCATCGCAAAGCCCGACAACGGCCAGTCGCTGGGCACGCCGGTCGACGCGAACGTGCGCGGCAGAAACGACCACGTCAGCTCCTGCAGAGCCCGGGCCCTCCGACGGGCCATGTCGATACGCCAGAGGCTGTCGGCGTTCCAGAGTTCCGCCACACGGCGAGGCTACGGCACCCCACGGCGACGGTCCGGCAGCCCGCCCACCCGAGCGTAATGTCCTTTATCCTCAGCTCAGTGGAGACGCTCCTGTCCGCGGGTTCGGCGAATGGTGATTGGCACCTGTCGTTCGGCCGGACTGGGAGATGGGAGATCGGAGGCGTCGATGAGCGGACCATCGGCGATACGGGCTAGCAGATCGTCCTGGGCGGGCTGGAGTAGTAGAGAGCCGTCGAGGGCGCGAAGCAGTTCGAGCAGCTCCGCTGTCCATTCCTCTTGCCAGCTGTGCGGCCTGATGTCGTCGAGCTCGGAGCTCTTCTTCCCGCGTCCCTTGCGGGTGCGGTGCTCCAGCCAGCGCTGGACAACGGGCCAGCCGCTGACCGAAAAGGCGTACACCTCGGGCGCGACGCCGGAGATGCGCCCGTCGGCCACACTGAGGACACTGCTCTCTGTGTCGTAGAGCAACTCACTCCTGTCCTCTGGTAGGCGAGTTATGGCGTGTGTGAGCAAGATGCGGCCCTCGGGCAACGCGTCCGCTCTTCCGGCGGCGAACCTCTCGCCAAAGGTGTGGAGCCACAGGAGCTCCTCGCCCATCTGGACGGCCTCGGTCCAGACCTGCGGATCGGCGGTGAGCGGGATCCGTATGACCTTGTCGGCGAGTTCGGCGGCGAATCGCTGCTGGTAGACGGGGGTCGACAGCAGCGCGTAGATGTAGGCGGCGAGATCCTCGGAGGAGGGATCCGCAGCGCCGTGTTCCTCTCGGCGGTGAAAGTCGCCGATCGCGGGGAGCAGACCAATAGAGACGTTGGGCTGCGTCGCCTCGGCGTCGCGGTAGAGGGGAAGGATGTCCTTCCCACCGCGGTTGCAGAAGACGTGTAGGTCAGCCGGGGCGATCATCGGATGAACGGCCGGCCCGGGGCCAAGCTCTCCCATCGGAGCGGCAAGGAAGAGCTGACGAACGCTCGCGGACTGCCACAACGCCGGACTTTCCGTCTTGGCAAGGCGAGGATCTCTGAACGTCCATTCCCTGTCGAATGGTCGCCACTGGTAGCGCGTGATCGGTTCGTGACTGCTGCGGGTCGCGAGTGATGCAAGGGTCGGAAGATCACCGACTTGCGTGGTGATGGTTCTGCCGGTGTTGCGGTTTGGGAACAGCTCGGCACGGCGGCCCTCATCCTCAGCGTGGAGGAAGGCCCGCCATCGCTCCTCGAGTGTCCCAGTGTCGGGGGCGACTACCCAGGTGCGGTTTAGCTTGCAGCCCGGCTGCTGCCAGGGAAGTAGATCCCGAAGCGCCGGCATCGCGGTCCAGGCAGCGCCGCCAACCGCCGGCTTAAAGGGCAAGCCGATCGCGCTGAGCAATTCGCTCCATTCGTCCGGTTGCCTGTCGGGTGAGCGCAGCGTGCGCGCTGCGGCGAGCTTGTCGGAGCGATTCCCGCGCAGCCGGCGATACCAGATACGGGCAGGTGTGTCCGCGTCGGTCGGTTCGGCACGCGTGAGCACAGCGATTGCCACGGGGGTCTGGATGTCGAAGACGTTCTCTTCGGGATCGGTTCCGCGGCTGTCGCCGCCGAGATCGACGATGCATACGTGGCTACAAAGCGCTCGTGCTGCTTCACGGACACCGACAAATCCGGGACCATCGAGCCAGGTGGCGCCGGTGATGAATGCCACGATGCCTGGTGCCTCACCGGGCTGCTCAAATGCCTTCCACAACGCCCATCGCCAGAAGTAGACGTAGCGGTCGTAGAGGCTTGCGACGTGCGCGAAGTTCGTCGTTCGGCTGGCGTAGTCGATCCAATCCTGCATTAGCGCGGGTCGTGGTCCGTCCGCGTTTGCCACCCACCCTCCGCCGTCCTCGCGGCGTACGCGACCGTAGGGCGGGTTGCCGACGATCACGCTTGGCCGCCCAGGGCCCTTGACCTCGGCGGCCCGCTGCCCCTCGGCCGCTACGGGGTCAAAGTCCTCGAGCGCCGGCGCGGTCCCTGGCCATTCGAGGGTGTCGGTCAGCAGGATCGACGAGGCAGCTTCTGTGGCTGCCTCAGCGCCGACCTCCATCGCCAGTTTGAGGTGCGCGATGGCGTAAGGGGCGAGCAGCAGCTCGAAGGCCCGCAGCTGCGGCAGCACCTGACGACGTAGCCGCTCGTCCCAGCGGGCGGGCGAGTGACCTGCGGTGAACGAGGCCTGCGCGCGTCTAAGCCATGAGACGAGGAACGTGCCAGTGCCTGTCGCCGGATCTAACACAGAGACGAACGGAGCGTCGGCGGTGACGCCGTCGGGGAGCGCGAAACCGAGCCGCGCGGTGACCTCGGCCCATGTCGCCATGTCGGCTGCTCCGTCGGCGAGGCCGAGGCGGTCGCGCAGTGCGTCGTCGACGAGTCGTACGATCCCGTCGACGACGGGCTGCGGCGTGTAGTAAGCCCCGACATCTGCGCGGATGCCAGGGTCGTAGGCGGCGAGGAAGCGCTCGTAAAAGTGGATAACCGGATCGCCGCCCGCGGCTGTCGAGCCAAAGGCGTCGAGCACCGCCTCGACGTTGGTCTCACGCAGGTCGGCGACAAGGCCGTCGAATCCGGCGGCTTCGAGATCAATCGACGCCACCTGGTCGTGCACCTGCTGGAAGAAGGAGTTCAGAAACGGGTTGGCGAGCGGGACCGCGGTCAGTACTGGGCTGGCGCCAAAACCGACCGGATCGATCACCCGTGCAGTGAGGGCGCCAGACACCAGAGTCTGCGCGCACATGTCAGCGAGTGCGGCGTCGTCGATGTCTGGGTCGAGCTCGCGCCGGACTTCCTCCTGCAGGGTCGCGAAGGTGCCTTCGCCAGCCTCCAGCCTCAGCTCCCGCGCGATGGCGTCGCGCAGGTCGATCGCGACGCCCGCCATGCGATCGGCTAGGTCGGCGGCTGAGCGCAGCGTCTCGCCGTGACGCAGCCGGAATGCGTCCCTCCAGGCCGTGCGCCACGCGTCAGCCTGTCGAGGATCGTCGGGCCACTCCAGCCGCGGCAGCAGCTCGTGCGCTAGGCGCTCGAGCTGCCGGGGGGTGGAGCGCGCTGGATTCCACGGCAGCGAGCGGATCTCCGGCACGCCATCGTCGCGGTCAAAGAACGCCAGTAGGTGCAACTCGATGCCGTCGACGTCTGACGTGGACGTGAAGAACAGAAGATCATCACGGTCCCAGGTTCGGTGGCCGTCGCGCGTAGCGCGCCTGCGAGTAACGAGGCCGCGTAGTAGCCGGCGCAGCGGGGTGACCGGCAGCCGCGGCCCCTCCAGCTCCAAGAAAAAGATTCCCCAGGGCTGGTTGGCCGTGAGCGGGCGCAGCTGCCGGAGGCTGCGCAGTTGCGGTACCTGCTCGCGTGGAATCCCGAGATCGTCAGGCTCGTAATCGAAGAACGCGGCGTCCTCCAAGCTGGCGTTGTCGACGGGCCAGTCCAGCTCGTCAGCAAGCAGGGCGATGACGTCATCGAGCGAGCGGGTCTTCCGCAGGCGCTCGGGGTCGAAGCCGGTCATGTGGATACCAGGTCAAGCCACGCGACCAGCCGCGGCTTAGGCGCATCGAGGGGGGCATCGACACTCCTGAGGTACGTGTTCTTCACATGCTTCTCCACGGCCTTCTTGGCTTCAAGCAGCTCTGTGCGCGTGGCTGCCACCCTCCTAGGCGTCGCCGGCTCGCAGCGGATCAGCGCCGCTATCGGCGTGGAGTCCTCCACGATTGTGCCGTCGGGCCGGCGGACATACCACCGAGCCGTCCCGGCCTCGAGCGTGAACTCGCCGGCCTGGGTGTCCAGAGCCGGCAGCTCATAGCAGAGGAACGTCCCGGCCTCGTCGGCGGACTTCCCGCTGAAGATGGCGCCAGGCAGACCGTCGAGGCGCTGTTCGAGCCCCGGATCGGCGTTCAGCAACGACTGGTATTCGAGCTGGAGGCGCTCCGTCGACGAGGTCGTTCCCTCGTACTGCGCGTTGAACTCCTTCAGAGCGGCGAAGTCATCATCGGGAGTCAGGAAGCTCTTCTCGATCCCGAGAGTCGTGGAGATCAACAGGCTCTTGTACGACACGCGCTCGTAGAGCTTGAGCAGTAGCTCAAGCTCGTCCGGGGGAAGGAAGTTGTGGACGACCACCTGGCCGCGGTCCTTGGCGAGGCCAGGAAAGTCGCTGACGATCCGCGTCTCGACTGCCGGGTTCAGGCGACGGTCAACGCGACCGATGCGCTGCATCAGCTTGACCGGGTTCCAGTGGATATCGTAGTTGACGAGCTGGGTCGCGTCCTGAAGGTTGAGACCTTCGGCGAGCACGTCTGTTGTCACGAGCACCTGGATCTCCTCGCGATCCAGCGTCAAGAGCTCAGCTGTCGAGGTGCCGTTGTAGTACGGCGAAAAGCGCTCGATCACATCGCGTCGGTCGACACCTTTGGAGCCGTCTATCTGCGCAACGGACTGGAGTCCCGTCGCTACCAGCGCACCATGCAGGTAGCGAGCGGTATCAGCGAACTCGGTGAAGACCAGTGTCTTGCGGCCTGCACGTTCGTTGGCCTTGAGCAGCTTGACCAGCTTGGCGAGCTTGTCATCGTCCTTCGCCGTGAATCGGCGTGTCGCCTCGAGCAATTTGGCGATCTGGTCGAGGTCCAAGACAACGTCCATGAGGATGCTCGTCATGTCGTAGTCGTCGGGGTCTAGCTCGGCGGCCGCCTCAAGCAGCTCGGGAGAGACGACATCCTCAGGCGTGTCATCTTCGTCGTCGCCGAAGAGCCCGAGCTGGGGGACGAAGTCCAACACGTCGGCATGCTGCAGGACCCATCGCTCGTACGTGCGCTCATCGTTCTTCTTCAGGAATGCCATCAGCTTTCGTAGCAAGCGATCGCAGGAGTACTGGAAGGACCGCACGGAGCTCTCGAAGCGCTTGAGGAAGTTGGTGCGAATGAGAGCGACAACCTGCTTTTGTCGGTTCTCCTCTTTGGGGTCGATCGTCTCGTCGTCTCCCGTGTAGAACGCGAGCGGGTAGTAGATCGACAGGCTGAATAGGGGCTTGTCGCGCTTGAAGGATTCGTCCAGCAGCTCGATGAGCGCGCCGTGGCTCTTGCGCAGCGAGTAAGCCGCAACCTTCGGAGGCTGAGGATGGGGAAACTGCGTCTTGGCTGCGCCGTGCTCGTCTTTCTGACTCTCCTTGACGTACTTGCGGCTGCGTTGCACGACGAGGCCGCGAAAGAGCGCGTCTTCGGTCAACGCGTCCTGCAGCACTTCAGGCGAGTCGATGACCTGGGCGGGGTCGCCCACCATCTGCTCGCGCACCCGACGAGTCAGTGTGTTGAGCCGGGCAACGACGCTGGGAACGCCGAGCGTCCGCGAGAAGTGGTCATCGCCGTCCTCTCCGACGAATAGCTCGATCAGGTGGCGAAAGTCATTGAGCGAGTTGTTGATCGGGGTGGCCGTCAGCAGGAAGACCTGCTTGGCCGGCCCCGTGTTGATGATCTGCGACAGGCGGTGAAAACGCGACCAGGAGTCTGGATCGTCGGGGTCGGGCTTGGACCCGCGGTTTCGGAAGTGGTGCGCCTCGTCGATGACGACGACATCGGCGAGACGCGCGATGTTCTCGAAGCGCTCGGGAAAAGACCCGCCCCGCGACAGGTCGGTGTGATTGAAGACCGTCAGGTTCGAGAAGTCGGGTGTCGCGCCAAACCCACCGATGTGGCTCAGGTGGTTGCGGAGCTCCTTGTCCCAGACCGCCTCTCGCACAGCGCGAGGCGCGAACAGCACGACGCGTTTGCCCTCGCGTAGGACCAAGCGCTCGATCAGCATCAGCCCGACGAATGTCTTCCCCAAGCCGACGCCATCACATAGGAACGCCCCGCCGTGCTGGCGCGCGATGTCGATCAAGGCGCCGTAAGCCTCTTGCTGGTAGCGGTCGAGCTTCCCGTGGACCTTGGAGTGTTGCTCGTCCCAGGCTCGGCTCGACGGGTCCTCGGTGGCGATAAGCGCCTGCAGCGCTTTGGCGTAGACGTCGAACGGTGGGTGCTCGACGGTGTGGCGCTCGATCGTCTTGAGGACGTCCGATGTGATGTCGACGGAGTCCTTCCAATGACGCTCGTACCAGGCCTGGAGTTGCGCGACCTCCAAGCGACTCTCGAGGTTGAGGTTGAGTTCAACGTTCTGAGTCAGGCCGGGCTTGGTGAAGTTGCTCGATCCGACGAGCGCCTGCGACCCCACGACCTCCAGGCGACCGTGGGTGATGTACGCCTTGGCGTGGAACTTGTCGCGGTTGTAGACGCGACAGACGATGCGTCCATCGGTCAGGCCAGCGACGACCGCAGCGGCGCCTTCCAGGAAAGGGTCGTCGTGTTTGGCGTCCTCGATGCTCGTGTCGAGGTGATGCTCGGCCCTGACCCGGACGGCTTCCAGCAGCGCCTTGCGCGTCCCGCCGGTCACTTGGTCGCCCATGAGGATGCGCATGCCGTCGAGCTTCTGCCAGTCGCCGTCCAAGGCCAGCAGGGCGCCGATATCGAAGTAGCCCGTGGCGATGTCGAACGTCTTCGCGACATCGCACCACTGCCGCAGGTACTCGACGCCCGACCGACCTCCCGGGGCGTTGTCCACGATGAATAGTGGTTCGACGTCAGCCATGACTGGAGGTCGCGAGGCTACAGGTCACCTCTGACGAGAGGTGACGCCAATCGGCTATCTCAGCGTCGCGCGATCGTCGGGCGGGGCGGTCACCGGCAGCGGCTTGAGCCGCTCGCCGTGCGCGTCGGGCTCGCAGCCCCCTTGAACGCTCGAGCACATCGACCGCGACGACGCGCTGGCGCTCGTGTTGCTCGTAGTCGGCGAACCGCTGTTCGCACGCGCGTCGGCGCGGTGGCTCGGCCGGGTCTGCACGGAGCTCCCCGTTACGCTCACCCAGGCGCAGCTGCTCGGCGCCGCCCTGGCCGGCCTCCCCGACCGCGGCGCCGCGGTCGCGCTCGAGGGCGCCTGCGTCGAGCTCGGGCTGGCGCGAGCCGCGGCCACGACACGCGCGGCGTACATCACGACCGAGCGATCTTCGTGAGCGCGACCGCGGCGACGGCGCGCCCGTCGGCCAGCAGCGCGCCTCGGCCACGACGCACGGGACGCGTGCGGCGTCGACGCGGGACAGCTCGGCTCCCCGAGGGTCCGCGCCAGCGGACCTTGAGAGATGCCCTGCAAGCCGCGGAGCAGCTGTCAAAGGGCCGCGTAGCGACCCGGCCAAGTCCACCGGACTCTGTCGTGCAGGCGAAAGCCGGATCGGGACTTGGTTGACGGCTGCGGAGTGGCCTGCCACCCGCCCACGCCGGCGACGCGCACGACGTCAGCGCAAGGTCGCGCGGCCGTCAGCCGGCGGCGTGGTGGGCAGCTGCTCCAGGCGCTCGGCGTGCGCTGTCGGCTTGCAGCCCTTGAACGGGCCGTCGGCATTGAGCAGGACGCTCATGTGGTGGTCGGCGTGGTCGCGAAACCAGACCGACATGCCGGTGTGCGGGTCCAGTCGCAGGAACTCCCACGCGCGCCACAGCGCCTCGAGGCGAGCGATGCCCTCGGCGGGTTCCACCACGTGGTGCCCGCGCCCGCTGACGCTGCGCCGGTACATCGGGGTCAGGTATGACGTCACGAACGTCATGAGGTCCGGGAAGTAGGGCTCAGGCCGGCTGGTCCTCGTCGCGGCCCGGGTCGGCGGGCGCGTCCAGTGCCTGGCGTGCCGCCTCGTCGGCGGAGGCGCGCAGCTTGGGCATGAGCGGCTCGAGGAGCTCGTCGACGGCGGGGATGCCCGGTCGGTCGCCGACCTTGATGAGGAAGTTGCCGCGGCCGGGCGGCGCGGTCTCGGTGCCTGCGACCGGGTCCCACGCCGGCGGGTCCTGCAGCTGATCAGCAGCTCCTGCTCGGCCTGACTGAACGGGACCACGCGCGTGAGGTTCGGCATCTCCGCTCTAGTAGCCGCCTTCTTGGATGCCTGGCGGAGTCGCGGCGGCGTCGCTACACGAAGTTGTAGGGGGTCATGCTGTCCGCGGCCCCGACAGTCGGGCATCGATGGATCGACGCCAGCGCTCCGTTCTGGCGCGGCCGCTTCAATGGCAGCCGCTGGTCTCGCCACGCCAATGGGCGATCCTCGCGCACGCCCTCAGCGACCGCCCGGAGATCCTCGACGATCTGCGCGTCGTCCTGACGCAGCTCTCGCCGGGCGTCCGCAAGGCGCTGGTGACCAACATCATGGAAGCTCTCGCATCAGGTGCCCGCCCGACGCGTGCCGTCTGGAGCGCCCTGGCGATCACCGGACACGAGGTCAAGTTGTGCTCGGCGGCGGCGCTCGGGCGGCTGCACGCTCTCGGCGACGATGCGCCCTCTGCGCCGGTGAGGCCGCTTCGGAGGAGGGAGTAGCGGTCGTGTGCCAGATGCGTAGACTGGCGGGTCTTCTCGCCTCGGTCTGTAGATGCCGGTCCTCTCCCCGACAGAGATCCCGATGAGTCGCGCCGCTCACGATCGGTTTGAGCGGGTGATCGCTGAGCGCTATGAGTCGCTGAAGCCGGAGGTGCTCGCGACGGTCCGTGGCAAGCTTGCCGGCAACAGCTTGCATCTGGATGCGTCGGAGCTTGACGCGGCCTACAACGCGGCGTGGCACGCGCTGTATGAGCAGTCTCGCCGCGAGTCCGGCGAGGTCAGCAACCTGGGGGGTTGGCTGGCGACGATCACCTATCGCCGCGCGATCGATGAGGTTCGCAGCGCGCGCGCGAGGTACCGGGCGCCGGTCGCAGTCGGAGAGAGCATCAGCGACCTGGGTTATGAGCCCGACGTCGTCGCGGAGATCGCTGATCGTCAGCGCTATCACCAGTGGCTGGTGTCGGTGCGGTTGCGCTTGAGCGTGCGTGAGCAGCGGGCGGTGAGCCTGTGCGTGTTGCATGAGCATTCGCGCCGGGTTGCCAGCGAGATGATGGGCATCGACATCAAGCGCCTTGACAAGATCATGATCGCGGCGAACAAGAAGATGGGCGGGCTGCTTGAGGCGATCAACCGCGGCGACTGGTGCCAGGAGCAGCGGTCGCTGATCAAGGCCTTCGCCCTGGGCCTGCACGAGGAGGGCGGCGAGCGCCACGAGCTCGCCATCGCGCACGTCATGGAATGTCAGGCATGCGCCGCCTACGTGCGGTCCCTGCGCGGCCTGGCGGTCATTCTGCCGGCACCGGCGCTGCTTGCGAGCGCCGCGGCGACGGGCGGCGGCATCATCGGAGGCGCGGCAGCTGGCGGAGGTGGCGCGAGCGTGCTCGGCAGCATCGGCACGAAGACCGCGGCGCTGTGCGTCAGTGCCGTGTGCGCGGCCGGTGGTGCGGTGATCGTGGTCGAACGCACGCCCGACGCCAACCGGCCTGCCGATGCGCTGTCGGCGAGCTCGCCGACACCTCGTGTCGTGCCGGCGACGACCGCGGTGCCGAAGGGCTCCTCGGCGAAGAGCTCGGGCTCGACGCGGCCGGCGACGATCTCAAAGAATCGTGAGCCGCCAGACCCGAAGAGCAGGGGCGCGCAGGAGATCGCCGAGCTTGGGATCGAGCCGCAGGCGACGGCCGCGCCGCCGGCGAAGCAGGTGATTGCCGATTCGGTGCCGCGTGCAGCCTCCGCCTCGGAGTTTGGGATCGGCCCCTGATGAGCAACTCGTGCGGCGCACGACGATTGACCGGCAGATGTTGCGAGCGTTCGAGCAGTTCGCAAGAGGCCCGCGACGGGCGTACTCTTGGCGCCAAGGTGACGCTGGCAGGGTGCGCGATCCCCCGGACGACCCTCGTAGGTGTCGCGATGATCACGACCAAGGGGCGGAGATGAAGCGAATGTTCAGCAACGGGCGCTACGCCAACGTCACGGCCACGTTGGCGCTGATCGTCGCCCTCGGCGGCACGAGCTACGCGGCGATCAAGCTGCCGTCCAACAGCGTCGGTAGCAAGCAGATCAAGAAGCGAGCGATCACCCACAGCAAGCTGCGTGCCAACGCCGTGACGTCGGGCATTGTGCGCAATGGGTCGCTGCGCGCCAAGGACTTCAAGGCTGGGCAGTTGCCGGCCGGTCCGGCGGGGCCTGCGGGGGCGACGAACATCGTTCGCCGCCAGGTTCCCTCTGCCGCGGTGGCACCGGGTGCGTCAGGCGTGGTGCTCGCGACATGTGGGCCAAGGGAGCGTGTGATCAGCGGCGGACTTGAGGGCGACGGCGTCGTCTTCACGCCGGACACGTTCGCGTTGACGAGCAGCTTCCCCAAGACAGTGGGCGATGTCCCGACGGCCTGGTATGTAGAGGCCAAGAACACGGCCGCTGCGTCCAGCCAGTTCCTGGCCTTCGTGATCTGCGCGCGCCCGTGATCGCGGTGGCCAAGGCCGTGTCTACGGGGTGACGAGCACGCGAACCCTGCGTGAATGTCCGGTCGACCAGCTGTAGCCGGTCTGGCTTGGGATGACGGCGCGGAAGGTGTACCTGGTCGGCCGGCGGGTGGCCTCGAAGCGGTGCGTCATCCGCCAGTGGCCCTTGGCGTCGGCTTCGGTCGTGGCGAAGGTGCGCCACTTGCCGCGGACGATCGCCTGCAGGTAGACGCTCTTGTGATCGATCAGGCGCTTCTTGACGATTCGTCCGGTGAAGGTGAGGGTGTCGCCGTTGCGATAGCCGCCCTGGTCAGACTGGATGCTCGTCGTGGCCCGCACCCGCAGGCTGCGACTGCGCGACATGCGGCCGGCGTTGGTGTCGGTGGACGGGAAGTACAGAAGGCGCAGGCTGCGGCTGGGGCTGCGCGCGCGAAGCCGCGCTGACACGGTGCCGCGGCGTGAGGTGATCAGCGGCCTGCGCGAGATTCGCCACTGGCCGCCGCGCAGCCGGGACGCCAGCCACACACGCGCGCGGGCCACCGGCTTCTTGGCGGCTGTCATCACGCGGCCGCGGATCCGAGCCCGCGTCGAGTAGCTGACGATTCGTCCCTTGGTGGTGCGGTGGCCGCGCGCGAACCCGAGCGTCAGCTTCGCGCCGGCGTCGGCGTTTGAACCGTTGATCTTGCGGTCACCCGCGACGTTCAGGTCGGGGTTGTAGAAGCCGTTCTTGGGGTCATACGAGCCGCTAGGAGCGGCGAGCGCGGCGCGAGCGGAGCTGAGGACCGTGTCCTGGCCCGCGGCATCGGTCGCCACAACGGTCACACGGCGCGGTTGGTTGTCGGGCATCTGCGCCGCGCCGAGCGTCAGGCGTCCGGCCATCGTGCCGGGGCACGGCTTCATGACGTTGTACTCCAGCGGGTCGCTGTTTGACGGGTCGACATCGACGCAACCGTCCCCGCCGGGGATGCGCTGCACGACGTTTCCGTCGACGCGCAGCGTGAGCTCACGCACCCCGCCTCCGCCATCTGATGCCGTCGCGTCGATCGTGGTGTCGGGGCCGACTCGCATCCCATCGCTCAGCTCGTCGGCCTTGCCCGCTGGGGCGACTGCATCTTCCACGACGGTCTTGACGCGGTACGCCTGATACAGGGCGACGACCTCGTTAGTCGTGCATCCGCCGACGCAGGAGGCCGAGAGACCCACGAGTGGGGTTCCGCGCCCGTCGAGAGTGCGGAGCTTCGGAAATGACTGGTGGTTGAACTTGTTGAGAGCGACGGCCGGGTTGATGGTCGTCGGTACGCCGAACGCTCCGGTCTTGAGATTGACGAACGCGCTGTCGCTGCAGCAGCGACCCTTGCCGTCGAACGGATCGATCGCGCGTGTCGGGTCCGGGAACGCGCTGCCCAGCGCGTACACGCGGATCGCTCCGCGGGGCGTCGATGCGGGCACCTGCCAGCTCCACCACACGTCAAGGCTTGTGATGCGCGTGCCCCGTGCCGCAGCCACGATCCATCCGCCACCTCCGGCGCGAGTGCCTGAGGTGGCGCGAGCCGTCGCGAGGAACGCTCCGACGGGCGCGGACGGCTCGGCGCAGGTCGCTTGCACGTCGCTGAGGCTGGCGTCCGCGGCGCGCATCCAGCTGCCGACGCCCAACGCAGCGCCGCTGCCGTTCGCACACGCCCACACGCTGTAGGAGGCGGCGTGCGCGACCGCGGATACGACGGTGAGCATCGAGGCGGTGACAGCGACGACGAGGCAAGTCGCCCTGGCGACGGTCGCGGACCGTCTGCTGGTCAGCCTCGATTCGGCGGTCGTGCGCGGCGCTGCATAGCGCCCGCGAACCCGGGACATCAGCGCATCCCCCTGTGGCGTCTGACGGCTCCTGCGTAGCTGCGGCGGGATGCTATCGGGCAACGGTCGCTCTCTCCAGTGCAGCGACCGACGCGAGGCCGGGGCGATTGGTGAAGCGCTCCCGGCGGTGCGTGGCCACGGCGCCGCCGTCGCGTGATGAGGAAGCGTGGCATTGGTCGACTGGCGAGACATCGGGTTCTCCCTTCGTGGTGAGCTTCCGCACCGGCAGACAGGGCATGGCGTGGGTGGTGACACTGAGGTCGCGCACAGCCGGCGCGTCCACGGCGACTGGTCATCACCGGAGACGGTGAGGGCGACGATCGCGCCAGCGGCCATGGACATCTCGTGCGGGCATGCGCCTGCACTGGGTCTGGCCAGCTCGGTCACCGAACGCGGGCGCGCCGGTACGCGGTCCGTCATTTCTGCTTGTCGCGCCTTGGCGGTGTTTGACACCCCCCGAATCGGGCGGATGCAGCTGGGGTCTTCAATCGCCAGAGGCTGGTCGACGAGCGCTTGCCAAGACCCTTGGGCGGTCGCCCCCGCATGCGCAGCATCCCCCGGGGGTCACGAGCGTCGCCGCCGCGACAGCACCAGGAACGGTCAAGCGCGACCGTGATCCCAACCCGAAGGGAGCGCAGGTGGCGACCGCGAACTCCGGCGCCCATTCCTCAGACGAAGCGAACGCCGACAAGCCCGGTGCGCGTCTGGCGCAGCCGACGACGAACGGCCTGGCCCGCCGGTCGATCGAAGCAGACGGTTGGTGCTACGCCCAGACCGATGAGTGCCGATGCGATCGGGCATGCGACGGGTCGCGCTGCGCGTTACCGCTGGCCAGCGACCAGCCGAGGCTGGGGGAGGAGCCACAGCCGATGCTGCCCGGCCTGGAGGAGTGCTGAATTGGAGCGCTTCAGCGCGCAGTCCATCCAGCGCGTGCGAGACGCGACCGACCTCGTCGAGCTCGCTGGCCAGTACACCGACCTGCGAAGAGCCGGCGACGACAGGATGGTCGGCCTCTGCCCATTGCACGACGAACGAACGCCGTCGTTCACGATCTCGCCGGGCAAGCAGCTGTTCAAGTGCTTCGGCTGCGACGCCGGCGGCGACGCATTGACCCTGGTGCAACGCAAGGAGCGCCTGGACTTTCGGACGGCACTTGAGTCCCTCGCGCGTCGCGCCGGTATCGACCTAGAGCGCGAGGGGGAGCCTGCCGTCCAGGAGCGGCGAGCGAGCCGTGCGCGCGAGCTCGTGCCGCTGGATCGAGCGGCCACGTTCTACGCTGCGCATCTGCGCTCCCCACGCTCGGAGGAGGCGGTGCAAGCCGCCGAATATCTGGCTTCACGCGGGATCAACCAAGCGACGTGCGAGCACTTCGAGATTGGCTTCGCGCCCGCTGAGACATCGGCGCTCCTCGACGCCGCCCAGGCCGCAGGGTTCTCCACGAAGGAGATGACCGAGGTAGGACTCGCGAGCCGACCGAGCGGCGGCGGCCCGTTGCGCGATCGCTTCCGGCGCAGGTTGATGTTCCCCGTCTGCGACATGCAGGGCCGGGTCCTCGGATTCGGCGCGCGCAAGCTCGGCAGCGCGCGTGGCCCGAAGTACGTCAACTCGCCGGCCAGCCTGATCTTCCACAAGGGCGAGCTGCTCTACGGCGCCCACCACGCCCGCGCCGCCTCCGCCAAGGCCGGCGCGGTGATCGTCGTCGAGAGCTACATAGACGCGCTCGCCATGCATCAGGCTCAGGCCGGGCTTGTCAACACCGTCGCGCTGATGGGGAACCGCCGTCACTGAATCACAGGTCGCGGGCCTCAAGCGTCTCGCACCGACGGTTGTCCTCATGCTCGACGCCGACGATGCCGGCTGAGGCGGTTCAACGGGCGGGCGAGCTTGGACCAGGTCCCCGCGCTGGTCGGGATCACGATCTGGCTGCTGTTCGTGGAAAACCTGCTGGTCGGAGATCTCGCGGGCGTCGGCGACATCGGGCCGTTTCTCCCCGGCGCGGCCGGTAGGGCGATCAGCGGGCAAAACCCGAGCATGCTGCTGGCGCCGGGGATCGCGCTGGTCGTGCTCATGCTGTATGCCGTAGCGTCCGCCGTGGCCGGCTCGCACAGGACTGCCCGCCGCGACGCCGCCTAACACTGGGCTGGGAGTGTGCGGTCATCTACGTCCGAAACGCCGCAGTCGCAGGGAGTTGGAGACGACGCTGACCGAGCTGAAGGCCATCGCGGCGCCGGCGATGATCGGGCTGAGGATGCCGGCGGCGGCGAGCGGGAGCGCGAGGGTGTTGTAGCCGAACGCCCATCCGAGGTTCTGGTGGATGACGCGTAAGGTGCGGCGTGAGAGGTCGATCGCGTCGAGCACGCCGCGCAGTTGCCCGGAGAGCAGGGTGATGTCGGAGGACTCGATCGCGACGTCTGTGCCGGTGCCGATCGCGATGCCCAGGTCGGCCTGGACGAGGGCGGGTGCGTCGTTGATGCCGTCGCCGACCATCGCGACGCGGCGGCCCTCGCCCTGCAGCCGGCGGACCTCCTCGATCTTGTCGGCGGGGAGGACCTCTGCGAGGACCCGGTCGATGCCGAGCTCGTCGGCGATCGCGTGTGCGGTAGCGGTGTTGTCGCCGGTGATCATCGCGACCTGCAGGCCGCGCGTCTTCAGCGCTGCCACGGTCTCGGCGGCCTCGGGCTTGACGGTGTCGGCGACGGCGAGCACGCCGCGGACGCGGCCTTCCCATCCGATCAGCACCGCGGTGCGGCCGACGGTTTCGAGCTCAGCGGCTCTGGCGTCGAGGTCGGTGCAGCCCATCAGGCGCTGCTCGGCCATCAGCGCGCGGCGCCCGATCGCGACGCTGTGACCGTCGACGGTCGCGATCGCGCCATGGCCGGCGACCGAGCGGAAGTCGGTGGCCTGCGGCGAGCCGACGTCGTGCTCTGCGGCGGCGTCGGCGATCGCGCGGGCGATCGGATGCTCGGAGAGCGCTTCCACCGCGCCGGCGGAGGCGAGCAGCTGGTCATCGCTTTCGCCGTCGGCGGCGATGATGTCGACGAGGGTCATCTTGCCGGTCGTCAGGGTGCCGGTCTTGTCAAAGAGGATCGTGTCGACGCGGCGGCTGGTCTCCAGGACCTCGCCGCCCTTGATCAGCACGCCGCGTTGTGCGCCGCGGCCGGTGCCGACGAGGATCGCGGTCGGGGTCGCCAGGCCAAGCGCGCACGGGCAGGCGACGATCAGCACCGCGACCGCCGCGGTCAGGCCTGTCAGCGCGTCGCCGCCGAGGATCGTCCAGGCGGCGAACGTCAGCGCGGCGATGACGAGCACGATCGGCACGAACACCGCGGACACACGGTCGGCGAGTCTTGCGACCGGCGCCTTGGCGCCCTGTGCCTGCTCGACGAGCCGCGCGATCTGCGCCAGCGCGGTGTCGTCGCCGACCGCGGTGGCACGCACGGTCAGGCTGCCGTCGGTGTTGATCGTGGCGCCCGCGACCTTGTCGCCGGGGCGCTTGTCGACGGGCACCGACTCGCCCGTCAGCACCGACTCGTCGACGGCCGCCGACCCGTCGATGACCTCGCCGTCGACCGGGACCTTCTCACCGGGGCGAACGCGCACCTGATCGCCGACGCGCAACTCGGTGATCGCCACCATCCGCTCCTCGCCATCCTCCAGCAGCCGCGCTTCGCGGGCACCGAGCTCAAGCAGCTTGCGGATCGCGCTTGAGGCGTGCCCCTTCGCGCGGGCTTCGAAGTAGCGTCCCAGGCACAGGAACGCGACGATGATCGCGGCGGTGTCGAAGTACAGGTCACCGCTGGTCAGGACGGCCACGGTGGAGTAGCTGAACGCCGCGAGTGTGCCGATCGCGATCAGCGTGTCCATGCTCGCCGTGCGCGTCCGCGCCCGCAGAGCCGCGGCGTGCAGGAACGGCCAGCCGGCGACGAACTGCACCGGCACCGCCAGCGCGAGCATCAGCCAGCGCGCCCACGGCTCCTGCATCGACGACAGCGAGAGCACCAGCACCGCGACGGCCAGCGGCCACGCCAGCGCCACGCGCCACAGCCAGGAGCGCAGCTCATCGGCCTCGGACTCATCGGCGTGGGCGGGCTCCCGGTCGATCGCCACGAGCCCGTAGCCGGCGTGTTCGACGGCGGCCTCGAGCTCGGCGATCTCGACGGACTCGGGATCGATGAGCACTTCCGCTCGTCCCATCGCGAAGTTCACGCGCGCGTGCGAGACACCGTCGAGGCCGGCGAGCGCACGCTCGACGCGCGGGACGCACGACGTGCAAGACATCCCCTCGACATCGAATGCCAGCTCCTGGCTGTCGCCGTGCTCTGTGGTCTGCTCCTCGGTGCGCGTGGCCATGGGGTTATGCCACCTCCTCGGCGGCTGGTGTCGCAAGCGCCGTGGGGCCGGTCAGCGCGGCGGAGAACTTGACCGCGTCGACGAGCTCGGAGATCGCGGCTTCGCTGTCGCCGTCGCCCAGCAGCGCGTCGCTGAAGCAGGTCTCCAGGTGGTTACGCAGGATCACGCGATTGGCCCGCTCAAGCGACGCCTGGGCAGCCGAGACCTGCTTCATCAGATCCACGCAGTAGACATCGGCCTCGATCATCCGAACGATCCCTTCCAGATGGCCGCGCACCGTCCTGAGCCGGTTGGTCACGTCCTTGGCGTAGTGCTCCTGCATCAAGCCTCCAATCGGATGAATGCCACCCCACCTGGGGAGGGGGTCATAGAGGATACCCCACAAGAATCGCCACCGCCGCGCCGACTTCGACGCCGGGCCACAGCCTCAGTCATCGATCACGTCGTGCGCGGGGATCCGGAGAACATCGCTGCGGCGTCTGCGTCTATCTCGCGCCGCCGGACGCCGGGGAGGTCTCATGACTCGCAGACCGGCGGTCGCCGATGCGCACGGTCAGCGTTCGGCCCGCGATGACGATGGCGAGCAGGACGACGCTCGTCCATTGCGCGTTGTCCAGGCCCAGCGCGAGCTGCGGGCTGTCCGAACGCAGGAAGAACACGAAGAACCGTCCCACCGCGATAAGCCCGAGGACGAGCCACGCGAGGTCGCCCGGACGCTTCAGCCGATGGCGCAACGGCCACACGGCGGCGAAGATCGCCATGCCCATGAGGAACTCGTAGAGACCGCCGTTGTGGTAGGCGATCGTTGGGTCCGGTGTCCGTGCGTCGGGGTTTGAGTTGCGCACGGCCAGCAGTGAGTTGCTGGGCGAGCCGTAGTGTTCACCGTTGATGATGTCGCCGATGCGTCCGATCGCCAGGCCGAGCGGCAGGCCGACGGCTCCTGCGTCGAGGTAGCGTCCGCTGAGGCCGGTGCGCGCGACGTATGCGGCGATCAGAATCGCGGCGAGGATCAGTCCGCCGTCGAGGGTGAAGCCGTTGCTTGAGAGCAGCCGGTTGGGAGCCAGCAGCGCGCCCGGGTCGCGCTCGACGATGTAGAAGAGGCGTGCGCCGACGATGCCGCCGAGCGCCGCGAGCACGGCGAAGGTCTGCATCGGCTCGGTGTCCAGGCCGCGTTGTCGCAGGCACCTGCCGGCTACGACCGCGCCGATGAGAATGCCGACTGCGATCGTGAATCCGTGCCAGGAGAGCGTCAGCGGCCCGAGTTGGATCTCGGGATCGATGCCGACGGTGATGACTGCGGTGAGGTTCATCAGCGTGTTGGCCGGAATTGGCCGCCGCGGGCGGGATCCTGGACGCGGCCGGCTTTGGCGTCCGCTATGCCGCGCTGCAGCTGCTGGGCGGTGACGACGCCGATGACGTGTCCGACGATGGCTCCGTCGCGGCGGATGAAGAACGTCTCGGGGATTCCGGAGGCGCCCCATCTTCGTGCGGTGTCGTTCGTGGGATCGCGGACGTGTGGGAAGGTCTGCTTGAAGGCGCGCAGGAAGTTGCGGGCGTCTGAGCGTGCGTCCTGCATGTTCAGGCCGAGGAACAAAACGCCGTCTGTGGCGTTCTGTGTCCAGGCGCGTTGCAGCAGTGGCGCCTCTTCGCGGCACGGGATGCACCACGATGCCCCGTAGTTCAGGACGACCGGGGTGCCGCGAAGTTCGCGCAGGTCGATGCGGTCGTCATCGTCGGCGGCGCGGGCGAACGTCGCGGCGAGTTCTGGTGGCGGCGTTCCGCGGGTGAGGATGTCCAGTGTGAAGCCGGGGGCGGCGGCGGCTTGGTCTTGGGCGAGTGCGTCGTCGATCGTCGTGTCCGTTGCTCTGGCCGTCAGGCCGAATGCCAGCAGCGCGATCAGCCCGGCGGCGAGCAGGAACGTGCTGGTTCGTCCGATCAGGCGCACCGCGCCGTGTCGCTGGGTGGGGTTGTCAGCGTTCATCGTTGACCTCGGGTGCTCGGATGCGGTTGGGCTTGTCAAAGGCTGAGTAGGTGTTCGTCGTGAAGTGGCCCGGGCTGATCTGGCGTTCGGCGACGACGTGCATGCTGTCCAGCGCGACGGTCAGTCGCGTCCATGCCGGGGTGCCGGGGTCCATCAGGGCCAGCTCGGCGTAGCGGCGGCCGTTGCGGCGCCATTGGCCCAGCAGGCGGACGTCGCGGGCGTAGTTGCTCCAGCGAAACCATCTGCGTGTCGAGAACGGGATGCCGGCGCCGTAGTCCTGGCGCTGCCAGTCGATGTCGGGCGTGCGAAACCAGCTGGTGTTGGCGATCACGACCGATTCGGTCGCCCTGTCGGTGGAGTAGGCGAGGCGATCGGGTGCGCGCAGGCGGTAGTCGGTGCGGGCATAGCTGCCCGGGCCGCTGGTGGTCTGCTCGATCTGGCGGACGCCGCGCAGTTCGCGCATCCGCGCCTGCGCGCGCTCAAGGATGGTTCTGGCGCGCTTGGACGCGTTGTTCCTCCACACCGCCGGTAGCTCGGCGATTCTCTGGCGTGCGCCATCGCGCAGCGCGACGCGGACGCTGCCGCCGGTGCTCGAGAAGCGCTGGCAGCCGGTGCCACAGGACTTCTGCCTGGCGTTTCGTACCGTGAATGCCACTCCCGATGGCTTGTTCTTGTAGTTCAGGACGCGGATCGTGCCGGTCACGCGGTCGCCGTCGCGGCGCAGCCATCCCGCGACGAGGTACTGCCCGGCGCCGTCGGCGACGCCCAGCTCGTCGGCCTTCAGTTGCGGCAGCGGGCAGGGGTCACATGCCGGACCGGACGCGATCGCCTCGCCGGCCTCGCCGAGCTGACGCGGCGGCAACGGGAACGTCGCGAGCAGCGCGACCGCCACAGCGACGCCCAGGCCCAGCAGCGGCTCGGCGCGCAGGACCCGCCAGTGGCGACGCTCGACCGTGGCCACGGCGCCTGAGGTCTGCAGCATTCGCGGGCGCAGGCGCCGCGCGTGCCACCAACTCGCCAGCGCGATCAGCACGACGAGGGCGATCTTGACGAGCAGCACGCGACCGTAAGCGGTCTGCCACAGATCGGCGACCCGCGCGAGCTGCACGGCGAGGCTGATGACCCCGGTCGCGCTCACGATCACGAACGCAGGCAGCGCGACACGACCGAACGCCGGTAGGACGTTGCGGGCGATCGCCAGACGCAGTGGGCGGCCATGGCGGCGAAGCGCCGGTCCCCACACCAGCACGATCAGCGCGATCCCGCCCAGCCAGACGGCACCCGCGAGCAGATGCACCCAGTCGTTGGCGATCGTCAGCAGCCGCGGCGACGCCGAGCTGGCATGACCCGAAGCAGCGACCGCTCCGAGTGCGAAGACGCCCATCACCGCCGCGATGCGCGGATGTCGCCGCCACAGCGCGAGGGCGATCGCGGCGTAGGCGATGATCGCCAGACGCCCGGCGCCGGCAGCGTTGGTGAGCAGGAAGCCGCTCAACCCGGCGGGCGAGTAGCCCTGCGCCGCGTCGGCGGCTTCCAGCAGCGCGGCGAGCAGCGCCGCCCCGACCGCACACACACCGAGGTCGCCCGTGATCGACCGCTCGCGCCGGCGGACAGCTTCGAGACCGACGCCGTCCACGCCGTCCATCTGCGGCCCGGTCAGCCACGACTCGCCCCGGCGCCCGAGGATCACTGCCAGCACGAGTGCCCCGGCGAACAGCAACAGCGCGATGTACAGCAGCAGGCGTGCGCCGACGCGCAGCCAGCCGCCGCGCGCCAGCGGGCTCTGCTGCAGGCTGTGCCCGCCACCTGTCGCTGCCGCGCGCACGCCGAAGGAGAACGAGCCCTCCAGGGCGTGGCCGTCCTGCGTCGAGACGCTGTGCCACTGCACGCGGTAGGCGCCACGCTGAAGCTCGGCGGTTGGCCGCAGGACGAGGCGTTTCTGCGAGGTCGTCGTCGTCTGCATGGGGACCGTCGCGCCGCCGGCGCGCACGATCTTCGCCTTTGCAAGCGTGCGGTTCAGCGGCTCGGTGAACTGCAGCGTGATGCTCTTGGGGGAGGTCTGCAGCCGCGCCCCGGGCTGGGGATCAGATCCGAGGAACGCGGCGTGTGCGAAGGCCGATGGTGCGCCGGACAGCAGCACCAGCACTCCGGCCACGAGCGCGGACGAGGCATGACGGAGAAGCGGCGGGCGGCGGCTCATGGCAAGGTCGTCGCCACGCATCGCAGCCACGACGACGCAGTGTAGTTGCGCGGGGGCGGTGGATGCGTCACAGCTACGATGACGCTGATGAGCGCCGCGAACGACGAGCCGCCTCCGGCGCTGCATGAGCTTGAGAGCAAGGTCATGGCCGCCGTCTGGGAGCGCGATAGGGCGACGGTGC
The DNA here is from genome assembly GCA_029263125.1 of Solirubrobacteraceae bacterium. GTDB lineage: Bacteria > Actinomycetota > Thermoleophilia > Solirubrobacterales > Solirubrobacteraceae > CADCVQ01. The sequence continues at coordinate 53,821 of JAJCYD010000013.1, read as the reverse complement.
GCGAGATCCTCGACGACATCAACACGCACGAGGCCAGACCGCTGGCCTACACGACGATCTTGACGATCATGGGCCGGCTCTACGCCAAGCGCATCCTGCAACGCGAGCGCAACCACCGCACCGATGTCTACCGCGCCCGCTACTCCCGCGAGCAGTACACCGAAGCCCGTGCAGCCGCCGAAGTCCAGGCCCTCGTCGACGAGTTCGGCGAGATGGCGCTTGTCCATTTCACCCGGCAGGTGCAGAACCTCGATCCCGAGCACCGCGCGGCACTGCGGCGCATCGCACGACGTGACTAGCGCCCGCCGCTACTACCGCTTCACGGTCAGTCTCGGCGCCATCAGCGTGCTGACGCTGCTGGGCGCCATGGCGGCCGTCCTCTTCGCGGTCAGCCCGACGCCCCCGGCGCTGAGCGACTTCGCGGACGCATGCCGCCAGTTCGTGCCCGTCACGTCATGGCCCGCGATCCTCGTCCTCGTCATCACCAGCCTCGGCGTCACCTCCGGCGTCTGCGGCTCGCGCACGGTGCTGCATCACACCCGTTCCCAACGCCGGCTCATGCGCAGCCTGGGAGTGCTCGATCGCCTGCATGTCGCCGGTGTGAGCGCCGAGGTCTTTCGCGACGCGCGTGCGCAGGCGTTCTGCGCCGGTCTCCTGCGTCCGCGCATCTACCTCTCCAGCGGGGCACTGGGCGTCCTGGACGCTGACGAGCTGCGGGCCATCCTCGCCCACGAGGATCACCACGCCAGACGACGCGATCCACTGCGCATCCTGCTCGCATGGGTCCTGCGCGACACGCTGTTCTTCCTGCCGATCATGCGCCACGTCGCCGACCGCTACGGCGCCCTGGCAGAGATGGCCGCCGACGAAGCCGCCGTGCGCAGCTGTGGCGATCGTGGCGCATTGGCATCGGCGATGCTGACCTTCGACGAACGAGCACCGGCGGGCACGGTGGGTATCGCACCCGAACGCGTCGAGCACCTCCTCGGCCGCTCCCCGCGCTGGCAGCTATCGGTCGCTCTGCTGGCCGCCGCAGCCGCGACACTCGCAGTCGTGGGAGCGTCGGGCGTTGCGACCGCGGCCGCCGCGCCCCACGGAGGCATCTCCATCGCCGTGCTCGTCGTACAGGTCTGCATGCTCGCCATGGCCATCGCGCCGGTGCTCGGCGCAGCCGCCCTCCTCCTCACGATCAGGTTCGCGCTCGCGCACGCTCGAACGTGAGCACAGCGGCGCGGGCGCGGGCAAGGCGGGGAACTCGGGGCACTCCGGCTGACCACTGCGGTCTTGAGCTGGCGCAGGTCTAACAACTACATCGTGTAGTCGTATAGTGGCGGGTGCCCCGTTGTTCTGCGTGAGGAGCCCCCATGGAGAATGTGCTGCCGCTGCTGATCCTGCTGGCCTGCCCGATCGGGATGGGCCTGATGATGCTGTTCATGGGCAAGGGCATGTTCTCCTCCAAGGCCAAGGAGCAGGATGCGCACAGCCCACGTGCGCTGTCATTGGACGAGCTAAAGGCCGACCAGGCGCGGCTGCGGGCGCAGATCGAGCTGTTGGAACGCCGTGATCGCGCCCATGCCCCCGAGCAGGTCCCGAGCGGGAGTTCTTGAGCCAGGCTTGTGACGATGGCAGCTGGGGGCGCGTCCGCGGGGCGCGGCCTCCGCTGTCGCCCCGCGGTCCACTGCTCTTCTGGTTGGCCATGGCCGTCGTTCTCACCTCGGTCGTCATGGCCGGTGTTGCCGTACCAGGCCCGTTGGACGATCCTGCTCAGGGCGACCAGCGCGCCGGGTTTCTCGTCGACCGCGACGAGGCTCGAAGCGTCCCCGGCTTGTCGTTGCCCGGCGATCCGGTTGGACGTGGTCCGGTCGTGGTGGTGTTTGACCGTTCGCTGCCCAGCCGTCGGCAGCTGGCTGGCTTCGTGGCTGCCGTCCCCAGCGGTATGGCGCTCGTCGTGGTCGCCGCGGACGGTCGCGTCGCGGGCAGCGATCTGCGTGTCGCGGTGGCGGCTGACCGGGGTGGGGCGCTAGCGCGAACGGTTGGGATGCCGCGTCCGCGCGATGGCGGGCCACCGGTGGGCTACGCGCTGATCGACGAGCGCTCGTACGTGCGTTACGCCACGCTGGATCCCGGATATCAGGACCATGCTTTCGAGCTCGAGACGGTCGCGGGTGCGCTGACGTGAACGTCGCGGCACCGTCATCGGCCGGCTGGGCGATCGCGTATCGGCCGCTGCGCCCCCGCGGTCTGCTGGCGCAGCTGGTGGTCGTCGTCGCCGCGGAAGTGCTGCTGTATCTGACCTATCGGGGTCATGAGGCGTCGTTTCACTGGGCGACGCATTTCCTCGTCGGGCTGGCAGCGGCGGCGTTGCTCAACGTCGCCTGGCTCGCGCTCAAGGGGGCTCCGGCGCGAGGGCAGCTGCTGTGGGTGGTGGGACTGCACCTCTACGCGATGGCGCCGGATCTGCTCTTCAGCGGTGCGCACGTGCCTCACGACGGCTGGATGGATGTCTTTCTCGGGCACATCAGCGCCCACTACGTTCCCGCAGGCGCGCGGGCGTGGCTGCTCGTCGCGCTGGCGAGCTCGGGCTTCTACGCGTGGGTGCTCTCGCGCTGGATTGGTGCCCGCCGCTTGGAGGCGGACGCGGGGATGGCGCCTGGGATCGGGCTGGGCGGCGACGCGCTCCTGCGCCCGCAGCATCCGCCGGCGCTGCGTACGCTCGCCCACGACCGTTTGGACCCGGGCGCGATCCCGATCGTCCTGCTGCTGCACGGGCTCGGAGGGTCACGCCACGTCTGGCGAGCGGTCGGCCAACGGCTACGGGCTCGCGGGATCACGGTGCTGGCTCCCGATCTGCTGGGCTTCGGTGCTTCGCGGTCGATCGGGACAACGTTCGCGCTGGATGATCACGTCGATGCGCTGCTGCGCCTGCTGGACGAGACCGCAGCGCGCACCGTGCTCGTCGCGGGGCACTCCTTCGGATGCGCGGTCGCCGCAGCGCTCGCGACGGCCGCGCCCCAGCGCGTGAGCGGGCTGGTGCTCGTCTCACCGCCGGTCTTCGCCGATGCGCAACAGGCGCGCGACCGGCTGTCCCAGCGCGACTGGCTGTCGCGCAAGGTGGTCAACGGCTCTCCGATCGCCAGCGTGGCGTGCGGGCTGATGTGCCTCCTGCGCCGGCCTGTCGCGACAATCCTGGGGCGCCGCGCTCGGCGAGTACCTCCCGATGTCGCGCGCGATGGCGTGCAGCACTCCTGGCCCGCGTACCGCGATGCTCTCGCGGCGCTGTTGCAGGACAACCCGCTGCCGGCCTGGATTGCCGCGCCCCTTCGCCCGACGACCGTCGTGCTTGGAGACCGCGATCCGCAGACCCCGGCCGGCGAGGTGCTCGACACACCCCACGACGCGGTCACCGTGATCGAGGTCGACGGCGACCACCTCATCGTCCTCACACAGTACGAGCGCATCGCCGACGCCATCGCCGACCGCGCCAACTCCGCCCCCCACAACTACGAGGCGTAGTGGTGATCGTCATACGCAGCTACACTCGCTGCTATGAGCTTGTCCTTCGATTGCGTCATCACTGTTCGGCGGCGTTTCCTGGCCACCACCGCGGCCCTTTCCGCGGCCGGCTTGCTCGTCGCATGTGGCGGCTCGAATGGCAGCGCTGGCAATGCCGTTTCAGGCGATCGATCGGCAGATGGCAGCCCGCTCGAGCACATCCACGGCCTCGCGGTCAATCCGAGCGACGACGCGCTGATCATCGCGACGCACAACGGCTTGTTTCGCGCCGCCAAGGGCCAGCAGCGCGCGCAGCGCTACGGCGACAGCCAGCAGGACGTCATGGGCTTCTCGATCCTCGGCCCCGATCGCTTCATCGGATCCGGCCATCCCGATCCGAATGACAGCTCACAACCACCGAATCTCGGCCTCATCCGCTCTGCGGACGCCGGCCGCACCTGGAAGGCGATCTCGCTGAGTGGCGAGGCCGACTTCCATGTCTTGGAGTCCAGCGGTGAGCGGGTGTATGGCTATGACGGCGCCCCGTCGCGGCTGATGGTCAGCAGCGACGCCGGAGCCACGTGGCAGCAGCGCGCGGCGCCGGCGCCGATGTTCGACCTGGCGATCAACCCACGCGACCCCGACCGCGCCATAGCCGCCACCGAACGAGGGCTCTTCATCACGAAGGACGCAGGCGAGCGCTGGCAGCCCACCTCGGTACGTACCCAGCTGATCGGTCTGCTCGCGTGGCCTCGCCGCGACCGCCTGTACGTCATCGATGCCAACGGCGCCGTCCAGGTCAGCGCCGACGCCGGCCGGCAATGGAAGGCCGCCGGGTCGATCGGTGGTCAGCCCGCCGCGTTCACCGCCGAGGGCGGCGAACTGCTCGCCGCGCTGCCCGACGGCACCGTCAAGCACTCGACCGACGCCGGTCAGACCTGGCAGGTCCGCGCAGCACCCTGACACGGGGTAGATCGCGTCAACGTGGTCCGCGCCTCTCCCTGCGTCCAGGAACATTCGTCCTCGTCCGCTGTTCCCACGACGCGGAGGCCCGTACTTGGCTCGACGCTGGCGGCCCCGTCCTTCATGCCTTGGTGAGGTGATGCTCAGACGAGCCGATGTCCCATGGTTCAGGGCATGGCCGAGATCGCGCCACCGCTTGAGTCGCGCCATGACGACGTCGAGCGCAGCCCTACTCGTCGCTGGCGTCGGTTCGGAGCCGCGTGGACCCCGCGGCGACGTTCTCTACCGCGGGGTCCGTGCGGACGGCTGGTTGCTGGCGCTTATCCGCCCAGGGTTTCGAACAGGTCGGTGTGGTCGTTGGTTCCGAGCACGTCGAGTGATCGCGGGCCGATTCCCCACACCGGGACAGCGCCACCGGTGTGCTGCTGGCTGGGGGCTGGCGTGACCGGCGGTTGGCCGTCGCCACCGTAACCGGCGGTGCCGTAGGTCAGGCTCAGCGTCTGGCCGTCCTTGGTCAGCAGGTTCGTCGAGTATCCCGTCGGCAGACCGGATCCGGATGCGTCTTCGGAGACGATCTCGCTGGTGTGGGAGTGATCGGCGGTGGTGATGACCAGCGTGTCGGGATGGCGGCGCTGGTAGTCCAGGGCGACGCCGATCGCGTTGTCGAAGGCGACCGTCTCGCCGAGTTGTCCGCAGGCGTTCGTGGCGTGGTCCTGCTTGTCGATCGATGCGCTCTCGACTTGCAGGAAGAAGCCACGGCGGTTCTCCAGCAGGTCGATCGCCTTGGTGGTCATGGCTGCGAGGCTCGGCTGGTCGGCCGGGCGCTGGCCCTCGGTGCAGGCGACGGGCTCGTTGCCCTTGCCTGTCGACGACGCCGGCCCGCTCCATTCCAGCGCCATGTGGCCGGAGGAGAACAGCCCGAGCACGGGCTTGTCGGCGTTGACGGCCGATAGCCCGTCGGCGTCGGTCACGTATTCAAAGCCCTTGTCCTGAGCGGACTGCACGACGGTCTTGCCGGTATCCGGGCCGCCCGTGATCGTCTGCTCATAGCGGTCGCGACCGCCACCGAGGAGGACGTCGACCTTGTGGTCGACCTGCTGCTCGGCGATCGAGCCGGGGCCTCCGGCGGTCTTGGTCTCCGTCGCGCAGGCGGCCATGTTCGCCGGGCCCTCGCATCCGCGCTTTGAGATGTGCGCGGCCAGCACCGCCGGCGTAGCGTCGGTGATCCGCGCGGTCGACACGTCGCCGACCTTCTTCCCGCGACGCTGTGCGTGTTCCAGCACGGTCTGGAGGTTGTTGCCGGGGACGTCCTGGCTGCTGCTGGGGCTCTGGGAGATGCGGCCGTCGATCGTCTTCTGGCCCGTTGCCCACATCGTGCCGGTCGAGGCCGAGTCGGGGTCATAGTCGGGCAGGTAGGGTGCGCTCGTGCCCGATTTGACCGACCAGGTGGTGTCAAACCCGGTCAGCGGCATCCGGTCGACGTTGAGCTTGTTGCGTGCGCCCTGGTAGTAGCGGGCGGCGGTGATCTCCTGTGTTCCCATGCCGTCGCCGAGCAGGAAGATCACGTTCTTGGGATGACGGTCGCCCAGGGCCCTCGCGACCGCGCGAACGGTGTCGCGGTCCTTTGAGAAGAACGTCCCGGTCGCGACCGCCGCGCCGATGCCTGTCGTGGCGGCGACTGCGAGTGCGGTTGCGGCGATTGTCAGGCGCTTTCGCTGCATCACCATGTGGTCTCCTTCGTCGGCTCGATGAACAGGGCGCGACGTTAGGCACAGGATTGCGGCGAGTTGCTGTTAGCCCGTGAACCGTGAATCGTGGCGCGACGGCAGTCAGGCGGTGGGTGAAAGGCGTGCCCGTCGGCGTCGCCTCCATGCACCAATCGTCGCCAGCAGCGTGCCGCCACCGGCGGCCGCGACGCCGGCAAAGTAGGTGATGGCCGCGCCGATGGGTCCGGTGAGATAGGCGATCGTGGCAAGCGAAGCCGCCCAGCTCATTGCGCCAAGGGCGTTGTAGGCGGCGAACCGCCGCCAGGGCATGGCCGTGGCACCTGCCATCACGGCGGCGACGACCCGTACGCCACTGACCCAGCGCCCGAAGAAGACGGTCTTGGCGCCGTGTCGGGCGTAGAAGCGGTCGCCGGCCTGCACAGCCCGGCGTCGATGGCGCGCGAAGCGCCCGTCGCGCAGCAGCAGCGCTCGGCCGCTGCGACGCCCGAGTACGTAGCCGAGGTTGTCGCCGAGGACCGCAGCCGTCGCCGCGACCGCGATCACGATCGGTAGCGAGAGCTGTCCGGTACGCGCGAGGACTCCAGCGGTCAGCAGCGCTGTTTCGCCTGGCAGCGGGATGCCGGCAGACTCGGCGAACACGAAGCCGGCAAGCGCGGCGTAACCGATCTGGGTGGGTACGGAGAGGAACACGTGGTCCTATCCGCCTTGCCCGTTGAGCAGGGTCTGCACGATCGGTTGGATCTGTGGCCAGAACACGACGATGGCGACCACCAGCGCGATCAGGAGGAGCATGACGACCAGAGCGAGGAGGCTGACCCCAAGCATCACCCTTCGACGGCTCGGCAGCGACGGCATGCGACGGACACCCAGAGCGCTGAGCAGCTGCTCCAGCAGGCCGGGACCGTAGTGGTGGCGTTCGGCCTTGGCGAGGCGGTCCTTCCAGCGAGCCGTCATGCGCTCGGCTTCCTCTCGCTCGGAGCGCTTGTGGATCGGCAGTGAGTTCAAGCGGTGCTGCCAGAAGAGATAGGCCTCGCGCGCCTGCTCGACCGGGAGGGGTGCGGTCAGTTCGGTAAGCAGCTCGTCGTCACGTGTACGTCGCTCTGCGGCCTGAACGTCCTCGTCTGAAGGGGCCATCATCAGAGGCGTTGTGGGAGGGTGAGCGCGCGCTGGCCGGCGAACGCCAGCAGTGCGCCGCAGCCTGCGGTCGCGGTGGCGATGGCAAGTGCGGCGGGGTCCAGTGTCCGCAGTCCGATCGCGGTGGCGATCGGGGTGAGCGCGATGAGCAGGGCGGTTGCCGTTGCGGTCAGTGCCCAGGCAGGGAAGGCCGGATTGGCCGCCCATGTCGGCCTGGGCTGGCAGCGCAGCGCCCATGCGATGGCGGCGTGGGCCCACAGCCAGGCGGCCACTGCGGCGCCGCCGGCGACCTCGGCGTCCGCCAGCGAGCGTACGAGCAAGAAGGCTGGCAGCGTCGCCGCGGTGAGCGTCAGCGCGGTCAGGGTGATCGCCGTGAGCTCCGTGCGGTCCAGAAAACGCGAGGCGGGGTTGCGTGCCGGATGGGCCATCGTGGCTGCTGCGGGCGGTTCGGAGACGAACGCCACCGATGCGCCGAGGTCCATGAACAGCTCGAGCAGCACGATGTGTACGGGTTCAAATGGCGATGGCATGCCGAGGGCGAGCGGGATGGCGATCGTCATGACCAGGGCGACTTTCGCTCCGAGGTAGAACGCGACGGCACGGCGCAGCTGGGCGGACAGGCCGCGCCCGGCCTGCACGGCGGACACGATCGTGGGGTAGGCGTCGTCGGTCAGCACCAGGTCAGCCGCTTCGCGCGCGAGGTCGGTGCCCCGCTGGCCCATCGCGATGCCCACATCGGCCGCTGCGAGCGCGGGAGCGTCGTTGACTCCGTCGCCGGTTACGGCCACGCTGTGGCCGTGTGCCTGCAGCACGCGCACGAGGCGTAGCTTGTCGGCGGGCGTGGCGCGCGCGATGACCAGCTCGCTCGCGGCATGCTCGTTGAGCTGCTCGTCGGTCACCGTCGCCAGCCGATCACCGCCGAGCAGCACGTCGGGTTCATGCAATCCGGCCTGTCGTGCGACCGCAGCTGCGCTGATGGGGTGATCGCCGGTGACGACCAGCGTACGGATGCCTGCGCCGGCCAAGGCCGCAACGGCCTCTGGGACGCCGGCTCGCAACGGGTCGACGAAGCCCGCCAGTCCGACATACCTCAGCTGTCGCTCGGCGTCTTCGATGCTCTGCGCCAGACTGTCGGACCTCCCCTCGGCCACGGCGATGACCCGCAGCCCGGACTCGGCGAGGCGCTCGGCAGCACGCGACGCGACGCGACGCTGCGTAGGGCTGATCTCGCAGGCGTTCAGGACGCACTCCGGTGCGCCCTTTGTGAAGACGCGCAGCGTGGCACCCTCGCGCCAGACCGAGCTCTCGCGTTTGCGCACGGGGTCAAACGGAAAACCGCAGACTCGCATGCCGTCACGGACGACGGGTCCGCCGCCGGCGGCCGCGATGGCCACGTCGAGCGGATCACGTGAATCGTCGGTGATCGAGGCGGCGCTCGCGATCGCCAGCACCCGTGCGCGGTCGCCCTCGACACATTCCAGGCGCAGCCGGTTCTCGGTCAGCGTGCCCGTCTTGTCGGTGATTACGACCGAAACGGCGCCGATGGCCTCCGCGCCTCGCAGGCGGCGCAACAGCACGTTGCGGCGAGCAAGCCGGGCGCCGCCGACCGCGAGGAGGATCGTGACGAGAATCGGCAGTTCCTCGGGGATCGTGGCGAAGGCCAACGTCAGCCCGGCGAGCAGCATCTCTCTGACCGGCTGGCCGCGAAGCACGCCCAACAGCGGCACCAGCACACTCGCCGCGATCGCGATCACGAGCGCCGCGCGAGCGAGTTCGGACATTGCTCGCTGCAGCGGCGTGGGAGGCTGCTTGGCATCGGCCGCGAGCTGGCCCAGCCGGCCCAGCTCGGTATCGCTACCGATGGCGACGACCACGCCGCAGCCGTTGCCAGACAGGACGGGCGTGCCGGCGAACAGCAGCGACGAGCGCTCGGCCAGGTCGGCATCGACATCGACCGCCTCAGGGCCCTTGGCTGCGCCGATCGGCTCGCCGGTCAGTGCGGACTCGTCAGTGGCGAGACCCGTGGCATCCAGGACGCGACAGTCGGCCGCGAGCACATCACCAGCCGCTACGACAACCACATCGCCGATCACCACGTCGGCGGCTGGCACGGTCTGCACCCTCCCGTCGCGCCGCACCCGCGCTGTCGGGGCGCTCATCCTCCCCAGCGCGTCGAGCGCCTTGCGGGCGCGCGCCTCGGTAACCGCCTCCACCCCAGCGACCACCGCGATGATGGCGAAGATCGCGATCGCATCACGAACCTGGCCGAAGACCGCCGACAGCACGCCCACCGCCACCAGCAGCAACTGCAGCGGCTCGGTCACCGACTCGGCGAGCTCCCCGATGAGTCCAGCCCCGCGTCGGCGTGGGGGTTGTGGCTTGACCAAGCGTTCTGCCGCCTGCGCACCCGTCAGACCCGCCTGCCGACTGTCGACCCCCGCCAGCACAGCAGACGGATCGCATGCATGGGGCGCCAGCGGGCGATGCGACGTGAGTTCGATCACAACGCAACGCACGATACATCGCGCTGCGACGCACGTTGAAATCTTCTGGCACCATGAGGCTGATGTGCGACTGGCTGCTCGTGACGGCATCGACGCCCGGGGGATCCTCGACGCTGCGCGTGTGGACGTGGAGGCGCCTGCGCAGCCTGGGCGCGCACTACCTGCAGCAATCGGTATGCGTGCTTCCCGCCACCGACGACACGACGCGGGCGGTCCATCGGGTACTCGCACGCCTGCACGAACAGGGCGGCCAAGGCCAGGCGCTGAGCATCGCGCTCACCGACGCAAAGCAGCACGCCGCGCTGGTCGAGGCCTTCCAGCAAGAGCGCACCGACGAGTATCGCGAAGTCGTCGAGCGCACGAAGGAGTTCCACGCCGAGCTCTCACGAGAGCGCGCTCGAAACCGACTGACCTACACCGAGCTGGAGGAGTCCGACGCCGACCTCGCGCGCCACAAGCGCTGGCTTGACGCGATTCGGGCACGCGACTACTTCGATGCACCGGGTGCTGCCGACGCGGCCAGCGCCGTCAGCGCATGCGAGCACGCGCTGGCAGACTTCGAAGCCGCGGCGCTAGACAATGAGCTCTCGATTGCCACCGCGCCGAACTCCGACGCGCCAGCGAGGCCGCTGCATGTCGTCGACGACAGCGAGACGGCGTAGGCGCGAGTCGCGCGCGCTGCGAGCAGCCGCTCTCCTTGCCCTGAGCATGGTGGCGGTCGCGTCAGCGGCGGCCGGAGTGCTGTTCGGATCGCTTCGCTCCGTCGATGATGCGCCGGCACGCGTCCGTGCGATCGACGAGCGCCATGGCGCCCAGACGGTTGCGGTATCGGAAATGGGCAGGGTCGCACGGGCAGTCGTCGCCGTAGAGGACGAGCGCTTCTATGAGCACGGCCCCGTCGACGCCGTCGCCATCGGCCGAGTTGCGCTGACCACACTCCGCGGCGACACCGCTGATCCGGGCGGCAGCACGATCACTCAGCAGCTGGCCAAGACCCTGTACGTCGAGCATCCCGAAACCTTCTACGGACGTGTGCGAGCCATCGGGCTCGCGGCGAAACTGGAACGCCGGTTCTCCAAGGCGGAGATCCTCAGCATGTATCTCAACGCCATCTACTTCGGCCACGGCTTCTACGGCGTGCACGCGGCAAGCCGCGGGTTCTTCGGTAAGTCGGTCCGCTCGCTGACATGGAGCCAGGCCACCTTGCTCGCCGGCCTTGCGCAATCACCCTCGGTTCTCGACCCGTTCCTTCACCGGCGGCGAGCCGTGCTCCGACAGCGCGATGTCCTGGCCCAACTCGTCGACACCGGAGTGCTGAGCAAACGCGCCGCGCGCACCATCGGCAGAGCACCGCTGGGACTTGGACGATGAGTCCGGGTGCACGCAATTCGTTACCGCAGCCAGCCCAGCGCTTCGGTCTCGACTATCCGATCGGTGTGGCGACCGCGATCGCGCTGGTCATCCTCGGTTGGTCGCTGGCTCGCGATGCTGGGAGATGCCTGCGGCGGCACTTGTTCAAGCGGCTGGACCTCGGCGCGGCGGGAACTGTCGGGTTCGTGATTCGCCTGGCGATGATCGCCGTTGGCTGTGATCGTGGCCCTTCGAATCGTCGGGCTGCCGATCGGCACACTCGCGGTCGGCGGGCCGTTGCCGTGATCGTCGGTCTCGCGGACCCAGCAGACGTTGGGCAACCTGGTCGCGGGCTCACGTCCGAGCAGGACGCCGACGGTCCCGCGCTCGCCAGTTCTCGTCGCAGTCGCGATCCAGACGCGATGCGGCCGCGTCGCCGAGGCCGATCGTCGGTAGCGTCAGATGGGCGCCGGCCGAGCTAGGGCGATGTCGTTTCGTCTCGGGTGCTGGAGATCTACCCGGCGGGTGTGAGGTCGACGCTGTAGACGACGTTGCCGTCGAGGTCGCGCAGCGACACCGTCATCACGCGGCTGGCGCCGTCGATCGCGACGTGGCCGAAGAATTGAAAGCCGTCGGCCGGGGAGGTGTTCGGTGCCGGCGGTGCCTTGACGAAGACGGCCTGGGGTCCGAAGGTCCGATCGAGCGCGTTGGGTCCGAAGGCGCCGGCGTTCAGCGGGCCGGAGACGAACTCCCAAAACGGCGTGAAGTCCTGGATTGCGGCGCGCGACGGGTCGTAGTGGTGAGCAGCGGTGTAGTGCACGTCGGCGGTGATGAAGACCACATTCTCCACACCGGCGCGGTGCGCGGTCTGCAGGATGTCGGCGAACTCGAGCTCGCGACCCAGTGGGCCGCCGGCGTCGCCTTGGGAGACCGCCTCGATGCCGCCCGTGTTGGGGTCGGGCACGACGAGGCCTAGCGGGAGGTCGATCGCGATCACCTTCCATGTCGCCGTGGAAGCTGACAGCTCGCGCTTGAGCCACTCGCGCTGGGTCAGGCCGAGCAGGCCGCGCTGCGTGTCGAGGTAGCGGTTGGCGTCGTTGACGTCCTTGTAGGTGCGCATGTCGACGACGAAGACGTCCAGCAACGGTCCGTGGGCGATCTTGCGATAGATCCGTCCCTCGTCATCTCCCTGGCTGGGGGTGATCGGCAGCCACTCGAACAGCGCCTGCTTGGCTCGGGCGGCGAGCACGTCGATGCGCTTCTCGGTGTAGCGGGTGTCGCTGGCTGGGATCACCTGGCCCGGAAACCAGTTGTTGCGGACCTCGTGGTCATCCCACTGGTTGACCTGCGCGACCTTCGACGCCATCGAGCGCAGGTTCTCGTCGAGCATGTTGTAGGCGAACTGGCCGCGGAACTCATCCAGCGTCTCGGCGACCTTGGACTTCTCAGGCGTAACGATGTTGCGCCACGTTCGCCCGCCGGGTAGCGCGACGGTCGCGCTCAGCGGGCCGTCGGCGTAGACCGTGTCGCCGCTGTTGAGAAAGAAGTCCGGGTCGAGCCGTTCGATCGCCGCGAAGATCCGGTAGCCGCCGAGCTCGGGATTGATCCCCCAGCCTTGACCGGCGAGGTCCCCGCTCCACGCGAACGAGACGTCGCGCCGCCCTCGCGGCGCCGTGCGAAATGAGCCGGTGAGCGGCTCCGAGCGCAGGCCCGGGTCGCTGAGATCCTGCAGCGTGACGCGGTAGAAGGTCTCCTGCCCGGGCGGCAGGTGGTCGACGAGCACCTTGCCCGCGTAGTCGTGATCGGGCGTCAGTACGGGACCCTCGATACGCTTGCTGCCATTGAATCGGGGCGTGCGCGCCACCTCGACGAGCATGCGACTCGGCCGGTCCGCGCGACCCCACACGACCCCCGTGCGGGCCGTGATGTCGCCGCTTTGGATGCCGTGTGTCAGCTGCGGCCGAGAACGCACGAAGGCTGGTGCGCTCCCGGGCAGAGCGACAACGCTGACACCGGCAACCGCACCGGCGCGAAGGAACTGTCGGCGACTCAGACTCGTGGTGGGACTCATGGCGACAAGCCTGCAAGCCGGCGAACGCGCCCCGGTGACGATCTCGTGAATGCTCCGAGCGCTCGCGCTCAGGTACCGGCGCTTCACAGCTGCGTAACGACCGCCGCACCGTCGTTGCATAGCTTCCGGCCGGTCCCCGAGTGGGTTCGCCACGCGCCCGTGTCTCATGTCCGTGCGTGCCCCGATCAAGGAGTGCTCCGTGAAACTCGTGACCTTCGCGCTGGTGGCTGTCGCCTTGCTGGCCCTGCCATCTGCCGCATCAGCTGCTGCGCTCGACATCGTCCCGCTGGGCCGGACCGCCGCCGCGGGCGCCGCGGGCGCCGAGATCGCCGCCTTCGACGCGAAGACCCGCCGGGCTTTCGCGACGAACCCCGGCGCAAACACGCTGGATATCTTCGACTTCTCAAACCCGAGCGCTCCGACGCTCGTGCGCAGCGTCGATCTGTCCCCGTATGGTGGCGCGCCCAACAGCGTCGACGTCAGCCGCAAGCGCGGTGGCCTTGTCGCCGTCGCGATGCAAGCCGACGTCAAGACCGACCCCGGTCAGGTCGCGTTCTTTGACACCGACGGGCGTCCGCAGGGCAGCGTTCCGGTCGGCTCAGAGCCCGACATGCTCACCTTCACGCCGGATGACAAGACACTGCTGGTCGCAAACGAAGCCGAGCCCAACGACAGCTACACCGTCGATCCGGTCGGAAGCGTCACGGTCATCAACGTCCAGCGCGGCGTCAAGAACGCTCGGGTGCGCACGGCCACGTTTGACGGCGTCCCGTTCGATGTCCCGGTACGCATCTTCGGCCCGGGCGCCAGCCCCCAACAGGATCTGGAGCCCGAGTACATCGCCACCTCCGATGGGCGCACCGCGTACGTGACCCTGCAGGAGAACAACGCGGTCGCCATCCTCGACATCGATGGCGCGCGCTTTGAGGTGGTACGCGGACTGGGCTACAAGGACCACTCACTGGCGGCCAATGCGCTTGACGTCACCGACAAGGACCTGTCCGTCGACATCCAGCCCTTCGCCAACGTGTTCGGGATCTATGAGCCCGACGCGATCGCCGCGTACAGCGCCGGCGGGCGCACGTACCTGGTCACCGGCAACGAAGGTGACGAACGTGAGTGGGGCTCGTACAAGGAGGGAGCTCGCGCCGGCAAGCTGGCGCTTGACCCGACGGCGTTCCCGGCGGCCACCGCGGCCAAGCTCGCGCGCCTGAACGTCACCAAGACCATGGGCGACACCGACGGAGACGGCGATTACGACAAGCTGTACGCGTTCGGCGGCCGCTCGCTATCGGTACTCGACGCGAATGCTCGGCTGTCGTTTGACAGCGGCTCGCAGCTTGAGACGATCTCCAGCCAGCTCGATCCGCTGAACTTCAACAAGGATTCATCGGCCGGCTCACCGATCGATGACCGCTCCGACAACAAGGGCCCCGAGCCCGAAGGGGTCGCCGTCGGCAAGGTCGACGGCCACACCTACGCCTTCGTCGCCACCGAGGAGGTTGTCCGAGGTCTCGTAGAACTTTGAACGGCGGTCCCTCTGGTCCCGTCCGCTGCCGTCGGCAGCGTTCTGGGTGCTGAAGTCCATCGAGACAGGAGGAACCGCCATGAAGAAGGTATCTGCGCCGAAGGTCGTCACGGCCTTGGAGGCATCGGAGAGTCCGCTCCCACCGCAGATTCAGGAGGCGCTCGGCGAGCTGGTCGGCGCTGCGAGGGAAGGGTTGCTGGCGCTGAGCGTCGGTGTCGGGCTCGGTGTTGTGCACGAACTGATGGAGCTCGAGGTCTGCGAGGTTGTCGGCCCGAAGGGCAAGCACA
Organism: Solirubrobacteraceae bacterium; assembly: GCA_029263125.1. Lineage (GTDB taxonomy): Bacteria > Actinomycetota > Thermoleophilia > Solirubrobacterales > Solirubrobacteraceae > CADCVQ01. The sequence goes on along the minus strand of JAJCYD010000013.1, from coordinate 38,765 downwards.
GCCCCGACCGGACCGCGAAGCGTCACGGCCATGAGGACGGGTCGATGACCTTGGGTGGGCGCCGCGTGGCGGTCAGCCGCCCGCGGATGCGCACGGCCGACGATGAGCACGAGTTGCCCGTCGAGAGCTATGGGTACTTTGCTGACCGTGACCCGTTGACGCGGGCGGTGATGGATCGGATGCTCGCCGGTGTCTCCACGCGCAAGTTCGCGCGGGTCGGCGAGCCCGTCGGCGAGGAGGTCGAGCAGTCGGCCTCGGCGACATCGAAGTCGACGGTGTCGGAGTTGTTCGTGCAGCGCACCCGCACCGCGCTGGGGGAGCTGATGGCACGCCGGCTGGATGACGTGCGCCTGGCGGTGATGATGCTCGACGGACTGGAGATCGCTGATCGTGTTCACGTCGTGGCGCTTGGGATCAGCACCGAGGGCGTGAAGATCCCGCTCGGGCTCTGGGAAGGCTCGACGGAGAACGCCACGCTCGCGCGGACGTTGCTGGCCGATCTGGTCGACCGCGGCCTGGATCCCGGTCAGGCGATCCTGTTCGTGATCGACGGCGGCAAGGCGCTCAGGAAGGCGATCAAGGACGTCTTTGGCGAGCACGCGCTGGTGCATCGCTGCCATCGGCACAAGGAGAGGAATGTGACCGATCTGCTGCCCGAGCGTGACCGCGAAATGGTCCTCGCTCGCATCCGCGGGGCGTGGGCCCTGACAGACGCGGAGCTGGCCAAGCAGCGCCTGGAGTTGCTCGCGGGCGAGCTTGACCGCACGTGGCCCGACGCCGCCGGGTCGCTGCGGGAGGGCATGCACGACACGCTGACGCTGATGCGTCTGGGGATCGATGGGCAACTAGCCAAGACGCTGTCTTCGACGAACCCGTGCGAGTCGATGATCGAGATCGTCCGCTACACCCAGCGCAACGTGAAGCACTGGCAGGACGGTGACATGCGCAAGCGCTGGACGGCCGCCGGAATGCTCGTCGCCGAGCAGCAGTTCCGACGGATCATCGGCTACAAGGATCTCGCCAAGCTCATCATCGCCATCGAGCGACACGCCCTCACCGCCGTCGCCAACGAGCAGGTCCGTCAGGAGGTCTCCCAGCCCGTTACCGTCTGACCATCAACCATCGGGATCGCCGTCGAAGTTCCACGACGATCCGGACAACCTCCCACCGAGCGTCTGGGCGGGCTGTTTGCCTACGACGTCGGCTCCACGCCCGGCCAGGCGCAGTACGCCGGCTACGTCAACACCCGACCCGCTGACCTGGCCCCCGAGGGCATCCACTTCATCTCAGCCAAGGACAGCCCGACACACAGGCCACTGCTGCTCACCGCGAACGAGGAATCGGGAACCGTCACTGCCTTCCAGCTGCGATCACACGAGTGAGCCCGCGCCGTGACCTCTGAGCGTGATGACCGGCCAGTCGGCGATCTGAGCCGCCGGCATCAGGCTCAGGCTAGGCGTCGCTGCAGCGTGGTCTGCAGGGCGGGGTCGGCTCCGTCTCCTGGGGTTGTGCGCTCGATGCGCAGCGAGGCTTTGCGCCCGTCGACTCGCAGGGTGGCCAGTTGGTTGTCGAAGGTCGGCTCCTGGGCCAGTCGCCAGCCGGCCTCGGGGTCGCTGACGCCCACCGCGTGAGCCAGTCGACGGATCGCGCGGCCGAGCAGGTTTCCGCGCCGGCAGGCGCTCAGCAGCGTGCGATCAAGGCGGACGAGCGGATTTCGAAACGGCGAACAGACCGCCTGGTAGACCGCGCTTCGCACCCCAGCATCCGGACGGAACGCGGCCTCATGCAGATATCCCTGGTGAACGTCGCCGCCGAGAAAGATGATCGATGCCGGAGCTGTCCCGCGCCGGCCGGCGCCGACCTCGCGCGTCAGGGCGAGCAGTCGGTGAAACGAGGTCTGAAAGGCCGCCCAGTGCTCGAGATCGAATGCCTGGCGAAGCCATTCGCCCAGGCGCGCCGCCGTCGGGCCCCACGCACCGGCGCAGATCGCTTCGCTGAACGCCTCGAGGTAATGGAACGTCGGGGGTAGCAGGACGGGGAGCGTGTTGGCGAGCACGAGATGATCAAAGTCACCGTTGGTCTGCTCGGTCAGCCACTGCCACTCGGCCTCGTCGAACATCTCGCGGGCTCCCTCGGTGAGGATTCGGCCCTCGCGACCATCCAGGACGACGAGGCGGCTGCTGGCCAGGTCGCGGACAAAGCTCCACTGGCGCCCACCGCCGGCGCGGCCGGCTTCAAGGGCGAACTGTCGCAGCAGCGCGCCGGCGTCCTCTGCGCCCCGAACGCTCTGCACGACCGGATCGTGCTCCAACTGGTCGGGCGAAAGGTTGCCGAGGTACTGATAGATCCAGTACGTCGCGAGGGCACCGGAGATCCGCTCCGGCCACCACGACTCGGTATGCATCGTCGCCACCCAGGCCGCCGACGTGTTCCAGTCGTCATGGACGTCGTGGTCGTCGAAGATCATCGCCGTCGCCAGCGTCGACAGCAGCCAACGTAACGCCGGGTGGCTCCACGCCTCGTGATACAGGCGGACGTATTCCTCAAAGCCCGCCACCTCAAGGCCCTGGTTTGCGTCTGACTCAACGCCACAGATCCGGGGTTTGATCAGACCGCATCTGGCAGGCTCTCGGGCTCGTCGAACAGGAGTCCGAAATGACCGAGCAAGGACCATCGAGCGGCCGTCGTCGCAAGCGGTTTCTGTCGCCGTCACAGAAGTATGAGATCTGGATCGGCTTGCTGCGCGGCGAGAGCACGATCAGCGAGGCCGCCGATCGCGCCGGTGTCGATCGCTCGACGGTGATGAAGCTGCGCACGGTCGCAAAGCAGGGCGCGCTGGAAGCGCTCGCGGCGTCGCGGCCCGGTGTGAAGGCGGGCGGCGTCGATCCCGAGCTGGCCGAGGCGCGCGCGGAGATCGCCAGGCTGTCCGAGGCGCTGAAGGAGATGGGCGTCCGGTTGATGCTGGCCGAGGGAAAAGGGCGTTGGGACTGAGTGGCCCGGTCCCGCGCCGCGTCGACGCGGCCACCAAGGCCGGACTGCTGAAGCTCATCGACCAAGCGACCCGGGCGGGCTGGGAGCATCGCCGCGCCTGCCGGTATCTCGAGCTTGCTGAGGGCCGCGCGTGGCGCTGGTGGGAGCGCCGCGAAGCCGGCCGCCTCGAAGACCGGCCGGCGGGCGGACGGCCGGTGCATGGCCTGCTCGCCGACGAGCGCGACGCGATCATCAAGTTGTTCGACGCGTGGGGCGAGGTCGACCGGTCGCATCGCAAGCTCGCGCACCGCGGCTCCTACGAGCAGCTGGTATGGGTGTCACCAGCGACTGTTCGGCGTGTTCTCGCTGCAAACGGCCTTGTTCTGCGACGGCCCAGGCGCGCGGGACGTTCGGAGCGCCGGCCGTTTCCCGAGTGGGCGACCTATACGAAGCACTCGATCTGGATCTATGACGTCACGCACTTCGCCGGCTGCCCGCGGGTCGCGGTGATCACGATCATGGACCTCGTCACCCGCAAGTGGATCTGCGAAGTCGTCTCCGGCGAGGAGACCAGCACCCAGATCCAGGCCGCGTTCTGCGACGCGCTGGAGCTCGAGGGCCTCGACGAGCTCGTCGCCGAACGCCAGGACAGCCTCGCCGATCCTCTCCTCGATGATGCTGTTCGCCGGCCGATCCTGTTGGCCGTCTCAGACAACGGGCCGCAGATGACCTCGGGGTCGACGCGCGAGTTCATGGCGATGTGCGCGATCGCGCAGCACTTCGGGCGGCCCGGCACCCCGACCGACCAGGCCTGGATCGAGAGCCTCTTCAGCCACATCAAGGCCGACTGGCCGCACCTGGACGCGATCACCGACGCCGCCGTGCTTCGCGCGGAGCTCGCCGAGGTCCGCGTCGAGTACAACACCATCCGCCTGCACGCCGGCATCGGCTACGTCACGCCCGACGACGAGCACGAAGGCCGCGGCCCGCAGATCCGCCGGGCGCGTCGCGTCGGGCTCATGCGTGCCCGCCGCCAGCGCATCGCGTACCATCGCCTGCAGCACCATCAACGCCAACCGCCGGAGAGCCGCTGATGCGGGCTAATCAACTCCGCGATCTGTGGCTTTGAGTCAGACACACCTCAGCCCGGCGGTTGGCTGACGTCCCGGCGCGCGCGGATGAACTCCTGCGTCTCGGGAGACACCTCGTCGGCGTAGATCTGATCGCCGAGCAGCAACAACATGTGCGGCCAGCACTCGACCTTCTGGTCGCGCATGCGCACTGCCAGCGCGTAGAGCGTGTCGACGCCCATCCCAAGCTCATGCTCGTCGGGATGCAACGTGTACGGCGGATGATGCGGACGCGTCACCCGGCAAGAGCCGAACACCAATTCCACCGGCCCCGTGCGGGGCAGGGTGCGGATATGCGAGGGCGGCCAGCCACCGTCGGCCTGCGGCCAGCACCGCAGACCGTCGAGCCTGACCTCGTACTCGACGCTCGAGTCCGGCTGCAGTCCGGTGATCGCCACGATCGCGTAGTGGCGGCCATTGACCGTGAAGGTCTCGCTGCGATGACCGAGGACCTCGACCAAACACGCGCCGTCAGCCTCCACCCAGATCGTCGCCACGGTATCGCTGACGTAGCGCAGCATAGGGCCGAGCAGCAGGTTTGCCATGCGCCACCAGCGTAGCCCGTGGCAGTCACCGACAACCGCTCGTCGCATGCGAAACCCCCGGAGGCCGTCCTCAGCGGCGTGCCGGCCTACAGGCACCGCGCCGACGCGTCAAGGAGCTCGTAGTCGGTCTGTGTACCGACGCCGCTGCCTCCGCCAAACGCGCCGGTGACGACGACGAAGACCTGCCACGCCGCACCGCAAGAGCGATGCTCGCCGTCGCAGGTGACCATGCAGCGCAGCGAGGACGCGCTCACGCCCGCGCGCAGCGCCCCGAGCGTGTAAGCGAGTGGGCCCAGCCGCGACTTGTACGGCTGGGCGGCTCGCTGCGACGACCGACAGCCCGGTTGTCGCGACGTTGACAGAATCACCTACTTCCCGCCATCGCGAGCTCATCCCGCGACGTTCACGAAGTGTCGCGGGCCAGCGCACACGCGTCGCCGAGATCTCGCGGCAGCTGTTTGGCGCGGGCGAAGTCGTTCGCCGTGCCAACCGCGACGACGGCCAGCGAGACGCCCAGCTGCGCGGCGCACCGGGCGGCCGGCCCGATCGACCCATTGCCACCGGCCACGACGAAGCGATCTGGCGCACCGGTGGCCGTCAGCGCGCCCAGCGCCCCTGCCCTTCAGCACCCGCCGTTCTGGTCGGTGATCAGCTCGATCACACCCACGACACGTCCGCGCCGTCGGGACGAGCAACGCCTGCAGCTCGGTCGACTCGGGTGACGGCCCCAAACGTGGGTTGCGGTCAGCGCCGGTCGCACGCCGCGAGTCTGCACGATCGGCGACCCAGCCGGAACAGACTCGCGGTCTCCCGGCCCGCAACGTGATGTAGGGGTGGCGTGTGTGTCCGCGTGTACGACACGTCCGTCCGGCCTGACTCAGCTATCGGCGCCTTCGTCGTCCTGAGCTCCCAGGGCGCGGATGAAGAGGATCGCGACCTCGATGGCCACGAAGGGTTCGTCGACGACGAGGAGGATGGCGCCGGCGAGGGATTGGTCGGTCTTGGCGCTCAGGCCCCACAGGCGGGGGACCTCCAGGTAGCTCTCGTAGACGACCTGTGGAATCCAGGTCAGCCAGATTCCGAGTACCCCGACGCCGAGGGAGATGACGCCGAGGAATGCCACCGCGAGGAGGCCGACGATGGGCCGGGGTCCGGCCAGCGGCCACGCGAGGGCGAGTCCTGCGAGCAGCAGCGGGAGGTGCTGCAGATCGTTGAGTGCCGGGGAACGCACGCCGGCGTCGAGGACCGCGGGGACGTGCAGTAGCCAGATGGCTGCGAGGCCGGCGATGGCGCACAGCGTTGTCGTGCGCACGATCGCGGGGGCGGACGCGTGCAGGATGCGTTGTGGCCAGGAGACTCGTGGGATGCCGGTCAGCAGCAGGGCGGGCGCGACGGAGAAGACGACCAGGTGCTGGACCATGTGCCCGGCCATCAGGCGCTGCTCGCCGATCCAGTCAAGCGGTCCGGCAAGGGAGAACGCGAGGACCGTGAGCCCGCTTCCGAACAGCACCGCGTGTCGCCAGCGAACCTGCTCGGGTTGGTGGCCGGCGCGCAGACGCCGCCACCATGACGCGTACGCCATCGCTGCCGAGGCGAGCAGCACGCCGACGACGATCGATGACGGGTGAAGCGTCTGGACGAGTGCAGGCACGTGCTACGTGGGCCTGGGCGGAGGGTTGCTCAGCACGCGGGGCGCGTGTCGGTCAAGTCGGTTCGTGGCGGGTGTGCTCGAGTGCGACGTCGATGAGCAGACGTACGTGGCCGTCGGCGAGGGAGTAGTAGTTGATGCGCCCGTCGCGGCGCCGGCGTACCGCGCGGGTGCTGCGCAGCACGCGCAGGTGCTGGGATGCGGAGGTCTCGGACATGCCTGCGGATGCCGCGATGTCACAGACGCACAGCTCGCCGGTTTCCAACAGGGCGAGCACGATTCGCAGCCGCGCTGGTTCGGCGAGGACGCCGAATGCGTCGGCGACGTCTTGGACGGTCGCGTCATCGGGCATGTGCTCGCGGACGGACGCGACGCGCGCGGGATCGACGAGGCGGGGGCAGTGCTCGATCGCGACGACTTGCTCGGGTTCGGGTGAGGAGCTCATGCGCTTCCCTTCTCTTCACAGCAGGCCACCGGCTCATCATTTGTCGTTGTCCTGTGATCATCGCCGTGCGCGGAGCCCGGTGCGGCGCGCGTGATGGCCGGATGCAGCAGTGGCAGCCGTCGGCTCGGGCCGAGGGGTCGACCTCGAAGCAGACGCAGTCCGTTGGCGACGACCAGCAGCGAAGCGCCGACGTCGGTGAGCACCGCGCCCCACAGCGGCAGCGCGCCGAAGGCGAGCACGATGACGGCGGCGAGCTTGGTGGCCAGTGAGAAGGCGATGTTCTGGCGCACGACGGTCCGCGTCCAGCGTGCCGTGCCGATCAGGCCGGCGACCTTGCGTGGGTCGTCGCCCATCAGCGCGATGTCCGCGACCTCGATCGCGGCGTCGCTACCCGCGCTGCCCATCGCGATGGCGAGGTCGGAGGCCGCGAGCGCGGGCGCGTCGTTGACGCCGTCGCCGACCATCGCGACGCCGTGGCCGAGCCCGGCGACGGCGTGGGACTTGTCGGCGGGCATCAGCTCTGCGCGGATCTCGCTGACACCCAGGCTCTCGCCGATCGCCTGCGCGGCGCAGGCGTTGTCGCCGGTCAGCATCACCGTGTGCTCGATGCCGAGCCGGCGCAGGTCGGCGATCGCCTGCGCGGCCTCCTCGCGTGGCTCGTCCGCGAGCCCGAGCACCCCGACGGGCTCGTCGTCGCAAGCGACAAGCACGGCCGTGGCGCCTTTCGCCTCCGTGCGTTTCAGCGCCGCGCAAGCCGCTGGCTCGCGGCGGATGACATCGTCGAACATGCGCGGGCTGCCGACCGCGACGTCCGTCCCGTCGACCCGGGCCCGAGCGCCGAGGCCCGTGAGCGCCTGGAAGTCCTCGATCGGCCTGAGCTTGAGGCCGCGCTTTGTTGCGGCGGCGAGGATCGCGCGGGCGAGTGGATGCTCGGAGCCCTGCTCCAGCGATGCGGCCAGCGTCAGCAGCGTGTCCTCGTCACCGCGCAGCGCCTGCATCGACGCCAGGCGGGGGCGCCCATAGGTCAGCGTGCCGGTCTTGTCGAAGGCGACGGTCCGGATCGCGGCGGCCTGCTCGAGATGGGCACCGCCCTTGATGAGGACACCGGCAGCTGACGCGCGTGCCAGCGAGGAGACGATCGATACGGGCGTGGAGATCACCAGGGCGCAGGGGCAGGCGAGGATCAGCAGCGCAAGCGCGCTGTAGAAGCTGGCGCTCCAGCTCGCTCCGAAGTGCGGGCCGGCGAGCGCGACGAGGATCGCCGCCGCGATGACGAGTGGGGTGTAGAGGTTGGCGAAGCGGTCCACCCAGCGCTCGGAGGGCGATCGGGCGGCCTGTGCCTCGACTACGAGCCGTGCGATCTTGTCCAGGGTGGAGTCGCCGGGGGCGGCGTCGACTTGGACGACGAGCATGCCCTCGCCGTTGAGCGTGCCGGCGAAGACGCTTTCCCCGACGCTCCGGTCGACCGGCGTCGACTCGCCGGTGATCGATGCCTGATCGACGGCGGAGGCGCCTTCCCGGATGACCCCGTCGACGGCGATCCGCTCTCCCGGCCGCACGACGACCTGCTCACCGATGGTCAGCTCGGCGACGGGCACTTCAACTTCCTGCATCGCATCCGAAGTGCCACGGCGCACGCGTGCGACGTCCGGCGCGAGTGACACGAGCGCTGCGAGCTCGCGCCGGGCGCGATCGGCGGCCCGTCGCTCCAGCAACTCGCCGATCGAGAACAGCACGACGACCAGCGCGCCCTCAAGCCACGCGCCGATCGCCGTCGCGCCAATGACGGCGATCGCCATCAACAGGTTGATGTCCGGGCGCCGCGTGGCGCGCAGCGCGTTGAACCCCGACCTGGCGACCGGCAGGCCGCCCGTCAGGATCGCAACCGCGTAGACCGCGCTCGACGCGAACGCTGAGCCGCCTGCGAGATCGATCGCCACAGCGACGGTGAGCAGGGCGGCGGCAGCGCCGGTCAGTGCTTCGCGCCGCCTCCACCAGGATCCAGACGCCGCGGTGACGGCCGTAGCAGTGCCGCTGACCTCATAGCCCAGGCCCCGCACGCGCTCGGCGACCTGGTCCATGTCGATGGACCCCGGGCGATACTCCAGACGCACCCGCTCTGCGGCGAAGCTCACATCGACGTGACTGATGCCATCGATGCGCTCGACGGCGCGGGTGATGGTGCGCGCGCAATCCGCGCAGTCCATGCCGCCGATCCGCAGCTCCTGATGGCGGTAGCGCTGCTCGAGATCGGCGCGCAGCACGTCGATCGTCTCGTCAAGGCACCGTGGCGAGCATGCCGCCGGGTCATAGGTGACGCGCAGTGACCCCTCACCGGGCGCCGGCGAGACCGACCGGATGCCCGGGTGGCGCTGCAGCTCGGTGACGAGCCGGTCTGCGCATGGCTGACAGCCGGGCTCGACGCCCGAGCTGCGTTCGACGGTCTGGGTGGCGGGCATGGCTCACACCTCCGGGGCGGTCTCGCTGAAGTCCGCCGGTTCGCATTGCAGGGTGACGTGGTCGATCGTGAACTCGCGCTCCAGCAGCTCGGTGGCCTCCTTCAGCACCGCGCCCAGGTTCGCGGTGGGCTTCAGGCGCAGGTGACCGCTTGCCGCATCCAGCCCGGAGGTGAGCGTCCACACATGCAGGTCGTGGACACGGCCGACCCCCGGTAGCTCAGCCAGCCGGCGCTCGACGTCGCTGACATCGATGCCGGGTGGCGCGACCTCCAGCAGGATGCGCAACGCCGCGCGCCCCAGGCGCCAGGTCCTGGGCAGGATGAACACACCGATCGCCGCGCCGATGATCGGATCGGCGTAGGGCCAGCCGGTCAGCAGCACGACGGCGCCGGCGACGAGCACACCGATCGAGCCGAGCGCGTCGGCGACGACCTCCAGGAACGCACCGCGGACGTTGAGGCTCTGCTTGGCTCCGGCTTGCAGCAGGCGGAAGCAGATCACGTTGACGATCAGGCCGACGCTTGCGACAAGCAGCAACGGCACGCCGGGAATGTCTGGCGGCTCGAAGAACCGCCCAACCGCCTCGAAGATCACATAGCCGGCCACCGCGAACAGCAACACGGCATTGACCAGCGACGCCAGCACCTCCAGGCGATACAGGCCATAGGTCTGCGACCGGTTGCGCCGGCTCTGCGAGAAGGTGATCGCGGCGAGCGCCATCCCCAGGCCCGCGACGTCTGTGAGCATGTGCCCCGCGTCGCTGAGCAGCGCAAGCGAGCCGGTCAGGATCCCCGTCACCGCCTCGACGACCATGTATGCCGCCGTCAGCGCGAACGCGATCAGCAGCGGGCGCTTGTGACGGCCAGCGGCCGATACCGCGGATGTGTGGCTGTGTCCCTCGCCGCTCAAGGACGACACGATACCTGCATGTCTACGCAGATGTCGCATACGACAGCCGGGAGCGGCGGCGCCCGGCTTGTGGAAGGTCATCCTACGTACTATGCATCGTAGGATGTCCTGTTCGATCCGTGTCCTGCTTGGTGTTCTGACGGCGCTTCTGCTTGCGGCCTGCGGCACGCAGGAGCAGCGGGCCAACCCCTCGGCGATCAGAGGCGATGAGAGATCATTGGTCGAGCTGCGGCGCGTCGACCCCGATGCCAACCGGCTATTGGCCGGGGGAGAGGACGAGTTTCGCCGTCGCATCGCCGCGGCTCGCGGTATCCCGGTCGTGGTGAACCAATGGGCGTCGTGGTGTGGCCCATGCCGCGCGGAGTTCCCGTTCTTTCAGCGCCTCGCCCAGAGCTACCGTGGCAAGGTCGCGTTTCTCGGCGTCAACTCACGCGACAGCCCCGGCACCGCACGCGGGTTTCTCTCACGCTATCCGACCCCGTACGCGCACATCGAGGATCCTGACGGGAACGTCGCCCGCCTGTTTCGCGGAGGCCGGGCATGGCCGACGACCGCGTTCTATGACGCGGCGGGGAAGCTGAGCTTCACCCACCAGGGGGCCTACCGCGACGAGGCAGCCCTGGACGCGAACATCCGACGCTACGCGCTGCGATGATCGACACGCCGACGATCGCACTCGCGTTCGCCGCGGGACTGATCTCGTTTCTGTCGCCCTGCTGCCTGCCGCTGGTGCCCGGCTACCTTGCGACCGTCACTGGCGTGAACCCCGCAGGCGGCGGCGCGCGCGTGGACCCGGCGGTCATCGGGCGCAGCCTTCTGTTTGTCGGCACGTTCTCGCTGCTGTTCATCCTCCTCGGGCTCAGTGCCACGCTCGCCGGCGAGGTGCTCTTCGACAGCCAGCGCACGCTGAACACCGTTGCAGGTGTGCTCGTCATCGCGATGGGCGTGTTCTTCATCTCGTCGGTGTTCTTCGCGCGCCTGGGCCGAGACTTCAGGCCGCGAGGACTGATCGAGCGCGCGGGCCGCGGCGGGCCCATCGTCGCCGGCGCTGCGTTCGCGATCGCGTGGACGCCATGCGTCGGGCCGACGCTTGGAGCGATCCTCGGCATCGCCGCGACACAGGAGGGCACAGCGCGCGGCGCGCTGCTGCTGGCGATCTACTCGGCCGGACTTGCCCTGCCGTTCTTCGTGTCCGCTGTCGCGTTCAACGCCGCCAGCCGGTCATTCGCGTTCTTCAAGCGCCACTACGTCGCAATCCAGGTCGGCTCCGGGGCGGTGCTGGTCGCGATGGGCGTGCTGGTGCTCACCAACCAGTTGTTTCGCCTGAACATCGAGGTACAGCAGTTCCTCGACGGCCTGGGCCTGAACTTCTTTCAGAGCGTCTGACGGCGCGTCGCGACGAGCGCCGCCAACACGCCGGGCCTCGGCAGGAGGGCCGGCGTCCGAGCGCGGTACTTCTCGTATGCCGCGCCGAAGTGTCGCTGTAGCTGCTGCTCTTCCAGGCGGGAATAGCGGTCGACGAACGCTGCGAACATGCCGACGAGAACGAGCGCGACGAGCGAGCGTCCCGCCACGGCGATGCCCAGCAGCATCACCCCCCAACCGAGGTTCTGCGGGTGACGACTGAAGCGATAGGCGCTGACGGTCACCAGTCGCTGTGTGCGAGGGCCGGCGAAGTCACCGTGGCGCACAAGCGTGATCGTCGCGGCCAGGAAGACCACGAACCCGGCCAGCGCGATTCCCGCTCCGATTGCCAGCGCCGGCGCGCTCGGCACATCGACGGTGATCGCGCCGGTCAAGGCTGCGGTGGCGACCGTGTCGGCATGAAAGACATACAGCAGCCACGACGAGACGAGCGCCTTCGCCGACAGCGTCCCTGGTCCGGCCAAGTCGTCGGCCGCCCAGCGGAGCACGAGCACGGCGAGGGCGGTGAACACCACGACGGCGAGGAGCAGCGCCAGCATCGGCTGATCGCCCATCCGAGCTACCTGGATCGCGCTTGAACGCTGAGCACGTCAGAGTGAGGTCCGCGGTCAGGCTGCCCAGCGGGAGAGCCCGTCAAGGAGATTCACCGGTGAGGCGAGCGCGAGAGCGATCGCGACCAGCAGGGCGGGACCAGCGACGAGGAGACCAGCGAGGAGGAGATACTCGTGGCCGTCGAGCGTGCTGCCCGCGAGTCCGAGGCCGATGATCGTGACGATGATCACGGCGGTGCTGCGCACCCATGCGGTCGGTATCCGCGACTCGATGTGTTCACCCAGCAGCCGATCGACGCGATCTGGATGCAGGCCGGCACCGGATTCTTCGAAGGTCAGCAGTGCCGCGGCCAGCGCCGCCACATCCTGACCGCCTGCAATTGCCGCCTCGTCAGCCGCGATCTCCGCGGCATCGCCATAGCGATCCAGCAATCGCGGTAGGACCGGAAGGAAGAACAATGCACCGCCAAGGATCCGGGCGAGCGCAAACCGCAGCGGGTCTCGGCGTCGTGCGTGGTGCTGCTCGTGTGCCAAGAGCGCGGCGAGCTCAGGTGGCGTCAGGGCGTGCAGCGCCCCGCTGGAGATGTAGACGCGCGGTCCCAGCAGGCCGTGGCAGAACGCTCGCGGCTGGTCGTCGGCGATGACGCGGACCGCGCCGATGGCGGTTGTGATGCTGGAGCTGCTTTGCAGGAGCCGGCTGGCGCGCCAGTGGCTGAGGCATTCGACCCACAGGGCTCGCAGACCGAGACCCAGCGAGCAGGAGACCACGGCGCCCAAGGTCAGCAGCAGCGCGGCGGTCGTGTCGGAGGTCATCGTTGGAGAGGACCCCATGGTGGACACCAGCGCTCCTGGCGATTGGTCGTGGGTCATCGCGGCATCGAGAGCGACGAGCAGTGCGAGCAGCACGCCGAGGATGCCGCCGAACGCGATCACCGCGTGCAGCCGGTACAAGCCCGCCGCTCTAGGCACGGCGGGCAAGACGGGAGAGCTGCTGGCGACGGTGAGGGTCGAGCGTCGCCATCTGCTTGGCGAAGTGCACGAACGCCAGCTCGCCCCATTCCTCGACGAGCGCGTCGACCTGGGCTGCGGCTCGAGCGTCGGCGTATTCCTCGCGCGAGAAGGTGGCGACGTAGAAGTCGCTCTTGCCCTGACGCCGGCGCTTGAGCAGGCCCTTGTCGTTGAGCCTGTGAAGGATCGTCATGATCGTCGTGTAGGCGCGGATACGCTCGGTGCGCGTGTTCAGGCCGTCGAGGACGGCGCGGCCGGGAGCCTCGCCGAGCCGCCAGACCTCTTCCATGACTTCCTGTTCGAGCTCGTGCAGATGTGGTGGTGTGGTGGGCCGCTTCGCAGCGTGCTTTGCCATGGTGCGGAGCCTACCTGGCCTTCGTCTACTAGGATCTGTCGTAGGTCATGGCTGCCAGATGGACACGAGCCGAAGACGCAGCTCTGCGGCGGCTCTACATGGACGGCGTGTCGTTGCGGAGGATCGGAGAGCGGCTGGGCAGGTCTGAGGACGCAGTGGATGAGCGCCGCCGCTGCCTGAACGTCACGCCGCGAAGGCACACGCCTGGGTGGACGGCCGCGGAGGACGCGCTCGTGCGCGCCGCGGCATCGGCCGGACTTGCCGACGGCCCCGTGGCGCGGCGTCTGGGCCGCACCGTTGAGCAGGTGCGCTATCGCCGGCACCTGCTCGTAGGGCCGAAGTGGTCGCCGCGCCCGTATACCGCCGTCGACGACGAGGTCCTGCGTGCGCGCTGGCGCCCCGGTGAGGAGATCGGCGAGCTTGCTCGTGAGCTGGGTCGGTCGGTAGGTTCGGTGCGCCTGCGCGCCCAGAAGATCGGCTTGCATCGTCCTGCTTGCCGTCGTCGCTGGCTGCCCGACGAGGACATGCGGCTGCGTGACGGGTACGAACACGCGCTGAGCTGCGAGCAGATCGCGAACAGGTTGCCGGGGCGCACCTCCGGGGCGGTGGCGGCGCGTGCGGCCAAGCTCGGGGTGGCGACACACGCGCGCGCGTGGTCGGCCCGCGATGACCACCGATTGCGGGCGCTCTGCGGTGAAGGCCTGACCGTCGACGCCATGGCGCTGATCTTGGGCCGGACGCCGCAGGCGCTGGTCATGCGGTTGCGCCGACTTGACATCTCGCATTCGGTGTCCAGCGGGGCCGTGCGTTCCGGGCGCCGTTGGACGGCCGCCGAGGACGAGGTCCTGCGGGTCAACGGCGCGCTGAACCCTGCGGCGTTGGCGGGGGTACTTGGCAGATCATCGGGCGCCGTGACTCAGCGCATGCTGCGGCTGGGCGTGCGTCAGGGGCGCTCGCCGCACCATCCCGTCCCGCGCCGTCGGGCGCTGACGCCTGGAGAAGAGGTCACGGCCGCACGTGAGCTGCGCGCGGGCGGTCCCGGACGGGTGTTCTCCGTGGCGCGGCGTCTGGACATTCCGGTGGAGGTCATCCGCACGGCGGCTGCCGAGGCCGCGTCGTCATCCGCACGGCCTGATGCCGGGCGGGCGCGGGCGAACTCGGTGACGGCAGCGGATTAGAGCGCGCTGTTGAGCGCGCGTTCGACGGCATTGAAGCCGAAGGAGCCTTCCAGGCGGGTTGTGAGGCGCCCGTCCTGATCGAAGACGAACAGCCACGGCTCGGTCGGCAGGTTGAAGGCGCGCAGTGGCGGGCGCAGTCCTTTGTTGGGGTCGTTGTCGACGAAGACCTCCTGGTGGATGAAGGTGACGCGGTCGCCGTAGGTGGCCTTCAGCTGCAGCGCGATGTCGACGACGGGCCCGCAGACGCGCGATTCGCACAGCGCCGGTGTGGCGAAGAGCAGTGCGACGGGCTTGCGGCCGATGACGTCGGCGAAGTCGACGGCGTGCATGTCGTCGGCAGGTTGGCGGGTGTCGAGGAGCTTCAGGTTGCCGCTGGCGGACGCCAGCGTTTCGGTGTTGATGTCCGGTGGCTTGTCGCCGGGGCGCGGAATGCTGTCGCGCTTGGTCGGCGTGACGGTGATCTGGGCCGGTGCGGCGACGAGCTGGCCGTTGAGCTTGTCGCCGTTGAGCTTTGTAACGACGAGGATCGACTTCTTGCCGGTGTCTTTGAATGGCACGCGCGCTTGGTAGATCGCGGCGAAGATGTCCTCCTCGCTGGCGGCCGTCTGGCTGCGGAAGGCCGGATCGGTGACGAGCAGGTCGGCGGGCGCCGGGAACGGTCCTTGGGCCTTGGCGTTTGGGCCGTCGGCGACGTACACGGCGGTCTTGCCGTAGAGAAATCCGCTCTCGGGGTCGATGACGCCGAACGCCAGGCGGTTCATGCCGGGGGTGAAGACCGATCCGGCCAGTCCGACCTGCGGGCCGGTGGCTCCAATGCCGTCGGCGACCGCCTGCAGCGAGCGCCCGGCGGTGGCCGGGAAGTCTGCGGCCTCGGACTTCGTGGCGTCGTTGAGCTGGGCTCGCAGCTCGGCTGAGGACTCGGCAAGGGGCGCTCGCGGACCCTCCTCGTTGCTTCCGCATCCGGCGAGCACGAGCATCCCGACCAAGCCGACGACGATCAGTCGTAGGTACACGCCACCAGGGTAACCGGTCATGGTTCGCCTCCTGCTTGTTGGCGTTTGCCCTCGGCGACCGCCAGGAAGATGAACGCCAGGACGAACGCGAACGCGAACAGTGACATCTCGAAGCCGATCATGATCCCGCCGGCGTTGGCCTGGTCGGCTTCGCGGCTGTAGCCCATCGGGCGCTCCGGGGCGACGTGATAGCCGGTGCCGAACCACACCGCCAGGGCGGGCGGAAGCATCGCGACACGCGAGGTCATGGCGTACGCGTGCCTGGCCCACCACGGCAGGCCACCGTTGCGCAGGCCGTCGCGCAGCGTGCTCGGTTCGCGCGGATCGAACGCCGCCAGCCAGATCAGCAAGCCGAACAGCAGGAAGGAGACGTGATCGATGACGTGCACGGGCCCGCCGGTGACGGCGAGGCGATGCAGCGGCGGCGCGAACCATGCGTAGGTCGCCAGCGACCAGAGGACCAGTGCGCCGACCGGCGACAGCGCCCATGTCAGCACGCGGGCGGGACGGCGGTTGCTGTCGCGCATGCGGGCAAGGTTCCAGCGCAACCAGCGCCGAGGGCGTGGAGGAAGGCCCAGCAGCAGCAGAGCGGCGGCCGCGTCGCCGAGGATCAGGTGCTGAGCGACGTGCGCGGAGACGAGGTCGGCCTGACCGAGGGACTCCAATGGCGACAGCAGTGCTGCACCGGCGGCGCCGCAGCCGGCGGTGAAGCTCAGGATCTGCCACCAGGCCCATCGGCGCAGCGGGTCCTGTGGGCGTTCGGCGTTGCGGTTCAAGCTGATGACAGCAGCCATAGCCCGAGCGACGTGTAGCCGATCATCACGGTGAGCATCCAGTACTGAGACTGCGTGGCCAGCCTTGGTGTGGAGTAGGTCGTCAGCGATCGGTCATGGGCGAGGGTCAGGCCGGCGACGTGGCCGATGACCAGCGCGGCGACTTGCACGTACCAGACGCCGTTGGCCGAGACGAGCCCGTAGTCGATCGTGCTCGAAGCCAGGCCGAGGAAATCCGAGCCGTTCCCAAGTGGATCGGAGAACAGGTAGCCCGCTGCCTGGCCTTGAAAGACCAGCAGCGAGAAGTAGTGGGCGACGACGTATGCCAGCGCGATCGGGACCAGCGTGTGCGCGAAGCGGCCCGCGAGCTGCGTCGTGTCCTGCCGGGCGATCGACCGCATTCCAGAGATGCCGATGCGATAGACGCCGGCGATCAGCAGGATCGAGATCGCCAGCCCGACGGTGCTGGCCGCCTCAAGCGCAGCCGCCTGGCCAAGTCCCAGGGCCTGCATCGCATCCTGGATGCCGGGCGCGACCGAAGCCCAGATCGAGCCAGCCGACGCGCCATCAAAGCTCGTCGACCCGATCATCACGAACAGCAGCGCCAGCGTGCCCGGCACGCTGAGCAGCCCGGTGAGGCGACTCAGCGGGCGCACGAGAACGAGATCGCGGCCGCGACGCTGCAGCGGCGAGACGCAAGCGAAGAGGTTGAAGTACACGCCGAAGGCATCGCCGCGATCACTCCAGCGATCGATGCCGAACAACCCCATGCCGACGAACTGCAGGGCGGCATAGACGAGCGCCAGAATCGCGATGAACTGCGGGCTCGTGCTGTCAGAGGATGCCAGCTCAAGCCACGCGAAGCCCAGCAGTCCGACCACCGCCGGCCAGCGCCCGAGCCAATCCGGATAGGCGATCGGCGACGGCAAGGGCGTCAGCGAGACACGACCGGCGGTCCACGCGGCGGCGCGCGCGACGCCCCGCCACGGGTTGAACGCACGGAACACATCACCCAGCAACGCGCTGAGCGGCGCCAGCCCGACCCAGAAGAGCACGTACACGAACGTCGGTGCCAGGTTCGCCGTCGACGTCTGGTTGCCCGCAAGGCCGCTGTAGACGACGAGCGCGAAGACGCCGACCCCGACTGCTGCACAGACGGGCTCCGACCCATGCCGGGACGCCGAAGAGCCTCCGCGCCGATCGGTCCTCCAGCTTGGGCTTGGGCCACAGCACCGCCAGCCCGACGAACGACAGGACGAGCACGAGCACTGCGGCCCACGCGAACAGCCACTGCGGGATCGGCAGGTCGGAGCGCGAGACCAGCCCGTGCGCGAAGGCGGTCGCCGGCGCGAGCGCGCAGATCGCCAGCGCGCCGATGGCGCATAGGCCGGCCCGCCGTCTCACGGGTTGACCTGCAACTCGCCGATCGCGACCCCGGCACCTTCGAGCTCGAGCTCGAAGATGCCCTCGATCCTGGCGGTGAACTCATAGCGCGCCGTCTTGCCGGGTCCGACGGGCTTGCTGATGTCATAGCCATGCAGATGGCCTTCGTCGGCCTGGTCGGAGCGGACCTCGAAGCGCACAGTGTCGCCCTTGTTGACGTCGATCTTCTTGACGCCTCCCACGGGCTGAAGGCCCTGCGCGCGGATCTGCACGAACCTTGGCCGCGGGGCAGCCTCGGGTACTGGCGGGGGAGGCTCACGCGTGTCGGTCACGGCCGGCGTGGTCGCTGTCGCGGGGGCCGGCGCGCTGGTCTGCGCGGGTTGGACGCTGTCCTGACCGTCGTCGGGGCGCAGCACGACGAACGCCGCGACGATTACCACGACCGTCGCCATGGACAAGAGCACTCGTTGACGTTGTGACATGAGATACAGACCTCGATGAGAAGAGGGAATCGAACGTTCAGCGTTGAAACACAACCGCAGCGGTCAGAACATCGATGGCGCGGCGTGGCCGGCAGCGGGCCGGCGGCGAGGCGTTCAGGCGGTTGCGCGCGGAGGTGGCCGCACGGCGAGGAAGCTGGCGATCAGGCGACCGCCGCGGGGAAGCAGGTGCGGCGCATACCGGATCGGCACGCGTGAGCGGATGACCTGGTCGCGGGGCTGCGTCACGCGCGTGCGGGCGAGCCGCGCGAGACGATCCTCTCCGGGGTAGCGGCCGCTGAGCAGCGCGATCAAGACCAGCGCGAACGGGAGCAGATGAGCAAGTCCGGCGCAGCTGCCAAAGAGGACATCGCCACAGCCGGCGATGGCCATGCCAGCGGCGATAACAAGCGGCGACCGGGATGTTCGGCGACCCATCCGCAGCCATGATAAGCACGCGATCCGTTCGATGGCGCACACGTACTACAGGTGGTCGTAGCAAGCCGGCGAAGCTGGTACAGTCGCGGCGCTTGTCCGCAGCCGAGTTGTCCGGCCACCCGAGCCGGGCATACGGGGGAACCACGTCAGAGGGGCGAATCGGCCTGTATGGCCGTAGCGCGATCATTTCCGCGCGAGCCCGGCAGCTAACCCCGGAGGCACGAGGAAAGAGGTTGCCCATGACGAGGATCTGCATCTGCTCGCTGGTGATCGCGACGGCCGCGACCGCGGTTGTCGCCGCGCCGGCGTTAGCGGCACGCACCGGCGGCGCCGCCGCGCAAGGCGCCCCGAGCATCACCGGGGTGCGATGCCTCGCGACGTCGGATGTTGCCTGTGAGTCTCGCAAGCAGCTGGTTCGGGGTGCGCGCGTCCGCGTCACCGGCCGCACGCTGGACGCAGCTCGAAAGGTCATCTTCCGTGGTCGCAGAGGCCGCCGCGACGACGTCGCCGCCAAGGCGCGCCATGTGCGGTCCGGACATTTCGAAGCGCGCGTACCAAAACGTGCGCGCAGCGGACCGATCGAGGTGCTCTCGACCGTGGGGAAGCGTGCTCGAACCAGGCGCAGCGTCCGTGTTGCCGCCGCTGCGCCCGTCGATCTCTCGAACACGACCAGCACGTACTTCGTCGGGGGTCGCCGACAGCCGGAGCTGACGGTGAATCTGCCGGCAGCAGCGACCGTGACCGTAGAGGCGCTCCGCGAAGCGGACTCAGCGGTCGTGGCGAGCTGGCCGGTCGCCTCCCCACAAGGAACGAGCGTCGTGCGCTGGGACGCCATGACGGCCCGGGGACCTGCGCCGCCGGGCATCTACAGGCTGCGCGTCACACCCGCCGGCGTCAGCGCGCAGGACTCCGCGGCGTTCACCGTGGCCGACCACATCTTTCCGATTCGCGGCCGCCATGACCTGGGCCAGAGCGACACCAACAATTTCGGTGGCGCTCGCAAGCACAAGGGCCAGGACATGTTCGCCTCCTGCGGCACACGCCTGGCGGCCGCCCGCGCCGGCACCGTGAAGCTCGCCGACACGGATGCGCGGGCCGGCAACTACGTCGTCATCACGGGCGCCGCCAGTGGCCTGGACTACGTCTACATGCACATGCGCTCGCCGGCGGCGGTCAGCAAGGGACAAGCGGTGTTCACCGGACAGAAGATCGGAGAGGTGGGCGACAGCGGCAACGCCGACGGCTGCCACCTGCACTTCGAGTTGTGGCAGGCCCCCGGCTGGTACTCCGGCGGAAGCGCGATCGATCCGCTACCGATGCTGCGCGCGTGGGACGACGCGTCATGACGTGAGATGGGAGGGGCCAGCCGCTGGCGCATCCGAGCATTGGCCGGCGTCCTACGCGCCGCTGGCGTTCGGTCTCGCGTTCACAGCGGGGCTCCTGCTGTCCGGCGTGATCGCGGTCGTGGCATCCGTCGCGGGCGCCGACGTCGGCGACGGACCGCCCGGCGTCACGATCGCCGGGACGTTGGCGTTGGACGGCGCCTTGATCGCCGTCGTCTGGCTGCTGGCCAGCCGCCGCGGACATGTTCGTCCGCGCGACTTCGGCCTGACGCGGCTGTCGCTGCGCAGTTTCGCGACCTGGACAGGCGCGGCGCTGCTGGCCTGGTACTCATTCAACCTCCTGTACTCGGCGGTCTTCAGCCCCTCCGGCAAGCAGGACACGCTGGACGCGATGGGCGCCAACGACGGCATCGCGCTGCTGCTGGTCACCACGGCGTTCGTGGTACTGATCGCACCCGTCGTCGAAGAGATCTTCTTTCGCGGCTTCTGCTACCGCGCCTTGCGAAACCGCCTCGGCCGCTGGTCCGCCGCCGCGCTCGTGGGCATCGTCTTCGGATCGATCCACTACAGCGGCCCAGAGACGCTGGCGCTGATCGCACCGCTGGCCGTTCTCGGAACGCTGTTCTGCCTGCTCTACGAGCGCACCGGCTCCCTGTACCCCGCGATCGCCTTTCACGTCATCAACAACGCGATCGCCCTCGCGGTCACAGCCGAGGCATCCGCGGCGCCGCTGTTCGCAGCGATCACCGCCACGTTTGCGCTCACCGCATGCGCGGTGCTCTCAAGATCGCCGTCACCGGCATCGTCGCCGTGAAGCCGGCGGTCACCCCAGCATCGACCCCACGCGTAGGGCAGGAGCCATAGCCGATGTCGGCTGCGTTGGCTTCCGGCCTCATCCAGGCAGCACCGATCTACGTGCTCGCCGTGATCTTCGCGGTTCGTGCTCGCCGGCTCGCCGCCGAGGGACGACCAGTTCGGACCTGGCGTGTGCTGACGTTCGCGGGCGGGATCGTGGTCGCCGTCGCGGCCGACCTGCCGCCGATCGGCACCCAATCCGAGCAGCGCCTGTCGATTCACATGATCCAGCATCTGCTGATCGGCGATGTCGCCGCGCTGCTGATCGCGATCTCGGTGACCGGGCCACTCCTGCGACCGATCCTCGCCGCTGCGGGCATCCGGCATCTGCGGATCCTCGCTCACCCGATCGTCGCCGTACCGGTCTGGGTGCTGGTGTACTACGGGTGGCACATCCCGTTCCTCTACCAGGCTGCCCTGCGCAGCGACATCGTGCATGCCGCCGAGCACGCCACGATGTTCGGTGCCGGATTGGCACTCTGGATCGGCCTGCTCGGACCGCTCCCCAAGCCCGCATGGTTCGGCAACGCTGCTGGCCTGGCCTACGTCTTCGTCATACGGCTCGCTGGCGCTGCCATCGCCAACGTGTTCATCTGGTCAGAAGGCGCGTTCTATCCCACCTACGAGGCGATCGCGCGAAGCCGCGGGTTCAACGCGGCGGCCGACCAGAGCATCGCGGGTGCGATCTGGATGCTCGAAGGCACGGTCATCACCGTTGGAGTCCTCGCGTGGATATTCGCCCGATGGATGACACATGGTGAGGCGGCCCAGGAGTTGCTCGAGCACGCCGAGCGTCTGGGTGTAGATCTCGATCCGGCGCGAGCGCGACGAGCCGTCGCCGCGGGCCAGGGCGAACGCCTGCGTCGTCGACTCGATCAGGCCGCAGGCGCAGAGCCTCAGGCGCCGCTCGGGAGCTCACACTCGCGACCCCAGGTCCAGTCTCATGCCGCGCGAGACGCAGATCGCGACTCATGCGAGCAGATCGACGACGAACGTGCGCCGTGCACGGCGACGAAGATCGGCCCACCACCAGGATCGGACCCCACAACATGAGCCAGAAGCCTCGCGTCGGCGACCACTCCGCGATCCGTTGGGCGCAGGCGCTGACGCTCGTCTTGCTGCTCGCACTGTCAGCGCTGATCGCCTCCCAGACCCTGGGCGGCGGCGACCCCACCCAGACTTCGCCCTCGAATGACTCGCAAGCAAGCGTCCTTCCCGAGTCCCTCGTCGGCGCGCCCGCGCCGTCGTTTCGGCTCACGTCGGCGCGCGGAGGCACGCTTTCCAGCGCATCGCTCGACGGTCGCCCGTACGCCGTCACGTTTCTCTACACGCAGTGCCCCGACGTGTGCCCGATCATCGGCCAGGAGATCAAACAGGCGCTGGAGATGATGGGTTCGCGATCCGCGGCGGTCACGATCGTCGGCGTGAGCGTCGACCCAGAGGGAGACACCCCCGACGCCGCGCGGACCTGGCTTGACCGCCAGCGGCTGCCGCAGAACTTCCGCTACCTGATCGGTTCCAGGAAACAGCTCGCGCCGCTGTGGAGCCGCTACTTCGCAGCACCGCAGATCGAAGGGCGCCCGGAAACCAGCACCCACACCGCCAGCATCTGGCTGATCGACCGCAACGGCAAGATCCGCACGAAGTACTCCGCTGGCGCCCCGATCGACCCGCGCAAGCTGGCCGCCGACCTCGTCATGCTGGCCGGCGAAGAGGCACGGTAGGCGTGAGAATCTGCCTGATCATGACTGGATGTGGTGTTCGTTGGGACAGAACGCCGCAGTGTCTCGCCAGCAACTCCTTGACGACGGGAGGCGGTCACGCGCTGGACGCGGCGCGGGAGGTCGATTTCCGGGGTGTCAAGGACCGCGGCGACGAGTTCGCTGGTAGGCGCGACTGGTTCGGATCGGACGTTCGAGGGCGCTGGTCAGAGCGGGCACATCGCCAGTTGAAGATTGAGCCATCGCTGTTGACAGTGACGGGCGGGACGCGATAGCGCGCGTCGGTCGGGCTGCTCGAATGCCTGGAACTCCTGAATCTTGGACTGTGGCAGGGTTGGCGGTCAGCCTCATCGGTGCCGCCGCCGTGGCGCTGGGTTTCTGGATGTTCTTGGGCGCGGGTCCGTTGAACTACGACGGTGCGTACGCGCTGCTCTGGGGTAGTCAGATCGCAGACGGCCATCGCCCGGAAGTGCAGGTTGCGCTGGCCCCGACACCAAAGCCCTTGCTCATCGCCTTCGGCGTTGTCTTGGACAGACTCGGCGTCGGTCACCGGTCAGCCGCGGTACTACTCCTGATAAGCGTCGGGTCGCTGGGTTGGCTTGCAGCAGCCGCCGGTGCAGTCGCTTGGCAACTCGCCGGATGGTGGGCTGCCCTGCTGTCGGCCGCGATCATCGTGACACGAGAGCCGGTGGTGTCCTGGGCGCTGCGTGGTTACTCCGAAGTGCTGTTCTGTGCGCTGCTTCTAAGCGTCCTGGCACTCGAGCTGCGCAGATGCCGGGCCGGCCTAGCTGGGCTCATGCTCCTGTCGATCGCTGGGCTCCTACGTCCTGAGGCCTGGCTACTGTCGATCGCGTACCTGGCCTGGTGCTGGCCGGCGCTCGGGTCTCGAAGCCGAGTGGCGGGGGTGGTCCTGGCCAGCGGGTCGCCGCTGCTGTGGGTCACCTTTGACGTCATTGCCAGCGGAGTGCCGTGGTGGTCGCTGACCGGAACCCGGCAGAGTGCGCAAGCACTCGCGCGACCAACCGGACTGCAAGCTCTTGTGTTGGTTGCCCCACGCAGAATCGGTGAGATTCTCCGGGAGCCCGTTCTGGTTGCTGCGGTCGCAGGAATCGCTGTGCTGGTCGTCCGCCGTGGACGAAACGCTCGGGTCATGGTCTCCGCGATCTGCGCGGTCTCGGTGGGGTTCTCGTTGCTGGCGCTAACCGGTCTGCCTGTGATCGCCCGATACTTGCTGCCGGTCGCTTCGCTGCTCGCGGTCGTGGCTGCAGTCGGGGTTGTGCGGTCTCTCGATCACCGTGGGCCGCTCGCACTGCGACTCGCCGGCTACGTGCTGGCTGGGTGGATGGCAGTTGCAACGCCAGGGCAGATTCACCGCCTGACTGCGACTTCTGCGGTGCTTGAAACGCAGCGACAGATCGTGGGCGAACTACACGGACTCGCGGACACGGGCCGGCTGACGTGGTCATGTCGGCCGCTGAGCCTTCCCAATCGCCGCGCCGTGCCGTCGATCGCGTGGTGGACTCGCAGCTCCCCGTTTGCGCTACGAACCGACGCTCACGACCCAAGCAGCAATGGCACAGTGCTGATCGCCTCGCGTACTGCTCGCCGCCTGTACGCGTTGGATCGAAGGGACTCGGTCACTTCGCGTGCCGGTGCGCCGCAGGGGTTCACGATCCGTAGCAGTGGACGATTCTGGGCAGTCGCCGATCGCTGCTGACCCTGCGGCTAATGTTGATGGGTGCTTGTTCGCCTGCCTGTACCGGCATGAGGTGACGAACCTGCCATCGCGTCAGCTCGTGATCATGGCGGCCGCGATTACGAGCACGGTCAGGGCGAGCCCGGCCATCATGATCACTCGCGACTGGGAGGCGGATGCCGGGAAGTCGCAACGAACAAATCCGACAACGGAGACGCCGACGGCAAAGTCCACCGGCGCTTCGCCAGCGACGTATGACAGTTCGGCACCTTGGACGGTTCCTGTTCAACTGCTGCGATGAGGATGTTGATCATCGTTGACCGCTGTCGCAGGGGGATCGTCGCCGGGAGCGCCGCGCCGACGGTCGCGTATGTTGGTGACGAGAAGTGCTCCGATCACGATCAAGATAGGGGCGAGGTACAGGAGCGAGGGCAGGTAGCCGCTTGCATGCGCGATGACGGTCATCGATCTCGTGTCACCCTTTCCCCGCCTCGGAGAGCAGCCAGAGCGCGAGGCAGGTGAATCCGATCATCGCGCCGAGCATCCCGTATTGCGATCGCAGCGCCGCTCGAGCGCTGCCGAAAAGCACGAGCGCGCGGTCGTGAGCAAGCGCCAGCGCGCCGACGTGTCCGGCGACGATCATCGCGACCTGGATGTACCAGAACGCGTTGGCGCTGATCCAGGCGTAGTCGATCGTCCAGGCGGCGGTTCCGAAGATGTTGGCGCCCTCACCGAGCGGGTCTGATGCCAGGGCTCCCATCGCCTGGCCTTGGAGCAGCAGCAGGCTGACGTAGTGGGCGCCCACGTAGGCCAGGGCGATCGGCACGAGCGAGGGGGCGAACACGACAGCAAGCCCTGCAGGCGAATGCCCGCCGCCGACGCGGGAGGCGGCGCCGATCGCCGTGCGGTAGAAGACGAACACGAGCAGGACGGAGATGAGCAGGCCCAACCCGTGGCCGGATTCCAGTGCTTGCGAAGAGCTCATGCCCGCCGACCGCAGGCCGTCGGTGAACTCTCGCAGGATGACCTGCCATCGCTGCCCGATGCTGAAGCCGTCGAAGCTGACGGACCCGATCATCACGGCGACGAGCGCGACCGTTCCCGGGGACTGCTTGAGCGTCGTCAGTCCCGACAGGGGAGGCCGGATGCGGATCGCGCGGCCCCGGCGCTCGATGATCGACAGGCGCGACAGGAGGTTGAAGTACACCGAGAACGCCTCGCCGTCGCGCGCCCAGCGCTCGACGCCGAACAGGAACATCGCGGTCCAGGTGATGGCCGAGTACGCGATGATAGCCAGCGCAATCGACGCTGGCCGGTCGCCGCGCGTGGAGGCAAGTTCGAGCCACGCGAAGCCCAGCAGCCCGATCGCTGCGGGCCAGCGCCCCAGCCATGACGGATAGCGCAGCGGCGGAGGTATGGCCAGCGGGCCTGCGATTCGTGCGACGCCTCGACCAACCGCCCGCCAGGGATTGAACAGGGCGAAGACGTCGCCGAACACCACGCTCAGGGGCACGAACCCCAGCCAGAAGACGACGTACACGAAAGTCGGCGTGATGTTCTCGTCGACACGAACAGCACCCGCGAAGCCCGCGTAGACGACTAGCGCCAGCAGCGCGGCGCCGATGGCGCCGCATGCGAGCTCGACCACGGGGCTTGTGAGGGCTCGCCCGACACGCCGCGGCAGCGGCCGCGTCGGTGCTCCTTGCAGCAGGGGACGCTTCCACAGCGCGCCCAACGCCACGAACGACACGACGAGCACGACGCTTGCGCCCCATCCGAACAGCCACGCGGGGATCGGCAGATCCGTGCGGCCGATCAGACCGTGGGCATCTGCGAACGCCGGGTTCGCCAGGCTTCCCGCGAGGATCGTCGCCACGATCGCGGGCAAGAGACGCGTTCGCGGACGCGATCGAGCGCCGGCAGTCGTGCGATCGTCCACCGCGGGCATGCTACGCCCACCTACGACGCAGCGTCGGCGGTCATTGCGCCATCTCCTACGGAGCTTCGTAGGAAGGGCGTAGAAGCTGTTACGGTGTCCGCGATGTTCCGAGCCCAATCGCAGCCAATCCGGGTCCGCAGGACTCGCGGCGCTCGGGGCCGATCGGTCGCTGTGGCCGGACCACGGGAGATAGTGAGCAATGTCTGAAGGCAAGAACCTGGCCCAGCGGCTCATGCCGTTGTTCGGCGGCTTGTACGTCGGAATCGGGATCATCGGCTTCGCCGTTACGGGATTCGGAAGCTTCCTGCAGAACACGAACGACTACATCTTCATCTCGGGGCTCAGCGTCAACCCGTTTCACAACCTCGTCCACATCGCGATCGGCGGCTTCCTGCTGATCATGTCCCGGCAAGGCTCGACCACCGCAGAGGGCGGGTGCCTGGGTGTCGGCATCTTCTACGTCGCGGCGTTCGTCATCGGCTTTGTCGGACCGACGAACCTGACGATCATCGGCATGACCGGGCGCTTTGACCTGGAGAACTTCAACCACCTGCTCAACGGCATCGCGCTGCTGGGCCTCGGGCTGATCTCATCGGCGGCGTCAGACGCGCAGGCCAGGCGCAGTGGCATCCCCGCGTAGGTCCCGTGCGCTGACAGATCGGTCTGGTTCCCGTTGCGAGTTGTCGTCTGCGCCGCAACCGGTCCAAGGTCAGTCGTGTGCCTCGCTAACGGACTCGCGTGATGGCCACCGGCGATGATGACGAGCAGTCGCCCGACGCGGAGAGATTGATTTCGGAGCGTGAAGCGGCAGCGCGCCAGACGCGTCGGCGGATCGCGAAGTTCACCGCCATCGGCTGTCTGATCGCAACCGCCATCTTCGGAGCAGCGGAGGTGGCGACGACTGACGATGAGGATCCGCCGGCGACGGATTCCAGCGCGGTCGGAGCTGCGGAGGACTTCGCGCTTCCAGCACAGCAAACCGACAATCTCGCCGCGGCGGTCAAGGCCGCCGGCTGCAAGCTCGCGGCGTTCAGGAGCGAGGGAGCAGAGCACGTTCCCGAGACCGCCAGCGTGACGTACAAGACAAACCCCCCAACGTCGGGCGACCATTTCCAGGTCCCCGGTCAGGACGGCGTCTACCTACCCGGCAACCCGCCGCAGACCGGCAACTGGGTGCATAGTCTCGAGCACGGTCGAGTGCTGTTTCAGTATCGCAAGGGAACGCCGCAAGATCGCATCGGCCAGCTTGAGACGCTCTTCAACGAACCGTACTCCAGCGGAGGACCCGGCTATCACACGCTGCTGTTGGAGAACACGACGAGGATGCCGTTCGCTGTCGCCGCCGTGGCGTGGACGCGCTACATGGCTTGCGAGACCTTCAGCGACCGGACGTTTGACGCCCTGCGCGCGTTTCGAGCCGATGCCGTGGACAAGGCGCCCGAGCAGGTGCCGTGAACTCGCTTGGTCGGTATCAGCTGACCTGACCAGTTGATCCGCACGGGACGATCCCCGAGGTCTGACGGATGCTTACGCCCATCATCGCGCACATTGCCGACTTTCTCCCACTGGCCCCGATTCCTATCGCGGTGGTCGCGCTGATGGTGTATTCGCGGCGTGAACGCCAGCGCGGCGACAAGCCCCGCGACAAGGAGTCGGGGGCCCTCGGAGCTATCGCTGACGCCACGTTGCTGGGCGTTCGGACGCTGCGTGATCGCATGCGCCGGGGATCAGGCGGAAACGGTCGGGGGCCGCAGTCATGAACTGCGCCTGGAGTCGTGACGGCGTGTTGAGGACGCAGCGGCAGTTTGCGTTGACGGCAGTGGCGTCGGATAAACGAGTCGACGTCGCGTCGGCAGCCTCCGCGGCACTCAGCGCTATGACGGCTGTCGGCCTGCTCCTGCGCCGGATGCACCGGGAGTTTGAGTCGACCGGCGAGTTGACCATGCCGACCACGGTTGGCATGTACGCGTGCTACGTCGGCCACGCGTCGGCGACCGCGATTGCCGCCCGTGAACAGGTCGGCGCCCTTCGGCTCCCCTCCGGTCCGGCCGCCGGGGTGGGCGGCGCGCTGGTGGCTGGTGGCGCAGGTCTGTGCGTGGCCGGCATGGGCCGCTTCGCCGGGCCGGGGCAGATCTCCGGCACCGACACCGGTGCACTTGTGACTGGCGGCGTCTATCGTTACACCCGCAATCCGCAGTACGTCGGTTACGTTGGTTTCCTCGCGGGCATCGGACTTGCTCGTCGATCGGCGGCGGTACTGGGACTGGCTAGTGCCGCTGCGCTCGTTTTTCGGTTCTGGGTGCCAGTCGAAGAGCGAAACCTAGAGCGCGAGTTCGCCGAGAACTACTGTCGTTATCACAAGCAGGTGCCCCGCTGGCTCGGCCCGCGGTTCTCATAGCGGCCCCGCGTCCGTAGCTCGTCCCGCCGAGTCCACGGTCAGGAGGCGCGATTGTCAGCGCGCCGCCGGCCGGAGTGCCTCGTCTGCGGTGGCACCACCCATGATCGCCCGCCGAATTGCTCGGCACGCGCGCCTTGGAGAACGACGCGCGTCCACACCCGCCCGAGAGTAACGCGCTCAACCTCCTCGACGTCGATGAGTAGCCGCGGCGGCGGCGATTCAGCGAACCACGGCTCTATTTTCCGGTTTCTGGCGTATCTTGCCTGTATCCCCCTGGCAAGGGCGCGCATGGCTAACGCGGTTAGGGCTCAATGTGAACGATGACACTGGGCATGTCAATCAGAACGGGCCGAGTGGGCATGGTTGTCGCCGATGTCGAGTTGGGTGCCAGGGTCCGCCGGACCGGTGCAAGGACTGCCGGGTGATCCTGAGAATGACGACGGTGATGATCAATGCCGATGATTGGGTCACCGATCTGCAGACCGAGCGCGACGACGATCGCGCTGGCGACGACGGAGAGGCTGACGAGGCTGTCGGAGCGGAGCGGGGGGTGGCCGTCGGCATCAATGCGGGGCTGTGGAGGGGCTTGCCGGCTGGGGGATCTGCGCGGCGATCTCGATGCCTATGTCTATCTACGCGGTCGGGCGACTTGCGTGACGCTGCACGAGCGCCCGCTCACGGCTCCGGTTCTGCGGCGCGTCAACTAGCTCCTGTGGCGCGCACGGGGGTGCTGCCCGAGTGGATGTTGCTCGGCTTGCACACCGTGGCCGTCGTGCCGCGCGATCGCAGCCCACGTCGGTTCATGGCCATCTCGCTGGGCATCGCGAAGCGTGCCATTCCGACCGCGATCCAGTGCGTGTCGGGGGGCGTCGCTTTCGGCGCTTCAGGCCCTCGCTGGGTGTCCGGCGCTGCCGTTCGTTCGGGATCATTTCGGGATCATTTTCGACCGATCCTCATTGCACGAGATTTCCGATTCTTGCTTTGTGCAGCTGTTTCTCAGTGCCGGAGGAGGGACTCGAACCCCCGACACGCGGATTATGATTCCGCTGCTCTAACCGACTGAGCTACTCCGGCGGGAGGGCGCGAAGTGTAGCCCGTGGCGCGACGTTGATCGGACCGTCGTCGCGATATCACGATGAAGTTGCCGCCCTCGCGCGCGTCCGCGTATCGTGACCCGTGCGGCTGTCGCGCGAGCGCCGGCATCGCGGCCACAGCTCAACCGAACCAGAGGAACTCGCGTGAAGAAGGTCGTCAAGTCGGTCCAGAAGCGCTTCAAGAAGATCAAGAGGGCCGTCATGAAGCGCCCGCTGATCTCGATCGGCGCCACGCTCTGCGCGCTGCTGCTGATCGGTGGCCTGACGACGGTGGTGCTCGTCGGTGGCGGTGACGACGACGGCGGCAGCGATACGTCTGCCTCGACGAAGACCGAGTCCGACGACGGCGGCGACGGCGACAAGCAGGACAAGGTGGAGAAGCGAAAGCCCAAGCTCAAGGAGGCTCCGCCCGCGCCCGTTCGCAGCGGCGCGGGCACCCTTGACGTCGCGCGGCGCGAGGGGCGCCTCGCGCAGGCGCAGGCGCGCGGGCGCATCAAGAACCCCAACGGCATCTCCGTTACCGTCAGCGCCGCGCCCAAGCAGCGGGTGACCGTCGACTACCAGCTCGCCTGCTACAACCAGAGCGGCAAGACGAGCAGCACGAAGGTCGCCAACAAGCGCTACCGCACGACGCCGCCCGACACGCGCAGCCTTCCGTTGCCGATCCAGGGCGCGGAGGAATGCACCGTCAGCGTCTCGGCGCAGCTCACGCGCGGCAGCGGGCGCATCAAGGTGACCGTCAAGTCCCGTTGAGCGATGTGGCGGATCTCGATCGCGCGCTGAAGACCGTCGTCGAGCGCTGCCTGCGCGTCAGCGCGGGAGAGAGCGTGCTCGTCGTCGCGGACCCCGCCAACGCCACGCTGGGCGACGCCCTGATGCACGCGGCGCGGGCCGCGGGTGGCGACGCGATCCTGACGATCCTGCCGCCCAACCCGAGGCGTGGCACCGAGCCGCCGGCTCCGGTCGCAGCGGCGTTCGCGGCATCTGACGTCTTCATCGCGCCGTGCCTGCCGTCGCTGTCGCACACCAGCGCGCGCAAGCGGGCGTGCGAGGGCGGCACACGCGGCGCGACGATGCCCGGCGTCACGACCGACCTGCTCGCCCGCCTGATGAGCGCCGACTTCGACGCGATGAGTGCCCGCTGCCACGCCGTCGCCGCGCTGCTCGGCGATGGCGACGACGCGCATCTCACCTGTCCTGCCGGGACCGACATGCGCCTGGATCTGCGCGGCCGGACCGCGATCGCCGACGACGGAGACCTCAGCGCCCCCGGCGCCTTCGGCAACCTGCCCTGCGGTGAGGGCTTCGCGTCGCCGGCAGGCGGCGAGGGGACGATCGCGGCCTCGTCGCTGCATGGCAGCCTCGCCGCCGAGCCCGTGCTGCTGAGAGTCCGCGACGGGCGCCTGCTCGACGCCGAGGGCGACGGCGCGGCGCCGTTTCTCGCCCACCTCGACGAGCACGGCCCGCTCGGGCGCAACCTCGCCGAGCTCGGCGTCGGCACGAACGATCGCGCGACGCTCACCGGCAACACGCTGGAGGACGAGAAGATCCTCGGCACCGCCCACATCGCCTTCGGCGCCAGCGCGGGGATCGGCGGGACCGTCACGGTTCCCGTGCACGAGGACGTCGTCGTGCTCGCCGCGAGCCTGTGGATCGGCTCCACGCAGGTGCTGGACGCCGGGCGCTACCTCCTGTGAGCACGCTGCTGCTCGCCGTTCCCAACGTCTCCGAGGGCCGCGATGGCGAGGTGATCGCCGCGATCGGCGAGGCGTTCGCCTCCACCGGGGCGCGGCTGCTGGACGTGCACACAGATCCCGATCACCATCGCAGCGTCTACACGCTCGCCGCCGAGCCCGGGGAGCTCGCGCCCGCGCTCGTGGCGGGGGCGCGCGCATGCCGTGAGCGGATCGACCTGCGCGGCCCGCGCGGCAGCCATCCGCATGTCGGCGCGCTGGACGTGGCGCCCGTCGTGCATCTCGACGCCGCGCGTCGCGGCGCGGCCTGCGCGGAGGCATTGATCGCCGGAGAGGAGCTCGGGCGCGTGGGCATTCCGGTCTTCCTCTACGGCGCGCTTGCCGACGGGCGCTCGCGCGCGTTCCTGCGCCGTGGCGGCGTCGTCGCCCTCGCCGAGCGCATGCGGGCAGGGGAGCTTCACCCGGACTTCGGGCCGCCCGCGATCGATTCGCGAGCAGGCGCCGTGCTCGTCGCGGCGCGACCGCCGCTCGTGGCGTTCAACGTCGAGCTGCGCGCACCGGCGACCGTGGAGGACGCGCGCGCGATCGCCGCCCTGATCCGCGAGGGCGGGCCGGAGGGACTGCCGGGTGTGCGCGCGCTTGGTCTCGCGCTGCCCGCCCGCGAGCACGTCGCCCAGGTGAGCACGAACGTCGAGGACCATCTCGCCGTGCCGCTGGCGAGCCTGGTCGCCGCCGTCGCGCGGCACGCCGACGTCGCGTGCTGCGAGCTCGTCGGACTGGCTCCGAAGGCCGCGTTCAGCGGATTTCCGGTAGGCGTGCAGGTGCGCAACCGCCGGACGGTCGAGGATGCCCTCGGGTCCTGAAGGCCGACGCACCGGGTCACAGGCGCGAAACCCCTAATCTCCGAAGCCTCATGGCGCAAACGAAGAAGAAACGGCGAAGCAAGCATCGAGGCAATGCGGCCGGCGTCGTCGAGGCGCGCGGGCGCACGGGTCGCAAGCCGACCGAGGCCGAGCGCAAGGCCGACGCCAAGCGTACGGCCGCCGAGGAGCGCCGCGACCGGCTCACGCGTGCCCCCACCTGGCGCTCGGCCGCCCAGCGCGCCGCGATCGCGGCGGTCGTCTTCGGGCTGCTGCTCGTGCTGCTGTTCGGCACCGAGCCCGTGCGTGCCGTGCCGCTGACGGCGTTCGTCTTCCTGTTCTACGTCCCGCTGGGCTACTACACCGACATGCTCGTCTACCGCCGCCGCCAGAAGATGGAAGCGCGCAAGAAGGCCGCATAGCGCGTGGATGTCCGGATGTTCACGGTCGGGCCGGTGCAGGAGAACTGCTTCATCGCTCGCGCCGGTGGGGAGGACGGCGGCGCCTGCGTGATCGTCGACCCCGGCGAGGAGGCGCCGAGGCTGCTGAGGGCGATCGAGTCCGAGGGCCTGACGCTCGAGGCGATCCTGCTGACGCACACGCACTTCGACCACACCGGAGCGGTCGCGCCGCTGGCGCGCGCGACCGGCGCCCCCGTCTACTGCCCGCAGATCGAGGTCCCCGCGATGCAGGACGTCATGGCGTTCGTGCCCTGGCCTGGCTTCGGGCCGTTTGAGTCCTGGGATCCCGAGCACACCGTGCAGGGCGGCGAGTCGCTGGAGCTGGCGGGCATGACCTTCGACGTCGTCTTCACGCCCGGACACAGCCCCGGGCACGTCACCTACGCCGTCCGCGACGAGGGCGCGCTGTTCTCCGGCGACGTGCTCTTTGCGGGCTCGGTCGGCCGCGTCGACCTGCCCGGTGGCGACTGGCCGACGCTCGCCCGGTCGATCGCGACGCTGCTGGAGCGCTACGACGACGACACGACCGTCTACCCCGGCCACATGGGCATCACGACGCTCGGCGCCGAGCGCGCGACGAACCCCTACCTCGCAGAGCTGTCGTCGCTGTGAGCCAGAAGGTCCAGGCGCCGCGCGGCACGTCCGACGTGCTGGCGCAGGACGCCGACGCGCGCGCGGCACTCGAGGCGACCGCGCGACGCGTGCTCGAAGGCGCCGGCTACCGGCGCATCGAGACGCCCACCTTCGAGCACACCGAGCTGTTCTCGCGCGGCGTCGGCGCGTCGACGGACATCGTTCAGAAGGAGATGTACACCTTCGACGACGGCGGCGATCGGTCCGTCACGCTGCGCCCGGAGGGCACGGCTCCCGTCTGTCGCGCCTACGCCGAGCACGGGATGCACAAGCTGCCCCTGCCGGTGAAGCTCTGGTACCTGTCGAGCTTCTTTCGCAAGGAGAAGCCGCAGGCCGGGCGCTACCGCCAGTTCTGGCAGGTCGGCGCGGAGGCGCTGGGGTCCGACGACCCGGCCGTCGACGCCGAGACGATCCTGCTGCTGTCGACGCTGCTGGCCGAGCTGTCGGTCGGCGACGTGCGCCTGCGCCTGGGCAGCCTCGGCACGCTCGCCGCCCGCACGGCCTACCGCGAGGAGCTTCAGGCCCACCTGCGTGCACGCTCGGACGAGCTGTCCGACGAGGTCCGCGCACGGATCGACCTCAACCCGCTGCGCGCGTTCGATTCCGAGCATCCCGGCACCGTCGCGGTGATGCGCGACGCGCCGCGGCTGCTGGATCGCCTCGACGCCGACGATGCCGAGCACTTCGCCGAGGTGCGCGCGCTGCTGGATCGCGCGGGCGTGGACTACGAGGTCGATGCGACGCTCGTGCGCGGCATGGACTACTACACGCGCACGGTCTTCGAGTTCACCTCCGACAAGCTCGGCGCGCAGAGCGGCGTCGCGGGCGGCGGGCGCTACGACGGCCTGGTGGAGCAGCTCGGCGGGCCGGCGACGCCGGGCTGCGGGTGGGCGGCCGGGATCGAGCGGATCCTGCTGGCCGGCCCCGGCCGGCCCGTCGCCGCCCCACCGGTCGATCTGTATGTGGCCTTCGATGCGCCCGAGCGCCGCGCGGACGCGTTCGCGGTCGCCGCGGAGGCACGCAACGCGCGCCTGAACGCGCAGCTGGAGCTCGCCGGACGCTCGCGCAAGGGCCAGCTCAAGCAGGCCGACCGGATCGGCGCCCGGTACGTTGCGCTCGTCAGCGATACAGGGACGGTGCTGAAGGACATGCAGGCCGCAACGCAGCAGGTCGTGCCATGCAGCGACGTCGTGACGCGCATCCTGCGTGAGCGAGGCGTGCGATGAAGCGCGCTCCGCGCGCCAACGCCTACCGCGACGCGTGGTGCGGCGACCTCGACGCATCCAACGCCGGCGCGCCGGCTCGGGTGGCCGGCTGGGTGCATCGCCGTCGCGACCACGGCGGGTTGATCTTCATCGACCTGCGCGACCGCTCCGGTCTGCTGCAGCTCGTCGTTCACCCCGAGAACGGCGCCGAGCTGTTCGCCGCGGCCGAGGGCCTGCGCGGCGAGTACGTCATCAGCGTCGCCGGCGACGTCGTGCTGCGCGAGGAGCGCAACATCAACCCCGACCTGCCGACCGGCGCGATCGAGCTGCAGGCGACCGACATGCAGCTGCTGACCGAGTCGCTGACGCCGCCGTTCCCGCTCGACGACGAGGAGGTGTCACTCGACGAGACGCTGCGCCTGCGCCACCGCACGCTGGACCTGCGCCGCCGGACGATGGTCGAGGCGCTCGTTCTGCGCCACGAGGTCGTCAAGACGATCCGCGACGGCCTGACCGCCGAGGACTTCCTGGAGATCGAGACGCCGACGCTGACGCGCTCCACGCCCGAGGGCGCGCGCGACTTCCTCGTGCCCGCGCGGACGGCGCCGGGCAACTTCTACGCGCTGCCCCAATCCCCGCAGCTGTTCAAGCAGCTGCTGATGGTCGGCGGCTACGAGCGCTACTACCAGATCGCGCGCTGCTTTCGCGACGAGGACTCGCGCTCCGACCGCCAGCCGGAGTTCACGCAGCTTGACCTCGAGATGTCCTTCGTCGACGAGGAGGACGTCATCGACGTCAACGAGCGGCTGATGGCGAAGGTGTTCGCGGTCGGCGGCCTGGACGTGCAGCAGCCGCCCTACCGTCGCATGCCCTACGACGAGGCGCTGCTGCGCTATGGATCGGACCGTCCCGACGCGCGCTTTGGCCTGGAGATCACCGACGTCTCCGACGCGCTGCGCGGCTCGGAGTTCAAGGTCTTCGCTTCCGTGTTGGGCTCCGAGGGCGGGGTCGTGCGCGCGATCAACGCCGGCACGCGCGAGGTGCCGCGCTCCGAGCTCGACGCGCTGACCGAGGTCGCCAGGCGCGCGGGCGCGGGCGGCCTGGTGTGGGCGTTCGTCCAGGAGGACGGCACGTGGCGCTCGCCGATCGCGAAGTTCCTCTCCGCCGAGGAGATCGCGGCCGTGACGGCGGCGCTGGATGGGTCGCCGGGCGATCTGCTGCTCGCCGTCGCAGACACCAAGGACACGGCCGCCAACGCGCTCGGCACGCTGCGCCTGCATCTCGCCGAGCGCTGGGACCTCGTGCCGGCCGGCAGCCACGACGTGCTGTGGGTCGTGGACTTCCCGATGTTCGGCTACAACGAGGCCGAGGATCGCTGGGACGCGCTGCATCATCCGTTCACCGCGCCGACCGGCGATCTCGACGATCCGGGCGCGCTGCGTTCGCGCGCCTACGACCTCGTCGTCGACGGCTGGGAGCTCGGCGGCGGGTCGATCCGGACGCACGACTCGGCCGTCCTGAGCCGCGTCCTGGAGATCATCGGGATGGACGCCGAGGAGGCGCAGTCGCGCTTCGGCTTCCTGCTGGAGGCGCTGCGCTACGGCGCCCCCCCGCACGGCGGCATCGCGTTCGGCATCGACCGCATCGTCGCCTTGATGGGCGGCCGCGACTCCATCCGCGACGTCATCGCCTTTCCCAAGACCGCCAGCGGCTTCGATCCGCTGACCGGCGCCCCGGCGGCGGTCGATGACGCACAGCTGCGCGAGCTGGGGCTGCGCCCGCTGGACGCACCCGCCAAGACGAGTTAGCCACCGCCACCGTCCTGTCCTGTGGTGGCAGGAGCACCACAGGGCAGGACAGTGCGCGGTTGGACGGCCGTATGACGCACGGGGCATCCGATCAGCACCGGCGTCCGGCGTGCCGAGACCACGATCAATGTCCCAATACAAGCGCCCGCTGGTCATCCTGCTCGTCGGGGTGGTCATGCTGATCCTGCTCGTCGTCGCGATGCCGCGCCCGCGACCCGTCGCGGTGAAGGACACGCCGCTGGCCCCGACGACGCAGATCCAGAAGGCCGACGACGCGTCCGCGGTCTCCGACGCCGCCAACGAGCAGCTGCAGCAGGCGCTGGAGCAGGCGGGCCGGTAGGGCCTCAGCCGCCGCGCTCGGGCGGCGTGGCCTGGCGGCGCGGCGGTGGGTCGTCGCGCAGCAGCTGGGGGAGGCTCACGAGGCGATACCCGCGGCGTCGCAGCGCGGGGACGATGCGGCGCAGCGCCGTGAGCGTGTCGGGGCGGGCGCCGGGCCCGTCGTGCATGAGGATCACCGCCCCGGGCGTCGCGCCGGCCAGCGCCGACGTGACGATCGGGCGAGCGCTCGTGGCCTCGTAGTCCTGCGTGTCGACGCTCCACAGCACCATCATCATCCGCTCTGCGCGCATGATGTCGAGCGTCTGTTCATCCCAGGATCCGTAGGGCGGTCGGAAGAGCCGCACGGCGTGCCGGCTGATCGCGGTGATGCGATCTGCCGCCGCCAGGATCTCGTGCTCCTGCTCGTCTGACGGCATGCCCCGCAACCGCGTGTGGCCCTCGGTGTGGCTGCCCAGCGAGAAGCCGAGGTCCAGCTCCCTGCGGACGAGGTCGGGGTGTCTCGCGACCGACCGGCCGACGAGGAAGAACGTGGCGGGCACGTGCGCGGCGTGCAGGAACCGGATCAGGGCGGGTGTCGTCGGGCCCGGTCCGTCGTCGAAGGTCAGGGCGATCTCGCGGCTCTTGGCGCTGCCGCGCGAGACGAACGCGGTGTAGGAGCGCACGCCGTCGATGGCGCGGTCGTCGCCGTCCAGCGCGGCACGCCGCGGGTCCACGGGCGCATGCGAGGGCGGTTGTGAGCGCGGGCCGTCCGCCGGTGGATCGCGGCCGCCGCAGCCGACCGCCGTCACCACGACGCAGAGCAGCACGAACATCACCGGCAGGCAACGCCCGCGACCGTGCGTGCTCGATCCGCATGACCCGATCCGGGCCACGATACGGCGGCTTCCAGCCGCCGGCAACGCCTGCATCGCGCCCTGCGCACCGGCCCGATCTAGACTCGGTCGGCGATGGCCGACGAGCGCTTCGAAGACCACCTCTCCTATCCCCGCGGGCGCGGCCGCAACCCCGACGGCGGCTTCGACGGCGCCGCCGGCGGAGCGGCGTGCGGCGATCTCGTGCGGATCTCGGTCGCCGTCGACGGCGAGCGAGTCAGCGGCGCGGGCTTCGAGGCAGCGGGCTGCGGCGCGACGATCGCCGCCGCGAGCGCCGCCGTCGAGCTCGCCGACGGGTCGGGCCTGGTCGAGGCCGCGCACATCGGCTCCTCGGAGATCGCCGCCGAGCTGGGTGGCCTGAGCGCCGGAAAGCTGCACGCGGCCGACCTCGCCTCCGACGCACTGCACCGCGCGCTGGGCGCGGCGGTTCGCGCCGGTGGCGCGCTGGCGCCGCGGCCCGGGCGCACGCTCGTGGCGATGTCCGGGGGCGTCGACAGCGCCGTCGCCGCGCTGCGCAGCGCCCGCGAGCCCGGCGCCGACGTCGTCGCGGTGACGCTCGAGCTGTGGGCCGATCCCGACAACGACGGCCAGCGCTCGTGCTGCTCGGCGGCCGCGGTGCGCGGCGCGCGGCGCGTCGCGCACGGGCTCGGCCTCGCGCACTTCACGCTGGATCTGCGCGAGGAGTTTCGCGGCGGGGTCGTCGAGCCGTGGCTGATCGACCATGCGCAGGGACTGACGCCGAACCCGTGCGTGCGCTGCAACGGGCACGTGCGCCTGGACGCGATGCTCGCCTTCGCCGACCGCCTCGGCGCGCGGACCCTGACGACCGGGCACTACGCCCGCCGGACTGACGAGGGCCTGCTGCGGCTCGCCGCCGATCCCGCCAAGGACCAGAC
Source organism: Solirubrobacteraceae bacterium (assembly GCA_029263125.1). Lineage (GTDB taxonomy): Bacteria > Actinomycetota > Thermoleophilia > Solirubrobacterales > Solirubrobacteraceae > CADCVQ01. Next base: position 242 of record JAJCYD010000013.1, on the reverse strand, counting down.
CTACATGCTCGCCGCGCTGTCGCGCTCGGCAGTGACGCGGCTGCGCTTCCCGCTCGGCGAGCTGACCAAGCCCGAGGTCCGCCGGCTCGCCCGCGAGGCCGGCCTGGACGTCGCCGGCAAGCCCGACTCGCAGGACCTGTGCTTCCTCGCCGGCACCGGGCGCGCCAGCTTCCTCGCCCGGCACGGCGGCATGCGGCGGCGTCCCGGCGACATCGTCGACAGCGACGGCGCGGTCCTCGGAC
>JAJCYD010000012.1 GCA_029263125.1 Solirubrobacteraceae bacterium | reverse complement strand
GCGACGCCGAGCGCTCCCGCGCCTGACACGAACCGATCCGATCACTCGATCACCCACCGTAGCTCGCGCTTTGCGCGAGAAGGAGCGCTCATCCTGCGAGGGGCCAGAGCGCCCGGTTCTGCCTCAACTCAGCAGCGCGTCGAGCCGAGGTCGACGCTCCCCTTGCGTCCTGGCGCGTGCTCTAGCGTCACTGCCCCGCTCTGCGCCGAGTGCCCGCGAGCGCCGTTGGCTGGGGCGCGCTAACCCTCCCGGGCGGCGTGTTCTAAGTCAGCCAGAACTCCACGGAACACTCTCGTCAACTGGCCATCGACGACCGCTCCGATCACGCGGCCCAACGGTCCGCCTTTCGGGACGTAGCGGAACTCCATGGTCACCTGGGACTTGTCGTCGCCTTGACGATCCACAACCAACGTGGCCTCGCCCGACTTGACCGGCAACACAGTCGCCTTGTCGACCGCGACCACCATCTTGCTGCCTTCTTCCCAGCCAAGGACGGTCTCGTCAAGTCCACCGACCGGGGCGAGGTCCAGATGACGCCGGGCGCCAACCCCTGACATCTCTTCGCCAAGCATGCGCGACGCCTTCACGTCCCTTCTCCAGGATGCGTGGTTTGAGAGGTCGGCGAGTACCGCCCACACGTCAGACGGCGCCGCGGGAATGAAGCGTTCGACCCGCACGACCCGGCCCGTCATGGCGCCTCCGATTGTTGGCGATGACGGTCCACCTGGCCAGATCGTATGAGCACGCCGTCGCGGGCACAAGTGCAGTCCCGCCGAGGCGCGCCGACCGGGGCTGCGAAGCGACTGTGGGGCCGGTGACGGCTCGTCGGGGCCCGCGGGACTATGCGCGGAACATCGCGTCCGTGGACGCGCTGCCCCGCATCAGCCAGAGCATGACGACTGCCGCTTTCGCCTGGTTGCGACATGATGGGCCACCGCGGCCAGAGTTCTGTCAGTTCGACGATTCGAGCGCTGTCCGGATCGCGGGGAATGGTCCATTCGTGCGTCGGGATAGAGCGGCATGAGGAAGGCGAGTCGCCCGGCGCGGGGACTGGTGGGTGAGGCGAGCGGGCTGTAGAACACCGCTCATGGCTTCCGCTCTCAGCCGGCCCGTGCTCCGTCCTCGCCCGACGCATCCGGCGGTTGACCTCGCCGTGGCGACCGACGCGTTCCTGTGGCAGCCTGACCTCACGGCGACGACCCGTGCGACGTGCCGCCAGACGCTCGCGCGATCGGTGTTCACACCTGCAGAGAAGAGGGGCGCCTGGTCATTGATGCTCCGGAGCATGTGAGTCGCTGCTCGATCTGCTGCGTGCCCCCGGGTTTTCAGAGGCCCCCCAGGAGCCATCGCCCCAGCGGCATGCTCCTCAGCCGGCCACTGACGCCGGAGCAGGCGATTCCTCCGCTTCCTGGGCGTCCTCGTCGTCGCCGCCGTTGACATCCACCATCGCAATCGGCCCGGTGATCGTTGTGTGGTAGATGCGCTCGACCTCGCGGTACCAGCGCTCGGGTAGAGCGCCGCGAATCTCGTCGAGGAAGTCGTTGCCATCGCGTCCTGGGACGGAGAGCGCATCGAGGCCCGCGGTGACTTCGGCGAGGATCGCATCGACGAACAGGGGTTCGCGCTTCTCCGCGTAGGCAACCAGCTCGCCCGCAAGCTCCTCGACGATCTTTCGCCGGAAGGCCTGGTTGAGGCGCAGGACATCGGCAGCCGGGACAGCCCGATCCCGATCGCCGGTTCGCTTGACGACGATTCCGTGGCGCCGAACCGCCCGTGACAGGGTCGACTCCGCGACGCTGAGCATCGCCGCCGCGGCCGTTTGGCCTTTGCCCGTTGGTCAACGCGCACGGCCAAACCTCAACTGGACACCGCGGCTGTCCGGCGTATTCGGGGGTCAGCCCCAACATGACACGCCGCTGCGCCCCAGTGACGCGCGACTCGAGGCGTGGGATTGTGGCGGCATGCGATCGACTCGTCCAAAGGCCACGGTCTGCACGGTGCTCGCGCAGGCGGCTCGGGACACGGCGTACCTCTCGATTGGCCTGCTGACGAGCACGCTGGCGCTCGTGGTCTGGGTGGTCGGGCTGTCGCTGTCGTTGTCGCTTGTGATCTTCGTCGTGGGCCTGCCGGTCGTCATCGCCTCGGCGGTCGCGTTTCGTTGGACGGCCGAGCTTGATCGCTGGAACGCCGCATGGCTGCTGCGCCGGCCGGTCCGCGGCTCCTACCGTCAGCCCGGGCACGGCCTGCGGGGCAGGTTGTCGTCCACGCTGGGCGATCCGCAGACCTCGCGCGATCTCGTCTGGCTCGTGCTGCACTCGGTGCTCGGGATGGCCTTCGGCTGCATCGCGCTCGGGCTCGTCGCCGGTGTGATCGGGTTCGCGACGCTGCCGGCCTGGTACTGGTCGCTGCCCGCGGGCGCGGAGGTCGGCATCTGGAACGGCGACACGCTGCTGGAGTCCTTCGCGTTCGTGGGCCTCGCGCTGCCGGCCGCCGTGCTGAGCGTGGGACTGCTGCGCGTCATGGCTCTCGCCGAGAGCGGACTCGCCGAGAGCCTGCTCGGCGGCGATGATGACCGGGTGAGCACGCTCGACGCCACCGACGCCCGGACCGCAAGACGCTTTGATCCCGACGTCGCGCTGTCGCTGCAACTCGCGTTCACGGCGCTGGTGGCCGTGCTGATGGCGGTGATCTGGCTTGGCAGCGGCGCCGGATACTTCTGGCCTGCATGGGTCTGGCTCGCGCTCGCCGCGCCGCTTGGCATCCACGTCGTGGTCCGTCGTGCGGTGCGCGGGCGCGGGGGACGCAGCCGTGGCGTACGCGCCCATGCCGAGGGGAGCGGGCTGGTCGCTGGCTGGTTGACGCTCGTCTGGGCGCTGTCGGGCGGCGGGACGTTCTGGCCGTTCTGGTCGGTGCTCGGGATGAGCGTGCCGCTGGCGATCCACGCGATCATCGTCTACCGCGACCGGTTGAACCCCGCGCGCGAGCGCGAGCTGACCGAGCGCGTCGACGAGCTGACGCGCACCCGGCGCGGCGCGCTGGACGTGCAGGCCGCCGAGCTGCGGCGCATCGAACGCGACCTGCACGACGGTGCGCAGGCCCGCCTCGTGTCGCTGAGCATGCTCGTCGGCCGCGCCGAGGAGCAGCTCGCCGACCGTCCCGAGGTCGCGGCGCTCGTGCGACGGGCGCGCGAGGAGGCCGGCGCGGCGATCGGCGAGCTGCGCGACCTCGCACGCGGGATCGCTCCGCCCGTGCTGACCGATCGCGGCCTGCGCGCGGCGGTGCAGGCGCTCGGCGTGCGCGCGCCGATGGAGGTCACCGTCGAGGTGCCCGACGGCAGGCGCCCGCCGCCGGTCGTCGAGACCGCCGCGTACTTCGTCGTCGCCGAGGCCCTGACGAACGTCGCCAAGCACGCGGGCGGGGCGCCGGCGCGCATCGTCGTTGACCACGACGCCAGGCGTCTGGTCGTGGAGGTCTCAGACGAGGGACCCGGCGGCGCCGACCCGCGGGGCGGTGGGCTGACCGGCCTGCGCCATCGCGTCGAGGCGATCGACGGGACGCTGCACATCGTCAGCCCGGCCGGCGGACCGACGACGATCCGGGCGGAGCTGCCATGCGCGTTGTGATCGTCGAGGACAACGCGCTGCTGCGCGAGGGCATCGTGGCGCTCCTGCGCGAGCGCGAGATCGACGTCGTCGCGCAGGCCGAAGACGCGCCCGGGCTGCTGCGGATCGTCTCGGGGCACAAGCCCGACGTCGCGATCGTCGATGTGCGCCTGCCGCCGACGTTCACCGACGACGGCGTGCGCGCCGCGATCGAGGCGCGCGAGCGCTTCCCCGGCCTCGGGGTGCTGATCCTCTCGCAGTACGTCGAGCCGGTCTACACGCAGGAGCTGCTGGCGTCGGGCACCGGCGGCGTGGGCTATCTGCTCAAGGAGCGCGTGGGGGAGGTGCGCGCGTTCGTCGAGGCGATCGAGCGCGTCGCCGGGGGCGGGACCGCACTTGATCGCGAGGTCGTCGCCGAGCTCATGCGCACGCGCGGCGACGAGGGTGGGGAGGACGGTGCGCTGGCGGCGCTCACGCCGCGCGAGCGCGAGGTGCTCGCCCTGATGGCCAGCGGCAGGACCAACAACGCGATCGCCCACGAGCTCGTCGTGACGTCGGGCGCCGTCGAGAAGCACGTCTCGAACATCTTCGGAAAGCTCGGCCTGCCGGCTTCCAACGACGACCACCGGCGCGTGCTCGCCGTGCTCGCGTACCTTCGAGCCGGCGGCTGAGGGCCCTTAGGCCGGGTCGATCTCGTCGCGAAACGCCTGTGCGGGCTGGACGCTCGCGCCCGCCGCGCGCACCCGATCGGCGAGCCACCCGTCGGAGGTGACGACGCGGACGTCGTGGGCGTCGCCGGCGGCGGCGATCTGGCGCACGATCTCGTCGTCGGCGGAGTTGGCCCGCGCGCGCTTGGCATGCGCGACGACGATCACTGTCGATCCGATCGGCGGGCGCGGCGGCTGTTCGAAGATGACCGTGACGTCGTCGCCGCTGGCCGCGGCCCAGCGCTCCAGCGCGGCGACGAGCGAGACCATCGCGCCATGGCGGTCGTGCCACCAGCCATCGGGGCGCGAGCCGATGACGTTCATCCCGTCGACGATCCAGCGCACGCCGGTCAGCTCTCGCGCTGCGAGCGGTCGCGGACCAATCCCGCGATCGCGACGGCCGTCGCCGGGCGCAGATCCGAGAACGTCCAGCGCCGGCGGCCGTAGCGCGGCTGCACCCGCAGCTGCGAGCGCTTGCGGCGTAGGCGCATCGGTCCCTGCTGGGCCTGCTGGACGTCGCGGAAGCGCAGCATCCGCACGCGGTTTGAGACGGCGTCGTCGAGCACCCACAACAGGCGGCGGTCGGTGACGGCGAGCAGCGTGCTCGGGCTCGCCCAGGTGGCGGCCGGGGTCACGAGATCCACGCGCTCGTCCTGTTCGAGCACGCCCAGCAGCTCCGGGCCGAGCGCACGGCGAATCGCGGCGGGCAGCCATGCGGCGGTGTTCGGCGGCCGGCCTTGCTTGGCGCTGACGTGGTCGCCGACGACTGATGCCCCGCCCGGGCGCTCGGCCGCGCGCAGCAGCTCGAAGGCGACGTTCAGCTCGGTCATCCGCGCAAGACCCTCCACGCCCATGACGTCGGGATGCCACTGCTTGGCCAGGCGCTTGTAGGCCTCGGCCGCCTCCTCCAGCGTGGCATCGGCGCTCAGGCCGAGGACGGCGTGCGGATCCATCGGCCCCATTCTGGCGGCGGACTATGCTGGACGCCGTGGCCGCCACGTCGACATCGGAGAGCACGCCCCAGCGCCTCGCGGCGATCCGAGCGCAGATGTCCCTGCTCTCGGACTATCTTTGACCCGGCTGCGCTGGCCGAACGCCTGAGCGTCCTCGAGGACGAGATGTCCGCGCCCGGCTTCTGGGAGAACCAGGACGCCGCGGCGAAGGTCAGCACCGACCACGCGCGCACCGGCAAGCGCCTGGAGCAATTTCGCGCGCTGGAAGCCGACGTCGACGATCTCGACAGCCTCGTCGAGATGGCCCAGGAGGACGCCGAGATCGCCGCCGAACTCGCCGGGCAGCTGGACTCGATCGAGGCTCGCTTGGAGACGCTCGAGGAACAGCGGCTGTTTTCCGGGCGCTATGACTCCGGCGACGCGCTCGTGACCGTCAACGCCGGCGCGGGTGGCACCGACGCCCAGGACTGGGCGGAGATGGTGCTGCGGATGCAGATGAAGTGGGCCGAGAAGCGCGGCTTCGCCGTCGAGCTGCTGGAGGTCAGCGACGGGGAGGAGGCCGGCATCAAGTCGGCGACCTTCCGCGCGGAGGGCGAGAACGCCTACGGCCTGTACGGCGCCGAGAAGGGCGTGCACCGGCTCGTGCGCCTGTCGCCGTTTGATTCTGCCAACCGCCGCCAGACGTCGTTCGCCGGCGTCGAGGTCTCGCCCATCGTCGAGGACGCCGCCGAGGTGCAGATCGACTCCGACGACCTGCAGGTCGACACCTACCGCGCGTCGGGAGCCGGCGGCCAGCACGTCAACAAGACCGACTCAGCGGTGCGCATCACCCACCGCCCCAGCGGGATCGTCGTGCAGTGCCAGAACGAGCGCTCACAGACCCAGAACCGCGAGACGGCGATGAAGATGCTGCGCTCAAAGCTCGTCGCGCTGGAGGAGCAGCGGCGCCTGGACGAGATCGCCAAGGAGAAGGGCGACGCGCAGGACGTGAACTTCGGCTCGCAGATCCGCTCCTACGTCCTGCACCCCTACTCGATGGTCAAGGACCACCGCACCGACCACGAGGTCGGCGACACGAGCCGCGTGCTCGACGGCGACCTCGACGGCTTCATCAGGGCCTATTTGCTCAAGGCGGCGGCCGGCGGGTAGTGACAAGGCGCTGAGTCGAGCCCGGCCGGGCAGCCGTCAGCTCAGGAGGAATCTGCTTCGAGCCCCCAGGGCCAGGGCGATCGTGTGCTGTCTGGCGTCGAGCGTGATCAGCTCGACCTCGTGCTCGGCGTGGACGGCCGCGATCAGCGCATCGTGGACGCTGCCGGCGAGATCGAGCTCGGCCGCGCGAGCGAACGTAGCGCTGGCTGCGGACGCCGAGGTGGGGAGCAAGCGCTCGCGATCGGCGGTCCAGGGCGCGAGCAGCGCTGTCGCGGCGTGTGCCGACTGCGCAAAGGTACGTCGCAGTTGGGAGAAGGTCTCGGCGAGCACGATCACCGAGATGGGCATGTCAGATCGGAGGTGCGCGCGTGCGACGGCGTGATGCTGGTGGTCTGCGACGAGCGCTGCTAGCAGCACCGACGTATCCACACGTCAGCCCGAACGCTCGCGGTGGATGGCGCCGATGACGTCGTCGTTGGAGACCGGGCGCCCGAGTCGCAGCAGCGGTAGGCCGTCCGATCCCTGCTTGACCTCGCGCTCCGCAACGGCCGAGGTCAAGAGCACACCGTCGGCGGTCCGTCGCATCAACACCTCGCCGGGAGCCTCCACGATCTCATGGCGAAGCCACTGCGGCAGCACCAGCCGGCCCTGACGATCGACCCTAACTCGCACGCCCTCGGATGGTGAATTCATGGTGTCGATGGTAGCGCGCGTCCTGAACGGCGTTCAGCCCGCCGGCTGGGCGAGTAGCGTGATCGCGACCATCACCATCGCCAGAGCGCCGTAGCCGATCTTTCGCGGCATGCCGTCGGTCGTGCGCAGGGCGATCACCGCCTGGAAGGCGTAGTAGGCCGCGAAGGCGCGCGAGGCGATGGTGACGATCGTCAGCGTCGGCGTCGTCGCCGCGAGGGCGATCGCCGCGGCGCCGCTGATCAGGTACGGGCGGTTGCCCGTCATCCAGCCCGACAGCCCGCGGAGGTTGCCCTCGGCGGCCGCCGTGTCCGCGGTGGCCGCGCTGAACTGGCTGAGCAGCGCGCACACCACCAGCGGCAGGGCCAGCACGGGAGCCGCGCGGTTGGTGATGTCCAGCAGCGTCGAGTCGACGCCGTCGCTGGTGCCAAGGCCCATGAGCGGTGTGGCGAACGCCACGAACGCGACATAGATCACCGCTGCCACGCCCTGCGCGACGCGTGAGGCTGCGATCCGGGTGGGGGCGTCGTACTGATCGCCGAGGTAGCGCACCGTCTCAAACCCCTGCACCGCGATGAGGATCCCGCCGAGGGCGGCCAGCGTGCTGCCCAGGCCGACCTGCGGCACCCGCGGCAGGTCCAGCCCCGGGCCGAGCAGCGTGCTCGTGTCGTCGATCAGCAGGGCACCGCCGAGCACGACCACCAGGGCGAGCACGACAAGCAGCGAGATGCGTTCGAGCAGGTCGAGCCCGTGAAACCCTCGCAGGATGCCGACGCCGACGATCACGACGACCGTCGCGCAGGCGATGATGCGCTCGGCCGGAGCCGACCCGCCCGCGACGGCGAACTCGACGACGTACTGGGCCATGATTCGCAGGTACAGCGCGACGGAGATCACGTAGGCGACGACGATCACCGCGTCTGCCACGCGCTCCATCCGGGCCGTCGTCTTGTCGAGGGCGCCGCGCGCGGCGAGCGGCTCGACGACGCGCACGCAGTGGCGGACCGACGTTCCCACAAGCCACGCGATCGCGCTGACGGCGGCCGCTCCCAGGACCGCCAGCGCGCCGAGCGTGCGCTCGAGGATCGGGACGATGATCAGAAAGCCCGACCCGAAGATCGACGCCAGCGGCGTGACCGTCGCGACCAGCACGCCGCGGCGTCGAGGCGTCAGATAGGGCCGCGGCATCCGCGGGATTGCAGCACGATCGCGACGGCGGTTGGCCAGCGGCTAGCCTCGATGCGTGGCCTTCGCCGTGGTCAGCGACCTGCACAAGCGCTACCGGCCGGGGGCTCCCGAAGCTGTCGCGGGTGTCTCCTTCGAGGTGTCCGAAGGCGAGATCTTCGGGCTGCTGGGGCCAAACGGCGCCGGCAAGACCACGACGATCGGCGCGATGACCACGCGTGTGCGACCGACCTCGGGCCAGGTCACGATCGATGGCTTCGACGTCGTGCGGGACGCCGTCGCGGTCAAGCAGCGCATCGCGATGGTCCCGCAGCGTCCCAACCTCGATCGTGCCCTCACGGCGATCGAGGTGCTGACCTTCCACGCCGCCTACTTCGGCTTTGGTCGTCAGCAGCGACGCGCGCGCGCCATGGAGCTGCTCTCCCTGCTGGGGCTCGAGGGCCGCGAGGACGAGGAGATCAACACCTACTCCGGCGGCATGGCGCAGCGGCTGATGATCGCCCGCGCGTTGATGCACGATCCGCGGATGCTGTTTCTCGACGAGCCGACCACGGGGCTTGATCCGCAGTCGCGGCTGTTTCTCTGGGACCGCGTCGCGGACCTACGCGCACGCGGCGTCACGCTGCTGCTGACCACCCATGACATGGCCGAGGCCGACCTGCTGTGTGACCGCATCGCGATCGTCGACCACGGCGAGGTCATCGCGCTCGACACGCCGCGCGGGCTGCGCAACCTGCTGCCGGGCGACCGGGGCCTGGAGATCGGCGTCACCGGCGATGCCGACCCGGCCACGGTCTTTCAGCGCTTCGGCGAGGTCGAGGTGGCTGACGCCACCGACGACGGCCGCAACGTGCGCATTTACGCGACCAATCCGCTCGCCGAGCTCGTCGCGGCTGCCGACGCCGCCGGCCTGCGCGTCGAGGGCGTGCGGCGCATCGAAGGCACCCTGGAGGACGTCTTCGTCCATCTCACGGGGAGAGATCTGCGATGAGCGCGCCGGTGGTGCAGGCTCCGCAGCTCGGCCAGAGACGAGCGCAGATCACGGCCTTCAAGGCGATGTGCGGTCGCGACTGCTGGGTCATCCTCCGTCACGACCTGGCCGGCTTTCTGGCACAGAGCCTGCTGCAGCCGCTGTTCTTCCTGTTCATTTTCGGACGTGTGCTGCCGGAGATCGGTGCGGCCCAAGGCTCCTACGGCGCCCAGCTGCTGCCGGGAATCATCGCGCTGACGCTGTTTCTGACCTCGCTGCAGAACACCGCGCTGCCGCTGGTGATCGACTTCTCCTTCACCAAGGAGATCGAGGACCGCCTGCTGGCGCCGCTGTCAGCCTGGGCGCTGGCCGTGCAGAAGATGGTGATGGCGTCGCTGCGCGGGATCGTCGCCGGGCTGGCGATCATCCCGCTGGCCGCGCTGATCCTTCCCGGCGGCGTGGATTTCGCCGACGTGAGCTGGCTGGGATTCGTCGTGCTGCTGCTCGTGGGGCCGCTGGCGGGAGCGTCGGTCGGGCTGCTGCTGGGCACCGCCGTGGAGCCGCAGAAGATCAGCACGATGTTCGCCGTCACGCTCACGCCGCTGCTGTTCACCGGCGCGACGTTCTATCCGTGGCAGGCACTGGACACGCTGCGCTGGTTTCAGGTCCTCACGCTCCTGAACCCGCTGACGTACCTGTCGGAGGGGATGCGCGGCGCGCTGACGACGATTCCCGCGCTCGGAGCGGGCTGGGTCGCACTCGGGCTCGTTGTGGCGACCGCCATCTTCGGGACGCTGGGCGTGCGCGGCTTCACGCGCCGCGCCACCGACTGACTGCTCGTCAGACGAACGGGTTGACGACGCGAACCGCGCCGTAGGTGCGGTCGTGCTGGAAGTCCTCGGAGAGCAGGATGTCGAGCTCGTAGTGCTCGGCGTAGGCCCAGAGATGGGCATCGAACCACGAGAGCTGGTAGGTGGCGGCACCCCGAAGCGCGAGCCGGACGACCTCCTCGGTCGGGTAGAGCACGTCGAACTGCTGCAGCAGGTCCTCCGCCTCCCGGGTCGCATCGGCGAAGTCCAGCAGGGGCGGCTCACCGCGCCGTGGTCGGGTCACCGCCGCGACGAACTCGATGACCGCCTGATGGGCCAATCGGACGGTGTCGTTCTCGATCCCGTCGCGCAGCAGCCTGGTCGCCACCTCCTGCTTGTCCGGGAAGCGCGCATCGAAGCGGTAGACCAGGATGTTCGTGTCAACGAGCGCGGCCACGCTCGTAGAGGTCGTCGCGCAGCCAGTCGCGGTGCGCCGGGGCACTCGATGCCTCGCCACGCTGGCGCGCCAGCTGACGCTCGGTGGCCAGATCAAATCGCCGCAGGCGCTGCTCGCGACCGGTTGATTGCTGACGAGCGTCCGATCGCTGGACGCGAATCGCGTTGCCCTGCCCGACGAACTCGATCGAGTCGCCGGGCTGGATGCCGTAGCGCTCAGCGATCGTCTTGGGGATCGTGACCTGCCTCTTGCTCGTGACGCGAGCCATGTCCTTACCCTAGCAAGGCGCGATTCCTTACTCCGGCACGGCGGTCAGCTCACGCCGTCACGGCGGCTGCGATCCCCAGAGCCGCAGGCGCAGACCCGAGGCACGGGCGACGGGCCGGCCAACCGCCGCCCGGATCGCCTCTTCGGTCCCGACGAGGATCAGCAGCTCACGCGCGCGGGTGGCGGCGGTGTAGAGCAGCTCGCGGGTGAGGATCCGCGACGCCGGATCTGGGAGCAGCACCGCCGCCGTCTGAAACTGCGACCCCTGGCTCTTGTGGATCGTCATCGCGTAGGCGGTGTCGATGGCGCTCAGCCGGCTCGGGCTGAAGTGCAGGATCTCGCCACGGCGCTCGAAGGCGACGCTCACGCGGTCCTCGCCCGCCTGTACGAGCACGCCGGTGTCGCCGTTGTAGAGGCGCAGCTCGTGGTCGTTGGCCGTCACGAGCACCGGGCGTCCCACGTACCACCGGTCGTCGGCGTGCAGCGCGCCGGGATCGCCTGCGAGCCAGTCCTCGATCCGTCTCGTCCACGTGTCCACGCCCTGTTGCCCGCGCCGGTGCGCGCACAGCAGGCGGAAGGCGCCGAGGGCGTCGATGGCGTCGGCGGCGCGGCCGGCGCCCGCCGCCTCGGTCACGCGGCGCGCGGCATCGACGGCACGGTCACGGACGGGGCGCAGCGCGTCCGAAGCGGCGTCGTCGCCGATGTCGGCGGCAATCCACTGCACGCCGTCGGGTGCGCGGGCGAGCACGTCGAGCACCTCATCCGCATCCCCACGCCGGATCGCCTCGGCGAGCCGCGCGATCCCGCCGCCGAATCGGTGGACGCGGTCGAGCACCACGACGCCGTCGGCCACGGTCGCCGTCCCGCCGGCGGGACCGACGACGTCACCGAGCACCGCGCCGGCTTCGATCGACGCGAGCTGGCCCGGGTCGCCGACGAGGATCAGCCGCGCGTCGGGGCGGACGGATTCCACGAGCCGCGCCATCAGCGACAGCGACACCATCGAGGTCTCGTCGACGATGACGACGTCGTGGGGGAGGCGCTGTCCGCGATGGTGGCGAAAGCGGCTGTGGCTGTCGGGGCGCCAGCCGAGCAGCCGGTGCAGCGTCGAGGCGTGCAGCGCGAGCAGCTGCTTGCGGATCGCGTCGTCGACGTCGAGGTCAGCGGCCTCGTGATGCACGGCCTCCTCCAGGCGGGCGGCGGCCTTGCCGGTCGGGGCGGCGAGCGCGATCAGCGGCATCGGCGATCCGGCCGCGGCGGCCTGTTCGGCCAGCAGCGCGACGATGCGCGCGACGATCGTCGTCTTGCCGGTCCCGGGGCCGCCGGCGACGACGGTCAGGCCGCGCCGGACCGCGGACTCGGCCGCTCGGTACTGGCGACCGCCGGTCTGGCCGGCGAACATGCGCTGCAGGCCGGCGTGCAGCACGTCGGCGCGCACGTCGCGGGGCTCGCGATCGCCGAAGGCCAGCAGGTCGGCGGCGACCTGGCGCTCCTCGCGCCAGTAGCGATCGAGGTACAGCCAGCTGCCGACGAGGCGCAGCGGCCGGTTGTCGGGCTCGCCGTCGTCGCCGACGGTCACGAGCGCACTGGCGGCCACGCCCGCGAGCCACGCGGGGACCGGCGGCCACGCCAGCGCCGACAGGTCGACCGGCTCGTCACGCTCGACGGCGGCCGTCGACGCGATCGTCGCGAGGTCGACATGCACGTGCCCGAGGCGCGGGCCGCGAACGGCGAGCGCCGCCGCGAGCAGCACCTCGTCGTCGTCCTCGCCGCCGAGCGCGGCCAGGCGCAGCGCGACGTGCACGTCGCCCGCGCTCAGCACGCCGGCGTCGTTGAAGGCGCGCAGCAGGCCGGGGGCGTGGCGGGCCCGGCGGACGTCGAACGGGTCGGGCTCGGCGAGCAGCGTCATGGCGACCGCCCGTCGAGGACGTCGCTGAGCTCTTGCACGAGGTCCCCGGATGGCCGCCAGGCGAACACGCCGCACGGCTCGCCGTCGACCGTCGGCGTGTCGGGACCGCTCATGCCGCGCAGGAAGAGGTAGAGCACGCCCGCGAGGTTGCGCTCGGGGTCATATCCGGGCAGGCGCCAGCGCAGGTAGCGGTGCAGCGCGACGGTGTAGAGCAGCGCCTGCAGCGCGTAGTGCACGCGCCGCATCTCGGCCGCCAGCGCGGCCCGGCGGTGATGCCATGCGCTCAGCGGCTCGCCGGGCGCGCCGAGCCAGTTGGTCTTGTAGTCCACGACGGCAAAGCGCGCGACGCCGTCGTCGCCCGCCACGCGCACGACGGCATCCAGGCTGCCGGTCAGATAGCCGCGCACGGTCTGGCGCAGGGCGGGGTCGTGCAGCCGGCCGGCGTAGGCGGCGAGCGGATCGCCGGGCGCGACGTGGCGGTCCAGCGCGTCGCCGACGGCGCGCAGCGCGACGCGCCCCGTCGGGTCATCGCCGCCGGCGAGCGGCAGCTCGAACTGCAGTTCGTCGAGGCGGTCGGCCCGGCCCACGTCACGCAGTCGCAGGCCACCGAGCTGCCGGCCCAGCGGCGTCTGGATCGCGGCGCGCAGCCCGGCGACGACCATTGCCGGGTCGCCGATCGCGACCTGCCTGCGTGCCTGCGCGGCGGCGATCTGCGCCGACAGCTCGCCATCGAGGTCCGCCGCCGCGAAGTCTGCGGCCTCCAGCACCCGGTGCACGAGCGTTCCGACGTCCACGCCGACGGGCATCTGGGCGAGCAGCGACGGGGTGCTCAGCGACTGCTCAGCCACACCATCGAGCTCGGGAGCTGCGCGCGGCTCGTCGAGCACGACCGGCTCCTCGGGCTCGCTGGACACCCAGGGCTCGTACGCGGCGGCGGTGATGTCGCTGTAGGACGTGCGCCGCCAGTGCCAGTCGAGGGTGCGCTCGAACAGCGCGGAGGTCAGCTCCGCGGGCTCGCTGGACGGGCCAGACCACGTCGCGGGCAGGCCGAGCTTCGAGCGCTCGACGGCAATGCATCCCGGCGCCTCGGCGGCCAGCGCCGCAAAGCGCGCGACCGCCGTCTCGTCGGGCGGGGGAGCGTCGCCGTCGGGCTCGACGTTGCCGTCGCCATCGCGCGCGAACAGCAGCCGCCCCAGCGGGGAGTTGCGGCTGTCCCACGAGCCCGCCCACCAGACGACCGCCTGATGCTGGGCGCGCGTCAGCGCGACGTACGCCAGGCGCAGATCCTCGCCGCGCTGCTCGATCAGCGACTGCGCCTGGTGACGGCGGAAGTCGATGCCCTGGAGGCTGACGTCGATCGTGCGCCTGTCCGCCGCGCCGGGATCGTGGAAGAAGACCGGCTGTGCCCCCGTGGGGATGTATCCGGGCTCCCACAGGAAGGGCAGGTAGACGATCCCGAACTCCAGGCCCTTGCTGCGATGGATCGTCAGCACCTGGACGGCCTCGGCATCGGACTCCAGGCGCCGGCTGCGCTCCTCGTCGCCGGTGTCCTGCTCGGCCTCGGCGATCCGCCGGCGCAGCCACGCCGTCAGCGCCGTCGTGCCGCGCTGCTCGGTCGTCGCCGCGGCGTGCAGCAGCTGCGCGATGTGGCGCAGATCGGTCAGCCGGCGCTCCCCGTCGGCGGTGGCGAGGATCCGCTGCGCCAAGCGCTCGCCGAGCGTGATCGTCTCCGTCAGCGACGCGACGCCCCTGCTGCGCAGCACCCGCGCCCAGTCGTGCAGCCGGCGGTGGACCTGCTCCGCGCCGTCCTCGCCCGCGGCGGCCAGCCGCTCGGTGCTCCAGCCCACAAAGCACGTCAGCGCGGCCGATCGCGCGCGCGGCGGCGACGCGGGCCGTTCGATCGCCTCCAGCAGGCGCAGCCATTCGCGGGCGATCGGCGTCGCGAACACGCTGCCACCGCCGTTGATGACGGCCGGGATGCCGGCGCCCTCCAGCGCCTGGCGGATCAGCGCCGCGCTGCGATTGGTCGGCACGAGCACGGCGACATGACCGGGACGCACGCGCTCGCGCTCGATCGTCGCGCCGTCCTCGTCGCGCCGCTCGATCTCCGCCGAGGAGGAGAGCAGCGCGACGAGGTCGGCCGCGACGTCCTCGGCGACGTGCTCGCGGGCACTCGTGATCTGCGCGAAGCCCTTGCTCGTCAGCGCGATCGCCGGGTCGTCGCGACGCACGACGCGCAGGCGCAGCGGCGCCGGATGCGGTGCGCCCGACAGCCGCGCGACCTGGTTGGCGTCCGCCGCGCGCACGCGGCGGTAGACGATCCCCTCGTCGCCGAGCTTCGCCCCGCCGAACATCGTGTCGTAGGCATCGATCAGGCCCTGGTCGCTGCGCCAGTTGACGTCGAGCGTGGCGCGCGTGTCGGCGGCCTGCGCGGCGGCGAGGTAGGCGTAGACGTCGGCGCCGCGGAAGGCATAGATCGCCTGCTTGGGGTCGCCGATCAGCACGAGCGTGACATCGCCGCCAAACGCGCGGTGCAGGATGTTCCATTGCACGGGGTCGGTGTCCTGGAACTCGTCGACGAGCACGACGTCAAAGCGCGCCCGCAGCCGTGCCGCGACCGCTGCGCCACCGTCGCCGGCCAGCGCGTCGTGCAGCCGCGTCAGCAGGTCGTCGTAGTCCATGACCGCCATTCGCCTCTTGCGCTGCTCGAACTCCTTGCGCACCGCCGTCGCGAGCCTGCGGCGCATCTGGGGAACCTCGCCGGTGGCCTCCACGATCGGCGCGGCGGGGTTCTCGATCGCGAGCTTGGCGATCTGCGCCGCCTCGTCGCGCCCGAACGGCGGCGCGTCGCCGCCGTGGAAGCGGCGCACGTAGAGGTCGTCGACGACGTCTGAGAGCAGGTCGCGCGTGTCCTCGACGAACGTCGTGTCGGGGTCCAGGTCGCCGGCACTTCCGAGGCTGCAGAGCATCTCCTGACAGAAGCCGTGGGTCGTGGCGATCGTGGCGGCGTCGAAGTCCGCAAGCGCGCGGGCGAGGCGCTCACGCCGCAGGTGCACCTGCGCCCGCGGGCCGTCGGCGAGCAGCGAGATCACCTCGTCGCGGTGGCCCCCTGTGCCCGACAGGGCGAGGCCGAGGCCCCGCTCCACGCCGACGAGCCGCTCGCGAACGCGCTCGCGCAGCTCGCCGGTGGCCATGCGCGTGAACGTCACGAGCAGCAGCCGATCCAGCGGCGTGCCCTCGGCGACGTAGCGCGCCGCAAGCGCGGCGATCGTGTAGGTCTTGCCCGTTCCGGCGCTGGCCTCGAGCACGGTGACGCCCGTCGGCAGCGGTCCGCGGACGTCAAACGGCGTGCTGTCGCGATGCCCGCTCACGTGCGCGTCAGCTCCTCGCAGGCCAGCAGGCCGTCCCACATCCGCCGCGCGAGCCGGCCGAGGCGATGGGTCTCGCTCGTGTCCCAGCCGTCGTGCTCGTCGGGGTGCGGGGCTTCGAGCAGCAGCTCGTCGAAGCGGCGCACGCCGCCGAGCACGAACTGATGCTCAAGCTCCCTGTCCTCCTTGTCAAAGCTCCACTCCGACGTCCACGCCTTGCCGGCCGCCGCTGCCGCGTCGTCGCCGCGGAACGCCGCCGCGGCGTACGCGGCCGAGGTCGCGCAGAACAGCGGCAGGGGCTCGCGCATGCCGCGGTCGTAGAGGTCCAGGAGCGCTTGGAGATGGTGCAGGGCAGCGGCACGGCGGCTGTCGGCGTCCGCCGCGAGCGCCGCGATCCGCGCGGTGGTCACGCCTCCACGGCCGCCCGAGCGCCCGATCGTGATCGCTTCAAACGGCCGTTGCGGATGCGCGGCCGTCAGCGCGAGCAGGCGCACCCACGCCGCGATGCGGTGTTTGGCCGCGACGCGCGAGTAGGTAACGGTCAGCAGCACGTCCCCGCGGACGCCGCCGACGGTCCCGTTGAGCCACCGGTCCGCCGGCAGGGCCAGCCGGACGTCCGTGGACTCCGGCGGCGCGGTGGCGTCGGTGACGTGCTCGACCTCGGACACGATCGCGTCGACGATCGGGAAGACCTCCACGATGACGGGCTGGCCGAGCACCCCCGGCGGCAGCGCGCCACGCGCGATCTCCGCGAGGATCGCGGTGCGCTGCTGCACACCGGCAAGCCGCGCCGTCAGCAGCCGGTCGCCGACGCCCCACTTGCCCAGGCCGTCGAGCTCGACCTCCAGTCCATCCTGCACCTCCTCGGAGAAGTCGCGCACGCTGATGCCCAGCCGCTGGCGCAGGAACGCGCGCACGGGGTGCTGCGCGAAGCGCGCGAGATCGTCGATCTCGTGCAGCGGCGCGGCGAGCGCGGGCAGCGCGTGCTCCAGGAACGGGCCGGGCTCGGCGCGCGGGCGGCGCAGCGCACGGGCGCCGTCGAGCGTGACCGCGTCAAAGCTCCAGGTCTGCCCGGCGACGAGCTCCTCATGCATGAAGTTGCGTGGATCAAACGGTTGCAGCGGATGTCGCACGACCACGTGCGATCGCGCCTCGCCGCCGTCGGTGCGGACGGTGGCGTCGATGACGTCGAGCAGCTCGCCGAGCGGCACGGCGGGCGGTCGCGGGGAGTTCGTGCGCTCGTCGTTGCCGCTGTAGGTGACGATCAGGCGGTCGGTCGCGGCCAGCAGCGCGTCGAGCAGCATCTGGCGATCCTCGGTTCGCGGGTTGCGGTCGCCGATCTGCGGGTCGTCGAGCATGAGGTCGTCGCCGTCGCGCGGCGTCTTGCGAGGGAAGACGCCGTCGTCGAGGCCGAGCAGGCAGACCACCCGGTGGGGGACCGAGCGCATCGGGACCAGCGTGCAGATCGTCAGGTGCCCGGTGCGGAAGTTCGCCCGCGTCGGGCGGCCCTGGAGGCGATGGGCAAGCAGGGCGCGAAGCTCGGGCAGCGAGATCTGCATCGCGCTTGGTGTGCCGGCGACCGTCGCCTCCGCGACGATGTCGTCGAGCAGTCGCTGCAGCTCAGACCGCTGCCATGCATCGCGGGGAGCACTCGCCGTCAGCGCATCGGCCGCCGTGGCGATCGTCGTCGCCCACGCGCCGATCGTCTGCTGCGCGCTCAGCGCGTCGATGGCCGCCTGCAGGCGGTCGATGAGCTCCGCGAAGCGGCCGGCAAGGTCGATCGAGCCGCTCTCGACGTCGTCGAGCGGCAGGACGCCGCCGAACAGCCGCTGCTCGTCCTCGGTCATCGCGACGCCGACGAGCAGGCGGTCCAAGCCCGCCCGCCACGTGCCGGCGGGCAGCGCATCGAGCTTGAATGGCGCGCGGTGGGGGCCATCCAGTCCCCAGCGGATCCCGCTCTCGGCGACCCAGTCCTGCATCCGCCCGAGGTCGTCGTCGTCGAATCCGAAGCGCCGGCGGACGGGCTCGCGGTCGGCGAGGTCGAGCACCTGCGACGCGGTCAGGCGCTGCTGGGCGAGGTCGATGAGCTGCGCGACGACGCCGAGGACCGGGTTGGTCTGTCGCAGCGAGCGGTCGGCGAGCCTGACGCGCAGGTCCGCGGGGCGGATCTCGTCTGGCAGCGGCTCGGAGCCCTCGGTGTCACCGGCGCCGAAGGTCGCCTGGATCAGCGGTGCGAAGGCTTCGATGTCGGGGCACATGACGATGACGTCGCGCGGCTGCAGCGTCGGGTCGTCGTCGAGCACGTGCAGGATCGCGTCGCGCAGGACCTCGACCTGGCGCGCGCGGCCGTGACAGGAGTGCACTTGGACGCTGTGGTCGTGCGCGTGCAGCGCCGGACGATCGTCGGGGCCGCTGGCCTGCGGCCGTCCGGGCGGCGAGCGGTCGGAGCGCACGTCGGCCTGGATATGGGCGAGCAGCGTCTTCGACGGGTGCTCGACGGGATGGTGCTGGTCGGCGTCGGCGGCCGCCCCGACGACGAGCTGCATGTCGCGCGCGTCCTGACCCCACGACGCGAGCAGGCTGTTCGTGGCGCTCGCATCGCTCGGGTGAGTGGCGGTGGCGATGCGCTGCCAGAGGGCGGGGGAGGGGTGCAGCAGGAAGAGGTGCACGTCCCTGCTGACGGCGAGGGCTCGCAACACGCGCAGGTGACCGGCGGGGAGCCTCGTCAGGCCGAAGAGCGAGAGCCGTTGGGGGAGATCGACGAGCGACGGGTCTGCTCGCAGTCGCTCGCACGCGTCGCCAAGGCGCTCTGCGGGACCCGGCTGGGCGATGCGCTCGCGCAGGCGCCGCCACAGCTGGGCCTGCCATGCCGCGCCCTGCGGGAGTGGGGCGCCCGCGCCGTCGGCGTCCCGCCCGGCGGCCCACGCGAGCAGCATGTCGGGCCGGTGCAGCGCGTAGCGATCAAAGAGCTCGGCGAGATGGCGAACGCTCGTGAAGCGGCGTGCGCGACGTGACTGGTCGGTGCCACCCGCGCAGGCCCCGAGGTGCACCGAGAGCGACCGTAGCCATGGCTCGCCGAGGCAGTCCTCGACGACGTCCAGCAGCGGCCACGCCGCTCGCTCGGGTCGCCACCGGTCCGTCGCGGGATCGATGCCCGACGCCGCTGCCACGGCGTCGACGACGAGCCGGTGCGGTGACGGGAAGTCGACGTTCGCGCAGATGCCGTCCCTGCGCCCCGCGGTCGAACCGAGGCCGGCCGACAGTTGCTGGGTCAGCCAGCGCTCGACGCCGCGGGTCGCCACCGCGACGACCTCCGGTGCGAAGGGGTCCTGCAGCGCGTCGGCGAGGACCGCGCCAAGCGCCGCGACCAGCCCGTCAGCCCGCTCGGCTCGGTGAATCCGCAGCACTGGTTCGCACGATATCTCGGGGCCCGCCGTTCCTCGCGAGTCTCTACGTCCGAGCCGGCGGCGACCATGCGGCGATGCGGACGCGCGCGATCAGACCCGGCGACATCGTCTTCTGCAACAAGGGCGGGCGGCTCTTTCATGCCAAGGTGACCGGCATTGCCACCGACACCGCCGGCACGCTGCTCATCGCGCCGATCGAGCGCAACATCTCCGTTCGCCAGGTCAAGGCATCGGAGATCGCAGACCACTGGGCGCACAACGTCGCGACCCGCCGCCAGGACCGTCCGCCAAACGGTCAGACCACCCTCGACCTGTGATTGATCACCAAGCACGGCCGGGTTGCCGTGTTCTCCGTGCAGCACGGAGCCGGCGTAGACCGCTCCCGCTGACCGCACGGCCGCGATGGCGTGTGGCCGGGCTACCCATGCGCGCTATGCATCATGGACAGCGGATTTACGTCTTGGCATTCTGGATCGACCCGTGCCACCGTTGGCAGCGTTCCTCCCCTCCCGCCGCGCGCTTGGCCGGATGCTCTGGCTTCTCGATCTGGCGCGCGGCACTCAGCAACAAGCGAGGACCCGGCCATGCTGCACCTGGTTGAAGCTGCACCCGTCCATCCAACTGCGCCCCCGCCCACGACGACCCGCACGAACGGGAGCCACGATGTTCTCGCTGCGTGACGCGCTCACGGCACCGCTGCGCGTCGTCAGCGAGATGCAACGCCTCGCGCAGGGCCTCGCGGAGATGCCGGCCATCGGCGTCGCCATCAGTGGGCTGCACAGCGAGCTCGCGGGTCTGCGTTGCGACCTGCAGAGCATGCCCGCCGACTCGCGCCGGCTGGCCGACGACGTCGAGATCGTCCATCGCGATCTCGAGGTCATGAAGGCCGCGCTCGCCCAGACGACCGCCAGCGTCGCTCCCGTGCACGCCGATCTGCTGCGCGTGGAGGGCGGCTTGGCGCCGTTGCCCGACGCCCTGCACGCGCTCCTGCCCAAGGTCGACGATCTCGCGGCGGGCCTCGATGCCATGCGCGGCGAGCTGGCCGAGCAGCTGGACGGCCTGCGCACCGATCTCAGCGGGTTGCCGTTCATGTCGAAGACCCCACGCCTCGGCGCCTATCGCCGCGCCGCATAGGCAACGCGAGGCATCACTCGTCGCGCCGACCGAGCGCAGCATCTCCGTTGCCAGGTGACAGGCTCGGAGATCGCCGACCACTGGGCCCACATCGTCTTCACCCGACGCCGGGACCGCCCGTTCGACGGCCAGACAACCCCTCGACCCACGACAACGGTCTGGCTGCCGCGCCGGCCGTGGTGTCAGCCGTGCAGCTGTCGTTGGGCGCGATCACTGACCGAGCCGCAGCGCGCGATTGCTGAGCGGTGCCGACCGTCACGTCCGCAGACGGCCGGCACCCAGGGAGATCGAACCGATCAGCGGTCGGGGAGCACCTGGAAGGAGCGCATCTCGCCCCGCACGCGTCTCGGGAAGTAGCCGGTGAACAGCGTGTAGGAGTGCACGGTCCCCGACCGCTGGGCGATACCTGCCCTGACGTTGTCCGAGAGCTTCTCATTCAGCTGCCAGCGGCCGTTGCTGATCTTCGCCCGGAAGCGGATCAGGCGCGTTTCGCCGAGGAAGTCGTACTGGAGCTGGACGCGTACGACGCCGCGGGCCTTCGTGGTGACCGTGCCCGATGCCCGTAGACGCCCGTCGGTGATCGTGGGACGGTTGAGCTGTAGCCGTGCCTGCTGAGAAGCGGCACGCAACCGGACGGTCTGAGGTCGCGTATCGGCGTCACCGAGGTACTCGATCGTGACGATGCCGGTTCCCAACTTCGCCTGGGAGGTTGGGATCCTCTTGCGGAAGCGGATCCGTCCGGCCGCCGAGTCGACCGGCGTCGTGAAGCGGAACTTGCGGCCTGCCGCTTCGAGCACGATGCGCGCGCGTCCCGATGCACGGGCCGAGATCGGAGCCAGCACATCCAGCACGCGCTTGCTGCGGAGGATCTTCGCTCTGGCGACCACGAGCTTGGCGGCGAACTTTGTCGTTGGCGCGGGCGCAGCGCCGGGCGCAGCGCCGGGTGCCGCCGCCGGCGGCGCTTGGACCTTGGAGCGGAACACGTACAGGCGCCCCTGGTCGCGGTTGGCGCCCACGTCGGCGAATGGCGCTCCGGCGAGGAAGTCGGGTTCGCCGTCGGCGTTGAGATCGCCGACCGACGCGACTGTCCAGCCCAGCCGAGGCCCGGCGTTTGTGGACGAGCTGGCCTGTCGATCGGCTTCGGGCAGCTCAAGCGCCTTGAGCAGCGATCCATCCCGGCCGTCCAGCACGTACGTGCCGCCGTCCTGGTCGGTGCCCGGCACGTGGTGGGGCGACTGGCCGATGTACTGATCGGGGACGCCGTCCTTGTTGTAGTCCACGCTGGCCAGCGACCAGCCGAACTGGCCGCCCGCTGTCGGAGCGGGATCGTCAAGCGCGCGAATCAGGGCACCCGTGCGCCCGCTGAAGATCCACGCACGTCCCTGACCCTCGCCTGCCGGCCCGTCTCGGATGAAGCCGTTGGCGTAGAGGTCCGCTGCTCCATCGCCACATCTAGAAGCAGCGTCAAGAACGTACGACGATCAGCCGCTCCCAGCGCCGATCCAGCTACCGAACACCACCACCGATGACCGAACTCCCGACGTGTCCGGCCTGCTCGCGGCTCATGCGCATCGCGACCGGCTGCGCGCTCGTCGATCTCGATGGCCGGCGGCGGATTCCCTTCGGATTCGAGCACGACGAAGGACCGTGGGACGGCGAACCCTGCCCGGACTGCTCGGTCGCGCCATTTCAGTTTCATCACTGGGGCTGCGCCGTGGCCCGCTGCCGAGACTGCGGCGAGAGGGAGCACAAGGGCGAGTGCGACGCCCGGCTCGTAACGTCCCACCGGGCGCTCAGCGGCGCGTAGTCCGCGGGCCCGGCCGCCGAGCGGCTTGGAATCGCGTCAGGCGCAATCGACCAGGGCCGCGTTGTCGTAGACCGACCTCCACATGTTTTTGACTAGGGGGCTTGCACTGAGCCTGGCGGTGTGGCGTCGCCTGCGTGCTGCACGTACTCCATGAGGCTGTCGTGGTCGTCGCGGCAGGCTGGGCAGCCGGTCAGATGAGCGAGCATGCCCGGTACGGCGCTGTCAGCGTCGCCGTCGGCCAGCGTCACGTCGACGTACCGGTCGAGGTGCTCGAAGCACTCTTCGCAGGTCAGCTCCGGTCCGTCGGGTCCGAGCAGCGCGGCGATCAGCTCTTCTGATGCACTGGCGTCGTGGTCGCTCATGAGGCCTGTCTCCCCGGGTCGGTCGAGGGGTCGTGGCCGTCGGCGGCGAGTCGGGCGCGCAATTTGCGGCGCGCGTCGTGCAGCGTCTTGTACAGCGCTCCGCGAGTCGTGTTGAGCCGCTCGGCGAGGACGTCGATCGGCACGCCGTTGAGGGTGATCGCAACGAGCACCTCGCGCTGGTGGGTGCTGAGCGCGTTGTTGATCGCGTCGCGCAAGGCGCCGAGCAGCTCGTTCTCGGTGGCGTGGTCTTGCGGGGAAAGCGCCTGTGACGCGATGCTTGGCCAGCTCTCCGGTGTCAGTGGTAGCTCGCGGTCCTGCCAGGCGCGGCGGCGAAGCTTGACGGATGCCTCGTAGAGCGCGAACTTGTAGACCCAGGTCGTGAAGCGGCTGTCGCCGCGGAAGGTCGCGAGCTTCGCGAGGATCGCGACGAGCGCGTCGTCGGCTGACTGCTGGGCGAGGTCGTCATGGTCGCCTCCGCGCAGGTGGGCGACGGTGAGACGCCGGCGCGAGATCTCGAACCGTGCGGCGCGCAGCAGCAACTCGTGCAGCCGCAGCACCGCCTCGTCGTGGGCGTGCCCGGTACCCGCCAGTGCGTCGAGCCATCGCCTGGACTCCGCATCCAGCGTGTCAGGCAGTGCGATGGTCGTCGCTGTGCGGGGCGAGGCGGGCTCCGTGGCCATGACCCGCAACGTAGCAGCGCCAGGCGGCATCATCGCGCGTCCAGCGGAGCGAGGATCCGCGCGGCCAGCTCGGGCGGGCAATCGCGGTCAAGCAGGATGAGGAGCTCATGCAGGTCGACGCTCGCGTCGTCGGCCAGCCGGCCGGCGAGCGTCGCGGCGAAGCCGGCCGCGATCAGCCGCTGGCGCCGCCATTCGAAATGACCGTCGCGACGGGCGCCTGTGCTCGACGCTGACCAGATCGGTGTCATCACACGGTTAGCGTCCGGTCAAGGCCCCGTTCTTACGCTCATTTCGTGACGAGCGACAGGAACTCCTGACGCGTGCGAGCATCGTCGCGCAGGAGCCCGAGGAGCGCCGAGGTCGTCGTCCGCGTACCGGCCTTCTGCACGCCGCGCAGGGACATGCACATGTGCTCTGCCTCGATGACGACGCCGACGCCCTTGGGTCGCAGATGTTCCTGCAGGCAGCTGGCGACCTGCATCGTCAAGCGCTCTTGCAGCTGCAGCTCGCGTGCGAACAGCTCCACGACACGAGCGAGCTTGGACAGGCCGATGATCCGTTCCCCCGGCAGGTAGGCGACGTGCGCCACGCCGTGGAAGGGCAGCAGGTGGTGCATGCACAGCGAATGAAACGGAATGTCGCCGACGACGACGAGCTCGTCATAGCCCGAGTCGTTGGCGAACGTCGTCAACGAGACGGGCTCGTGGGTCAACAGCTCCGCGAACGCGGCGGCGACGCGGCGCGGCGTGTCGCGCAGCCCCGGCTCGCGGTTGTCGCGGCCGAGCGCGCGCAGCAGGTCGCGGACGGCCTGCTCGGCGCCGAGGAGATCGATGCCCGACGGGCCAGCGCGCAGCACGCCGTCGGCCTGCAGCGAGGCCGCGCGCGCCATGCTTGAGTTCGCAGTTCCCATGACTGCGTGTGCGTCGCGTCACCACGCGTTCTTACGTGCTGCCGTTCGATCGGACCGGGCACGTTCGCCGCGAACGACCCGACCCGCCAGCGGCGCTGCCTGCCCAGGCGGGCCTTGCTGCGCTGGGTAGCGGTCGCGGTAGACGTCATGCGGAAGGCGTGCAGGGCGGCTTCCATCAGCGCCCAGCACGGGTACTTCGGGCCGGCATGCGTCAAGTGGCCCCGACGGTCGGTTCCACCGGATGGGTGGACGTGTGGGCGCAGGCCGGTGTAGCCCGTCAGATTCTTCGGGCTCCAGGAGCGCTCGATGTCGCCGATCTCGGCGGCAATCGTGTAGCTCGGCACCCACACGCACTACCCGGCACGGTCTGCAGCGCGCCGGCGGTCATGCCGGCGCGTGTGCGCGGGTCGTGCGGGTAGCTGTCGACGCTTCTACGCATGTGCTGGCGCCAGTGGGGTCTCGGCCTCGCGTTCGGTGTCGTCGAGGTTTTCGGCCGCGCGGTGCGTGAGCACGGCGAGGCTGTCGAGGGTGTCCTCGAGGCGGTGGCGCAGCCAGCGCCGGCCGCCGAACACGAGGAGCAGGCGGGCCAGGATTCCGCGGCTCTCGATCTGGGCGGACAGGTCGACCTCCGTCGTGCCGCGGCTGGGGCTGAGCATCCACGTGAGCCACAACACGTCGCGACCGCCGAGCTGCACGCGGACGGGAACGAGCCCCTTGGTGACGGTCGGTTCGATCTGCGCGTGCGCGCGCAACAGCCGGTGGAGGTCGTCGACCATTCGCCATTGGCTTGCTGGGTCTGCGACGAGCGTGTGCAGCGTCGCGGAGTCAGCGGGGATGACGCGGGTGGCGGTCACCGGCGTGCGGCCCCAGTTGTACAGGCGGTTCAACAGGATGAGGGCGGTGAGTTCGATCATGTCCTGTTAGCGGCGCGCGGACGTACCGTCTTACCTACGCCGGCACGGCCAAGGAACTCGCGCCCGCGGAGCCTGTCAAGCCGAATGAGACGGTGTCGTCGAGAAATTAGTGTGCAGCGGCCTGCGTGTCGTTGGGCTTGTTGATCCAGGCGGCGGTCGGTAGCGCGGGTGGTCGCGGCGGGTGGCGGACGAAGCGGTCGGGTGTCGCGGTGTAGGCGGCGTCCAGGACGCGGGCGCGGTAGGCGTGCAGTGCTTCGGCGCGCCCGTGGTGGACTGTCGCCGGGGTCATCAGGCCGATCCCCGAGTGGCGGTGATCGTGGTGATACCAAGCGAAGAAGTCGCGGCAGAACGCGCGGGCGTGCTCGATCGAGTCAAAGCGGGCAGGGAACGCGGGCCGGTACTTCAACGTCTTGAA
>JAJCYD010000011.1 GCA_029263125.1 Solirubrobacteraceae bacterium | reverse complement strand
TGTCGCCCTCGAACTCCAGGTACTCCAGCGGATGGTCCTCGGTGTGGACGGCGAGGCGGTTGTCCTTGGGGTCCTCGGGGATTCCATTGGGGATCGCCCACGACACGGCGACCCCGTCGTGCTCCAGGCGCAGATCCCAGTGCAGGCGGGTCGCGTGGTGCTCCTGGACGACGAAGCGCCGGCCCGCACCGGGCGCCGCGGGTGCGCCGTCGCCGGATGGCTCCGGCGTGGCCTGCACGGCCCGCTTGCGGCGGTAGTCGTCGAGGCGGTCGGCCACGCCGACAAGTGTGACGCGCCGTCAACGACGCGACGCCGCAGGATTCCCAAATCCCGCGGCGTCGTCGTGACAGTGTGTGGCCCTCGCGCCGATGTGCGCGAGGTGTTGGAGCGTGGCCGCCCTACGCGGGTATGCCGCTGCGCTTGGCCTGCGCGTCAGACGCCGCCGCCGAGATCAACCCCAGACCCAGCAACGCCACGCCATTGAGCAGATGGTTGAAGTTCTCCAGGTCATAACGACCATCCATCCCGATGATCGTCAAGTTCGTCGGACCGACAAACCCGATCACGAACGCCGCGACATAGAAGATGCCGACACCCAGACACGCACCCTCAGCGGTCGTCGTCGACTGGCGCGACATGATGATCAGGAAGGCGCCGATCGTGAGGTGGACGACGTTGTGGAACGGGTTGATGCTGAGCCCGGGGATCAGCAGGTCGTCACCCGTGTTCTGCAGGAAGCTCCCGAAGCCGCTGAAGGCGAAGCCGATCACGCCGATTCCGACGTACAGCGCCCCGAACAGCGGCATCACCTTCTGCGCAAGACTTGAATTGCCTGACATTCCCCAAGTACCTCCCACGGTAGACCTTCTGCGACCAAAAAAGAACCGACGAAGTGCGCGAGTGTACCGGTCATGTCCGACGATGCGTAGGAAATGCCGCGACCGCGCGCCCGCGAGCTTGCGGCCGCGCGCCAGCTTGGCGTAATCCCTGGTCCGGGTGCGGCCCCCGCCCTTGGTCAGCCGCCGGCGACGGCCGGCAGGATCGTCAGCTCTGCACCCGCCGGAACCGCGGTCTGCAGCCCGTCGAGGAAACGGATGTCCTCGCCGCTGAGGTAGACGTTGACGAAGCGCCGCAGGTCGCCGCCCTGGTAGAGACGGTCGCGGAGCTCCGGATGCCCGGCGAACACGGATTCCAGGGCTTCGCCGACCGTCTCGCCGTCGGCCTGCAGCGATGCCGCGCCTCCCGCCGCGTCGCGCAGCTGCGTCGGGATCTTCACCGTGATCGCCATCAGGCACCCACTCCCTGGCCGGCGAAGGCCGCTTCGAAGGATTCGATCGAGGCGTCGACCTCGTAGGCATGAAAGGAGTCGCGCACCGCGTCCAGCGTCTTCAATCCGTCGCCGGTGATGACGAGCACGACCCGCTCGTCGGAGCCGATGTCGCCGCGTCCGGCGAGCTTGGCCAGCACCGCGGTCGTCACGCCGCCGGCGGTCTCGGTGAAGATGCCGGTCGTCTCGGCCAGCAGGCGGATGCCGTCGCGGATCTCCTGGTCTGAGACCGAGTCGATCGAGCCGCCCGTCGAGCGGGCGAGATCCAGGGCGTACGGGCCGTCGGCCGGGTTGCCGATCGCCAGCGACTTGGCGATCGTGTCGGGCTTGACCGGGCGGCAGACGTCCTTGTCCTGCTCGAACGCCGTCGCGACGGGCGAGCAGCCCAGCGCCTGCGAGCCGTTCATCGTCGGGATCTCACCGTCGATCAAGCCGACGTCGATCCACTCCGCGAAGCCCTTGGCGATCTTCGTGAACAGCGAGCCGGAGGCGATCGGCACGACGCAGCGGTCGGGCAGCTCCCAGCCGAGCTGCTCGGCGATCTCGAAGGCGACGGTCTTTGAGCCCTCGGCGTAGTACGGGCGCATGTTGATGTTCACGAACGCCCAGTTCTCGCGGTCGCCCGACAGCTCCGTGCACAGCCGGTTGACGTCGTCGTAGTTGCCACGGACCTTGACGAGGTTCGTGCCATAGATCGCGGTCGCGAGCTGCTTCTGCTCCTCCAGATCGGCGGGGATCAGCACGTAGGAGTCCATCCCCAACGCTGCGCCGTGAGCGGCGACGGAGTTGGCGAGGTTGCCCGTCGACGCGCACGCGAGGGTGTCGAAGCCCAGCTCACGCGCGCGGGTCACGGCGACCGACACGACGCGGTCCTTGAAGGAGTGCGTCGGGTTGGCGGCATCGTTCTTGACCCACACCTCCCCCAGGCCCAGGCGCTCGGCGAGCCGGTCGGCGCGGACAAGCGGCGTGCAACCGGCCGCCAGCCCCGTGGGCGTCCGGGGCTGCGGTCCCTCCAGCGGGAGGAAGTCGTGGTAGCGCCAGATGTTCTGCGGTCCGCTCTGGATGCGCCGGCGCAGCGAGCCGACGTCGGTGACCGGCTCGTGCTCGTAGAACACCTCCAGGGGACCGAAGCACTTCGAGCACACGTAGCGTGCTTCCAAGGGGTACTCCGTCGCGCACTCTCTGCATATGAGCTGCGTTGCCGCCATATGAAACCTCCGCCCGGGATCTTGTGGCGAGGCCGCACGGCCATGCCACATCTGACAGGAATTGGCACCGTTTCCGCTTGCGCGGAGTGGTTGCCGGGGCTTCACAGGGCCTGTCCCTCCACCCCTCTGGATGTGTCCAGCTCTGGGTGGGCACAATATCAGCCATGCCGAACCTCCCGAAGCCGCGTCTGCGCCGTCCCACGCGAGGACGTGGCCCGGTCGCCGGCTCGCCCGCAGACCATCCGCAGACGCCGAACGTGGAGATCATCGAGGCCGAGGGACTGCGCTGGCTGCACATCGAGCGCCCGCAGCCGGCCGACCGCGCCTGGCTGGAGGAGCACTTCGGCTTCCATCCCCTCGACTACGAGGACGTCTTCTCGCGCAACCAGCGCCCGAAGGTCGACGAGTACCCCGAGTACCTCTTCGTCGTCCTGCACTTCCCGCGCTTCGACAAGTCCGTCGGGCGCCTGAACGCCGCCGAGCTGGACATGTTCGTCGGGCCCGACTTCGTCATCACGCTGCCCAACGAGCCGATCCAGCCGCTGGAGTATCTCTTCGAGCGCTGCCGCACCCGCGAGGAGCAGCGCGACACGCTGTTCGCCAAGGGTCCCGGCTACCTGCTGTACAAGATCGTCGACGATTGCGTCGACGCGTCGTTCCCGATGCTGCGCAAGATGGGCAACAAGCTCGAGGTGCTCGAGGAGGACATCTTCGAGGGCCGCTCCGGCGAGATCGTGCGCGACATCTCAAACGTCAAGCAGGAGATCATCAACTTCCGCAAGATCGTCCGCCCGCAGCGCACGGCGCTGCGCGACCTCGAGCGCACCAAGCGCTACATCCCCGAGGGCCTGGACATCTACTTCGACGACATGAACGACGCGTCCGAGCGCGTGTGGGACATGCTGGAGAACTTCAAGGAGGTCGTCGAGGGGCTGGAGTCCACCAACGAGTCGGTGCTGTCGCACCGCGTCAACGACATCCTCAAGGCGCTCACCGCGATCAGCGTCGTCGTGCTGCCGCTGACGCTCGTCGCCAGCATCTTCGGGATGAACGTGCGCGTCCCCGGCGAGGGATCGCTGCAGGCCTTCTGGATCGTCGTCGCGGCGATGATCGCGATGCTCGTCGCCATGCTCTGGTTCTTCCGCAAGCGGGGCTGGTTGTAGCGCGTGGCGCCGCGATCGCTCGAGCGGCTGGTCGACGCCGCGGCGCTAACGGCGCGCACACAACGCAAGCGCATGCTCGTGATCGTCAACCCGTGCGCGTCGATGATGGATGGGCGCCTGCGCAACCTCGTGATCGCCGCGCTGCACGGGCGCTACGAGGTCGACGCCGTCGATACGCAGGCACGCGGGCACGCCAGCGATCTCTGTCGCGAGGCCGCGCACGAGGGCTATGACGTCGTCGTCTCCTTCGGCGGCGACGGAACGGTCAACGAGATCGCGAACGGGCTCTGCGGCTCGCAGACGCCGCTGACCTGCCTGCCGGGCGGGGCGACCAACGCGCTGTGCAAGATGCTCGGCATCCCCGGCGACATCATCGACGCCACCGAGCACCTGCTCGCGATGACCGACGACTGGCGACCGCGGCGCATCGACCTCGGAACGGCCAACGGCCGCTGCTTCACGTACTCCAGTGGCTTCGGGGTCGACGCCAGCATCTCAAAGCGCATCGACCGCCAGCCACATCTCAAGCGCAGCCGCCTGCGCGACGGCTTCTTCGTCTACGCGGCCGTCGAGACGGCGCTGCGCGAGTACATACGCAACCCGCCGCGCATGGACGTGCACGTCGATGGCGAGGTCGATCACGCGATCTCGACGGTCGTGCAGAACGCCGCCGCGCTCACCTACCTCAAGGACAAGCCGCTCGTGCTCGCGCCGGGCGCGACGCTCGACGGCGGCACGCTGGCCGGTGTCGCGCTGCGCGGCGTTCGCCCGCGGGACATCGGTCCGATCGCGCTGCGCCTGCTGTCGTCCAAGCGCTCGATAGCCGGCCATCCGCAGGTCAACTGCTTCCGTGACATCAAGGAGCTGCGCTGCGTCTCCTCCGATGGTCGCGCGATCGCGCTGCACGTCGACGGCGACCATGTCGGCGACGTGACCGAGGCGGTGTTCGGCATCCGGCCGGGGGCACTGGGGGTCGTGTCCTGACGCCGCAGGTCGTGTCCGGCGCTCACGCCGGCGGGAACGCCCGACGGCGACGGCGCCCTCCACGGGGAGTGAGCGCGAGCGACGTCATCGTCGCTTCGATGACGAGGTTGACGACTTCAGACGATCACGACGCGTGACGCATCGTCTCCCGTTCGGGCGGCGATGGAGAGCGGGCCGAGCGCTGCGCTATCGTCCGCCCGACGTTGGCTGCGCGGGCTCCACGGTGAACGCCAGGTCGCGGCTGAAGGCCGCGCTCGGCTGGCCGCTGCGGCGCGCGCTGGACCCGCGGGTGGCGATGACCGTCCATGAGATCGACGCGCGCCTTGGCTCCGACGGCTTGGCGCGCCCGACGGTCCATGACCGCATCGACGACCTCGACCGGATGGGACGCGACATGCTCGCCGGTCTGGGCTGGCGCGACGTGCCCGCGCCCGGCGGCGCCCTGGAGCACCTCGATGCATCGCGGGCCGCCTACCTCAACTGGGCCAGCGGCCCCGAAGGCTACGCCTCGCAGGCGGGCGTCTGGTTCAACCCACCGGTGCCCGTCGAACACGCCGCCGGCGTCGTGCGCCCACTGCTCGTCAACGAGCGGATCCTCGAGCAACCGTTCGTCTTCGGTGCCGTTGCGGGCGTGCCGGCGGGATCGCGCATCCTCGACGTCGGCGGCAGCGAGAGCACCGTCGGCCTGTCGCTGGCGACGCTCGGCCACGACGTCACGATCGTCGATCCGCGCCCCCACCCGCTCGCGCACCCCAACGTGCACCATGCCGCCTGCCGGCTGGACGAGCTGCCCGAGCCGGCGACGCCATTTGATGCCGCGGTCGTGCTCTCGGCGGTGGAGCACTTCGGCCTGGAGCACTACGGCCTGGATGCGATCGACGAGCGCCTGGACCTCGCGGCGCTCGCGGCGCTGCGCGATCTCGTCCGCCCTGGCGGACTGCTCGTGCTCACGGTGCCATTCGGCATCGCGGCGGTCGATGACTTCCAGCGCGTGTACGACGAGGACGGCCTCGCCGAGCTGCTGGACGGATGGGAGGTGCAGACGTCGCTGCGCGCCGGGAGAGTCGATCACCTCACCTGGCAGCTCGGAGTCGCCCCCACGCCAGACCAGCACGGCGTCGCGCTTGTGACCGCACGCAGGTCGTAGACGGTCACGCGCGGCCGATGCGCTGCAGCTCCCGCTCAGCCTTCTCGATGACGCCCTGCCCGGCGAGCCAACGGCGCGCGGTCGTCAAGCGCGGTTCAGGGGCCGCCGGGCGTGACGCGGTAGCAGTCGAACACCGAGTCGATGTTGCGCAGGCGGCTGATGGCGTGCTTGAGCACCTGCAGGTCGCCGACTTCGACGACGAACCAGTTCTGCACCATCGGGTGCGACACGATGCAGCGCGCCTCGACGATGTTGATGCCCGCCTCGGCGAACGTCCGCGATAGGTCCTCCAGCAGACGGTGGCGGTCCCACGCGTCGACCTGCAGCTCGACCTTGAATGCCGTCTCGTGGTCGCCTTCCCAGCTGACCGAGGTGAAGCGGTCGGGGTCCTTGCGCAGGGCGACGGCGTTGGGGCAGTCCTCGCGGTGGATCGTGATCCCGCGGCCCAGCGAGATGTAGCCGACGATCTCGTCCCCGGGCACCGGGCGACAGCACTTCGCCAGGCGCAGCATGACGTCGTCGACGCCCTCGACGCGGATGCCGTACTGCGACGACGAGCTCGACGGCTGGCGGCGCTGGCGGCGCGTGGACAGCATGTCCTCCGCGGCGGCGCGCGCCTCGCCCTCGGCCGCCTCGCCCTGCTTGAGGCGCTGCAGGACCTTGTTGACGACGACCTTGGAGGAGATCTTCGCGCCGCCGAGAGCGATGTAGAAGTCCTCGCCCTTCTTGAAGCCCATCTCGCGGATGACGTCGGCCAGCAGCGACGAGGAGGCGATCTTCTGGTGGGGCAACCCGTGCTTCTTGAGCTGCTCCTGCAACATGTCGCGGCCCGCGTGCTCGGTGTCGTCGCGCGACTCGGCCTTGAACCATTGCTTGATCTTGTTGCGCGCACGGGTGGTGCGCACGACCGCCAGCCAGTCGCGCGAGGGGCCACGCTCGCGGTTTGAGGTCATGACCTCGACGATGTCGCCCGAGCGCAGCTCGTAGTGCAGCGGCACCATCTTGCCGTTGACCTTCGCGCCCACGCAGCGATGTCCGACATCGGTGTGCACCTCGTAGGCGAAATCCAGCGGCGTCGCTCCGGCCGAAAGGTTCTTGACCTCGCCCTTGGGCGTGAAGACATAGACCTCGTCCTCGATCAGGTCGACCTTCAACGCCGCCATGAACTCCTTGGGGTCCGGCGTCTCGTGCTGCCAGTCGAGCATCGATCGCAGCCACTGCATCTTGGCATCGCCGTCTGACTTCGGTCCGCCTTGAGCCCCACCCTTGCCGCTGCCGTCGTCCTTGTAGATCCAGTGCGCCGCAACCCCGAACTCCGCCATCTCCTGCATGTCCTTCGTGCGGATCTGGATCTCCAGCGGCAGTCCCTCGGGCCCGATCACCGTCGTGTGCAGCGACTGGTACATGTTGAACTTCGGCATCGCGATGAAGTCCTTGAAGCGTCCGGGCAGCGGCTTCCACAGCGAGTGCACGACGCCGACGGCGCCGTAGCAGTCCTTCACCGAGTCGACGATCACGCGCATCGCCGTGAGGTCATAGATCTCGTTGAACTCGCGGCCCTTCTTGGTCATCTTCGAGTAGATCGAGTAGAAGTGCTTGGCGCGCCCGGAGATGTCTGATTCGATCCCGAGCGCCCGCAGTTCGCCGAGCAGGTACGTGCCCGCCTTCTCGACGTAGCTCTCGCGCTCGTCGCGCTGCTGGTTGACCAGGCCCTTGATCTCGGTGTACTTGCGCGGGTGCAGCGCCTGGAAGGCGAGATCCTCCAGCTCCCACTTGATCGCGTGGATGCCCAGGCGGTGGGCGATCGGCGCGTAGATCTCCAGCGTCTCCTTCGCCTTGTCGATCTGCTTCTGCTTGGACATCGCAGAGATCGTGCGCATGTTGTGCAGGCGGTCGGCGAGCTTGATGAGGATGACCCGCACGTCGGAGGCCATCGCGACCATCATCTTGCGGTAGTTCTCGGCCTGCGCCTCGTCGCGCGACTGAAACACGATCCCGGTGAGCTTCGTGACGCCGTCGACGATGTTGGCGATCTCCTCGCCGAAGCCGTGGCGCACCTCCGACACCGACGCCGACGTGTCCTCGACGGTGTCGTGCAGCAGGGCCGCGCACAGCGTCTCGGTGTCAAGGCGCATGCCGGCGCAGATCTTCGCGACCCCGACGGGGTGGTGGATGAAGTCCTCGCCCGACAGCCGGCGCTGGTCGGCATGGTGCTCGCAGGCGAAGACGAACGCCGCCTCGACCTTCTTGCGGTCGATCTCGACGGCCGACGCGTCGGCGTGCTCCTCGACGATCGCGAAGATGTCCGACAGCAGGGTGGCCTCGATCTCGGTGAGGTCGGCACGGTCCACGCGCGGGCGCCGGTCGGGCAACGCGTCGACGGGCGAACGGTGCCCTCCCACCCGCTGGCGAGCGGGAGCTCTTACGCCGCCTTTGCCGTCTGCATGGTCAGCCATCTGCTTCCATCCTCGTAACGCTGCTGGTACGCCCTGAACGCCGCGGACCGCTCGAGCGCGGTGCGTTCGGCCGGCGGCACGGTCAGGGTCATGCTGTGCGGGTCGAGGCTGACGAGTCCCAGCTCGGCGAGGACCCTCAGCACGCGGCCGGCGAGCATTGCCGGCCGCGGCGCCTGCGGGTCGCCGCGAAGCAGAGCCTCGAGCTCCCCGCCCGCCGCGCCGCCGGCGTCCCTCAGGGCCCGGTACGTCGCGGTGAGCGAAGCACGGAGGTCGTGCTGGCGCTCATGAATGTGGTGGGCGAAGCCTAGCTCAGCCGGACCCCACGCCACATGCGTCATCGCCCCGTGAGCGCGGATCGGTCCCGCCGGGGGATCGAGCATCACGACGTGCGCGTCCGCGCGCGCGAGACCGGGGTCACGCGCGAGCGCATCGTGGGAGCACAGCTCAAAGCCGCCGAGGATCGCCGACAGGTGGCGCTCGCGCAGCGGCGCGTCGGCCGCCACGACGAGCACGGGCTCGCCGGAGGCCACGAGCGCGCCGATCGTGCCTGCCACGCCGCCGCCGCGGCGGTCGCGGATGCGGGCAGCGTCGAGCTGCGCCGCCTCACCCGCGCCGCCGGGCGCCGGCACGGGCTGAAGCGGCCGGCGCAGCTCGTCGAGCATCGCCGTGAGATAGTCGGGCGGCTCACCGACGACGACGATCGGCGCAGCCGTGCACGGCCTGGCGTCGCGCAGCACCAGGCGCGGCTCGACGCCGCCGTTGTACTCGTTGACCTCCAGCGAGAACGTCGCGTCCAGCGGTTCCTCGCATTCGACCTTGGACACGCCGAAGGCGACAGCCGCCGCGCGCACATCCCCCGACCGCACGGTGAAGCGTGCGTGCTTGCCCTCCCCCATCGTGCGCGCGTCGCTGAAGCGCGCGGCCGGCAGCAGCAGCGAGACGCTCGGGTTGGCGATGCCGAACGGCGCAAGCAGCTCGAGCTCCTCGGCCAATGCGAGCCCGAGCTCGTCGCCGGCGACGACGGCGTCCGCGCGCTGCACCGCGACGAGATCCTCCGGTCGCAGCGTCGCCGCGGCGTGGGCTTCGAAGGCTTCGCGGAAGGCGTCGACCTCGGTCGCGAGGATCTCACAGCCAGCGGCCGCGCGATGGCCGCCATGGCGCAGCAGGTGCGCGGCGGACGCGTCCAGGCCCGCGAGCAGATCGAAGCCGGCGATCGAGCGGCCCGAGCCGGTGCCGCGGGCTCCCGGGGCGTCCTCGTCGAGCGCGATCAGCACCGTCGGGCGGTTGTGGCGCTCGGCGATTCGCGAGGCGACGATCCCGATGACACCCTTGTGCCAGCCCTCGCCGGCGAGGACGTACGCCGGACGCTCACCGAGCTGGGCGACCTGCGCCTCCGCGGCAAAGAGGATCCTCGTCTCGGTGTGGCGGCGCTCGGCGTTGAGGCTGTCGAGCTCCTCGGCGATCTGGCGCGCGCGGGTCTCGTCGGCGGTCATGAGCAGCTCGAGGCCGGCGTCGGCGCGCTGCAACCGGCCGGCGGCGTTGATGCGCGGCGCGAGGCGAAAGCCGACCGCGCGCGAATCGAGGCGCGCGGGGTCCGCGCGCGCGACGCGCATGAGCGCCCGCAGGCCGGGTCTGGTCGTGGTCGCGAGGCGCTTGAGGCCGGCGCGCACGAGGCGGCGGTTCTCGCCGCGCAGCGCCACGCAGTCGGCGATCGTCGCAAGCGCGACGAGATCGAGGTCGGCGTCGGCGTCGGCGGGGTCGCGGCCCGCCGCGGACAGCAGCGCGGCCGCGAGCTTGTAGGCGACTCCGGCGGCGCACAGATCCACGCACGGATAGCCGCAGACCGCGGGATGAACGATCGGGGCGTCGGGCAGCACGCCGTCGGCTCGCGGGCTGTGGTGATCGGTGACCACGACGTCCAGACCGGCCGCGCGCGCCGCCGCGACCTCGTCGACCGCGGTGATCGCGCAGTCGGCGGTGATCAGCAGGCGCGTGCCGCGCGCCGCGAGGCGCTCCACGTTGGCCAGCGACAGGCCGTAGCCGTCCTCCGCGCGGCTGGGCAGCAGCCAGTCCACGTCGCCGCCGAGCGCACGCAGGACGCCGACGAGGATCGCCGTCGAGGTGACGCCGTCGACGTCGTAGTCGCCATGGATCGTGATGCGATCGCCCGCCTCGACATGAAGCAGGATGAGGTCGCAGGCGTCCTCGATCCCGGCGAACTGCGATGGATCGTGGCGTTCCTCGGCGGCCAGCCACGCGCGCGCGGCAGCCGGATCGCCGAAGCCGCGCCGCACGAGCACCTGCGCGAGGACATGGCTGACGCCGAGCTCGCGTTCCAACGCAAAGACGGCGGCGAGGTCGCACGGGTCGATCTGCAGGCGTGCCGGCGGCGAGGACATGCCTGGACGGTACGCGTAGCGCGGGACGGAACCGCCCCGTGGGCGTGGGCGCACGCCGGCCTGGGCACCATCGGGCACCTGACGGCGTCCAACATGCTCGACGACCGGCGAACGAGGGCGTGCACAACTGCCGGATCCAAGCGTCCCGCCCGGCGAGGCGGCACTTGTGCATCACCCTGATGCAGTAGTGACGGATCTGATGCCCGCGCGCGGCGATCCGTCACTTGTGCACGCCGGTTGGCCACCTGCGCCGAAGGATGGACGCAGGACGCCGCACCGCAGGACGCCGCACCCGCACGACGTGAAAACCCCTCTCGTTGGGTCGGGTGCCTGCGCGGGTCGCGGGCGGCGGGCCCGTCGGTGCCGTCGAGTCCCCGGCGAGGACCGGTGCGCGGCGCCGCTACTCGGACGGCAGCCCGGCGAGCCCGTCGCCGGCCTGCTTCTCCTCGGCCCGCACGCCGATCCAGTAGACCAGCGCGACCCCCAGAATCGAGCCGGGAACCGCCTGCAGCACGACGAGGAGATCGGTCGCGTCCTGGCCGGGCACCGTGAAGCCGTTGACGGCCAGTCCGAAGAGCAGCGCGCCGAAGATCGATCCGAGGAAGGCGCCCACGATCCCGGCCCAGAAGCGATCGGGAATGAAGATCGTGAAGTGCCACAGGGCGAGGCCCATCATTGTCCAGGCGAGTGCTCCCATCAGTGCTCCGTCCTGGGGATCGACCGGCGTGGAGTTGCACGATGGAGCACTAGCGCGGCCTTCCGTGCTTGGCGCGCCGCTTGGCGGCGGCCGAGTTGCGCTTGGACTTCGCGCCGTTGGGATCGGGCGGCATGACGGTGTCCTCCGGCATGGCGTCCGCGTGATCGTCGGACGGAGGCTTGGGAGGCTTGGGCTTGGCAGGCTTGGACGCCGCCGGCTTGGCCTTCTTCGTCGCGGGCTGCGCGCCGTCGATCGGCTCGACGTCCAGATCGCGCACCATCTCGTCGAACTCCTCGCGGGAGACGCTGGGCTCGGGATCGCCGGGCGCGGTCAGGCGCTCACGCCGTCGCGCGCGCTCCTTCGGACCGACGTCCATCGCCGCTCCCGCCGTGGCGAACGCGGGAACGACGCCGTCGTTCTCCGCGGCGATCGTCGCGCGGCGGCGCTTGTAGACCGGTTCGCGCTCCTTCCACGCGGTCAACACGGGGCCGGCGATGAAGATCGACGAGTAGGTGCCCGACAGCGTGCCGACGAGCAGCGCGAACGCAAAGGCCTGCAGCGTGGCGCCACCGAACAGCAGCAGCGCCAGCACGGGCAGCGCGGTCGACAGCGTCGTCGCCAGCGATCGCACGATGACCTCCGACATCGAGCGGTTGACGATCTGCGAGAACGCCGCTCGCGGCATCCGCGGCACGTTCTCACGGATGCGGTCGAACACGATGATCGTGTCGTACAGGGAATAGCCAAGGATCGTGAGCAACGCCGCGACCGTCGCCGTTGTCACCTCCCGGCCGACCAGCGAGTAGACGCCGGCGGTGATCAGCACGTCGTGCATCACGGCGATCAGGACGGGGACCGCGTACTTGGGCTCGAAGCGCAGCGCGATGTAGGCCGAGATCACCAGCAGCGACGCGATGATCGCGATCACAGCCGACTTCGCCACGGTCTGGCCGAACGTCGGGCCGATCGTGCTCGAATCCGACGTGTCGGCGAAGCCGAACTTGGCCTCCAGCGCATCGGTGATCTTCGTGACCTCGTTGGGTCGCAGCGTCGCCGTCGAGATCTGGAACTTGCTGGCGCCCTTGCTCTGGTTCTCGACGCGCTGGATCTTCGCCGTACCCTGGCCGTTGGCGGCGAGCACGGTCCGCACGGCCGCCTCGTCGACGTTCTGGGTCAGCGCGACGTTGATCCGCGAGCCCGACTCGAAGTCGATGCCGAAGTTGATCCCCTTGGAGCCCAGTGCCAGCGCGCAGACGAGCAGGATCGCTCCGGACGCGCTGAAGAACCACTTCGAGTAGCCCATGTAGTCCAGGCGGAAGCGGTCGCTCTTCTTCTCCTGGGCTCCCAGTGCCGACGGGCTGGTGATCAGCCGCGACTTGCTCATCGTCCCGAGGATCGCCTGCGTCGCGACGACCGCCGTGAACAGCGAGACGATGACGCCGAGGCCGAGCGTGAGCGCGAAGCCCTTCACGCCGGCGGTCGCCAGCACGAACAGGATGAACGCGACCATGATGATGATCGCGTTGGCGTCGATGATCGTCGTCAGGCCCTTGCGATAGCCCGTCGCGATGCCCGCCATGATCGATCTTCCGCCACGGATCTCCTCCTTGACGCGCTCGAAGATCACGATGTTCGCGTCGGCGGCCACCCCCAGCGTGAGGATCAGGCCGGCGATGCCCGGCAGCGTGAGCGTGACCGGGATCAACTTGATCAGCGCGAAGAAGTACACGCCGTAGATCGCGAGCGCGACGACCGCGATCGCGCCGAGCACGCGGTAGAAGACCAGCAGGAACAGCGCGACGACGACGAACCCGGCGATGCCCGCCGCCAGACCCTGGTTGAGCGCTTCCTTGCCCAGCGTGGCCGACACCTGCGAGTTGGCGATCAGCTCGAGCTTGAGCGGCAGCGCGCCGGTCTTCAG
Source organism: Solirubrobacteraceae bacterium (assembly GCA_029263125.1). Taxonomy (GTDB): domain Bacteria; phylum Actinomycetota; class Thermoleophilia; order Solirubrobacterales; family Solirubrobacteraceae; genus CADCVQ01. The sequence goes on along the minus strand of JAJCYD010000011.1, from coordinate 139,403 downwards.
AAAGCGCGCGAGCTCCTGGGCCGACCTGATCGTGAAGCCGCCCTCGATCTGTGAGCCGGTGCGGCCGTCGATGCCCTCGGGGTTGCGCCGGAAATCGATGAACGGCGTCGAGATGAGCTGGTCGTCGAGCACGATCGCGAAGTGCTGGTTGGCGTCCTCGGGGCCCTGGCCGGGCAGCACGCCGACGCTGCGGCTGCCGCGCTCGGCGATCTCCTGCGTGACGTTCTTCCAGATCTTCCGACCCTTGTCGGTGAACTCGAAGGTGACGTTCGGCTCGCCGTTGCCCCCGGCGCTCTGGTTGAACTGCTGCTCGGGGTTCTTGATCTCCTTGCCCTGCAGCGCGACGTCGTCCTGCAGCACGAACCACTGGTCGGAGCGCTCGTTGTCGGCGCCGCCGCCCTGCTCCTCGGCATGGACGATGACGGTGTTGGGCTTGACCTCGTAGACCTTTGCGGTCTCGCGCAGCTTCCGGGGCACCTTCGCGAGCGCCTCGGCCCTCGTCGGCTCGCCGTAGCGCACCGAGTCGCCGGTGCCTGACCCGAAGACCTTCTTGGACTTCGGGTCGACGGGATAGAAGAGGCTGTCCTCGCGCGAGTTGTTGGCCTCGGCCTTCGCCGGGCGCTCAGACGCGCGCAGCACGGCGTCGTACAAGCTCAGCGCGCCGACCTGACCCGCGCTGCGCCCACCCGTGACGGTGGGATCCTCGGGAGCGGGCTTGCCATTGGGCCCGATGACGTTGACCTCCCAGTCATAGAAGGCCAACTGCGCGACGGTGCCGACCTGCTTGATCGCCTCCGCGAGGTTGTCGACGTCGGGCAGCGCGACGCTGATCTGGTTGTCTCCCGTGCGCTGGATCTCCGGCTCGGCGACGCCGAGCTGGTCGATGCGATCGCGCATGACGCCGATCGCCTGATCCAGCGCCTCCTGGGTGACCGGCGTGGACTTCGTCGGCTCCGCCTGGTAGGTCAGCTCGACGCCGCCCTGGAGGTCCAGGCCCAGCTTGGTCGGCTTGGAGACCAGGACGACCGCCGACCCGATCAGCAGACCGAGGACGAGCAGCAGGACGAAGAGGTTGCGGCGGCGGTCGGTCACAGAGGGCCTGCCAGCAGCCTACTTCGTCGGGGTGAGCACGAGCAGCAGGCCACCGTCGTCGTCGTAGGCGGGAAAGAGATCCGCCGACGCGGACGCCGGCAGGTCGCCCTCCGCGTTGACCTGCACCGGCTTGCCGAGCGCTCGCACGCCCCACTCGAGCACGGTGTTGACGTGATCGTCGCCATCCTCGAACTTCAGGCCGAGGACCTCGTTGACCTCGCGGCCGATGACCCGCTCGTCGTCGAGGCCGGTCAGCTCGAAGGAGCCGCGCCCGCAGCCGATGACGCGGCCCTTCTGGTCGCACACGAAGAAGGCGGCGCTCGGAGCGGGGTAGTAGTCGTCGAGCAGCTCGAAGAGGAAGCCGAAGCCGCACTTCGAGCAGCCCTTGGCCTGGCGGCTGAAGCCGGCCGTGCGATCGGTGGCAGCGCTGCGAGTTCCGCAGCTGGGGCAGATGAAGAGATGAGCCATGGGCGCGTGCTAAGCCTAGACAAGGGCGTATGAAGGTCCGATGAAGGCGACGAAGAGGTTCAGAAGAGGGGCTCCACGGCGGCGGCCGGCGCCGCGAGCCCGAGGTGCTGGTAGGCCAGGCGCGTCGCCGCTCGCCCGCGCGGCGTGCGCTTGAGCAGGCCGCACTGCAGGAGGTAGGGCTCGTAGACGTCCTCGATCGTGTCCTGCTCCTCACCGACGGTCGCCGCCAGCGTCGACAGGCCGACCGGGCCGCCCTCGAACTTCACGCAGATCGACTGCAGCAGCTCGCGGTCCAGGCGGTCCAGGCCGAGCTCATCGATCTCGAGCATCGCCAGCGCCGCGTCGGCGGCGTCGGCGGTCACGACGCCGCCGAAGCGCACCTGCGCGTAGTCGCGCACGCGCTTGAGCAGGCGGTTGGCCACCCGCGGCGTGCCGCGGCTGCGCCCGGCGATCGCGCTCGCGCCATCGGGCTCCAGCGCGACGTCGAGGATCCGCGCCGAGCGCGTGACGATCGTCGCCAGATCGTCGAGCTCGTAGCGCTCGAGGCGGTGCTGCAGGCCGAAGCGGTCACGCAGCGGCGCGGTCAGCAGGCCCGTGCGGGTCGTCGCGCCGATGAGCGTGAACGGCGGCAGCTCGAGTGTCACGACGCGCGCGCCCGCGCCCGTGCCGACGGTGATCGGCAGCTGGCGGTCCTCCATCGCCGGATAGAACGTCTCCTCCAGCGCGCGCTGCAGGCGGTGGATCTCGTCGACGAAGAACACGCTGCCGGGCTCAAGCGCCGTCAGGAACGCAGCGATGTCGGCCTTGCGTTCCAGCGCCGGCCCCGCCGTCATGACGAACGGGGCTTCCAGCTCGGCGGCGATGATCTGTGCGAGCGTCGTCTTGCCCAGGCCGGGCGGGCCCGCCAGCAGGACGTGGTCCAGCGCCTCGCCGCGCGCGAGCGCCGCCTCGACGGAGATCGCGAGCTGCTCCTTCAGCGCGGGCTGGCCGACGAAGTCCTCCAGGCAGCGCGGACGCAGCGAGCGGTCGAGCTCGAGCTCGTCGTCGATGCGCTCGGGGGTCTGGATGCGCGGGCGGCTCACCGGCGGGCCGCGCGCAGGGCGTTGGAGATCAGGGCCTGCGGCGTGTCCGCCGGGACGTCACGCAGCAGCTCGTCGGCTTCGACGATCGTGAAGCCCAGCTCGACGAGCCCGTCGCGGGCGAGGCGGCGCGGGTCGTCGACGCGAGTGATGACGATCTCCTCGGCGGCGGCGGAGCTGCCGGCGACCTTCTCACGCAGCTCGGAGACGATCCGCTCTGCCGTGCGCTTGCCGATGCCCGGCACCGCCTGAAGGCGCGCGACGTCACCCGACGCCAGCGCGACGACCAGCTCGCGCGGCGTGCCGCCGCCGAGCACGGCGAGCGCGACCTTCGGCCCCACTGACTGCACGCCGATCAGCGCGAGGAACAGGTCGCGCTCCTCCTCTGAGGCGAAGCCATACAGCGCGAGCGCGTCGTCGCGGACGATCAGGTGGCTGTGCAGCACCGCGCTACGACCGACCGCCGGGACGCGGCGCAAGGTCTCGGCCGAGACGGCGAGGCGGTAGCCGACGCCGCCCGCCTCGATCACGACGTGATCGCCGCGACGCACGGCGACCGTGCCGCGAACGAGCGCGATCACGCGCGCATCCGCCGGTCGTGGACCTCGACGTCGCCCGTCGGCTCGGGCTCCGACGCGCCCGGAACGGCCCGGCTCTGCGCGACGGCCGCCGCGTGCGGCGCCCCGTTGATGTGGCAGATCGCGATCGCCAGGGCGTCGGCGGCGTGCTCGGGATGCGGCGGGGCGTCCAGCGACAGCAGCGACTGGACCATCCGCGCGACCTGGTCCTTCTCGGCGCGGCCCGAGCCGCAGACCGCGTGCTTGACCTGCTGGGGCGTGTAGGAGACGACGTCGAGACGGCGCTGGCCGGCGGCGAGCATCACGACGCCGCGAGCCTGGCCGACGGCGAACGCGCTGCCGGCGTTCTTGCCGAAGAAGATGTCCTCCATCGAGAGGACCTTGACGAGGTACTCGTCGAGCAGCTCGCTGACGCGACGATGGATCGCGGCCAGCCGGATCTGCGTCGGAGCTTCGGGGCGCGTCGTGATGACACCGCCGTCGAGCGCGTACAGGCGCCCGCAGCGGCGTTCGACGACGCCGTAGCCCGTGTTGGCGGTACCGGGGTCGATGCCGAGGACGATCATCCCCAGTGATTCTGCGCGCTGGACCGGATGTCCTGCCGCAACGACTAGTCTCCGCGCCCGTGAACCGCGACCAGATCACCCGCCGCCTCAACGTCATCCTGCCGCTGGCCATCATCGACGCGATCCTGCTCGTGCCGCTGGTGCTCCATCGTCTCGCGGACCTCGACGTGCCGGTCTTCCCGATCGGCATGACGCATGGCCTGCTCTTCATCGCGCTCGTCAGCCTGTGCGCCAAGGGGGCGCTCGACGGGCTGTGGAGCTGGTGGTTTCCGATCGCGACGGTGCTCACCGGAGGCCCTCCCGGCTCGATCGTCGGCGACATCGTGATCCGTCGTAGCCTGCGCGCGTAGGTCACGCGGCAGCCTCCCGCGCGCCGGCTACACGCCCGCCACGCGCTCGAGCACCTCGTCGTCGATGTCGAAGTTCGCGTGCACGGCGTCGACGTCGTCGTTGTCCTCCAGTGCGTCGATCAGGCGCATGAGCTTGGCGACGTCGTCCTCCTCGACGGGCACGCGCGCCTTGGGCAGCCAGGCGAGCTCGGAGGACTGCACATCCACCCCGGCTTCGACGAGCGCCGCGAGCACCGGCGTGAGCTGCGCGGGCTCGGTCAGCACCTCGAAGACGCCGTCCTCCTCGGCGATGTCCTCAGCGCCGGCCTCGATCGCGGGCATCAGGTCGTCCTCGCCGTAGCGCTCGGCGTCGACGATGATCAGGCCGCGCTTGTCGAAGAGGTAGGCGACGGTGCCGGGCTCGCCGAGCGATCCGCCGTGCTTGCCGAGCACGTGGCGAACGTCCGCTCCGGTGCGGTTGCGGTTCTCGGTCATCGCCTCGATCAGCATCGCCACGCCACCGGGGCCGTAGCCCTCGTAGAGGACGTCCTCGATGGCGTCGGTATCGGCGCCCTCGCCGGTCCCCTTGGCGATCGCCCGCTCGATGTTGTCCTTTGGCATCGAGGCGTCCTTGGCCTTCTGGACGGCCAGCTGCAGCGCCGGGTTGCCCTCCAGGTCGCCACCGCCGTCACGGGCCGCGGTCGTGATGGCGCGGGCGAGCTTCGTGAAGAGCTTGCCGCGGCGCGAGTCGACGATCGCCTTCTTGTGCTTGATCGACGCCCATTTCGAGTGACCGGACATTGCTCCCGAGTCTACGAGGCCCCGGACGGCGCGTCGGCGAGCCTGCGCCGCGCGACTACCCCGGTCCTCCCGCTGCGCGGCGGCGCCCACGGTGGTGGTGCGCAGCAGCTGCCTGGCCACCGCACCCAGGGCGAGCCGCGCGCTCCCGGCGAACGATGAGTTTGACCGCATCTCGCGGTCTGTGCTGTACAGATGGACATCCGGCAACCCACAAGCAGCGGAGGGGCATGACACTCGCGATCGACGCGCACGGCCTGAAGAAGTCCTTCGGCGACACGCTCGCGGTGGACGGCGTGGATCTCACAGTTCGCGGCGGCACCGTCTACGGCGTGCTCGGCCCCAACGGCGCGGGCAAGACGACGACGATTCGCATGCTCGCGACCCTGCTCACGCCGGACGCCGGCAGCGCCAGCATCCTGGGATACGACATCGTGCGCGAGGCCGACGCGGTCCGCGGACTCGTCAGCCTCACCGGCCAGCTGGCCTCCGTCGACGAGGACCTGACGGGGCGCGAGAACCTGATCCTGATCGGCCGCCTCCTCGGTCTGCGCGGCGGGGCGGCGAAGCGGCGCGCCAGCGAGCTGCTGGCCGCCTTCGGGCTGTCCGACGCGGCGGGCAAGCTCGTCAAGCACTTCTCCGGCGGAATGCGCCGGCGGCTGGACATCGCGGCGAGCATCGTCGTCACCCCGCAGCTGATGTTCCTCGACGAGCCCACGACCGGACTTGACCCGCGCTCGCGCAACCAGGTCTGGGGCATCATCCGCGCGCTCGTCGCGGAGGGCACGACGATCCTGCTGTGCACGCAGTACCTCGAAGAGGCCGACAGGCTCGCCGACCGCATCGCGGTCATCGACCGCGGCCGGGTCATCGCCGAGGGGACGCCAAGCGAGCTCAAGGCGTCGGTCGGGTCCGGCGCGCTGCGCGTGCGGCTGCTGGATCCCGATCAGCGTGACGCGGCGGCGCACGTGCTGGAGCGCGAGCTCGGTGAGGTCGTCCTGGAAGCCGACCCCGCCGCGCTGTCGGTGTCCTGCGCCAGCGGCGACCGCGCCGCCGAGACGGTCGCCGAGCTGTCGCGCGGCGGCATCCGAGTCGCCGGATTCTCGCTCGCCCAGCCGAGCCTGGACGAGGTCTTCCTGGCACTGACGGGCACGACCGCACAGGCCGCAGCCGACGAGTCCACCGATCGCGACAAGCAGGAGCAGCCGGCATGAGCATCGCCCCCACCCCCACCGCCGACACCGCCCTGACCGACGCCGACGAGGCGGCGGTCCGCACGGCGATCACGTCGATCTCCCGTCCACCGAGGGCCAGTCGCACGTCGGCCGCTCTGACATTCGGCTGGCGCGGCATGCTGAAGGTCAAGCACGTGCCCGAGCAGCTGCTCGACGTGACGATCACGCCGGTGATGTTCGTCGTGATGTTCACCTACCTCTTCGGCGGCGCGATCGCCGGATCGACCGCCGAGTACCTCAACTACATCCTGCCCGCGATCCTCGTCATGTCAGTGCTCTTCACGACCGTCTACTCGGGTGTCGCGCTGAACACCGACCTGACCAAGGGCGTCGTGGACCGCTTCCGTTCGCTGCCGATCTGGCGGCCCGCGCCGCTGGTCGGTTCGCTGATCGGCGACAGCGTGCGCTACGTGATAGCCGGCACGGTGATCATCGTGCTCGGGGTGATCCTCGGCTTTCGCCCCGGCGCGGGCGTCCTGGGATGCGTCGCGGCGCTCGGCCTCGTGGTGCTGTTCGCCTTCGGGCTGTCGTGGGTCTTCACGACGCTCGGCCTGATCCTGCGCTCACCGAACGCCGTCATGAACGCGGGCTTCATGGGGATCTTCCCGCTGACGTTTCTGTCCAACGTGTTCGTGGAGCCCGACACGCTGCCGGCCGCGCTCGAGGCGTTCGTCGACGTCAACCCGATCTCGATCCTCTCGACCGCCGCGCGCGGCCTGATGGAAGGCGACGCCGCCGCCGCCGACATCGTGATCGTGCTGGCCGTCGCGGCCGGCCTGACGGCCGTATTCATGCCGTTGACGACGCGCCTGTACGCCAAGCGCTGACGTCCACCGCCGACACTCGGGGTGGTCTGACCCCAGAGCGTCGACAGACCCCGTCAGCGGACGCGCAATACGCTTGCGGTCCTATGCCAGCACCCGTCCCTTCCGAGATCTTCAAGGCCTACGACATCCGCGGCCTGTATGGCTCGCAGATCGACGGCGACGTCGCGGAGTCGATCGGCCGCGCGTTCGCGCTCGTGCTCTCCCGGCTCGGCGACAAGCCCGTCGCCGAACTGCGGATCGGCCTCGGCCGCGACATGCGCCTGTCGGCGCCCGAGCTCGCCGCCCGCTATCGCAAGGGAATGATCGCCGACGGCGCGACCGTGGTGGATGCCGGGCAGGTCGGCAGCGAGATGCTCTACTACCTCGTCGGCTCGCGGGGCCTGGATGGCGGGCTGATGTGCACCGCCTCGCACAACCCCAAGGCCTACACCGGAGCCAAGCTCGTCAAGCGGGGGGCGATCGCGCTCAGCGGCGACGAGGGGATCCAGGACATCCGCCGCACGATCCAAGCGGGATTGCCCGAGCCCGATGCTGCAGTTCGGGGAGGCGTCGTGGACGTCGAGATCTACGGGGAGTTCCAGGCCGCGGCGCTGAACTTCATCGACGCCTCCGCGATCAAGCCGCTGCGCGTCGTCGTCGACGGCGGCAACGGCATGGCCGGGCCGATGGTCGGTCCGCTGCTCGAGCAGCTGGGCCTGGACCTCGTCACCGCGTATTGGACGCCTAACGGGGAGTTCCCCGACCACGAGCCCAACCCGCTCCTGCCCGAGAACCGCGAGTTCATCATGCGCAAGGTCGTGCTTGAGGGAGCCGACCTCGGGATCGCATGGGACGGCGACGCCGATCGCTGCTTCTTCATCGACGACACGGGCGCGTTCGTCGACGGCGACTTCCTGACCGCCCTGCTGGCGGAGTCGCTGCTTGGCAAGTCGCCCGGCGAGGCGGTGTTGTACGACGTGCGCGCCAGCCGCGCCGTCGCCGACACCGTGACGCGCGCCGGCGGCACGTCGCACCCCAACCGCGTCGGCCACGCGTTCTTCAAGACGCGCATGCGCGACGAGGGCGCGATGTTCGGCGGCGAGGTCTCCGGCCACTACTACTTCCGCGACTTCTACTGCGCCGACAGCGGCACGATCCCCGCGCTGCTGATCCTCGAGCTGCTCAGCTCGCAGGATCGCACGCTGTCAGAACTGCTCGACGACTTCCGCTCGACGTACTTCATCTCGGGTGAGGTCAACTCCACCGTCAGCGACGGCCCCGCGAAGCTCACGGCGATCGAGGAGCGCTACGGCGACGCGCGGATCGGCCATCTCGACGGCGTCTCCGTCGACTACGACGACTGGCACTTCAACGTGCGCACGTCGAACACCGAGCCGCTCATGCGCCTGTGCCTGGAGTCGCTGGTCTCCGCCGAGGACATGGAGCGCCGGCGCGACGAGATCCTGGAGATCATCCGCTCGTGAGCCCGCGGCCGCCGGCCGACGCGCTGGCCCGGGCGGCCGGCCACGGGGTTCATCGCCTGGCGCTCCCGACGCCGTTTGCGGTCGGGCTCGTCAACACCTATCTGATCGAGGACGACCCGCTGACGCTGCTCGACAGCGGCCCCAACTCCGGCACGGCGCTCGACGCGCTGGAGACCGCGCTCGCCGCTCGCGGGCATCGCGTCGAGGATCTCGGGCTGATCGTCATCTCCCACCAGCACATGGACCACCTCGGGCTCGTGTCGATTCTCGCGCGGCGCTCGGGGGCCGAGGTCGCGGCGCTGGACGCGCTCGCGCCGTGGGCCGCCCGCTACGCGGAGGGCATGGAGGCCGACGACGCCTTCGCCAACAGCGTCATGACCGAGCACGGGATTCCGCAGGACATCCGCCTGGCCCTGCTGGCGGTGTCACAGAGCTACCGTCACTGGGGCGCCGCGTCGACGGTCACCCGCCCGCTGGCCGACGGCTGTGACCTGACGCTGCGCGACCGCACGCTGCGCGTGCTGCACCGTCCCGGGCACTCGCCGTCGGACACGATCTTCCACGATGTGCAGCGGCGGATCGTGCTCGGCGCCGACCACCTGATCGAGCGGATCTCGTCCAACCCGCTGATCTCCCGGCCGCTGGACGCGCCGCTGGATGCCGACCCGCCCCCCGCGCGCCCGCACGCGCTCGTCAGCTATCTCGCGTCGCTGCGCGCGACCCGCGAGATGGACGACGTCGACATCATCCTGCCCGGCCACGGGGACCCGGTGACCGATCACGTCGAACTCATCGACGAGCGCCTGCGGATGCACGATCGTCGCGCGGACAAGATCCACCGGCTGCTTGCCGAGCGTCCGCTGACGGCGTATGAGGTCGCGCAGGAGCTGTGGGGCAACGTCGCGGTGACGCAGGCGTACCTCACGCTGTCGGAGGTGCTGGGCCACGCGGACCTGCTGGTCGCAGACGGGCGCGTCGTGGAGCAGCGCGATGGCGAGGTCGTGCGCTTCGCGGCGGCGCAGGGGCGTGGCGAGTAGCCCTCGGCTACGTGGATCGCTCCCATGCACCTCACCTCTCCGCTGTCGATGTGTCCTGCAGACCGCGCGCAGGCCGCAACGTCATCGATCGGCGGAGCACCTCGCGGTGCGAGCCGGCGGGCGGCGATCCTCAGACCGCAGAGACCTCTTCCTCGTCGGCGACCCGGAAGGAGGAGCCGCAGCCGCAGGCCGCGACGACGTTGGGGTTGTTGACCTCGAAGCCCGCGCCCTGCAGGGACTCGACATAGTCGATGACCGACCCGCGCACGTAGGGCAGGCTGGGCTGGTCGACGAAGACCTTCAGACCTGCGTACTCGAAGACCTCGTCGCCGTCGCGCTTCTCGTCGAATGCGAGGTTGTACTGAAAGCCCGAGCAGCCCCCGCCCTTGACGCCGACGCGCAGACCGGCACCCGACGTGTCGGTCTCCTGAGCGTTGAGGAACTCGTGAACCTTCTCGGCGCCCTTGTCGGTGATCGTGATCATGCGGGATCTCCCAGCGTTCGTTTCAAGCCCATCGCCAATACTTCAGGAAGTGTAGCGCCCCGAAGCGGCGGATCGGACGGCTCTGAACCATAGCGGCGCGCGCGGGCCCGGACGCGCCGAAAGACCGGCGGCGGACGGTCGCTACCCTGTGCTTCAGATGCCCAGCGCAGACGAGGTCAAGACCCGGATCGAGGCGGCCATCCCGGGCGCCCACGCCGAGGTGGACACCGCCGACGAGGTGCACTTCAGCGCGCTCGTGCGCGCACAGGCCTTCGACGGACTCAGCCGCGTCGCACAGCACCGGCTCGTCTATGACGTGTTCGACGGCGAGCTCGGCGGCGCGATCCACGCACTCGCACTCAAGACGGAGGTCTCATGAGCGACAACGAAATCCGCGACGCGATCAGCACGGCAATCGCCGACAACGACGTCATCCTCTTCATGAAGGGCTCCCCCGCGAGCCCCGCGTGCGGCTTCTCGGCGCGCACGGTCGCGATGCTCGAGGCGCTCGAGACGCCGTTTGCCGCCGTCGACGTCCTGCCCGACCCGCGCATCCGCCAGGAGCTGTCAGCGATCTCCAAGTGGCCGACGATCCCCCAGCTCTTCCACAACGGCGAGCTGGTCGGCGGCTGTGACATCGTCACCGAGATGTACGAGTCCGGCGAACTCGCCACGGCGCTCGGCGCCAGCGCCTCCGACGACGCTCCGCAGGAGGCGCCGGTCGGCGCCGAAGCTCAGGCCGCTCCGATGGGCATCGAGAACCGCCTCGGCTGACGCCTGCCGCGCGGGCGGCCCGCATCGCCCGCGACGCTGGTGATCGCCCACTAGGATCGCGGCCCCGTGGCCGTGTCTGAGTCATCGCTGCCCGTCGCCGCCCTGTGTTGGCGCGACGGCTGCCTGCAGATCCTCGATCAGACGCTGCTGCCGGCGGCCGAGCAGTGGGTCGCGCTGCATGACGCCGCCTCCGCCGCCGGCGCGATCGGCCGACTGGCGATCCGCGGCGCGCCGAACATCGGCATCACCGCCGCCTACGCGATGGCGATGCAGACAGCCCTCACGCCCGACGATCCCGCGGTCGCCGAGGCCGGGCGCGTGCTGTGCGCCGCACGGCCGACCGCGGTCAACCTCGCATGGGCGGTGGCCCGCATGCAGACGGCGATCCTCGCGGTCGACGTCGCCGAGCGCCCCGCGGTCGCTCGAGCCGAGGCCGAGGCCATCCACGCCGCCGAGGACGCGGCGAGCGCCGCGATCGCGCTGCTCGGCGCCGACCTGCTCGCCGGGTCGCGACGGATCCTCACGCATTGCAACACCGGCACGCTGGCCTGCGGCGGGACAGGCTCGGCGCTGGCCGTCGTCTCCGAGCTGGCCCAGCGCGGCCCGATCTCGGTCCTGTCGTGCGAGACGCGCCCGCTGCTGCAGGGCGCGCGGCTGACGATCTGGGAGCTGCGCCGCGGCGCCATCCCCCACGAACTGCTCGTCGACGGCGCCGCGGCGGGCCTGATCCGCCGCGGCGAGGTCGACGCGGTGATCGTCGGCTGCGACCGCGTCGCGGCCAACGGCGACGCCGCCAACAAGGTCGGCACCTACGCGCATGCGCTCGCCGCCCACGCCGCCGGGATCCCGTTCGTCGTCGCGGGCCCGACGTCGACGATCGACGCCTCGATCGCGACAGGCGAGGAGATCGTCATCGAGGAGCGCGACGCCGACGAGGTGCGCCATGCCGGTGGCGCCCTGCTGACCTCGCCCGACACGCCCTGCCGCAATCCCGCCTTCGACGTCACGCCGGCCGAGCTGATCACCGCGCTCGTCACCGAGCGCGGTGTCGCCTCGCCGCCGACCCGCGAGTCGGTGCTCGGGCTGCTGGCGACCCCGTTCGGTCAACGCCGCGACGCATGAAGGTCGCGCGCTCGCTGAGCACGCGCGAGGTCATCCTGGAGGAGCTGCCCGATCCCGTCGCGGGCCCCGGCGAGGTCGTCTGCCGCGTCCTCGCGTGCGGCGTCTGCGGCTCGGACGTCAGCGAGACGTACGTCTCGCGCAAGCTGCCTGCCGTGCTCGGCCACGAGGTCGTCGGCGAGGTGCTCGAGATCGGCGCGGGCGTGAGCGAGGTCGCGGTCGGCGACCGCGTCGTCATCCACCACCACGTGCCCTGTGGCGACTGCCGGCTGTGCGACCGCGGCCACGAGACGCTGTGTCAGCAGTTTCGCTCCACGGCGCTTGATCCCGGCGGCTTCTCCGAGCGCGTGCGCCTGAGCCCGCCGCTGGTCTCCGAGCTGCTGGACCTCGGGACGCTGGACGTCGTCGCCGGCACGTTCGTCGAGCCGCTGGGCTGTGTGCTGCGCGCACTGCACCGCGCGCGCCTGTCACCCGGCGACGACCTGCTCGTGGTCGGCGCGGGATCCAACGGCCTGCTGGCGGTCGCGGCCGCCCGTGCCCGTGGGATCGAGGCGGTCTGGGTGCGCGAGCCACGCGAGGACCGTCGCCGGATCGCGGCGTCGCTGGGGGCGCGACCGCACGCCGACGAGCCGGTCGACGTCGCGTTCGTGACGAGCGCCGACGCCGAGGCGATCGCCGGCGCGGCGGCGGCACTGGGCACCGGCGGCACGCTGTGCCTGTACGCGACGACCGGCCCCGGCACGCCGCTCGGACTGGACACCGAGCAGGTCTTCCTGCGTGAGCTGACCGTCTGCTCGAGCTGGTCGGCGGGACCGGCCGACATGCGCGCGGCGCTAGCGCTGATCGCCAGTGGCGAGATCGACGTGCTCGCGCTCGTCACGCATCGGCTGGCACTGGCGCAGACCGGCGAGGCGCTGGACCTCCAGCGCCGCGGTGAGGCGATCAAGGCGGTCGTGCAGCCATGAGGGCGGCGATGCTGCACGGTCCCGGCGACCTGCGCGTCGAGGAGGTCGCCGAGCCGCAGGGCGAGGTGCTCGTGACCGTCGAGAGGGCGACCGCGTGCGCGACGGACGTCAAGGCCCTGCTGCACGGGCACCTGATCCTCGGGCCGTATCCCGCGCGCTTCGGCCACGAGACCGTCGGCGTACGCGAGGACACCGGCGAGCGCGTGCTCGTCGGGGACTCCGTCGCCTGCGGCGCATGCCCGCCATGCGCAGCCGGCCACACGCAGCTGTGCACGCAGATGACGTGGGTGCTTGGGGGCTTTGCAGAGCGGATCGCCGCCCCGGCCGCCGCGCTGCATGCGGTACCCGACGGCCTGCATCCCGCGGGGGCGGCGATGGCCGAGCCGCTCGCCGCGGCCGTGCACGCCGTCGCGCGCGCCGGCCCGGGCATCGACGCAGCGGTGCTCGGCGGCGGCACGATGGGGCTCATGCTCGCGCGACTGCTGGTGCTGGACGGCCGCGACGTCACGCTCTGCGACCGCCATCCACAGCGCCGTGCGCAGGCCGAGAGCTTCGGCGCGCGCGCCGTGCAGCGCCTCGGACGCCACGAGGTCGTGATGGAGGCGGTCGGCCGGCCGGAGTCCTGGCGCGCGGCGATCGACGCCGCCAGGCCCCATGCGACGGTCGTCTTCGTCGGCGGATGTCCGTCGGGCTGTGAGGTGACGCTGCCATCCGGCCCGTTGCACTACGCCGAGCTCGACGTCCGCGGCGCCTTTCACCACACCCCCGCCGAGATGGACCGCGCGCTGGGGCTGCTGGCCGCCGGAGATGTCGATTGGCGGGCGATCGAGGGCGAGACGATCGGCCTGCACGATCTCCGCGACGCGCTGCTGCGCCCCACCGCCGGCGAGGCGCGCAAGCTCGTCGTCGATCCGCGTGTCGGCTAGGGTGGCGCGCCGATGAGCGTCGCGGTGGTCACCGACAGCACGCACTACCTGCCGGCGGACGTGCTCGCCCGGCACGACCTGCACGTCGTCTCGCTCTACGTCAAGCGTTCCGGCGAGCTGGAGCGCGAGAGCGAGATCGCAGACCTCGACGCCTTCTATGATCGCCTGCGCTCGGAGTCCGACGTGCCAACGACCTCGCAGCCGTCGGTCGGCGACTTCCTCGCCGTCTACGAGCCGCTGCTGGACGACGGCCGCGACATCGTCTCGATCCACCTGTCAGGCGCCGTGTCCGGGACCTACGGCGCCGCGTGCCAGGCGCGCGACCAGCTCGCCGAGGGCGGCTTCGCAGACCGCGTCGTCGTGCTGGACTCTCGCACCGGGGCGGCGGGACTCGGGCTCGCCGCGATCGCGGCCGCGACCCGTGCAAGCGCCGGTGCGACGGCCGGCGAGGTTGCCTCGGCAGCCGCCGAGGCCGTGGCGCGCCAGCGGATCTGGTTCTGTCTGGACACGCTGGAGTTCCTGCGCCGCGGCGGGCGCGTCGGCGGCGCGCAGGCATGGGTCGGAGGGGCGCTGCGAATCAAGCCGATCCTGACGATCGATGGCGAGATCAAGCCCGTCGAGCGGGTCCGCACCGCCGGGCGGGCGTTCGAGCGCATGACCCAGAACCTGCGCACGCTCCACGAAGATGGTTGCGATGGCTGGCTGGTCCAGCACATCCAGGCCCCCGACGACGCGCGGCGCCTGGTCGAGCACGGCCGCGAGCTGTTCGGCAGCGAGCCGCTGTTCGTCAGCGAGGTCGGCCCCGTGCTCGGGGTCTACCTCGGCCCGGGGATGATCGGCGTCGCCGGCATCCCCAGTTCCGTGCTGGCCTGAGCGCGTCCCGCGAGCGACGCGCCCGCGGGACCCCCAGGTACAGCCGTTCAGACCGTGCTCAGGCCGGTGCGGTTCGCGCCTCGACGGTGTGCGCCGGCGGCGCGGGCGGATCGGAGCCGCCGGCCTGCGCGTCGGGTTCGGGATCGGCGCCGAAGAACTCGCGCAGCATGATCTGCACCGCCGCCGCGACCGGGATCGCGACGAGCGCGCCGACGACGCCGAGGATGGACGAGCCCGCGAGGATCGCGAAGATCACCGCCAGCGGATGGACGTTGACGGTGCGCTTGAAGATGAACGGCTGCAGGACGTTGTTCTCGACCTGCTGGTAGACGAGCAGGAAGATCCCGTAGATGATCGTGGCCTGTGGAAAGTCGGTGAAGAGGGTGACGAGCAGGATGATCACGCCGCCGATCGTCGCGCCGACGAGCGGGATCAGGCCGAAGAAGGACATCAGAACCGCCAGCGGCACCGCGAACGGGACGCCGAGGATCGTCAGGACGATGAACGTCAGGATCCCGTTGATCGACGTGATCGTCAGGGCGCCCGAGACATAGCCCGCCGTGGACTTGTAGATCCGGCCGAACACGCCACGCAGGCGTTGCTCGCGATCGCCGCCGAAGCGCCGCAGCAGGAATGCGGCCATCCGCCGTCCGTCGAGCAGCAGGAAGAACGTCATCGTCAGGATCGTCAACATCTGGAAGGCGGCGTTCACCGCGCCCGCCGCGATCGACTGCAGCGCGCCCGCGGCGTCGCCGAGCTTCTCCGGCAGCTTGGCGGCTTCCTCGCTGAGCTTGGACGTGATGTCGTACTTGTTGTCGAACTTGCGGATCGTGTCGTTGTTGCGCAGGTCGTCGACGTAGCCCGGAACGTCACGCGACAGATCGCTGGCGCCGTTGACGACGGGCGGCACGACGAGGGCCAGCACGCCCGAGAACACGCTGAGGATCAGGACGTAGACGAGCAGGATCGCCGCGGCGCGCGGCAGCCGGCGCGCGAAGAAGTCCACCGCGGGACCCAGGGCGACGGCGAGGAAGATCGCGACCGCCAGCAGCAGCAGCGTCCCACGGATCTGCACGAGCAGGTACAAGAACGCGCTGAGCGTGGCGGTCGTGAACAGAATCCGCGCGATCTGGCGGGCCGTCAGGGCATCCCACAGCGACACGCTCGCGAGCGTACGGCTCGGGTCGGACGGCGCTGTGAGCGTTTCAGCGCTTGCGGCGGAACAGCCCGCCGAAGGCGGCGATCCCGCCGCCGATGACGAACCCCGCGACGGCCGCGCCGATCACGACCTGCTTCTGGCGCGCGACGAGCTGTCCGCGCCAGTCGGTGAGCACCTCGATCTCCTGCTGGAGATGCTCCATCGAAACGCCAAGCGCGCGCCGGTTGGCCTGAATCGACGTGCGGATCTCCTCGGGCGTGCGCGCCGCCATTAGGTCCGCTTCCTTCGGAACTTCAGCGTGCGCTTGATCTTGCCGGCCTCGTCGATCGCCATCTCCGGTACCGGAGGCTTGCCCTCCTTGAGGAAGCGCGCGGCCAGGTAGCCGGCAAAGCCGCCGAGCAAGAACAGCAGGCCGGCGACGACGAAGAACCCCCAGAAGATCGAGTCGCTGCCGACCGGCAGCACGAACCACGCCAGCCAGGCGAGACCGTGCAGGAGGAACATCAGACCCGTCACCGCGAAGATCCCGGCCGCGACGCCGACGACGATCGCCTTGATGAGCTTGGTGACCTTCTCGGTGACCTCCGCCTTGGCGAGCTCGATCTCCTCGCGCACGAGCAGCGAGACGCGCTCGGAGATCTCCTGCACCGTCTGCGCGACGTTCTGGGAGGCGGGGTCAGTTGCCAAGGCGTCTCAGGATCATGGCGGCGAGGATGCCGCCGGCGAAGGCCGCTCCGACGAGCAGCTCCGGGCGCGTGGCGGCGATCTCGCCGACGGGGTTCATGGGCGGCTCGTGCGCGTGGCCGTCGAAGGATGGCGTCGCGCTCGGCGCCGCGGACACGTCGACGATCGGGTTGGCCGCCGGCGGAGGGGCCGCCTTGTAGGACGGCGCCTGCACGGCCACCGGCACCCCCGGCGCAGCCGGCGGGGTCACTGCGGGCACCTCGACCGCGGGAGATGCGGGTTCGGGCCGGGGCTCGGGTTCGGGCGTCGGCGACTCGTCCGCCAGCTCGACCGCCACGCCTTCGACGGCGGGCTCGGAGTCGTCGTCCAGCGCGGGCATGCCGACGGTCGGCGAATCCTCGACGGGCTCGGCATCCTCGCGTTCGGTCATTCCGGGGGGTCTTCCCCGTAGATGCGTCGCCAAATCAGTCCGGCGGCGCGCGTCGTGGCAATCGAGGCCAAGGCTCCGAGGCCCGCGAGCAGCCCGGACCAGACGAGCCGCTTGACGATGTCGTTCTCAGGCACGACCGGCATCCTCTCAGACCGAGCGCACCGAAGCGGCCCGATAGCTCATGTCGTCCAGGCCACCGCAGATCGTCTCGACGATCGCGGACTTCGCGCGATCGAACTCCTCGTCGCCTTCGGGCAGCATGCCGAAGATCCAGCCCGTGAGCACCTGCTCGATGGCGCCGTAGAACGCCAGCGCGGCGAAGCGCGGCGAGACCTCGCGCTTGAACGAGCCGGTGGCCTGCCCGCTGGCCACGATCTCGCCGATCAACACGTATGCCTCGGCGATCTTGTCGGTGTGGCGCAGCCCGAACGTGTTGGCCGAGCGCATGACCTCGACGATGATGACCTTCATCAGCGCCGGGTCGTAGCGGTAGAAGTCGATGATCGCCGCAGCGATCGCGTGCAGCTTGTCGCGCGGTGGCGTGCGCTCGGCGGCGGTCTGCGCGATGAACGCCAGCAGGACGTTCCAGCGATCGAGAAACAGCGTGTCGAGGATCTCGTCCTTGGAGCGGAAGTAGTGGTAGACGAGACCGTAGGCGACGTTCGCCTCGTCGGCGATGTCCGACACGCGGCATGCGTGAAAGCCGCGTCGCGCGAACGCGACGACCGCTGCGTCGAGGATCATCCGCCGCTTGTCGCCGCCGCTGGCGCGCGGAGGAACCACTAGCTCAAGACCTCCGCAGGCCAGCGATAGGCGCCTGGCCGCCGGTTGGCGAGCGCGGGCAGCTCGGCACGCACGCGGCGCTGAGCGTCGAGGTCGAGATCGGCAACGATGTGTCCCTCGCGGTCGGAGCTCAGCGCGAGCACGATGCCCCACGGGTCGACGATCATCGAGCGCCCGCCCGATCGCATCGCCGGGCCCGCGTCGCCGTGGGGCACGTGCTCGCCGATCTGGTTGGCGGCGATCACGAATGCCTGGTTCTCGATCGCGCGCGCACGCAGCAGGACCTCCCAGTGGTCGCGCGTGGTCGGCACGGTGAACGCCGCCGGCACGGTGAGCACCCGCGCGCCCAGCACCGCGAGGATGCGGTAGAGCTCGGGGAAGCGCACGTCGTAGCAGATCGACAGTCCCAGTCGCAGTCCTCCGGCGGCGTCGCTGACGACGAGCTCATCGCCCGCCTGCTCGTGGTCGGACTCGCGATAGGTCGTGCCGTCGACCGTCACGTCGAACATGTGCACCTTGCGGTAGGTCGCGCGGATGTCGCCATCGGGTCCGATGTGCAGCGACGTGTTGCGCAGCAGCCTCTCGCCGGGCACCTGCTCGCAGACCGAACCCGCCACGAGATCGATTCCCAGCTCGCGCGCCGTCGCGCGAGCCCAGGCGACAGCCGTGCCGCCCAGCGTCTGCGCCGCGGCGCGCAGGTCCTTGCCGTGGCCGAGCAGGCTCCACTTCTCGGGCAGCACCACGAGCTGTGCGCCGTCGGCGACGGCCGCGCGCGTGAAGCGGTCGGCGCGCTCGATGTTGTCGTCGGTATCGCAGGTGCTGGTCAGCTGGACTGCGGCGGCGCGCATCGTTGCAGGCTCCCGGATTGACTGGTCAGTCAACTGCGGGGGATGCTACCCCTCATCACGTTCGGCGCCCGCTGTGCCCGCGCGCGACGCCGCGCTGCTCGCCCAATCGCGCGTCGAAATCGCCATCTCGTCACGCACACCGTCTATCTTGGCGGTATCGGAGAACCTCAACTGCTGGCTCGGGGCGAGCTGAGACGTTGCGCGGCGGGCGTCGGTGCAGGGGCACCACATCGCGCGCCGAAGGTCCGTGTTATTGGTAGCAGGCACCCAAACCCAGGGGGAATCACACTTCATGAAGCTTCGACGGCCCAGCCCGGCGCTCGTCGTGTCCATCGTCGCACTGGTCGTCGCTTCGGCCGGAAGCGCCGTTGCCGCCACGGTGATCACGGGCTCCAACATCAAGAACGGCACGATCCGCGGCGTTGACATCAAGGACGGCACGATCCTTTCCAAGAAGCTCTCCAAGGGCTCCCAGCGCCTCCTCTTCAGCAAGAAGACGTCGGGATCGTCGAGCGACACGACCGCATTCGAGATGGTCCGCAAGACCGGTCCGGAGAACCAGCCACCTGGTCAGCTGCTGCGCGTGGCGAGCATGACGATCCCCGCCGGGGCCTACGTCATCACGGCGAACAGCATCATCACCGCGTTCACCGGCAAGACGGACGTCGCCGAGGCGCTACTCAACGCAAACGCCTCGGTCGGCGGCACCTGCATCCTCGATGCGGCGGGCGTCACGGCGACCGCACTGCAGACGGTCGCGATCAACGACCGCCAGACCCCCGCCACGCTTGGGATGCAATTGACCCGCACGGTCGGCGCGCCCTCCGAAGTCGTCCTGAAGTGCGGCGCCGGAATCCCGTGGCGCGCCTCGGAGACCTCGATCATCGCGACGAAGGTCGGATCGATCGATCTGAAGGAAGAGAAGTAGCGACCGCCTGAGGACCACCGGCTGCGGCCCCCGTGGGTCGCAGCGGGTGGGCAGTCCCCGGATCGACGTCCGACCCGTCAAGATCGTGAGCGTGGCGCTCCCGATCTTCACGACGCGCCTGGCGATGCGGGCCTACGAGCCGGGCGATGTCGACCAGCTGCACGCGGTCCTCTACGGCGACCCCGCGTCGATGGCCCTGCTCGGCGGGGCGCGCGACCGCGCGGGAACGCGCGCGTCGATCGATCGCTCGATCGTGCAACAGGAGCTCGGCGGCTATTCGTTCTGGCCGGTCTTCGAGCGCGAGAGCGGCCTGTTGATCGGCGAGGCCGGTCTCTGTCCCCTCTCCCCCGGCGGCCCGGACATCTCGCTGGGCTATGCGTTCGGGCGCGACTTCTGGGGCCGCGGATACGCGACCGAGGTCGGCCGGTCGGTGCTTGCAGCGGCCTTCGGCGAGTTCGGGCTGCAGCGTGTCGTCGCCATCACGCGCGAGGCCAACACACGATCGCGCAATGTCCTTGGAAAGCTCGGCTTCCGCCTGGATGGCCGCCGCCATGTGTGGGGCGCCGAACAGTTGTACTTCGTGCTGGACCGCAACGAGGACGGCGCGTAGCGGTCAGTCGGGCGTCCGCACGTCGGGCCCCGCCACGGCGCCGTCGCGCAGCAACGCGGCGATCTGACGCTCGTCATAGCCGGCTTCTCGCAGGACCGCTTCGGTGTGCTCGCCGAGCTGCGGTCCCGGGAGTCGATGTGGGTCCGCGGGCGTCCGCGACAGCTTGATCGGCGATCCGAGCTGGCTCACCGGCCGTTGCGCACCCGGCTGGTCCATGGCGACGACCATCTCACGCGCCGCGACGTGCTCGGACGCGAGCACCTCGTCGAGGTCCAGAACGGGCTCCAGGCAGCACTCGTGCACGCGGGCGAACTGCTCCCACTGCGCGCGCGTGCGCGCCGCGAAGATCGCCTCGACGGCCGCCTGGGCCCGGCTGCCGGGACCGGCGCGACGGTGCTCGATCAGGTCGCCGCGACCGACGCCGCGACACCACGCCGCCCAGAACGGCGCTTCGAGCGCGGCGAGCGTGACCCAGCCCCCGTCGCTGCATTCGTACGGGCGGTAGCAGGCGATCGCGCCGGCCAGCTCTTCGCCGCCGCGCCGCGGCGAGGTCGCGCCGGCGAGCTGGCGCGCGGCGACGAGCGACAGCCACGAGAGCGCGCCGTCGGTCATCGCGACGTCGATGTGCTGCCCCTCGCCGCTGCGATCGCGCTCGCGCAGCGCCGCGAGGATCGCGAACGCCGCCATCGTGGCTCCGCCGCCGAGGTCGGCGATCTGGGCCGCGGCCTGGATGGGCGGGCCGCCATGCGCACCCGTCAACCCCAGCACCCCGGCCAGACCGACGTAGTTGAGGTCGTGTCCGGCGCGGTCGCGCAGCGGCCCGTGCTGACCGTAGCCGGTGATCGAACACAGCACGATCTGCGGATTGGCCGCTCGCAGCGCCTCGTAGCCGACGCCGAGGCGGCCGAGCACGCCCGGCCTGAAGGACTCCAGGACGACATCGTGCTCGCGCGCCAGCGCCAGGAGCACGTCGCGGCCCGCCCGATGCTTGAGATCGATGCGCATGGAGCGCTTGTTGCGATTCAGCGCGAGGAACATGGCCGACGACGCGCTGCGCGCAACGCCCTCGATCATCGGAGGCGACGCGCGGATGTAGTCCCCGGCGCCGAGATCCTCGACCTTCAGCACGTCGGCGCCGTGGTCGGCGAGCAGAAGTGAGCAGAAGCCGCCGGGGAGCAGCCGGCTGAGGTCGAGCACCCGAACACCGGCGAGGGCGTGCGCCGTCATGGACGCATGATCGCGGTCATGCGCGCCGGCGAAGGATTTCGACTTCCGTGCGGTAGCGCAGCGTCACCGGGCCGCCGGCGGCCAGCGCACGGAACGCGTCGTGCAGCGCACTCCGCGGTACCTCGTCGAGGGCGGCGACGAAGCTCGTCGATCCGAAGCGGTCGACGAGCCCTTCGGCGTCGAGCCGTTGGACGTTGTCGAACCGCTCGACGGCCACCGGCTCGAACAGCGTCCCGGCGTCGAGCTCGGTGCGCCAGTCGTCGCTCGCGTAGGTCGGGACGTCGCCGCGATGGGGCGCGAGCAGCTCGTGGATGCGGCGGTGGATCTGATCCTCCATCCGGCGGCGGTTCCACAGCAGCGCCAGCACGCCGTCCGGGCGCACGACGCGGTGAATCTCGGCCAGCGCGCGTGGCGCGTCGAACCAATGGAAGGCCTGTGCGACGGTGACGCCGTCGGCGCTCGCGTCGGCGGCCGGGATCGCCTCGGCCGTGCCGTCGACGATCCGGACGCGCTCGTGCTCCGCGATCCGCGCTCGCATGGCCGCGACCGGCTCGACCGCGACGACCTCGAATCCGTGTGCCGCGAGTGCGGTGGTGAGCATCCCCGTTCCCGCAGCCAGATCGACGATCCGAGAGCCCAGTCGATCCGAGAGCCTTGCGACCGCGTCCGCCGGGTAGCTTGGTCGCCCCCGTTCGTAGGCATCCGCGGCTCGCGTGAAGCCACTCGCAGCGGCGGGATGGACCGTCATTGAGGCTGCCGCAGCAGATCAAAGAGGGCGAGCGCCGCGACGCTGTGGGCGTCGCTGAACTCGCCATCGCCGATCATGTCCCGCAGGTCGGCCTCGCTGCGCCATGCATGCACCATGTCCGATTCGGTCGCCTCGGGGTCGCTGGACCCGGGCGTCAGGCCGGTGGCGACAAACACGTCGAAACCCTGTGAGCAGAAGCCGTAGGCGGCATGCAGACGGCCGAGGTGCGTGAGCGCTTGCGCTCGCAGCCCGGTCTCCTCGCGGAGCTCCGCGGCGGCGAGCTCGGCGGGAGTCCCGCCGCCATGTCCCGGCGGCCAGCCGCCCTGCGGAAACTCCCAGCAGCGACGTCCTACCGGGTAGCGATACTGCTGCACGAGCCAGAAGCCGTCGTCCTCGTGGGCGAGGACGACGACGAAGTCCGGCTTGTCCACGACGGAGTACAGCCCCGTCGACCCGTCGGGGAACGCGACTTCGTCCTCGCGCAGGGCCAGCCACGCGTTGCGGTAGACCTCGCGCGTGCTGAGCTGTTCGATGCGGGGACCCTCGTGCGTCATGACTGCACCTGCGGCTGGATCCTGTCCATGGTAGGTCCGCCATCTGGATGTCGAAGAATGCAGGGCGCCCCATCGGTGAATACCGCACGATCGAACCGCGCTCCGGTGAGTGTCGGCTTGCCCTCGTCGTAAGGCACGCGATCAAGGATCTCGGCCCACAGCCCGGCGCCCAGCGTCACTCCGCGGAAATCGAGTTGCCGCGCAACGCTGTCCAGCAACGCCGGATCGCCGCCGTGAGCGATGCACATGGGCGCCCCGGGAGCGCGTACGCCGACGCATTCAGTCAGCTCGCACGTCTCCCAGTCGATCGACACGCCGGCCTACCGCAGCAACGGAGCGATCGTGTCGGCCACGAGGGCACCGTGGCCAGGGGCACAGGAGGTGATCTCGGCGCCGAGGATCGTGCAGGTCGCGGCGGCCTGGGCGAGGAAGCCCTGCAGCTGCTCTGCCAGCAGCCCGCCCGAGACGGGAAACGGCGCGGGCATCACGTCGGGGTCCAGGACGTCGAGATCGAGATGCACGAAGACCTCCAGGCCCTGCAGCTGGGAGGCATCCTGGATGAGGTGCACCCCGCCGCGGTCCAGCGCGACGCGCTCGGGGCCCTCGACCTCGCGGACGCCGTGCATGACCACGCGCGGAGGGTCGACGTCCGCGCCGAAGCCGGTGTCCCACAGGCCACACGCGCCGGCGAGGCACATCCCGGCGAGGTAGCCGCTGCTGGTCGTCGCGGGCGTGTGGAAGTCCGCATGGGCGTCGAGCCACAGGACGCGCGCCTGCGGGTGGCGGCGCACGAGCATCGGCAGCGTCGACACGGCAATCGAACATTCCGCGGCGACGAGGATCGGCATCCTGCCCGCCTGCCACGCGTCGTCGAGCTGGCCGCCGGCCTCCAGCAGGCAGCCGTGCGCGTCGCGCAGGTCCTCTTCCCACCCGGCGATGCGGGGCTCGGCCGGCGTCCCGACGATCCGCGCCCCGAGCAGCTCTGCAAGCTCACGCGCCCCGCCCGCGCCCTCGGGCGTGCGGTCCGAGGTGCGGCACAGCAGACCGCTTAGCTGCCGCTCCACCGAGGCTCCCGCTTCTCCAAGAAGGCCGCCACGCCCTCGTGAGCGTCGGCGGTGCGCAGCGCCGCCGCCAGCTGCTCGCGCAACAGCGACAGCGCGTCGCCAAGCGCCATGTCCTGGGTGGCCACGAGCGCATTCTTGCCGAGTCGCATGATCTGCGGCGGCCGGTCGGCGAGGCGCCGCGCCCATGCCGCCACGGCGCCGTCGAGCTCCTCGGCCGCCACCACGCGGTTGACGATCCCCAGCCGGCGCGCCTCGTGCGCATCGATGCGCTCGCCGAGCAGCAGCAGCTCGGCGCAGGCCTTGCGCCCGACGTTGCGCGACAGCAGCGCCGACACCATGAACGCAAACAGGCCGACGTCGAGCTCCGGCGTGCCGAACGTCGCGCGCTCGGAGGCGACGACGAGATCGCATGCGAGCACGAGGCCGACCGCTCCGGCGAGCACCTGTCCGCCGGCGGCGCAGATCACCGGCTTGCCGAGCTCGCCGATCAGCGTGAACAGGCGCGGAAACAGGGTCAGATCGGCATCGGCGAAGCCGGCGAGGTCCCCGCCGCTTGAGAAGACACGCTCGTGCGTGGACGCCAGCACGACGCAGCGCACGCGCTCGTCGTCGCGCGCGGTGGCGAAGGCGTCCAGCAGCTCCTCGAGCACGGCATCCGACAGCGCATTTCGCGTGGCGGGGTGATCGAGCGCGATCGTCGCGACGCCGTCGGCGAGGTCGTAGCGCAGGGTGCCGTATGCGGCGGCCACGTCAGCGTCGCGCCTCACCGGACCGCGTCTGCGTCGCCAGGCGCTTGCCCGCGCTGCCGCCGAGGACGCGTCGTACGAGCCGCGGGGCGCAGACGCGCAGCGCGGCGGCGATCCAATACGGCCTGGGCACGTAGCGTTCGGCACGGCCGCCCGGCCCGGCATCGACGATCGCTTCGGCGACGGTCTCGGGCGTCGACACGATCCACCGCGTCAGCAGGCGATCGACGAGCTCGCGCTGCGGGAACCCCTCGGTGGCGACGAACCCGGGCAGGACGAGCCCGACGTGCACGCCATGCGCGGCCTCCTCGAGATGCAGCGCGTCCGTCCAGCCGGCGAGGGCGAACTTGGCCGCGGAGTAGGCGCCTGTCGCGTCGCGTGCGACACGACCGGCGGTGCTGGACACGTTGACGATCGCGCTCGGGGCCTTTCGGCGCACGAGCGGCAGCAGCGCCTCGGTCAGGCGCACCTGCGCGTCGAAGTCCAGGCGCATGTGACGGTGCACGTTGTCCCATCCTCCCTCGGCGAACGTCGACCGCCACGCGGCGCCGGCGTTGTTGACGAGCAGATCAAGCCCGCCGTGCTCGGCCTCGACGACGGCCGCGATCCGGGCTGGTGCGTCGTCGTCGGTGAGATCGGCGGCGATCGCGGTCGCGCAGCCAAGCTCCGCTGCGAGCGCCCGCAAACGCTCCTCGCGGCGCGCGACGAGGATCAGCTCGCTGCCGGGCTCGCGAGCCAGCCGCCGCGCGGTCGCCTCACCGATGCCGCTGGAAGCTCCGGTGACGAGCGCGATCATGCGTTGGACGCTAGCGGGACGTACTCCTCCAGCGCGATCGCGAGGAACGCCTCGGCCGCCGGCGACGGCCGCCGCTCGGCTCGCGACGCCAGCGTCACGTCGCGCGTGAGCGGTGGCTCGACGAGGTCGCAGACGGCGACGGGCGACCCCGGGCGCTCGACGTCTGAGCGCGGCAGGATCGCGACGCCGAGCCCGCGAGACACGAGGTTGCGGATGCGCAGGACCTCGTTGGACTCCAGCGCGAGCTTCGGCTCGAAGCCGGCGTCCGCCGCGGCTCCCACCAGCAGCTCGCGCAGCCGGGCGCCCTTGCGGAAGCTGACGAACGGTTCCGCCGCCAGCTCGGCCAGGCGCAGCCCGTCGCGCTCGGCGAGGCGGTGATCGGTCGGCAGTGCGACGACGAGCTCCTCGCTGACCAGCCGCCGGAAGACGAGCCCGCGGCTCTGGATGCGCTCTGTGACCGACAGGAACGCGAGGTCGATCACGTCGTCGCGCAGCATCTCCGCGAGCTCCTCGCTGGATTGCTCGAGCACCGTCAGCTCGATCGCCGGGTAGCGATGGTGAAATGTCGCCAGCAGCAGCGAGAGATCCACCGGTCCCATCGTGTGCAGCGCGCCGACCGACAGCCTGCCGGTCTGCACGCCGGCCAGCGATTGCAGCTCGGCGGCGGCGGCGTCGAGCTCGGCGAGCGCGCGGCGAGCACGCGCGACGAGCAGCTCACCGGCCTGGGTCATGTCCACCTTGCGCGTCGTGCGCTCGACGAGCGGGAGCCCGACCTCCGCCTCGAGGCTGCGGATCTGCTGAGACAGGGCGGGCTGGGCGATGTGCTCCCGGGCAGCCGCGCGGGTGAAGTGACGCTCGTCGGCGAGCGCGATCAGCGAGCGCAGTTGGCGCAGATTCATGCAGCCAGCTTATGACCTGTTGTGAGATCCGGTCTTGGACATTTGAGTGCCCAGCCGCGACCATGGCCCTGTTGCCTCCTCCCGCCATCGCGCCCCGCCGGACTGACGTCCTCCGTCCGGCGGGGTGGCGGGTGAGACCAGACTGACGTTCGGCTGATCGGGCGTGCCCCGGGACATCGATGATCTGTGGATCATTGGTCTCCCCAACGACAGCCAAGGAGCGCACGCCATATGGGAGTACTCGACGGCAGGGTCGCGATCGTCACCGGCTCAGCGCGCGGGATCGGGCGCGCGACCGCGCAGCTGCTCTGCGAGCACGGTGCGAGCGTGCTCATCAACGACCTCGACGGCGACCTCGCTGAGCAGACCGCCGCGCAGATCGCCGGCGAGACGGCCGTCCACGCCGGCGACCTGACCGCGCCGGGGGCGTGCGACGCGCTCGTCGGAGCCGCGATCGACGCCTGGGGGCGCCTCGACATCGTCGTCAACAACGCCGGATACACGATCGACGGCATGGCGCACAAGATGACCGACGAGCAGTTTCAGCGGATGCTCGACATCCACACGGTCGTCCCGTTCCGCGTCTGCCGGGCAGCCGCGCCGCATCTGCGCGAGCCCGCCAAGAAGGAGCGCGAGGAGGGCGTCGAGGTCTTTCGCAAGGTCGTCAACGTGTCGTCGACCTCCGGCACGATGGGCAACGCGGGGCAGGCCAACTACGCCGCCGGCAAGGCCGCCGTCGTGGGCCTGACGAAGACCCTCGCCAAGGAGTGGGGCCAGTTCAAGATCAACGTCAACGCGGTCGCGTTCGGCTTCATCGACACCCGCCTGACGGCCGCCAAGGACGAAAAGAACACGATGCAGATCGCGGGCGAGACGGTGCAGCTCGGGATCCCCGAGCAGCTGCGCGGGATGTCCTCGATGGTCATCCCGCTCGGCCGGCCGGGCACGCCCGAGGAAGCCGCCGGCGGGGTCTTCTTTCTCTGCTCGCCGTGGTCGAACTTCGTCCACGGCCAGACGCTGAACATCACCGGCGGTCAGTGGACCGGCATGACGACCTGACGGCGCGCTCGACGAACCGAGCCGATCTGACGAATTCAGACCTGCGGGTTTCCGACAATCGGATCTGAGAGTACCCTTGGCGACCATGAAGGTCGTCAAGTCCCGATCCGATCGTGTGCGCCTCCCCGGAGTGCTGGGCCCCAGCGAGGTATCGCCGACGACGACCGGTGCGGAGAACATCTACATGGGCGTCTTCCGCGTTCCGGCCGGCGCGCAGTCGCGACCGCACTACCACGCCGACTGCGAATCGGCCGTCTACATGCTCTCCGGGCGGCTGAACGTGCGCTGGGGCGAGGGTCTCGAGCACGCCTTCAGCCTTGAGCCGGGCGACATGGCCTATGTCCCTCCGCGCGAGACGCACCTGCTGGAGAACCCGTCGGAGGAAGAGCCCGCCGAGTACGTCGTCGCGCGTGACGCGCCCGACGAGCACTCGATCGACGTGCCCTGGGCGACGTAGGCCGCTCGCTACCGCGGGCGGTTTCGCTGTGCCCGCTCGCGACGCGCGCGCTCGCGCTCGGCCTCGTCGCGCTCTCCCGATGGCGCCGGCGCGTGGTCCTCGCGCGCTGGCAGCGGCCGGCGTCCCCCGCCTCCACGCGCGGCCGGGTCCTCGCGCGGCGGCCGCTGTCCCCCGCCCCCGCGCGCGGCCGGCGACAGGGCACCGGCAACGCCCGCGACCGCCGCGGCGGCGACCAGCAGCACGAGCCAATCCAGCCACGGGACGTACCTCGCCGTCGCCCTGGTGCCGCCTGCGATCGTGTAGGTGCACGTCCGCGTCAGCGGCGGCGAGAACGATGGCGACGAGCTGGCGCTGCTGCCCGCCACGACCACGTTCAGATCCGGACACGCGTTGCCGATCGGCTTGACGAGCCACACGACCAGGACGCCGGCGAGGAAGATCGCGACCGCGATGCGCACCGGCCCCTGCCAGCGGGTCGACGCGGGGACTGGTAGCGGCGCCATCGGGCGCAGGCTATCCGCGCGCCGTCACGGATAGCCTGCGATCGCGATGGCGGTCTTGACACAGCCCGAGCCGGCCCGCCTCCCGCTGCCCGGCCGCCGCGACGGCGCGACCGTGCGGGTCCGGCCGTTGCGCTGCGGTGAGGTCCTGCTCCCGCCGCGCGCCCTGGATCGCCCGAGTGGGCCGCTGTCGCGGTTGCGCGGCATCGGCCTGACGACCCCGCGCTCGCGCTGGAGCTGGGTGCCGGTCCCGGTCTTCCTCGTCGAGCACCCCACCGCGGGCCGGTTGCTGATCGACACCGGATTTCACGCCTCCGTCCAGGACGGCGCGCGCACCAGCCTCGGCCGCCGCCAGGCGTGGCTCCTGCCCGCCCGCCAGGGCGCGGGCGAGTCGGCGCCCGAACGACTGCGCGCGCTTGGCATCGAGCCCGAGCAGATCTCCACGGTCGTCATGACCCACCTGCACAACGACCACGCAAGCGGCGCATCGCAGTTCCCACACGCGACGTTCGTCGTCGACGAGGCGGAGTGGCGCGCAGCCTGCGCGGGCGGGTTCGCCGAGGGCTACCGCCACGAGCACTTCGACCAGCCATGGGATTGGCGCACCGTCGACCACCGCGGTCCCGACGCCTGCGCGCGTGCCGGATTCGAGCGGACGCTGGACCTCTTCGGCGACGGCTCGGTGCTGCTGCTCTCCACGCCCGGCCACACCCTCGGCCACCAATCCGTCCTGCTGGCGCTGGAGGATCGCACGCTCCTGCTGACCGGCGACGCCGCCTACATCCGCCGCGCGATCGACGACGACCTCGTCCCGATCTTCCTCGCCGACGAGCCGCTCTATCTCCGCTCGCTCGCGGCGCTGCGCGACTACGTCGGCCGCACGCCGGACGCCGTCGTCATCTGCGGCCACGACGCGCAGCATTGGCCGGCGCTGGAGCCCACCTACGCCTGAGCGCCCGACCGCGGCGCAACCTCGGCACCTCGCAGGCGTTGTGGGTCGGACATGCTCCGTCACCCGATCACGCTGCTGCTGGCCACCGCCGGTGTCACGCTGGCGGTCGCGACCGCCGCCGACGCTCGCGCGATCGTCGTCGCGACCGGCACGAACGAGCTGATCCTCACCGACGTTCCCGCCGACAAGGTCGTCGCGCGCCTGGATCTCGGCGCGCCGACGCGCGCGGTCGCCGCGGCGCCCGACGGCTCGCGCGCGTACGTCGCCAGCGGGCGGCGCGTGGTGGCGCTCGATCTCGCGACGCGCGAGATCGCCGCAGCCGTCACGCTGCGCCGCCCGATCAGCTCGCTGGCGCTGTCGCGCGACGGCACCCGGCTGCTGGCGGCGCGGCGCGGAGCGATCGACATCGTGCAGACGGCGACGATGACGAGGACCGGCGGGGTCAACCTCAAGGGCGCAAAGCCGGGCGACCTCGCGATCTCCTCGGACGGGCTGCGGGCCGCGGTCGTCCTGGGCCGCCGCGTCGGGCTCGTCGACGTCGAGGGCAAGCGGCTGATCCGGCGCACGAAGAAGGGCGCGTCGCCCGGCGGCGTGGCGTTCCCCCGCTCGGGCCGCCTGGTGTGGGTGAGCACCACCAACGGCTACCTGCACGGGCTGGATCGCATCACCGGCCGGCGGCGGGCGAAGATCAACCTCAAGCGCGGCGTCGGCGCGTCGTTGACGATCTCGCCCACCGGAACCCGCGCGGTCGTCGGCGCCAATCGCGGCGAGCGCGTGGCCGCGGTGGCCAGCCTCAACACCGAACGCCTCGTCAAGCGCCTGCGCACGGGGACGGGCCCGGGTGCACCGGCCTACGCCGACTCAGGTCCCCGTCTGTACATCGCAGACCGCGGCTCCGGGACCGTCTCGGTGATCTCGACGCTCAGCTACAGGCGCCTCGGCGTGCAGCGCCTGGGCAAGCGCCGCCATCCGCGGGCGCTGGCAGCGCAGCCCGGCCTCGCCGTCAAGGTCGGCACCGAGGGCCCCGATCAGATCACGGGCTCGCGCGGGCGTGACAGCATCTTCGGCCTGGGCGGCGACGACCTGCTGCGTGGCGGGCGACGTCGCGACAGCCTGTTCGGTGGCGCCGGAAACGACGTGCTCAGCGGCGGCGGCTCCAGCGACCTGATGGACGGCGGCGACGGCAACGACCGGCTCAGCGGCGGCGCCGGCAACGACTCGCTGCTCGGCGGGGCGGGATCCGACGGCCTGTTCGGCGGCACGGGCAACGACGAGCTGGAGGGCGGCGGCGACAACGACTTCCTCGATCCCGGCGACGGCGACGACGTCGCCTACGGCGGTCCCGGCGACGACAAGATCATCGAGAGCGGCCTCGGCAACGACACGCTGCTGGACGGCGGTCCCGGAAACGACTTCATCGACGGCTTCCGCGGGAGCGACAACCTCGACGGGGGCGCGGGCAACGACACGCTGCGCGGCGGTCCGGGCAGCGAGAAGATCGACGGCGGTCCGGGCGACGACACCATCGACGGCGGTACCGCCGGCGACCGCATCTTCTCGCGCGAGGGCAACGACGTCGTTCGCGGCGACGCCGGGCGCGACCGGATCCTCACGTCCTCGGGCAACGATGTCGTCGACGGCGGTAGCGGCGACGACTACATCTCGACGTCCACCGGCAACGACGAGATCGTCGGCGGACCCGGCGAGGACACGATCCTCGGCGGCTCGGGCAACGACGTCATCCGCGTCGCCGACGGCGACGCGGATGACGTGAACTGCGGGTCGGGCCGCGATACGGTCTACGTCGAGAACACGGCCCCGTCGCGCGACCGCCTGCGCAGCTGCGAGACGGTCATCCAGGCCCCGCCGGAGCCATCGACGGACGCTCCGCCGACCTCGAAGATCATCCCCGGCACCGCGGGCAATGACCGGCTCACCGGGACCGACGGCAAGGACTCGATCTTCGGCGCCGACGGCAACGACGAGCTGTTCGGCAACGGGGGCGACGACTACGTCGACGGCGAGAACGGCGACGACGTCCTGCACGGGGGCCTTGGCAACGACGAGATGTACGGGCGCCAGGACGACGACACCGTGCTGGGCAACGAGGGCGACGACTTCCTCAACGGCGACCGGGGCAACGACACGATCTCCGGCGGGCCCGGCAACGACCGCATCTTCGGTGGCCTGGACTCAGACATCATCACCGGTGACGAGGGCGACGATCGCATCAACGCGATCGACGGTTCCGTCGACCGCATCGACTGCGGCGACGGCAACGACGTCGCCTTCGCCGAAGCAATCGACATCGTCGCGGCCAACTGCGAGAGCGTCCGGCGCTGATCTGGTCGCCGTTGATGGCGCTCGGCTTCGTCCCCGCGGGGCGCGACCGGGCCGGGCATGCGGGGCGAGCGCGATGCCGCGGCGAGCCCGATCGTCTGGAGGTGGCGTCGATGCGCTACACGGTGGCAGCGCGCTTCTTGCCGCGCCGGCGCTCGAGCCGTCGCTGCTCGCGCACGCGCGCCAGGACACCCTTGCGTCCGAGTGACTCCAGGCCCGCGAAGAGGACCTTGATGTCGCCGAAGATCTCCTCGGCGACGGCCATCTGCTGGTCGCGGGTGGGCGCGTCGACGGGCTCCCAGCGAATTGGATCGCCGTACTGGACCGTGACCTTCGGAAACTCGCCCTTGCGCCAATTGCGCACCTTCGAGGAGCCATGGATCGCGACCGGCACGACGGCCGCGCCGGTCTCCAGGGCTAGGCGGCCGATGCCGGGCTTGGGGCGCTCGTTGAGCTTGCCGTCGCGCGAGCGCGAGCCCTCGCAGTACATCGCGACCGTGCCGCCGCGCCGAAGGACGGCACGCGCGGTGACGAACGCCTCCTCGTCGCGGTGGCCGCGGCGCAGCGGGAACACGCCGCCGTGGGTGTAAATCCACTGCGCGGGCGGCTGGAAGAGCTGCGACTTAGCCATGAAGCTGATCTTGCGCCTGATGAACGCCGCGAGCAGGAAGTGGTCCATGAACGAGCCGTGGTTGGGCGCGAGGATCACCGGCCCCGACTGCGGCACCTTCTCGCTGGAGATCGAGCGGGCACGGAAGAACGTGAACGCCCACAGCGTCGTGAGCACGCGCACGGCCTCGTAGACGGCGTCGGGCTCGCGCTCGCGCGTGCGCTGGTGAAAGGCGTCGAAGTGCTCGGCCGGTCTCGGGTCGCGGTGCGAGGCGTCCGTGACACCGACGAACTGCTCGCTGCGACGCAACCTCGACATACCCGAAACCTTACCCCCGTGCCCACCCGCGGGCACGCTGCACGGCGCGCTGCCAGTCGTCGATGAGCGCGGAGCGTTCGCCGGCTCCCATGCGCGGCTCGTAGCGGGCTCGCTCTCCCTCCCTCGATGCCACGTCGGATTGCGTCCAAGCTCCACTGCCGACGCCGGCGAGCAGCGCGGCGCCGAGCGCGGTCGTCTCGGCGATCTGCGCGACCGCGATCGGCACGCCGAGGACGTCGGCCTGAAACTGCATCAGCCAGCCGTTGACGGTCGCGCCGCCGTCCGCGCGAAGCTCCTGCAGTGGCTGGCCGGATGCCTGCTCCATCGCGCGCACGGCGTCAACGGTCTGCAATGCGATCGCCTCCAGTGTGGCGCGCGCGAGGTGCGCGCGCGTGCTGCCGCGCGTGAGGCCGACGATCGTGCCGCGCGCGTAGGGATCCCAGTGCGGCGATCCGAGGCCGGTGAGCGCCGGGACGAAGTACACGCCGTCGTTGCCGTCCAGTGAGGCCGCGAGCGCCTCGGTGTCCGACGCGCGCTCGATGACGCCGAGGCCGTCGCGCAGCCATTGCACCGCGGCGCCGGTGACGAAGATCGCGGCCTCCAGCGCGTAGGTCGTGCGGTCGGCGATCCCCCATGCGACCGTCGCCAGGAGGCCGGGCGGCGCCGTGGGTGCCTCGTCGCCGGCGTTGAGCAGCACGAAGGACCCGGTGCCGTAGGTGTTCTTGCCCAGGCCCGGATCAAGACAGCCCTGGCCGTAGAGCGCCGCCTGCTGGTCGCCGGCGATGCCGCACACCGGCACGCCGTCATGGCCCTCGCCGAGCGCCCCGTCGCGCACGGTGCCGAACTCGCCGATGCTCGGCAGCACTTCGGGCAGGCTCGCGCGCGGAATGTCGCCGAACAGCGCCAGCAGCTCGTCGTCCCAGTCGCCGCCGACGATGTCGTAGAGCATCGTGCGCGAGGCGTTGGAGACGTCGGTGCGGTGCTCGCCGGTGAGCTTGAACACCAGCCACGCGTCGATCGTCCCGAAGCACGCGTGTCCCTGCTCGGCGCGCTCGCGCAGCCCGTCGACGTTGCCAAGCAGCCACTCGATCTTCGTGGCGCTGAAGTACGGATCGAGCACGAGCCCGGTGCGCGTGCGCACGAGCGGCTCGCGACCGGCGTCGCGCAGCTCGTCGCAGCGCGCTGCTGTGCGACGGTCCTGCCAGACCAGGGCGCGGTGCAGCGGCTCGCCCGTGCGGGGATCCCAGACGCAGACGGTCTCTCGCTGGTTGGTGATCCCGATCGCGTGGAGATCGCCCGGCCCGGCGCCGGCGTCGTCGAGTGCTTCAAGCGCGACGGCTTGGGTGACGTCCCAGATCTGCGCGGCGTCGTGCTCGACCCAGCCGGGTCGCGGGAAGTGCTGCTCGAACTCGCGATAGCCGCGACCCGCGAGCTGCGCCTCGGCGTCGAAGACGAGGCACGTCGTGCCCGTCGTGCCCTGGTCGATCGCGAGGATCACGATCTGGACGCTATCCGCAGCGGCGGAGGAACAGGCCGGGACCGGGAGGAGCCGGTCCCGACCTGTCGCCTTCGCGATCCAGGGACGGTTGCGCGCGCGCGTCGGGTCAGAACGCGCGCCCGCATTGCCACTGCTCCGCCGGCGACGGGAAAGACCGCCTGCGGTGCTGGCATTCACGGTAGCCCCGCTGCACGGGCACACCATTCGACCGTCGTCCAAACCTTCGGCGCGCAACCTCGACACACCGTCAGCACGCCTCCAGCGCCGTGGCGATCGCCTCCGCCGCGGGCCCGACCTGGTGGTTGGTCAGGAACTCCCACACGAGCTCTCCCCCGCCGGTGAGCTCCACGACGAGCGCACGCGTCGTGAACATCGGCACGGAGGCCCGCCCCCTGTCGGTGGCCCGGATCACCGCGGCAAGGTCGATCTCGCGGATCGGGGCGCTGACGCCCTCGCCGATCGTGCGCTGGTCGAGGATCCGTCGCGAGGTGACGGTGAGCTGCGCGATCGGGCCCCACTTCTCGCCGTTGTCGGGCCAGCCACAGCAGAACAGCACCTCCTCCCCATGCTGCAGCACGGCCAGCAGCTGCTCGACGTACGCGCGATCGGGCTCGTCGCCGGCGGTGCTCTCGGCGTACAGCGCGGCGATCGTCTGCGCGGTCTCCATCTCCTCAGCGCCGGCTGAGATAGACCGCCACGAAGTCCGCGAGCTGCCGGCCGCGGTGCGCGAAGCCGCGCCACGTCCTGCCCGTCGAGCGGTGCGCGAGGTCCAGCTGCACCTCCTCGATCGTAAAGCCGGCGCGCGACGCGTCCACGGTCATCCCGATCTCCATGCCAAAGCGGGCGGCGAACGGGACGACGGTTGCGAACGCCGGGCCACTCAGCGCGCGCTGGCCGGAGATCGGCGCGCGCATGTCCAGCCCGGTCAGGTTGCGGATCGCCCGGTGCGCGAAGCCGACCGCGAGGCCGAACCCGCCTCCCACGCGTGAGCTGAAGACCGCGATCGCGAGATCGCAGCGTCCCGCTCGCACCGCATCGGCGAGGGCCGGAAGCTGGGCGGCGCTGCCGGCGAGATCCCCGTCGCACAGCACGAAGACCGGCGGGTCGGACTCCAGGGCGCGGCCGAGCACGGTGCGTGCGGCAAGCGTCGCCGCCCCGCCCTTGCCGATCGTGCGCTCGCTGCGCACGACGTCCGCCCCGCCCGCGGCAGCGACGCTCGACGTATCGTCGGCCGAGCCGTCGTCGGCCACGACGACGTGCGCCCCCGGAAACGCGGAGCCAAGCGCGGCGAGGGTGTCGGGCAGCCGGTCGGCCTCCTCGTGCGCGGTGACGATGATGATCGTGTCGCTGGCCATCGCCGCGGCGAGTCTGCCAGACGTGCGCGGCATCGCACCGTCCAGGGCGGCGGCTAGGCTGCCGCGGCAGCCGTCTGAAGCCGTCGACCAGGAGGGGAACCGTGGTTGAAGTCCAGGCCCACATCACGGGCATCGTGTGGAAGGTCGAGTGCAAGGTCGGTGACGTGATCGAGGAGGGCGACACCGTCGTGACCCTGGAGTCGATGAAGATGGAGATGCCCGTCGAGGCCGAGGATCCCGGCACCGTCAAGGAGATCCTCGTCGAGGAGGGCCAGCCGGTCGACGAGGGCGACACGCTCGTCGTGCTGGAGTAGTCAGCCGGCGTCGTCGCCGTGTAACAGGGAGAGGCGCCGGAGATCCTCGATGTCCTGAGGACGTCCGGCGGCGCGCTTCATGGCGCGAAGATGCTCAAGCGAGCAGACGGGGACGCTCAATCCCTCCATTTCGACGACCATCGCATCCGGGGCAAGCACCGGATAGGCACGGTCGCCGGGAATGCCGGACAACCACTGCATCACGTCGAGATCCCCCAGTCGCGTCCGGAGCCTGAAGTTCCCGCCCTGCGCGAGGTCCTCGACGCTCTTCGGATCGAACGGCATCTCAGCATCGTCGAAGTCCTCGGTCCCGATCTGCTCCACGTCGAGATCGATCAGCAGGCTGGCGAGGCGCTGGAGATTGCCCCGTTCGGGGTCAGGGCAGATGTCGATGTCCTTCGTCGCACGAATGAAGCCATAGGCATTGACGGCCAAACCGCCCACCGCGACATAGCGCAGGCTCGCCTCGGAGAACTTCCGCAGTAGCTCCTCGGGGTCGATCGGCGTGCTCACGCTTTCGGCTTCTTCGCTGCGGCCGCGAATCGCTGAGCAAACCGGCTCAGCACCAACCCCTCCGCGAGGTTCTCGCTTGGGCTGCGCGCACCGTCGCGACGCAGGCGCTCGATGCGAGCGCGCTCGTTGCGCTCAACGTCTCCCGCCTTCCACGCGGCGATCTCGGCGGCGGTGCGTTCGCGGCCCATGCCCAGATGGTGCCCGAAGCGCCCGGTCGACGCCACCGCGGCGTAGCCTTCGCCGGCGATGAAGGTCGTCACCTGGAACGTCAACTCGCTGAAGGTGCGCATGCCGCGCGTGCTGGAGCTGCTCGCCGCGCTTGAGCCCGACGTCGTCTGTATGCAGGAGACCAAGACCGAGGCCGCGGCCTTCCCGGCTGACGAGCTGGCGGCCGCCGGCTATGACGCCGTTCATCACTCCGCCGGCCGCTGGGCGGGCGTGGCGATCCTGGCGCGGCACGAGGTCGGGCCGATCGCCGACGCGGTCAGCGGGCTTTCCGGCGAGCTGCGCGAGGACGAGGCGCGCTGGGTCGAGGCGACGGTCAGCGGGATGCGCGTCGCGAGCGTCTACGTCCCCAACGGCCGCGAGGTCGACTCGCCCACGTATGACGAGAAGCTCGCCTTCCTCGACGCCATCGCCGAGCGCGCCGGGCAGCTGCGCTCATCCGACGAGCCGATGCTGATCGCCGGCGACTTCAACGTCGCGCCCGCGGACATCGACGTCTACGACGTCGCCGCGTTCGAGGGCTCGACGCACGTCCAGCCCGAGGAGCGCCGGCGAGTCGAGGCGATCCTCGAGGCCGGTGAGCTCGTCGACGCCTACCGCGAGCTGCATCCCGACGATGTGCACTACACGTGGTGGGACTACCGCCAAGGCCACTTTCATCGCGGCATGGGCCTGAGGATCGACCTCGCGCTGCTCAGCGCACGTGCTGCGGGGACGCTGACCGCGTGCGGGATCGCACGAGACTTTCGCAAGGGGACCAAGCCCTCCGATCACGCTCCCCTCGTCGTCGAGCTGTGACCGCCCGGACTACGATCGCTGCCATGGTGACCGCCCGCACCGAGCACATCGAGCCCGGCTTCGCCGCCCACGTCGCGATCCCCGCAGCCGGCAGCGGTCCGGGACTCGTGCTGCTGCAGGAGATCTTCGGGGTCAACGAGTACATCAAGGACGCGGCGCGGCGCCTCGCGGAGGCTGGATACGTCGTCCTCGCGCCGGATCTGTACTGGCGGGTGCAGCCGGGCCTCGCCCTGAGCAGCGGCGACCTGCGAGGCGGGATGGCCGCCTCGCAGCGGCTGGACGGTGATCTGGCGGTGCGGGATGCGACCTCGGCGCTGGCCGTGCTGCGCGGCCTGCCCGAGGTGGCCGGTCCCGCGGGCGTGTTCGGCTTCTGCCTGGGTGGCACGATCGCGTGGAAGGTCGCCGCGCAGGCCGATCCGGATGCCGCGGTCTGCTACTACGGCTCGGGGATCGCGGGCGCGCTCGACGCCGTCTCGGACATCGCCTGCCCGGTCCTGCTGCACTTCGGCGGCGCCGACGAGTTCATCGGGCGCGAGGGCATCGACGCGGTCGCCGCGATGGCCGCCGGTCGCGACACGATCGAGTGCCACGTCCACAAGGGTGCCGGGCATGCCTTCGACAACAGCTTCTCCCCCAGGTTCTCCCAGCCCGAGCCCGCCGCCCGCGCCTGGGAGCTGACGGGGGCGTTCCTCGCTCGAAGCCTGCCAGTCGCCTGAACGTCCGACGCGCCTGCCACGCTGCGGCGCGATGGCACCCCTGATCACTCGCGAGGAGGCGCTGGCCCTCGGCGAGATCGAAGATCACGCCGAGATCGAGGCCCTCATCGAGCGCGCTTGGAAGGTGCGCGTCGATCGCTTCGAGGACTCGACAGACCTCTGTTCGCTCGTCAACGCGAAGTCCGGCGGCTGCGCGCAGGACTGTGGCTTCTGCGCCCAGTCGCGCTACGCCGAGGCCGAGACGCCGCTGCACGCGATGATGGAGCCCGAGCAGATCCTCGAGCACGCGCGCGCCGCGGAGGCGGCCGGCGCGCACCGCTTCTGCATGGTCACCCAGGGCCAGGGCCTGTCCAAGCGCGACTTCCAGAAGGTGCTGGAGGGCACGCGCCTGGTCGCCGAGCACACGAACCTCAAGCGCTGCGCATCGATCGGCCACATGTCGCCCGCGCGCGCCGCGGCGCTGAAGGAGGCGGGCGTCCAGCGGGTGCACCACAACGTCGAGACGGCCGAATCCTATTACCCGGAGGTGTCGCAGACCGTCCGCTACGAGGGCCGGCTGCGCACGATCGACGCGGTCCGCGAGGCGGGCCTTGAGACCTGCGTCGGCGGCATCCTGAACCTTGGCGAGACGCGCGAGCAGCGCGTCGAGATGGCCTTCGAGCTGGCGGCGATCGACCCGACGTCGGTGCCGATCAACCTCCTGAACCCTCGTCCGGGGACGAAGTTCGGCGACCGCGAGCACATGGACCCGTGGGAGGCCGTGAAGTGGATCGCGATCTTCCGCCTGATCCTGCCCGACGCGCTGTTCCGACTCTGCGGCGGGCGCGTGGAGAACATCGGCGAGCTTCAGCAGCTCGCCGTGCGAGCCGGGATCAACGGCGTGATGATGGGCAACTTCCTGACGACGCTGGGCAACACGCCCGACGAGGACCGCGCGATGTTCGAGAACCTCGGGCTGAACGTCGCTCGCCAGGAGGACAACGCGTCAAACCCGCGCCCGGACAACCGCAGCGGCTGGCTGGAGGGCGACACCCCGGAACGTCTCGAGCCCGAGGGCCACACCCCGTTCGAGATCGAGGTGCGGATGTGGGATCCGTCCAAGCAGCTGCGCTTCTCACGCAAACGTCATGTCCCCGAGCGCCCCGACGGCGCTCCCAACGCGGCCTCGACCGCGGTGCGCTGAGCGTCCCTTCCAAGCTGATGCCAGCATGACCGAGATCCAGGCCAGGCTGT
The DNA here is from genome assembly GCA_029263125.1 of Solirubrobacteraceae bacterium. Classification (GTDB taxonomy): domain Bacteria; phylum Actinomycetota; class Thermoleophilia; order Solirubrobacterales; family Solirubrobacteraceae; genus CADCVQ01. Next base: position 100,426 of record JAJCYD010000011.1, on the reverse strand, counting down.
CGGAGCTGCGGGAGCTCGGCCTCTATCGACGGACGCGGCTGGTCAGCGGACCGCAGGGCCCGAACGTCGTGCTGGACGGGCGGCCGGTGCTGCTGCTGTGCTCCAACAACTACCTCGGCCTCGCCGACCATCCTCGCGTTCGCGAGGCGGCCGCCGAAGCCGCGATGCGCTGGGGCGTCGGCGCCGGGGCGTCGCGCCTGGTCTCGGGGACGATGACGGTCCACAGCCGCCTCGAGCAGCGGCTGGCCGCCTTCAAGGGCACCGAATCGGCGCTGCTGTTCGGATCGGGCTATCTGGCGAACCTCGGCGTGATCGGCGCGTTCGCCGGTCCGGGCGACATCGTCTTCTCCGACGAGCTCAACCACGCGTCGATCATCGACGGCTGCCGCCTGTCACGCGCCGAGGTCTTCGTCTTTCACCACAACGACATGGAGCACCTCGCCTGGGGACTCGCGCAGGCCGGCCCCCGCGCGGCGCTGATCGTCACGGAGTCGGTCTTCTCGATGGACGGCGACCTCGCGCCGCTGGAGGACATCTGCGATCTCGCGCAGCGCTATGGCGTTCGGGTCGTCGTCGACGAGGCGCACGCGACCGGCTGCCGAGGCGAGGGCGGCCGCGGGGCGGTCGCCGAAGCCGGCCTGGAACGCGAGGTCGACGTCGTCGTCGGCACCCTCGGCAAGGCGCTGGGCTCCTACGGCGCGTTTGCCGCCTGTGACGCCGAGGTCGCACAGCTGCTGACCAACACCGCCCGATCGCTGATCTTCTCCACCGCGCCTCCCCCGCCCGCCGTGGCCGCGGCGATCGCCGCGCTGGAGGTGCTCTGCGAGCAGCCGCGGCGCGTCGAGCGCCTGCAGGCCAACGCCGAGGTGCTGCGCGGCGAGCTGTGCCGCGAAGGCTTCGACGTCTCGGGCTCGACGGCGCAGATCGTGCCGCTGATCGTCGGCGACCCGGCGACGGCGCTGCGCGTGTGCGAAGCGGCGCTCGAACGCGGCGTGTTCGCACAGGCGATCCGCCCACCGACGGTGCCCGACGGCACGTCACGCCTGCGCCTGGCGGTGATGTCGACGCACACCAAGGACGAGCTGCGCGACGCCGCACGCGTGATCGGCCGCGCCGCGCTGAAAGCGGGCTTCCGGCCAGCGACGGCGATGCCCGTGGCGGTTGCCCACGAGGCACTGCAGGCGGCGGACGCACGGGCCAACGCGCTGTTCGACGCCGAAGCACCCGACACCCTGCCGGTCACGGTCCGCCGGGCATCGCGCGCCGAGTAGCCGGCGCTCGTGGCGCTTCGCGGCTGCTTCGTCACCGGAACCGACACCGGCGCCGGCAAGACGATCGTCGCCGCCGCGCTCTGCGCGGCGATGGCGGCAGCGGGAGAACGGGTGGCGGCCTTCAAGCCGGTCGTCACCGGTGTCGCCGAGCCGTCCGGCGACTCCCGTTGGCCGCCCGATCACCAGCTGCTGGCGGCCGTCACCGGCGCGCGCGCGCATGACGTCTGCGCGCGGACCTTCGCCCCCGCGGTCTCCCCCCATCTCGCGGCCGAGCTGGCCGGGGTCCAGATCGACCTCGGCGCGCTCGTCGCCGCCGCCCACCGCGCCGCGCGCGGCGCCGACATGCTGGTCGTCGAGGGCGTCGGCGGTCTGCTGGTCCCGTTGAATGCCGAGCACAGCGTCCGCGATCTCGCCGTGGCGCTCGGCCTGCCGCTGGTCATCGCGGCTCGCCCAGGCCTCGGGACGATCAATCACACCCTGCTGACGATCGAGGCGGCGCGCACCGCGGGCCTGGATGTGCGCGCGGCCGTGCTGACCCCCTGGCCCCGACGGCCAAGCGTCATGCAGCGCTCCAACCGCGACACCATCGCGCACCTGGGCTCCGTCATCGTCGCGACGATCCCACGGGTAGATGACGTCGACGGGCTCGCCGGTGCGGGGGCGGCACTGCCCTGGACCTCGTGGATCGCGGACACGGCGTGACAGTCTCCCGCCGAAGTCGTAGCTGACCCGCCCCCGCGTCAGCGCGGCGAGGAGTCGACGAGCGCCGGAGCGTCCGCCTCGGACGCGGCCTGCTCGGCGTCGGGCGCGACGGGATCGCCGTTCTCGTCAACCTGCGCGGCGGCGGCCGCGGCGGCGGCCTCCTCCGGGTGAGCGGCGGCGTACTTGCGTGCTTCCTTGCGAGCCTGCTTGTCCAGGCGCTTCTCGCGCATCTTGGCCTCGCGATTGAGCTTTGCCATCGTGGTCTTCTTCTTGCCGCTGGAGGCCATGCCGGTGCTCCTTGTTGGTGTTGGTCTGTGGCGCGGAAATGGTCCGGTTTCAGTGCGCGGGTTCGAGCTGGCCGGAGAGCGCCTTGTGCAGTTCGTGGCTTGAGTCGTTGAGTCCTGTGATCTCTACCTCGACGTCGTGACGGGCGTAGTGGGTCTCGATCGCGTCCAGTGCGGCGACGGCCGACGCGTCCCATATGTGAGCACGGGACAGGTCGATGATGACGCGTTGCGGGTCGTTGGCGAAGTCGAAGGCTTCGATGAACTCCCCGTCAGAGGCGAAGAACAGCTCGCCGGTCACAGCGTAGATGCAACTCGTGCCGTCGGGATCCAGCACGCGGTCGACCTCGACGAGGTGTGCGACGCGGCGGGCGAAGAGCGCCATCGCCGTGAGCACGCCGACGCCGACGCCGATCGCGAGGTTGTGCGTCGCGACGGTGCCTGCGACGGTCACGGCCATGATCAGCGTCTCGCCGGCCGGCATCCGGCGCAGCGTCGCCGGCTGGATGCTGTGCCAGTCGAACGTCGACACGGCGACGAGCACCATCACGGCGACGAGGGCCGCCATCGGGATCACGGCCACGAGGCTGCCGAGGCCGACGATCAGGACGATGAGAAACACCCCCGCACTGAAGGTCGACAGCCGCGTGCGCGCACCGCTTGTGCGCACGTTGATCATCGTCTGGCCGATCATCGCGCAGCCGGCCATGCCGCCGAAGAAGCCCGTGATGACGTTGGAGATGCCCTGCCCCTGCGCCTCGCGATCCTTGTCTGAGCGCGTCTCGGTGATGTCGTCGACGAGCTTGGCGGTCAGCAGCGACTCCAGCAGGCCGACCGCGGCGAGCGTCAGCGAGTACGGCGCGATGATCGCGAGCGTGTCGAAGCTCAGCGGGATCGCCGGGATGCCGAGCAGCGGCAGCGTGCCGGGCAGCTCGCCCTCGTCGCCGACGGTCGGCACCGCGATGCCGGCGGCGACGGTGAGGATCGTCAGTGCCACGATCGCAACGAGTGGCGCTGGGATCGCGGTCGTCATGCGCGGCAGCAGCACGATCATCGCCAGGCCCGCTGCGATGAGCACCAGGACGGCGGGGTTGCCGCCGGCGAGGTGGGGTAGCTGCGCCAGCAGGATCAGGATTGCCAGCGCGTTGACGAACCCCGTCATCACCGAACGCGGGACGAAGCGCATGAGCTTGGCCACGCCCAGCCTGGCCAGCACGACCTGTATCACGCCCGCGAGGATCGTGGCGGCAAGCAGGTACTCGACCCCGTGGTCTGCCACCAGGGAGACGACGACGAGCGCCATCGCTCCCGTCGCCGCGGAGATCATGGCGGGCCGGCCGCCGCTGAAGGAGATCGCCACGGCCATCGTGAAGGACGCGTAGAGCCCGACCTTCGGGTCCACCCCGGCGATGATCGAGAAGGAGATCGCCTCGGGGATCAAGGCCAGGGCAACGACGAGCCCCGCGAGCAGTTCCACGCGCAGCACGTTGGGCGGTGGAAGGCTCGGGCGCGGCAGCCGGCGTCGTGCCGGCAGGGAGAAGCTGGATTGCATGTATGCCTCGGACGGTTGCGCGGCGCGGCGAATCCGCCCGCGGTCGGGGCCGACGCCGTCTTGGCGACGCCGGGGTGTAAAGGTCGTGGCGACCGCTTCGCGCGGTCGCGGGTCGTGTCAGTGTTCGGTGGCGTCGGCGTCGCAGAGCGGCGACGCGAGAGCGCAACTGCCATCTGACGTGCCAGCCCGATCGCGGCAAACTCCGCGCAACCAGGCCGATCGGCTGCGCAGAACCCTACCGCACCGCGCGACGCGGGTGACCTCGTAGCCTCGAAGGGGACTCCAACGACAGGGGATCTCATGAACCGTCGCACCCTCGGCCGCGAAGGCCTCGACGTCTCAGCTCTCGGGCTCGGATGCATGGGCATGTCCGAGTTCTACGGCCCGGCCGACGAGTCCGAATCGATCGCGACGATCCACCGCGCCCTGTCGCTCGGCGTGACCCTGCTGGACACCGCCGACATGTACGGGCCGCACACCAACGAGCTGCTCGTCGGCACGGCGATCGCCGACCGCCGCGACGACGTCGTGCTCGCGACGAAGTTCGGCATCGTGCGCGAGGACGGCCAGCGGCGCATCGACTCGAGTCCCGACTACGCCAAGCGGGCGTGCGAGGCCTCCCTGCGACGCCTCGGCGTCGATCACATCGACCTCTACTACATGCACCGCCGCAACCCCGACGTGCCGATCGAGGAGACCGTCGGCGGCATGGCCGAGCTCGTCAGCGAGGGCAAGGTGCGCCACCTCGGCCTCAGCGAGGTCAATGCTGACACGCTGCGCGCCGCCTGCGCCGTGCATCCGATCACCGCGCTGCAGAGCGAGTGGTCGCTGTGGACGCGGGGCATCGAGGCGGAGATCGTGCCGGCAGCACGCGAGCTCGGCGTCGGGATCGTGCCCTACAGCCCCATCGGCCGGGGCTTTCTCACCGGTCGCTACACGTCGATCAACGACCTCTCAGAGAACGACTTCCGCCGCAACAACCCGCGCTTTCAGGGCGACAACCTCGAGCTGAACCTCACGATCGTGCGGCGCGTGAGCGAGGTCGCCCACGACGTCGGCTGCACCCCCGTTCAGATCGCGCTCGCCTGGCTGCTGCACCAGGGCGAGGATGTCGTGCCGATTCCCGGCACCAAGCGCCGCACGTACGTCGAGGAGAACGCCGAGGCCGCCGACATCGCGCTGACCGCCGACCACCTCGCGGCGCTCGACGAGTCCGCGCCGGTCGGGGCGGCCGCCGGTGGGCGCTACCCGCAGGAGGCGATGGCCTCGCTGGAGCTGTAGCGCGTCAGCCGTCGCCGCGGCCGCGAAACACGAACCACCACAGCGCGAAGAGCACGCTGTAGCCCACGACGATCGCGACCAGGCTGAAGAAGGAGATGGAGTCCATGCTCAGCGCTCGCCGTCGGCGGCGACCTCGACGATCGACGAGTCGATCAGCCATTCCACCGGCGCGACGTCGTCGGTGTAGACGCGGCCACCGGGCAGGCGCGGTTCGACACGTGCCGCGGCTTGCAGGGCAAGTGGCCGCAGGTCCTCGGGCAGCGTCGGCGCGGCCGCTCGCAGCTGCCGCGCCGATGCCTTGCCCATCGTGCCGAGCAGCAGCGTGTTGACGGGCTCCGACGGGTCACGGATGACCGTCGGGAAGACGGCCGCCATCGTCGCGCCCAGCACCTGCTCGAGCTTGTCGGAGTTCTCCGGGTGCCCGGCGTTGACGACGACGACGCCACCCGGCGCCAGGCGGTCGCGCGCGAGCTCGAAGAACTCCCTCGTGGCGAGGTAGAACGGGATGTACGGCTGGCGGTAGGCGTCGACGAAGATCGCGTCGTACTTCTTGTCGGTGCGGCGCAGGAAGGGTCGCGCGTCGGCGGTGTGCGTCGTCAGGCCCGGCGCCCGCATGTCGAAGTACTCGCGACCGATCTCGGTCAGCTCGCCGTCGATCTCGACGCCGTCGATCTTCGTGTCGGGGAAGTAGTGCCCGTAGGCGCGCGCGGTCGTGCCGGCGGCGTTGCCGAGGATCGCGATCTGACGCGGCGGCTGGGCCTGGGCGGCGAACGGAACGATCATGTACTCGTCCCAGATGTTGTCGGTCAGATAGCTGCCGGGCCGGCGCACCGAGTGCACGGCCTGGCCCTCGTTGAGCTCCAGCGTGCGCGTCCCGTCGAGGTCCTCCACGACGCGCGCGTACTGGTACTCGGTGTCGACCTCGTGGATGACGCGCGCGCCGGCGTTGGTGGTGCCCTTGATCGTCCCCACGGGCAGCACGAGCAGCACCGCCAACGCGGCGGGAGCGAGCACGAACCGCGAGCGCGCGAGGCCGACCGCTGCGATCACGACGAGCACGAGGCCGAAGAGGACGAACGTCCTGCGCGTTCCGATCAGCGGGATGAACAGCAGCGCCGAGGTGAACGTGCCCAGCAGGCTGCCGACCGTCGAGATCGCATAGAGGCGCCCGGAGACCGTGCCCGCCTCGGAGACGTCGGCGACCGCGAGGCGCAGCGCGTACGGCGCGACCGCGCCGGAGACGAGGATCGGCAGTGCGATGAGCGCCGTGACACCGAGCAGCGAGCCGACGAAGGCGCCCGCGGAGATCGAGTCCAGCGCCGTGACCGCGAAGCCGAGGAAGGGGTCGGCGACGAATGGCACGGCGGCGAGCATCAGCCCCGACAGCAGCACGATCCGGTAGAGGCCGAGGCGGGTCGGGTTGCGGTCGGCGAGCTTGCCGCCGTACCAGTAGCCGACCGAGAGCGCCACGAGCACGATCCCGATCGTGTTCGCCCACACGATCGTCGAGGCGCCGAAGTACGGCGCGAGCAGCCGAGCGGCCGCGATCTCGGCGCCGAGGATGCTGAAGCCGACCGTGAAGACGACAAGCGCCAGAGGTGGTTCGGGGAGACGGCGCACGGGACCCTTCAGGCTAGTGTGCGGCGGGTCTGCACCCGCCCGTATGAGGTCTACGCGCCGTGACCCGCGGACCCGATCATCCCCCTCGGGTTCTTCACCGCGCGTCAAGACTCAGCCGACGTCTCGTCCGACCCCTCTCCTAGCCTCTCGTTCCATGTCCACGCGCGACCTCGCCGCACTCGACAAGCAGGTGCTCTGGCACCCGTTCACCCAGCAGCAGGGCTGGTCTGAGGAGGAGCCATTGATCGTGCAGCGCGCCGCAGGCTGCACGCTCTATGACACCGACGACAACGCCTACATCGACGGGATCTCCTCGCTGTGGTGCACCGTTCACGGCCACGCCCATCCGGCGATCGACGCCGCCGTCCGCGACCAGCTGGGGCGCGTGGCGCACTCGACGATGCTCGGGCTCACGCACGCTCCGGCGATCGAGCTGGCAGCGCGTCTCGTCGACATCTCACCTCCAGGCCTCAGCCGCGTCTTCTTCTCCGACAACGGCTCGACCGCGGCGGAGGTCGCGCTGAAGATGGCCTTTCAGTACTGGCGCCACCGCGGCGAGACCCGGCGCACGGGGTTCATCTGCCTGCGCGACGGCTACCACGGCGACACGATCGGCTCGGTGTCCGTCGGCGGCATCGACCTCTTCCATGCCTGCTTCGGCCCGCTGCTGTTCAACAGCTGGCAGGCCGAGCCCGGTGACATCGAGCACATGGCGGCGCTGCTGGCCGAGCATGACGCAGAGGTCGCCGCGGTCATCCTCGAGCCGCTCGTGCAGGGTGCGGCCGGCATCCTCACGCATCCCGACGGCTACCTGCGCGCGGTGCGCGAGCTGTGCGACCAGCACGGCGTGCTGCTGATCTGCGACGAGGTCGCAACCGGCTTCGGCCGGACGGGGACGATGTTCGCCTGCGAGCGGGAGGACGTCGTGCCCGACCTCATGTGCGTCGCCAAGGGCCTGACGGGCGGCTACCTCCCGCTCGCCGCGACGCTCGCGAGCGAGCGCATCTACGAGGCGTTCCTCGGCGAGCACGAGGAGCTCAAGACGTTCTTCCACGGCCACACCTACACCGGCAACCCGCTCGCCTGTGCCGCGGCGCTGGCGACGCTCGACATCTTCGACACCGAACGCACGCTGGACGCGCTGCAGCCGAAGATCGCGCTGCTCGCCGAGCTGCTCGACGAGCATGTCGCGCCACTGCCCGCCGTCGGCGAGGTGCGCCGGCGCGGCTTCATGGTCGGCATCGAGCTCACCGGCTTCGAGCTCGCCGAGCGGATGGGCCATCAGGTCACGCTGGCGGCACGCAGGCGCGGCGCGATCGTGCGCCCGCTCGGCGACGTCGTCGTGTTGATGGCGCCGCTGTCGATCACCGCCGACGAGCTGCGACGCCTCGTGACGATCACCGCCGACGCGATCGCCGAGGTCGCGGTGCCCGCGCTGGCGTAGGCGACGATCGTCAGGCTGGCGCGGGCGGGTACTGCGCCAGCAGGCCACGCACGATGTCGAGCATCGTGTCAACGAGCACGGCCCGCGGGACCCCGGGGTGCTCCAGCCACCACAGGGCCAGTCCCGTAAGCGAGCTGCGCACGACCTCCGACAGCGGCTCGATGCGCTCCTCGGGCAGGCCCGGCAGGCTCTCGATCAGCATCACCGCATTGCTCTCGCGCTGGCGCGCCTGAAGCTCGCGGTGCAGCGCCTGGACCTCGGGGTCGCCGGTCGTGTCGCAGAACAGCAGCCGCCAGGCATACGGACTGCGCTCCACGTAGGCAAACCACGCGTCGAGGATCCGTGGGAGTCGCTGCGCAAACGGCGCGTCGGCGAGATACTCGTCGATGGCGGCTGCCGCCAGCGCCTCGCGGTGGCGCTGGAGCAGCGCGAGATGCAGCGCCTTCTTCGAGGCGAAGTGGCGATACAGGATGGGCTTGGTCACACCGGCCGCCGCGACGATGTCCTCGATCCGCGTCGCGGCATACCCGCGTTGAGCGAACAGCTGCTCGGCAGCCGTTTCGATCGTCGTGCGCCGCTCGGAAGCGGGTAGGCGCGGCGTGACGGACATGGCCGCCAAACAGTATGGCGCACGACGTTACTGCCTGGTAACTTCATGTCCATGATCGCCTCGATGCACCTCGCCGACGTCGGTGCGCTGCGCGCGCCGGCGCTCCTGCGCCTGACCCCGCGCCCCGGCGTCATCCCCGGACTGCTGTACGCGGACATGCTGCTCGCCGCGCACCTCGGCGCGGGCGTGATGCCCCGGCCCCGGCCAGGCCGCGTCGCGCTCTTCGCCGTGTGGAGCGACGACGCCGCGCTGGACCGGTTCACCGCAGAAGACCCGCTCGCCCCGGAGCTCGCGGACGGACAGGCGGCTCGTCTGAAGCCCGTACGGACGGCTGGCAGCTGGAGCGGCATGCCGGCGCTCGCCGACTCGGTGGACGCCCTCGACGACGACGAGCCCAGCGCCGCACTGACCTACGGACGCCTGCGGTTTCACCGGGCCGGCGCGTTCCTGCGTGCGAGCGCGCGAGCCGAAGCGGACGCCATCGCCGATCCGGCACTGATCAGCGGCACGGGGCTCGCTCGGCCGCCACGCCACGTCAGCACGTTCTCGCTGTGGCGCAGCGCGAGCGCCATGCGCGCGTTCGCCCAGCGCGGTGTTGGCCACTCCGCCGCGCTGCGCAGCGACCGCGAACGCGCCTTCCACCACGAGTCGATCTTCATCCGCTTCCGGCCCTACGGGCTCACAGGCGACTGGAGCCACCGCGCCTGACCCAGCCATTGCCAAGCCGGAACGCTCGCCGGCGGGCGGCCAGCCGTTGATGATCGCGAGCAGCTGCCAGGCCGTCATGCAGCGCGGCGCTCGCGCGGCCGCTGTCGCGATCGGCTACGTGTGCTGACTGGCGCGCTTGACGCGCACGTCGACGCCGCCCATGAGGCTGTACGCGCGGACGTGGACCACCGGCGTGCCGGGGCGGACCGGCTCCGATCCGGGACGGAGCTCGTTGCCGCCCATGATCGCGAAGCCCGAGAGCTGCACCTCGACGCCGTCGGGGACGATCACGTCGACGCCGCCCATCAGCGCGAAGGCGGTGATGACCAGCTCGTCGCCGGCGATCGTCGCATCACGCAGGTCCAGCGTGACGCCGCCCATGATCGCGACGGACACGCTGCGCGGCGCCGGGGTCCAGCGGCCGCGGCGGTCGGTGCCGCCCATCACCGCGACGCTCCAGCGCTGGCGTCTGTGCGTTGCCGGTGCCACCGGTGCAGCGCTTGACTCGACCGCCGATGGAAGGTCGGCCACGAGGCGCTCGAGCTCGGCTGCGGTGGTGGCCTCGTAGGCGAGCTGCGTGCGCTGGGCCAGCTCGTCGAAGGTCAGCCGGCCGTGCTCGGCTCCGGCGCGCAGCGTCGCGACGGCGCACTCACGCTCGTCGTCTGAAGCGCGCAGCGCCCCCACGGACGGTTGTTGAACAGATGGCTCGCCGGCGAACGGCACCCAGATCAGTCCTCGTAGGGGGTGAAGTCCTTCTTGCGCGCGCCACAGACTGGGCAGAACCAGCTGTCGGGGATGTCGGCGAATGCCGTGCCGGGCGGGATGCCCCCGTCCGGATCGCCCTCGTCGGGGTCGTAGATGAAGCCGCAGGATTCGCAGATCCAGCGCGTGGTCTCGGTCTGGGTGCTCATGGGCCCCAGGGTAGTGGTTGGTACCGTCGCGCACGATGGACGCGAGCGCACGGTGAAGAGCGAGCAGCTCAACGACGGCCCTGTCGCGACGCCACGCCTGGCCGCGTCGCTGCTCCTGCTGCGCGACTCCGGCGACGGCCTCGAGCTGCTGATGGTGCGCCGCAACCCGGCACAGCGGTTCATGGGCGGCTACTGGGTCTTCCCCGGGGGCGCCGTCGATGCGCACGAGGGCGCGGGCGAGGTGGCGCACCGCGCAGCCGCCGTACGCGAGCTTCATGAGGAGGCTGGGGTCCAGGGCGTCAGCCCCTCGCAGCTCGTCAAGTTCAGCCGCTGGATCACGCCGGAGCTGCTGCCGATCCGCTTCGACACGCACTTCTATCTCGCCCGCGCGCCCGACGGCGCACAGGGGTGCTGCGACGGCCACGAATGCGTCGACCTGCGCTGGGATGCCCCATGCACCGTGCTCGACGCACACCACCGCGGCGCGCTCGAGCTCGCGCTTCCGACCAGACGCCTGCTCGCGCAGGTCTCGGAGTTCGCGAACGTCCACGAGCTGCTGCACCACGCGCACGGTCGGGAGATCGTGCCCGTGCGCCCGCGGGTGCTCCGCGGCGGAGAGGTCGCCCGCGTCGTGCTGCCCGGCGAGAAACCTACTCCGCGATCCTGACCCGCCCGACCTCGCCGCGCTGCTCGTGGTCGGCGATCGGGCAGTACCACTTGTAGGTCCCCGGCGGGAGGTCGACGACGATCGTCGCGCGCTCACCCGGAGCGAGGGTCGCGGAGGTGACCGGGCCTGCCGGCCCGTCGACGCGCAGCGCATGCCGGATCTGTCCGTCGTTGGTCGCCGCGAAGGCGATCCGTCCCGGCCGCGCGAGCCGCGGGTTGGAGGGCACGAGCCGGTACTCGGTCAGCGACACTTCGCTCGTCTCGGCATTGTCGGCTGGTACCGGGCTCGCCTCGCCGATCGGCATCGGCGTGGTCCGTGCGACGTCGTCGCGCTGCTCGCCACAGCCGGCCGCCGCGAGAGCCAGGACCACGAGCGCCACCCGGCGTAGCGGCACTGCAGGCACGGTGCGATCGAGGCCGAGCTGGGCGAACCTGGCGTTCATGGACGACGGATGATGGCGAAGCCATGAACGCCGGCGCAGCAGAACGGCTACCGGCGGGTGCGGCGTCAGGCCTGCACGAGGTAACCGGCCACCGCCACGGGCTGGGCGAGCGCGATCAGGTGACCGCCCGCGAGGACGTCGGGGTCGATGCCCAGCCGCCGGCGTGCGACGGCTCGCTGGAACGCCACCGGGAAGAATCGGTCGTCTTCGCCGGCGAGGACCCGGATCCCGATCGCGGGCCACGCATCGAAGTCGCACGCCGAGGCGAAGACGGCATCCGCCTCCGGCCGCTGCTGCTGCTCGCCCTCGGCGGCGACGTCCGGCGGCACGTCGTGCAGGAAGTAGGTGGCCAGATCGAAGGCTCCGTACCCGCCGGCGTCAGCGGCTGCCGCGCGCGCGTCGAGCGCCCCGGTGTTGCCCCACCACTCCCCCGGACGCTCCCCCGGACGCGGGATCATCGCGTTCACGAAGACCAGCGACGCAACCCGCGCGTCGGACGCGACCAGCGTTGCCGTGAAGCCTCCGAGAGACTGGCCGACGAGGACGACGCGGTCGCGGTCGCCGATCGCGGCCGCGGCGATCTGCGCGTACTCGGCCAGTCCGGCGCTCGGGTCGTCGCCGGGAAGGTCGACGGCGATCGCCTCGTGTCCGGCGTCTCCCAGCAGCGAGGCGACCCTGTGCCAGTACCACGCGGCGCCGCCGGCACCCGGAATGAGGATGAACGTGCTCACGGCTCGTCCATCCTTCCGCAGCTGTTGGTGCTGAGGCAACCCTTGCCCCTCACGATCAGGGCAGCGCGGCGATCGCGGCTCGCGCGCGGGAGCGGCTGACATTCGCACCGGCGACGCCGTCGTCGATCCGCGCGAGTCGCGCACGCTGGCGCCCCAGCACCCGTTCGCGCAGCGCCGCGGGCAGGCGCACGAGCTCCGGCACCGCATCGGCGCTCAGCCCACCAAGGTAGTCCGCGTCGATGCGTCCCGTCGCCTCGTATCGGTCGACGTTGTGATCGGCGATCCGCCGGTCGGGATCGCTGACCCAGAATGCCAGGGCAGCCGTCGCGACCAGGCCGACCGACGCCCGCGGCAGCCACCCACGCCGACCGCTTGCCAGCGCGACGACGACAAGGATCACGATCGCACCGGTGCCCAGCAGCAGCGCGTGTACCGCCAGGCGCGCCAGCGTGAAGCCGAAGGCCTCCTCGTAGAGCCCGAGGCGATGCAGCGCCGAGGCGAGCACGACGAGCGCCAGCACGCACAGCGCGGCGAGCAGCGCGCGCAGCAGCCGCGAGGACCCGGCGGTGCCCGTACGACCCCAGCGCAGCGAACCCGCCACGACGCCGAGCGTCAGGATCGTCACGAGGACCAGCTGTGCGAAGCCCGACCGCGCATACTCGGCGTAGGTCAGCCCTGCCGTGTTACGTACATAGCCGTCGCCGCCGAACAGGACCGCGATCTGGACCGCCACGAAGAGCGCGAACAGCAGGTTGAGGGCGACAAGCGCCAACCGCCACTCGACCACGCCGATCCGCAGCAGTGCCGGGCGCGGGGGTGTGTCGGCCACGCCCGCCGCTGCGATGAGCCCACCCGCGAGCGCGACGATGATCGCCAGCACCATCAGCCGCACGGGCAGGTCGCCCAGCTGAAGGTCGCGCGGCAGCACGTCGCCCGCGATCTGGGCGAATGCCCGGTCGCCGCTGGCAAACAGCGCGCCGAAGATCACGAGCAGCGCGCCCGCGAGCATCAGGCCGCGACCGATGGCCAGGGCCTTGGCGCCCGAGGCGTTCGGCGCGGCGCCGGCAACCGTTTGCGCGATGCGCAGCGTGCCCAACGCCATCATGCGCGGCACCGCGATCGCGGCGATCGCAGTCGCGCGCCAGCCGTGTGGAACGCACATCGCGATCGCACCGAGGACGACCGCCGCGATCAGCTCGCCGGCGACGACCCAGCCCGCATCGCGCCACGCGGCCGACAGCGCCAGAGCGATCGCCAACGCCCCCAGGAGCGCTGCGCGCGCGCTGCGAGCCGGCCTCTCGGCAAGCATCGCGACCCCCCCAAGCGCCGCGGCCACGAGCACGTACCCGAGCCCTGCGGGCGCGCCGGGCAGTGCCAGCGCCCCGACCACCCCCGCGACGAGGGCCGCCAGCGCGCATCGCAGCGGCACGGCGTTCATGAGCGCGGAGCCACGGGCAGCGTCACGACCATGTGGCTGCCGTGAGGCTCGCGGCGCTCGGCACGGATCGTCCCGCCGTGCAGCTCGACGATCCAGCGCGCGATCGCCAGGCCGAGGCCCGCGCCGCCTCCATCGGCTCCGCGGCGCCCGTCGCCGCGATAGAAGCGCTCGAAGACGCGCTCGAGGTCGTCGTGCGGGATGCCCGGACCGTCGTCGTCGACCTCCACGCGCACCACCCGGTCCTGACGACAGGCGCGCAGCGCGACGTGCCCGGGCCGCGGCGAGTAGCGCACGGCGTTGTCGACGAGGTTCATCACGACCTGGTGGATGCGCTCGGGATCGCCGTCGGCGCGCAGGCCGTCCTCGACGTCGATCGAGAACACGACGTCCTCGGGCGCGTGCAGCCGCGCCTCGCGCGCGGCGCCGTGCAGCACGTCGCCGATCTCGAAGGGACGCATGTCGAAGGGCTGATCGCCGGCCTCCAGGCGCGACAGATCCAGCAGCTGGGTCACGAGCCGCCCGAGCCGGCGCGTCTGGGCCAGCATCGTGCGAAGCGTCTCGGGGTCCGGCTCGGAGACCCCGTCCACCACGTTCTCCAGCACCGCCTGCAACGCGCCGATCGGCGTGCGCAGCTCGTGCGACACGTTCGCGACGAGATCGCGGCGCAGGCGGTCGGTCTCGGCGAGCTCGGCGGTCATGCGGTTGAACGCGTGCGCCAGCTCGCCGACCTCGTCGCAGGAGGTCACCGCGACCTCGCGCCCGTGCTCCCCGCGGGCCATCGCCGTCGCGACCGCGGCCATCTCGCGTAGCGGCTTGGTCGTCCCGCGGGCGAGAACCTGCACGCAGGCGAGCGCCAGCACGATCCCAGCCGCCGCTCCGACGATCGGCGGCAGGTCCAGCCAGCGCACCGCGACGATCGTCGAGACGGCGGTCACCCAGACCGCCGCGACGATGACGATGCCGAGCTTGAGCTTCAGCGACGACAGCGATCCGAGCGGGCTGATCATTCGCCGCGCGCCGCGAACGCGTAGCCGATGCCCTGGACGGTGCGCAGGACGTCGGGCCCGAGCTTGCGCCGCACCGCCGCCACGTGCGAGTCGACGGTCCGCCCGCCCGCGGTGCCGTCGAGGTAGCCCCAGACCTCCTCCAGCAGCTGCTCGCGGCTGAAGACGATGCCGGGCCGCAGGGCCAGGCGGTGCACGAGGTCGAACTCCGTCGGCGTCAGGTGCACGAGCTCGCCGTCGCGACGCACCTCGCGGCGCTCGGGATCGATCGTGATCGACCCGGCGGCGATCGGCCGCGCGGACGGCTCGGCCGATCGCTGGGAGCGGCGCAGCAGCGCGCGAACACGAGCGACGAGCTCGCGCTGGCTGAACGGCTTGGTGAGATAGTCATCCGCGCCGACGCCCAGGCCGACGATCAGGTCGGTCTCGGCGTCCAGCGCGGTGAGCATGAGCACCGGGACGGGTCGCTCGCGCTGGATGCGCCGGCAGGCCTCGTGGCCGTCGATGCCGGGCAGCATGACGTCGAGCACGACGAGGTCGGGGCCGATGCGCTCACACAGCTGCACGCCCGCGAGGCCGTCGTGTGCGACCTCGACGGCGAAGCCCTCGGCGCGCAGCCGCGCCGCGAGCGCCCCCGCGATCGCCTCCTCGTCCTCCACGATGACGATCGTGGTCGTCGGCGCCCCGTGCACGAGAGCCATGCTAGGTGCCGGAAGTGGGCGCGCGTTGCGGACGACGTACGGGTTGTGTGTGGAGCGCCCTAGCCTGGACGACGCGATGAAGCGCCCGGCACCGGCAGCGCTCTCGGACTCACTTCCGCCGCAGGCGCTGTTCATCCTCGGCGCGCTGTCGCAATACATCGGCGCGGCGCTGGCGGTCCTGCTGTTCGCAAAGGTCCCTGCCGCGGGCGTCGCGTGGCTGCGCGTCGTCGCGTCCGCCGGCATACTCGTGGCCTGGCGGCGGCCGCTGCGAACGTCCTGGACGGCGGCGCAGCTGCGGCTCGTCGCCGCGTTCGGGTTGACGCTCGCGGCAATGAACCTCGCCTTCTACCTGGCGATCGACCGGCTGCCGCTCGGCACCGCCGTCGCGATCGAGTTCTGCGGGCCGATCGCGGTCGCGGCGATCGGATCGCGCACGCGGCGCGACGGCCTCGCGCTCGCGCTCGCGCTCGTCGGCGTGCTCGCCCTCGCCGACGTGCACATCTCGGGCAGTCCGGGAGGATTGGCCCTGGCGGTGGCTGCCGGCGTCGCCTGGGCGGGCTACATCGTGCTGGGACACCGCATCGCCGCCGATGTGAGCATCCGCCCGCAGGACGGCCTCGCGCTGGGCATGGCGATCGGCGCCGCCGGCTTCGCTCCGCTGCTGCTGTCCAGCGCCGCCCCGGCGATTGTCAGCCCGCCCCTGCTGGTGGCCTGCCTGGCGGTCGGCGTCGCCTCGAGCGTCGTTCCGTATGCCCTGGAGCAGGTCGCCATGCGCCGCCTGTCGCGACCGCGATTCGCGCTGCTGCTGGCACTGCTGCCCGCAACGGCGACCGCCGTCGGCGCACTCCTGCTGGGCCAGATCCCGGGCGTGCTCGAATCGACCGGAATCGGGTTGGTCGTGAGTGCGTCGTTGTTGCGAAGCCATGACTCACCGTGAGCACATACAAGAAGATCCACAACTTTCCGCCGCAATCACGGTTACAGTGACCGACACAGCATGGAAGCCGGCGCCCTACGAGCCCCAGCAGCGCTCAACCGGATCTCGATCACGGCGCCACTGCTGCGGCTGCGCTCCGACGAGCAGCTCGTGGCGCTGTTTCGCGCGGGCAGCGATGCGGCGTTCGGCGTCATCCACGACCGCTACCGCCAGCGGCTGTTCGCATACTCGCGCCAGATGCTCGGCGGCTCGCGCCAGGACGCCGAGGACGCGCTGCAGGACGTCTTCATGCGGGCCTACTCCTCCCTACGAGCCCACGACCGCCCGCTCTCGCTGCGCGCGTGGCTGTACCGCGTCGCGCACAATCGCTGCATCGACCAGCTGCGCCGGCCGACGCCGCCGGCGATCGATCTCTTCGACACGTCGCGCAAGCCGCTGCACGACCCGATGGACGAGGCGGTTCGGCGCGAAGATCTGCGCCGACTGATCGCCGACGTGCGGCGCCTTCCCGAGCAGCAGCGCTCAGCGCTGCTCATGCGCGAGATCGACGGGCTGAGCTACGCCGAGCTCGGCGACGCGCTGGGCATCTCCCTGCAGGCCGTCAAGTCGCTGCTCGTCCGCGCCAGGATCGGGCTCGTGGAAGCTGTCGAGGCCCGCGACACCGCCTGCTCGGAGATCCGCCTGAACCTCGCCGACTCCTTCGACCGCGGCGTGCGCGCCAGCGGCCTGACGCGCCGCCACCTGCGCGACTGCGACGGCTGCATCGAATATCGCGCCCAGCTGCGTGGTGTCCGCCAGGGCCTGAGCGTGCTGGCCCCGGGGGCGAGCGGACCGTTCGCGACGATCCTCAAGCTCGTCGGTCTCGGCGGAGCCGGCTCGGCCGGCGCCGTCAGCGCCGGCGGCGCCGCGGGGGGCGGAGCGTTGACCGTGGCGGGCACGGGCACGGCCGCCAAGTTCGCGGCCGTCGTCAGCTGCGCAGCGCTCACGGCCGGCGGCGCGGTCGAGGTGCGCGAGCAGATCACCAACAAGCCCGCTCCGCGCCCGGCGAGCGCTCCGAGCGTCTCGGCGCAGGCCCGTCTCAACCCCGTCGCATCACGTGCGCCGTCGGTGACGGCGGCGGCCGTCACCTCGACCTCGGCGGCGCAGACCGGCGCGTCCAACGCATCCGAGACGACAGCCGACGTCCGCACCGCCATCACGGCGGCGCCGACGCTCGGGCGCCATCTGCGCCTGAACCAGGGGCAGGGCGGCGCGACCGCGCCGATCAGCGAGGTCGCTCGGCAGCGCGAAGCCGCCGGCATGAGCACGGGAGGCTCGGTCGCTCCCAGCGAGCACGGCGCCGCCGGCTCCGACGCCGACGCCCCGGCGCCGGCCGCCACCAAGACCAAGCCCGATTCCGAGCAGGGCTTTTCGGGGCCAACGCTCGCGCCGATCACGCTGGTCGGGTCTGGAGCAGCGCCCGGTGCCTCTCCTGCGAAGGGTGCTGCAGCGGCCGACGCTCCCGCGGGCACGGCGGCCTCGGCGTCCGGCAGCAGCGCGCCCTGAACCTGAGCGCCCCCCTCTCCGACCGCTACGCCGCGACGCTCGATCACGAGACGCTGCTCGTGCGCAGAGGAGCGCGCTCGGGGCTGTTCACGATGGTGGCCGTGCACTCGACGGTGCGCGGCCCGGCACTCGGCGGTTGCCGCCTGTGGCACTACGACGACGCGCGCGCGGCGATGCGCGACGTGCTGCGGCTGTCGCGTGCGATGACGTTCAAGTCCGCGGTGGCCGGACTCCCGCTGGGTGGCGGCAAGGGCATCATCCTCGCCCCGGACCCGGCGGGCCCGACACGCCGCGGCCTGCGCGCCGACGCGCTGCGCGACTTCGGCGACACCGTCGAGGCGCTCGGCGGCAAGTACGTCACGGCCGAGGACGTCGGCACCTCCGCACGCGACATGGAGGCGATCGCCTCGCGAACCAGCCATGTCACGGGCCTGTCACGACGCCGGGGAGGATCCGGCGACCCCAGCCCGTGGACCGCGCTCGGCGTGCACGAGGCGATCAAGGTCTGCTGCGAGCGCGTCTTCGGCACGCCAGCGCTGCGGGAGCGCACGATCGCGATCGCCGGGCTCGGACACGTCGGCGCGCGCGTCGCGAACCTGTGCGCCAAGGACGGCGCCACGCTCCTGCTGACCGACGTCGACCGTTCCAAGCGCGAGCTGGCCGGCGACCTCGGCGCGCACTGGCTGGAGCCCGACGCGGCACTCGCCGCGGCATCCGACGTCTACGTTCCCTGCGCCCTCGGCGGCGTCCTGGACCACGCAAGCGCCGTGCGCATCGGCGCCCCGATCGTCGCGGGGGCGGCCAACAACCAGCTCGCCGACGACGACGTCGCCGAGCTGCTGGCGCAGCGCGGCGTCCTGTGGGCGCCGGACTTCGTCGTCAACGCCGGTGGCATCGTGAACATCTCCGTCGAGCTCGAGGCGCAGGGCTATGACCCGCGGCGGGCGCGCACACGCGTGCGCGGCATCGGCGACACGCTGCAGCGGATCTTCGACGCCGCACACGCGACGCGCGCGACGCCGCTGGACGCGGCGATGACGCTGGCTCGCGAGCGTCTTGCCGAGGCGCAGGCCGCGGCCGCTATACCACGGGCCTGAGCCCGCCCGGCGGCGGCCACGCAGGGCGCTGCGTCCCGGCAGGCAGCCGCTCATCCTCGTCGAGCTTGTCGAGGTGTGCGGCCAGCGTCGCCGTCGCCGCGAGTCGCAGGCTGGCGGGCGCGTCGTCCCACACGCGATCGAGCAGCTCGTCGACGCCGCGCAGCCCGTCATCCAGCGCGGCGAGCAGGCGCCGCTCGCGGTCGCGGCGGTGGGCCAGGTAGCGATCGAGCAGGGCCGCGGGCTCGGTGACCGGCGGGCCATGCCCGGTGCACAGCAGCCCGAGATCCAGACCGCGAAGCTGCGCCAGCGCCGCGAGGTAGCCGCGCAGCGCGCCGGGGTCCGGCGCGACGAAGACGCTGCTCTGCGCGAGCACGGCATCGCCGGTGAAGGCGGTGTCGCCGCTGACGAACGCCAGGTGGTCGGTCGCGTGCCCCGGAGTGCCGAGCACCCGCAACGGACCGAACGCGTCGCCATCGGCGAGCCGGATGTCGGCGCCATCCCAGCGCGCCGCCCCGACCGGCGGGCCGCCTGCGCCGTCGCGCACGGCGGCCGTCGCGCCGACGTGATCGCCGTGATCGTGCGTCACGGCGATCCCTCCGACGCCGCCGCGCTCTGAGGCGACGGCGAGCACCGCAGCGACGTGGTCCTCCAGCGCCGGTCCGGGATCCACGATCCAGCACGGATCGCGCCCGAGCACCCAGGTGTTGGTTCCCGTCAGCGTGAACGGCCCCGGGTTGTCGGCGTGCACGAGGGCGATGTCGCGCTGGCCCAGTGGGTCGGGCACCGCATCAGCCTCCGTGCGCCACCAGCGCGCTCAGCCTCTGGCGAAGCGGTACACGCGCCCGCTGAGCGAGATGACGTACACGCGTCCGCTGGCGTCCTCGCCGAATGATGCGAGGTTGTCGATCTTCTTGAGCCCCAGTGAGCGGTCATCACGCGCCGATCCCGCCGACAGCTTCGCCGAGCGCAACTGGCCCTTGCAGAAGTCGCCGTAGACGTAGCGCCCCTTCAGCGCCGGCAGCTTGGGGTCTCGGACGACGTAGCCGCCGGTCACCGAGCAGTTGTCGTCTGAATGGCGCAGCTCGAGCACCGGCGCGACCGCGCCGGGCGCCGGCTCGTCGAAGTTGCGACGGTTGCCCTCCAGCGGACGCCATCCATAGTTCGCGCCGCGCGCCTTGCCCTTGCGCGCGAAGTCGATCTCCTCGATCGCGTTCTGTCCGACGTCGCCGATCGTGAGGTCTCCGGTGCTGCGGTCAAACGAGAAGCGCCACGGGTTGCGCAGGCCATAGCTGTAGATCTCCGAGCGCGCGTCCGAGCGTCCGGTGAACGGGTTGCTCGCCGGCACCCGGTACGGCCTGGCGCCCGAGGCGCGCGGGTCGATGCGCAGCAGCTTGCCCTCGAGCGTGGTCAGGTCCTGTGCGTTGCCCCGGCTGCCGTGCTGGTCGTTGGCGCCGCCGCCGTCCCCGGTGCCGACGTAGAGCAGCTTGTCGGGGCCGAAGACGATCAGGCCGCCGTTGTGGTTTGCCTCCAGACCGTCATAGCGCAGCACCGTTCGAGCGCTGCCCGCGTCCGCGCGCTCGGGGTCAGACGTCGAGCGCCGGTACTCGACGACGCGCTGCTTGCCGGCGCTGTCGGTGTAGTTGACATAGAAGCGACGGCTCTTGGCGTAGTCGGGGGCGAAGGCCATCGACAGCAGCCCCTGCTCCCCGCCGGCCGTCACGCGCGAGCTGATGTCCAGAAACGGCTTGGGGCGCTTCCTGCCGCTGCGCAGGACTCGGATCGTGCCCTCCTGCTCGACGACGAACAGCCGCCGCCTGTCGCCGCGCGGCGCGGTCACGTAGATCGGCGACGCAAACGTCCCCACCGAGACGAGCTTCACGGCGCCCGAGGCCTTCGTCGCGGCGTTGGCGGTCCCCGATCCGCTCTCGGAATCCTCGTCGCCGCACGCCGCGACCGCGAACGCCACGATGAGCAGCACTGCGACGGCCGCATGACGATGCATGGCGTTGAGGATGCCACGGGCGATGACCGCCGGTCGCGCCAGCATTGGCATAGCGTGGCGAACGTGTCTGCCACGCTGGTCGTCATCGCCAAGGAGCCGCTGCCCGGTCGTGTGAAGACGCGCCTGTGCCCGCCGCTTGAGCCAGAGCACGCCGCGGCGCTCGCCGAGGCAGCCCTCGCCGACACGCTCGACGCCGTGGCCTCGACGGATGCGCCGCGCCGCGCGCTCGTGCTCGACGGGTCGCCCGGGCCGTGGCTGCCAGCGGGATTCGACGTCATCGCACAGCGTGGCGACGGTCTCGCCGGACGCCTCGCCAACGCCACCCGCGACGTGGGCGAGGCGCTGCTGATCGTCGGCATGGACACACCCCAGGTCACGGGCGCCCTGCTCGCGGATGCGCTGAGGACGCTGGCCGAGCCCGGCGTCGACGCCGTGCTGGGACCGACGAGCGACGGGGGCTACTGGACGATCGGCCTGTGCGACCCCGACCCGGCCGTCTTCGACGACGTGCCGATGAGCACCGCCGGCACGGGCGCGGCGCAGCGCGACCGCCTGGAGCAGCTCGGTCTGCGCACCGTCGAGCTCGGGGTGCTGCGCGACGTCGACACCTACGAGGACGCCGTCGCCGTCGCGGCGCTCGCGCCCTGGACGCGCTTCGCGGCGGCGCTCGACCGTCTCGGGCCCTGACGCGACACCGGACGGACGGCTCAGGGTCACAACCTATGCATTGCCTCGGAGTGAAGTAGTGTTCGAGACCTAGGCAATACCTGGGTACTAGGAGCATGGGATGAGCGCAACGACGTGGGTGAAGGCGGGTGCGGCGTCACTGCTCGGTGCGCTTGCGATCAGCGGCTGCGGCGGCAACGACGATCAGAGCGCCGGCGGCGAGGCGAAGACGCGGGTGATCGTGTCGGCGGCGGCCTCGCTGACCGAGGCGCTGACGTCCTGCCAGAGGGAGATCGACGGCGTCGATCCGAAACTGTCCTTCGCGGGATCCGACGAGCTGGCCGCGCAGATCCGCCAGGGCGTCAAGCCCGACGTGTACCTGGCCGCCAACACCAAGCTCCCCGCCGAGCTGGCAAGGGAGGGCCTGGTCGGCGACCCGATCGAGTTCGCCAGCAACGAGCTCGTCGTCGCGGTTCCGGCGGACTCCGAGATCGACGCCATCGACGATCTCACCAAACGCGACACCACGATCGTGCTCGGCACCAAGGAGGTGCCGTTCGGGTCCTACGCTCGCACGGTGCTGTCGCGCCTTCCCGGCAGGCAGAGCACGGCGATCCTGGACAACGTCCGCTCCGAGGAGCCCGACGTCAAGAGCGCCGTCGGAAAGCTCCTGCAGGGCGCCGCGGATGCCACCTTCACCTATAACACCGACGTGACCGCCGCCGGCGGGAAGCTGAAGGCGGTCAAGCTGCCAGACGACCTGCAGCCGATCGTCGCCTATGGCGGCGCCGTCGTGGACGGGGCGTCGCAGCCGCAGGCAGCCATGTCCTATCTCGACAGCGTCACCTCAGGCGCGTGCGAGCGAGCACTTCGGGACGCGGGCTTCGGTCCGCCGCCGGCCCCTTGAGCACCCCGGCGCACCCGGCGCGGTCACGCACGCGACGGCCGGGCTCCGAACCGCGCGAGCGCCGTTCGCGCGCGTGGTTCGCGGTCCTGGTCGGGCTCGCAACGGCGATCGTGCTGACGTTCCTCGTGCTGCCGATCGTCGCGATCTTCCTCGAGAGCAGCCCGGGGAAGCTCATCTCGAGCCTCGGCCAGCCCGTCGTCCAGGAGGCGTTGTGGCTGAGCCTCAAGACGACCGCGCTCGCACTGGCGCTGATCCTCGGCGTTGGAACGCCGGCCGCCTACTTCCTTGCCACGCGCCACTTTCGCGGGCGCGCGATCGTCATCACTCTCGTCGAGCTGCCGCTCGTGCTCCCGCCCGCGGTGGCCGGCATCGGCCTGCTCGCCGCGATCGGACCCGCAGGGATCCTGGCGCCGATCGGCGTCAGCTTCTCGCTGTCGACGGCCGCGGTGGTGATCGCGCTGACATTCGTGGCGTCGCCGTTCTACGTGCGCCAGGCATTGGCCTCCTTCGGCGCGGTCGACGCGACGGTCGTCGACGCCGCGCGGACGCTCGGCGCTTCGGAAGCCGAGGCGTTCGCGCGGATCGTCATTCCCACGGCGATGCCGGGCCTCGTGGCCGGCACGGCCCTGGCACTCGGGCGGGCGCTGGGCGAGTTCGGCGCCACGCTGATGTTCGCGGGCTCCTTCGTCGGCGTCACCCAGACTGTGCCGCTGGCGATCTACAACCGCTTCTCGGTGCGCTTCGAGGACGCGCTGGCGCTGTCGGTGGTGCTCGTCGTCGTGTCCGCGGCGATCCTGCTGTCGGTGAAGTTCGTGCGCGGCGGCGAAGCGCTGGGCGGTGTCGGTGGACCTCGCGGTTGAGGCTCACACGATGCTCGGGGCGCTGGAGCTCGACGTCGATCTGCGCGTGGCGCCCGGCGAGTGCCTCGCGCTGGCCGGCCCGTCAGGCGCGGGAAAGTCCAGCGTGCTGCGGATCGTCGCCGGGCTCCTCACGCCGCGCGACGGTCGCGTGCGCTGCGCCGATGAGACCTGGCTTGACACCGGGCGTGGTATCGATCGCGCGCCCGACCTGCGCCGCTGCGGCTACGTTTTTCAGGAGTACGCCCTCTTCGCCCACCTGAGCGCCTGGCAGAACGTCGCGTTCGGCATGCGCAAGGACGTTCCCCGCGGCCAGCGCCGCGGGCGCGCGATGGCGCTGCTGGAGCGCTTCGGCATGAGCGCGCGGTGCGACGCGCGTCCCCGCACCCTGTCGGGCGGGGAGCGCCAGCGGGTCGCGCTCGCCCGCGCGCTGGCCCGAGCGCCGCGAGCCCTGCTGCTCGACGAGCCGCTCTCCGCGCTGGACGCCCGCACCCGCGCCGCGGCATCGCGCGAGCTACAGGCGATCCTCGCGGAGGTCGGCGTGCCGGCCGTGCTGGTGACCCACGACTTCCTGGAGGCGGCGGCGCTCGGCCATCGCGTCGGCGTGATCGACGACGGGCGGGTCGTGCAGGAGGGACGCCCGGCGGATCTCGCCATGCGCCCGGCGTCCCCGTTCGTCGCCGACTTCACGGGCGCCTCGGTGCTGACCGGCACCGCACGCCGTCATGACGGCGGTCTCACGCGCGTGGCTCTGGATGGGGGCGGCGAGGTCTCCAGCACCGACGGCGTCGACGGACCGGTGGCGGCGAGCATCTTCCCGTGGGAGGTGATCATCGAACCCCTCGGGTCGGCGTCGCACAGCTCGGCGGGCAACCACGTCCACGCGAAGGTCGTCTCGATAACGCAGATCGGGGAGCGCGTGCGACTGGGGCTGGCCACGCCTCAGCCGCTGGCCGCCGAAGTCACGCGCGACTCCGTCCGGGAGCTGCAGCTCAGCGCCGGCAGCGAGGTGACCGCGACGTTCAAGGTCTCCGCAACGAGGCTCACGCCACGCTGATTCACCTATTGCGGCCCTGCAGCCGGCATCTGCATAGGCAACACTGGTAGCCTTGCGGCTGGATGGACGAGGGGATCCGGATCGGCATCGCCGCTCAGGCGCTCGGGGTCAGCGTCGACACGCTGCGCCGCTGGGAGCGCGACGGGCGGATCGCCTTCGAACGCCGTGGCAACCGGCGCGTGCTGGCCCCCGAGGAGCTCGCGCGCGTGCTGCGCGACCGCGGCACGAACTCGCGATCCAGCGCGCGCAACCGGATGGCCGGCGTCGTTGTCGACGTCCGCCGCGATGGCGTGATGGCCCAGATCGACATGGCCTGCGGCCCGTACCGCATCGTGTCGCTGATGTCGCGCGAGGCCGCCGACGAGCTCGACCTCAAGCCCGGCCAGACCGCCACGGCCGTCGTGAAATCGACGATCGTCGTCATCGAGCGATAGGCACCGGGGGTGTGTCGTCAAGCGTGCCCCAGACACACCAGAATGCCCACCCCTCACGCTTGCGGCAGCGTCCCCTCCACCCAGGCGGACGGGCCCTCCTCGTAGTGCTCCTTCTTCCAGATCGGCGCCTGGGCCTTGACGGTGTCCAGCAGTGCACGGGCGCCCTCGAACGCCTCGGCTCGATGCGCCGCGGATGCCGCGACGACGACGCTCGGATCGCCGAGCGGAACGAGCCCGACGCGATGCACGCAGGCGACCGCGACACAGCCGTGGCGCTCGGCGACACCCGCGGCGATCTGCGCGATCTGCTCGCGGGCCATGTCGACGTAGGCCTCGTATTCCAGGCTCGGGACCGAGCGCGTCGTGCCCATGAAGACGACGGTGGCGCCGGTTTCGGGGTCCGCGACGCTGCGCCGGACGGCCTCGACATCGATCGTCTCGTCGACGACGTCGGCCATGCGAACCGCGCCGCCGCCACCGCTCACCGGCGGCACGAGCGCCAGCTCGTCACCCGCGACGAGCCTGTGGTCGGGCGTCACGTACTCGCGCGCGACGGCCGTCACGAACGGCGCGTTCTCGGGCAGCCCCGCGAGCGCCCCCTCGCGCAGCGCGGCGATCGCATCGGCGACCGTCGCTCCATCGGCAAGGACAAGCTGGGTCGTGCCGATCCCGGCGTGCTCGCGCAGGCTGGCGAACAATCTGACGGTAACGTCCATGACCCGATGCTACGACCCCGCCGAGCCTGATGCCCAGCGCAGCGATCCTCACGATCTCCGACACGCGCTCGGCCGGCAGCCGCGCGGACACGACGACGTCGATGATGGCCGAGATCCTCGGCGACGCCGGCTTTCAGATCGCGCAGCGCCGGCTGGTCCCCGACGAGTTCGACGACATCGCCGCGGCGATCACGGAGCTCGCCGCCGGCGCCGATCTCGTCGTGACCTCCGGCGGGACCGGCCTCGCGCCGCGCGACGTCACCCCTGAGGCAACGCGGTCGGTCATCGACCGCGAGGCGCCCGGCGTCGCCGAGGCAATGCGATCGGAGACCGCGAAGATCCAGCCGCTGGCCTGGCTCTCGCGCGCCGTCGCGGGCCAGCTCGGGACGACGCTCGTCATCAACCTGCCCGGCAATCCCAAGGCGGTGCGCCAGTGTCTGGACGTGCTGCTGCCGATGCTCCCCCACGCGATCAAGACGAGCACCGGCGACAGCGACGGCGCGCACGCCGCCGCCTCGCAGCCTGGCTGAGGAGCTACGCCGTGTCGATGGACCGCGGCGAGCAGCCCCGCGTAGCCTCGCACGAGCACGGCGCGCACGTTACGGCGTGAAGCGCTCCTGCACGATGCCGACGCGCTTGGAGAACGGGCTGTCGAACACGCCGGTGGCGTTCAATTCGCGGTGCACGCGCAGCCAGTCCGCCCAGCGCGGGTACATCGACGAGACCAGCCCGTGGCTGTCGGTGAGCGTGTTCACCTGGCCCCAGTGCGGTCGGCCGCCGAGGTCATACAGCGCCTCCTCGTAGGCCCCGAGCATCTCGTAGCCGCCCTCGTTGCCGCGCAGCTGGATGAGCTCCATCATCATCGTGTCGCGGCCGTGCATCATCGATGCGTACGCGCTGGAGGCCTTGACGAAGCGCAGCGCGATCGGCGAGCTCTGGTAGACGTCGCCGACACCTCGTTGGCGGTCGGCGACCTCGAAGACCCGCTCGACGGCCTCGATGTGGCGGCCGTCCATCGGGATCCCGATCTCCGACGAGTAGGCGGGCACGAGGTTGGCGTTGCCGATGTTGAAGACCTTGAAGCTCACCTCGTCGTACTCGTCCTTGAGGAGCGCCTTCATCGCGGTCTCGATGAGAAACGGAGCGAGGCTCGGCCGCAGGTGCAGCGCGAGATTCAGCAGCCGCGGCGTGATCGGCAGCCTCGCGCCGAGCTCGACGAGCCAGTTGCGCATGCGCTTGTCGAGCATCCGGTTGGTCGGATCGGCGACGGTGTTGCGGGTCGTCACGAGGCACGGGTACTCGTGCTTGCGCGCGTAGGGGCTGAAGACCAGCTCGTAGTGCTCGTTGTCGGCGAGCACCGCGCCGTCGAGCAGATCGACCTTGACCTTCGCCCACGGGTGCATCTCGCGCACCTCGCGCAGGTGAAAGCGATGCCGCACCTCGATCAGGGCGGTGCAGACGATGCCCATGCAGCCCATCCCGACGGCCACCGCATCGAACACGTCGTCGTCCTGGACGAGCGTGCGGCGCTCGCCGTGATGAGCCAGGTAGTCAGCGCGGTCTGTTGGTCCGTCCGCGCGCTCCACTCGCATCACGCGACCACCGCTGACGACCATGTCCAGCGAGTGGGCATTGTCGTTCAGCGGCCCGAACTCGATGCCCGACCCGTGCGTGGACGTCGAGATCACGCCGGCCACCGTCTGGTGGTCATACCCGCCCATCTGCGAGAGCCCGAGGCCGTTGCGATCCAGGTAGGCGTTGAGCTCCTTGAGCCGGATCCCGGCCTCGGCGCGCACGAGCGTGCGGCCCTTCCACGCCGGTCGCAGGAAATCCGGCTCGGGCGCGGGCACGCGCGACAGCAGGTCGCTGCGCATGAGAAAGCCCTCGGTCAGCGCGACGTCTGACCACGAGTGTCCCGAGCCGACCGCGCGGGTCCTGACACCCGCCGCCTCGGCCGCCCGCACGATCGCCACGACATCGTCGATCGACCGCGGGCGGTAGATGCGCAGCGGGTCGATCGACTGGTTGCCCAGGTGGTTGCGCCACGCCGTGCGAACCTTGAATGGCGGTCCGCTCACCCCGGCTCCCGCTCGGCGACGAGATGCTCGACGCCGCGCTCGGCCAGTGCCGCGATCGTCTTGGACGGGTTGACGCCCAGCGCCGTCGGCACGATCGAGCCATCGAGCACGTAGAGGCCGTCGTAGCCGTGAACCTTGCCGTGCTCGTCGACGACGCCCGTCTTCGGGTCGTCGGACATCGGGCACCCGCCGAGCGGATGCACGGTGATGTACTTGCCAAGCGGCCCGGCATCCAGCGCGAAGAACGACGTCGCGCCCGCGGCCTGCGCGAGCGCTGCGGCCAACGTGCGCATGCGTGCGAAGAGCTGCTCGCTGGCGGTCGCGCTCCAGCGGATGTCAAAGCACCCAAACAGCGGCGTCAGGCGCATGCGCCCGTCGGCGGCGTCGCGGCCGATCATCAGGAAGATCAGCGTGTCGCCGATCGGCTGCATGCGCTTGCGCAGGGTCATGGTGCGCGGCGTGACCGAGCGATCGGAGAACCCGATGCGTGCCGCGACGTTCTTCGCCCGCAGCGCGACGCGCCCAAGCCCCGTGATCGCCCGGACGCCGCGGACGATCTCCAGCAGCCCGCCGAAGTTTCCGGGCAATCCGCCATCGGCGACCATCAGCTGCTGCTCGGCGGCGAGGTCGATGCGGCTGACCATCGTCGGGCCGAACTCGGCCTGGGCACCTGCGACGTCGGGCTCCTGCGGATCCAGGGCAAGCGCGAGCGCGTCCCCGTTGCCCGAGAAGCGCGTACCGAGTGCCGGGGACAGGCGCCGTAGCCGGCGACGGTTCTTGAGCAGCAGGCGCGTCGAGCCGAGCGTCCCGGCCGCCAGCACCAACACGGGCGCGCTGACCTCGCCGGCGTTTGCGTACTGCAGGTCGCGATAGCCCACCCGCCAGTGCTCGTCCCCGCGCGCCGGCGCGTCGATGCGCAGCACCTCGTGCAGCGGGAAGACCTCGGCGCCATGACTCTCGGCCTTCGCCACGTACGTGATGTCGACGGTGTTGCGCGCGTTGCGCGGGCAGCCGATGTCACAGCGGCCGAGGTTGTCGCAACCCTGCTGAAAGGCGCCGCTGAATGGGTGGCGGCGGTCCTCGCCGAAGTGCACGGCGATCGGCAGTCGCGAGGCGGGCAGTCCCGCTCGCGCGGCCATCGCGTCGAACGCGCGGACCTTGGGCAGCGCGGGCGTCGAGGGCGTCTCGCGCGGTTCCAGCGCCGCCTCGGTGCGATCGTAATACGGGCGCAGGACCGCGGCGTCGATCGCGATCGGCCAGGCTGGGTCCTCGAAGACGTCGTCGGGGGCTCGCAGCTGCACGTTGGCGTAGACCAGCGAGCCGCCACCGACCCCGGCGCCGGTCAGGACGGCAACGTCGCGCATGATGCGCAGATCGAAGAAGCCGCCGGGATTGTGACGGGCGTGCCAGAACATCCGCGGCGCCTGCTCGGGGCGATCGGGGAAGTCCCCGGGGCCAAACCGTCGGCCGCGCTCGAGCACGCAGACGCGCCAGCCCTGCTCGGCCAGGCGGCACGCCGTGATCCCGCCACCGAACCCGGAGCCGACCACCACCGCGTCATAGGAGGACTCCATCGGAGCACCCTAACCGGGGCTCGCGCGCTCCTGGGAGAAACGCGTCACACAGGTGGCGCCGTCAGGCGGCGACGGCGCCGCGCGAGGCGGGGATGTCCGCGACGAGCAGCGTGGCCAGGCCGACGAGCGCCGCGACCAGGAACACCGCGCCCCATGTGCCGACCGTGTCGGCGATCACGTGTGACGCGACGAACGCCACCAGGTAGAGCGCCACCAGGCCGACCGTGCGTGGCGTCCCGACCGTGCGCCGCCAGCGCAGCGCACACCATCCGGCGCCAAGGGCGAGCACGACCCCGCCGAGCGGACGCACGCCGGTGGCCTGCGCGACGCCGAACCCGAGCACGAGCGAGCCCGACGCGACGGGCCACGTCATCGCTGCGGCGTTCATCCGATCGATCGCCGCCATCAGGTGGTCATCTTGCGAAAGAGGTAGATGCACACGCCGCAGATGATCGCGGCGAGCAGCGGGATCCCGGCCCCGAAACTCGTGAACAACACGAGCAGGAATCCCACGACGGCCACAACACCCGCGATGCCCCCGACGAGCACGAGCTGGTTGGCGCGCTTCTCGCGCACGCGGCGGGGTGTACGGGTGGGACGCTTGGAGATGTCGGACACGACGTCGGCTCCTGGTTGGGAGCCGACACCGTATCGCGCGGGCCAGGCCCCCGAAGGACCTGGCCGAAGGGTGCACCTCGCCTGCGAATCGAGCACGGCATCGACGGTCTCCGGTGACACGAGGTCGCCACGAAGCGTCTGCACTCGTTGCAGTCGGATGAGACCTTCCGCCTCTGAGGCGCCGTGATCGCTACGTTGTAGGAGTGAGTGCAATTGACACTGAGCAGTGGTCAAGCGTCGCGGACGGTTGGTCCGAGCATGCCGATCAGATCGACGACGAGGCCCAGGCGGTCACGCAATGGATGCTCGACCACACCGCCCCTGCCCCCGGGGAGACGGTTCTCGATCTCGGAGCCGGGCCGGGCGGCGCAGGACTGCGAGCCGCACGCCTGGTCACTCCCGGCGGCGCGGTCCTCCTCAGCGATGTGTCGCCGGCGATGATCGATGCGGCACGCACGCGCGCCGAGCGACTGGGTCTTCAGAACGTCAGCGCCGAGGTCGCGGACGCGACCGCTCTACCACAACCCGACGGTCATGCCGACGTGGTGCTGTGCCGTTTCGCGCTACAGGCGATGCCCGATCCCGCCGCGGTGCTCGCGCAGGCGCTACGGGTGCTCGCACCCGGCGGCCGGCTCGCGCTGGCGGTGTTCGCCGCGTCCGAGCGCAACGCCTGGGCTTCGTTGTCGATGCAGGTCCTACACGAAGCCGGCGGCGATCCAGCTTCGGCGCCGGGCAAGCCGGGGATCTTCGCGCTCGCCGACGAGCAGCGGCTGCGCTCGATGCTGATCGCAACGGGATTCGCGCAGCCTCGGCTGGAGCACCTCACCGACGAGCGTCGCTATGCGTCCTTCGAATCATGGTGGGCGCTGCGACGCAGCCTGCCACCGGGCGCGCGACGGGCATGGTCGGCGTTGGATGACGCGACTGCAGATCAGGTCGTGCGTCTGCTGCGTGAACGCGTCAAGCCCTACGAGCGCGACGGCGCCCTCGTCTTTCCCAGCGATGTCCTCGTGGCGTCGGCCCGCAAGCCCCGACCATGATCACGACTCACCAAACAAGGAGAAGACGGATGCCCGAGCGCAGGTTGCACAGGTCCGCCATCGTGCTTATCAGCGCCATGTTCGCGCTGGCCGGCGAAGCACCGGCCATCGCTCAGAGCGGCGATTCGACAAGCGATTCCAAGCGGACCGTGCGGGTCGCGCTCAACGGCTTCGAGAACAACCTGACGCCCTTCACGGTCACCTTCGCGACCGGACGGCCCGACGACCTCGTGATGATGATCTACGACTCGCTGTTCTGGTCGCAGACGACCGAGGATCCCGAGCCGTGGCTGGCCGAGAGCGCAACGTCATCCGATGGCGATCGCACGTGGACGATCAAGCTTCGGCCGGGACTGACGTGGCACGACGGCAGGAAGCTGACCGCCGAGGACGTGAAGTTCACCTTCGACTATTTCCGCGACACGGCCCCTCCCGGGCGCTGGACGCACCACGTCACCGACGTGCCGCGCTATGAGGACGGCGAGGTGGTCGACGAGCTCACCGTCAAGCTGCGATTCGCAGAGCCGGCGCCGACATTCAAGATCCTGCCCGGCGCCGACCTTCCGATCCTGCCGAAGCACATCTGGGAGAAGATCGATGCACCTGCCAAGGCAGCCAAGATGCTCCCGATCGGCTCAGGGCCCTACAAGCTGACGAAGATCGTCGCCGACCAGCGCTACCGATTCGAAGCCAACACGGATTACTTCAAAGGCAAGCCGCTCGTGGACGTCATCGAGATGCCGGTCGTCAAGGACACGACCGCCGCGCTGCAGGCGCTGCGCACCGGTCAGGTCGACTACGTCGCCGACGACGTGCCTCCGGGCGTCGTCAGCAACCTCGAGAACGCCGACGGTGTCGCACTGAAGCGCGGCAACGACTTCGCTTCCACCTCGTTGCGCTTCAACGCGCGCAAGAAGCCGTTCAGCGACCCGCGCGTGCGCAAGGCCATCAGCCTCGCGATCGACAACGGCAAGCTCGTCGAACAGGTGCTGCAGGGCGATGGCCAGCCCGGGCACGACAGCTGGATTCATCCTGAGTCGCCGTGGGCGCTTCCCGGCGCCAAGCACGAGTTCGATCGCCAGCGCGCCGAGAAGATGCTCGACGCGGCCGGCTACAAGCGCGCGCAGAACGGCATGCGCGAGAACGCCGCCGGCCAGCCGCTTTCGCTCACCGTGCTGATCTCCTCGCTTGACGCCGAAGGCCTGCGCGCGATGCAGCTCGTCGAGCGCCAGGTCAGCGAGATCGGCGTGCGGATGCAGACCGAGGCGCTGGATCCCGCGACGCTGCGCCAGCGCACGACGCCGGGTCCGAACGGGCCGCCGAAGCACGACGCCTACCTCGGGACGTTCGACTGGCATGCCCACACAGATCCCGACACCCTGTACTTCTTCTTTCACTCACCCGGCAAGAAGGGCATCGGAGCGGTCTTCACCGGCTGGTCGAACGCGAAGTTCGACCAGCTCGTCGAACGCGCGACGACCTTGGATGCGACGGCCCGCAAGCCGGTCCTCTACGACGCGCAGCGCATCTTCGCCGACGAGTCGCCGATGATCCCGCTGTGGTATCGCCAGGACGTCGCCGCCTATCGCCCAGCGGCCTACGACGGCTGGTTTGAGGACACGGGACACGGGCTGCTGACCAAGCGCTCCTTCCTCGCGGAGTACGCCCAGGCGAGCGACGGACTCCCAGACGAAGCGGGTGGCGGATCGTCCACGGCGTGGATCGTGGTGGGATTGCTGGCGCTGCTGCTCGCCGGCGGTGGTGTCACGCTCCTGCGGCGCCGACGCAGCTCGACCGAGGATCAGGGCTACGAGTAGACAGCCCGGCGGGCGTTGCAGGTGTTGACGCGCGGTGCCCGAACGGCGCTCGGCTACGGCGCGATCCTCATGGTCGCGCTGCTGGGCAACTTCGCCCTGCCGCGCGTCGCACCGGGAGATCCCGTCGACTACCTGCTTCCGCCCGAGGCGGCGGGCCAGGTGTCCCCGCAGCAACGCGAGGACATCCTCACGCAGTTCGGGCTGGGGGAATCCACCCCGGTCCAGTTGGGGCGCTACTTCACGAACATCGCCCGGGGCGACCTGGGCTTCTCCGTGCGCTACGCGCGCCCGGTCACCGAGGTGCTCGGCGAGCGAATCGGCTGGACCCTGCTGCTCGTCGGCGGAGCGCTCGTGCTCTCGACGTTGATCGGGACGCTGCTGGGTTTCGCCTCGGCGTGGCGTCGCGGGCGCGCCAGTGACGCCACCCTGCTGACGTCCGTGATGGTGATCGACGCGATGCCACCCTTCTTCGTCGGCCTGTTGATGATCTTCGTGTTCTCCGTGCAACTGGAGCTGCTGCCGATCTTCGGCGCGTTGCCCGCATCAGGCGCGACGGGCATCGGGTTCGTCGGCGACGTCGCCGAGCGACTGATCCTGCCCCTCGTGACGCTGACGCTCGGCTACCTCGGCGCCGTCTACCTCGTCGCCCGCGCGTCGCTGATCGGCGAGCTTCAGGAGGACTACGTCCTGATGGCGCGGGCGAAGGGCCTGGACCGGCGCGGCGTGCGACGCCACGCGCAGCGCAACGCCCTGATCC
Organism: Solirubrobacteraceae bacterium; assembly: GCA_029263125.1. Classification (GTDB taxonomy): domain Bacteria; phylum Actinomycetota; class Thermoleophilia; order Solirubrobacterales; family Solirubrobacteraceae; genus CADCVQ01. The sequence continues at coordinate 66,958 of JAJCYD010000011.1, read as the reverse complement.
CGATCGCCACCGTGACGCTCGTGGGCCTCGGCACGCTCGTCGGTGGCGCCGCCGTCGTCGAAACGGTGTTCTCCTATCCGGGACTCGGGCGATTGGTCTACGACGCGGTGCTGGCTCGCGACTATCCGTTGCTGCAGGGCGCGTTCCTGTTGCTGGCGGTCGGAGTGCTGTTGGCGAACTTCGTCGCCGACCTGCTGTACCCGCTGCTTGACCCGCGGGTCCGCCGGCGCGGGATCCGAGACGCATGACCGGCCAGGGATCGGCGACCGGCCGCATGTTGGGGCGCATCGGCGCGGGTCTGCTGATCGTCAGCGCGCTGATGGCGATCTTCGCACCGCTGCTGACCAGTCACGATCCGCAGGCGGCCAGCGGGGCGCCGTACCAGTCACCAAGCGCAGCCTTCCCGCTGGGGACCGACGACGTCGGCCACGATCTCTTCGCGCAGCTGCTGTACGGGGCGCGGATCTCGCTGAGCATCGGGCTGCTGTCCGCTGTCCTCGCGACCCTCATCGGTCTCGCCGTCGCCGTCGTGGCCGGCTACTTCCGCGGCCGCGTAGAAGGACCGCTCATGCGCCTCGTCGACCTCACCCTGGCACTGCCCTTCTTCGTCCTCGTGATCGTGCTGGCGGCGTTCTTCGGGCGTGGTCTGCTGATCACCGTCGTGGTCATCAGCGCCGTGATGTGGGCAAAGCCGGCGCGCGTTCTGTACTCGAACGTCGTCAAGGTGCGCGAGTACCAGCACGTCGTCGCAGCACGCGCCATGGGGGCATCCTCGCCGCGCATCCTCTGGCGCCACGTCGTGCCCCGGCTGGCGCCGCTCGCCGTGTCGCAGTTCGTGAGGACCGCCAACGTGGCGGTCTTCCTGGAATCCGCGCTGGCCTTCCTCGGGCTGGGAGATCCGACGAAGGTCAGCTGGGGCAGCATGCTGTTCTTCGCCAACGCCCGCAGCGCGTTTTTGACCGACACGTGGATGTATTGGATCCTCCCCCCCGGCCTGGCGCTGACGGCCGTGATCGTCGGCTTCGCCTTTGTCGGCTACGCGGTGGAGGAGCGGACCGATCCGCGGCTGTCCGCGGGCGTCGCAGGCGACCCCGCACGCGCGGTGGACGCGGTCAGCGGCCACGAGGCCGACGGCGCAGCACCGGCGCCGCAGCCGCCCGCGGAAGACTGCGTGCTGCAGGTCAGCGGGCTGAGCGTGCGCTACGCCGGGCCCGGCGGAGACGTCCTCGCCGTCGATGACCTCGCGCTGCAGCTCGGCCGCGGCCGGATCCTGGGTCTCGTCGGCGAATCCGGCAGCGGGAAGAGCACGCTGGCGATGTGCATGCTCGGCCTGCTGCGCCCGCCTGCCGAGGTGCTTGGCGGGAGCATCATGCTCGCCGGCCGCGACCTGCGCACGCTCAGGGGTCCAGAGGCAACCCAGATCAGAGGCCGTCAGATCTCACTTGTGCCGCAGGGGGCGATGAGCGCACTGAATCCGGTGTACACGGTGCACCGCCAGGTCGCGGAGGCGGCCGCGCTGACCCGCGCGCACCGGCGAGACGCCGACGAGCAAGCACACGAGATGCTCGATCAGGTGGGTATCGAGCGCGCCCGCCACGGCGCCTTCCCGCATGAGCTCAGCGGAGGCATGCGCCAGCGCGTCCTGATCGCGATGGCCGTCGTCAACGAACCGCTCGTCGTGGTCGCCGACGAGCCCGTCACGGGCCTGGACGTCGTCACGCAGGTCCACATCCTGCGTCTGCTCGCCGACCTGCGCGAGCGCCTCGGCCTGGCGGTCCTGCTGATCTCGCACGACCTCCCACTGATCGCGCGAATCGCCGACGACCTCGTCGTGATGCAGGACGGCCGAGCCGTGGAGGTCGGGCGCGCATCACAGATCCTCGCGGGTGCCCGCCATCCCCACACCCGCGAGCTGCTCGCGGCAGCCGCTGCCGGCAAGGCCCCCGCGACGATCGCAGGCGCGCCATGAACCAGCCGCTGCTGGAGCTTCGCGACGTCTCGCGAACGTACGCCCGTGACCGACGGCGGCGCGGGCAGGCCGACGAGGTGCATGCCGCCCGCCGTGTCAGCCTCACGATCGCGGCCGGCGAGACCCTGGCGCTCGTCGGCGAGAGCGGTGCGGGCAAGAGCACGATCGGTCAGATTGTGCTCGGGCTTCAGACACCCGACACCGGCGAGGTGCACTTCGACGGCGCGAACGTCACCCACCTGCGTGGGCGCGCCCGGCGGCGCCTGCGGCGACGGATGCAACTGATTCTTCAGGACCCCTACCAGTCCCTGCACCCAGGCATGCGCGTCGACGAGGCGGTGGCTGAGCCGCTCGCGATCGCGGGCGTCGCGCGCGATGAACGTCACGCGCGCGTGGTGGACGCGCTCGACGACGTCGGTCTGACGCCCGCCGAGCGGTTCCTGCGGCGCCATCCACACGAGCTCTCGGGGGGTCAACGCCAGCGGGTCGCAATGGCCCGGGCGTTCGTCGTTCGCCCGAGTCTCGTCGTCGCCGACGAACCCACGTCGATGCTCGATGCGTCGCTGCGCGGCGAGATCCTCGCCTTGATGGCGTCCATGGGAGGGCGGGCGGGGATGTCGACGCTGCTGATCACCCATGACCTGGCCGCGGCCCGGATCCTCGCCGACCGAGTCGCGGTCATGCGCGCGGGCGAGATCGTCGAGCACGGACCGATCGACCGGGTGCTTGCGGCGCCCGCGCACCACTACACGCGAGTCCTGCTTGCCGCAAGCGAGGGACGCCTACTGGAGGAGGACCCATGATGCGCTTGATCTTCTTTGCCTCGTCAGACCCGGCCGCGGTGCCCAAGCCGATCTGGTCGGCCTTTCATTTCGCCCAGGCCGCCGCCCGCGCCGGCTTGGAGGCCGAGGTCCGGCTGGCCGGAGACGCGGTGACCGTCGCTCGGCAGGACGGATGGGCGGACACCGAGCCCGGCGCCGATCTGCGTGAGAAGATCGCTGCCGGCGCGACCCTCGGCTACACGATCTCGATGTGCCCCAACTCGTCGCGGGCACGAGGTATCTCCGAAGCGCAGATCGAGCAGTTCGGGGCAGTGCCTCGCCCGCTCGGGGACATCCTCACCGAGACCGCCGCGGGCCGCTGCAACCTGGTCTATCTCGGCTGACCCGGACGCCCGGCCGCGGCACGCGTGCTCAAGGTGACGCCTTCGCGACCGGGCCGGCACTCCAACGCGCGGGATTGCCACCCACTCGCCACTCGCATCGGTTGCCGACGCAGAGCTGGAGTTCGTCGCGCTCACGCCGGTGGCGCGCGCGTGACGGGTTCGTCCAGCAGGTAGCGCGACGCCCACGCCGCGAGCACCCGCGCGACGAGGTCGCGTCGGCGAGGCGGGACAGCAGACGATCGGCGTCGTCGGCGGCAACCGGGCCCGCGGGGCGCTCCAGGCGCCCCGCGAGCCGATCCCCGGCGGCACCGGGAAACGTCAGCCTGCTGCGATCGCAGGCCCATCGCCGTGGACGGCGGCATCGCGGCGGGTGATCGTCGTGTTGGCAGCGGCCGCGGCGTCAGGCGGCGCTTGGCATGTCGGCGTCGAGGCCGAGCATGCGCTCCAGCTGGTTCTTGGGCTGCGCGCCGACGGCCCGCGCGACAGGTCGGCCGTCGCGGTACAGCACGACGAGCGGGATGCCCTGCACGCCGGCGAGCTCCGCGAGGCCCGGCTCGTCGTCAACGTTGACCTTCGCGACCTTCAGCGCGCCCCCGCGCTCGGCGGCGATCTGCTCGATCGCGGGCCCGAGCTTGCGGCAGGGGGCGCACCAGGGCGCCCAGTAGTCGACGACCACGGGCACATCGGAGTGCGTGACCTCGCGGTCGAAGTCGGCGTAAGTCAGTGTCAGCACATTCGTCATGACCAGTCCTTGTGTCGGAGATGGGTCGCGGTCTACGGGTCAGACCGCGCGCGCCGCGGCAAGGATTCGGCCGGCCCGGTCGTCTGACCTGCTGCGACGGCGTGGACGTCACCGGCCGCCGCGAGCTCGTGGCGCTCGACGACACGGCCGTCGGCATCTCGCAGCTCACGGATGTGACGCCACGCCGCGCGCCGCGCGCTGCGGGGCCGGGTCACGATCGCCGCGAGCAGTCGGCCGGGCGCCAGGCGCCGGCGCTGCACGTCGATGGGGAACGTGTCGCCGCGGACGCGTGCCAGCAGCACGCCGCGGCGCTGGAGGCGAGCGAGATCGCTCGCCCCCCCGATCGGCGCACCCCGGATGACGACCTGAGGCACCGTCCAGCCGCCGGTACGCTCGGTCAGCAGCGCACGAAATCCCGCGACGCCGTCGAGACGATGCTCGTCGTACGGGATGTCGAGGCCCGCCAGGAGCCGGCGCGCACTTCGGCAGTGGACGCAGCCAGCGAGCGTGTACATGAGCACCGCGTGGGAAGGAGGCGCGCGCATCTTGCAATGAGACCTGGTCGACGGACTGAAGGATTCGCGGGCGCGCGACGTAGGTCAGGGGTGGTCGTGGGCTAGCAGCCGCGCGGCGGGCGCTGTCGCGTCCGCGGGGCGATTGCTGCCTGCCAGCCAGTCCAGGAACACGCGGCTGTCGTCGAGCGCGCGTGCGATCAGCTCGCCGGCGTGGGAGAAGTCGATCGGCTGGATGTGCTGCGGGCAGGGCGGCGGTAGGACGATGATTCTCGCGTCCGTGCGGTACAGCGCGATCTCGACGTGCAGGCGCTGGGCGATCATGACGCTCATCGCATGCAGCAGCATCGCCAGGGCTCCCCGCGGGTGCTCGGTCAGCGCACACGCGTAGCCGGTCGGCAGCACGTAGATCTCGTCCGCGCCGAGCGCGACGGCATGCGAGAGGGGCGTGTTGTCCGACACGCCGCCATCGATCAGCTGTCGTCCCGCGAACCGGACGGGTGCGAAGACGCCCGGGACCGCCGCGCTGGCCATCACCGCGTCGACCGCGGGCCCGCGGGAGAGCCGCAGCTCCCGGCCGCTGAGCACGTCGGTGACGATGACGTGCAGCGCGACGGGCATGTCCTCGAGGCGGTCGGCGTCGAGGTGCCGCGTGATCACGCGCCGCAGGTTGGCGTTGGGGACGAGGTGGTCGCTGCGGCCGATGAACCCGGCGAACCCGGTCAGCGGGTTGGCGGGGAACACGATGCTGCGCCGCAGGCCACTCCACACGTCTGCCAGCGCGACGGCCGTCTCGACGGTCGGTGGCCGCGACGCGATGAACGCGCCGTTGATCGCACCGACCGAGGTTCCGACAATCTCGTCTGGCGCGATGTCACGCTCAAACAGCGCGTGCAACATGCCGACCTGGATCGCTCCGAGGCTTGACCCGCCCGACAGGACGAACGCGCGGGTCATCGATCATCGCCGCCGGCGGCCGACCCGACAGCACGCCGCGTCGCGCCCGCCGGCCCCTTGAGCGTGCGGCGCTCGCGCTCGTGCAACACAAACCAGAACGGCAGGACGACGAGCAGCGATCCGCCGATGATGTTGCCGATGCCGGCGGGAATGACGTTCCACGTCAGCGCGGTGCCCCAGCCCGGACCGTCGCCGCTGGGCATGATGAGCGAGAAGTACGCCATGTTCGCCGGGCTGTGCTGGAAGTTGGCGGCAACGAAGAGCGTGACGGCGAGGAACACCGGGATGTACTTGCCGAACAGCGTGCGGCCCATCACGGCGAAGAACGCGGCCATGCCGACGAGCCAGTTGGCGAGGATCCCCGACAGGACGAGCCGCAGCCATCCGTCCAGGCCGCCGTCGGCACGGTAGCTCATCTTCTTGTCGACGAGCTCGCGTAGGAGCGCGTCGACGTCGGGGGAGTAGCGCTGCGCGGCGTGGATGGCGAGACCCGTGACGATGGCCCCCGCGAGGTTGCCGATCCACGCCAGCGCCCAGAACCGCGCGACGCGGCGCGCGGGCGCGTCGACGTCGTGGCGCAGCAGCGTCGCGGGCAGCGCGACGTTGGCCTCGGTGAACAGGGCGGCCTCGCTGAGGATCACGAAGAAGAACCCGGCGGAGAATCCGAGCCCTTCCAGCAGCCGTTGCGGGCCGGGAGCCTCGACACCGGCGCCCAGCAACAGCGAGAACAGCGCGCCGGCGGTGATGAACGCCCCGCCGACGCCGGCGAGCACGAGGATCTGCAGCGCCGACAGCGAGCGGATGCGCCGCGCCCCCGCACGGCCCATCGCGTCCAGGACATACTCGGCACTGACGTACTGCGCCGGCGGAGTCGCGGATACCGCCGGCTGTGTCGCGGGGCTGTCGGAGCTCATGTGATCCTCCGGGGCGGGTACGGAGCGGTCTTGCGGCAGTCGCGCTGGTTCGCACCAGCGAAGGTGCCTGGCTGTTGGAGAGCCTGGACGCGGTCGAGGATTCAGGAGCGCGCGCAGCGGTGCTCGCGCACGAGCACCGCGCCGACGAGCAGCGCCGTCGCACCGAGCGACGTCGCGACGTCCTGCGGCGAGGCAGGGATCACACGACCGCGGCCGCGAACGCCGCCGCGCCGGACCCGGCGAGCACCGTGAGCCGGGTGGCAGCCGCCGCGCGAGCTCTCCGCGATCGGCGGGTCGTGATCGCGGATCGTGGCATCGTCAAGCGTCTGCCCGGCCGCGACCGATGGACGGCTCCGCGGGTCTGGGTGCACGGGCCTGCTCGCAATCAGATCGCCGTCGCGGGCGTCGTGGCGTCAACGGGCCCGGCCGGCGTGCCCGTCTGCTTGCTGCGCGCTTGGTCGATCTCCCACGCGGCGTTGATCAGCCCGACGTGGCTGAATGCCTGCGGGAAGTTGCCCAGCAGCTCGCCATTGGCTGCGTCGATTTGCTCGGCGAGCAGCCCCAGGTCGTTGGCGTAGCCCGACAGCCGGTCAAACAATGCCTCGGCGCGGTCGACCTCGCCGGCCTGCGCGAGGCATTGTGCGAGCCAGAACGAGCAGATGACGAACGTGCCCTCCTCGCCGTTCAGGCCGTCAGCGTTGACGCCGGTGTCGTTGCGGTAGCGCAGGACGAGGCCGTCCTGCGTCAGGTCGCGGGCGATCGCCTCGATCGTGGCGCGCATCCGCGGGTCGGTCGCCGGCAGGAACCCGACGATCGACATCAGCAGCGCCGCGGCGTCGAGCTCGTCGCCGTCGAAGGCCTGCACGAACGCCTCGCGGCTCGGGCTCCAGCCGCGCTCGAGGACCGCCTGGCGGATGCGGTCGCGCTCGGCGGCCCACTGATCGGGTCGTGCGAACTCGCCGAGACTCGGGGCCAGTCGCACGGCGCGGTCAAGCGCGACCCAGCACTGCACCTTGGAGGAGACGTGGTGCTGCGGCTCGCCGCGCATCTCCCACATGCCCGCGTCGCGTTCGCGCCAGCGTGCGGCGGCGGCGTCGGCCAGACCGGCGGCGAAGCGCTGGATCTCTGGATGCAGGTCGCCCAGCCGGTCGCGGTACAGGTGGATCGCGTCCAGCAGCTCGCCGTAGACGTCGAGCTGGACCTGGTCCCAGGCCCCGTTTCCAACCCGTACCGGTCGTGAGTCGTGCCACCCGCGCAGATGACCGAGGGCGCGCTCGGACAGGTCGTGCGCGCCGCCGATCCCGTACATGATCTGCAGCGCGTCGTCGCTGCTCGCTCCGCCACCGGCGGAGCTCGTCATGAACGAGACGAAGTCCGTGACCTCGTCCGGGCACGTGCCGATGTGCAGCGCCTGCATCGTCAGGCTCGCGTCGCGGATCCAGGCGTAGCGGTAGTCCCAGTTGCGCTCGCCGCCGACCTGCTCGGGCAGCGACGTCGTGGCGGCGGCGACGATCGCGCCGGTCGGCTTGTAGGTGAGGCCCTTGAGTACCCGTGAGGACAGCCGGATCAGCTCGCGACGCGGCCCGCCGTAGATGTCGTGCTCGTTCTCCCACGAGCGCCAGCCCGCGACCGTGTCGGCGATCCGTGACGGCACGGCGGCCGCGGCGCAGGTCTGCGGTGGCGCGCTCTCGGCAGCCGCCCATACGAGGCAGAACCCAGCCGACTCACCGGCCCCCGACTCACCTGCGCGCAACGTGAAGGACGCCGACAGCGTCGCGTCGTCGATGGTGAGCGCGACCGGGCTGCTGACCGCGAACTGGTTGGGCCCCCCGAATGATCGCGCGCCCGTGTCAGTGATCCGCAGCAGGGGGCGCACGAGCCCATACTCCGGCCGCGGGCACAGCGCGGTCACGATCTCGACACTGCCCGACAATGCCTCGACCGATCGCAGCAGCTCGTGCGGGGCGCCGGCACCCAGCTCATGGCCGCGCTGCCCCGCCGCGAAAACGAGCGCGTCGCGCAGCCGGACCGTCCCGGTCGGTGTCGTGAACGTCGTCTCGAGCACGAGCGTCCCTGGGAGGTAGCGCCGCGTGATCTCGAACCTGCCTGCCGGCCGGATCGACCAGTGCCCGGCGCGCGGGTCGAGCAGCCGCGCGAACACGGCCGGGGAGTCAAACCGCGGCAGGCACAGCCAGTCGATCGATCCCGTGCGGCTCACGAGCGCCGCCGAGCTGCAGTCCGACAGCATCCCGTAGGACGCGATCGGCTCGTACTCGATCGGCTCATGCTCGCCGTGGTTGTTCATGCGCAGTCGATCATCGTCTGTCCGCCGATCTGGCGCCGACGGCGCCGCGAGTCATCATTGCCGCAGTTGGACGCCTTCCCCGCCCAGAACGATTCACGAGTCTTCCCGCGCTGCGACCCTGATGCTGTGCCGTGGATCACGGTCGCGCAGATGCGCGACGTCGACCGCATCACGATCGGCATGGGCGTCACGCTGGAGCGGATGATGGAGAACGCGGGCGCGCATCTCGCGTTCGTCGCGCTCATGTTGCTCGGCGGCCAGGCACGGGGACGACAGATCACGGTCCTCGCGGGCCGCGGCGGCAACGGCGGTGGCGGCCTCGTCGCCGCGCGGCGCCTGATCGGATGGGGTGCCGACGTGGATGTACGCCTCAGCGACCCCGTCAGGTGCGCCGGCCGTCCATGCCGAGCCGACGGTGACGCTTGCGCTGCCCAAGGCAGGCCTGCGCTCGGACGATGCGCGGCGGGTCGTCGGCGCGCTGTACCTCGCCGACATCGCGGTCCCGCCGCACGCGCTGGAGCGCGCGGGCATCGCGTACCGCTCGCCGTTCGCCCGCGGCCCCGTCGTGACGCTCGCACCGTCGCCGTGATCGTGAGCGACGCGGGCGAGCATCCAGCGCCCGCGCGCCGCTCACCGCGTCGTCGTTCGCTGGCCGGTGAGTGCTGCGAACGCGATGCCGGTGGCGAGCCCGAACACGAGATGTGCGCTGAGGTCCTGCCACAGCACGGCGGGTGGGTACTCGGAGATCGGCTGGTAGATGCCGGCGCGCGTGAGCATCGCGTAGCTCGCCGCCCACGCCGTCGCGCCGGTCACCGGGCCGGTCGCAGCGCGCGGTGCGGGCGTCGAGGTGGTGACGATCGCGTGAGTGGCGCCCCAGGCGACACCGGTCAGCAGGTGCACGGCGTTGTTCATCATCCCGGCGGACGCGGGCGGTAGCTCGCGTTGGAGATATCCCTCGACGATCCTCTTGCCGACCTGCGCGGGTGCCCCGGCCTGCTCGTAGCTCGTCGTGGCTGCCGAGAGCTCCCAGTCCAGGAAGCCGTCCTCGCCGCCGCCGCGCCGGTAGCGCCGGTACCACAGCGCGTCCATCGCGAGCGTTCCGGCGAGGCCGGCGGCGGTGCCGCGCAGGATCGAGGCGGCGGGGGTCAGACACGTGCGTGAGGTCATGGAGGTGTTCATTCCCACTCGGACCGCACACACCAGCGGCGAGATTCACGCGCGGTCGGCGCAGTCCGCGGAATCCTTCGGCGCACCCGCGAGGTCGCAGTCCGACCCGCCCGCGACCGGGAGACCCATGAGCGCCATCAGCACCGCGATCCGTCGACTCGTCGGCGGTGAGGACGACGCGGCCGCCGGCCCCGTCCAGGCGATCTGGAACGGCGTGGTGATCGCGTCCAGCGAGCGCACCGTCGTGGTCGAGGGCAACCACGGCCGGCACATGCCCGGCCGTGAGGGCACGCACGGCGTCTTTCCGCGCTGCAACCTCGCCTGCACGCCGTGTTACCACGCGCGTGACGCCAACTCCAGCGGCTCGCCGTCGGCCCGGACGGGCAGCGGCGGTTTGACCAGCTGCGCTTCGCCGGGCACTTCGACTTGCTGATGCTCGGGCGCCGCGGGATTCCCCGGCCCCGCAGCGAAGCGCAGCTGCACGCCTACCGGCGGCGGTTCGTGGCGCACTTCGAGCGGCTGCGCGCGGAGCACGGGGTGCGGTTCGCTCTCGCGCACAATATGACGGTCACGCCACGAAACCTCGGTGAGGTCGCCGAGGTCGTGCGCGCGTGCCTGGGCATGCGGTTCGGGATGCTGTCCTTTCAGCCGGCCGCGTACGTCGGCAACCCGGCGCGCTGGCGCGAGGACTTCCGCGCGGTCAGCATCGACGACGTGTGGCGCGAGATGGAACGCGGAGCCGGCACCCGGCTCGCGTGGCGGCACATGCAGATGGGTGACCCGCGCTGCAACCGGTCGGCCTACGGCGTGCTCGCCGCTGGTCGCTGGACGGCGCTGCTGGACGACGGCGACCCCCGCGACCTGCGCGTGCGCGACGCGTTTCTGGACCGCTTCGGCGGGATGGACTTCAGCGGCCGGCGGTGACCCGGGCTGCCACGGGCACGGCGCACAGAGCAGTGAATCCTTCGCTGCTCGCTTGCGGTCAGATGCGGCAAGATGGCGTCATCGACACTCCTTGCCGCCCGGCCCATGATGCGCAGCGCTGACGACGACGAGCAGCTCGTCGCCCGCTCCCAGTCCGGGGACCGCGCCGCGTTCGACGAGCTCGCCGCGCGGCATTCGACGCGTCTGCGACGCGTGCTGTTTCGGATCACGCAGGACTGCGACGCGGCCTATGACGCCGTCCAGGAGGCGCTCCTGCGCGCGTGGAAGAACATCGGCCGCTTCGAGGGACGCTCGCAGTTCTCGACCTGGCTGACGCGGATCGGGATCAACGAGGCCTATCGCGGCCTGCGCCGACCCGGCGAGGAGACGCTCGAGCTCACCGACCAGGTCGGCGAGCGGATCCCGTCATGGGGCGCGCAGCCCGACGAGATCGCCGAGTCACACGAGTTCTTGGCCGCGATCGAGCACGCGCTCACAGAGCTGCCGCTGGACTACCGCAGCGCGGTCGTCCTGCGTGACGTCGAGGGTCTCAGCACGGCCGAGGCCGCGGGCGTGCTCGGCATCGGCGAGCGCGCGTTGAAGAGCCGCGTGCATCGCGGAAGGCTCGCGCTGCGCTCCAAACTCGACGGCTACTTCACAGGGGGGTACAGATGACCTCGAAGTTCAACCCGATGCGCCGCCATCACGAGCACTGCCGCCACGTGCGCGCGCAGATGTCCGACTACCTCGACGGCGAGCTCGATCCGACGACGACCGGCACGGTCGACCGGCACACCCGCTTCTGCCCCAACTGCCGGCGGATGCTCGCCAACCTCACCCGCACCGTCGCTGGCCTGGGCGCGCTGCGCTCGCTGGACGAGCGTGACGACGACGCCGAGACGTGATGACCGACCGCGCGCAGCATCCCTCGCCCGCGGCGGTCCGCGGTAGGGACGGGCCTGCTCAGCCGAGGCTCAGGCGGCGCAGCACGACAGTTTGCTGGGGTCGCGGGTGAACGACTGCGCCGCGAGGTGGATCGCCTCGCCGATCGTGAGGTAGGGGTTCCAGCTTGACGCCAGCTGCGCGACCGTCATCCGGGCCTGGATCGCGTAGACGCCGGCAAGGATCGCGTCGCCCGCCCCGTCGGCGAGCAGATGCACCCCGAGAATCCGGCCGCTGTCGCGCTCGGCGACGAGCTTGACCATGCCGCGGGTGTTGCGGCTGACGATCGCGCGCGGGACGTGCTGCAGCGCGAGTACCCGTGACTCGCATCGCAGGCCGCGATCGGTCGCCTGGGCTTCGGTGAGGCCCGCTGAGGCGAGCGTCGGGTTGGTGAAGGTGATCCGCGGCAACGCCTGGTAGTCGATGCGGCGTGCCGCGTCGTCGAAGGCGTTGTCGACGACGAGGGTGCCGTGCTTGGCGGCGACGTACACGAACTGCGGATGACCGGTGACGTCGCCGGCCGCCCACACCCGCGGATTGGTGGTGCTCATGTGCTCGTCGACGAAGACCTCGCCACGAGCCCCTGTCTGCACGCCGACGGCTTGCAGGTCGAGGCCGGCCGTGCTCGGCGTCCGGCCGGTGGCGAGCAGCAGTTGCGCGGCGCGAAACTCGCGGTCGCCGGCTGTGACCGCGACGTCGCCGTCGCGGCGCACGGCGGTCGCCTGGATGCCCTCATGGATCTCGATGCCCTGCTCGGCGAACGCGTCGCGGATGCTCTGGGCGAGCTCGGGTTCCTCGCCGCGCGCGAGCTCTGAGCGCACGAGCATCGTCACCTGGGTGCCGAGGTGTGAGAACAGCTGGGCCTGCTCCATCGCGACGTAGCCGCCGCCGATGACGATCATCGACTCGGGGAGTCGCGTGAGCGCCATGGCGGTTGTCGACGTGAGGTAGCCGCTGCCGGTCAGCCCGGGAATGTCGGGGATGTGCGGTGCGGCGCCGGTGGCGATGAGGTAGTGCGCGGCGTCGATGCGGCGGCCGTCGACATCCAGCGCGGGACCGTCCACGAAGCGCGCGTGGCCGTGGACGAGCTCGATGTCGTACTCGGCGGCGATGGCGACGTACTTCTGCTGGCGCAATCCGTCGACGATCTCGTCCTTGCCGGCGATGAGCGCGGCGAAGTCGACCGGTCCGTCCTGCGTGCTGATGCCAGGAAAGCGGTCCTGGGCGGCGCGGTGGCGGGTCTCGGCGGCCGCCAGCAGCGCCTTGGACGGGATGCAGCCGACGTTCACGCACGTCCCGCCGACCGTGGCGTGCTCGATCATGACGACGCGCAGGTCGCGCCGGCGGGCGGCGATCGCCGCGGCGAACGCGCCGCCACCCGAACCGACGATCGCCAGGTCATACGTGTGGTCAGCGTGGTCGCGGTCAGACGTCAAGGCGCTCAACTGCTTTCAGGTAGGCCTCGGTGAACGTGGGGAACTGCGCGACGGTGTCGCGCAACACCGACAGCGGCGTCCGGGTCTTGATCGCCAGCGCCGCGTAGTGGATCCATTCGCCGGCCAGCGGCGCGACCGCCCACGCGCCGATCAGCACCTGGCGCTCACGGTCACAGACCAGACCGAGCTCGCCGCCAGGGTCCTGCTGATAGGTCCAGGGTCGCGCGATTGCGTCGGCGAGCGCGACACGCGAGGTCGCGACCCGGATGCCCTGCTCACGGGCCTGGTGCTCGGTCAGGCCGACGGCCGCGATCTCGGGGTCCGTGAACACGACGCGTGGGATCGCGGTGTAGTCCGCGCAGACCGTTTCACCGGCGATGTCGGCCGCCGTGATGCGTGCCTGGTACATGCCGACGTGCGTGAACGCCAGCACGCCGGTGACGTCGCCGATCGCCCACACGCCGTCCGCGGCGCGGCAGCGCTCGTCGACGCGTAGGCCCGCGGGATCGGGCGTGATACCGATGCTCTCCAGACCGATGTCGTGCACCCGCGGCGCACGACCGGCCGCGACCAGCAGCTCGCGGCCGCTGACCTGCTCGCCGTCGTCGAGCCGCACGACACGCTCGCCCCCGGTGAGCTGCACGCTGATGGCCTTCGCGCCGAGCCGCAGGTCGATGCCCTCATCGCGCAGAGCTGCCGCGATCAGCTCGCCGACGACCGGATCCTCACGCGAGATCAGCCGCTCGCCGTGGTCGACGACCGTGACCCGTGCGCCGAAGCGGCGCATGAACTGTCCGAGCTCGACGCCGACGGGGCCGCCGCCGAGGATCACGACGCTCTGCGGGATGTCGGTGAGCGTCGTCGCCTCGCGGTTCGTCCAATACCCCGCCTCTTGTAGCCCGTCGATCGGCGGGATTCGCGCGTCGCTGCCGGTCGCGACGACGATCCGCTCGGTCACAAGCACCTGCCCGTCGACGGCGACGCGACCGGGCCCGTCGATCCGGGCGTCGCCCTTGAGGACGTCGACTCCGTCGTCGCGGTAGGCCTTGACCTGCGCAGCGTCGTCGAGGTTGCGGATCATGTAGTCGCGGTACGCCGCGACCTGCGGCCAGTCGATCGCGGGCGTCGCGACCCCGGCCGCGCGCGCGGCCTCCCCGCGCGCCTCGGGCGGGCGCAGCAGCACCTTTGACGGGATGCACGCCCAATAGGCGCACTCGCCGCCGACCAGCTCACGCTCCACCAGCGCGACCTTCAAGCCCTGCGCGTTCAGGCGTGAGACGGCAACCTCGCCGGCCGGGCCGCCGCCGATCACCACCGCGCCGTAGCGCACCGCGCTCACGCCTCACCGCGCCGGCGCGTCCGGACATCAACCGCGCACGCGCGCTGTCGGCGCGCTCGCACCACGACCAGCACGATCACGACGATCACGACGATCACGACCAGCACACCCGCACCGACACCAAGCACGCTGCCCAGCGCAACACCGCCCAGCACACCGGCGACCAACGGCAAGCCGGCGCAGCACAAGACCGCAAACGCCGCGATGCCCAGCGCGGCGAGCCCCGTCCTGGGGGCGCCCTGTGACCCCTTTGGCTTGTCGTTCATCAGCATCCCGTTCGATCGACGCGCCGGCACGCGGCGACGTGCTCGGCGTTGTCCTCAAGTAGCGCGCGGCCGAGCGCCAGCAGCTCGCTGACCCGCGCGTCGGCGACGCGGTAGTAGACGGTGCGGTGCTCGCGGCGCGTGAGCACGAACCCACACCAGCGCAGGCACCCAAGGTGATTGGACAAGTTCGTACGCCCCAACCCCAACGCCTCGGTCACTTGCCCGACCGACAGCTCGCCGCGTTCGCGCAGCAACTCCAGCACACGGATCCGCGCAGGATCAGACAGCACCTTGAAGTACTTCGCGACCAGATCGGGCTCGGTCGGCCGCGCTGGCAACGAGAACGGCCCGTCGACGAGTGACGTGACGACCATCATGTCAGCATACTCTGACATGAGGTTGTGGTTCGCTGACCTCGAGGACGGGCTGCGAGTCAGAGAACCGACGGCAGCCCGGCGGATCGGATGCTTGGTGGCGCCGGCGATCTCTCGTCGGCGCCACCGGTCGGCTCAGCGCGGTCAGCGGTTGCTGCGGCGCAGCAGCGTCGCAGCGACGAGTCCGACGACCGCGCCGAACATCGCGTGTGCGACCCACCAGCTCCACTCGGGGGTGGAGGTGTACAGCGTGTCGACGGTCTGGATCTGGTTGACGATCACGTTGACGACGACGACCTCCAGCAGCAGGCCGAACATCATCCCCAACGCCATCGCCTTGGCGATGCTCGGACGGGCGCCGAGCACGAGCGTCGCGAGGCCGACGCCGACCGCGCCGAGCATCACCGAGTTCATCATGTGGCCCATCAGGCCGACGAGCACGGCGCCCGCCTCGAAGCTGCCGTGAAACCAGTCCAGTCCGAACACGACGCTGGGGATCGCGGTGATCGCCGTCCAGAAGCTCGTGTCGATGCCGGCCACGGCTGTTTGCTGCTGGGCGATCGCTCCGACGACCATCTGCCACATCGCCATGACCATGCCGCCCGCCAGACCGGCGATCGCGCCGGTACGGACGAGCGTCGCGATCGCGAGGCGGGAGCCCTCGTCGCGGTTCAGAGCCAGGCTGGGTGCGGTATGCGCGTGCATGGATGTCTCCTTCCAGAGAGCGTTGCGTTACCGGGTGTGATGCGCCGGGCGCCCCCCGGGATTCAGGAGTCGTGGCTGAATCCTTCGGCGCCGCGGCGTGCTCCAACCGATCGAGCGCGCCCGTCAGGACGACGGCGCGAACCGGGAGCCGCAACGAATGGAGCGCAGCCAGATGCAACGTGAGTTCGATGTCGTGGTGATCGGCGCAGGTCCCGCGGGCGAGGTGCTGGCCGGCCGGCTGTCTGAGCGCGGCGCCAAGCGCGTCGCGATCGTCGAGCGCGAGTTCGTCGGCGGCGAGTGCTCGTTCTACGCGTGCATGCCCTCCAAGGCGCTGCTGCGCCCCGCCGAGCTGCTGGCGGAGGTCGCGCGGGTCCCCGGGGCCGCGCAGGCCGTGACCGGCGACCTGGATGTCGGCGCGGTCCTCGCGCGCCGCGACGAGATCGTCAACGACCTCGACGACGCCAAG
This sequence comes from Solirubrobacteraceae bacterium, assembly GCA_029263125.1. Classification (GTDB taxonomy): domain Bacteria; phylum Actinomycetota; class Thermoleophilia; order Solirubrobacterales; family Solirubrobacteraceae; genus CADCVQ01. Next base: position 50,775 of record JAJCYD010000011.1, on the reverse strand, counting down.
CAGGTCCCGTGGCTGCAGGCGCGCGACATCGAGCTCGTGCGCGGCCACGCCCGCCTGAGCGGCGAGCGGCGCGTGCGCGTCGGCGATGACGTGCTCGTTGCCCGCGACGCCGTCGTCATCGCCGTCGGCAGCGGCCCGCTGCTGCCACCGATCCCCGGCCTGGCGGAGGCCGGCGCATGGTCCAACCGCGAGATCACGACAACGCGCGACGTGCCCGGCAGGCTGCTCATCCTCGGCGGCGGCGTGGTCGGCGCCGAGATGGCACAGGCCTGGGCGTCACTGGGTTCCGCCGTGACGGTGATCGAGGCGCAGGACCGGCTGCTGCCGCGCGAGGAGCCGTTCGCCGGCGAGCAACTGCGGGCGGCGCTCGAGCACCGCGGCGTCGACGTGCACACCGGCGTGCGTGCGACCGTCGTCGGCCGCGACGGCGGCGAGATCGCCGTGACGGTCGCGGGCGGTGAGCGGTTCGTCGGCGACCGGCTGCTCGTCGCGATCGGCCGCCGGCCGCTGACCGACGACCTCGGCCTGCAGACGATCGGGCTGCCGGGCGGCTACATCGAGGTCGACGACCAGCTTCGCGTCCCCGACCATCCGTGGCTGTACGCGATCGGTGACGTCAACGGCCGCTCGTTGTTGACGCACGCCGGCAAGTACCAGGCGCGGATCGCCGCCGATCACATCCTCGGCGAGGACGGCGCGGCGATCAGCTACGGGCCCGGCACACCGCGGGTGATCTTCACCGACCCGCAGATCGCCGCCGCCGGGCTGACACTCGACGGCGCGCTGCGGGCGGGCATCGCCGCCGAGGCGATCGACCTGCCGACATCCGGGACCGCCGGCGCGAGCTTCACCGGCCGCGGCCAGCCGGGAACGACACGGTTCGTCGTCGATGTCGACCGCGAGATCCTCGTCGGCGCAACGTTCGTCGGGGCGGAGGTCGCCGAGCTGCTGCACGCCGCGACGATCGCGATCGTCGCCGAGCTCCCGCTCACCACGCTCGCGCACGCGATGGCGTCCTTCCCGACCCGCAGCGAGCTCTGGCTGAAGTTTCTCGAGGCCTACGAGTCCGATCGCGGGCACTCCGTCCATACGCGGCGCACCGTCGCCGCCCACGCCTGAGGAGACCACATGAGAGCTGTCTACAACGGCGTCACGATCGCCGACAGCGACGACACGATCGTCGTCGAGGGCAACCACTACTTCCCGCCCGACAGCATCCGCTGGGAGCACCTGTCCGCCACGCGCTCACACAGTGTGTGCCCCTGGAAGGGCATCTCCAGCTACTACGACGTCAGCGCCGGCGGCAGCGACGACCGCGCGGCGGCGTGGACCTACCGCCAGCCGTTTCCCTGGATCCGCAAGATCCGCAACCACGTCGCGTTCTGGGGCGCCGTCGAGACCTTCGACGAGGCGCCCGAGCCGCATGAGCGCAGAGGCACGCCCCATCGCCACATCGACGAGCCGGCCTGACGTCGAAGCCGATGATCTTCGCCAACGCGATCAGGCACACCGCAGCATGAGAGGCATACCATGCAGCTCGGAGTGATCGGTCTGGGACGGATGGGCGCGAACATCACGCGCCGCCTGATGGCCGACGGGCACCGCGCCGTCGTCTACGACATCGATGCCGCCGCCGTCGCCCGGCTCGACGGCGAGGGCGCCACCGGCGCCGGCTGCTACGCGGAGCTCGTCGCCAAGCTCGACCGCCCGCGCAGCATCTGGGTGATGGTGCCGGCCGGGCTCGTCGACCGGGTCCTCGCCGAGCTGACGCCGCTGCTGCACGCCGACGACGTCGTCATCGACGGCGGCAACAGCTACTACCGCGACGACGTCGCGCGGGCCGCCGCGCTGGCGCCGCTCGGCGTCCACTACGTCGACGTCGGAACGTCGGGCGGCGTCTTCGGCCTGGAGCGCGGCTTCTGCCTGATGATCGGCGGCGAACCGGTCGTCGTCGAGCGCCTCGACGCGATCTTCGCGACGCTCGCTCCCGGCGCCGGCGCCGTGCCGCGCACGCCCGGCAGAACCGGGGCGCCGACCTCCGCCGAGAACGGCTACCTGCACTGCGGCTCCGTTGGCGCCGGGCACTTCGTGAAGATGGTCCACAACGGCATCGAGTACGGCCTGATGGCCGCCTATGCCGAGGGCCTGAACATCCTGCACAAGGCGAACATCGGCGCCGAGACGGCGGCGGCGAGCGCCGAGGTGGCGCCGCTGCGCGAGCCCGAGCACTACCGCTACGACATCGACATGGCGGACGTCGCCGAGGTCTGGCGCCGCGGCTCGGTCGTCGCGTCGTGGCTGCTGGACCTGACGGCGAGCGCGCTCGCCGAGTCCCCCGGACTGGAAGCGTTCGGCGGCCGGGTCTCGGACTCCGGCGAGGGACGCTGGACGATCCTCGCCGCGGTCGACGAGGGCGTCCCGGCCCCCGTCCTGTCGGCCGCGCTGTACGAGCGCTTCAGCTCACGCGGCGAGGACGGATTCGCAAACCAGCTGTTGTCAGCGATGCGTGCGCAGTTCGGCGGCCATGCCGAGCTGTCCGGCGAGGAATCGGCGTGACCGCGGCCGCGACGAACACGTTCTGCGCGCCCTCCGCGCCAACCGACCTGGCGCCGACGACGATCGTTCTGTTCGGCGCGACCGGCGACCTTGCGCGCCGCAAGCTGCTGCCCGGCCTGTATCACCTGTTCGTCGCGGGTTTGCTGCCCGCGCGCTGGCATCTCATCGGAGCAGCCGTCGAGGAGCTCAGCGACGAGCAGTTCCGGACGCGCATCCATGCCTCGATCAGCGAGTTCGGCCGCGTCGCACCCGAGGGCGAGAGCTGGGCTGCGTTCGCGGCCGCGTCGACGTACGTCGGCGGGCGCTTCGGGCCGGGCCAAACCGGCCCGCTACGCGCCGCAGTGCAGGCGTCGGTCGCCGAGCTGGATGGCGCCGGGAAGCTCTTCTTCGGCGCTGTGCCGCCCGCCGCGTTCGACGCGATCGCGCGCGGTCTCTCGGAGGCCGCGCTAACCGATGCGGCCCGCGTCGTCCTCGAGAAGCCGTTCGGCTCGGACCTCGCTTCAGCGTGTGCGCTCAACGCGGTCCTGCACGCGGCGTTCGACGAGCAGCAGGTGTTCCGGATCGACCACTTCCTCGGCAAGGAGGCCGTCCAGAACCTGCTTGCGTTTCGCTTCGCCAACGGCCTGTTCGAGCCCGTCTGGAACCGCGAGTTCATCGACCACGTCCAGCTCGACGTGCCCGAGACGCTCGCGATCGGCACGCGCGCAGCGTTCTACGAGTCGACCGGCGCGCTGCGCGACATGGTCGTCACGCACCTCTTCCAGGTGCTGGCGTTCGTCGCGCTCGAGCCACCGGCCGCGCTCACCCCGGACGTGCTGATCGACGCAAAGGTGCGGGTGTTCGACGCGATGCGACCGCTGTCGCCCGGCGACGTCGTGCGCGGGCGCTACGACGGCTACCTCCAGGAGGACGGCGTCTCGCCGCGATTGCAGACCGAGACGTTCGTCGCCGGCCGCGTCATGATCGACAACCCGCGCTGGGCCGGCGTCCCGTTCTACTTTCGCACCGGCAAGCGCCTCGCCGAGGGCCGTCGCGTCCTGACGATCGTCTTCAAGTCACCGCCGCTTGAGCTCTTCGAGCGCGCCAGCGTCGCGATCGACGACATCGACGCCAACCACCTCACGTTCGACCTCGCCGACGACGGCAGCATCTCCGCCTCGTTTCTCGCCAAGAAGCCCGGCCCCGACCTGCAGATCGCCGAGGCTCGCATGGACTTCCGCTACCCCGCCGGCCCCAGCAGCGGCGTGCTTGAGGCCTACGAGCGCCTGCTCCACGACGCTCTCATCGGAGACCGCACGCTGTTCACGCGCGCCGACGGCATCGAGCGCCTCTGGCAGGTCGTCGCGCCCGTGCTCGACGACCCGCCCCCGCTGCAGACCTACCCTGCCGGCTCCTGGGGCCCGCGGGCGGCGGTCGCCGAGCTGATCGCGCCGCGCCGCTGGCACCTGCCCACCAGCCACTGAGACGTGGCTCACGGGAACGGGAGGCGATCAGGCGGCCCCGCCGGCGCCCCGATGCTCGGCGGCCGGGACAGCCGGCGCGTCCCACAGGCGAAAGGCGCCCGCGAACGCGCAGTCGTTGTCACCAAGCCGCGCGTACCGCGGGAGCTGCTTGAGCTTCTTCGCGTTGCCGCCGCCAAGCACGACATAGTCGGGCTGCAGCGCCGCGAAGAGCCGATCGACCACATCGAGAACGACCGCCGCCATTTCTTCTTGCCGCCTCGCTGCAGCCCGCCGCGTCCGACGTAGTCCTCGAAGGTGCCCTTGCGGTGGGGGAGATGGCCCAGCTCCATCGGTTCGAGCAGGCCCCCTTCGACGATCATCGTCGAGCCCAGGCCGGTGCCGAGTCCGAGAAACAGCATCGTGCCGCCGTCAGAACCTTCCGAGCGCCTGCATCGCCGCGTCGTTGACGATCTTGACCGGTCGCCCCAGCGCCCGGCCGAAGTCAAACCCGACCCAGCCGGGCCCGAGGTTGACCGGCTCGCGCACCGGGCAGCCACCGAGCACCGGCCCCGGATAACCGATCGAGACACGCTCGTAGGACCAGTCCGCGGTCTCGTCGAGCACCGTGGCGACCATCGCCTCAGCAGTCATCGCGGCACCCGAGGGTGAACTTGCGGATCTCGTCATCGCCGCTGACACGCAGCTTGATGTTCGTGCCACCGACGTCGATCCTGAGAACGTCCGCCATGTCAGACCTCCGTTGCTGTGCGACACCGTCGCTAGCCCGCCGCTCGGCCGGACCGCTCGTGCCGTCACTGCGATCAGACCTGAGCGCGGGCCAGGGGATTCGCCCGTCTGCCGTGGGATCATCCGGTCTCGTGACCGGCCTACGCCAGGCTGTCGCCTTCCACCGCAGGCCGCTCTCGACGCTGATCGAGGCGCAACGGGTCGGCGGCGACGGCTTCCCTCTGCGCACGCTCGCCGGGCGCATGTGGGTCGTCGCATCGCCCGACCTGGCCGCTGAGGTCCTGCACGGGCCGCCGGGGCGCTACCGCGCCGGGAGCGCGAACCGGCGCATCCTTCCCGTGCTGCCCCACAACACGATCCTGACGCTCGATGGCGAGCGCCACCGCGCTCGCCGTCGCGTGCTCGCGCCGCTCGTTCACGGCGACTCGCTGGCTGCGATCACGCCGGTCGTTCGCGACATCGCGGCCGCCGAGATCGCGGGCTGGCCGACCGGCGCGCCGTTCGCGACCCTGCCGCGGACGCGCTTCATGACGCTGCGCATCGCGGTTCGGCTGCTGCTCGGCGTCGACGGTCGCGCAGCGGCCGGCGAGCTCGAGCGTCATCTGCGCAGGGCGCTGCACCCATACGCGATGCTCGCCGGCATCGACCGCCTTGGCTGGCTCGGCGTGGCGAGCCCGCAGGCAGCGGCGCGGCGCTGCCGGGCCGGCTTCGCGCTGGGCCTGTCGCAGGTGTGCGAAGCACGCGGTGCGCGCCGCGGCGACGGTCCGCCCGACGCCCTGGATCGGCTCGGCGTGCCCGCAGGAACGCCGCCCCGCCCGGACGACGCGCAGATCGCCGACGAGCTGTTCGCGTTGCTGCTGGCGGCGCATGAGACGACCGCGACCGCGCTCGCGTGGGCGCTGGAACTGCTCGCGAACGACCCAGCAGCGACCGGCGCGCTGGCGACCGAGGCCGACGCCGAGCGGCGCCCGCTCCTGGACGCCGTGATCAGCGAGATCCTGCGGTTACGCCCACCGCTCGTCGACATCGTCCGCGAGCTCGCCGAGCCGGTCCGACTCGGCGACCAGCGGCTCGCGGCCGGCGCGAACGTCCTGATCGCACCACCGCTGATCCATCGCTGCGAGCACCGCGAGCCCGACAGCTTCATCGCCGATCGATTCCTCGGTCAGCGGCCCAACCCGCGGACGTGGCTGCCGTTCGGAGGCGGCGACCGTCGCTGTCTCGGAGCCTCGGTGGCGCTGCTGGAACTACGCGAGATCCTCACGCACGTCGTGCGGAACTTCACGCTCGAGCCGGCCGGCGGTCAGCGCGAGGACGTTCGCCTGCACGGCACGGCGCTCGTTCCGGCATGCGGCGCCCGGGTGACGCTGCACCCGCGCTGACCCGTGGCCGGCGCGGACGACCGCGACGTCGACAGCCAACCGGCCTTCGATGCAACGCAAACGCCTGCTTGAAGCGGTCAGCGCCGCGACGGCGATCTCGCCACCGCGCCCGGCGCGACACCGTCCAGGCCTTCTGCCACGCGCAGGGCGTGCGCGGCGACATCGGCGAGGACGGCCTCGAGGCGGCGCCGCAGCCAGCTCCGCCCGCCGAGCAGCAACATCAGGCGCGCCGCGATGCTGCGCGACTCGATTTGGGCGGCGAGGTCGACCTCGGTCGTGCCGCGCCCGACACCGAGGATCCACGTGAGCCGCAGGACATCATGACCGGCCACATGCACGCGGACGCCGACGACTCGGGACGACGCCCCAGGGATCGCATGCGCTCGTGGCCGCACGCGGGCGGGGATCTGCGCCTCTATGCGGCGCTGGCCGGCCGGATCGCTGACGAGCGCGTGCACGGACGATGCGTCGGCGGCGACGACGCGGGACACGGTGATGGGCGCGAGGCCCGCATCGGCGAGCCGGTTGATGAGCGCGAGGGCCAGGAGCTCGAACATGACCCATAGACCGACGAGCTGTTGCGGAGGATTCCGATGGACGCCCGTGCCACCGGGATCAGACCGGGCCACGCGGCGCTACGTCGTCGCGAAGCCCCGCGGGGCGCCGGGGCGCCGGTCGCCGGGCGAGTGCGGAATCGTTACGCTGTAGCCGCGGTCAGAAAGGCATGTTCTCCCAATCGCCCCGCACCTCCGGATGACTCGCGCGTTCGTCTTGTCGGGCGGCGCGAGCCTCGGCGCGATCCAGGCCGGGATGCTGCAGGCCCTGTACGAGCGCCACGTGACCGCGGACCTCATCGTGGCTTCGCAGGCCGGGGCCATCAACGGCGCGTTCATCGCGTCGCGAGAGCAATCCGTGCAGACCGCCGAGGCGCTAGGCGATCTGTGGCATGAGCTGCGCCGCGGCGTGTTTCCGTCCAACCCGCTGTCCGCGCTGATCGGCGTGATGGGGCGCGGCGACCGGGCCGCGGCGCAGAACCCGCTGCGCAAGGTCGTCCACCGTCATCTACAGGCGGACCGTCTGCAGGACATGTCCGTGCCGTTGCACCTCGTCGCGACGGACGTGCTGAGCGGCGAGGAGCTGCGGCTGTCAAGCGGCTCGGCGCTGGATGCTGTGATGGCCAGCGCGGCTCTGCCGGGCGTCTTCGCCCCGGTGCAATTCGAAGGTCGAACGCTGATGGATGGCGGCGTGTCGGACAACACTCCGATCTCGCACGCGATCGAGCTCGGCGCCGACGAGATCTACGTGCTGCCGACCGGCTACGCCTGCGCCCTGCGCGAACCACCCCACGGGCAACTGCCGATGCTGATGCATGCGACGAGCCTGCTAGTCCAGCAGCGGCTGCTGTTCGACATCGAGCGCTACAGCGCGAGCGCGCGGCTGATCGTGCTGCCGCCGCCCTGCCCGCAGCATGTCGAGCCGACCGACTTCTCTCAGGCCGGCGAGCTGATCGAGCGCGCGCTGACCGACAGCCGGGCGTTCCTGAGAACGCTCGACCGAGCCGTGCGCCGTGGATCGAACGTGACGGAGGCGAAGGTGCTGAGGCCGCACGCTCACCCGGCGACCTGAGTCCCGACAGGTCAGGCGCGCGCGATCGCGGCGATACCGCGTCGCGACGGCGTGGCGCCTGGTCCGCCTGCAGGACGTGCCCGGCGGCAACCGTGACGCGTCGTCGCGCGGCGCGAGGTGAGCACCACGGTCGAGGTAGCTTGAGCTCGATGCCGCTCGCGTACCGACCAACCACGGTCTGGCGGCGCTGGCGATGCCCGCCCACACCGCCGGTATGAGCCCCGCGGCTACTCATGAGCGCGCCGCGGCCCCTGCGCAGGAGTGTTGCGCACTCCTGCGCAGGTTTGCGCGAACGTTCCGTCCTGTCCTACAAATCGGGGCGCCCGGATTTGAACCGGGGACCTCTCCGACCCGAACGGAGCGCGCTACCAGGCTGCGCCACGCCCCGATGCAGCGGGGATTATCTCATGCCGAGCCCGCGACCGCGCGGTAGTACCGCACGGCGAGGCCCGTGATCAGCGTCTGAAGCGCCGATTCGAGCGTCGCGTCCTGCTTGTCGGCCCATCGCTTGACGCCCGTCTCCTCGATGCGGGTGGCCTGACGCACGACATCGTCCATGAGCTCGGGATGGCGATCGGCGAAGTACGCACCGAGTGCGTACAGCGCCGTGTCGGTGAACGGCTCGAGCTCCCGTTCGCCGCCGCCGGTCACTCCGTCCCTGCGGTCACAGCGTCGACGAGGTCGACGACGATCTTGACGGGCTTGACCTCCGCGATCGGCTCGGGACTGGGCGTGGTCGACGATCCGAGTAGCGAACCGTCACCACCGCTCGTGTGCAGCGAGGCGTCCGGAGCCTTGCCGGCGCCGGTGGCGGCGCCCCCCTGCAGCAGTCCGACGACGCCCGAGACGATGCCGGGCCGCGGCTTCTCAGCGGCGGGCTCCGGGTCCTTGCCACCGTTGAGCAGCTGCTGCAACGGACCCGTCTGCGGCTCCTTGGCGGCCGGGGTCTTCTCCGGGCCCGTGGTGGAACTCGTGGCGTCGGGCCCGAGCGGCGCCGTGCCGCTCGCCGGCCGGTCAGGTGCGACCGGCGACGCCGGCGGTCGCTTCGGCGGCGGAGGAGCGGCGTCTGGCGGTCGCTCTGAACGGACGTCGGGCGCACCGGCACCGGGCGCAGGATCGCCGGCGCCGGGCGCAGGATCGATCCCGCGCGATGGTTGCTGGAGCGCCGGCGTCCCCCGTGGTCCTGACTGGGCGGACGGCGCGTCGGGGTTGACGGCGGAGCGCTGCTGCGACGGCGTGGTCAACGCCGGCAGCGTCCGCCCCGCGTCGGCGGACAGCCCGCCCCGGTCGACCGCCGCTCCCGCTCCGAGCCCCGCGACGGTGGCCGCGGTTGCGGCGATGATGGCCTTGCCCCAACCGGACACCGCTGCCGGATCGAGCACGCTCACGATGCTCACCGCATGCGTGTGCGAGCCCATGAGCTGTCCGGCCTGCTCGACATCGCTGCGGCGGCGCAGGAACGCCGGCAACGGCAGCAGCGCCGCAACCCGCGCGATGCGCGACGACGGCGCGTTCGGCTGACCGATGTCCACGCCGGCGCGCAGCGCGTAGCGCCGGCAGGGCTGGCAATGCGACACGTGCCGGCACATTCGCCGGCGCTCGCGCACGCCGAGCGACCCCGGCGCCGACGAATCGACGATGCCGCGCACGCGCATGCAGCGCTCGCCGCTCGAGATCTCCTGGTACTCCTCGCCGAGCCGCCGGCGCGCGCGAAACAGCGTGCTCTCGACCCCGCCCTGCGTCATGCTCAGGCGTTCGCCGATCTCGCGGTAGGACAGACCGTCGAACTCGCGCATGACGAGGATGTCGTGGTGGGTCTGCGACAGCCCGCCGAACGCCCCACAGAGGTCGTCGAGAGCGAGCTTGGTGTCCATCTCGGCGTCGGGAACGGCCTTGCCGGCCACCAGGCGGCGCTGGTCGGCCGGACCGAGAGCGCCGTCGGCATCGAAGGACACCTCGTGCGTGTTGCGTCCGCGGCGAAACGCGTCGATGCACGCGTTCTTGGCGATCTCGAAGATCCACGGCTTGAAGACGATCTCGCTGTCGGTGGCGCGGATGCGGCGCAATGCCGCGATGAAGACCTCCTGCGTCACGTCCTCGGCGCGCCCGTGGTCGTGCACCATCCCTCGCACGTAGGCGGTGATGTGCACGTGGTAGCGCTCGAAGAGCAGTTCGAATGCGCGGTCGTCGCCATCCCGCACGGCGGCGACGAGGTCGCGATCGTCGCTGCTGTGAACGGCCGGTCGTGTGATGACTGCCAGGGCCGACATGTATCCCCTATCCCCCGTTGGCGATGCATCCTCCCGGAGCCCATCATGCGGTCGGAGCCCAGCGAACTGTAGCGTTCGCAGAGCGTGCTTTCCACACTTCTGGACTATCTCGACGAGCTGCTTTCGCCCGCCGACTTCAGCGACTACTGTCCCAACGGCATTCAGGTCCCGGGACCGGCGCGCGTCGAGACGATCGTAACCGGGGTCTCGGCCGGCGCGGAGCTCTTTCGCCGCGCCGCGGCCGAGAACGCTGACCTCGTGATCGTGCACCATGGACTGTTCTGGTCCGGCGCTCCGCTCGCGCTCACCGATGCGTCCAAACTGCGCCTTGCGCTCCTCTTCGACCACGACATGGCGCTCGCCGCCTACCACCTGCCGCTGGACGCCCATCTCGAAGTCGGCAACAACGCGCAGCTCGCCTCGGGCCTGGACGCCCGGGAGCTCGTCCCGTTCGCACTGCACAGGGGCACGCCGATCGGCGTGGCAGCGCGCTTCGGCGGCGACGGAATCCACGCCGCGGAGCTCGTGGCTCGCGTGCGAGACCTGACCGGTCGCGAGCCCCTCGCATTCCTCGACGGTCCCGACATGGTGCGATCGATCGGCATCGTCTCGGGGGCCGGCTGCGACTACATCGGCGATGCCGTCGCGGGCGGCTTGGATGCCTTCCTGACGGGCGAGCCCGTCGAGCGCGTGATGACCCACGCACAGGAGGCCGGCATCCACTTCCTCGCCGCCGGCCACTACGCGACCGAGACCTTCGGCGTACGCCGTCTCGGAGAGCTGCTCGCCGAGCGATTCGGCGTTCGCCACGTCTTCATCGACATCCCAAACCCCATTTAGGAATTCGCGTTGAGCCCGTCCACCTCGGGTGGTACAAGTGCAGGACACGACATAGGAGGGTTTCTGCCGATGCCCAATCACCTCACCCCCACGGAGCTGGCGCGCGAAGCCGGTCTCGAACGCCGCGACGTGATCTCGAAGTGCATGGAGATGGGGGTTCCGATCTTCCAGGGCAAGATTGACAAGACACTCTTTCTGACGAGCCTCGATTCCGAGCGGGAGCCTGCGGAGGTCAGGGTCTAACTCGCAGCGGTGGCCGCGCTCGCCCCCAGGCGGGCGCGGATGGGACGAACGGGTCGCGTCGGAGCGTCGCGATTCAGCCTTCCGCGCCCCGCTCGCCGTTCTCGTCCCCGCCGCTATCCCCGGCAACCTGTCCGAGCAGCGCCCCGGTCGTCTGCTCCAGGATCTTGCGCCAGGCCCGCGTCTTGCCCTCATCGGCGTCGAAGTGCTTCATGACCTGCCGTACGCGGGTCGCCGAGATCTCGATGCCGTGGCGCTGGCAGATCTCCAGGAACTGCGGGTAGTCGAACGCGAGCTGCGTCGTCACCGACTGAAAGCCGTGGCGCGCGATGTCGACGCGCGAGGTGTAGTTCATGATCGGCGTCTGGAACATCAGCTCGTCGTCGGGCTCGGGCTCGATCAGCACGATGTCCACGCCGGGGTAGCGCTGCTCCCACTGGCGGGCCATCTCGTGCAGCCGCTGATAGGCGACCATCTTGAATGCCTGATAGCCGATTTGCGGGAAGCCCATGTCGCTCACGTGGCGAGTGCGCGTGCCCGTCAGCGTGCGGATCTTGGTCTTGAAGTCGTTGACGTAGGGCACGAGCGGGTTGACGACGACGATGAACTTGGCGCCCGCGTTGACGGCGATGTCGAGGTTCGTCGTCGAGACCATGCCGCCGTCCACGAGCTCGCGATCGTGGATCTTGACCGGGGTGTAGACCATCGGCAGCGCCGTCGACGCACGCACGGCCGTCGAGATCGGCACGTCGTCCCAGCCCTCGACGCCGAAGACGACGCGCTCGCAGGTATCGAGGTCGGTCGCGGTGACGTAGAGCTCCGCCGCGAGCTCGCGGAAGTCGTCGCTGCGCTGCGGTCCGGTGAGCGCGCCGCGCAGGTACTTCTCCACGCCCGCGCCCGTGTAGGCCCCCGCGGGCAGCCCGTCGGCGAGCCCGAGCAGGACATCCATCGCCGACACCTGGCCGAGGTTGGACACCACGCCACCCACGAGCTGCGCGGTCCGCATCGGCAGCGCCAGCGCGCTGCGAGCGAAACCGAGGAAGTTCGGGCGCAGCAGGCTGCCGAGCTCGAAGTCCGCGAACGACGCGGACTTGCGGCGGTCCAGTGCCTGGATCATCTCCTCGGGCCGTGCCCCGTTGGCGGTCATCGCGGCGACGAACGCCCCCGTGCTCGTCCCGACGTAGACGTCGAAGTCGTTGACCGTGCGGTTGACGGTCAGGAGATCGAGCGCTCGCAGCGCGCCGATCTCATAGACACCACCGGTAAATCCGCCGCCGCCGAGGACGAGCGCCGTCTTGGAGCGCTTCTGACGCTTCCGCGGCTTCGGGCGAGCTCCGTCGGACGGTTGCGGCTGGAGCTCGACGACCTTGCCCATCCACCGAGTCTACGGTCCGATCGGACCGACACGAGCAGGCTCGCGCCTGCCTCGGGCGCACCTTCGGGCCGCCCGTGCTGTTCTGTATGGCCAGATGCGACGACTTCTCGCAGTCCTGCTGGCGCTCGCCGCGACGGCCGTCATCGCGGTTCCGGCTGACGCATACACGACGACCGACGTGCGGCGCGTGGTGGCGCGAGAAATGCGCAAGGCGAGCTCGTCCTCCAGTGCGGTGGTCCGCGACCTCGACGCCAACCGCGACATCTACGCGCTACGAGACCGCAACACCCGCATCCCGGCGTCGGTGCAGAAGCTCTATACGACGTCGACCGCGCTGCTGCGCCTCGGCCCGTCGACGACGCTCGATACGGCCGTGGTCACCGAGGGCACCGTCGGCAACGGCGTGCTGCGCGGTGACCTCGTGCTCGTCGGCGCGGGAGACCCGGCGTTCGGCCCCAAGACCGCTGCGAAGCTGGCGCGCGCCGTGCGCGCGACCGGTATCCGCCGCATCACCGGAGCGGTGGTCGGCGACGAGAGCATCTTCGACACCCGCCGATCGGGATGCTGCCGCGGCTATGACTCCGACCTCGGCGGCGTGCTCAGCGGCCTTGCCTATGACCGTGGGATCTTCGGCGGACGCGCGCAGCTCGGGGTCGCGCGCTTCGCCGCCACGCGCTTCTCGGCGCTGCTTCGCAGCGCCGGAGTGCGCAGCACCAAGCGATCGCGTGCGGGATCGGCGCCCGCGAACGCCAACACGATCGCCGTCGTGCGGTCACCCAGCGTGCGCACGTTGATCGCCAGCGTCAACGTGCCCTCCAACAACTTCGCCGCGGAGATGCTGCTCAAGACGCTCGGCGCACGTTACGGCGGCGGCGGCTCGACGTCGCGCGGCGCGGCCGTCGTGCGACGCACGCTCGACGACATCGCGCTGCGACCACGGGTATCCGACGGCTCGGGGCTCTCGCGCCGCAACCGGACGACGCCGCGCGACGTGGTGAATCTGCTGGACCGCATGAACAAACCCGACGTTCAGGGCGTGTTTCGCACATCGCTGGCGAAGGTCGGGCAGACCGGCACCGCCAGGCGCCGCATGCGCGGTACGCCGGCCTTCAAGCGTTGCCGCGTCAAGACCGGCACGCTGCGATCTGTCAGCGCGCTCGCGGGATACTGCCGTGCGCGCGGGGGACGCGACATCGCCTTCGCGCTGCTGATGAACCGCGTCTCGAGCGTCGCCGCGGCCCACGCGATCCAGGATCGGATCACGACCGCGATCGCGCGGCTCGACAGCGCCCCGATCGCCGATCATCCCGTGGATGACGAAGGGGTCACCGACCCGCATGCCAGCACCGGCGGCGCGGCACCGCGCTGATCAGTCCAGCAGCGCCAGCAGCCCGGCCTCGTCGAGCACGGCCACGCCCAGCCGCTCGGCCTTGTCGAGCTTGGAGCCTGGGGTCGCCCCCGCGACCACGTAGTCGGTCTTCTTCGACACGCCGGACGTCACCCGACCGCCGGCCGACTCGATCCGCGCGGTCGCCTGCTCGCGCGTGAGGTCGGGCAGCGTGCCCGTCAGAACGAACGTCTTGCCGACCAGCGGCCCGTCGCCCGGCGGCGGGCCGTCCTCCTCCATGCGCACACCGACGTCGCGCAGGTCGGCGATCAGCGCTCGCATCTGCTCGTCGGCAAGCTGCGCGGCAATCGTCTGGGCCATCTTCGGCCCCACGCCCGTGGTCTGTTCGATCTCCTCGGCGCCCGCCGCCAGCAGCGCGTCGATCGTGCGAAAGCGCTGCGCGAGGTTGCGTCCGGTGACGAACCCGACCTCCTCCAGGCCGATCGCGAACAGCACGCGACCGAACGGTCGCCGTTTGGACTCGGCGATGCTCGCGACGACGCGGCCGGCGGAGATCTCGCCATAGCCCTCGAGCTCAAGCAGCTGATCGGGGGTCAGCCGGTAGAAGTCCGCGGCCGTCGAGACGAGCCCGGCCCGCTGAAGCTGCGATACCTGCTTCTCGCCGAGCCCGTCGATGTCCATCGCCCCGCGCGAGACGAAGTGCTTGAGCAGCTGCCACTGGCGCTCGGGGCACAGGCGGTTGGGGCATTTCGTGAAGACCGAGTCCTGCGGCTTGACCGTCTTCGTGTCGCAGCTGAGGCAGTGCTCGGGCGGGCGCGGCGGATCGGCTCGCCCGGCACGCTCGGCGGCGTGCGGCGCGGGCGAGATGACCTGCGGGATGACGTCGCCGGCGCGCAGCACGATCACCTCGTCGCCGATCCGCAGGTCCTTGCGAGCCAGATCCTCCTCGTTGTGCAGCGTCGCGAGCTTCACCGTCACGCCGCCGACGTGCACGGGCTCCAGCACCGCAAACGGGTGCAGGTCGCCGAACTTCCCGACGTTCCACATGACGTCTCGCAGCACCGTGACCTTCGTCGTGGGCGGGAACTTCCAGGCGATCGCCCAGCGCGGATCGCGGCCGACGACGCCCAGCCGTCGCTGCAGCTCGAGATCTGAGACCTTCACGACGACGCCGTCGATCTCGAAGTCCAGCGCCCCGCGGCGCTGCTGCCAGGCGAGGCACTGCGCGACCACCTCGTCCTCGGTCTCGAGCAGCTGGATGTCGCGGTTGATGCGAAAGCCGTGCTCGCGCAGCCACTGCAGCGCCTCCCAGTGGCTCGCCAACCGAACCCCGTCCATGCGCCCGATGGCATAGGCCCACATCGACAGCGGGCGCTGGCGCGCCAGACGCGGGTCCAGCTGGCGGATCGTTCCCGCCGCCGCGTTGCGCGGGTTCATGAACGTCGACAGCCCGGCCTCGGCACGGCGCTCGTTGAGACCCGCGAAGTCCTCCAGGGACATGTAGATCTCGCCGCGCACCTCCAGCAGCGCAGGCGCATTCTCGACGCGCAGCGGGATCGTCGGGATCGTGCGCAGGTTGTGGGTGACGTCCTCGCCGATCTCGCCGTTGCCGCGCGTCGCGCCCTGCACCAGGACGCCGTCGACGTAGCGCAGCGAGATCGCGAGACCGTCGATCTTCGGCTCGGCGACGAACTCGAACGCCGGATCCTCGATGCCCTCGCGCGCGAGGTGGGTACGCATGCGCGTCACCCAGGCGCGCAACTCCTCCTCGGTGCGCGCGTTGGCGAGCGACAGCATCGCCGGATCGTGCTCGACCTTCGGCAGCGACCCCACCGGCTCGCCGCCCACGCGCTGTGTCGGCGAGTCGGGTGTCACGAGCTCGGGGTGTGCCGCCTCCAGCGCGCGCAGCTCGTCCAGCAGCGCGTCGTAGTCGTCGTCGCCGATTGTCGGATCGTCGAGGACGTAGTAGCGGTGGCCGTGCTCGTGCAGCTCGGCGCGCAGCTCGGCGGCGCGATGCTCGTCGGCGCCGGCCACGGCAGCGGCTCTCAGTCCCGCTCCTGGACGACCGGTGCCAGAAGCCGCGCCAGGTCGTGCGTGACCAGCGTGTCCATCCCCGCGACGTCCGTCAGGTCGAAGTGCAACGGCGTGACGGAGATGTGACCGTCGCCGATCGCTGCGAAGTCCGTGCCTGGCTCCTCGTGAAAGCCCGGATCGGGCCCGTAGATCCAGTAGCTCGTGGTGCCGTCACGCCCGCCGTCTCCGCTGACCTTCAGCTCGTCGCGATAGATCCGCTTGCCGAGCTTGGCGATCGCGACCGTGTCGGCCGCAGCCGCCGGACAGTTGATGTTCAGCAGCGTGCCGGCCGGGAGCGGCACGTTCTCGATCTCGTCGACGAGACGAGCGACGAACCGCGCGCCAGCCTCGAAGTCAAACGCCTGGTCGGGCCGGAAGTCCGTCGTGCCGGCGGCCGACTGCTGGGAGACGGCGATCGCCGGCAGGCCCAGCAGGATGCCCTCGAAGGCGGCCGCGACCGTCCCCGAGTAGGTGATGTCGTCGCCGAGGTTCGTGCCGTGGTTGATGCCCGAGACGATCATCTCGGCGGTGAATCCCTCGACGAGGCCAAGGGTCGCCAGGCGCACGCAGTCCACGGGAGTCCCGTCGGTGGCGTAGCCGTGCGTGCCGTCTCCGAAGTCGACGTCCCGCACCCACAGCGGGCGGCGCGTCGTGATCGAGCGGGCCATCGCCGAGCGATTGCCATCGGGTGCGATGACCACGAGCTCGATGCCGGGCACCCGCACGAGCGCGCGTCGCAGCGCCTGAAGCCCCTGGGCCTCGATCCCGTCATCGTTGGTCAGCAGCACCCGCATCGCGAATCGATCGTAGAGCCTCGTCAGGCGTAGGCCACGGCGGCGAGCGCGAGTCCATGGGCGGGGGCCGTGGCACCCGCCTCGCAGCGAGGACGCCCGTCGAGCAGCTCCATGAAGCTCTGCACCGAGCGCCGCCCGGTGGCCGCCTCGAGCATCGTCCCGACGAGCACGCGGTTCATGTGGCGCAGGAAGGAGTCGGCCGTGATCCAGAACTCGAGCAGCTCGCCGTCCTCGTGCCACCGCGCCTGGCTCACCACGCGCTCGAAGCGCGTGTGATGGGTCTCGGTCGGCGTGAACGCCTTGAAGTCGTGCTCGCCGGCGACCGCCTCGGCGCACGCGTGCAGCGCATCGCGATCAAGCTCCCACCCGTGCCACAGCGCGCGTCGCTCGAGCCATACCGAGCGGGCGCGGCGATGCAGCACGCGGTAGCAGTAGGTCCGCGAGACCGCGTCGCGGCGAGCGTCGAAGCCGCCCGGCGCCGGATTGCAGTCGAGCACGGCGACGTCGGCGGGCAGCAGCGCGTTGAGGCTCAGCGGGTCGACCGCCTCGTGCTCATACGAGCACACCTGCCCCCACGCATGCACCCCGGCGTCGGTGCGCCCGGCGACCGTCAGCGTCAGCTCGTGCTCACGCAGGACCGTGCGCAGCGCGCGCTGCACCTCCTCCTGCACCGTGCGCTGGCCGGGCTGGCATGCCCAACCGGCGAAGGCGGTTCCGTCGTACTCCAGCAGCATGCGGCTCGTCATCGCGCGCGAGCATGCCAGGAGCGGCGGTGGCTCGCACCGTGACGTCGCCGCGCGCGTTGGCGTGGCCGCCGGCGATCCGCGCGTTCAGCGCGCCGTGTGAGCCCGCGGGCTCACACGAGCTCGAGGTAGACCATCTCCGTGGAGTCGCTGCGCCTCGGCCCGAGCTTGAGGATCCGCGTGTAGCCGCCCGGACGCTCGGTGTACCGCGGCGCGACCTCCTCGAAGAGCTTGTGCACCGCGAACTTGTCCTGGCCGAGCGTGCTGAGCGCCTGGCGCCGGGCGTGCAGGTCACCGCGCTTGCCGAGGGTGATGAGCTGCTCGATCTCGGGCTTGACGGCCTTGGCCTTCGCCTGAGTCGTCTTGATCCGCTCGTGCTCGATGACCTCCTTGCAGAGGTTCATGAGCAGCGCCTTGCGGTGCGCGGAGTCGCGGCTGAGCTTGTTGCGTGTCTTCTGGTGGCGCATGAGCGGATGGAGATCCTAATCAGTCGTCGCGCAGGTCAAGGCCGCGGTTGTGAAGGGTCTCGATGACCTCGTCGATGGACTTCTTGCCGAAGTTCGGGATCGCGTTGAGCTCGCCCTCGGACTTGGAGATCAGGTCGCCGACGGTCTGGATGCCGGCCCGCTTGAGGCAGTTGTAGGAGCGCACGCCAAGCTCGAGCTCCTCGATCAGGATGTCGTGCATCGGGCCCGTCGTCGCGGCACCGCCCGGCGCGGCGTTCGCGGCCGACGCACCGTTGGCGCCGTCCAGCTGGCCGCCCGGACCGGCGCGCAACTCCTCGATGCGGTCGGCGTCGGTGAAGATCGCCAGCTGGGCGATCAGAATCTCCGCGGCCTCGCGCAGCGCGGCCTGCGGATCGATCGACCCGTCGGTCTCGATGTCCAGCGTCAGCTTGTCGAAGTCCGTGCGCTGACCGACGCGAGCGGGCTCGACGCCGTAGGCGACGCGCCGCACCGGCGAGAAGATCGAGTCGATCGGGATTACGCCGATCGGCTGGTCGGGGGACTTGTTGTCCTCCGACGGGCGGTACCCGCGGCCACGGCCGATCGTGAGGTACAGCTCGAGCTTGGTCTTCTTCTCGAGCGTCGCGATGTGCACGTCGGGGTTGAGCACCTCGACGCCGGCCGGCAGGTCGATGTCCTTGGCGGTGATCTCACCGGGGCCGGTGACGACGAGCGGAGCCTCGACCTCGGACGCATCGGAGTGCATCCGGCAGACGATGCCCTTGAGGTTCAGCACGATGTCGGTGACGTCCTCGGTGACGCCCTTGATCGTCGAGAACTCGTGCGCGACCCCCTCGATGCGCACGCTCGTGACCGACGCGCCCGCAAGCGAGCTCAGCAGCACGCGCCGCAGCGAGTTGCCAAACGTGTAGCCGAAGCCACGGTCCAGCGGCTCGATCGTGAACGAGCCGCGATTCTCCTCAACCGTCTCACTGGTGATCCGGGGGATTTGGAAGTCGAGCATCAGCGTCCTAACGTCGGGGTGAATCGGGGCCCATCCTCCCCGCGTGCTCATGGCCAGCGGGGGCGGCGGGATCAAGGGCAGGTGGGCTACTTGGAGTACAGCTCGACGATGAGCTGCTCCTGCACCGGTGCGGCGATCTCTCTGCGGTCGGGCCTGCGCAGCACCTTCGCCGTCAGCGAGTCATGATCAGCCTGGAGCCAGGCGGGAACCTGCGCCGTCAGCTCCGTGGCGTCGCGGATCAAGGGCTCGACCGGCGTGCCGGCCTTCACCGCGATCACGTCGCCATCGCGCACCTGATAGCTGGGAATGTCCACGCGACGGCCGTTGACCGTCCAGTGGCCATGGCGGATGAACTGGCGCGACTGGCTGCGAGACGCCGCGAATCCGAGCCGGACGATGACGTTGTCCAGCCGTGACTCGAGGATCGCGAGCAGGTTCTCACCCGTGATCCCCTCCATGCGCGACGCCTTCGCGTAGTAGATCCGGAACTGCTTCTCCAGCACGCCGTAGTACCGGCGAGCCTTCTGCTTCTCGCGCAGCTGCACGCGGTACTCCGACTGCTTCTGGCGACCGCGACCGTGATCGCCGGGCGGGTAGGCGCGACGCTCGACGCCGCACTTGTCCGTCAGGCAGCGCTCACCCTTCAGAAAGAGCTTCTGACCCTCGCGGCGGCACTTCTTGCAGGCTGGTCCGGTGTCACGAGCCATGGTTCAAACCCTCCGCCGCTTGCGCGGCCGGCAGCCGTTGTGCGCCTGGGGCGTGACGTCCTTGACGCCCGTGACCTCCAGGCCCGCGGCCTGCAACGAGCGGATCGCCGTCTCGCGACCCGAGCCGGGGCCCTTGACGAAGACCTCGACCTTCTGCAGGCCCTGGTCGATGCCCTTGCGGGCGGCTGCGTCGGCAGTCACCTGCGCTGCGAACGGCGTCGACTTGCGCGAGCCCTTGAATCCGGCGCCACCGGCCGACTCCCACGCGATCACGTTGCCGTCCTTGTCCGACAGCGAGACGATCGTGTTGTTGAAGGAGGTCTTGATGTGGGCCTGACCGATCGGGATGTTCTTCTTCGGCTTGCGACGGCCACGTTGCGGTCGCTTGGGAGCAGGCATGTTCGGGTTACCTCCGCAGGGCGTCCGGCCCTGCGTATTGATGGTGGCTCTCGGCCTCCGGCCTCGCGTGAATCATTTCTTGGTGGCCTTCTTCTTGCCGGCCACCTGCATGCGCTTGGGCCCTTTGCGCGTGCGGGCGTTCGTCTTCGTCTTCTGCCCTCGTACGGGCAGTCCGCGGCGATGACGCATTCCGCGGTAGCAGCCGATCTCCATCAGCCGCTTGATGTTCTGGGAGCGCTCGCGCCGCAGATCGCCCTCGACCGTCAGGTCGTCGATCGCGTCGCGCAGCTTGGAGACCTCGTCCTCGGTGAGGTCGCGAACCTTGCGATCGGGCTCGATCCCCGTCGCCTTGAGGATCTCGTTGGCCGTCGGGCGACCGACGCCGTAGATGTAGGTCAGACCGATCTCGGCGCGCTTGTTGAGCGGGATGTTGATGCCGGCGATACGCGCCATCCGTTACCCCTGCCTCTGCTTGTGACGCGGATTGGAGCAGATCACCAGCACCGCACCATGGCGGCGAATGATCTTGCACTTCTCGCACATCGGCTTGACCGACGGTCGTACCTTCATGAGCTCCTTCGGAAGACGTGAGGAAACGCGGGGCAGGACATGAGACATCCCGCCGCGAGCGCGCGACGATGGAGTGTAGCGAAGCGCCTCAGTCTGTCGTCTCGTGCCACGGGGTCAGCACCCGAGGCCCGTCGGCGGTGATCGCGATGGTGAACTCGAAGTGCGCGGCCAGTGAGCCGTCCTGCGAGTAGATCGACCAGTGGTCGTCGGCGAGGCGCACGTCGTGGCGGCCGGCGGTGACCATCGGCTCGACCGCCAGCACCATCCCCTCCTCGAGCTTGACGCCCTTGCCGGGCGGACCGTAGTTGGGAATCTGCGGATCCTCGTGCATGTCGCGGCCGATGCCGTGGCCGACCAGCGAGCGCACGACCGACAGCCCGTCCTGCTCGACGCGCCGCTGGACGGCGTGCGACACGTCGCCGAGGCGGTTGCCGGGACGGCATTGCTCGGCGGCGGCGAACAGCGACGCCTGGGTCGTGTCGAGCAGCTTGCGCGCGACCACGGAGATCGAGCCGACGGCGAAGGTCCGCGCGGCGTCGGCGACCCAGCCGTCCAGGATCACGCCGCAGTCGACCGACAGGATGTCGCCCTTGCGCAGCTTGTATGGGCCGGGGATGCCGTGCACGACCATCGAGTTGGGCGAGATGCACAGCGAGCCGGGAAAGCCGCGATACCCCTTGAACGCCGGAGTCGCGCCCTGCGAGCGGATGAAGCGCTCGGCGGCGGCGTCGAGCTCTTCGGTCGTGGCGCCGGGGCGGATCTTGGACTCGACGAGGGCCAGCGTGCGGACGAGGATGTCCCCGGCCGCGGCCATGCGGTCGATCTCATCCGGGGACTTCTTGACGATCACAGCTCTTCTTCGAGTCGCAGCGTCGCGATCGTTGCCCTGATGTGATCGTGGACCTCGGTGGGCGAGCGCGTTCCGTCGAAGCGGCGCAGCACGCCCTGGTCCTCGTAGTAGCCGATCAACGGCGTGGTCTTCTCGTGGTAGACCTCGAGGCGGTGCGCCACGGTCTCCGGGTGATCGTCGTCGCGCTGCACGAGCCGCGAGCCGTCGACGTCGCAGCGGCCCTCGTGCTTGGGCGGATCGAACTCGACGTGGTACACCCGGCCGGTCTTGACGCTCACCCTGCGCCCGGACATCCGCCGCATGACCTCTTCGTCGGGCACCTCGATGAGGATCGCGGCTGTGAGCCGGCGGTCGAGCTGCTCCAGGCCCGCGTCGAGGGCCTCGGCCTGCGCAACGGTGCGCGGGAACCCGTCGAGCAGGAAGCCATCGCGCGCGTCGGGGCCCTCGACGGCCTCGAGGATCACCCCGCTGATGACATCGTCGGGAACGAGCTCCCCGGCGTCCATGAACGCCTTGGCCTGCTTGCCGAGCGTGGTCTCCTGGGAGACCGCCTCGCGCAGGATGTTGCCCGTCGCGATGTACGGCAGGTTGAAGTCGTCGGTCAGCCGTTCGGCCTGCGTCCCCTTGCCGGCGCCCGGGGGCCCCAGGAGGATGAGATTGAACTGTGACATGGCGCCGCCTAGAGCCTACTGCGGCGTTGGCGCGCTGGCGGGCTGCGACGTCACTTCAGGAAGCCCTCGTAGTTGCGCATCATCAACTGCGCCTCGAGCTGCTTCATCGTGTCCAGCGCCACGCCGACGACGATCAGCAGCGACGTGCCCCCGAAGTAGAAGTTGGCGCTCGTCTGGTTGAAGAGGATCGTCGGCAGCGCCGCGACGGCCGCGAGGTACATCGCGCCGGGGAACGTCAACCGCGCGAGCACGCGGTCCAGGAACTCCGCGGTGGGTCTCCCCGGCCTCACCCCGGGGATGAAGCCGCCGTACTTCTTGAGGTTCTCCGCCTGGTCGACGGGGTTGAACGTCACCGCCGTGTAGAAGTAGGTGAAGAGGATGATGAACAGCGACTCGCCGACGATGTAGGCCCAGCCGTTGGGCGCGAAGAACGCCGCGAAGCTGTTGCCCAGGTCGTTGTTGAGCAGCTGGCCGACGGTCGGCGGGAACGCCATGATCGAGGCGGCGAAGATCACCGGGATGACGCCGGCCATGTTCACGCGCAGCGGCAGGTAGGTCTGCCCTCCCTGTGTCATGCGGCGGCCGATGACGCGCTTGGCGTACTGGATCGGGATCCGCCGCTGGCCCTCCTGCACGAAGACGATCGCCGCGATCACCGCCAGCGCGATGAACGGCATCATGACCTTGAAGACCGGGTCCGCGCTGGTCGCCCACGCCTGCACGCCGTTGGGCAGCCCGGACACGATCGAGGCGAAGATCATCAGCGAGATGCCATTGCCGATCCCGCGCTGGGTGATGAGCTCGCCCATCCACATGATCAGCACGCAGCCCGCCGTCAGGGAGATGACGATCAAGAACACGCGCGCCGCGGTGAAGTCCTCGATCACCGACTCCCCCGCGCTCGCGGTCAGCGAGCGGAACAGGAAGACATAGCCGATCGACTGCGCGAAGGCCAGGCCGACCGTCAGGTAGCGCGTGTACTGCGTGATGCGCTGCTGGCCGACCTCGCCCTCCTTGGAGAGCTTCTCCAGCGACGGCACCACGACGGTCAGCAGCTGCAGGATGATCGACGCCGTGATGTACGGCATGATCCCGAGCGCGAAGAGCGCGATGCGCGACAGGCCGCCGCCGCTGAAGAGGTTCAGGAAGCCGAGGATGCTCGAGCCGGAGAACTGCTCCTGGATCGCCTTGACGGCCTCGACGTTAATGCCCGGAACGGGCAGGTGGGCGCCGAGGCGGTAGAGCGCAAGGACGAACGCCGTGAAGGCGAGCTTCTTGCGGATCTCCGCGACGGTGAACGCGCTGAGAATCGTGGAGAGCACCGGCGGCGCAGCTTAGTACACCGGCTTTGCCGGCCCCGCCGGGTGGGCACCGGTTCCAAGGGGCCGTCTCAGCGCGCCGCCGTCCAGCGCACCGTTCCCGATCGGCAGCGGCGCAGCGTGCGCCCGGTACGCCGGTCCGAGACGCGCGTGCTCGTCGAGAACGTGCCGCGAGCGCCGCCCGAGCCGATCGTGGCACTGAAGCGCTCGACACTGCGGTAGACCTCGCCACGGCGGCGCAACGTGAAGCGCTCGGTGTCGCTGACACTGCCGTCGGCGGAGATCGTCAGGTCGCGTCTCGGCGCGTCGAAGGCGTCGGTGATCGTCGCACCGTCGCAGCGCACCGTCACGTCGTACAGCGCGCGCGCGAGCCGCTCGCCGTCGGAGCTGATCCGCAGCGCCATCGAGACGTTCATCCTCACCACGCCGCCGGAGGCGCGCAGCCCGATGAGCATGTTTCCCTGGGCGTAGATCGATCCCGGCGAAGCGAGGACCGCACCGCCGCCGTAGTTGCCGACCGCCACGGCCGGCTGCTGCGCACCCGCCGCGGTGACGCCGAGGTACGCCGTCGCGATCACGCACGCGACGGTCGCCGCGGGCACGACGCGCGCGACGACGCGCATGTCAGTCGGACTGGATGTGGCAGGTCCCGCCGGCGGCCTCGATGGCCGCGCGTGCGGATGCGCTGAAGGCGTGGGCGTGCACGGTCAGCGGCTTGGTGACCTCACCCTTGGCGAGGATCTTCACCGCGACGCCCTTGCGATTGCACAGGCCCTTGTCCTTGAGCGACTCCAGCGTGACGTCCGCGCCGCTGTCGAAGCGCGCGTCGAGATCGCGGAGGTTGACCGCCTGCGTCTGCGTGCGGAACATCTCGAAGGGCATCGACTTCTTCATGTGCGGGCCGCGCAGCTTGCGCATCCGCATGTGAATCGGCATCTGGCCGCCCTCGAAGCGCGCGCGCTCCTTGCTGCCCGCGCGCGAGCCGGCGCCCTTGTGGCCGCGGCCGGAGGTCTTGCCCATCCCCGATCCGTGACCGCGGCCGACGCGCTTGCGCGGCTTGCGGCTGCCGGGGGCGGGCTTGAGGGTGTTCAGGCCGATCGGCTGCTCGGCGTCTGCGGAGGACGGATCCTTCGGCGGGGTCATGAGCCCTCCTCGATGCGGACGAGATGGCGGACGCGATGAACCATGCCACGCGCCTCGGGCGTGTCCTTGACGTCGACCGAGTGGCCGATGCGACGCAGCCCGAGCGAGCGCAACGTGGCGAGCTGGCGCTTGTCGGAGCCGTTCTTGGACTTGAACTGCGTCACCTTCATGCTTCGACGACCTCCTCGGAGGGCGGATCGGCGTCGGCTGAGGCGTCGGCTGAGGTGTCGGCTGAGGCGTCGGCGTCGGCGTCGGCAGAGACGTCGGCGGAGGCGTCGGCTGAGGCGTCGGCTTCGGCTGAGGCGTCGATCGTCTCGGCCGCGACCTCGTCGGTCGCGCCGCCGTTGAGCCCGAGCACGGTGTTGATCGACAGGCCGCGCAGCTCGGCGACCTCCTCGGGGCGGCGCAGGCCCTGCAGGCCGGCGACCGTCGCCTTGACGAGGTTGATCGGGTTCTGCGTGCCCAGCGACTTGGAGAGGATGTCGTGGATCCCGGCGAGCTCGAGCACCGCGCGCACGCCGCCCCCGGCGATGACGCCGGTACCGGGCGAGGCGGGCTTGAGGAAGACGCGTCCGGCGCCATAGACGCCGGTGGTGGTGTGGGTGATCGTCGCGCCGTGCTTGGGCACGCGGAAGAGGTTCTTCTTGGCCTGCTCGACGCCCTTCTGGATCGCCAGCGGGACCTCGTTGGCCTTGCCGTAGCCGACGCCCACGACGTCGCGCTCGTCGCCGACGACGACCAGCGCGGTGAAGGAGAAGCGGCGGCCGCCCTTGACGACCTTCGCGACGCGGTTGATCTCCACGACTCGCTCCTGCAGGTCCAGGCCCTGCTGGTTGACGGAGCGGTCGACGACTGGTGCGCTCATACGGTGAGTCCTCCTTCGCGGACGCCTTCGGCGAAGGCCCGCACACGACCGTGATACTGGTACCCGCCGCGATCGAAGACGGCGGTTTGGATGCCGGCCGCCGTCGCGCGCTGGGCGAGCAGCTTGCCGGCCTCGGTGGCCTGCTCCATGCTCGGCTTGTCGCGCAGCGGGCCCTCGGTCCAGCTGACGGCGGCGAGCGTGTGGCCCGCCACGTCATCGACGAGCTGCGCGGAGATGCCGCGGTTTGAGCGAAAGACGGAGATCCGGGGCCGCGTCGCGGTTCCGGTGATCTTCGCGCGAACGCGGCGGCGGCGCTTGAGGCGCTTGGCTGGCTTGGACCTGACGCTCATGCCCTCTTACCAACCTTGCGAGCGACGTACTCGCCTTCGTAGCGGATTCCCTTGCCCTTGTAGGGCTCCGGCGGGCGCTGCTTGCGAATGTTCGCGGCAAGCTCGCCGACCATCTGCTTGGAGTTGCCCTTGACGATGACCTTCGTCGGCTGCGGGACCTCGAACTCGATGCCCTCCGGCGCCTTGATCGACACCGGATGCGAGTAGCCGAGCGCAAGCTCCAGATCGCGGCCCTTGAGCGCGGCGCGATAGCCGACGCCCTGGATCTCGAGGGTCTTCTCGAAGCCGCTCGTGACGCCCTCGACCATATTGGCCACCAGCGAGCGGGTCAGTCCGTGCAGCGCCCGGTGCTGACCGCGGTCGGTCGGCCGCGTGACGACGAGCACCTCGCCATCCTGGGCGACGGTGATGTCGCGCGGGACGCGCTCGGACAGCGTGCCACGCGGGCCGTTGACCTGCACGAGCTCGGGCTCGATCGAAACCGTGACGCCGGAGGGCAGCTGGATGGGCTTCTTGCCGATACGCGACATGCGGCTACCAGATGTGCGCCACGACTTCGCCGCCGACGCCCGCGTTGCGGGCCTCGTGGCCGGTCATGACGCCTCGCGACGTGGAAATGATGGCGGTACCCATGCCGCCGAGCACCTTCGGGATCTCGCCGGAGCCGGCATATGTGCGCCGCCCCGGACGCGAGACGCGCTTGAGGCCCGAGATCGCCGAGCGGCGATCGGTCGTGTACTTCAGGTTCACGCGCAGCAACTCGCCGGGATGCTCGGCGTTCGGCGCCTCGGTCGAG
The DNA here is from genome assembly GCA_029263125.1 of Solirubrobacteraceae bacterium. GTDB lineage: Bacteria > Actinomycetota > Thermoleophilia > Solirubrobacterales > Solirubrobacteraceae > CADCVQ01. The sequence continues at coordinate 24,199 of JAJCYD010000011.1, read as the reverse complement.
TAGCTGTCGATGTAGCCCTGCTCGGACAGGATCCGGGCGCACTCGATCTTCAACCGCGACGACGGGATGTCGACGGTCTCGTGGGCGGCCTGGATCGCGTTACGGATCCGGGTCAGGAAGTCTGCGATGGGGTCTGTGCTTGCGCTCAAGGGGTGTCTTCGATCGGTCTGCGGTGGATTACCAGGAGGATTTCGTCATTCCCGGGACGAAGCCGTTGTGCGCCATCTCGCGCAGGCAGATCCGGCACAGGCCGAACTTGCGATAGACGGAGCGCGCACGGCCGCAGCGGCGGCAGCGGCTGTACTCCCGGGTCTTGAACTTCGCGGGCCGAGCCTGGCGGACCCGCTGGGACGTCTTGGCCATACTAGGGTGTCTCCTCGTTGTCCGACTCTTCGGTCACGGGGGTCGGACGCTCGTAGGCCTCCGGGTTCTCCGCTTTGAGTTGCTCCAGCGCGGCCTGCTCGGCCTCGGCCTTCGCGTGCGCCTCGTCGAGTCGCTTCTGCTCCTCGGCGGCGGCCATGCGCTCTGTCGCGGCCGCCTCCTTGGCGCCCGGGCGGCCCTCTTTGGTGAACGGCATGCCGAAGGCGAGCAGCAACTCGAACGCCTCCACGTCGCTTGAGGCCGACGTCGTGATCGTCACGTCCAGACCGCGGACCTGGTCGACGGCGTCGTAGTCGATCTCGGGGAAGATGATCTGCTCGCGGACGCCCAGCGAGTAGTTGCCGCGACCGTCGAAGGCCGAAGCCTTCAGGCCGCGGAAGTCGCGGATCCGCGGGATCGCGATCGACAGCAGGCGGTCGAGGAACTCATACGCGCGATCGCCCCGCAGCGTGACCGACAGGCCGACCGGCATGCCCTCGCGCAGCTTGAAGTTCGCGATCGACTTGCGGGCGCGGCGGACATTGGGCTTCTGACCGGCGATCGTCGCCAGTTGCTCCTGAGCCTGCTCGAGCATCTTGGAGTCCTGTTTGGCGTCGCCGACGCCCATGTTCAGCGTGATCTTCTCGATCTTCGGCGCCTGCATCACCGACGTGTAGCCGAAGCGCTTCATCAGCGCGGGGCGGATCTCCTCGGTGTAGCGGGCCTTCAGCCGCGCTTGGGTTGCGGTTGCGGGCGACATCAGATCTTGGCTCCCGTGCGGGCCGAGGCGCGCATGCGGTCGCCGTGCTCGACGATCGACGTGATCCGGGTGGGCTTCTTGTCCCGGGGGTCGGGCAGCGCCACGTTGGAGACGTGGATCGGCCCCTCCTTCTCGATCACGCCGCCCGGCTCCATTGACCCCTGGCGCGCGCGCTGATGGCGCTTGATGATGTTCAGGCCCTCGACGTAGACGCGGTCCTTGACGCGATCGACCCGCAGGACCTTGCCGGACTTGCCCTTGTCCTTGCCGCTGATGACGATGACCTCGTCGCCGCGGCGAATCCTCAGAGACATCACAGCACCTCCGGGGCGAGTGAGACGATCTTCATGAAGTTGCGATCGCGCAGCTCGCGGGCGACGGGACCGAAGATGCGCGTGCCACGCGGGTTGTTGGCCGCGTCGATGATGACGGCGGCGTTCTCGTCGAAGGCGATGTACGTGCCGTCGTCGCGGCTAAAGGACTTCTTCGTGCGCACGACCACCGCAGTCACGACCTCGCCCTTCTTGACCGTGCCTTGCGGATTGGCGTGCTTGACCGTCGCCGTGATGACGTCGCCGACGAACGCGTAGCGTCGCTGCGAGCCGCCCTTGACGCGGATGCACAGGATCTCGCGGGCGCCGGTGTTGTCGGCGACCTTGAGACGTGTCTCGGTCTGGATCACTTCGCGCGCTCCAGGACTTCTTCGAGCTTCCAGCGCTTGGTGCGTGACAGCGGCCGGCTCTCGGACACGCGCACGAGATCGCCCTCGTTGGCGTCGTTGGTCTCGTCGTGCGCGTGCAGCTTGGACGTCGAGCGCACGATCTTCTCGTAGCGACGGTGGCGGCGGGCGAGATCGATGCGCACGACGATCGTCTTGTCGGGCTTGGCCGACACCACGGTTCCGGTGCGCACCTGCGGCGAGGCGTCCTTCGGCGGCGCCGGCGGCGTGCCCGTGCGAGCCGGCTCGCCCTTGGCGGCGGCGGCACGCTTGACCTTCTCCTGCTCGCGGCGACGCCGGCGCGCCACGGCCTTCTTGCCGCGCGCCTCGCGGCGCTCGGCATCGCGCTGCTCGGCCGTGCGAGCCGGACGCTGGGAGCGCGCCAACTGGTCGCGCCGTGAGCGCTCCTCCTTGGCGCTCAGCGCAGGGGTCGCAGGGACATCGTCTGTCGCAGCGGCGCTCGGCGCCTCGGTCTGCTCGGTCTCGGGGGTCTCGTCGTCAGCCATCGCTACTTCCGGTTGGGAATGTCGATCTCGCGCTGGCGCGCGACGGTCAGCGCGCGGGCCAGGTCGCGCTTGGCGCTCCGCAGCCCGGCGGTGTTCTCCAGCTCGCCGGTGGCGTGCTGAAAGCGCAGGCCGAAGAGGTCCTTGCGCCCGGTGGCGATGTGCTCGACGAGCTCGGCCTCCGGGAGTGCTTGCAGATCGCTGGTGGTCATGACGGCGTGTCCTCGCGCATCACGAACTTCGTCTTGACGGGCAGCTTGTGGCCGGCGAGCCGCATCGCCTCGCGGGCCAGCGACTCCGACACCCCCGCCAGCTCGAACATGACGCGGCCGGGCTTGACCACGGCGACCCACCCCTCGGGCGAGCCCTTGCCCGAGCCCATGCGGGTCTCAGCGGGCTTCTTGGTGAAGGACTTGTCGGGGTAGACGTTGATCCACACCTTGCCGCCGCGCTTGATCTTGCGGGTCATCGCGATGCGGGCGGCCTCGATCTGGCGGTTGGTGAGCCAGCCGGCGTCCAGCGACTTGAGGCCGTACTCGCCGAACTGGATCGAGGTCTGCCCGCGTGACAGCCCAGCCCTTCGGCCACGGTGCTGCTTGCGGTGCTTGACGCGCTTGGGAGAGAGCACTATCGGCCTCCTGCTCCGGGACCGAAGCCCGGCCGTGATGTGCCGCCACCGCCGCCACCGCGACCACCCGGTCCGCCACCGCGGCCACCCGGTCCGCCGCCACGACCGCCGCCACCGCGCCCGCCGCCGCCACCGCGACCATCGCGGTCGCCGCGCCCGCGGCCACGACCGCCGTCGCGATCGGACTGCTGGTTGGACGGGCCTTCCATATCAGTCAGATCGGAACCGGAGAAGCCCTCGGGCATGATCTCGCCCTTGTTGATCCAGCACTTGACGCCGATGCGACCGAACGTGGTCTTGGCCTCGAAGAAGCCGTAGTCGATGTCGGCGCGCAGCGTGTGCAGCGGCACGCGGCCATCGGAGTAGCTCTCGGTGCGCGCCATCTCCGCGCCGCCAAGCCGTCCCCCGACCTGGATCTTGCAGCCCTTGGCACCCGACCGCATGGCGCTCGTGAGTGCGCGCTTCATCGCGCGGCGGAAGGCCACGCGGTTCTGAAGCTGCTCGGCCACGGACTGCGCGACGAGCTTGGCATCGAGCTCGGGGCGCTTGATCTCAAGGATGTTGACCTTGATCTGCTTGCGCGTGATGCGATGCAGATCCTTGCGCAGGGCGTCGACCTCGGAGCCGGACTTGCCGATCACGATGCCGGGGCGCGCCGTGTGGATGTTGATCTCCACCTCGTTTGCGTCCTTGCGGATCGTGATGTCGGCAAGACCGGCGTGCGCGAGCTTGCCCGTGATGTGGCCGCGGATGGCCACGTCCTCTGCCAAGTAGTCACCGAAGTGCTTCTCGTTGAACCAGTTGGACTTCCAGTCGTGGATGTATCCCACGCGCATCGACTCGGGGTGAACCTTCTGACCCATCTAGCGCTCCCCGTCCTTTGGCGTCAACGTGATCGAGAGGTGGCTCGTGCGCTTGCGGATCTTCGTCGCGCGACCCATGGCCCGCGGGCGAAAGCGCTTGAGCGTCGGCCCCTCGTCGGCCTTGACGGCTGCGATTCGCAGCTCGTCGCCGATCAGTTCGTGGTTGTGCTCGGCGTTGGCGACCGCCGACTCCAGCAGCTTGGACCAGTCGCGGGCGACATCGCGGTTGGCGTGAGCGAGAATCGCCCGCGCCTCCTCGACGGACTTGCCGCGAATGTGATCGCAGACCAGCCGCGCCTTGCGCGCCGACGTCCGCACGTACTTGGCGTGCGCGCGGACCATCGGCGCAGCGTCGCCGTGATCGCGCGGCGAACGCTGCGCGCGCGCGGCCGGCGCGGGCGGTGCTTCAGGCTCGGCCGCCTTGCGGCGCGTGCGTCGTGGCTTGGGCGCCTCGGTCGTGGCGGCCTGCTCGGCCGGCTCGCCGGCGACGTCCTCGCCGGCCGTCGCGGAGACCGTCGCCTGCGACGTCGCAGCCGGCTTGCGCTTGGCCGCGGCCTTGGGCTTCGCCGCAGCCTTGGGCTTCGCCGTGGCCTTGTCCTCATCGGCCGCCGCGGCCTTCGCGGCCGGCTTGGACTTGGCAGCAGGCTTGGTCGCCGCCTTGTCCTTGCCGGCGGCAGGCTTGCGGCGGGCGCGCTTGGGCTTGGCCTCCGTGGCGGCGGGCTTGTCGTCGCCGGCAGACGCCTGCGCGTCGTCCGCGCCGACCTTGTCCGGATCGTCCTCGGCGGTCGTCATGCTCAACGGACCTTCCCGGAGCCGGCATGGCCGCGGTACAGCCGGGTCGGCGCGAACTCACCGAGCTTGTGTCCGACCATCGACTCCGAGACGAAGACGGGCACATGCTTGCGGCCGTCGTGGACGGCGATGGTGTGTCCGACCATCTCCGGGAAGATCGTCGACGCGCGTGACCAGGTCTTGAGCATCTGCTTGGAGTTCGAGGTGTTCAGCGCCTCGACTCGTGCCATCAGGCGCTCCTCGACCCACGGGCCCTTCTTGCTTGAACGGCTCAACGCGCTCTACCTCTTCTTCCCACGCTTGCGACCGCGGATGATGTAGCGATCGGATGCCTTGTTCTTATGACGGGTGCGATACCCGAGCGTCGGGACGCCCCAGGGAGTGACGGGGTGACGGCCGGCGGTCGTCGAGCCCTCGCCACCGCCGTGCGGGTGGTCGACGGGGTTCATCGCCGTGCCGCGGGTCTGCGGGCGCACGCCCATGTGGCGCTTGCGCCCCGCCTTGCCGATCTTGACGTTCTGGTGATCGGCGTTGCCGATCACGCCCACCGTGCCGCGGCATTCCTCGCGGACGAGGCGCATCTCGCCGGATGGCAGGCGCAGCGTCACCATCTCGTTCTCACGCGCCATCAGCTGGACCCCGGTACCCGCGGAGCGACCCAGCTGGCCACCGCGCCCGGGCTGCAACTCGACGCTGTGGATCACGGTGCCGATCGGGATCCGGCTCAGCGGCAGGCAGTTGCCCGGCGCGATGTCGGCGTCCGGGCCGGAGGAGACCATCGTTCCGACCTGCAGCCGTGCCGGGGCCAGGATGTAGGCCTTCTCGCCGTCGACGTACTGCAGCAGCGCGATGTACGCGGAGCGGTTGGGGTCGTACTCGATCGTCGCCACGCGCGCAGGCACGCCGTCCTTGCGGCGCTTGAAGTCGATCTTGCGGTACAGCCGCTTGGCGCCGCCGCCGCGGTGACGGGCGGTCTTGCGTCCGCGGGCGTTGCGTCCGCCGGTCTTCGTGAGGCCCTCGACGAGCGTCTTCTCGGGACGGTCGGTCGTGAGCTCGGCGAAGTCGGCGTATGTCGAGAAGCGCCGGCCGGGGCTCGTGGGCTTGGGCTTGCGAATGGCCATCAGTGGTCCGTCCTGTAATTCCGTGCCCGTTTGGGCGGTTGCCGGCGCCGGCTGGCAAGGACGCAGTGAGGGAGTGGGCCTTCAGGCCCATGACCGAGCGAGGACGCCGCCAGCCGGTGATCGGCGGCCGAACCACACGGGTGCGGGGTTGCAGGATGGGCCACGAGAACCGCCTAGCCGTCGAGGGCTTCGAGGCCCTGGAAGATCGGGATGCTGTCGCCGGGGCGGACCTGGACGATGGCCTTCTTCCAGCTGCGCGTGCGGCCCTGGATCTGACCGCGGCGCTTGGGCTTGGACTTCACGCTCATCGTGCGGACCTCGAGCACGCCGACGTCGAACAGCGACTCGATCGCCTGGCGGATCTGGGTCTTGTGCGCGTCGGGATGCACCCGGAACGTGTACTTGCCCGCCGCCGCGAGGACGTAGGACTTCTCCGACACGACGGGGCGGATGATGATCTGGCTGTGATCCATCAGGCCACGGGCTCCTCTGTGTCTGCGGTCGACTCGCCCTTGGCGCGTGCGGTCAGCGCATCCAGCGCCTCCTTGGAGCACACGAGAGCCGCAGCGCCGATCACGTCCGCCACGCCGACCATCGAGACCGGCAGGACCGACACGCGCGGCAGATTGCGAAACGACAGGGCCGCACGCTGCTGGGCGTCCACGAGGACGACCAGCGTCGGCGTGCCGAGCCCGCCATCGCCGAGCAGCCCAGCGGCCTGCTTGGTTGACGGGGTGTCGAACGGCGCCGGGTCGAAGATCGCGATCGTGCCGCGGTCGGCGTGGACCGACAGCGCGCTGCGCAGCGCGGCGCGGCGCTCCTTGCGGTTGACCTTGAAGGTGTAGCGGCGTGGCGAGGGCCCGAAGATCGTGCCACCGCCCGTCCAGATCGGCGAACGTGACGAGCCCGCGCGAGCGCGGCCGGTGCCCTTCTGGCGCCAGGGCTTGGCTCCGCCGCCGCGCACGTTGCCGCGCGTCTTGGTGGCGTGCGTTCCCTGCCGGCGAGCGTTGAGCTCGGCCCGGACGGACTCGTGCACCAGCGGGCCGTTGAACGGCGCGCCGAACACGGCCGCGTCGAGCGCGACCTTCTTGGACGCGGCGGCGCCCAGGGTGGGTGCGTCAGCCATCGGTGCGGACCTCCACGTAACCGTTGCGCGATCCGGGCACCGAGCCGCGGAGCAGCATGAGGTTGTCGGCAGGATCCAGGCGCACGATCTCAAGGCCCTTCTGGGTGACGCGCTTGTTGCCCATCTGACCGGGTCCACGGATGCCCTTGAAGACCCGCGACGGCGTTGCCGATGCCCCGATCGATCCCGGAGCTCGCACGTTGTGCGAGCCGTGGGACTTCGGGCCGCTTGCGTAGTTGTGGCGCTTGATCGTGCCCTGAAAGCCCTTGCCCTTCGAGGTGCCCGAGACCTTGACGGTCTGTCCCACCTCGAACGCCTCGACGGTGACGGTGTCGCCGATCAGCAACTCGCCGGCCTCGTCGCGGAACTCCTTGACGTGGCGCATCGGCGGCGCCCCGGCCTTCTTGAGGTGCCCGAGCTCTGCCCGCGTGAGGTGCTTCTCCTTGCTCGCGCCGAAGGCGAGCTGAACGGCCTCGTAGCCATCGGTCTGCTGCGTGCGCACGGCCGTGACCGGGCAGGGGCCGGCTTCGAGCACGGTCACCCGCTCGACCGTCCCGTCTTCGAGGAAGACCTGGGTCATGCCGAGCTTCTTGGCGAGGATCGCGGGCATCGCAGGCGCCTAGGTCGCCAGCCGGATCTCGATGTCCACGCCGGCCGGCAGGTTGTCGAGTCGCTGAAGCGAGTCGACGGTCTTCGGCGTCGGCTGGTGGATGTCGATCAGGCGCTTGTGGGTGCGGATCTCGAAGTGCTCGCGCGAGTCCTTGTCCTTGAACGGCGAGCGGATCACGCAGTAGACGTTCTTCTCGGTCGGCAACGGCACCGGCCCGGAGACGCTCGCACCAGTTCTGGTGGCCGTCTCTACGATCTCCTTGGCCGCCGTCTCGATGGCCGAGTGGTCGTAGGCCTTCAGGCGGATGCGGATCTTGTTCTCTGTGGGGGTAGCCATTGCTGTGTTGCGCTTGTGGGCGTCAGAAGGGGCAGGTGCCGCGTGTCACGGCACCCGCCCCCAGAAACTCGAACGTTCGCGCGCTCCTTACTCGATGATCTCGGTCACGACGCCAGAGCCGACCGTGCGGCCGCCCTCGCGAATGGCGAAGCGCAGGCCAGCGTCCATGGCGATCGGCTGAATCAGCTCGATGTCCATCTGGACGTTGTCGCCGGGCATCACCATCTCGACGCCTTCGGGCAGGTGCGCTGCGCCGGTGACGTCGGTCGTGCGGAAGTAGAACTGCGGACGGTAGCCCGTGAAGAAGGGCGTGTGACGGCCTCCCTCCTCCTTCTTGAGGACGTAGACCTCGGACTTGAACTTCGTGTGCGGCGTGATCGACTTGGGCTTGCAGAGCACCTGGCCGCGCTGGATCTCCTCGCGCTTGGTGCCACGCAGCAGGCAGCCGACGTTGTCGCCCGCGCGACCCTCGTCGAGGATCTTGCGGAACATCTCCACGCCCGTGACGACGGTCGACGAGCTGTCGGTGATCCCGACGATCTCGATCGTGTCGCCCGTGTGGATGATGCCCTGCTCGATGCGACCCGTCGCGACGGTGCCGCGGCCGGTGATCGAGAAGACGTCCTCCACGGGCATCATGAACGGCTTGTCCAGCGCACGAACCGGCTCGGGGATGTAGGAGTCCAGGGCCGCGGCCAGCTCCTTGATCTTCTCGATCGCCGCCTCGTCGCCCTCCAGCGCCTGCGTCGCCGAGCCGATGACGAACGGAATGTCGTCGCCGGGGAAGTCGTAGGAGGTCAGCAGCTCGCGGACCTCCAGCTCGACGAGCTCGAGGAGCTCCTCGTCGTCGACCATGTCGGCCTTGTTGAGGAATACGACGATGTAGGGGACGCCGACCTGGCCGGCGAGCAGGATGTGCTCGCGCGTCTGAGGCATCGGGCCATCGGCTGCCGACACGACCAGGATCGCGCCGTCCATCTGTGCCGCGCCGGTGATCATGTTCTTCACGTAGTCGGCGTGACCGGGGCAATCGACGTGCGCGTAGTGGCGGGCCTCGGTCTCGTACTCGACGTGGGAGGTCGCGATCGTGATCCCGCGAGCCTTCTCCTCGGGAGCGTTGTCGATCTCGGCGAAGCTGCGAGCCTCGCCGCCGCCCTGCTCAGCGAGCACGGTCGTGATGGCGGCCGTCAGCGTCGTCTTGCCGTGGTCGATATGACCGATGGTGCCGACGTTGACATGCGGCTTGTCGCGCTCGAACTTCTCCTTTGCCACTTTCGGTTCGCTCCTCTACGTCTGTCGATGAACTGGACGAAACTATCGAATCTGCGGGGTTTGAGCCTGCCGCCCAACCACTGCGCGCGGTCTGCGAGCAGTCCCCGGGGGGCCTGCTATGCGGGGACAGGCTCCCCCATGCGGTGCTCGATGACCTTCTCGGCGATGTGCGTCGGCACCTCGTCATAGCGATCGAACTGCATCGAGTAGCTCGCGCGCCCCTGCGTGTTGGACCGCAGGTCTCCAACGTAGCCGAACATCTCGCTCAGCGGCACGTGCGCGGTGACGATGATGGCATTACCGCGGCGTTCCTGGCCCTCGACATGTCCGCGGCGACGCATGAGGTCGCCGATGACGTCGCCGACGAAGTCCTCGGGCGCCGTGACCTCGACGGCGAACACCGGCTCCAGCAGCACGGGCTTGGCCCGCCGGGCCGCAGCCGTGAGCGCCATCGATCCTGCAACCTTGAAGGCGATCTCCGACGAGTCCGTGTCGTGGTACTTGCCGTCCACGAGCGTGACCTTGACGTCGACCAACGGGTAGCCGGCCTTGACGCCGGTCGCCAGCGCTTCCTCGACGCCCTTGGCGACGGCCGGGATGAACTCGCTGGGCACCGAGCCGCCCTTGATCTTCGAGACGAACTCGAATCCCTCACCGGGGTTGGGCTCGATGTTGATGAAGACGATGCCGAACTGGCCGGAGCCGCCGGTCTGCTTGACCAGACGCCCCTCGACCTTCTCGGCGGTGCCGCGAATGGTCTCGCGGTAGGAGACCTGCGGGCGTCCGACGTTCGCCTCGACGCCGTACTCGCGCTTCATGCGGTCGACGAGGATCTCGAGGTGCAGCTCACCCATGCCGGAGATCTCGACCTGGCCGGTCTCCTCGTTGGTCTGCACCTGGAAGGTGGGATCCTCCTCGGCCAGGCGGCCGAGGGCGACGGACATCTTCTCCTGGTCGATCTTCGTCTTGGGCTCGACGGCGACCTTGATGACGGGCTCGGGAAAGTCGATGTTCTCCAGGCGCACGGGACGATCGGGCGAGCAGATCGTGTCGCCCGTGGTGATCTGCTTGATGCCGACGGCGGCCGCGATGTCGCCCGCGTAGACCGCGTCGACCTCCTCGCGATCGTTGGCGTGCATGATCAGGATGCGCCCGACGCGCTCGCTGCGCCCGGTCGTGACGTTGAGGATCTTCGACCCCGCCGTCAGCGTGCCGGAGTAGACGCGGAAGTAGGTGAGCTTGCCGACGAACGGGTCGGCCATGATCTTGAAGCCCAGCGCGGCGAACGGCTCGTCGTCGTCGGGCTGCAGGACGATCGGATCAACCTCGTCGCCCTTGAAGATCGTCACGCCCTCGATCGGCTTGACCTCCAGCGGCGAGGGCAGGTAGTCAAGCACGGCGTCCAGCAGCGGCTGCACGCCCTTGTTCTTGAAGGCCGAGCCACACATGACCGGCGTGATCTCGATCGACAGCGTGTGCTTGCGGATCGCTGCCTTGAGCATCTCCGCCGGCACCTCGGCCTCCTCGAGGAACAGCTCGGCGATCTCGTCGTCCATGTCGGCCAGCTGGCTGAGTAGGTGCTCGCGCGCCTCGGCGGCGATCTCGGCGTGGTCGGCCGGGATGTCGACGACCTCCTGGTCCTTGCCGAGGTCGTCCTTGTAGACGATCGCCTTCATCCCGATGAGGTCGATGATGCCCTTGAACTCCGACTCCGCGCCGATCGGCAGCTGCAGCGGCACGGCGTTGGCGCCGAGCCGGTCGATCATCGTCTTCACCGAGCCGGCGAAGTCCGCGCCGATGCGATCCATCTTGTTGATGAACGCGATGCGCGGCACGGCGTACTTGTCGGCCTGGCGCCAGACGGTCTCTGACTGCGGCTCGACGCCGGCGACGGAGTCAAACAGGGCGATCGCGCCGTCCAGGACGCGCAGCGACCGCTCGACCTCGACGGTGAAGTCGACGTGGCCCGGCGTGTCGATGATGTTGATGCGGTGATCGCGCCAGGTGCACGTCGTGGCGGCCGACGTGATCGTGATGCCGCGCTCCTGCTCCTGCTCCATCCAATCCATCGTGGCTGCGCCCTCGTGGACCTCACCGATCTTGTACGTGCGACCGGTGTAGTAGAGGATGCGCTCGGTCGTCGTCGTCTTACCGGCGTCGATGTGCGCCATGATCCCGATGTTCCGGGTCTTGTCGAGTGTGAATTGGCGTGGCATGGGTTTCCGTGATCTCTATTCGGTGCTGAGCAACAAAAACGGGCCCCTCGGGCCCGCGCGCACGTCCAGATCCTGTCCGGTACGTCGCGCTATGTGCTCGAGGTCTCCATCGTGTGATGGGCTGCTGCGGGGCGCGCACTGGTGAGCGCCTCCGCACGCGGAACGGCGTCGGACTATAGCAAAGGCGTCCTGCTCCCCCGCGGGGTTTTCCGGCGCCGTCGGGCGTTGCTCGCAGGCCTCGCGCTCGTGGGAGCGCTGCTGCTCGTCGCTGCCGAGCTGTCTCCCCTGTACACCGTCGTCGTGGGGGCCTTGCAGACGCCGCGTCGCAGCGTGTCCGCCGGCTCGAACCACGGCTACGCGCTGCTGCTCGTCGCGGCCGTGTCCGTCGCGATGACGGTCGCGTGGCTGCGCCGCGCCGCCGTCGCCGGGCCGATGCTCGGGCTGCTCGGGGCGACCGCGCTCGTCATCGCGCTGGCCGTCGACCTTCCCGACACGCGGGCCGAGGGCCGGCTGCCCGAGTCGCTGGCCTATTCGCAGGCACGGGCGATCGCCGGACGCGGTCTCACGCTCGAGCTCGCCGGCGGGGCCGCGCTGGCGCTCTGCGGCCTGGGGATGACCGTGACCGCCGGGCGCGCGGTCAGCCCGGCAGCGCGGCCCAGTCGACGGGACGCACCGGAAGGGTGAGCACGGCCTGCCACGTCGGAGCGTCGGTCATCCCGGTCGGCGCCAGGCCGCGGGAGGCCTGAAAGGCCTTCAACGACGTTTCGGTGGCGGACGTGAAGCGACCGCCCACCTCCACCTCGACCGACGCGTCGAAGGAGGCGAGGTGCTGTTGCAACCAGATGACCTGGTCGCCGCGAGACCCCCTGCGCAGTGCCGGCCATCCCGGATCGGAGGGCACGACCGTCGCCGGCGCGGGCTCGCTGAGGACCGCCCACGCCGCCGCGCTCGCCGACTGCCAGCTCCACCACGACACGCCAGCGGAGCCGTAGCCGGCCCAGATCGCGCGAAAGCGCCGCAGGTCGTCCGTCTTGGGAGCGCCGTAGGCCTGCCCGACGGGCGCGATCGGCGTGGCATAGACGCGGTTCTGCGCGAAGGTCTTCGCGCTCACGGCATCGACGGTCGCGTTGATGTCCTTCCAGTACACCTGCGGGAGATTGGCCTGCGCGGCGCCCGGACCGAGGAAGACGGAGTAAGGCAGCGTGGGGTGATAGTCGACGTAGGGAAACGACGTCATGCCCAGCGGATAGTCCGGTCCGATCGCCAGGCGCAACGCCGCCATGAATCGCTGCGCCGCCACGTAGCGGCCCTCGTAGCGGGTCTCGGCGTCGATGATCAGGCAGTCGGCGCCCTTCCTGACCGCCTCAGCTCCCGCACGCGCCTCGCCGAGCGGGTCCTTGCCATAGACGAACTGCCAGGCACAGACGCGCAGACCGCGGGCGTGGAGCCCTGCGACCAGCGCCGGCGTGAACTGCTTCCACGCGCTCGCCGCATCGGAGCTCTTGACGAAGACCGAGCCCATCCCCGCCGCCTTCGCCCGGGCCGCGATCACGTCCAGGTTGCCTCCGTCGCTGCGCGGGAGCTCCCAGATCCACATGGCATTGCCGCGCAGGGCCGCCGGCAGGTCGCCCTTGGCGGTGGATCCCAGCGGCCGCAGCGACCGCGCGCGCAGCACGGTGATCCGGCGCGCGTTGGAGCGCCGGCGTGAGCGATCGGTGACGGTGACGCTGACGCGGCCCGCCTTCGTGCCCGCCGGGATGCGCACCGTCCAGCCGTTGCGTCCCTTGCGCAGCTTCGATGCCAGCGCGCCCCGCGACCAGCGAAACGAGACGCGCATCCCCTTGGTGAGGTTGCGGCCGCGAAGCTGGATCGTGCTGCCCGTGCGCAGCCGGACGATCTTCCGGCACGCCACCTTGGTCGCCGGCACGCAGCGCACGCCGGTCAGGCGCGGCTTGGCCTTGCCCGCGTGGGCCGCAGGTGCGCCGATCAGCGCCAGCGGCGCGACGAGCAGACAGAGAACGGTGGCCGCGCGAGCGAGCATCACCTGCACGAACCAGCCGCGATCACCGAAGTAGCGTCGCAGGCTCGCCCGATTTCGCTGCAACGCCGCGTCCAGAACGGCGGTCGGGCCAGCACATGGCGCGAAAGCACCGACGCAGCCGCTTGGCTACCAGCGGTAGTGCGCGAAGGCCTTGTTGGCCTGGGCCATGCGGTAGATGTCGTCCTTGCGCTTGTGCGCCCCGCCCTGCTGGGACTGCGCGTCGAGCAACTCGTTGGCCAGGCGCATCGCCATCGTCTTCTCACGGCGCTGGCGCGCGAACTCGACGAGCCAGCGCACGGCCAGCGTGCGGGCGCGGCGCGACGGCACCTCGACGGGCACCTGGTAGGTGGCGCCACCGACACGGCGGGACTTGACCTCGAGCACCGGCGTCAGCGCCTTGATCGACGCCTCCAGCTGCTCGACGGGATCCTTGCCGGTGCGCTCGCCGATGATCGACAGCGCGTCGTAGACGATCTTCTCGGCCGTGGACTTCTTGCCGTCGAGCATGACCTTGTTGATGACCTGCTGGACCATGCGCGAGCGGTGGACGGAGTCCGGCTCGATCGGCCTGAGCTGTGCGGCTGCGCGGCGCGGCATCTACTTCTTCTTCACGCCGTACTGCGAGCGCGCCTTCTTGCGATCGCTGACGCCGGCGGCGTCGAGCGTCCCGCGGACGACCTTGTAGCGCACGCCCGGCAGATCCTTGACGCGACCACCGCGCACGAGCACGACGGAGTGCTCCTGAAGGTTGTGCCCCTCGCCGGGAATGTAGGCCGTCACCTCGATCGAGCCTGTGATCCTCACCCGTGCGACCTTGCGCAGCGCAGAGTTCGGCTTCTTGGGCGTCGTCGTGAAGACACGAGTGCAGACACCACGGCGCTGAGGGGCCGCGACCTGCTTCTTCTGACCCTTGCCGGACTTCAGGCCAGGGGTGGCGAGCTTCTTCTTGGGTGGCTTGCGACCCTTGCGGACAAGCTGGGAAGTCGTTGGCATGCGGCGCGAGATGGTAGCAGCGTCGCCGGGACTCACCGGCGCTCGGCGGACTTCGGCGCGACCGGAACTCCGGCCGTGCGCCGTGCGCCGGGCCCCGGGAAGCCCAGCCGGTAGCGGGCTCCCCGCTGGTAGCGGATGGTCTCGGTGAACGCCGATCGCCCGTCGAGCTTCAGCTTGCCGATCGTCGTCCACGCGCCCCGTGGCTTGCGGCGCTGGATCGTGATCAACTTCCTGCCCGCACCCAGGCGCAGGCGCCCGTAGAGCATCGTGCGGGTCTTGCCGCGCCGCTGGGCGAAGAGGCCGGCGAGGAAGGACTTCGCCGCGACCTTGTTGCGGCCGTCGGCCACCAGCAATCCGGTGGAGTACTGGCCGAAGGCGCGAGCGTCGCTGGCGGAGACGCGCACCGGAGCGGGGGGCTGGTCGCGCAGCAGGAACTGCGCGAAGGACCGCACCCGCGGCACCCGGTCTGCGAGGTACTCGGCCCATGTCAGCCATCGCGCCTGGGTCATCTCGCCGATCGTCGGCCGGCCCTTGACCGGCTGGGTCTCGTAGCCGAACTCCGTCAGGTAGATGTTGCGGTTCGACGAGGCGAGCCGGCGCATGCCGACGAGTGCGTCGAGGGTCTTCGAGAGCTGCGGCAGGTCGGCGAGGCGCAGGTCGTCAAGCTCGTCGGAGGGCTTGCTGGCCCGCGACGGGCGCTCGTTCTGGGAGTAGGGATGGTGCGCCCAGCCGTCGCCCGGGATCGTCGTGAAGCCCGCGCAGTCGCCCGTCGTGCGCGGCTTGAGCTCGCGGTCGACGCAGGCGAACTCGCGCAGGAACTCCAGCGGCGCAACAGCGCCGCTGCCGCGCGTTCCACCGGTGCTGGAGGTGTTGCCGATCAGCACCCGGTTGGAGGTGCTGACGGACTTGATCGCGCCATACGCCGCGCGGACCATCGCGCGATAGACGCCCGGGCTGGCCGGAGTCGTCGCGTCGGCGTTCCACTGCGGCAGCAGCAGGCCCTGGTGATTGGGCTCGTTCCACAGGACGTACTGGTCCACGCGCGGAAGCGGCTCACCGGGTCCGGCGGCACCACCGTCGTCCTGCGCGGCACGCGATCGGCCGCCGGTCGCCGGCGGCGGGAACGGGTCGGGCAGCGGGAACGGCAGGCCGGACCCAAGGACCTTGGACAGCAGCGTCTCATCCTCGCTGGGAGCCGGTGGCGCGGCGGCGGATGGATCGGGCGGAACCTCGAAGCTGCCCGAGTAGCGCCTCACGACGGCCACGGCGAAGTCCGCGAACGCCTCGGGGTCGACGTTCTCCCGCGCGCGCGGTCCGTCGTCGGTCGTCGCCCAGCTCGGCGCCCAGAAGCCGATGTCGATCAGCGCCCTCATGCCCGTTTCGCGGACGGCGCGAACGGCCGTGTCCAGCCCGCGCCAGCGGGGCTGCTCGTAGGCCGCGGGATCGCGAGCATCGAAGTCCTTCGGCCTGGCGGGCTCGTCGGCGTCGCGCGTCAGCAGCGACCACCCGGCCGTCAGGCGGATCGTGTCGACGCCCAGGGCCTTCGCGCGTGCCGCTGCCAACCGCACCTGCTCCGGGGACCGAAAGAGGAAGTTCCCATCGTCTTGAAGGATCGTCGCCAGCCCGCGAGTGACGGTGGGCTTGGACGACGACCTCTTGGACTTCGACATCGTGGCGGCCACCGCCGGCGCTGTGGCCAGCGCGACGAGCGCGAGCGCGAGGGGCACGGCCTGCTGCAACTGGCGCCTCATTGCCGAGCAGTCTGCCTGTTGGCGCGCCGTGATGCGGCGCCACGTACCCTGCGCGCGTGGCGCCCGATGCCGCGCGCTTGCCACATGCGCCTCGACGGCTGCGGCCGCATCCCGACATGGGACGATCCGGCGATGGTCGCCGGCGTGCTGCCGGCGTGATCGCGCGAGTAGCCTGCGAGCGTGTCCACTGACGACTCCCCCGCTGTGCCGCCGGACTTTCTCGTTCGCGGGGGCAACCGCTCCGACCTCGGCGGCATGGCCGACAACCTCATGGAGGGCTTCGCCTCCTACCGCACATGGACGCGCGGCGAATGGGAGCTGCCCGCCCGCGCCGAGATGCTGCTGGGCATGATGCAGCGCTTCACGAAGGACGGCTCGTGGTGCTTCGTCGGGTTTCTCGACCAGGTGCCAGCGGGGCACGTGACGGCCCGGCCCGAGCTCGATGACGACAGCGCGCCCGTGCCCGGGCTCAGCAGGATCACCCACCTCTTCGTGCGCCGCGAGCATTGGGGCACCGGTCTCGCCGTGACGCTGCACGAAACGATGCTCGCCAGCATGCGCGAGCGCGGCTATGACTCGGCCGTCCTGTGGACGCCGGTCGGAGCCGCACGGGCGCGGGCGTTCTATGCCCGCCACGGATGGCAGGAGACCGGCGCCCTGGAGCCCGAGAGCGATCTCGGCCTTGAGCTGCTCGAGTACCGCTTGGCGATTCCGGCGGCCTGACGCCGGTTACGCGGCGGCCTGTGCCGATGCCCCGGCGGCCGGGGCCGATGCCCCTGAGGCGCGACGGGCGGCCCGCACCGGTGCGGGCGTGAGCGCCGAGGCGACGATCACGAGCACGAACGCGACCGCCTGCACGACGATGCCCAGCGCGTCGCCGGGGAGCGGGTCGCCGAACACGATGATGCCGCCGGCGATCGTCGCGATGTTCGCCGCGGTGCCGGTGATCGCGATGACCGGGACGGCGTCGCCGTCCTGAAGCGAGCGAGCGGAGGCATAGAAGGCGGCGGCCGACGCCACCAACGCGCACCACAGCCACGGGCTCAGGAGGATCGCGATCGCGCCACCGTCGCCGACGATGCCGGTCATGGCCTTGACGCCGAGGTTGCAGACGCCGAACAGGATCCCCGCGGCAGCGGCGAGCATGACACCGTGGTGCTCGGCCTTGCCGCCCAGGCGGGGACCCATGATGCACAGCGCGCCGAGCCCGAACAGGCCCGCCTCGAAGGCGATCATCGCCGAGACGGAGAAGGCGGAGTTCGCGCCGTGGCTTGCGGGCAGCGTGATCGCCAGCAGGGCGAGCCCGAGGAACGTCAGCCCCAGGCCCCACCATTGCCGCTTGCCGACCTTGAAGCCGAACAGGCGGTCGGCCATGACCGCGAGCAGCACCAGACCGCTGGACAGCACGACCTGCACGACCGACAGCGGCGCAAGCGAAATCGCCGCGACGTGCAGCAGCCACGCGCCGAGCCCGATCAGCATCCCGATCGCAAACCAGCGCTGGCTCCACAGCGATCGTGCGGTCGCAAACGGATGGCGGATGTCGACGGTGCACGCGGTGCTGGCTCCCCGGTGCTTGTAGAGGAACGACAGGTTCGAGGCGGCGGCGCACAGCAGCGCGAGGAGGATGCCGAGTTGAAGGCTCATGAAGAAGTCAGCCGAGCGCGAGCAGCACGCGTTGCTAGCGGCGCCGAGTAGTAGTCCCACCATCGACGGCGCCGCGAACATGCTTGACGAGCAGGCGTGGCACGCAGGCTAGCGAGAACGGGCGTCGTGCGCGGCAACTCGGCGTTCATGTTGCAGAAAGGCGCATTTGCAGGGGACTTCGACGCACGCTCGTAACAAATGACGCATCGGGCTCGGCCCCTCGCGCTACGACGCCCGTCCACGTGACGCGGCCGCCGGACCTGCACGCTGGGCGCGTCCGGGAGCCCCCGGACGCGCGCCGTCCGCCTACTGCCCCTCGGTCACGTCGAGGTCGGCGAGCTCCTCGGCGAAGCCGGTGTCAGCGCCGCCCGAGCCGATGTCCTCCAGCGAGGCGATGTCGTCGTTGAACGCCGCACCGAACCCGCCGAGGCCGTCGCCGTCGCCGAGACCCAGCTCGGCGGCGATCTCGTCCTGGTCGAGCAGGCCGACATCGTCCATCGCGCGCGGCAGCGGCTCGGACGGCTCGATCTCGATGCGCCGGTAGCGCTTGAGCCCGGTCGCCGCCGGGATCAGCTTGCCGATGATGACGTTCTCCTTGAGGCCGTTCAGACGGTCGATCTTGCCCTCCAGAGCCGCGTCGGTGAGAACCTTCGTCGTCTCCTGGAATGAGGCCGCGGACAGGAACGAGTCCGTGTTCAGCGAGGCCTTCGTGATGCCGAGGATGATGTCCTCGAACTGGGCGGCCTCGCCGCCCTTGGCGATGATGTCGTCGTTGACCTTGGCGAAGTCGAAGCGATCGACGAACTGTCCGGGCAGGTAGTCGGTGTCGCCCTTTTGATCGACGCGCACCTTCTTGAGCATCTGCCGCGCGATCAGCTCGATGTGCTTGTCGTTGATGTCCACGCCCTGTGACACGTAGACCTCCTGGACCTCCTTGACGAGGTACTGCTCGGTCTCCGTGCGACCGCGGATCGCCAGCAGCTCGTGCGGGTACAGCGACCCCTCGTTGAGCTGCGTGCCGGCCTCCACGCTCTGGCCGGCCTCGACGAACACGCGCGTGCGCCGCGGGAAGGCGTGGCGATGCTCCTCGCCGGCGTCATCGGTGATCACGACCGTCAGCGCCTTGTCGGTCTCCTCCAGGGAGATCGTGCCGTCCTGCTCGGCGATCTTCGCCAGGCCCTTGGGCTTGCGCGCCTCGAACAGCTCGACGACACGCGGCAGGCCGTGCGTGATGTCCGCGCCGGCGACGCCGCCGGTGTGGAACGTGCGCATCGTCAGCTGCGTGCCCGGCTCGCCGATCGACTGCGCGGCGATGATCCCCACGGCATCGCCGATCTGGGCGGTCTTGCCCGACGCCATCGAGCGGCCGTAGCACGCCTGGCAGACGCCGCTTGATGCCTCGCACTTCAGCACCGAGCGCACGGCGATCTTCACGACCCCGTGATGGTCGGTCTTCAGCTGATCGGCCGCGGAGGATTCGATGATGTCCGCAAGCTCCGGACGATCGATCTGGCGGCCCTGCTCGACGATCACGCGCCCGCGCTTGGTCGCGATGTCAAACGCGGCGTAGCGTCCGAGCACGTTGTCGTTGAGGTCGCCGGACTCCTTGAACAGCGCCAGCTCGATGTGCTCCTCGGTGCCGCAGTCGGGCTCGCGGATGATGACGTCCTGGGCGACATCGACGAGGCGGCGCGTCAGGTAGCCGGAGTCCGCCGTGCGCAGCGCCGTGTCGGCCAGGCCCTTGCGCGCGCCGTGCGTCGAGGTGAAGTACTCGAGCACGTCCAGGCCCTCCATGAAGTTCGCCTTGACGGGACGCTCGATGATCTCGCCCTTCGGGTTGGCCATCAGGCCGCGCATCCCGGCGAGCTGGCGGATCTGCTTGAAGGATCCGCGAGCGCCGGAGTTGGCCATCATGTAGATCGGGTTGAGGACGTCGAGGTTCGTGGTCATCGCGTCCGCGACCTCCTCGGTGCAGGCGTTCCACTGCTCGACGACGGCCTCGTGACGCTCCTCCTGGGTGATCAGGCCCATGTCGTACTGGCTGGTCAGCTCGGCGACCTTGTCCTCGTAGGACTTCACGATGTCGCCCTTGGACGGCGGGATCACGACGTCGTTCTTGGAGATCGTGATGCCGGCCTTCGTCGCGAACTCGAAGCCGAGGTCCTTGAACGCGTCGAGGACCTGGGAGATCGTCGTCGCGCCGTAGGACTG
Organism: Solirubrobacteraceae bacterium; assembly: GCA_029263125.1. GTDB lineage: Bacteria > Actinomycetota > Thermoleophilia > Solirubrobacterales > Solirubrobacteraceae > CADCVQ01. Next base: position 4,251 of record JAJCYD010000011.1, on the reverse strand, counting down.
CACGAGCGCGTCGACGAGCTCGGTCGTGTCGCGCTTCTTCATCGACGTGTTGACGAAGTCGTATTGCGTCGGGTCGAACTCGTCGCCGATCGCCTCGACGAGCGCGCGCTCGATGCGGTCGTTGTAAATGATCCGCCCGACGGTCGTCAGGACGTGGCCGCCCTCGCGTCCGGGCGGGCGGAACTCCGCGAGGTCGTGCAGCTTGACGCCGCCCAGCTCGTAGGACAGCTCGGCCTCCTGCGCGGTGCGGAAGCAGTGCGGCCGCGGCTCGTGCGTCGCGCGATCGACCTGCTTGAGCTCGTCGGCCTCCGGACCGTAGGTCAGGTAGTACGCACCGAGGATCATGTCCTGCGTGGGCGTGGCCAGCGGCTGGCCGTGCGCGGGCGACAGGATGTTGTTGGAGGACAGCATGAGGATCCGCGCCTCCGCCTGCGCCTCGGCCGACAGCGGCAGGTGCACGGCCATCTGGTCGCCGTCGAAGTCCGCGTTGAACGCGTGGCAGACGAGCGGGTGGACCTGGATCGCCTTGCCCTCGACGAGCACCGGCTCGAAGGCCTGGATGCCGAGACGGTGAAGCGTCGGGGCACGGTTCAACAGCACCGGATGCTCACGGATGACCTCTTCGAGGACATCCCACACCTGGGCCCGACGACGCTCGACCATTCGCTTGGCCGACTTGATGTTCTGGGCCAGCACCAGGACGACGAGCTTCTTTGCTTGCTTAACGGTGGCTGCTTGTCCGAGCACTTGCAGTCGCGCGTAGATGAACGGCTTGAACAACTCAAGCGCCATTTTTTTCGGCAAACCGCACTGATGCAGCTTCAATTCTGGACCGACCACAATGACCGATCGGCCGGAATAGTCGACGCGCTTGCCGAGCAGGTTCTGGCGGAACCGGCCCTGCTTACCTTTCAGCATGTCGGCGAGCGACTTTAGCGGCCGCTTGTTGGCGCCCGTGATGACCCGGCCACGGCGACCATTGTCGAACAGCGCATCAACAGACTCCTGCAACATGCGTTTTTCGTTGCGGATGATGATGTCGGGTGCGCGCAATTCCATCAGCCGCTTAAGGCGATTGTTCCGGTTGATCACGCGGCGGTAGAGGTCGTTCAGATCGGACGTCGCGAACCGGCCACCATCGAGCGGTACCAGCGGACGCAGTTCCGGCGGAATAACCGGCACAACGGTCAATATCATCCACTCAGGCCGGTTGCCCGACTCGATGAACGCTTCGATGACCTTAAGGCGCTTGCCGAGTTTCTTCGGCTTCAGTTCAGTGGTGGCTTCAGCAATCTCCTGGCGCAGATCCTCACGAATCTTGTGCAGATCCATGTTGATGAGGATTTCGCGGATAGCCTCGGCGCCAATCCCGGCAGTGAAGCTGTCGGGACCGTGTTCATCCAGTGCCTGATTATACTCATCTTCGCTAAGGAGCTGCTTTTCCTTGAACGGCGAGATGCCCGGATCGATGACAACGTAGTTCTCGAAATAAAGAACCCGCTCCAGGTCCTTCAGCGTCATGTCGAGGAGCAAGCCGATGCGCGATGGCAGCGACTTGAGGAACCAGATGTGCGCAACCGGAGCCGCCAGCTCGATATGGCCCATTCGCTCACGGCGCACTTTCGCCAGCGTAACTTCAACACCGCACTTTTCGCAGATGATGCCCTTGTACTTCATCCGCTTGTATTTGCCGCACAGGCACTCGTAGTCCTTGATCGGACCAAAGATCCGCGCACAGAACAGTCCGTCCCGCTCCGGCTTGAACGTGCGGTAGTTGATCGTCTCTGGTTTTTTGATCTCGCCGAATGACCACGACAGGATATCGTCGGGGCTGGCAAGTGAGATCTTTATTTGATCGAACGTCTGGAGCGGCTGCTGGCTCTTGAAGAAGTTGGTGATCTCGTTCATCGGCAGTCTCCTGGCAGGCCTGGGTAAGGGCCCGGTATTCATGGGACGCCCACAATTTCGTGGGGCGATTGCCCGGCTCCGCCACAAACGGAACCGGACCTAGATGTTGCCGTTAGCTATTCAGCGGCCGCCGGCTTCGACTCGAGCCGCAGCTGCACGCCGGTCGTCTTTTCTTCTTCGCCCGGCGGCTTATCGGTATTGATCAGTTCAACGTTGAGGCCGAGTGCCCGCATTTCCTTTACGAGCACGTTGAAGCTCTCCGGCACACCGGCTTCGAATGCATCATCTCCACGTACGATCGCTTCGTACACCTTGGTACGTCCGGCAACGTCGTCGGACTTCACGGTAAGCATTTCCTGCAGGGTGTAAGCGGCGCCATAGGCTTCGAGCGCCCACACTTCCATCTCACCGAACCGCTGTCCGCCAAACTGCGCCTTACCGCCAAGTGGCTGCTGGGTCACCAGCGAGTAGGGACCAATCGAGCGGGCATGGATCTTGTCATCGACAAGGTGATGCAGTTTGAGGACGTACTTGTAGCCAACCGTCACTTTCCGGTCGAACGGCTCGCCGGTACGCCCATCGTAGAGCTGCACCTGGCCCGACCGATCGAAGCCGGCCTTTTCCAGCATCTCGACGATGTCTGGTTCATGCGCACCATCGAACACCGGCGTTGCAATCGGAACACCTGTTTTCAGCTGTTCAGCCAACCGCTCTTTGTCACCATCACCCGGTGCAACGTCGTCGATAACATCCTCCCCGTAGACGGTTACAAGCTGCTTTGTCAGCGGCTGCATGTCTCCGGAAGCACGATAGTCTTCGAGCGCCTGCTCGATCGCACGGCCAAGACCTCGGCACGCCCAGCCTGTATGCGTTTCGAGAATCTGCCCAACGTTCATTCGCGAAGGCACGCCCAGAGGGTTGAGCACGATATCGACCGGCGTACCGTCTTCGAGGAACGGCATGTCCTCTTTCGGTACGATCATCGACACAACGCCTTTGTTGCCGTGACGGCCAGCCATCTTGTCGCCCGGCTGAATCTTGCGCTTAACCGCGACGAAGACCTTGACCATCTTCATCACGCCCGGAGGCATTTCATCACCACGCTGAAGCTTGTCGACCTTATCGACGAAGCGGCGCTCAAGGCTCTTCTTTGCGTCCTCGTACTGCTTCTGGATTGCTTCCAGCTCGCCTTGAGCCTTCTCATCGGCGAGGCCGATCTCCCACCACTGCGAGCGCGGAATTTCTTCCAGCACAGCTTCGTCGATATTGGTGCCTTTGCGAGCACCTTTCGGACCCTTGGCCACTTCTTTGCCCATCAGCGCATCGCGCAGGCGGGCGTAGACGTTGCGGTCGAGGATCTGAAGCTCGTCGTCACGGTCCTTGGCGAGACGTTCGATTTCCTCGCGCTCAATCGCCATGGCGCGCTCGTCTTTGTCGACGCCATGGCGATTGAAGACACGCACCTCCACAATCGTGCCGGCCACGCCAGGCGGCAGTCTCAGCGAAGTGTCGCGAACGTCGGATGCCTTCTCGCCGAAGATCGCCCGCAGAAGTTTTTCTTCCGGCGTCATCGGGCTCTCGCCCTTCGGCGTGATCTTGCCAACCAGAATGTCGCCTGGATGGACTTCGGCGCCGATGTAGACGATGCCTGCTTCGTCGAGGTTCTTGAGCGCTTCTTCCGACACGTTTGGAATGTCGCGCGTGATTTCCTCGGGGCCAAGCTTCGTATCGCGTGCCATCACTTCGAATTCGTCGATGTGAATCGAGGTGAAAACGTCATCGGTTACGACGCGCTCGGACATCAGGATGGAGTCTTCGAAGTTGTAGCCCATCCACGGCATGAACGCGACGAGCACGTTCTTGCCCAGCGCCAGATCGCCCAGGTCGGTCGAAGGACCATCCGCGATGATTTCATTCTCGCGAACGAAGTCGCCAACATTCACCAGCGGGCGCTGGTTGATGCAGGTGTTCTGGTTGGAGCGCTGGAATTTGCGCAGCCGGTAGATGTCGACGCCCGGCTTCGAGGGATCGGTCTCTTCCGTTGCACGGATAACGATACGGGTTGCATCGACCTGGTCGATGATACCCGTCCGGCGCGCTACGATCGCAGCACCCGAATCTCGTGCAACGACTTCTTCCATTCCGGTGCCGACCAGCGGCGCTTCCGCACGCAGCAAAGGCACCGCCTGACGCTGCATGTTGGAGCCCATGAGAGCACGGTTGGCGTCGTCGTTTTCCAAGAACGGAATAAGCGCTGCGGCCACCGACACCAGCTGCTTTGGAGAAACGTCGATCAAGTCAACAATGTCTGATGGAACCAACAGCACGTCGCCGTTGAAGCGG
>JAJCYD010000010.1 GCA_029263125.1 Solirubrobacteraceae bacterium | reverse complement strand
ATCGCCGCGCAGGCGCACCTCGCGCGACGGCGGATCGACCTCCAGCTCACCCGCTCGCAGGCAGCCGGTCGCGGTGCGGCGGTTGGCGCGTCGCAGCAATGCCGCGACGCGTCCGCGCAGCTCGGGATAGGAGAAGGGCTTGCAGAGGTAGTCGTCGGCCCCGCGATCGAAGCCACGGACGCGATCGAGCTCTGAGCAGCGGCCGCTGATCACCATCAGCGGCGTCGAAGGATCGATCCGGCTCACCACCCCGTCGGCGTCGCGTACTCGGCGCAGCAGCTCATAGCCGCTGGCGTCGGGGAGCCCGAGGTCGACGAGGGCGATGTCGGGGAACTTGCGCTCCAGCAGGCGCAGGCCATCGGAGCAGCAGTCGGCCAGCAGCAGGTCGTAGCCGTCGGCGGAGAGGTTGTCTGCGAGGAACGTGCGCGTGGCATCGTCGTCCTCGACGAGGAGAATCGTTGCGGCGTCGTCATCGGTCATGCCCTCTATAGGCCGCGACCTGCCACAACTCGCCCCCCGACACGCCCCGAAGACCCTGAGAAGTGCAACATCCCATGCACCCCCTGCCCCGGGCAGGACTCGCACCTAGGATGCCGACGGCGTCATGGACGAGACTCAACGACGCGGCAACTATGACTCGGGGGAGGACTTCGTTCTCGAGTATGGCGAGCTGCGCTTCACCTTCAACGAGCGCGATTTCAGCGAGCGTTGCGAGCAGGCGGCCCTGAAGCTGGGCTTCGTCCGCTCGCGCCTCGGCGAGCATGAGCTCGAGGACCTCGTGAACCTCGCGGTCAATGGCGAGATCCAGGATCCGGCCTCGTCGCTGGGCGAGCACGTCAACGACTGCTGGCCGGAGCTCTGCGGACCATCGGAGCGCTCGCTGGTGCACTGGCTGCGGCGCCTGGTGTTCCGCTCGGCGTGGCTGGATCAGCGCGTCAAGGAAGGCGAGCTGGACATCGCCTTCTGCGTGAAGACCCACACCTTCGGCTACGTCCAGCCCGACCGCGGCGGAGAGGCGATCGAGCTCTCACCCGAGCCCTCCTGGGGCCGCGTCGCCTACGTGCCGCGCTGAGGCGCGGCACGCGGCGGACCGGTCATGCGATCGCGGCGGCACGCGCCTCGGCAATCGCCTCGGCACCCTTCTCGCCCACGAGCAGCTCGGGGCGAATCGTGCCGCTCGCGGCAAGGTTCACGGCGGGGATGCGACCGCTACCGGCGAGCTCTGCGTCGAGGGCGATGACGGTCGTCTCGCCGCCCACGGACTCACGAGCGGTGGCGATGACCGTCAGCGATCCGCCATCGACGATGTTGCGCGCCGCCGCGAGCGCACGCCGTGCGAGCGCCGGCGGCACGTACTCCAATGTGTCGATGAACACGACGGCCTGACCCCCGCGGGCGGCGATGCGCCGCCCGGTCTCGACCGCGCGTTCGATCGCTTGGCCGTGCGCGTCGGGAGCGCTGCTGAGCGACAGCTCTGCCACCGGCTCGAACGTGCCGGCCTTCCAGTCGGCGATCTCCTCGGGCCGCGCGCCCGCGAGCACGACGGAGCAGTCCAGGCCATCGCGGACCGACAGCACGCCGGCCAGCCGCCGCAGCGCCTCGGTCTTGCCCGAGCGTGGTCCCCCGACGATCGACACGCGCGAACCGAGGCCGAAGGGCGTCAGCCACTCGATCGCCTTGAGCGTGAGATCGTCGGCGTCCAGCGCGATGCGCTCGGTCGGGTAGGTGCACGGCAGGTCGTCGTACTTCGTGCCCTCCGCGACCTCGTCGGCCGAGCGCCCGTTGATCGTGTCGACGCGGATCAGCGACGGGTAGCGCTCGGAGCGTCGCGGCGCGCGCACCGGGCCGGCCACCTCGTCGCCGGCCACGAGCTCGCAGCGGCGCACCTGCGCGGCGGAGATGTAGACGTCGTCGTCGGACGGCTCCGGCGGCGACACGCGCACGAAGCCCGAGCCGTTGGGCAGCAGCTCGACGGTCCCGGTGGTCTCGCGGTCCTCCGAAGACGGCGCGTCGGAGCGGTCGCGGCCGCCGGAGCGGTCACGATCGCCCGAACGGTCACGATCGTCCGAGCCGTTACGCGCACCCGCGCGATCGCCGGAGGCGTCGCCGTCGGCGGCGCCGTCGCGCGACGAACGCCGTGGCCGGCTGGACCGCGTGCTGGGCGTGGATGCGGGCTGGGCGTCATCCTCGGTGTCTCCGGGGTCACGATCGCGGGTGCGCGAGCGGCCACGCCCACCGCGCCGCGACCGGCGAGCCGGGCGCTCGCCCGCGTCGTCGGACTTGTCGCCGGCCGGCGCCTCCTCGACCTCCTCGACCTCGGCGTCGGCGCCGGCGTCGCCGCCCTGACGCTTGATGATCGCCGCGACGAGGTCGGCCTTGCGCAGACGCCGGTAGCCGTCCAGATCGAGCTCTGAGGCGATCTCGTGCAGATCGGCGAGCGAGCTTGACTCCAATGCGGAGTGAGAGATGACAGACATGTGGATCCTCCTGTGTTCGTCGGTAGGCGCCCGGCCGCGTTGGACAGCGGCCGGCGACTCGTGTGAAGGACGTTAGCGTGCGTGGCGGAGCGTTTCGCCGAGTGCCAGCCCCGGCTCCACGTCGAGATCTCCTCGCAGCGCGGCGGCGACGCGCAGGAAGTCCGCCGTCTCGCCGATGTCGTGCACCCGCAGGATGTGGGCGCCGGCATCGACGCCGAAGCCGATCGCGGCCAGCGTCCCGGCCAGCCGCTCGCGTGGCGGCCGGACGGTCAGCGCTCCGACGAAGTCCTTGCGCGAGACGGCCAGCAGCAGCGGCCGCCCCAGCGCGTGCAGGTCCTCCAGACGCCGCAGGACCGCGATCGTCTGCGCCGGGGTCTTGGCGAAGTCCGGGCCCGGATCGAGCACGATCTGCTCGTCGCGCACCCCCCGCCCGCGCGCGACCTCCATGCGCTCCTCGAGGAAGCCCAGCACGTCCGCGACGACGTCCTCGTATCGCGACGAGTCCTGCAGGCGCTGCTTGGGCGCGGCGCGCGTGTGCATGAGCACGAGCGCCGCTCCGGTGCTCGCGCAGACGTCCGCGAGCTCGGGATCGCGCAGCCCGCTGACGTCGTTGACGATCGCGGCTCCCGCGGCGATCGCCGCGGCGGCGACGGCGGGCTTGTAGGTGTCGACGGACACGGTCGCGCCGAGCTGCTGCACGATCTGCGAGACGAGCGGCACGACCCGCTCGATCTCCTCGGCCGCCTCGACGGCGGGGTGCAGCGTGATGCCCGATTCGCCGCCGACGTCGATGATGTCGGCCCCCTGGTCGATCAGCTCGCCGGCCCGCCGCACGCGAGCGCCGAGATCGGGGTAGGCGCCGGCGTCCGAGAAGGAGTCGGGCGAGGCGTTCACGATCCCCATCAGCCACGGCCGGTCGCCCAGCGCGAGCGTGCGGCCCGCGGCGGACAGGTCGTGGCGGCGCATCAGCGAATGCGCACGGTGCGCTTGCTGACCGTCTCGTTGCCGGCCTTGTCGGTGGCAGTGATCTCCAGCGGATAGGTGCCCTTGCGCCGGTAGCGGTGCTTTGCACGCACGCGCGAACGACCGCGCGAGCCCTTCGTGCGATCACCCCACGAGACGACGACGCCCTTCATCCCGGACGTGCGCTTCGGGGCGCGCGCGTTGTCGCGGGCGCGGACGGACAGCGTCACGACACGCTTGGAGCGCTTGTAGCTGACCGACAACAGCGGCCTGCGCGCGTCGATGCGCAGCCGCCGCGTCTTCGAGCGGGTGCTCTGTCCCCGGATATCGGTCGCCGTGACCTGCCACTTGTGCGTCCCATCCGACAGCTCCTCGCCGAGCTTGAAGCTGTTGCCGGTCGTCTCGCCGACCGGCGTGCCGTCGACGGACACCTCGTAGCGGATCGTGCCCCAGAGATCGAAGGACTTCTGCCAGCTCAGCGACGGGGTCGCGTTGCGACAGCAGTGTTGGGAGTTGTAGCCGCGGAAGCTCCCAGGCTCACGGTCGAAGAGGCCGCCGACCAGCCGGCGGTTGCCCGCTTCGCCCTGCATCCAGGCGACGAGCACGCCTCCCGCGCGGTCCGATGCGGCATCAAATCCCAGCGCGGGCTGGACCGCTCCGAACTCAGGGCGCGAGAGCAGCCCCTCGCCGTTGCCCTGACGGTCACGGTAGGAGCGCACCACGACGGCTCGCGGACCACCCACGATCGCGGCGACGACCGCGCTGTTGTTCTCGGAGATCGTGGGCACCGCGAGGGTGCCGGGCACGCTCGGAATGAGGATGCGGCCTCCGGCGCCGAAGGTGTCACGGCGATCGAGCACCGCCGCCATCGGGTGGCCTGTCGACAGGCCGGTCGTCGTCGCGAATCCCTGGCCGCGGCCGTTGAGGTCGATGCGGGGCGCCGAGGGCTGCTCGTCGCCGACATCGACGGCGACGGGCGGGTCAAAGCCGGTACCGCGCTGGCGGCGCGCGAGGATCCGCGATCCGCCGTCGGTGAAGTCCTGGCGAAAGACGACCCACGCGTAGCTGGAGTCGTCCTCGGCATCGATCTCCGGGAATGACGATGTGGCGGACATGCGACCCGCGAACGAGGGCGGTGTCAGGTCCTGCGGCGCGTTGGAGATCCCCGTGTTGAACATCTTGCGGGCGAAGACATGGCCGGCCTCGCCCCACGTGACGACCCCGATGCCGTCCGCGGAGATCGCGATCTTCGATCGTGCCGGTCCGACGCCCGCCTGTCGCGCCGGATCGACATCGACGGGCTGCGCGAGCCCGGTCCAGACGTTGGTGCGCCGGTCCAGACGGGCGATCCGCACGTCGCCTGCGGAGGTGAACGACGCGTAGCCCGTCCCGTTGATCGAGAGGTCGACCGATGGGTCGAGACCTGGCCCCAGCACGATCGGCGCCGCGAATCCCTGGCCGGCGGGACGCACGACGCCATAGACCATGCCCCCGCTGACAAACGCCACCGCGAGCCGACCGTTGTCCGCAGCGCCCACGACCGGCTGCGAGCTCGGGCCCGGGAGGCCGGCATCCAGCTGCTCGGCTGGCTGGAAGGCCCCGCGGTCAAAGCGCGACGCGAAGACGCGGTCGATGCCCCCGACCGCCCGCACGTAGACGACGACGCCCGTGCCGTCACGGGCCATGTCCACGTCGCCCAGCGCACGCAGATCGGGATTGGGGCCGTCGATCGCGTCGCCGGGGAAGAAGCCGGCGCGGGCCGTGGCGGTCAGCGTCCCGGAGAGCAGGAGCGCGACGGCGAAGCTGAGAATCCGAGTGGTGAGCATCGGGCGCGCAGGTTACGCACTGCCGACGACGCCTTCGGCAGTTGCCTCCCGCGCCCAGGTGCAAAGCTGCTCGGCGATCTCCTGCGCGGCCCAGTTGAGCTCGCCCCCCAGCGCCGCTGCCACACGCCGCGCGGCGTCTTCAGACCCAGCGATCTGCGGGCCGGCCAGCAGGCCCAGGCGAGTGCGTCGCAGAAGCACGTCGCCGAGCGAACGGGCCTGCTCGCAGCGCGCCGCGTAGACGACCTCGGCGAGCAGATCCGGTAGGTCGCCGACGATCGGGTCGGCGAGCTCGGCACGCTCGCGAGCGACGGCGAGCACGTCGTGCGCGGCGTGGCCGTAGCGTCCGGCGAGCGCGATGTAGGACTCGGGTGGCACGCCCTCGACCCGCGGAAGGTCAGCGACCGCGACGGGCGCGCCGAGCGGGATCTCGTGCGTGCGGCACGGCGCGTCGCGCGCCTCGCGCAGGACCAGGCGGTCGACCGTCATCTTCGCCATCCGCCGCCAGGTCGTGAGCTTGCCGCCGGTGATCGTGACCATCCCGCTGGACGTCTCGTACAGCTCCGCCTTGCGCGAGATGTCGACGGACTTCTTCGGGTCGCCGGTGGAGATGAGCGGCCGCACGCCCGCGTAGGCGCCGGTGAGATCGGACGGGCGCAACGATGTCGCGAAGTACGCGTTGGCCGCCGACAGCAGATACTCGACGTCCTGCGGAGCGGGCGGAACGTGATGATCGTGCAGCGGCCCCTCGAAGTCGTTGTCGGTCGTTCCCAGCAGCGTGCGCCCGAGCCACGGCAGCGCGAAGATCGAGCGTCCGCCGCCGGCGGGGACGATCGCACCACCCGTCAGCGGCAGGTCCTCGTGTCGCAGGGTGATGTGCGTCCCGCGGCTGGGACGGATGCGCGGCACGTCGGCGTCGTCGTGCAGCTCCCCGGGGCGCAGCCGGTCGGCCCACACGCCGGTCGCGTTGACGACGTTGGCGGCTCTCACCACGAACTCCTCGCCGCTCGGGGCGGCGCGGACGTGCACGCCCGAGGCGCGGCCGCCCTCGTCGCGCACGAGCGCGGTGACGTCGACGCCGTTGGCGCAGACCGCACCGAAGCGCTCGGCCTCCGCGAGCACCGTCAGCACGAGGCGCGCGTCGTCGGTCTGGCAGTCATAGAACAGGTAGCCCGACGTCGGCTCGCGCGCGGCCAGCGCCGGCACGAGCTCGAGCACCTCCTCGCCGGAGATCATGCGATGACGCTCGGGGCTCCAGTCCGACGGGTCGGCGGGCGCGGGAGTGCTCGAGCGACCGCGCAGTCGCGGGCGGGCGGGCCGGCGCAGGCGCTCGACGGACATCACGTCGTAGAGATTCAGGCCGACGCCCGTTCGCCGGTCGGGCCGCTCGCCGTCGAACGCCGCCACCACGAGCGGGAGCGGATGCACGAGATGCGGCGCGAGCGCGACCATCAGCTGGCGCTCCAGCAGCGCCTCGCGGACGAGGCCGAGATCGAAGTTCTGCAGGTAGCGCAGACCGCCGTGCACGAGCTTGGAGGACCGGCTCGACGTGCCGGCGGCGTAGTCGGCGCGCTCGACGAGGGCGACGCTGTAGCCGCGCGTGGCGGCGTCGAAGGCCACCCCGGCTCCGGTAATGCCGCCGCCGACGACGACGACGTCGAACGTCTCGTCGGCAAGCGCCTGCAGCGCGTCTGCGCGAGCGATCATCGGCGCCAGTCTGCCAGGGGTATCAAGCGCCGGCCCGTCGCTGTCGATGATGTGAGCAGAACCTCCGGCCGTTTGATCTGCGGCCACGTCGCTTCGGCCATGTCGATCCGAGGTCGCCCGGCATTGCGCTCCGCCGAACAGGCAACTGCGCAAGCCGGGAGACCGAGGGTCAGCTCCTGGCGCCGAGCTCGTCCGGTCCCATCCAACCGCGCCTGGACATCGCTCAAGAACAAGCGTTTACGTGCCGACTAGCTCGTCTCGGACCAGGACGCGTAGCTCCGGGGGCGAGCCGTGCTCACAGAGTCGGGGTGGCGCCAGATCAGGCCGCCACGCGACCGGCGTCGGTGTGCGGCTCGGGCGCGGGCTGCCCCTGATCGCGGAGGTACGCCACGTGGGCGGCCAGTGCCTCGGCCATGCGAATCTCGGTCTCCTCGCGCGTCGTCCCCAGTGCAAATACGCCCTCGACGTCAGGGCTGTGTGCGCCCCAGCCGCCGTCTTCAGCGCGTTCGTAGATGACGAGATAGTCCTTCATCGCAGATGCTCCAATCCTGTCGCTCGACGGATGGCGCCAAGCGTCCCGACCGGAACGGTACCGCAGAGCGCACGACGCGCCTGAAGAAGCCGTCGCAAGTAGTCACCCGACGATCGCCGCCCAATCAGATGCGCGCGGCCGCGAGACTGCCGCTTCTCGCGCTTACCAGCGCTCCCGCCAGCGCAGCATCGTTGACGGGGGCGGCCTCGGGCGGCGATCGCCGTCGCCTGCGATCACCCGGTTGGGCGCCTTCTGCATGTATGCCATGGGGAACGCGCCCAGCCGGACCCGCATCGCATCGAGCTGGGCGCTTTCTGCATGTAAGTCATGCCAAACCCGCCCAGCCGCTCGGCCAGCTGTGGGAGCGCCGTAAAGCTGCTCGCGCTCCGAGCGCTCTCCCCGCATCGCGGGCCTTGCTGCGCGCTGCCGCTTTCCATGCGACGGGCAGTCGCAGACGCGGACGGCGAGAGTTTCCCTATCGCGTGATCTGGAAACTCTCGGCCACCGGTCCCAGCAGACGTGATGCGTGTGTTGCACCCCGCCGCGGCGGTGTGACCTCGCCCCGGTATGGCGTGGCTCCGCTGCATCCTGACCGACGCAACCCGTCCAGCGGACTGGCTCAGCGCCTCTGGCAAGGCTGAGTCAGCCGAGCACATCGCGGTCAGCGCCGTACGCTGGGCAGTGGCGGGCCTGGGGCAGCGACGGCCAGGCCCGCGGCCTGGGCTGCGTCGGCCAGCCGCTGATCGTAGGCGACGAATGCCGTCAGTTCCTCACCAAGCAGCAGCGCCGAAGCCAGGTGCAGCGCGTCGCGCGTGCGCAGCGGTGCAGCGCCGATGTCGCAGGCCAGATCCTGCACCGCGCGGTTGAGCGGAACAAGGTCGAGGTCGCCGACCACCGCGCGTGCCTCGACCAGAACCCGGCCGCCGACCCGCCTGGCTGCCCGCAGCACCTCGACGCGTCCCAGTTCGCTGCTGACCACCGGCACCTCGGGGCGGGCGTCCAGCCAGTCACACAACGCTTCGGTCTCATGCTCGCGGCGAACCAACTTCATGAGCGCCGAGGAGTCCAGATAGATCAGAGCCGCTCCTCGCGTTCAGCCTCGAGCAACTCCTGGTTGGTCGGCTCGCCCGCCGCCACGGGCACGGGTCGCGGTGACCGCACGCGTCCCGTCTGACCGGTTGCCGGAACGAGCCGTCCGGCGGCGACCATCCGATCCCGAGCGCTGCGGTCACCGGCAGGCGGCGCCAGCAGCGCGACCAGCTCACCGCGCTCGGTCACTTCCACGGTTTCGCCTGCCTTGACGAGCGCGAGATACCGCGACGCGTGCTGGCGGAGTTCCCGGACGCCGATGCGGTGCATTCGAAGCAATGTAGCACCTGATGTGCTACTAGGCTCAAGCTCCAGCTAGAGTTGCCCGAGCTCCGAGGTGATCTCGCCGACGCTGGACTTCGCGTCGCCGAAGAGCATCTGGGTCTTCTCGTTGAAGAACAGGGGGTTCTCGATGCCGGCGAAGCCCGACGCCATCGAGCGCTTGAGCACGATCACCGAGGCGGACTCGTCGACGTTGAGGATCGGCATGCCGTAGATCGGCGAGTCGGCCTTCATGCGCGCGTCGGGGTTGGTGACGTCGTTGGCGCCGATCACCAGCGAGACGTCCGTGCGGCCGAACTCCTGGTTGATGTCGTCCATCTCCTTGAGCTGGTCGTAGGGCACGTCGGCCTCGGCGAGCAGGACGTTCATGTGACCGGGCATGCGGCCCGCGACCGGGTGGATCGCGTACTTGACCTCGATGCCCTTCTTCTCCAGCACCTTGGCCATCTCGCGCACCGCGTGCTGGGCTTGGGCGACCGCCATGCCATAGCCCGGCACGACGACGACCTGCCGCGCGTAGGCGAGTTGGATCGCGACGTCGGCGGCGCTCGTCGAGCGCACCGTGCCTCCCGTCTCCCCTCCCGCACCCTCGACCGCCGGCGCCTCGCCGCCGAAGCCGCCCAGCAGCACCGAGCCGATCGAACGGTTCATGGCCTTGGCCATCTGGTCGGTGAGGATCGTGCCCGAGGCGCCGACGATCATGCCGGCGACGATCAGCGCGTAGTTGTTCAGCGCGATGCCCGCCGCGGCGGCGCTGAGCCCGGTGAAGGCGTTGAGCGTCGAGATGACGACGGGCATGTCGGCGCCGCCGATCGGCAGCACGGCGAGGTTGCCGAGGATCGCGGCGGCGAGCAGGATCAGCACGAACAGGCCCTGGCTCTCAGATCCCAGCAGGATCGCGATGCCCGCCCCGACGGCGACGAGCATCAGCGCGATGTTCACGAGCAGGCCCGAGGGGATCTTCACCGGGCTGCCGGAGATCAGGCCCTGGAGCTTGGCGAAGGCGATGTTCGAGCCCCAGAAGGAGATCGAGCCGATGATCGCGGCCAGCACGAGCGGGATGCCGATTGCCAGGTCGGCGCTCAGCTCGGCGGGATCGTGGCGGAACTCCGCGAAGGCGATCAGCGCTACCGCGCCGCCGCCGACGCCGTTGAACAGCGCCACCATCTGCGGCATCGCCGTCATCTTCACGTTGCGCGCAGACGGGACGCCGATGATCGTCCCGATGGTCAGGCCGACGGCGATCAGCAGGAAGTCCGCGCCGTCCAGACCCGGGTTCAGCAGCGTCGCGAGGACGGCGATGAGCATCCCGACCGCGGCGATCTTGTTGCCCTGCACGGCGGTCGTCGGGCTCGTGAGCTTCGCCAGGCCGACGATGAACATCCCGAACGCGACGACGTACGCGGCGGTGATGAAGTCCTGCTGCTGGAAGAAGGCCGTCGCCGTGCTCACGATTCGGGCTCCTCAGCCGCCGGCGCGGGATCTGGCTTGCGCTTGAACATGCTCAGCATGCGGTCGGTCACGAGGAAGCCGCCGACGACGTTGATCGTGCCGAAGATGATCGCGATCAGCAGCAGCAGGCGGCTGAGAAATCCGTCGGCCTGCGCGATCGCCACCAGCCCGCCGAGCACGACGATGCCGTGGATCGCGTTCGTGCCGGACATCAGCGGCGTGTGCAGGGTGTTTGGCACCTTGGAGATGACCTGAAAGCCGACGAAGGCGGCGAGGATCAGGATCGCGAGGCTCGTGAGGATCGTGCTCGGGCCGCCCTCGGCAGCGAGGATCGTGGTCGTGGTGAGATCCATGGCTCCTATCCCCCGTCCTTCGCGCTCGCCGCGTCGACGGCCTTCTTGGCGCCGGGATGCACGATCTCGCCATCGCGGGTGATGCAGGCGCCCGAGATGATCTCGTCGTCGAAGTTCAGCTTCAGCGCGCCCTCGTCGTCGACGAGCAGCTCCAGCAGCGACTGCACGTTGCGCGCGTACAGGGCCGAGGCGTGCTCGGGCATCGAGGAGGGCAGGTTCAGCGGCGAGACGATCGTGACGCCGTGCTTGACGGTGACCTCGCCGGGCTCGGTCAGCTCGCAGTTGCCGCCCGACTCGCCGGCCAGGTCGACGATCACGCTGCCGGCCTTCATCTGCTCGACGGAGCGCTTGGTCACGAGGATCGGCGCGCGGCGTCCGGGAACCAGCGCTGTCGTGATGACGACGTCGAACGTCGCGATCTTGTCGGCCAGCTCGGCCTGCTGGGCGGCCTTCTCGTCGTCGGTCAGCTCGCGGGCGTATCCGCCCTCCCCCTCGGCGCCCTTGCCGGCCTCGAGCTCCAGGAAGGTGGCGCCGAGCGACTGCACCTGCTCGGCGACGGCCGCACGGACGTCGTAGCCGGTGACCTGCGCGCCCAGGCGGCGGGCGGTGGCGATCGCCTGCAGCCCGGCGACGCCGGCGCCGAGCACGAGCACGCGCGCGGGCGGGACGGTGCCGGCCGCGGTCATCATCATCGGAAAGAAGCGCCCGAGGTGCTCGGTGGCCACCAGCACCGACTTGTAGCCGGCGACGTTTGACTGCGAAGACAGGGCGTCCATCGACTGCGCGCGCGAGATGCGCGGGATCGCCTCCATCGCGAAGGACGTGGTTCCCGCGCTCGCCAGGCCGCTGATCCCATGGGTATTGGTCAGCGGGCCGAGAAAGCCGATCAGGACGGTGTCGTCGCCGAGCTTTGCGATCTCCTCGTCGGTGGGACCGGCGACCTTCGCGACGACGTCGGCCGACCAGACATCGTCGGACAGCGTCGCGCCGGCCTCCTCGTAGAGGGCGTCGGAGAGCGCGGCGTCGTCGCCGGATCCGGGCGCCACGACGAACTCGAAGCCCTTGGCGGCCATCTTCTTGATGACCTCGGGCACGAGCGCGACACGGCGTTCGCCGTCGACGATCTCCTTGGGGACTCCCACCTTCATTGGCGGTGGAACCTATCCAATTGCGATCAGCGAATAGGGAATGGCCGGCGCGCGAGCCCCGTCAGCGCCTGCGCGGTGACCCAGACGGGCGTCTGCGTGCTGGTGCGCGAGTAGCGCACCGCTCCCGACGAGCTCTGCAGCGATCGTAGGTAGGACAGCGGTGAGCGCGACCCGCGCCGGCGCGTCCTGGCGGGGTTGCGCCCGGCGGCCGCGAGGCCCTGGATCGCCCACGCCGTCGACTGCGCGTTGGAGCTCCCGCCGATCGACAGCGGCATGCCGCCGTCGGCGTTCTGCCGGCGCGCGAGGAAGCTCGCGGCGCGCTTGACGGTCTTCGTCTTGCGCTTGCCGGCGGCCACGAGGCCCTGCAGCGCGGCGGCGGTGTCGTCGATCCCGCTTGCGCCGCCCTTGCCGGCGAAGTGAAAGCCGCCGTCGCGGTTGTGCTGGCGCGCCAGCCAGCCCGCCGCGGCGCGGACGGTTCGGTCGCGGGTCGAACGGCCGGAGGCTCGCAGCGCGAGGATCGCGAACGCCGTCTGGTTGACCAGGCCGGCGAACGAGCCGTTGCGGCGGCGCTTGCGGACGAGCTCGGCGACGAGGTTTCGCCCGCCGACCGAGCGCACCGAGCGCCGTCCGGCACGCAAGGCGAGGATGGCGCGTTCGACGTCACCGGTCCCGCGGACGCGCCCGATGTTGCGCACGAGGTAGTCCACGCCCGAGCGCCCGGAGCGCGTGACGGTGCGCGGGTCGCGACCGCCGGCGGCGATCCCCATCACCGCCCAGCTCGTGTAGAGCGGATCGGATGCGCGCCCGCGGTCGCCGCCGAAGCCGCCGTCGGAGTTCTGCGCGCGATCCAGGAACGTGACGGCGCGCGACTGGGACCGATCCGTCGCGACGGCGTCGCTCCCGGGCAGGGCCAGCGCGAGCATGGCGGCGAACGCCAGCAGCGGCGCGATATGGCTTGCGGACGGCACCGATACAGGGTGCCACACGACCTCAAGCCGGTCGCGATAGCGCGCCAGCGAGCGCACGAGCAGCGGCCCGAATGCCAGGCAGAAGATGACGTTGCCGGTCGCGTGCGCGACGTTGAAGGGCACGCCCCGGCCCGCGACAAGCAGGTACTCCTCCCAGCTGTGCGCCGAGTACAGCACCCACAGATGCAGGTCCAGGAACGACCCGTACGCCAGGCCGGCGACGGCGCAGGCGGCGGCCAGCGGCCAGCGACCGAGGCGGCGGCCGAAGACCCGTGCGAGCAGCGCCCCGAACACCCCGACGGCTCCCCACCCGACCATCTGCCACGGCGTGAACGGGCCCTGACCGAAGAAGACGTTGGAGGCCAGCGCGCCGACGGCGCCGACGACGAATCCCGGCGCGCCGCCGAGGACGTAGCCGGCGAGCAGCACGATGTCCGTCGTCGGCTTGATGCTCGGGATCGGTGCGAAGGCCACCCGGCCCAGCGCGGCCAGCGCCGCGAGCGTCGCGACGAGCGCGAGCAGCTTCGAGGACGGTTTCGCGCGCTCGTACCAGCGCAATCCGGCCGCGATCGCGAGCGCCAGGACGGCGAACGACGCGATCTGCCAGCTCACGGGCGCACCGCGACAGTCATCCGCGCGCGCAGCACGTCGGCGCCGTCCTCGGGCAGCAGCGCACCATCCACGATGCGGGCCGTCTCCGTCGCGAAGTACCAGCCGCCGCTGAGCAGCTCGCCCACCGGGCCGTCGGCGATCACCGTCCCCTCGGCCAGCAGGACGACGCGCTGCGCGACGGTCGCCGCGAACTCCGGATCGTGTGTCGCGACGAGGACGGCGCTGCCGGCCTCCGCGGCGGCGCGCACGTCCGCGGCGAGATCGCCCTTGGCGGCGCGGTCCATGCCGCGCGTCGGCTCGTCGAGGCACAGCGCCGCGGGCGGCGCGTCGCCCTCGCACACGATCGCCAGGGCGAGGCGCTGGCGCTCGCCGCCGGACAGGTCGCGCGGGTGGCGGTCGGCGAAGGCGGCCAGGCCGGCGCGCTGCAGCGCCGGCGCTCCGATCTCCTCGCCCACGCGGTCGGCGAGGAAGTAGTCGTTGGGATTCTGCAGCAGCAGCGCCACGCGGCCGGCTACCTCGACGCGCCCGCGCGTCGGCGACATCAGCGCGTTGGCGTGGCGCAGCAGCGTCGACTTGCCGGCGCCGTTTCGGCCCATCAGCGCCACCCGTTCGCCGGGCGCCAGTGCGAGGTCGATGCCGCGCAGCACCGCCCGGCCACCCTGGCGCTCGTGCCAGACGCCGCGGAATGCCAGTGCCGGCGCCGGGGCGTCGCCGTCGCGCCCGCGTCTCGTGCGCCGTGCGCGGCGAGCGGGGGCGGCGGCGGGGGCCGGCGCGCCGCCCTCCACCAGCAGGTCATGGGCGCGCAGCGTCGCGCGCGCGTCCTTGACACCGCTGGGTGGCGGGCGCAGGCCGGCGCGCGCGAACAGGCGCGCCCCCGGCGTCGACAGCGCGGGCGCTCGCTCGGCCGCCCATTCGAGGAAGCCCCGTGGCGACGTGTCACACGCGAGGCGACCCGCTTCGAAGGCGAGCACGCGGTCGGCGGCGCCGAGGCAGCGTTCGAGACGGTGCTCGACGAGCACGATCGTCGTGCCCCACTCCTCGTTGAGGCGGCGCAGCAGCCACACGAGCTCGTCGCCCGCGACGGGGTCAAGCTGCGAGGTCGGCTCGTCGAGCAGCACGATCCGCGGGCGCCCGGCCAGCGCCGCGCCGAGCGCGACGCGCTGAAGCTCGCCGGCGGACAGCTCGTGGGTCTGGCGGTCCAGCAGGTCGCCGATCCCCAGTGCGAGCGCGGTCTCCTCCACCCCGCGCGCCACCTGCGACGGGCCGTGGCCGCGATGCTCGAGCGGAAGCGCCAGCTCGGCACGCACCGTCGACAGCACGACCTGCGTCTCGGGATCCTGAAACAGCGTGCCCGCCACCGCGGAGATCGCCCCGGGGCCGTGCTCGCGCGTGTCCATGGCGCCCGTTGTCACGCGCCCGGCGAACTCGCCGCCGTGGAAGTGCGGGACGAGGCCGCACGCGGCCCTCAGGAACGTCGACTTGCCCGACGCCGACAGGCCCGCGGCGACGACGAACTCGCCCGCGGCGAGGTCCACCGACACGTCGCGCAGGGCCGGTCGCGTGGCGTCCGGATAGCTGTAGCTGACGTGCTCGAAGCGCAGGGTGCTCATCGCAGGATCCCCCGCCGGTCGGCGAACGGCAGCAGTGCCACGGCGACGATCGCGGCCGCGATCAGCCACGTGCCCGCACCGGCGGCGACGATCGTGCGCGGATAGGCCTCAAAGCCCGCTGTGCCCAGCAGCCTGGCGCCGGCGGCCAGCGCCACCAGCCCGGCGGCCGATGCCGCGACCGCGAGGTCGTGACGCGACCACGGCGCCCGCGTGCGCGGCCGGCGACGACCGCCCTCGGCGGAGATCGCGTAGCCGCGGACCTCGAGCGTCGCGGCGACATCCAGCGCGCGGTCCAGCGCGCCCGTCGCGACCGCGCGCACGATCTGCAGGCGCTCGGCGCCCCCGGGCTTGTCCGTCGCGTCCGGTCGGCAGCGCCGCGCGTCTGCCAGACGCCGTGCGTCGCGCCCGAGCACCGGCACGAGCCGCACGGCCAGCGCCGCCGTCAGCCCGAAGCGCGCCGAGCATCGCCGCATGCCGCCCAGCAGCTCGTCGGGATCGACGGTGGCCGCCAGCAGCGCGCCGGAGGCCAGCACGATCAGCAGCGCGCGCAGGCCGAGCACCGCGCCGAAGACGAGTCCCTCGCGGGTGATGTCGAGGTTGCCCAGCGGGCCCAGCTCGCCCAGGCGCGCCAGCACGGTCAGCCCCTCGCCGGCCACGAGCGGGTTGACGACCGCCACCAGCAGCGCGAACGGCACGCCGAACAGGGCCGCTCGCAGCAGCGGTCCTCCGGCGCCCGCGAGCAGTGCCGCGGCGACGATCGCCACCGCGCTCGCCGCGAGCACGATCGGGTTCTCGAAGGCCAGGACGACCGCGACGAGCGCGCACACGTACGCCGCAGAGATGCCCGCGCGAGCAGCGTGCAGCGCGCTGGCCGGCCGCATCTACTTCGCCTTCGCCGCCGGCGTCGCGGGAACCGCGACGGGCAGGTCGTCGGAGATCGCGAGCGCGAAGCGGTTGCTGAGCACCCCCTCGTCGAGCGCGCGCGACGCCGCGGCGACGCCCTCGTCGTCGGTCCCGGTGACAAACCACACGGGCTGGCGGTCCTTGGACCGCGTCGCGGCGATCAGGCCGGTCGCGGCGCCGAGCGTCTGGGCCGTGCGGCCGCGCTCGTCGAGCACCGACAGCTCGCCGCCGGTCTCGTCGAATCGCGCGTAGACGCCGCCGGCCCTCGGCCCGCGGTCGATCGCGTCGGACTCGGCATCGCGCCCGCGAATCGCCTTCCACGGCCCGACGAGGATCCGCAACGACTCGTCGGCGGCGCTGCGGCTGATGTTGCTGCGTCCGATCGGAATATCGAGCGCGAGCAGCTTGTCGGCGACATCCGAGCACGGCTTGGACTTCGGATCCGCGCATTCCACGCGCACCGGCAGGCGCTTTCCGTCCTCGCCGTGGACGAACGGCTCGGGGTAGGAGCCCACGACGGCGCGCACGTCGGGCGTCAGGCCCCAGTCGCGGTGATCCCACCAGATGCGGTCCCCGCCGTTGACGCCGACCGCGCCCGCTCCCTGGTCGGTGAGGCTGCCGTTGACGTAGACGAACCAATCGACGGGCCGCCCGTCGCGCCGGCCGCCGGCGACGCCGCCGATCGACTGCACGAACTCGCCGCCGAAGCGCGTCTTGACGGTGGCGTTGCGCTGCAGCACCCGCAGCACGGTGTCGGCTCCGGACACCTTCGCGCCCGGGATCGACAGCACCTCCTCGGTGCCGAAGTCGCGGGTGACCGTCAGGCTGACCGGCCCGCCGGGATCGGATCCCGCTCCCAGGCCGCAACCGCCGAGCGCCAGCGCGGCCGCCGCGATCAGCGCGATGCGACGCGTCCTGGTCAACCGTTCACGTGCTGGCCATCCACTACCGGACATAGAAGACGATGCGGTTGCCCTCGCGGCGGCGCTTGTCGTCGCGGTTGTAGGCCTTGTCGATCGCGTTGACGTCGAGCACGTAGCGGCCGCTGGGCAGCGAACGGGGCAGCAGGTAGTCGATCTGCGAACCGTTGCCGACGCCGAACCAGTACCCGTTGCTCGCGCCGCAACGCCCGCGCTTGTTGACGCGGAAGCGCTCGGACCTGCCGCTGAAGTACGTGCAGCGGCCGCGCAGCGTGCGCGTCAGGCGGAACTTGACGATCAGCAGGCCCGAGGGGTCGTCGTCGATGCGGGCGCGCAGCCGGCGCGGGGCCTTGGAGCGCGCGAAACGCGCCTGCTCGGCGATCCCGACGATCGAGGATCCCGGCGCCGTGCGATCGGGGCCTGCCACCGCGCCGGGAGTGCCGGTGACGGGCGGCGACGGCAGCGGCGTGGGACCGGCGCCCGGCGCCACGACGCTGACGCGGATGCTGTCGGACGCCACGTTTCCCGCCTTGGTGGCCTGGAGCGTCACGACGCCCGGGGATGTGAGCGTCAGCGTCGCCCTGCCGGCGCCGTCCGTCACGGCACTCGCGCCGCCGCCGGCGACCGTGGCGCCGGCGAGCGCCGTCGGCGTCGTCGTCGTCCCGTCGGTGCGCTGCTCGTTGACGGTCACGGTGAACGGCCGGCCGGCGGCGATCGTCGCCGGGACGCCCGCCAGCGTGAGCGGGAAGACCGTCCCCTCAAACCCGGCGTCGTCGCGCTGCACGAAGATCAGGATGCGGTCTCCCGATCTGACGGTGTAGTCGCACAGCCCGATCTGCGAGTAGGCGTCGTTGATCCAGACGCTCCAGTAGTCGCTGGCGGCGTAGGTGTGCGGCTCGCCGAGGATCGTCGCGACGAACGGCATGCGGTCCCAGTTGCCCGCGACCGCGAGATCGAGCGCCTCGCCGGCGGAATGCCCGGGACAGCCCCCGGGCACCGCGGCGCCGGTCGTGTTGACCGGGGTCGCCGGGATCCCGACGCCGTCGCCGACGACCCGCACCGAGGCGGGGGTGGCGCCGGCCGCCGGCGCGAAGGCGAGCACCGCAAGCAGGACAAGGGCTCCGGAGTGCAGACCGCGAGGACGATGGGACATGAGGAGGCACCCCTTCCGCGAGGGCGTCGTGCGGGATGGCCGGAGGCAGGTCTCCTGGCTTCCGGGCCTACCATCCCGCGCCTTCCCGGCTCTCATATGAGTGCCGGTGGCCGTGTCCTGTGCGGGCACATGCGGATGGCTTCCCCGGTGACAGTGGCGGGTCCGCGCCGGATTCGCACCGGCTTCCCTTCACCACCGACCAATGAACCGCGCCAGTGTAGCGTTGAGAGGACGATGACGGTCAACCTCACACGCATCTACACGCGCCTCGGCGACGGCGGCGAGACGCACCTCGGTGACATGAGCCGCGTTCGCAAGACCCATCCCCGGATCGAGGCCTACGGCGACATCGACGAGCTCAACGCGCAGATCGGCGTCGCGCTCGCGGTCGCGTCGCTGCCCGAGCGCTACCGCCCGTGGCTGCGGCGCGTGCAGAACGACCTCTTCGACGCCGGCGCCGATCTCGCGGTGCCCGAGACCGGCGACGCCGGCGCGCGCGAGCGCCTGCGCCTGCACGCAGACCAGGTGACATGGCTGGAGCAGGCCTGCGACGAGGTCAACGACACGCTCGCGCCGCTGAAGTCCTTCGTCCTGCCCGGCGGCACGGCGGCGGCGGCGCAGCTGCACGTCTGCCGCACGGTATGCCGGCGCGCCGAGCGGCGCGCCCTGCTCGTCGACGAGGCGAGCCCCGAGGTCGTGCGCTACCTCAACCGCCTGTCGGACCTGCTGTTCATCCTCAGCCGCGGCGCCAACGACGGCGACGAGCCGCTGTGGGAACCCGGCCGCCACCGCTGATGGACGAGTCGCAGATCGTCGCCCTGCTGTCGGGGATCGAGCCGTCGGAGGGCGAGATCCCCAAGCCGCCGTTCATGGCGGCGATTCCCGCCGGACCGGTGCTCGACGCCGGCGCCGACATCGATGCCGTCGACGCCTGGGTCAAGGCGCGCGGCGGCTGGACGCACCGCACGCCGGCCCACCTTGCCGGTCCCGACGGCGAGCGCGCGCCACTGTTCTTCATCGTGCCCAAGGGCCACCTGCAGGCCGGCGGCGCGGCGCCGGCTCGGGCCGCAGGGTCGGCGGCGGGGCCGGGGGCGGGCGGCCGCGGCGGCGCCCCGAGCAGACCGCTCACGCCGCTCGGCGCGATGCTCGGCGCCACGCCGGCGACGGGCGCGGCCACAGCGGCCGGCGGCCTGGCGTCCGCGAGCCTCGTCGCCTTCGTGGCGACCGCCGACATGCCGGCGGCGCGGGCGTTCTACGGCCACGCCCTCGGCCTGAAGCTCACCGGGCAGAGCCCCGTCGCATGCACGTTTGACGCCGGCGGGACGACGCTGCGCGTCGCGGCGGTCGGCGAGCCGGTGATCGCGCCGTACACGGTGCTCGGCTGGACGGTGTCCGACATCGCGGTGACGATCGACGATCTGACCGAGCGCGGAGTGGACTTCGCGACCTTCGACGGCGTGGCGCAGGACGAGCGGGGAATCTGGAATGCACCGGGCGGCACGCGCGTCGCATGGTTCAAGGACCCCGACGGCAACACGTTGTCGCTGACGCAGTACGGATAGTCGCCGGCGGCCGGGCGCTATTGTCGCGGCGCATGACCGACGACTCGATCCGCACGCTGCTGGCAACCATGACCCCCGCGCCCTTCATCTGGTCCAAGCCGGGCACCGTGGTGATCATGGACAACCACGTCGTCGAGGCCGGCGGTGACAGCGACGCCGTCGGCGAGTGGGTCGAGGCACACGGCGGCGACATCGACCGCACGCTGCCCGTGGTCGCCACGCGGCGCGGTGTCACGGCGATCCCCAAGCCCGTCGGCAAGCGCTACTACGTCGTGCCGACGTCGGCACTCGCCGACGACTGACTCCTCACAGCGTGCCGCCGGAGAACGCTCCGGCAAGAACCATCGCATAGCCGCTGAAGATGAAGGCGCCCATCGCCTTCGTGTTGGCGTTCTCGACCATCGCGATATAGCCGATGCCGACGAACTTGCCCAGCGTCGCGATGACGATGCCCATGATCATCAGCGAATTCGCCACGATCGACGACGATACCCGCGGGCACAACCGCAGCAGCGCCAACTGTGGCAGCCGCGGGTGTGCGAGCATCGCCCGCCGTGGACGACGAGCGGCTCTTCATGATCATGATGCTCGTCCACGACGACGGCCCACAGGGCGTGTCGGTCTGGCGGGCGATGCACGTCGAGCACCACGGCCGCGCGCTGACGCGCGAACAGGCCGAGGCGGTCGTGGAACACGAGGGTGCGGGCGAGCGCTTCCTCTATGAGCACACACCCGAGACCGCGCACCTCGCCCCGCCCGACGCCGGCGCGCCGCCGCTGACGATGCCGCCGGGCCACACGCTGTGGGACTACGGCGAGCCCGCGCACGTCGACATGATCGCGGCGCTTCGAGCCGCCTACGTGGCCGACGGCAGCACGCCGCCGCCACCCGATGTCGGCAATGCCTCGGTCGACGTCACGACGGTGCTCGAGGTCGCCGCCGACTGGTTCGGCACAGGCAATGCCCATCGCGTCGAGTCGGCCTTTGACCTGCTGGTGATGGAGCTCGGGGGCGACCGTCATGGCACGCCTCCCTTCTACGGCGTGCCGATCGAGATGCTGAGACTCGGCTGAGCCTGCGGGTCCGTAGGCTGAGACGATGGGCTATACCAACACCGAAGGGCGCCAGGATCTGCTCGACATTGTCGCCGAGTCGATCGACGAGCTCGCCGTGGCGCTCGCCGCGCTCGGTGCCGCCTACGAGCTGCTCGACGAAGCGCACGGCGACGAGCTCGAGGAGCAGCTCTTCCGGCCGGTGCAGGTCGCCTACGGGCGGGCCAAGCGCGCGCACTCGAGCTTCGCCGAGCGCACGGGCCTGCAGACCGCGACGTTCGAGGCGGCGGCGCCCGGCGCTCCCTCGCAGGGTGTCAAGGGCTACGTCGAAGGCGCGGTCCAGGCCGTCGGCTCGGCCGACGTCATCCTCTCCACGTTGCAGGACTCGATGCTGCCCGTCGAGGTCGGCGACCGCGAGCTGCGCTCCGGCCTCGGTGAGGTCCGCGAGCTCCTCGGCGTGCTCCCGGGGCGCGCGCGCGAGGTCATGCGGACGGTTGGGCGCTGATCCAACCTACGCCTGAATCATCGAGGCCGGCAGGATGACCTCGCGAAAGGCATCGACGACCCGCGTCCGGTCGTCGCCGGGAGGCTGTAGTCCCAGCCGGCGCAGGTGCACAGGGTCGAACTCGTCCTGGGCGCGAAAGCGGGCAAGCTGGCGATAGGCGATCGCCTCCAGCCACAGCGCCGCCTGCTCGTCTGAGCTGCCGCGGTAGCGGTGGCGGACGCTGAGCGCCTCGGCAAGCGTCTCGGCCCACAGCGTCACCGCGAGCGTCGTCGAGGGCACGCGCGGCACGAAGAACGCGAGCAGCGTCTCGGCCCGCGCCTCGTAGAGCGCCGCGAACGCGGCATCGTCGAGGCCCCGAGCGCGAGGCCGGCCGCGCACGGGCGTGCCGCATGACGGGCACTGTCCGCGCGTGGCGACCGCGGCCGCGGTGTAGAAGCGCAGCGCGCAACCACCGCAGCGGACGTACGGCATGACTCAGGCGGCCGTGAACGTCATCGTCAGGGACGCGGTGACGGTCGGCGGCACTCGGCAGGAGCGGCGCGAACGGGTGCCCACACGGCGGCGCTTGCCATCCGAGCCGGTCTTGAAGACCGAGCTGCGGACCGTCCCGCAGTACTTGCCGGGGCCGAACGTGCCTTGCGCGCCGTAGGGCCCGTAGTAGCCGAACGGACTCGGGGGCGTCTCGGACACCGAATGCAGCTTGACCAGGCGCAGTCCGGACATCTTCGCCAGCCGTGCGGCGCGTCCCTTGCCGTTGCCCAGCGCCTTGGGGATGGCCGCTCGCTCGGCGTCGTGGACAGCCTTGGCGATCGAGGCGTTGCTCTTGCGGTCGCGCGGCGTGGGCTTGGCGTCACCCGTCCCGATCACGGTCACCGTCGGCTCCGAGGTCGTTGCCGGCGCCGGATCCTCGGCCATCGCCGTCGTGACGACCCCGGTCGTCACCACTGCGGCCATGATCAAGACCACCGACGTCCTGCCGTGCATGCGAGCCATATGCTCCCCCTGGTTGTGTGTCCTTCCTCTTAAGTGTCAATACGCCCGAGGTTGTGACAGAGGTCCCGGCGCGTCATCGACAGCACCAGCCCTCCACGTCGATGTCCCCCGGACGGGTGAGCGACGGGTCGAACTGACCGGCAATGCCGGCGACGGCGCTGGTGTGAGCATCGGGATGGATCGCGAGAAACAGCCACTGGTCGGCGCCCGACCAATCGGCGAGCACCAGGCGCCCGGCGGGCGACCAGGTCAGCGACCTGACCGGACCGGCGGCGGTGAACAGCCGGCGCGCCCGGCCGTCGGCGGCCGCGACCACGAGCACGTCGTGGCGTGAGCTGGCCTCGCTACGACGCAGGACCGCGACGCGGCGTCCGTCCGGGGAGAGCTTGGCGTCGACGAAGCTCGTGCCGGCGCGAGCCCTCGTGGTCATCTGCACCTTCCCGGCGGCGCCGATCAGCACGATGGCGCGCTCACCGGTGATCAGCAGGCGCCCACCCGACGGTGACCATTGCAGCTGCTTCGGCACGACAGGCGAACGCCGGCGCGCGAGCCGGCGCCGGGAATCGGTGTCGCGCCGGACGATGCGCCCGTCGCCGTCGACGTATGTGAGCTCGTTGCGCGACCGGCCGGGCCGCCACGCCGGCGCGACCGGTCGCACGCGCGCCGCGATCCGGCGGTCGCCGCTGCCGTCGCCGGCGACGACCCGCAGATCGCTTCCCGAGCGGTAGGCGACGCGATAGCCGCTGGGCGCCCAGCGCGGATCGTGGACCAGATCGGGACGCGAGAGCGCCCAGCGCACGCGCCCGCGCGGATCCAGCGCGGCGAGCTGGCGCTCGCGGGCCGCCCCGACGAACAGCCCGTTCGGCGACCATGTCGCCTCGGTGTAGCCGCCGAGGCGTCGCCGGCTGCCGTCGGGATGCACGATCCACGCTCCAGCGGGCCCCGTCACCAGCAGGCGCCCGGAGGACGGCAGCCGCGAGAGCGCCGGTGCCGGCGTGGGAGGCTGCGTGCCGCCGACCAGATCGCGAACCCAGTTCTTGACGGCCGCGCCGGGGGGCGTCGCGGCGACGGCGCCCGCGACGAGCACGAGCGTGAATGCCGAGGCGACCGGCACCGCCACGCCCAGACGCCTGCGCCTCGGCCGCGCCGGCATGCCCTCGTGGGCGGCGCGTGCAACGGCGCGCGCCCGTTCGCGGGCCTCGACCTCGTCGGGTGGACGGGTGCGGGCCAGCGCGTCGCGCAGACGCCGGTCGTTCATCGCTCCTCCTCGCCCAGCTCGCGTGCGAGCGTGTCCAGCGCGCGGCGCAGGCGCGAGTTGACCGTGCCGCGCGGGATCTCAAGCAGCGCGGCGATCTCACCCGGCGTGTACTCCAGCAGGTGGCGCAGCACGATCACCGCGCGCTGGTCGACGTCGAGCACTGCGAGTGCCACGAGCAGCTTGTCGTCGAGCTCGGCGGGCGCCACCGGTGAAGCGGCGGCCAGGTCTGGCAGGTCGGCATCGACCTCGCGGCGCAGCGACCGTGCCCGCGCGTGATCGATCGCGCGGTTGACCGCGATGCGATGCAGCCACGGTCTCAACGGTCGGCGGCGATCGAAGCGGTGCAGGGCGCGCAGCGCCGCGAGGAACGCCTCCTGCGCGATGTCCTCCGCCGCGGAGCCATCGTGGACGACGAGGAACGCGGCATGGTGCAGCGCCGGCCAGTGGCGTTCGAAGAGGGCTTCGACCGCATCGGCATGGCCCCGCTGGGCGGCCCGCACGAGCGCCGCGTCCGATCGCCGCGCGGTGCCGGTCACGGCAGCGGAGCCGAGACGAACCTGGTTGAGAAGTGACGCGGGTTGCGACATGCAGGCGCGGGCGAGCATCGCAAGCCTATCCGGCCTCCGGCTCGCTGACGCGTGCGAAGCGCAGGCTGCGCAGGACGCGCTGAGCCTGGCTGCGGCGGGCCTGAGGAGCCTCGCGGCCCATGGCCGCGAGAGCGTAGAAGCTGCGGCCCTGCGTTTGAAAGGTCAGCCACCAGACGTCCTGTCGCTCGACATCGACGCATTGCAGCTCGTCGGTGCGCGTCGAGCGTGCAAGGCGCAGGCTTGCTGGAGCCTTGCGGTAGGCGCGACCGTACGCACGCGGGTCGCCGCGGCGGACGGCGGCCTGTTCCTGGATGGAGAGCAGCACATCGCGCGGGCCCATGGCATCAAGGGCACCGACCGGCAGTTGAGCGCAGCCGTCCGGTCCGGGTGCGCGCAGCGACCCCGTTCCCAGCGACAGGATCTCGTGCGGCGCGACCAGCGCCGGCGTCAGGGATCTGCGAGCGCGCCGCCAGTCGCTGGGGAACTGCACCTCAAAGCCCCGCTCGGCGTCGCGATAGGCCGTCCAGCCGGCCGGGGCATCACTGGCTCGCGCCTGCGGTCGATCGGCGCATCCGCCCAGGAGCACCGCGCCGAGGACGATGGCGATCGCGGCTGCCAGGCGCTGGCGTGAGCGTCGACCGGTGCTGCGGCTGCGCATGTCTCCCCTACGAGCGCCGCGGGCCGTGAGGTCCGACAGGCCGCTGCCCATCGACGGTCGTGTCGCTTCACTGGCGCCATGTGACAGGCAGTCGCCACGGTCGCCAGGCGTCACAGGCGGCGGCGCCGTGACTACCGCGCGGGCAGCCCCAGGCGGACGTTGCGGTCGTTGCGGCCGGCGCCGAGGTTGCGCGGACGGCCGCCCTGCACGTCGAGGAAGGCCAGCTCGCGGGCGATCCCGGCGAGGCCCGCGCCGTCGTGGTCGACCACCCAGGTCTCCAGCGCCCGGCCGCCACCGCGAGTGCTGACGAGGCGCAGCATCCGCGCCTGCTGGGGATGATCGGCGAGCGACGCGGTCTCGATCTCCCAGTAGCCGCCCGACGCCGTGCGGCGCGGGGCGATGCGGTGGCGGTGGGTGTGCCCCGACAGCGTGGCGACGATCGCGGGGCTCTGATCCAGCAGCGCCAGCACCGCCTCCCCGCCGCGCGAGGAGCGCAGCGGCTGGTGGGTGGCGACGATCACCGCGCGCGAGCCGGCGCGCGCGATCTCGCCGCGCAGCCAGCGCACCTGTGCGGCCGAGACGGCGCCACCCGAGCCGCCGGCGCGATCGACGGCGTCAAGGGTCAGCACGCGCAGGTCCGCTCCGACGTCGGCGGCGTAGTCGAGGCTCGCGCTGGATCCAGGCACCCCTGCCGCGTCGCGCAGGCGCTCGACGACCTCGCCGGCGCGCAGCTCGCGGCGCGCCGTGTCCGGGGCGACCCGTCGCGATGGGCCGAGCTGCGGCCCGGCGAGGATCGCGCGGATCGCCGCCACGCGCTGGGCGCCCGACGACGAGCCGTCGGGCAGCTTCGGACGCTCGCGAAGCTCGGTGACCATGCGATCGCCGGTGGCGATCTCGCGGGTGCGGGCGTCGGGCGGCAGCTCGCCCTGGACGAGCAGATCGTGGTTGCCCGCGACCGGCAGGATCGGCACGCCGACGCCGGCCGCCCCGAACGGGCGTTGCGCGCGCTCCAGCAGGCCCGGATGGCGGGGCGCATCGGTGTCGGGACGGTAGAAGAGCGGGTCTGCGTTGCTCGCGCGCTGCACGCCGTCATAGCCCGGCGCCCCGCTGTCGGGCCGAGCACGACCACCGCGCAGCACGGTCAGCGCGAGGTCGAGCTCGTTGGCCTGGGCGTTGTCGGCGAGATCGCCGGCCACGATCAGCGCGTCGGGGCGCTGCGAGCGCACGGCTCGCACGCTGGCGTCGAGCACCTGTGCCGACAACGCCTCCTGCGGGCGAAACGTCGAGTCCACCGGGGAGCCGAAGCGGTCAAGGAACGGCACGCGGGCGGGTGACTCCTCGTCGCGGACGTGGGCATCGGAGATGATCCCGAGCGTCGCCAGCGTGCGCGTCGACGGCGCCGGCGCACCCAGCTCGGTGCGATCTCGCAGTGGCGCGGCGGGCCCGCGCTCCAGCGCCCCGTCGCCGTCGGCGTCGCGCAGCGTGGCCTGCAACGTCGAACCCGGCGCGGGCGGCCCGGCGTCGGCGCCGCAGGCGGCCAGCAGCACGGTCGCCGCGGCCGCGGCGAGTAGGGCTCGAAGGCGCTCAATCATCGCGTTCGATTCCCGCGGCCACCGGCTCGCGCGTCGCGGCGCGCGTCACGACGAGCACGGCGACGGCGCCGATCGCCGCGAGGCCGCCGCCGACGAGCAGGATGCCGGTCGCGCCGACGCCGAGTGGCAGGGTCGCGTAGCTGGCGGCGAGCTCGGCGACGATCGGTCCCAGCACGAAGCGCTGCAAGAGCACGGCCAGCACGACGGCGGGCACGATCAGCGCTGCCGCGGTTCCGGTGAGGACGGCGGCCAGTGCGCCCGGCGGCGCGCCAGTCGCGCGCATGACCGCCAGCGCGCGGCGCCGGTCGCGCGTCGTCAGCGCCAGCGTCTGCAGGATCGCGGCCAGGCAGACGAGCCCGATCGCCAGCGCCACCGCCCGCAGGACCGAGGCCAGCACACCGAGGAACGACCGGTTGCGCGGCGTCGCGCCGCCCGTCGCGCTGCTCTCGAAGCCCGCCGCGTCGAGGCGCCGCACGACATCGGCGCGGTCGGCCCCGGACGCCAACCGGATCGCGATCGGCCCGCCAAGCGACGGGTCGGCGTCGCGCAGGCGCGCGGTGCGGGCATAGACGACGCGGCCGTCGTTCTCCAGCGCCCGCACGATCCCGACGACGCGGAAGCGCAGCTCGCCGCTGCCCGCGGGCTGGATCGCCAGCTCGCTGCCGGGACGCAGGCCCAGCGTGTCGGCAAGTCCCAGTCCGACCTCGACCTCGCCGTCGGCGGCCAGGCGCCGCCCCTCGGCCAGCGGCGGTGCCTCGAACGGCACATGGTCGCCGGGGTAGGCGATGACGCGCAGCGGCTCGGTCAACGAGAACGAGTCGGCCGCCTCGACGGTCGAGCGCTGCGCCGCTGCGGCGACGCCGGGGATCCGTGCGATCGTCCTGGCGTCGCGCTGCTCGCCGGGCACCGTCAGCGCGTAGCGGCGCCCGAGCGTGCCGGGATCGTCGCGCAGCGAGACGAGCAGGTCCGCGACCGCGAGCACGAGCAGCATCGCCGCACCGGCGACCGCCAGCGCGCTGATCGTCGACGTCCACCGTCCCCGCCGCGCGAAGGCAAAACGCGCGCCGAGGCCGAAGAGCCCACCGGACGGCACGCGGCGGCGCTTGGCCGGGCCGGTCGCGAGATCTCCCCCGCGCAGCAGCTCGGACACCGCCTTGCGGTTCAGCCGCCATGCCGGCCACGCCGCGCCCGCGGCGGCGACCGTCACGAGCCCGGCGAACGCCCCCGCCAGCGGCCACAGCAGCGCCGATCCGGGAGC
The DNA here is from genome assembly GCA_029263125.1 of Solirubrobacteraceae bacterium. GTDB lineage: Bacteria > Actinomycetota > Thermoleophilia > Solirubrobacterales > Solirubrobacteraceae > CADCVQ01. The sequence goes on along the minus strand of JAJCYD010000010.1, from coordinate 57,295 downwards.
GACCTCGTTGAGGAAGCCCAGCAGGTTCGCGGTCGGGCCGGCGGCCGCCAGGGCTCCGACGCCGAGACCCAGTGCCGCCGCCGGCGCCGCGACGAGCACGGCATCCAGCGTCTCGTCGCCGACGACCGCCCCGCGCGTGGCCCCGAGGGCGCGCTGCACGCCCAGCGCCGGCGCGCGCCGGCGGACCTCTGCGGCGGATGCGGCGGCGAGCATGACGCCCGCGCAGGCGCACGCGACGAGCCCGAAGACCGCCAGCAGCGCGATCACGATCCCGGCCGCCTGGTCGATGACCTGGCGCACCGCCCGCTTGGTCAGCAGCTGCTCGGTGCGCAGCCCGAAGACCGCCGGCCGAGCGGCCGCCAGCGTGATGTCCAGCCGGCTCGGGTCGGCGAGCCAGACGAGCGCGAGGTTCACTCCGGGGTTGGCGTCGGCGCCGAAGCGGCGCGAGATCTCGGCTTCGGAGACATAGATGCGGGGCACCGTCGCTAGCGGGAACGCGACATTGTCCACCGACAGCGCGATCCCCGCGATGCGCAGCGATCCGAGCCCGCCGACGTCGATCCGGTCCCCGACCTGCAGCTTCCACTCCTCGGCGACCCCGCGCTCGACGAGCGCCTCGCCGGCCCGCGAACCCAGGTCGCGGCCGGCGACGACGCCATAGCCCCGCCGGCCCGGCCGCACGACGTGGACCGCGCCGTTGCGCTTGGACTGGCCATTGGCGGCAAGCCGGACGCGGTTGACCTCCAGGCGATAGGAGATCGCCTCGACGTTGGGCAGCCGGTCCAGTCGCTCGCGCAGCACCGACAGGCGCTGCGGCGCAAAGCGCCCCAGCACGTCGGGCTGGTCGGTGCGCTGCGCGGCGCGGTCATAGCCCGTCGCCAGGGAGAAGCCGACGGTCCCCGCGACGCCGACCGCCAACCCGGCCGCGGCGGTCAGTGCCGCCGCGGTCAGCACGCGCCGGCGCCGGCCGCGCAGGCGGCGCAGCGCGCGCCTCATGCCAGCGAGCCGTCGTGCAAGCGCAGGACGCGGTCGGCGCGTGCGGTCACCGCGGGGTCGTGGGTGACGACGAGGACGGCGCGCCCGGAGTCGGTGCTGCGTCGCAGCAGGTCGAGCACGGTCGCTCCGGAGCGCGCGTCGAGGTTGCCGGTCGGCTCGTCGGCGAGGATCACGGTCGGGTCGTTGACGAGCGCCCGCGCGACGGCGAAGCGCTGCTGCTCGCCGCCGGAGAGCTGGGCGGGCAGCGAGCGGGCGACCGCGCGCAGGTCGACGGCGTCGATCAGCGCCGCGACGCGGTCGGCGGCGTCGCGGGTGCCAAAGCGCGCCGCCAGGCGGACGTTCTCCTCACCGGACAGCTCCGCGACGAGGTGAAAGGCCTGGAAGACGAACCCCACGTGACGAGCACGCAGGCGCGCCAGCTCGGCGTCCGAACGCCCCGACAGGCGTTCGCCGGCGACCTCCACCTCCCCCGCCTCCGGCAGGTCCAGACCACCTGCCAGGTGCAGCAGCGTGGACTTGCCCGACCCCGACGGGCCGACCACCGCCACGAGCTCGCCCGGCATCAGGTCGAGGTCGACGCCGTCGAGCACCCGGCGCGCGGCGCGCCCGCTGCCGACCGTCTTGGTCAGTCCTCGTAGGCGCAGTGATGCAGTCGACACAGGCCATCGATGCTGACAGGCCGTCGGTGAGATCGAGCCGGATCGACGGGGCGTTTCGCACCATGTAATACGGCGCACATATGCTGCACACCATCGTCACCATCGTGCACACCACCCGACGGGAGGCCCGGTGCCCCGCCGTCCACAGCCTCCGCTGAAGCCCGGCAAGGACCCGGTCGCGTTCGTCGCGCGGCGACTGGAGGCCCACCGCCCGCCGGGTCCGTTTCAGGAAGGCGCGTTCACCAGCCGCCTGCATGACGAGGGCGTCGCAGCGCGGCTCGGCCTGGCGCTCGCCGTCACGTTCTTCACCTGCTTTGCGACGGGCCTCATCTCACACTTCGCCCAGAACCCGCTCGACATCGGCTTCTTGTCAACCCCGGTTTCACCCGGTTGGCTGTACCGGGTCACGCAGGGCACGCATGTCGCCATGGGGATCGCCTCGATCCCGCTGCTGCTGTTCAAGCTGTGGACCGTCTACCCGCTGCTGTTCACCTGGCCGCCCGCCAAGAACGTCGTCCAGGCGACCGAGCGGCTGTTCGTCGGAGCGCTCGTCGCGCTCGCCGTCTTCCAGCTGTTCAGCGGGCTGGCAAACACCGTCGGCTGGTATCCCTGGGAGTTCAACTTCGTCGTGACGCACTTCTGGGCATCATGGATGCTCATCGGCGTCCTGATGATTCACATCGGCGCGAAGATGCGCCAGACACGCCGTGCGCTTGCAAAGCCCGTCGAGGAGACCGAGGCGCACGCCGAATCGCCACCGGCACCGACCGGAACGCTGAGCCGCCGCGGCGCGCTCGGCGCCGCGGCCGCGGCTGTCGGCGCGGTGACGCTCACGACCGTCGGCCAGACGTTCCGTCCCTTCAAGGAGCTGGCCGCGCTCGCCCCGCGGGTGCCCGGCATCGGCCCGCAGGGCATCCCGATCAATCGCAGCGCGATCTCCGCCGGAGTCACCGAGACCGCGATCGACGCGGCATTCCGGTTGCGCGTGACGGGCGATGTGCAGACCCCGCTGGAGCTCTCGATCGCCGATCTGCGAGCGATGCCCCAGCACGAGGCTGATCTGCCGATCACCTGCGTCGAGGGCTGGAGCGCGAGCGGCGTCTGGAGCGGCGTTCGCGTGCGAGACCTGCTCGAACGGGCCGGCGCGCCGGAAGGCGGCGAGATCATCGTTCGCTCGCTGCAGATGCGAAAGAGCTTTCGCACCTCCGAGCTCAACACGATCTTCGCGCGGGCGGACGACACGCTGCTGGCGCTCGACATCAACGGCGAGCCGCTGCACATCGACCACGGCTTCCCCTGCCGGCTGATCGCGCCCAACCGTCCCGGCGTCCTGCAGACGAAGTGGGTCACCACCCTCGAGGTCCGCACGTGAACGCACAGGATGAGCATCTGCAGACCCACGAGACCGAGACGCCTTCGGGTCCTGCGTGGTGGATCGGCCTGATCATCGGCGGCGGCGTCTTCACGTTCGGCTTGATCGGGCTGATGACCAACAGCTCGCAGACGCGTCCGGGCAATATGGTCAAGTACGTCGTGGGAGGCCTCATCGCCCATGACGCGCTCGTCGCGCCTGCGGTGGTCATCGTGGCGTTCCTGCTCACGCGGCTGCTGCCGGCAGCCATCCGAGGCGGCATCCAGGCGACGCTCGCGGTCTGCGCAACGCTTGTCGTCATGAGCATTCCCGTGCTCCGGGGCGACGGCCGCGACCCCAACGAGCCCTCGCTGCTGCCATACGACTATCCCCGCAACCTCGCGATCGTGCTCGCGATCATCCTGGTCGGCGGGATCGCCCTAACGCTCGCGCGGGCGGCGCGGCAGCGCCGCGCCGCCACGGCTGACTGACACGCGACCGTGGCTTGGCGGCGGATCGCGGTCGTCGCGCTCGTGCTGCTCTGCGGCGTTCTCGTGGCGTCCGCGCGATCGGCCGGCGATCGCATGCCACCGCCCCGCCTGGCCTTCTCGCCGGCCCATCTCGGTGATCGCAACAACGCGATCGTCGCCGTCCGGGGCGGGCCGCGTAAGATCGCGCTGACCTTCGACGACGGCCCGCTGCCCTCGGCGACGCGCCGGATCCTCGCGTTCCTGCGCGCCAACGACATCCGCGCGACGTTCTTCGCCGTCGGCCGCCGGCTGGAGCGCCACCCGGACCTCGTCCGCTCGGAGTTGGCCGCCGGACACGAGGTGCAGACCCACACGTGGTCTCATGACCTGCTCCCTCCGCGGCCGGCGGCGGAGATCCGCGAGGACATCCAGCGCGGCGCACGGGCGCTGCGGCGCGTCACCGGGCGGGCGCCGCGGTACTTCCGCCCGCCGCACGGCTTCTTTGACCGGCGGGTCAGCTCCGCGACCGCCGCCGCCGGACTGCGCATGGTCGGCTGGGACGTCCCGATCGATCGCCTGGCCTTCGGCCGCGACCCGCGGATCGCGGCGCGGATGCTGCTTGACCAGGTGCGGCCGGGGTCGATCCTGCTCGCCCACGACGCACCCAATGGCGCCGGGCGCGCGATCTCGACGCTCACGCTCGCCCTGCCCGAGCTGCGTCGCCGGGGTCTTACGTTCGTGACGGTGTCCGAGCTGCTGTCGTCGGTGCCCGGTCAGCCGCCGGCGATCGCCAGCCGCTCGTCAACCGATGCTCCGAGCTGTCGTCGCCCGCAGGGGCGGCAGATCTCCACAGCACGCTGTGCGCGGCCGTGATCGCCAGCGCCTGAACGCGTCGGCGCCCCGGCGAGTCCGCAGGCGCCTGGCCATGCGGTGGGCTTGTCGTACCGTCGAACGGGTGTGACGGCTACGTCGCGACCGGCTTGCGCGCTTCGATCTCGGCGCCGGTGTAGAGGTTCTTCAGCTGCAGCTTGCCAAAGCGCTGATCCAGCGGGTAGCCCATCCGCGCGACGAGGAACAGGACCTTGTTCAGCGGGCGCATCCAGCGCCGGTGGTCGGTGCGCGGCAGGACGAAGTGCACGAGGTTTGAGAGCTGCAGGAACGCGCCGGAGTACGGCTTCTCGTCGACGCGCGTGACCTCGAAGCCCGCGCGCTCGAACAGGCGCCGCATCCCGAACGTCGTGAAGCGGCTGACGTCCTGCGGGAAGCCGTGCACGCCGAAGGTGAACGGGATCCACGCGAAGACCGGGGCGCCGGGCTTGAGCACCCGGTACATCTCGCGCACCACCTGGTAGGGGTCCTCGACGTGCTCGAGCACGGAGATCGCCAGCGCGGCGTCGAAGCGGTCGTCGTCCATCGGCATCGCGTGCGCGTCGCCGACGATGTCGGGGCGCTGCTGCTCGTCGGCGTCGAACTTCGTCAGCGTGCACGAGAACAGCGGCCGGTGGTCGTAGTGGCCGGCGCCGACCTCGAGCACCTCGTCCTCAGGCGAGCGCGCAGCCGCCCACGCCTTCAGCGGCGGCTGCAGGATGCGCCGGGCGGCGCCGTGGTTCATGTCGTAGCGGATCGTCCTCAGGCCCATGGGCGGTGGCGAGCATATGGCTTCGGTCGATCACCGCGGGCGCCGGGCGATCCCCACGACCTGGTAGCCGAGCAGCCCGGGAGCGCGGCGGCCGAGCGCCTGCCACAGCGGCTCGACCCGGCGGTCCACGCGGCCCGGCAGCGCCAGGTGGTTGCGCAGCGCGGGAACGACCGCGTCGAGCTGCGCGTCGACGAGGCCGGCCTGCGCCATCAGCTCGGCGACCGTCGCGCGGGTGAACCAGCGCAGGTGGCTTGCGTCGAACGTCCCGCTCTCGGCCGCCGGCCAGCGCCCGCGGGCGAGCGTCAGGCGCGCCTGCCAGTGCACGATGTTCGGGACGCTCAGCAGGATCGTGGCGCCCGGGCGCGCCCATCCCGCGGCACGGCGCAGCGCCGCGACCGGGTCGGCGAGATGCTCCAGCACGTCGGCGAGCACGACCAGGTCGAAGGCGTCGGGCTCAAAGGGCAGCTCGGGGTCCTCGATCGCTCCCTGCACGACCACGTCAGCGATCCGCGCGGCGGCGCGGGCGGCCGTCGCCGACAGCTCCAGGCCGGCGAGGTGCGCGGCGCGCGGGCGCAGCAGCGCCAGCAGGCCGCCGGACGCACAGCCGAGATCGAGCACGCGACCCTGCTCGGGCAGCAGGCGGATCGCGTGATCGGCGATCACGCCGTTGCCGAAGGCGGCGTACGTCTGCGCCTTGTCCTCATAGAGCTCCGCGAGCGCGGGATCGGCTGCCACTGACCGCGAGCGTAGCGGCGCGCGCGGAGCCGTTAGCCTGCGACGCGATGCCAGGCCGGGGCCGACGCGCAATCGATCTGCTGCGCGGCGCCGTGGCGCGGGCCGGCCACGTGCGCGCGCGCGCCGACGCGATCGTGCTCGCCAGGCGCTCGCTTGCGATGAGCACCGCCGAGGGCCTGATCGAACTCGACGAGGACGCCAAGGGCCACATCGCCGAGGGCCGGCTGGTGATGGGCCGCGAGAGCTACGTGCCGCCCGTCGTGCACTGGTTCAAGGGCGACACGGGGCGAATCGTCGTCGACAACTTCGTCTCGATCGCCCGCGGCGTCGAGGTCTACTGCGGTGGCATGCACCGCACCGACTGGGTCTCGCAGTACCCGATCCGCGGCATGCTCGGCATGCCCGGCGCCTATGAGGACGGCTCGGTCCACGGCCGCGGGGACATCCACATCGGCGGCGACGCGTGGCTGGCGCGGGGCGCGGTCGTGATGTCGGGCGTGACGATCGGCCCCGGAGCCGTGATCGCGGCGCGCGCGCTCGTGACACGCGACGTCGCGCCCTACGCGATCGTCGGCGGCGTCCCGGCCACGCAGATCGGCCAGCGCTTCAGCGACGGGCAGATCGCGGCGCTGCTGCGGATCGCGTGGTGGCAGTGGCCGACCGAGATCGTCAAGCAGCGCGTCGGCTCGCTGAACAGCGCCGACATCGATGCCTTCATCGCCGCCTACGACCCCGGGCCTGAGCCCGGGGGGTGTGTCGAATGAGTCGCGGCATGCACGAGTCATTCGACACACCCCCCGCTCGATGACCTCGCCGTGACCGCCGCCCCCACGGATGTCGCAGTCGTGATCGTCAACTACGACGGCGAGCGACTGCTGCCCGCCTGTCTCGCCGCGCTGGCAGCCCAGACGCTCGCGCCCGCGCAGATCGTCGTCGCCGACAACGGCTCGCGCGACGGCTCGCTGGCGCTGCTGCACGCACACCACCCGCACGTCCAGACGCTGCAGCTGGGGCGCAATCACGGCTTCGCGGGCGGCGCCAACCGTGGCGTCGCCACGACGAGCGCGCCGTGGGTGTGCGTCCTGAACTCCGACGCGACACCCGCGCCTGACTGGCTGGAGCTGCTCACCGCGGCACCCCGCGACGACAAGACCTGGGCGCTGGGAAGCGTGCTGGTCAGCGCGACCACCGGGCGCATCGAGAGCGCCGGCGACCAGTACTCGCCGGAGGGCTACGCCTACAAGCTGCTGCGCGACCGGCCGCTGTCGGACCTCCCGGCCGAGCCCTACCGGGTCTTCGCGGCCCCCGGCGCAGCGCCGGTCTTTCGCCGCGACGTCTTCGACCGGCTCGGCGGCTACGAGGAGCGCTTCTTTCTCTACTACGAGGACGTCGACCTCGCCTTCCGCGCGGTCCTGGCCGGCTACCACGCACTGCTGGTGCCCGCCGCGCGCGTCGTGCACCAGCTCGGCGCCACGACACGTTCGCTTGCCAGGGGGCGGTTCTACGTCGCGCGCAACAGCGTCTGGTGCGCGGTCCGCTGTTTGCCCGAGACCGGACCGCTGCGCCTGTCGCGGCGCTGGCTGACCGAGCTGCGCTGCAACCGCCCGCGGCGGCTGGCCGGCATCGAGCTGATCGGCCGCGTCGCCGGCCTGGCGAGGCTCCCCCGCCTGCTGCGCGAACGGCGCGAGATCCAGGATGCGCGCGTGCCCGGCCTCGACGAGCTGGGCGTCTACCTACGCCCGCCCGACGCGGTCGCATAATGGGTGACCCTGTGGACGACGACGAGCCCGAGCCCCGCAACACCAGCGACCCTGCCCGGCAGGCCTTCTGGCGCGCGCAGTGGCAGACCTACAGCATCGGCGCCGGGCTGCTGGTGGCGATCGTCGTCGTGCTGCTCGTCGTCATCCTCACCCGCTGAGCGCCAACCCCAGCTCGCGACCCAGCCAGACCGCGCCAAGTCCGAGCACGAGACTCGCCGCGAGGTTCACGAGCGCGAGATCGCGACGCCCCTCCTCACCCAGCAGATGGCTGTCGAAGACCCACGTGCTGAACGTCGTGTAGGCGCCGAGCAGGCCGGCGGCCAGCAGCCGGTAGGCGTCGCCGCCCAGCGCGACGCCGGCGAGCAGGCCGAGCACGAACGTCCCGCTGAGGTTGACGGCCAGGATGCCAAACGGAAACCCCCGTCCCAGGCGGAGGCTGACCGCGCCGTCGACGAGGAAGCGCGCGACGGCTCCCGCGCCGCCCAGCAGCCCCACCGCGATGACGACCGGCGCGCTCACGTCGTCTTCAGCACGCGCCGTCCGGCGCTCGTCGCCAGAGCGACGGCCGCGACGCCGGCGCCGATGCCGATCAGCGCGTACGCGGCCGCCAGCGCGTAGTGCGCGCCGTCGAGCATCCGCAGGATCTCCAGCTGCATCGCCGAGAACGTCGTCAGCGCGCCGCACAGCCCCGTGCCGACGAAGCGCAGGCGGGTGCTGGGGATCGGCCGGCGCTCGTGCAGCAGCGCACCGAAGTACCCCAGCACCAGGGCGCCCGCGATGTTCGCCGCGAACGTCGCCCACGGCCACTGGCCCGGGTCGGCCGGCAGGCTCTCCGACAGGGCCACGCGGGCGATGGCTCCGACGAAGCCGCCGGCGAAGATCGCGAGCAGTTCACGCGGGTCCGGGCGCGTCACGTCGCGGCCCCCACCCCCGGACGACGCCGCAGGTAGTCCCGCATCTCAGACAGCAGCCGCCGCTCGAAGTACGCCGTCGCCACGATCGTGACCAGCACGTAGAGCGCGACCATGCCGGCCGCCGCTAGGCGCGTGGACTCCTCCCCCGCCACCAGCCGGATCGCGACGACGATCCCGACCGCCGGAATGCTGGGCAGCAGCGCCCTCGCGGTGTGGCGGATCAGGCGAAAGGAGTCAAACAGGCGCCGCAGGAAGAACATCCGCACCGCGAAGTTCACGCCCTCGACGATCAGCGTCGCCAGGGCCAGGCCGGCCAGCCCCTCGGTCGCGAGCAGCGGCAGCGCGATCCCGACGAACGCGACGATCCCGATCGCGGCGGCGATGCCGATCGGCTTCGTGCGCCCGAGCGCACGGTAGAAGGCGTCCCAGTTGAAGCCGATCTGGTGAACGGCGACGCTGACCCCGATCGCCTGCATGAGCCCGATCCCCGGGCGCCACTTCTCGCCGATCGCGAACGCGACGAGATCCTCGGCGAACAGCGCGAGCCCGAGCCCGAACGGCGCGCCCCACATGACCGCGAGGCGATTGGACTTCACGAACGCCTCGTAGAGCAGGTCGGCGCGGTCCTTGACGGCGCAGATCGTCGGGTAGATCGTCTGGGTGACGACCTGATCGGCGCGGTCGGAGTACTGCGAGATCACCGACGCCAGCGCGATGATGCCCACGCCCGCCAGGCCGAGCTTCGCCTCGCCGACGATCACCAGGCCCTGCCCGACGACGACCGCGCCCCCACCCGCGAACAGCAGCGGCCAGCTGAAGGTTGCGTAGGCCCGCAGCGTCTCGCGATCGAAGGCGAACCCCAGCCGGTAGCGGCACGCGCGCAGTGAGAAGAACGCTCCCGCCCAGGCGCCGAAGACGATCCCGACGATCAGCGCCCAGTATCCGGCGCCCGCGATCAGCAGGATCACGGCGACGACGAACCCGAGCACGGGGTCGGTCGCCTGGATCTTGCGCTGGCGGACGAAGTCCATCTCGCGGTAGAAGATCCACAACGGCGCCTGCAGCGCGTAGGCGGGGATCACGAGCAGCGACACGAGCGCCGGCGCGATGATCTCCGGTGTCCCAAGGACCGCGGCGAGCGCCGGTACCAGGGCGACGCCGCCGACGAACGCGATCGCGGCGAGCCCGACCTCGAACGTCATCGCCTTGCGAAACGCGCGCTCCTGGTCAGCCTCGTCCTGCTGGATGAACTTGTCGCCGATCCCGATCTGGCGCAGGAGCGCCAGCGTGGCCAGGACGACGAGCACGACGCCCCACACCCCGTACTCGGCGTTGGTCAGAAACGCCGCGACGAGGAATCCGCGCACGAGCGCGAGCGTGTTGATGCTCGTCAGGAAGACCGCGTTGACGATCGTGCCGCGCGCGGCACGGATGCGCAGACCGACGCTCAGATCCGGCCGGCCGGTCGATGTTGGGGCCGGCACGCTCACTCGCCGCCACGATACGGCCGAGTGGCGACGGCCGGGCCGACCCCGTGTCCCACCGCGGCGCGACCGGCGCCGTCACGCGGTGAGCGTGGCGCTTTGACCCCGCGCTACGGGGTCAATCCGCCACAGGCTGCGCCGGGGGCTATTGCGGCTCGGATCCGTTGCTCGACGGCGTGTCCGCCGGATTGACCAGCGCGAAGGCGATCTCGCCGTCGTTGACCTCGGCGTCGAGCACCGTGTCCCCGAGGGCCTGGGCCACCGCCGGCTCGAGGAAGACCGAACCGTCGCCGGAGACGACCTCGTCGCCAGGCTCCGGGCCGTCGGTGATCGCCAGCGAGAGCGGCGTGCCCTTCTCCGTCGGCTCGCCGGCCGCGATGCGGATGCCAGCGGCCTCGTCTGCGCCGGAGTTGTCGACGAGCTGTCGGATCGCTTCGGAAGCTGATGCTGTGACGGTGAGCATGTACGCCCACCTCCTTTCGGAAGGAGTCCACTCGGGCTACCCACCTCGGCGGCGCGCAACCATCGCGATCGCAGCGCCATGGCCGGGGACCGCTTAGCCTGCGGCGGCCATGCCCCTGACGGACTTTCTCATCGGCTGCGTGCTGTTCTCGCTGATGGCGCTGGGCGTGCTCGTCGCGACGGGGCTCGTCGTGCAGCGGCGGCTCGGCCACCTGGACCGCCTCGAGCGCGTGCTGGCTGCGATCGTCGTCGGCACGGCGCTGCTGATCGGCGTGCATCTCGTGCCGCTGCTGCTCGGGGTGCTCAACCGCGCGACGGTGCTCGTCGCCTGCGCGCTGGCGGTCCTCGTCGCCACGCGCGTGAGGCCGGCGGCGCCGGCGCCGCCCGACGATCGCGGGCCACCGCCCCCGCCGAGCCGGCCCTGGCAGTGGGCGCTCGCGACGGCTGCGCCCGGCTTCGCGCTCGTGGCAGCGGTCGCCGATCTCGGCCGCTGGGCGGGTGACGAGATCATCGGCGTCGACCCGCTGACCTTCCATCTGCCGAACGTCGGCCGCTGGATCCAGACCGGCTCGCTGTGGCAGATCGACCAGTTCGTCCCGCTGCTCGCACACGGCAACTACCCCAACAACGGCGACGTCGTGATGCTCAGCGCGGTCCTGCCGTGGCACAACGACTTCCTCGTCCGAGCGCCGTTCGTCGTCTTCCTGCTCGTCACGGCGTTTGCCGTCGTGGCCGTCGCGCGCGAGCTGCGAGCGCCGGCGGCGGCTTCGGTGCTCGCCGGCGCGGCGGTCGTGTCGATCCCGATCGTCGGCGTCGCGACGATCCCCCGCGCGCTGCCCGACTCGCTGCTGTGGGCGACCTATGCCTGCGGCGTGCTGTTCCTGCTGCGCCACGCTCGCTCCCGCCGCACCTCAGACCTGATCCTCGCCGCGACCGCGCTGGCCGTCGCCTTCGGGACGAAGTGGTACGGGATCAGCTCGGTGGGCATCCTCGTCGTCGTCTGGACGGCCGCGCGGCTCGTGCGAGGACAGCCGCGCGCGCTGCGTGACGGCCTGCTCGTCGGGAGCCTGGCGCTGCTCGGCGACGCCGCCTGGCTGGCGCGCAACCTCGTCGAATCGGGCAATCCCGTCTTCCCGGTGAAGATCGCCCCCTTCGGGGTGACGATCTTCGACGCGCCGCGCGACGTGCTCGTCGAGCAGGTCGGCTTCAGCATCCTGGACTATCTCGGCGACCCGCCGATCCTGCGACAGCTCGCCGGCGAGGTCTTCGACGGCCTCGGCCTGCTGGCGATCATCTGCGCCGCGGCGCTCGCCGCGGCGGCGATCATCGACCGCCGCCGCCTGGATCCGCGGATCATGCTGCTCGGCGCGGCGGCGATCGCGCTCGTGCCGGTCTACGCGTGGCTGCCAGGCACCGCCCTGGGCAATCCCGGCGACCCGTTCCTGGCGAACGTCAACACCCGCTACGCGGTGCCGATCCTGATCCTGCTGGCGCCCGTCGCCGCGTGGTCGGTCGGGCGGCTGCCGCGCCTGCTCGCTGCCACGACCGAGCTGGCATTGGCAGTCGCGGTCGTGATCGGCGCATATCGCGGCTATGAGGTCCGCGGTGTACGCGACCCCGCTCTCGCGGTCGTCGCGCTCGCGGTCGTCGGCGCCGGCCTGTGGGCGCTGTGGCAGGCCAGGCGCAGGCCCGCCGCGCTCGTCGGGGCGGCGATCCTCGTCGCGATCGTCACGCTGGCGGGCGCCCATCGCGTCGAGCAGCGCATCAACGACGCCCGCTATCTCGGCATCGATCCCGCGATCGACACGCTCCTGCGCGTCGCGCCCCGCGACAGGAAGATCGGGCTGGCGAGCGACTGGTCGGTCGGCGGGCTGACGCCGATCTGGCCGAGCTTCGGCACCCGGATCGCCAACGATGTCGAGTACATCGGGTATTTCGACGGCTTCCTGCGCCGCTACCCCACCCGTCGGCGCTTCGCGGCCGCGCTGGCGGGCGGGCGCTACGACGTGATCGTCGTCGGCCGCGGCTTCTACCCGCCCCAGCCCACCCGCGAGCAGCGCTGGGCGCTTGACGCCGGCTGGCGAACGATCGCCCTCAGCACGCGCCTGCGCGTGATGATCCCGCCCGCGAGCTGAGCGCCAGCCGCTGGATCACCGCCGCCATCGCCGCCGTCTCGCGGTCGACGTCGGCGTGCTCTCGCACCCATGCACGAGCGGCCTCCCCCGCCCGCCGGCGCTCGTCGCCGTCCAGCGCGAGCGCGGCGCGCAACGCGCTCGCGAGCGCCTCGCGATCGCCGGGCGCCGCAAGGAACCCCCACGGCGCCAGCACGCATTCGGGCAGACCGACCTCGTCGGAGGCGACGACGAGCACGCCGAGCGCCATCGCCTCCTTGACGACGACGGGCATCGAGTCGCGGTCGCCGTCGCGCGCGACGACACACGGCATCGCGAGCACGTCGGCGCGCGCCATCGCCGCCAGGACCTCGCCGGGCGGGCGACTGCCCAGCAGCTCGACGGGCGCTGCGGTGTCGGCGATCTGCGCAGCCAGGGCGTCGTGCAGCGGGCCGTCCCCAATGATCGCGACGGTCACGCCGGGCACCAGACAGGCGGCATCGACGAGCACGTCGAAGCCCTTCTTCTCCACGAGCCGGCCGACGGCGAGGATGCTCCTGCCGCCGTGCGGCGCGGTGAAGGGCGGGAAGGCGCTGGCGTCCACCCCCATCACGACCTCGTGCACGCAAGCCGACGGCGCCAGCTCGCGAAGCCGCCGCACGTTGTAGTCACAACCGCTGAACACCGCGCCCGCCCGCTCGAGCTTCTCTCGCAGGTTGCGCGGCGAGGCGAAGATGTCGTAGGCGTGCGCGGTGACGCTGAACGGCCGTCCCGTCAGCGCCGACAGGCGCATCGCGTCGAGCGCCGCGCCGGCGGCGAAGTGCGCGTGCAGGTGCTCGTCACCGCCCTCGGCGATCCGCCGCGCCGGGCCCGCGAGCACGCGCAGCGGGCGAACCCACTCCTCGCGCCGCCAGCGACGGCGCCGCAGGAGGTCCGCGGCACAGGCGCGCGGGCTGCGCCGCCACAGCCACAGCAGGTCGCCCCAGTGCGCCCCGCCGAGCAGCCGGACGTCGACGTCGTCCGGAGCCTCGGGATTGGGGTGCGGAGCCGCGCGAGCGGCCTGTACGCGCACCGAATGGCCCATGCGGCGCAACGCCTGGAGCTCGTTGACGACGAAGGTCTCCGACAGTTCGGGCCACTGATCCAGGACGAACAGCACCCGCGTCATCGCCACGACTGTAACGCCGGGCCTGGCGGCGCCACGCCCACCGCGCGCAATCGTCCGTGCACGGAGGGCCGCCAGGCCGCATCGGCGTTCGGTCCGGGGGTGTGGGCGGTAGCCTGAGCGGGTGGCCGCAACAGCCGTGACACCCGTCGGAGTGCGCGACGGCGATACGGACGCGCTCGCGGGCCTGTGCGATCGTCGCGGTCCCGCCGTGCTCGCCTATTGCGCGGTCATCGCCGGTCAGGATCAGGCCGCGGCGGCAGCCGCCGAGGCCTTCGGCACCTTCCGCGCAGGGGTCGTCGCCACCGAGGATCTCGCGAACCTCAATCCCGAGGCGCTGCTGATCAGCGCGACGCGCCACACCGCGGCCCGCTACGCCGGTTCGGATGCGCCGCCGCAATGCGCCCGCGTGCCGCCCCTGCTGGCCGCGCGCGCGGATCGCAGCATCACGCTGGCCGACCACGACTGGCTGCAGGAGCACCTGCCGAGCTGCTGGACCTGTCGCGCACCGGTTGCGCGCTTCGAGGCCGCCGATCGGGCCTATCGCGACCCGCCGTCAACGGCGCTGGCGCCCGAGACGACCGCGGCGATCGTGGCCGCGATGACGGCCGCGGCACCGGTCGCCGGTGCCCAGCCACCGCCACCGCCACCGCTTCCGCAGGACATGCCACCCGCGCCCACCGTCGGCGTCGGTGAGCTGCCGTCTGACAACGGCGCGGAGGCGCGGATCCCCGGCGAGCTCGCACCCGGCCATGTCGAGCAGCCGACCGCCGCATGGCAGCTCGGCGACGACGACATCGACGTCGAGACCGGGCCGCCCGTGCCGGACGCGCCTGCGCCGGCGACCAGAAGGTCGCGTGAGCGAGCCCCGCGAAGCCGGCCGAAGCTCGCCGCGCTCAGCCGCAAGCTGCGCCCGGCCGGCAACGCCGCGTCGAGTGCCCATCCGGCGGCCGCGGCCGAGCCTCGGACCTCGCGGCACACCAGGCGGCCGCGCAGCGAGCGCGCAGGCCAAGCGGCGCGCTCGCGGCGCTCGACGCCCGGGTCCCCGTCGTCCAGGTCGGCGCGCTCGTCGTTGCGGCCGGGGCTCGTGCTCCCCGTCGTGCTGGTGCTCGTGGCGATCGTCGTCGCGCTGCTGATCGCGGGCGTCTTCGGCGGCCGCGAGGCCGCGTCCACGCCCCAGAGCTTCGCCCCCGATCCGACCACCCCGGGCGAGACCTCGACGACGCCCGTCGTCGTGGTTCCGGGAGTCGGGAGCGTGACGGCCGCGGAGATCGAGCGCGAGAAGGCCAAGCGCCGGGCCGCCAAACGTGCCGCCAAGTCATCGACGAGCACCACCGCCGACCGCTCCGATCCGACACCGGCGGCGGTGCAACCCGCGCCCGCCGCCACGCCCGCCACACCCGCCGCGAAGCCCAAGACGTCCACCGGCAAGGACTCGTCGAAGGCGACGCCCGACAGCAACCCTCCGACGAAGACCCCGAAATCCGGCGGCGCCGACAAGGCGCCGGCAGAGCCCGCGGATGCCACTTCCAAGCAGGAGACCGCAAGCGACCTGCTTCCCGCCGAGCCGCCTCCCGTGGTCCCGCCGAACTGACGCAGGTGCACCGGCCGGCACTCGAGCGGGAGATCCAGCTCGTCGGCCACGAGCTCGCCAAGGCGTTCCCATCGCGCCGCGGCCACCCGATCCGGGCCCTCGACGAGCGCGCGATGGATCTCGCGGCGCGCGACGAGGAGCTTCGAGCGGCGCTCTTTCGCTTCGTCGACGTCGTTCCCGCGTGCCGCTCGGCCGGCGATCTCGCCACCCACCTGATCGGCTTCCTCGACGAGGTGCACGACCAGCCACCGCCGCTGAGCGCCGCGATGCGCATGGCCTGCTCGGGCGCAGGCCGGGCCGCCCTCGGAGCGGCGTCGGCCGCGAGCGTGCGGCACATGGCGCACCGCTTCATCGTCGGGTCCGATCCGCGAGCCGCCCTACCCACCCTGGCGAGGTTGTGGCATGACGCGATCGCAACGTCCGTCGACCTGCTGGGCGAGGCGACGGTGACCGCCGTGGAGGCCGACCGCTACGCCGCGCGCTGCGCCGCGGCACTCGACGTCCTCGCGCCGGCGTACGCCGCGATGGACCCACACCCGCTGCTGGAGCGCGACTCGGTCGGCGTCCTCCCCCGGGCGAACCTGTCGGTCAAGGTCTCGGCGCTGACGCCGCTCCTGCGCGCCGAGGCGCCGGCGCGCGGCCGCGACGACGCCGCTCCACGCCTGCGCGAGCTGCTGCGCCGCGCCGACGCGCTCGGCGCGCACCTGCACATCGACATGGAGTCGCTGGACTCGCGCGAAGCGGTCCTCGAGCTGGTTCTCGAGCTCCTCGCCGAGCCCGAGTTCGAACGCGGGCCCAGTGCCGGCATCGTCCTCCAGGCCTACCTGCGCGACTCGCCCGAGACGCTCGATCGCGTGCTGGATTGGGCGCGGGCGACGCCGCGCCCGGGCGTGGCGCTCGTCGTGCGCCTCGTCAAGGGCGCCTACTGGGATCACGAGGTCGTCGAGGCTCGCAGCCACGGTTGGAGCGTGCCGGTCTTCGAGGAGAAGGCCGCGTGCGACCGCAACTTCGAGACGCTGACCGAGCGGCTGATGCAGGCACGTCCGGCGGTGCGCGTCGCGATCGCGTCGCACAACCTGCGGTCGGTCTCCCACGCGATCGCCTGCAACCGCCTGCAGGGCGGCTCCGACGCCGATGTCGAGCTGCAGGTCCTGCGCGGCCTCGGCGACGATCTCGGCCATGCCCTGGCGACCTTGGGCCTGCGGGTGCGCGCGTACTGCCCGGTCGGCGATCTCGTCGCCGGCATGGCCTACCTCGTCAGGCGGCTGCTGGAGAACACCGCCAACGAGAGCTTCCTGCACGACCAGGCAACCGGCGTCCCGCTCGAGCTCCTGCTCGCCCCGCCCGCGACATGACGCTCGAGCCCTTCGCCAACGAGCCGGTGCTCGAGCTGCGCCGGGCCGCCCAGCGCGCGAAGCTCACGGCGGCGCTCGATGAGCTCGTCCTGCCGCTGCGCGTGCCTGTCTGGATCGGCGAGGACCGCCGCGACGACGAGCAGCTCGTCTCGACCGATCCGGGCGAGCCCGAGCGCGTCGTCGCGCTCGCCGCGAGCGCGACGCCGGCGGAGGCGGCAGCGGCCGTCGCCGCGGCCCGCGGCGCGTTCAACGCGTGGTCGGCCACGCCCGCTGCCGATCGCGCCGCGGCGCTTCTGCGTGCCGCCGCCTGGATGCGCGAGCGTCGCCGCGCGCTCGCGGCGCTCGCGCTGCGCGAATGCGCCAAGCCCTGGACGGACGCGGACGCCGACGTCTGCGAGGCGATCGACTTCCTCGAGTTCTACGCACGCGGGGCGCTGCGGCTCGCCGACGGCGCGCCGCTGCTGCAGGTCCCCGGCGAGCGCAACGAGCTGCGCTACGTGCCGCGCGGGGTCTGCGCGGTGATCGCCCCCTGGAACTTCCCGCTGGCGATCCCGATGGGCATGACGGCGGCGGCGCTGGCGACGGGCAACACCGTCGTGCTCAAACCCGCCGAGCAGGCGCCGGGCTGCGGCCTCATGGTCGTCGAGGCTCTGCGCGCGGGCGGCGTCCCTGCGGGAGCGATCTCCTTGCTCCCCGGCGGCGGGGACGCCGGCGCGGCGCTGGCCGCTCACCCCGACGTCGCGACGATCGCCTTCACGGGCTCGGCCGCCGTCGGATCGGAGCTGCTGCGCGACGCCGCCGCCGTGCAACCCGGCGCCCGGGACCTCAAGCGCGTCATCGCGGAGATGGGCGGCAAGAACTGCGTGATCGTCGATGCCGACGCCGATCTCGACGACGCGATCCCCGCGATCGTCGCCTCGGCGTTCGGCTACGCGGGGCAGAAGTGCTCGGCGGCGTCGCGGGTGCTGGTCAGCGAGCAGATCCACGACGTGCTGCTGGAGCGCCTCGCGGGCGCCGTCGCGTGCCTGACGGTCGGGCCGGCTGCCGACTTCGCGTCAGACGTCCCGCCGCTCATCGAGCGCTCCGCGCAGCAGCGCGTGCGCTCCTACGCAGCGCAGGCGGCGGCGGAGGGCGCGGTGGTGAGCGCCCGGCAGGACGACGTGCCGGCAGCGGGCTGGTACTGCGCTGCGGTGATCGCCGCGAGCCTGCCGTCGCGCTCGGCGCTGCTGCGTGACGAGATCTTCGGTCCGCTGCTGTGCGTCGAGGCCGTGCGCGACATCGACGAGGCGTGCGACCTCGTCGACGCCCTGCCAGTCGCACTCACGGGGGCGCTGTTCAGCCGCAACCCGCGAACCGTGGCGCACGTCGCCAGCCGCTCGCCCGTCGGCAACCTCTACGTCAACCGGGCCACGACGGGCGCGATGGTCGGCCGCCAGCCGTTCGGCGGCAACCGCCTCTCGGGCACCGGCACAAAGGCCGGCGGCAGCGACTACCTGCTGCAGTTCGTGCAGCCGCAGGTGCTTAGCGAGAACACCCTGCGCCACGGCCTGGTCATCTCCTGATCATCGCGAAGGCCTCGGGCGCTCGTCGCTGCAGCGCCGCCCAGCCGAGGTCGTGCGCAACGAGCTGCAACGTGTCAGACCGCAGCGAGAACGCGCGCTCGATCTCGTGCAGCAGTCCCCCACCGGAGCTCGGGCCGCTGGAGCTCGCGCCCGTCTGTAGATCCACGACCACGCGGTAGAACGGGCCGCGCAGCGTGTCGCGATTGGCCGCGAAGATGAGGATCGCCGCCCCGATCAACCCGAGCACGAGGAAGTGCAGCGCCCGGTCGATCGCGATCAGGCGCAGGACGAGCTTGTCGCGCAGCGGCTTGCCGCGCACCGGCAGCGGCTCGATCTCCTGGCGCGCGGGCGGGATGCTCGCGCGTGTCGTCGGAGAGCAGGCGGGCATCGACGCCGAGCTCGTGGCCGGCGAGACCGCAGACGAGTAGCTCGTAGTGCAGCCTGGGCCGCAGCCGGCGGGGCCGCACGACGGCCACGCCGGGCAAGCTGTGCCGGTCTGCCATCCCGTCAGCGTCGCACACCGGCCGGCCCGTCGGGCACCGGCTCGCGACGCTCCGGCGACGTCGGCCACAACCCTCAACACAATCCTCACACGTCGCGTCTAGGGTGCGTCCAGCACGCCGCTGCGTCGAACCGTCCGATCGGCCCGAGGAGAACTCCACATGCCCGCACCTGGCCCGCACCAGCGCATGAGCGTTCTCGTCACCGGCGGCGCCGGGTTCATCGGCTCGCACGTCGTCGACCGGCTGCTGGATGCGGGTCATGCGGCGCGGATCTTCGACGTGCTCGACGCCCGTGACGAGCGCGAGAGCTGTGAGACCGTCTTGGGCGACCTGCTCGATCCGGCCAGCCTGCGTGACGCCGCCGACGGCTGCGACGTGATCATCCACCTCGCCGCGGCGGCGGACGTCGGGCTCGTGGCGAAGGATCCAGCTGGCGCCGAGGCGCTGAACTCGCGAGGCACCCTGAACGTGCTCGAGGCGGCCCGCGCGACCGGCGCACGCGTGATCTACGCCTCGACGATCTGGGTGTACTCCGACGTCACGGCATCGGAGGTCGACGAGGACACGGCGCTCGCGCTGCCATCGCACCTCTACACCGCGACGAAGCTCGCCGGCGAGATGTACTGCCACTCCTACGGCGAGCTCTACGACGTGCAGACGACGATCCTGCGCTTCGGCATCCCCTACGGCCCGCGCGCCCGGCCGGCGGCGGTGCTGCCGATCTTCGTCAGCAAGGCGCTCGCGGGCGATCCGCTCACGATCTCCGGCGACGGCGCGCAGACGCGGCGCTTCGTCTATGTCGAGGATCTCGCCGACGGCGTCGTGCGTGCCCTGGCGCCGGAGGCCGGCGGCCGGATCTACAACCTCGTCGGCGAGGAGGACACCTCGGTGCGGGCGATCGCCGAGGCCGTGCGCGACTGTGTCGGCGACGTCGAGATCACCTACACCGAGGGCCGCGCCGGCGACTTCGCGGGTGCGAAGGTCTGCGGCGAGCGCGCCGACCGCGAGCTCGGCTGGCGCGCGCAGACGCCCTATAGCGAGGGCGTGCGCCGCTACGTGGCGTGGCACCGTGAGAACGCCGAGCGGGCCGCCGTCGCCGTGCCGGCCGCGGCGCCGGTGCTGGCGGCCGCGATGGCCGACGTGCCCGCCGAGCGGCGCGAGCGCAGCGGCGCGCTGGTGCGCGCCGTCACGAGCGCGGTCAGCGCCGTGCAACGGCTGACCCTGCAGCGCGTCACCTCCGTGCTCAGCGGGATGCTGGCGCTCGTGCTCTACACCGTCGTCCTGCACGCCGCCGGCCTGGCGTCGGATGACTGGCACACGGTGCTCGTCGTCGCCGCGCTCGGTGTGGTCGCGACGTTGTCGGCGCGCTCGGCGGCGGCGCGCGCCGCCGTCTGGCTCGCGGCGCTCGTCGGAGCGATCCTGCTCGTGCCCGCCGGCACGAGCTCCGCGCTGGACTTCTCGCGGCTGAACGTGCACCTGCTGACGCTCGGGCTGGCCGGCGCGGGCTTCGGCGTCCTGGGCATCGTCGGCGGGCGGCGCACGATGCTCGAGCCGTCCTTCGCCGACCGGACCGACGGTTGAGCTCTGCGGCGGTGCCGGCGTTCGATCGCTTCGCGATCGGCTTCGACGACCGCGACCGCGCCCTCCTGCACGAGCTGTGGGACGGCGTCCTGGACAGCCAGCGCTGGAGCGAGGGCGAACTGACCACGCGCTTCGAGGCCGCGTGGGAGGCCCACAACGACCTGCCCGCCGTCGCACTGTCCAGTTGGGCGGGCGGGGCGATGGCGGCGCTGCAATGGGCGCAGGTCCGCGGGCGCAAGGTCGTCGTTCCATCCAACACGTTCATGGCGACGCCCTTGGCCGTGCTCGGCGCCGGCGCGACCCCGGTCTTCGGCGACTGCCGCCGAGACGACCTCTGCCTGTCGGTGCAGGAGACCGAGCGGCTGATCGACCTGCACGACCCGGCCGTGGTCTTCCTCGTGCACATCGGCGGGCACATCGCCTTCGACGCGCAGGCCATCGCCCAGCTCTGCCGCGAGCGCGGCGTGATCATGCTCGAGGACTGCGCGCACGCCCACGGAGCGCGCTACGACGGCCGGCGACCGGGGACCTTCGGCGACGCTGGGATCTACTCGATGTACGCGACGAAGACGATCTCGACGGGCGAGGGCGGCGTGCTCGTCTCACGCCACCCCGAGCTCGTGCAGTACGCCCGCGCCTATCGCAACTACGCCAAGCCCGACCATGCCCAGCCCGGTCTGAACTTCCGCATGAGCGAGTTCACCGCCGCGCTGGGGATCGTGCAGGTCCAGCGCCTGGAGGAGATCGTCGCCTGGAAGAACGAGATCGCTCGCGCGCACCTCGATCCCGCGCACCCGTCTCGCCTACAGCTGCCCGACGGCATGACCTCGGGCCTCTACAAGTACATCGTCTTCGACTGGCTGCAGCGCTCGACCGGCCGCGTCTACGACCAGCCCTGTCACCGGATCATGGGCACCGGCGACGACCTGCCAAACAGCGACTGGGTCGCTGCCAACCACTCATGCGTGCCGCTGTACTACCGGCCCGACGCGTGAGCCACGCTCACACGGCGACCGCTCGCAGGCCCCGCGCCGCGAGCTCGTCGAGCATCCGCGGCAGCGCGGCGGCGGTCCGCCGCCACGAGCCGGCCGAGGCGTAGTGATCGGCGTCGTGCAGCAGCAGCACGTCGCCCGCGCCGACGCCCCGCGTGGCGCGCGCGGCGATCGAGGACGCGGTGGCGTCCGCCCGCCAGTCACACCCCCAGGCCGACCACAGCAGCGCCGTCCAGCCGCGCGTCCGGGCGTGCGCGAGTGCCGCCGGCGAGAAGATCCCATACGGCGGCCGGTAGCGCTCGACGCGCGCCTGCGAGAGGTCCTCGACGAGCGCCGCGCAGCGATCGAGGTCGGCGCGCAGGGCGCGCGGAGTCCGCAGGCTCGTGCAGCGATGAAGGTCGCCGTGCACGCCGAGGCGGTGACCTGCGGCGACGATCTCCGCCGCGACGCCCGCGTGCGCGCGCAGCTGCTCCCCCACGACGAAGAATGTCGCCCGCGCGGAGGCGGCGGCGAGCGCCTCGAGCACCGCGGGCGTGCCGCGCGGATGCGGCCCGTCGTCGAACGTCAGACCGACGGCGCCTGAGCCGAGGTCCAGGCGCCGCGCGATGCCGAGCACGTCGCACAGCAGCGGTACGTGCGCCGCGGGCGCGGGCGCCGCCCACGCCGCCAGCCCCAGCGTCCCGGCGGCGATCGCCATCCGGCTCATGATTCGCCCATGCTGACGGGGCTGCTGCTCGCGCTGGGCGCCGCGGCCTGCTTTGAGAGCTCGTACGTCCTGCAGGCGCTTGAGGTCCGAGCGGTTTCGCCGATGACCCGCGCAAGCCTCGGGGCGCTGCGGGGGCTCGCGGCACGTCCGGTCTGGCGTGCCTCGATCGCACTCGGTCTCGCAGGCTTCGCCTTGCAGGTGCTGGCCCTGCGCCACATCGCGCTGTCGCTGCTGCAGCCGCTGCTGGCGACCGGGCTGCTCGGTCTGCTGGCCGTCAGCGCCGGCCTGCTCGGCGAGCGCGTCGGGCGGCGCGAGGTCGCTGCGGTCGCGGCGATCGTCGCCGGCGTCGCATTCGTCGCGCTCGCCGATCCCCAGCGCGGCGAGGATGGCGCGGCGGGCCTCGCGTTCGTGCTGGTCACCGTCGCGCTCGCGGCTGTGGCGCTGAGCGCCTTCGCGCGCCGCCGGCCCGGAGACGGCGGGTTGCTGGCCGGCGCGATCGCAGCCGACGCGATCACGGCGCTGGCCGCCGCACAGGCCGCGCGCACGCTCCCCGGTGTGCCGGGGACGGCGGCCTGGTGCGCACTGGCGGCAGCCGGCGGGATCGCCGCCGTCGCGGCCGAGAGCGCCGTCCTGCAGCGCCGCGGCGCCGCGCGCGTGGCGCCGGTCGTGCTGGCAGGCCAGGTCGCCGTGCCGGTGATGCTGGCCCCGCTGGTGATCGACGAGCGCTGGGGCAGCGCACCGCTGCTCGTCTGCGGTCTGACGCTCGTCATCGCCGGCAGCGCGGTCTTGGCCTCATCGCAGGGCGTCAGCCGGCTTGCCCTCGGAGGCCAGAGCGAGCACGAGATCGGCGGCGGCCGGGAGGTCGGGAGCGCCGAAGCCTGACGGCGCAGCGGCGAGCGCCGCGATCAGCGCGTGCGCGAGCTGCGTGCGGTTCCTGGCGACGTCCACCATCCCCAGGCGCTCATAGGCGGCGTTGTTGACGCGGATGTGGCCGCGAGCCCAGCCGTAGGAGATGACGCGGCAGTCGCACATGAGCGCCTCCAGGACCGTCAGCCCGGCGGTCGAGTGGATCAGCACGTCGGCGGCCGCAAGCAGCGCGACCATGCGGTCGGTGAAGCCCCAGATCTGCACGCGATCGTCCGCGCCGTAGGCCTCCCGCATCCGCGCGAGGGCGCCGTCGTTGTGGCCGACGAGCAGCACGACGCTGTCGGCGCCGTAGTGCAGCGCCGTGTCGGTCGCGCCCGACAGGTCGCCCACCCCCCAGCCGCCGCCGGAGACCACGACGAGCGACCCGCGGCCCGCCAGCCCGAGCTCCTCGCGCGCGGCGCTGCGCGGCGGCGGGTCGCAGAAGCGCGGGTCCGTCAGCCCGTGGACCGCGGCGACGCGCGTGCGCAGCCCTGCGATCTCCCGAACCTCGGGCTCGGATTCTGGGTGGGTGAGCAGGTGCAGGTCAACGCCCGGATGCGCCCAGTAGTGCAGCGCGGCGAGATCGGTGATCGCGCTGACCACCGGCGTGGCGAGCGCGCCGGAGCACCGCATGCGCCCAAGCAGCTCGGTGGTCAGCGGGTACGTCGAGACGATGACGTCCGACGGATGCTCGGCGAGGAAGCGTTCGTAGCGGCGGCGCATGATCTGCTCGATGACACGCGAGCCGGCGCGCCGCATCGGGGCGTAGCGCGTGCCGAGCAGGTAGCCGGCCTCGAAGGCGATGTTGCCCGCTGTGGTCTCCAGCGACGAGGCGCCGCCGACGATCGCGCGGGCCACCGGCCCGCCCACCTCGAGGCCGTCGACGACCTCGGGTGTCGCGCCGCGTTCTCGCAGCGCGCCGGCGAGCACCGCCGCCGGCACATCGTGGCCGGCGCCGATCGAGGCGGTGACGATGAGCACGCGCATCGGCACATCGTCGCGCATCCATCCGCATCGCCCCGCCGGACGCGCTTGAGCCGCCCAGCCGGGCTACTGGTGGCGAAACGGCCCGCGGATCGCGAACGTGGCGCCGGGCGACTGGATGTTGGCGAACAGCGTCCTGCGGTCGCGCGAGAAGGTCGGCCCGGTGAACTCCGAGCCGTTGCGGTCGTTGCGCGCGAAGAAGTAGGTCTCGCCGCGATCGGTCGCGCCGACGAGGTGCTGCACGCCTTCGCCGTCCTCGGCGAGAATCACGCCGCCGTACGGCGACACCGTGATGTTGTCGGGTCCGTCGGGATCGGTGTCGTCGTCGCCCGGCGTGTAGGCGAAGTGCAGCTTGAGCTCGATCGTGTCGCGCCAGGGATCGACGAACCAGACCTGACCGTCGTGCTGGGATGCGCTGCCATCGGAGGTGCGTGCGAAGGACGCGACGACGTACGCGCCGCCATCACCCCACCACATGCCCTCCAGCTTGCGGCTGCGGGTGACCTGTTCGAGCTGCTTGCGCGTGGAGACGCTCGCGGCGTCGCGGTCGGGCACGTCGACCCAGCGCACCCGGGTAGGTCGTTCCCGGCTGCGTCGCCACCGAGAGGTCGGGCACGAATGCTCCGCCGCGCGTGAACGCCACCATCGCTTGCAGGCTGCCAGCATCGTCGGTCAGGCGCCGCAATGAGCCCTTGCGAAGCCGCAGCGAGCGCAGGGGCGCCATCCAGCGGTACACCAGCCCATTGGGGTTGCTGGCGTCCTCGGTCATGAAGATGCGCCCGAAGTGCGGATCGACCGCGACCGATTCGTGCGCGAAGCGACCCAGCGCCTTGATCGGCTGCGGGCTTATGTTGGCCCGCTGGTCATAGGGGTCCACCTCGAAGACGTAGCCGTGTCGCTTGCCGCCGGCGAGGGTCGACTCGGTCTCCTCGCAGGTCAGCCAGGTCTCCCATGGCGTGCGCCCGCCGGCGCAGTTGTTGTGCGTGCCCGCGAGCGAGACGATCTCGCTGACGCGCTCGCCGCTGCGATCGACCTCGATTGTCGTGGTGCCGCCGCCGCCGGCCTTGTCGTCGTAGGTCAGGCCGGGGAGCGCCGGGACCTTGAAGGTCTCGTTGCCGCCGATCTCGTGGTTGGACACGAGGACGCTGCCGCCGCCGCGGCGCACGAAGCTTGCCGTGCCGTCGGTGTCGTCGGGGGTCGGCTCGCCGCTTCCGAGCGTCGTGACGCCCGACTGCGCGACGATCGTGTAGCTGAAGCCCTCCGGCAGCGACAGGATCCCGGCCCGATCGGGCACGAGCGGCCCGTAGCCGACCTCGCGCAGCCAGCGCGCCTCGGCGGCCCCGAGCAGCCCGGGAATGCTGCCGCTCAGGGCGATGCCCAGGCTCGCGCTGGCCGAGCGCTCCAGCATCGTCCGGCGTGAGAGACCCTCGTCGGTGCGATGGTCATCGGACGGGTCGGGCGTTGTCATCGATGCGCTCCAGAAGGTCGGAAACCGTGTCGCCGGGCAGCGTTCCCGCTGAGCGCGCGGCCGGTGTGATCACCCCGTGAACGCGCGCCGCCGCGATGATCGGCGCAGCAGCAGGTCGACGATCCGGCCAGCGCGGTCGGCCAGCGCGTCGACCCGGCGCGCGATCGGCCGCGCCGTCATCCCAAGCGCCACCACCACCCCGAGCACGCCGCCCGCGAGCACATCCGACGGGTAGTGCACGCCGAGCGCGACGCGGCCTACGGCGAGCAGCCCGGCGAAGGCGAGCACGATCGCTCCCAGGCGCCGGTCGCGCAGGAAGATCGCGGTGGCGATCGCGAACGCCGCCGTCGCGTGATCGCTGGGAAAGCCCGCGTCCGCGGCGTGACGCGCGAACAGATGCACCCCCGAGGGATCGTCGACGAACGGGCGCGGACGATCGACCACGCGCGAGATCACCTGGGCGATCGCCAGGCCCAGACCTGCGGCGAGCCCGGCCGCCGCCGCGGCGCGCCGCCGCGCGCCGCCGGCCCCTCCGGCGATCCCGAGCACCGCGACGAGCGCCAGGAACAGCGCCTGCGACGCCGCGACGTAGAGCGCGAGCGGGTCCTCGAAGCCGTCGTGGCGAACGGCGAACCCGTTGAGCGCGTGCAGCAGGGCAGCGTCCACCGTCAGGCCGTCTGAAGCTCGGTGGCATCGCGCCTGGTGACCGTGAGGTAGGTGACGACGGCCAGGATCGTCGCAAGGAACAACACGGTCGTGCCGGTCGTCCCGAGACCCAGCCCGCCGTCGGCGCGAGTCTGGGAGAGGCCGTCGCCGATCGACGCGCCGAGCGGCCTCGTCAGGATGTAGGCCAGCCAGAACGCCAGCACCGCGTTGAGTCGCAGGCGGTAGTGCGCGATCGTAATCAGCGCGATCAGCCCGCCGAAGATCGCGGCCGACACGCCGTAGCCGAGGTTCAGCTGCTCGGCCGCGAGGTCGCCGGCGGCGGTGCCCAGCGCAAACGTGCAGAGGATCGTCAGCCAGTACCAGCCTTCCCGCTTGGAGGTCACGATCGTGTGGATCGACAGTGTGCGCTCGCTGGCAAACCAGCCCGCGAAGATGAGGGCCAGCGCCACGCTGAACGCGGCGGTGCTCGTCGCCAGCGGCACGCCCGCGACGTCGGTCAGGTTGTCGGTGATCAACGTGCCCACGATGCTGATGAAGACGACGACGAGCCAGTAGATCGGCGGCACGTAGCGGCGCGTCTTGAGCTGATAGCCCAGCGCGGCCAGCAGCAGGGCGCCCATGACGTAGGTCGTGTTCGTCAGGCCGAAGCCGAGCGTGTCGTTGAGGTAGTCGGCGGCCGTCTCCCCGACCGTCGTGGCCATGATCTTGATGATCCAGAAGTAGAGCGTCACCTCCGGGACCTTGTTGAGCATCTGGCGCGCGGAGCGCCGTGGTGCTGGAAGCGTGGTGGCTGTCATGTGCTCAAGCGTTCCAGCAGTTGCCTGAACGGCGCCTGACTACCTCACGGGACTCGGCCTGGCGCTGGCGCAAACCGCGGGCGCGCGCCACCGCCGCGGCGTATCCGTGGCCGGCAGCGATGAGCCGGACGGTCGCCTGCTGGTTGGTCTGCCGTCCTGCCGGTCTCGATCCCGAGAACGGGTAGGGGCTCGAGGGTGAAGCAGATCACGCGAGCGGCCGGGCATGCGAAGACGGTCGCACGGCGGGCGGCCTCCGAGTTCTTCGACGATCACTGCCCGCAGCGCGCGGCGGCGATCTCCTACTACGCGCTGCTGTCGCTGTTTCCGCTGGCGATCCTGCTCGCGGCGACCTTCGGCCTGGTGGTCGACGACGGCGCCGCGCGCATGCGGGTCATCGCGTTCGTGCTCGACAACGTGCCGCTGCGCGAGGACGCGGGCGCCAAGCAGCTCGAGGAGCTCCTGCGCTCGGTGACCACCGAGGGGCGCGGCTTCGGCATCGCCGGAGCCGCCGGGTTGGTGTTCACGGCAAGCGCGGTGATGGGAGCGGTGCGCCAGGCGCTCAACGCGGCCTGGGATGTCGAGGATCCGCGTCCCCCGCTTCAGGGCAAGCTCATCGACCTGCTGCTCGTGCTCTGCGCCGGGATCGTGATCATGACGTCGCTGGCGGTCACGCTGTCGGTGCGGCTCGTCGCGTCGATCGGGGACACGTTGGGCGAGCCCGGGGCGTTTGCCCGCGAGGCGATCCTGCTCGGCGGCCAGCTCGTCCCCGCGCTGCTGTCCTTCGGCGTGTTCCTGCTGCTGTTCGGGCTCGTGCCGGCAGCGAGCACCGGCGTGCGCGACGCGTGGCCCGGAGCGCTGGCCGCGACGCTCGGCGTCGAGGCGGCCAAGGCGGGCTTCACGATCTACCTGGAGTACGTCGCCGACTACGGCGCGGTGTACGCGTCGCTGGGAAGCGTCGTCGCGTTCCTGGTCTTCGTCTTCGTGACCTCCAATGTCTTTCTCTTCGGCGCCGAAGTGGCATCGGAATGGCCGAAGGTGCGCGACGGCACCGTGCAGGCGAGGCCTCCGACCGACATGCCGCTGGGGCGGCGCGTGCGCCTGTCTCTACGCCGTCTTGTGGTACGGCCGGGTGAAGCCGAAGACAAGGTGCAGTGAAGCGCCCGCAGGTTTGTGCAACAACCGCCGCTGATCTGCAAGACTCGGGCGATCAGACGCGGCATCATACGAGTGGGGATGCTCGCCATATGTGTCGCACTGGCATACGGCTGGTCCGGCTGCGGAGACGACGGCGCCGGCGACAACCCGCTCTTTGAAGCACTGCAGCGCGTCAACGACGCCGAAAAGGATCTCGGCGTTCGCTACACCCTGCGCGGACGCATCAGCGACGACGACGGAAGCTTGGCGACGTTCCGCGGCTACGGACAGATCCAGGCAGACGAGCAGCGGGTGCGCACCGTGATCATCGTCGGCGGCGAGCGCAGCGAGAGCTTCATCGACGAGCCGTTTGAGATCGTGCCGATCGACCCCTCGATCGGCAGGCGCCTGGACAACGCGATCCCCTCCGGCACGAAATGGATCAAGGTCGACCAGGACAAGCTCGCCGAAGCCGCTGGATTCGCGGAACTGCGGCGCCTGGAGAACCAGACTCCGAAGGAAGCGCTGGACCTGTTGAAGAAGCTTCAGCCGAAGATCGAAGATGCGGGACCGGAGCGCATCGGCGACGTGATGACCAAGCGCTATCGCGTCACCACGACGTACGCCGAGATCCTGGACCTCATCGCCGATAAGGACCTTCCCGGCTGCCTGGACACCCTCGGCGACGTCACGCTCAGCTATGTCTTCTGGGTCGACGACAAGGACCTCGTCCGCCGTTTTCGCCTGCGCTTCCAGCTGCCCGGGCAACCGGCGGCCGCCCTCACGCTGAACGTGACCAGGTACGACCCCACGCTGCGCATCGAGGTCCCCGACGAATCGATCGTCTTCGACGCGACCGACGAGTTCGTCAGGCTGGCGGAGAACGCGGGCGACGCACCATCCAACTGCCTGCCCGACGAGAGCACGAGGCTGATCAGCGACAGCTCACGGTGACACCGCGCTGAGTTGCAGGAAGTGCTCGTGCAACCGCGTGTCAGCACCAAGCTCGAGGTGAAACGCGACTGCCAGCAGGTTGCCCTGGCGTGCGGCGATCGCGTGCCCGTCAACCGACGCGAGGATCTCGACGTCGTCGGCGTGTTCGGCGATCCAGGGCGCACGGATGAAGATCGCTCGCACCGGTGGCCCGGGGAAGCCGGCGACCGCGACGTCCGCCTCGAATGACCGCACCTGGCGCCCGAACGCGTTGCGCCGCGCCACGATGTCCATCACGCCGAGGTGCTCGCGGTCGAGCATGATCAGCCCCGCGCACGTGGCGAGGATCGGTGTGCCCGAGGCCGCCAGCTCGCGAAGCGGGTCGGCGAGTCCCTCGCGCTCGATGCCGAGGGTCATCGTCGTCGACTCGCCGCCGGGCATGACGAGCCCATCCAGGTGAGCCAGGTCGCCGGGAACGCGCACCTCGCGGACGTGCGCTCCCAAGCTGCGCAGCATCCGGGCGTGCGCCGCGAAGCCGCCCTGCAGCGCGAGCACACCGATCATGGGGTGGCCTACCAGCCGCGCTGGGCCAGCAGCTGCTCGCCGTGCAGCGAGCTCGTCTCCAGCGACGTCATCGCCTCGCCGAGTCCCTCTGACGCGCGTGCGACGCGCTCGGCGTCGGCGAAGTGCGTCGTTGCCTCGACGATCGCCTGCGCCCGCGCCTGCGGATCTGAGGACTTGAAGATGCCAGAGCCGACGAAGACGCCCTCCGCACCGAGCTGCATCATCAGCGACGCGTCGGCGGGGGTCGCGATGCCCCCGGCACAGAACAGCACGACGGGCAGGCCACCCTCGTGCGCGACGCCGCGGACGAGATCCAGCGGGGCGCCGAGCTCCTTGGCTGCCGTCGCGAGCTCGGATTCGTCGAGCGTCGCCAGGCGCCGGATATCGGCGCGAATCGACCGCATGTGACGCACCGCCTCGACGATGTCGCCGGTGCCCGCCTCGCCCTTGGAGCGGATCATCGCGGCGCCCTCGCCGATGCGCCGCAGCGCCTCGCCGAGGTTCGTCGCACCACACACGAATGGGACGCTGAACGGCCACTTGTCGATGTGGTTGGCGTCGTCGGCCGGCGTCAGCACCTCCGACTCGTCGATGTAGTCGACTTCGAGCGCCTCGAGCACCTGCGCCTCGGCGATGTGGCCGATGCGCGCCTTGGCCATCACCGGGATCGTGACCGCGTCCTGGATCGCCTTGATCATCGCGGGATCGGACATCCGAGCGACCCCGCCGTCACGGCGGATGTCGGCCGGCACGCGCTCAAGGGCCATCACCGCGGCTGCGCCGGCGGACTCGGCGATGCCCGCCTGCTCGGCGTCGACGACGTCCATGATCACGCCGCCCTTGAGCATCTCGGCAAGGCCCGCCTTGACGCGGAATGTCGCTTCGTCTCTCACCCAGCCCAGTCTAACGGCGAGGCTTCGGCGCCTACTTCAGCTTGAACGCCTTGATGCGGTCGGCGTAGCCGTCGGCATCGCGGGCGTAGACCCCGTAGGCCAGCGCCTGGACCATGCTCAGCAGCGCCGTGTGCGAGCGCACGTAGGCGGGGCTGTTGGAGGAGTAGTACAGCCGGATCTGGGCGAGCTTGGCGACCTCCGAGAGCGTCGCGTCGGTGATCGCCATCGTGCGCGCCTTGCGGTGGCGCGCGAGCTTCATCGCGCGCACGACGAGCGGATGCGGACGGCCCGCCGACAGCCCGATGACGAGCGTCTCCTCGTCGATGCGGCTGAGCCGCCCCAGCGCTTCCTGGGAGGGACTTGCGACGATCTCCGCGCGCAGGTCCAGCAGCATCAGCAGGTGGCGCAGGTAGGAGGCGAAGAATGCCATCTGGTCGGTGCCGGCGACGAGCAGGCGGGGCGTCGTCGCGATCGCCTCGACGGCGGCCTCGACCTCCGAGCGAGAGACCTTGCGCGCGGTGTCCTCGACGTTGACGTGATCGGCGGCGAGCATCGTCTCGAACTCGTTCTGATCCAGCGAGAACAGCGGCGCGGCGGTGCCCGCGAACTCCGTCGTGACCGGCGACGTCGCGTGCCTGCGCCGGTACTCCTCGCGAGCGGAGTGCTGCAGCTCGGGGTAGCCCTCGAAGCCCAGCGCCTGCGAGAAGCGCACGACGGTGCTCGACGAGGTGTTCGCACGCCGTGCAAGCTCCTCCGCGGTCTGGAAGGCGACCTCGTCGAGATGGTCGACGATGTACTGGGCGACGTCCTTCTGCGAGCGCGAGAAGTCGTCGAAGCGGGCCTGGATGTAGGTGGAGAGCGACTCGGGGGCCGCCGTCGTTGCAGATCTCTTCATGGACGAGAAGCTGATTCGACGGGCCCGCCCGCGTTCCTTTGCAGCGCGCCCGACGAACGGCGAGAGCGGGCGCTTAACGAACCGCGCCCGGCCTTGGGGAAGGACCGGGCGCTGGAGCCGAGAGCGGGGCAGGCGGGGGGGGTTATGGGCCGAACCAAAGCTCTCGGCGGGCTCTGATCAAGGTGTTGCCCGGCCTCGGCGGGACTAAACCCCGATCTCAACGTGGCATGTAGGCGCGTATCGCCGGACGGGTTCCCTCCGGCACCGTGTAGGCGGATCGACCGCTGCCGCTGAGGGCCAGCGCCTCGCCCTGCCCCTCCCCCTCGAAATCGACGTCGCTGGCGCAGGGTCGGCGGCGCAGTGCCGCCGCCACGCTCTCACCACGGCGCCGGCTCCAGACGAGCAGCGTCGTGTAGGTGCGCAGCGCGAGCGTGCGGCCGTCGGCCGACACGTCAGCGGCCGTGACGAGCTCTGCCAGGCCGAGCGACAGGCGCCCGGACATGCGCAGCGTGCTGACCGCTCCGCCGGTGGGCCGATCGGCGACGTAGACGCCGGATCTCCCGTCGAAGCGCTTCTCCACGATCACGAGCGATCCGCTGACCGGATCGACGAGCAGCGCCTCGGCGTCGCGCGGGCCGCGCGGATAGCGCAGCTCGATCGGCGTCGCCGGCGCGGTCGAGCGGGCGCCATCGGCGACGCGAGGCTCCGCCACGCGGTAGACCGTGACGGATGTCCGAGCCGCGACGTTGTCGCCGATATCGGCGATGTACAGCGTGCGGCCGCGGATCGCGATGTCCTCCCAGTCGACGTTGACGGCGCCGGGCACCGTGAACTCGCCACGCAGGCGGCCGTCGTCACCGACCGCGAGCAGGCGCGCGCGGTCACCGGAGTCGTTGTGGGTCCACAGCACACCCGGCTGCGAGCGCGACCGCACGAGACCTGACAGCTCGCTGGCGCTCGCCGTGGTGATCCTGCCGGTGACCCGTCTGCGCAGCGGCCCGCACAGCGCGGGCGCGGCCGCGGCAGCTGCGGTCGCTGTCGTGGTGGCGGTCGTTGTGACCTGCGGCGTCTGCGAGTCGGAGCCACCGCACGCGACGACGCCGAGGGCGAGCGCGGCGGCAAGCGCGCTCGCCCGGCCGCGCACGCGCGCCCGTCGGATGCCGCCTACCCGAGGATCCGAACGGACTCGCGTGCCCGCTGGATCCGGCGGTCCTCGATCTTGTATTCGTCGGGGAGCGCCAGCAGCTCGGTGATCGCGAGGACGTCGCGCGACAGCAGCAGCTGCATGCGCAGCGCGGACTCGGCGCACTGGACGATCTCCTCGCGGGACTCAAACTCGTGGTTCATGCCCAGCAGCCTGCGGATGTAGTAGCCCATGCTCTGCCTACTTCAACTTCTCGAACAGCTCGGTGGCACGCACGACGCGCACATCCGAGCGGGGCAGCCCGGCCTCCTCGGCCAGCGAGATGATGTCGCGAGCGAGCTGCTCCTGCATCATGAGCGCGCCCTCCGCGACGGACTCGAGCTGGTCGTCGGACTTGCTGTCGTAGTCGCCTCGGAACATCTTGCGCAGCAGTTCGCCCATCTCATCCCCTTTGCGTCACATCAGCGGCGGCGTGGCGCCACCTCGGCAGTGCCCAGTATCGCGCACCCGCCGGGCTCAGCTCAGTCGTCGTCGGACTCGCCGGCGTCGACCTCCATGTTGAGCGTGATCGGGAGTCCGCTCTCGATCGCCTGCGCCGCCACCTCTGCCCCGCCAATCCGCACGCCCGCCATCAGCGCGCGCGTGAGCGCCTTGACGACGAGATCCCAGCTGCGATCGTCGAGCTCGACCTCCTCGCGCAGCCGCGTCGCGATCGGTCCCAGCTCGATGATCGCCTTGTCGCTGACGTCGCCTGGGCGACCGGACTCCGAATCCATCGGCATAGCCTAATCACGCCGGCGCCGACGTCACCGCGCACGACGCGTGGCTCACGCGTCGTGGATGCTCAGTCGCTGCGCTGAAACCGAGATCATGTCGCGCGTCTCACATCGGGCGCCATCGTGAGCACTGCTTGAGTGGTGCCGCGGCCCGGCGCGGGATCGACGTCATGGTGATGGCGTCGTGTGGCCGCCGCCGCCGACGATCATCGTCACGATTGGCGATCGAGTGGAAGGCCGTCGCGGCGGTAGGCGTTCATGCCGCCGCTGAGCGATCGCGCATCGACGCCGCGGTCGTGCAGGGTGCGGGCGGCGCTGAGCGAGCGGGCGCCGTGGGAGCAAACGACGAGGACTTCCCGACAGTCATCGGGAGCCACGGGGTCGCGCCAGGAGGCGACCGCGGCCCCGGGGATCATCCCGCTGGCGCGCTCGCGAGGTGTGCGGACATCGAGGACGAAGATTCGGCCGCGGTCCGCTGCGGGCCACGCGTCGGCCACCGGGGTCTTCAGCGTGTCCCAGCGTGCCGGCATCGACGGCGCGAGCGCGAACATCGCGCTGGCCGTGTTGAGCGCGATCAACGCGAACACGGCCAGCGTGGACGACCATCCGTCACGAAATCCCGCCGGATCGGTGAACACCAGCACGTGGTCGACGAGCGCGCCGATGACCCAGCCGACGGCAACCGCCAGCACGATGCGCACGCCCCAGCGCCGGCCCATGAGCGCCGCCACGATCGCTACCAGCTGGACGGCCAGCAGCACGACGAGCGCCGGCGCCGGCCCGACTCCCGCTCGGACGTCCTCCGCACCGTGCAGCGCTTCCGCGATCAGCGCGGCACTGCTCGCCGCGGCGGCGAGCACCAAGCCACGGCGCGCCACCGGCGTGGCATCGCAGCGCGCGACCGGGCCGCGCGTGGAACTGCTGCGGCCGGATCGCTGCGACTTCCCATCAGCTCGATCGCTCACACCAGTACCGTAGACAAGCGACCCAGCGGCGCCTCGTCGAATGGGTGGCGCAGGCGTCCCCGGGCATTGCGCCCTTGACCCAGCGCCCGGCTACGTCTGCGGAAGGGCGGAAGGAAGCTCTAGCCCAGGGGCCGCGCTGAACACCGCGTCGTGTCGACGACCACGCCCACCGGGCGAACGTCGGTCATCCCTCGGCCAGCGCCTCCTGAAATGCCGCCCACTCAGCCCTGGGGAATGTCCTCGACGACGAAGCGCTCCCGAGGCGGAAGGGGCTTGGCGCCGCAGAGCCTCGTCGGGCGGATAGACACGCACTCGCGGCTCGTCGGGTTGGTCGGCAATCGACACAGCCATCACTGTATGAATCCCGACCGGGGTCGCCAAGCGCGCCGGGGCGACCTGCGCATCGGACCCCACACGAGCCCGTCGCCGACATCCAGCAGCCGGGCCCAACCACTGTCGCACACGACCGGCTCGGTGATACGTCCGAACAAGAGTGGGCCGATGGGGTCGGTTGGATCATGCCCCGACCCGAAGAGTTGAGCTTGGCCGAGCTCTCGGTGCGCGCTGCTGGAAGCTGGACCGGCTCCGACTGCAGGCCTGCTCAGCCTTGACGGCCATGGGCCGGGTAGGACTCGAACCTACGTCTGACGGATTATGAGTCCGCTGCTCTGACCACTGAGCTACCGGCCCGGGCGCAGAACGTACCGCTACTGGACCTGTGCGACCGCGCGGGCGAGCTCGCCGGCCGAGAAGACGCCCTCGAAGCGCGCGGTGATGATCCCCTTGCGGTCGATGACGAACAGCCAGGGCTCGGTCTGCAGGCGCCACTTCTGCACCTGTGGGCGCAGCTTCGGTGGCGTGTTGTCGACGTAGATCTCCTGCTGGATGAACGCGACGCCCTTGCCGTTCTGGGCGCGGACCTGCTCGGCGATGTCGACGACCGGGCCGCACGTGCGAGACGAGCACAGAGCGGGCGTGGCGAACTGCAGCACGACCGGCTTCTTGCCCAGGACGTCGGCGAAGTCCGTATTCAGGAGCTTGGGGGCCGGCGGCACGCGCGTGCTGATCTTCGTGAGGTTGCCACCGACGTCCGCGCCCGTCAGCGTGTGGACGCGGATCGCTCGATCCCCGACATCCGGCGGGCCGTTCTTGGCGCCCACGGACAGCGCCATCGTCGGCGAGGCGACGACCATCTCGCCGTCGACCATCGCGAGGCCGATCACCACTCGCGGCCCGGCCGAGGCGAACTCCGGCGACGCCAGGTAGAAGATCTTGCCCTCCGCCAGATCGGACACCGTCTGGGCGCTGCGGTAGGGCGTCGCGACGTCCAATGACTCCTGGCGTGCGACGAAGGGCCCGCGGACCTGCGTGCCGTCCTCGCGCGCGGTGTACACCGCCACGGCCGTGGGCTCAACGCGCTTGTTGGCCTTGTCGACCACGATGAACCCCAGCCGGTTCTCGCTGCCGACCTGCTGCGAGGTGGCGCTGCTGGGCAGCAGGACCGCGTCGTCCTTCAGCCCCTCGGTGAGCTGCGTCAGGGTCTTGCCCGCTGCCGACGGGAAGTCCGACGCCTGCGCGGCCGGCGGCTCGGCGGGCGCCGAGGCCGCGCCGCCCTCGTCGCCCGAACCGCAGGCGGACAGCACGAACACGGCGGACAGGAGGATCGCGAGCGTGCGGGTCATTGCGCGAACTCTAGGTCGTCTCGTGATTGGATAGCGCAGCTCATCGACGACGCCGAGGGAAGGGACCGCATGCCAGATCGCGCTGCGATCGTGACGGGTGCTTCGAGCGGGATCGGCCTGGCGATCGCGAGGATGCTGGCCGAGGAAGGGCATGGCGTCACGCTCGTCGCTCGTAGGCCCCAGAAGCTGCAGGTCGCCTACGACCAGCTCAGCGCCGAGGGACTTGACGTGCGCCACGCGGCGGCGAACGTCGGCGACGAGGCCGACATCGCTCGTGTCGTCAGCGACCACGCGAACGCCTACGGCCGCCTGGACGTGCTCGTCAACAACGCCGGCATCGGGATCGGAGCTCCGATCGGCGAGCTGACCGCCAAGCGGATGGACATCCAGCTCGCCACCAACCTGCGCTCGCTGCCGCTCTTCTATCGCGAGGCGCTGGACCTGCTGAGCGCGGCCGGCGAGGAACACGCAAACGCGCTCGTCGTCAACACGTCGTCGGTCGCCGGCAAGCAGGGCGAGGCGTGGCTGAGCGTCTACTCCGCGACGAAGGCCGGCGTGATCGCCTTCACGCAGGCGATGAACCGCGAGCTGGGCGACAGGGGCATCAAGTCCACGGCGCTGTGCCCGGCGTTCGTCGACACGGCGATGACGGAGTTCGTGCGCGATCGCGTCGCCCCGCAGGAGATGATCCAGACGTCGGACATCGTCGCCGCGGTGCGAATGCTGCTGACGCTGTCCGCCGGTTGTGTCGTGCCGGAGATCGTCTTCCAGCTGCCCGGCGGCAGGCAGCTGGAGGGGATGATCTGAGCCGCTACTTCAGGATCGACTGGCGGCGATGGTTGGCCGACAGCGTCGCCGGCTCACGCGAGAAGTCGAACTCCTCGGCCTCGGCCACCTCGGGCTCGGGCTCGGCGACGGGCTCTGCGCCGAAGTCCTCGGGCAGCACGAGCGTCTCCTCGAAGAGCCAGTCCAGGCCGACCTCGGTGGCCTCGCGGTGGCGGCGATCACGGGCGGTCTCGCGATGCTGCTCGACGGCGCCCCGGAGATCGACGGCGAAGTTCCCGCTCTCCTGGCGGCTGCGCCGGCGGCGAGCCGCGACGGTCGCCTCATGATCGGCGATCGCCTGGGCGAAGCCGTGGGTGTCGGGCGGCGGGGCCTGCAGGCTCTCCTCGAGCTGCATCCGCAGGTGCAGGACCTCGTCGGCGGTCGCCTGACGGGTGATGTAACGCCCGTGCACGCCCGTGAAGCGGTCCCACGCCTCGGGGAAGCTCATGCACCGCGTGCGGTCGCCCTCGCGCTGGGCCGCAAGCATCGGGCACACGCCGCTGCCGTCGCTGAACGCCCCGGTGATCACGGTGTTGTTGCCGAGTCCCGACAGCATCGCGCGCCGAGTGCGCTCGGGCAATGTGTCGATCGACTGGCGAAGATCCGCGAGGGACTGTTCGCGAGGCGTGGGCGTTGTCATATGGTGCTCTCTTCCGTTCGCTCGGGACGCGGCCAACCTATGGGAGCCCGTCGCCTGCAGCAACTGATTCCCTGGTAATGAACGCTATCTTGCAAGATCAACCCAGGATGAAGCCGCGATGAAGCTCGGGGTCCACATCGGCTACTGGGGGCTGGGGCTGTCCTCCGACGATCAGCGCGCGATCGTCCAGGAGGCCGAACGGCTGGGCTATGACTCCGTCTGGGCCGCCGAGGCCTACGGCTCTGACGCCGCGACCGTCCTCGGCTGGCTCGCGGGTCTGACCTCGACGATCAAGCTCGGGTCGGCGATCTTCCAGATGCCGGGCCGCAGCCCCGCGCTGACGGCCATGACGGCGGCCACGATCGATCAGCTCTCCGGCGGGCGGATGCTGCTGGGCATCGGGTCCTCAGGCCCTCAGGTCGCCGAAGGCTGGCATGGGCAGCGCTTCGCCAAGCAGATGCAGCGCACCCGCGAGTACGTCGAGGTCGTGCGCAAGGTGCTGGCCCGCGAGCGCCTGGAGTACGACGGCGAGACGCTCACGCTGCCGTTGCCCGACGGGCCCGGCAAGGCGCTCAAGCTCACGATCTCCCCCGTCCAGGAGCGCATCCCGATCTACCTCGCGGCGATCGGTCCGAACAACACGCGCCTGGCCGGCGAGATCGCCGACGGCTGGATCCCGACGCTGTTCTCACCCGAGCACGTCGCCGAGCTGCGCCCGCTCCTGGAGGAAGGCGCCGCGCGCAGCGGTCGCTCACTTGAGGACTTCGACATCGCGCCGACGGTCTACGTGTCGATCACCGACGACATCGCCGCCGGCCGCGATCTCGTGCGTCCGCTGCTGGCGCTGTACGTCGGCGGGATGGGATCGCGCAAGCAGAACTTCTACAACGCCCTCGTGCAGCGCTACGGCTTCGAGCAGGAGGCCGCCGACGTGCAAGACCTCTACCTCGACGGCAAGCGCGACGAAGCGGCGGCGCGCCTGTCGGACGAGCTGATCGACATGGTCGCCCTGTGCGGGCCGCCCGACCATGTGCGCGAGCGCCTCGCGGTGTACCGCGACGCCGGCGTCGGGACGCTCGGCGTCAGCCCGCTGGCCTTCACGCGCGAGGAGCGTCTGACCCAGCTGCGGCTCGTCGCGGAGCTCGCGAGCTGAAGATCCTGCTCGGCGCGTTCGGCGATCCGGGACACGCGTTCCCGATGATCGCCCTCGGCCGCGAGCTCGCGCGTCGCGGCCACGACGTGACGCTGCAGACGTGGACGCGCTGGCGCGAGCACGTCGAGACGGAGGGCATGGCGTTCGCCCCGGCCCCTGAGTACCCGGTCTTCCCTACCCAGCAGCGTCCGCTCTCCCCCTATGAGGCCGTCGAGCGAGCGACCCGCGACACCGTGCCGCTCGTCGTATCCGTCGCGCCCGACGCCGTCGTGGCGGACATCCTGACGCTCGCCCCAGCTCTCGCGGCCGAGCTCGAGGGCGTGCCGGCTGCGACGCTCATCCCCCACGTCGATCCGCGCGTTCCCGCGGGCGCAGCGCCCTACTCAAGCGGCGCTCGCCTGCCGAGGACCGCGGTTGGAAGCGTGCTGTGGCGCGGGGCCGATCCGTTGATGCGCCGTGGGCTGGCACTCGGACGCCGCGAGCTCAACGCGACACGCGAGCGCCTCGGCCTGCCGGCGCTGGATCACGTCCACGGGGGCATCAGCCGCCGTCTGTGCCTCGTCGGCACCTTTCCCCAGCTGGAGTATCCACGCGCCTGGCCGGCCACCACGCACGTCGTCGGCCCCCTGCTGTGGGAGCCGCCGTCACGGGACGTCGCGCTGCCGCCGGGTGACGGCCCGCTCGTCCTCGTCGCGCCGTCGACGTCCCAGGACGCCGAGCACCGCCTGCTGCGCGGCTCGCTGGAGGGCCTCGCGGCGATGGACGTTCGCGTGCTGGCGACGTGGAATCGTCGCGACCCCGATCCGCCGCTCGAGATCCCCGACAACGCGCATGTCGTCGAGTGGCTGTCCTACGCCCGCACCATGCCCACGTGCGACCTCGTCGTATGCCACGGCGGTCACGGCACGGTCGTACGGGCGCTGGCAAGCGGCTGCGCGGTCGTCGCCGTCCCGGCGGCGGGCGACATGAACGAGAACGCGGCGCGAATCGACTGGGCGGGCGTCGGCGTGCGCCTGCCCAGGAGGATGGTCGGAGCCCGCGGTCTGGCGCTGGCGGTCGGCCGGGCTCAGGCACGACCGAAACTGCTCGACCGCGCTCGCGAGCTGCGTACCTGGGCGGAGGTCAACGACGGCGCGTCGCGCGCGGCCGATCGCGTGGAGACTCTGTGAATGACTTTCCCGTGTTGGTGGATTCGACGCCACCGCGAACCTGATCCACGGTCCAGTGCAGTGCGACGATTCCGTCCGGCGTACGAACTAGTGTTCGTGTTGTGAGCAATGACCTGCTCCGGCGGTTGGTCTCTGAGGGGTCGACCTCGAGGGAGATCGCGGACGCCAGTGGATGCCGCGTTTCCAGCGTCCGGCTGAGGGTGCTTGCGCTGGGCTTGGAGACGCACCGCATGGCGAGGAATCGCGAGTCCCAGGCTGCGCGGCTGAGTGGCGAACGTGAGATCGAACGCGTCTGCCCCACGCATGGGCGCAGCCGGTACCAGCGCGATGCGCAGGGAAGCTATCGGTGTCTGGCGTGTCGCGCTGATCGTGTCAAGGCGCGGCGTCGGCGCATCAAGGAGATCCTTGCGGAAGAGGCCGGCGGACGCTGCAGTCGCTGCGGCTACGACCGCTGTCTGCGGGCCCTGGGATTTCATCATCTCGATCCATCGCGCAAGGAGTTCGGTGTCGCGGTCCACGGAACCACACGCTCGCTGGCGCGTGCTCGCGCCGAGGCCGCGAAGTGCGTTCTCCTCTGCGCCAACTGCCACATGGAGGTCGAGCACGGCGCTCAGCACCCGCTACGCTAGGCGCCCGATCGGGGGTAGCTCAATCGGCAGAGCAGGACGCTGTTAACGTCAAGGCTGAGGGTTCGAGTCCCTCCCCCCGAGTTCGAGCCTCGCCGATGCAGATCTGCCGCTCAGGAGCGCAGAGCCGATGACGGATGCGTCCGATCGGTCGTCCGGCACTAGAATTAGGCGTCGCCGTCCATGGCCTGTGCCAACGCTCCGGCGAGGCGTTCGCGAGCCTCCGAGCGCCGGCGAGCCAGGTCGGAGACGTCGCCGCTCTCAGCCGCCCGCGCGGCGGCGATCTCGCGATCCAGGCGCGCGAGCGTGAGTTGCAGGCGCTCTATTTCGAAGGTCGCCGGCGTCGCGCGCGCGGAGCGCTCGTCGCCGACCGCCAGCTCGCGCATGAACGCAAGCAGCGGATCGTCGTCGGCGAGGCCCGCCGACGGAGCAGCGAGATGCTCGCGCAGATGGCTCGCCGCGCGGCGGGTGAACGCGCTCGTCAGGTCCGCGTCGAGGTCAAGCTCGGCCAGAGCCTTGGCTCCGAGCTCGGGCAGCTCCACGCACAGCGCCAGGAAGGAGCGCTCGGTCGGCTCGCGACGGCCAAGCGCCGCGCTCCCGCTATCCCCGCTGGGCGGCTTCCCCGGGGAGCCCGCCGCCGCAGGCGGTGCGCCGCTGGCCGCCTGCTCGCGCTGCGCTCTGCCGCGCGGCAGCCGCTGCTCGAGTAGCTCCGGCGACATGTCCAGCCGACCGGCGGCGATCCGCCGCAGCTCCTCGCGCTCGGCGCTGGGGCCCATCGGTCCCAGCACGGCGCTGAGCTGGTCGATCACCCGATCGCGGCCCTCGGCGCTTGCGAGCTCGCCCGTCCCAAGCGCCCGCATGACGCTGAAGCGCACGAACGCCACGGACTCGTTCACGAGCCGCTGGATCTCGTCGCCGCCGGTGCGCGCCACCAGGTCGGCCGGGTCCTCGCCGGCGGGCAGCGCCACGACGCGAAGGCGCAGCGGCGGCGTGCGTCGCTGCGCGACCCGCGCGGCGCGCAGCATCGCCTCCTGGCCGGCGCTGTCGGCATCAAGCGCCAGGCGGACCTCCGGCGCGAGGCGCGCCAGCTCGCCGATCTGCTCCTCGGTGAGCGCCGTGCCCATGATCCCGATGCAGTTGCGCAGCCCGACCTGGTGCATCGCGATGACGTCCGTGTAGCCCTCGGCGGCGACCACAAAGCCGGCCTTCGCGGCGGCCGAGCGTGCGAGATCGGCGCCGAACAGCGTGCGACGCTTGTGAAAGACGTCGCTCTCGGGACTGTTGACGTACTTGGGCCGCAGGTCGTCGCCCATCGTCCGGCCCGCGAATCCCCGCACGCGCCCGCGCCCGTCCGCGAGCGGGAACATGATCTGCGAACGGAAGCGGTCGTAGATCCTGCCGCTGCGCTCGGACTTCTGAGCCAGCCCGCAGTCCCACAGCTCGCGGTTGCCAAAGCCCTCGCGGCGCGAGCCGTTGAGCACGGTGTCCCACGCGCTGGGGGCATAGCCGACGCGAAACTCGCGCAGCGTCGCCTCATCCAACCCGCGCTGGGCCAGGTACTCGCGGGCGCCACGCGCCTCCGCGGACTCCCACAGCTGTCGCACGTAGAACGTCGCGGTGCGCTCCAACAGCTCAAGCAGGCGTTCGCGGCGCTGACGCGTCTCGGCGTCGCGCGGGTCCTCCTGCTCGAGCTCCAGCGCGACCTTGTAACGGTCGGCGAGCACTTCCAGTGAACCTTTGAAGTCCACACCCTCGGTTTCCATGACGAAGGTGAACGCGTCGCCGGAGGCCTGACAGCCGAAGCAGTGGTAGACCTTCTCCACGGGGTTGATCCCGAAGGAGGGGGTGCGCTCCTCGTGAAACGGACACAGGCCCGTGAGCCGGTTGGGGCCGGCACGCCGCAGCTCCGTGCGCGAGGAGACGAGGTCGACCATGTCGACGGCGTCGCGGACGCGGTCCCTGGAGTCGGCGGTGTAGCGAGCCATGGCGACAGGCACCAGCTACAGGGCGAACGACGCGGGCACGCTCAGCGCGCTGAAGGCGCGTACTGCATAGCGGTCGGTCATGCCGGCGAGGTAATCGGTGATCCGCTGCGCGTGGTCGGCGCCAGGGGCGCCGCCGCCGTCGGGCAGCAATGCGGCATCGGAGGCGTAGTGATCAAACAGGGTGCGCAGGACGCGCTCGATCCGCGAGTGCTCCTGCCTGGCTGCGTCGCCGAGGTAGACATGCTCGAACATGAACGTGCGCAGCTGTGTCATGGCCTCACCGGCATCATCGCCCTGAGCGATGTCGCCGGCGCGCTCGGAGGTCTCCACGAGATCGTGCACGAGCGCGTCGATGCGCGCCGAGCCGGTCGCTCCCAGCACCGCGATGGCACCTGACGGAAGCTCGGACGCGGCGAGCACTCCGGCGCGCACCGCGTCGTCGATGTCGTGGTTGATGTAGGCGATGCGGTCGACGATCCGCACGATCCGCCCTTCCATCGTCGACGGCTGCGGCGCGCGCCCGGAGTGACAGACGATGCCGTCCCGGACGATCTCGCAGAGGTTGAGGCCGGCGCCGTCTCGCTCGAGCGCCTCGACGATCCGCAGCGACTGCTGATAGTGGCGAAAGCCCGACCCAAAGCGCTCGCGCAGGCATGCGTCGAGCACCGCCTCGCCGATGTGCCCGAACGGCGGGTGACCGAGATCGTGTCCGAGTCCGATGGCTTCGACGAGGTCTTCGTTGAGCTGCAGCGCACGGGCCACCGTGCGCGCGATCTGGGTGACCTCCAGCGTGTGGGTCATCCGCGTGCGGTAGTGATCGCCTTCGGGGGCGACGAACACCTGCGTCTTGTGCTTCAGCCGGCGAAACGCCTTGCAGTGCACGATCCGATCGCGATCGCGTTGCAGCGGCGTGCGCAGCGCGCAGTCGGGCTCGGAGATCGCGCGCCTCGCGGGATAGGAGCGTGCGGCACGGGGCGAGAGGTGATCCTGCTCCCACGCTTGCCGGCCATCGGCAAAGCGCTGCGCGACGATGCCCGGTGCACTGACGGTGTCCATCCCGCGATTCTCGCAGCAGTGGCGCCACTGCTCTGAGGGGGCGGGCGTCCGCACCCCAATGGGGTCGGTTCAGACGCGCCGCAAACGCGTCGCTCAATCCGCAGGCCCGCCGAGGATCGCGGCCTGCGCCGCCGCCACTCTGGCCACCGGCACGCGAAACGGCGAACACG
This sequence comes from Solirubrobacteraceae bacterium, assembly GCA_029263125.1. Classification (GTDB taxonomy): domain Bacteria; phylum Actinomycetota; class Thermoleophilia; order Solirubrobacterales; family Solirubrobacteraceae; genus CADCVQ01. Next base: position 13,825 of record JAJCYD010000010.1, on the reverse strand, counting down.
ACACGTAGTCGATCCCGGAGCTGTGGAAGAACGCGATCGAATCGGGGTCTCCGCCGTGTTCGCCGCAGACGCCGAGCTTCAGGTCGTGCTTGGTCTTGCGCCCCAGCCAGGCGCCCATCCGCACGAGCTGGCCCACGCCCGGCACGTCGATCGTCTCGAACGGCGAACGGTCGAAGATCTTCATCTCGATGTAGCGCGCCATGATCCTGCCCTCGATGTCGTCGCGACTGAAGCCCAGCGCCGTCTGCGTGAGGTCGTTGGTGCCGAAGGAGAAGAAGTCCGCCTGCTCGGCGATCGCGTCCGCCAGGAAGCACGCCCGGGGCAGCTCGATCATCGTCCCGACGACATAGTCGGCGCCATGGGTCATCGACTCCTCGGCCGAGACGCGATGCACGAGGGCGCTGAGCACCTCGAGCTCGCGCTCGTAGTCGATCAGCGGGATCATGACCTCGAGCAGCGGGACGTGCCCGAGGCGCTCCTTGACGGCGCGCGCCGCGCGCATGATCGCCCGCACCTGCATCTCGTAGATCTCCGGGTGCAGGATCGCCAGCCGGCAGCCGCGCGTGCCGAGCATCGGGTTGACCTCCCGGAGCGCGTGCGCTCGCGGGTCGTCGTCGTCGGGCGGCAGGAACTCGTGCAGCGGCGGATCGAGCAGGCGAATCGTGACGGGCAGGCCGTCCATCGCCTCGAAGACCTGCTCGAAGTCCTGCTGCTGGAGGGGCAGCAGCTCGTCGAGCGCCGCACGCCGGTCGCCGATGGTGTCGGCGAGGATCATCTCGCGCATCTTCGGCTGGCGATCGGCGGCCATGAACATGTGCTCGGTGCGACACAGGCCGATGCCCTCGGCCCCGAAGGCTCGCGCCTTGCGGGCATCCAGCGGGGTGTCGGCGTTGGCCCGGATCCCGAGCGCACGCAGCTCGTCGCACCACCCCAGCACCCGCTCGAAGTGCTCGGTCATGACCGGCTCGACGAGCGGGACGTCGTCGATCGTGATGCTGCCGGTCGTCCCGTCGATAGCGATGCGATCACCATCGCGCAGCAGGGTGTCCCCCACGCGCATCTCGCGCGCCACGAGATCGATGTCCAGCGCGCTGGCGCCGGTGACGGCGGGCCGGCCCATGCCGCGCGCCACGAGCGCCGCGTGGCTGGCCTTGCCGCCCTCGGCCGTGAGGATGCCCCGCGCCGCGAAGAAGCCGGCGACGTCCTCGGCCTCGGTGAACGGCCGCACGAGGATCACGTCGCGGCCGCCGGCCGCGGCCGCGACGGCGTCCGGCGCGCTGAAGACGATCTCGCCCTTCGCCGCGCCGGGTGACGCGGCGACGCCGCGCGCCAGCACCGCGTAGTCGACGTCGGGATCGAACGTCGGATGAAGCAACGCGTCGAGCATCTCGCAGTCGATCGTCGCGATCGCCTCCGCACGGGTCAGCAGGCCCTCGCCAACGGCGTCGCAGGCGAAGCGCACGGCAGCCTGCGCGGGGCGCTTGGCGTTGCGCGTCTGCAGCATGTACAGCCGGCCTTCTTCGATCGTGAACTCGGTGTCCTGCATGTCCTTGTAGTGGGACTCCAGCGCGCGCAGGATCTCCATCAGCTGGGCGTGCGCGTCGGGCATGACCACGCGCAGCTGCGCGATGTCCTGGGTGTTGCGCACGCCCGAGACGACGTCCTCGCCCTGGGCGTTGACGAGGAAGTCGCCGGAGGGCTCGGGCTCGCCGGTGACCTCGTCGCGACTGAAGGCCACGCCGGAGCCCGACGTCTCGCCCTTGTTGCCGAAGACCATCTGCTGGACGTTGACCGCGGTGCCCCACTCGTCGGGGATGCGGCTGATGCGCCGGTAGGCGACGGCGCGCTCGCCCTGCCAGGAATCGAACACCGCGCGGATCGCCTGTGCGAGCTGCTCGCGCGGGTCCTGCGGAAACGCCTCGCCGGTCTCGGCCTCGAACACCGCGACGAACGCGGCCTGAAGTTCACATAGAGCCTTGACATCGAGCTCGGTATCAAGCTTGACCTGAGCCTTCTGCTTGGCCGTGGCGATCTGCGCCTCGAAGCGCTCGCCGGGGATCCCGCGAACGACGTTTGCGAACATCTGCACGAAGCGACGGTAGGAGTCCCACGCGAAGCGCTCGTTGCCGGTCCTCGCCGCGAGGCCCGCGACCGAGCGGTCGTTGAGGCCCAGGTTGAGCACCGTGTCCAGCATCCCCGGCATGGACTCGCGAGCGCCAGAGCGCACGGACACCAGCAGCGGATCGTCGGGGTCGCCGAGCCGCTTGTCCGCCGCGGCCTCCAGGCGCGCGAGCGCCGCGTCGACCTCCTCGTCGAGTCCCGCGGGGAGCTCGCGTCCCGCCCGCATGTAGGAGACGCATGCCTCCGTGGTGATCGTGAAGCCCCTGGGAACACGGTCCTCGCCGAGGATGCGCGTCATCTCGGCGACGTTCGCGCCCTTGCCGCCAAGCAGGTCCCGCATCTCGCGCGAGCCTTCGGAGAAGTCGTAGACGTACCTCACCCTGTCTCCCACGGGGCGATCCTAACCTGTGGACGCTGCCAGGCGATGCTCGGCGCGTCACGGCGGCAGCCATGCCACCACGCCGGTCGTCATGTTCGCGCTCCGGCTATGTTGGCGCCATGCGGCCATGCGCCTGCACGATCGCGGCACGCGCGATGCTCCCCTCCGCCGCGGTCGTCGCGCGATCCTTCGCCGCGCAGCATCCGGACATCCCGTTCGTGACGCTGCTCGCAGATACGCCGGCCGAATCCGGCGACCCGCTGGTCGGCGCCTTCCCCGGCGAGCTGCTGGCCCTCTCGGCGCTCGGGCGTCCGGATCTGCTGAGGCGCGCGTTTCGTACCGCGCAGCAGCCCTTCTCCTATGCGCTGACCGGCGCGCTGCTGACCAATCTGCTCGATCGCGGCCACGACGCCGTGATCTTCTACAAGCAGGAGAGCCTCATCGTCGGTCGCCAGGACGCGGCGCTGGAACGGCTGCGCGACTGCGCCGTCCTGCTCACGCCCCACCTGCTGGATCCGGCGCCGAGCGCAGACGCGGCGGAGCGGGAGCGCACGATCCTGCTCGCGGGGGTCTACAACCTCGGGTTCCTCGGCGTCTCCGACCACCCGGAAGCGCGCCGGTTCCTGGATTGGTGGGACGAGCGGCTGGATGAGCACTGCCGCCACGACGTCGCCGGGGGGATGCACTTCGAGCAACGCTGGATCGATCTCGTGCCGTCGCTGTTCGCCGACGTCGCGATCCTGCGCGATCCGGCCTACAACGTCGGTCACTGGAACATCACCGAGCGCCGGATCTCCGCCGATCCGGCCGGCGAGCATGTCCGGACCGCCGGACGCCCATGCGCGCTGGTGCGCTTCAGCGGCTATGACCCGGAGACCCCGGAGCGCGCCACGCGCTACACCGATCGCGTCCTCGTCGCGGATCTCGGCTCGGCCCGCCGCCTCTTCGAGCGCTACCGGCGTGAGCTGCTGGAGGCGGGCTGGGCGCAGGCGCTCGACGCCGAGTACGGGTTCGCGGTGTTCGCGGACGGCGTCCCGGTCCCGGATGTTGCGCGCGCGATGCTGCGAAGCCTTCCGCCGGACAAGCTCGAGCGCTTCGGCGATCCGTTCTCCATCGGCCCGGACAGCTTCCGCGCGTGGATGACGGCGCCGGTCGACGAGGGACGCCCGAGGATCTCGCGCCTGCTGCGGGCGGTGCATGCCTGCCGTGGGGACCTGCGTGACGCGTTTCCCGACCCGCTCGGCGAGGACCGGACGGCATTCGCGGGCTGGGCACGCAGAGCAGGCAGCCAGCTCGGGATCGGACCCGAGCTCGATCCCCCAGCTCCGTCGGACCGCGACATGGTGGCCGTGACCGTCGCCACCCCCGACCGGCTTCCGTACGCGCGCGTCCTGGCCGACTCGCTGCGCCGTCACCACCCGGACCTCGCCTTGCGGGTCGTCGTGGTGGGCGCACCGTCCTGCGATCGGGCCTACGCAACCGAGCCGTTCGAGCCGCTGGACTGCGCCGACCTCGGTCTCGACGAGCTGGACGTGCTGCTGCTTGGCGGCATGGTCGCCGATGCCGTCACGCAGGCAAAGCCCGCCGCGCTGGACGCGCTGCTGGCCCTCGGGCACGAGTGCGTGCTGTATGTCGACGCCGACACCCAGGCCGTGGGCGACCTCGGGCCGCTCCTCGACGCGGTGCGCTCACATCCGGTCGTACTGCTGCCCCATTCCGTCGACCCTCCGTCGACCCCACCGGACCTGTCGCGCGAACTGCTGTTGCTCAAGGCCGGCACCATGAACGCTGGCGTGGTCGGCGTGCGCGCCGGCCCGCAGGCCACGGCCTTCCTGCGCTGGTGGAACGACCGGCTGCGAGCGGGACTGACCAGCGACGCCGACGCCGGCGTCTACTACGACCAGCGCTGGCTGGATCTCGCACCGGGAATGTTCGACGGCGTGCACGTGCTGCGCGACGCCCGCTTCGACGTCGGTCCGTGGAACGTCCGCGAGCGACGCGACGTCGACTGGCGCCTGATGCACCACAGCGGGTTCGATCCCGACCAGCCGGACGTGATCTGGGGGCACGCCCCGAGCGCGCGCTTCGACGACGTCGAGGCCGTCGGGCCGGTCTACGCGCGATACGCGCAGCAGCTGCGGGCCGCAGGGCTCGTCGCGGGCGCCGGGCGGCGTCCCGGCGCGGCGTTCGCCGACGGCACCGCGGTTCCCGAACCGGTTGTGCAGATCGCCGCGGCGCTGGGCCTACGGCGACGACGCTTCGGCAACCTGCTCGATTCCGGGCCCGGGAGCTTTCAGGCCTGGCTGGCCGAGCCCGCCGACGACGGAGAGCCCGCCGTCGTGCGGCTGTGGTATGCAATCCACGGGCTGCGCGACGATCTGCGCGCGGCGTTCCCCGAGCCGCTGGGCGCCGACCGCGAGTCCTACGTGCACTGGTGTCGCAGCCACGGGATCCAGGAACATCCGGTCGACCCGGCGTTCGCGCCGTGAGGCCCCGCGCACCGGCGATCAGCCCGCGGCAGCCGGCCGCAGCCGCACGTTGGCGTGATGCTCGACGGTTTCCGAGATCGCGCGGTCGGCCTGGCGCAGTGCGCGCTCGCCGGCGGCAGGCGCATCGGCCAGGGGCGCGCCCAGCGCGCCCGTCATGAACGCATGCGCCTCCTCTCCGAGCGTGAACCCCGACGCCTCGCAGGCGCCGCACACGACGCCGCCTGCGGCGCCCGAGAACGCCGACAGGTGATCGGACTCCCCACAGGACGCGCATGCCGCCAGCTGCGGCGCCAGGCCGGCCGCGAGCAGCAGCTTGAGCCGAAACGCGAGCTGGTTGGCGTGCGTGGCGTGGGATCGAGCCCCGTTCACCCCACTGTCAAGCAGCGCGAGCTCGTTGCAGAGCAGCGCGAAGACGCCAGGATGCGGGTCGGGCGTGGCGAACAGGCGCGACACCGCGTCGCACGCGCGCGCGGAGCTGTCCAGCGCCGCGGCGTCCTCGCGCAGGCGCGGATGGCCGTTGACCGTCTCGGCGCTCGTGACGGTCAAGAGATCGCTGCGACCCTCATACAGGATCATATGCAGGCGAAAGTAAGGCTCCAGGCGCCCGCCGAAGCGGCTGCGCGTGCGGCGCACGCCCTTGGCGATCGCGCTCATGCGACCGCGATGCGGCGTGTAGAGATGCAGGATCCGGTCGGCCTCGCCGAAGCGCATCGAGCGCAGGATCACCGCCTCGGTCTTCAGCGAGCCTGGCATCGGCGGGTATTAGACTTTCGTCGCCATGAGAACGGTCAGCGTCTACACGAAGGAAGGCTGCGGGTTCAGCGCGCAGCTCAAGTCACTGCTCGAGGCGAACGATATTCCCTTCGAGGAGACGAACATCAAGCTCGACTCCCAAGAGCACCACGAGCTCGGCGAGCGCGCCGGGTCGATGAAGCTGCCCCAGGCCTTCGTCGGCTACATCTACCTCGGCAGCTACCACGAGGTTCAGGCAGCGGCCGCCAACGGCATGCTCGCCGATCTGGTCGAGGACTGACGCGGTGCGCATGGTGACGCTCTACAGCACCGAGGTCTGCCAGTCCTGCGAGCAGGTCAAGGCGCTGTTCGCCGCGCGCGAGATCCCCTACGAGGAGATCGTCGTCGCGCCCGACTCGCCGCAGCTGCAGGAGCTCGCCCAGTGCAGCGGCATGATGTCCCTGCCCCAGGTCTACATCGGGGCGATCCTCGTGGGCGGCGGCGACGCCACGATGGCCGCCGCCAACTCGGGCATGCTCGACGATCTGCTGGTGGACTGATGCGCAAGGTCACGATCTATGACACGGAGCTGTGCACGACCTGCTGGTCGGTCCAGAGCCTGCTGGAGAAGCGCGACGTCCCCTACGAGCACGTGATCGTCGTCGAGGACTCCACCGAGCACCACGAGCTGTCGCAGCGCACCGGCATGGCGACGCTGCCGCAGGTCTTCGTCGGCAGTGTGCTGCTCGGCGGCTATGAGGAGACGCTCGTCGCAGACCAGGCGGGGATGCTCGACGATCTGCTCATGGACTGAGGGTCTGCCGGATACCCTGTAGCAGCGTGAGCGAGGTCATCGTCTACACCACAATTCCCTGCGGATACTGCACGCGCGTCAAGATGCTGCTCAAGGCGCGCGAGATCGCCTTTCGCGAGGTCAACGTCCGTGACGACCCCGACGCCTTCGTCGATCTGGCCAAGTGCTCGGGCATGTTGACGCTGCCTCAGGTCTTCGTCGGCGACGTCCTCGTCGGCGGCTACCAGGAGACCGCCGAAGCGGATGCGTCTGGACGCCTGAAGGAGCTAATCGCCGCGTAGAGGTCGCCGGCGCGGCCGCGTCTGGCAGCGCTCACACGCATAGGTCCCGCGTCCGGCCGCGACGAACTTGACGATCGTTCGCGAGCAGATCCGGCACGGCTCACCGCAGCGGCTGTGGACGAGGAACTCGTGCTGAAACTCGCCCTTGACGCCGTCGGGGTGACGGAAGTCGTCGATCGTGGCGCCGCCGGCGTCGATGCCCGCCTGCAGTGACGCGACGACGCCGTCGCGCAATGCCGTCACCTGGCGGCGGGTCAGCGCGCGCGCTTCGCGCAGAGGGTGAATGCCGGCGCGAAACAGCGCCTCGTTGGCATAGATGTTGCCCACGCCGGCGACTGCGCGCTGATCGAGAAGCACGGCCTTGATCGGAGCGCGGCGGTTGCGAGTCTGTGCGTACAGCTGCTCGGAGGTGAAGTCCGGGCCCAGCGGCTCGACGCCCAGGCGCGCGTCCAAGAAGGCGTCCAGCGCCGCTACTCCCACCGCCAGCTCGCCCGTGCCAAAGCGCCGCGGATCGCAGAAGCTCACGGTGTGGCCGTCGTCGAGGTGCAGGCGCACGCGCACGTATGGCGCCCGCGGCGCGGCGTCATACAGCAGCGTTCCGGTCATCCGCAGATGCATTAACAGAAACATCTCGTCCACCGCTTGCACGATGAGGTACTTCCCGCGCCGCGCCAGCCTGTCGAGCACGCGATGCTCCAGTGCGTCGGTGAGCGCGGCGGGCGCAAGCGGCGCACACCAGCGCGCGTCGAGGATCTCGACGCGCTGTAGAACGCGGCTCTCGACAAGCGGCGCGAGGCGCCTGCGGATCGTCTCGACCTCCGGCAGCTCGGGCATCAGCGCGTGGCGGCGCGGGCCGGCGCGCGGGCGCTCACGACGGAGCGCTGAGCCGCAGCGACCGGGTGACCGGGCCGAAGGTCTCCTTGTCGACGCGACTGAAGTCCTCCGGGGGGGCGAAGGCGTCGACCACGACCTCGACGCCGTCCTTGTAGGAGTGCAGCGAGCGCACCGAGCGCCGCTGGCCCTGGTTGGTGCCCTGCCCGACGAGCTCGACCGCACGGGTCCCCGACTTGATGACCAGGCGCGAGGACGTCAGCTCGAACGTCGGATCGCGGCGCTCGACCTGCGCGACCAGCGCCTGGCGCGCGGCCTTCAGCTGCGCGCGCGTCTCGGGCACCGGCTCGCTGCGCTCATAGCGCCAGATCGCGATCTGGCCGTCGCCGATCGCGATCGTGGCGACCTGCGACCCGTTGCCAGCGAAGATGCGCCAGTTGGCCGGTGCGCGCAGCGCGATGCCCTTCTCGGGGTACTGCACGTCGCGGAAGCTGTTGGGCGGGAGGATCCGTCCGATGTCAGGCGGCGACGTGCGGTCGTTGCCGCAACCGGCCAGCACGATGGCGGCCAGCGGGCCGAGGAGGGTGAGGCGCACCCCGAGAGTGTCTCAGGAGCCGCCCGGCGGGACGCCATGCGCGCGTGGGTGCGCGTTGAAGTAGACGTCCTTGAGACGGTCGGCGCTCAGATGCGTGTAGATCTGCGTCGTCGCGACGTCGGCGTGGCCGAGCATCTCCTGCAGCGAGCGCAGGTCACAGCCGCCGGCGAGCAGGTGCGTCGCGAACGTGTGGCGGAGGGTGTGCGGGCTCATCTTGTCGTCCAGGCCGGCCGCGCGCGCATGGCGCTGGACGATCTTGTAGAGGCCCTGGCGGGTCAGGCCGCCGCCGCGATGGTTGACGAACAGATGGCGCTCGTCGCTGAGCCCGACGAGCTTCGGGCGGCCGTGCTCAAGGTAGGCGCGCGCAGCCGCGACGGCCTCGCGCCCGACGGGGATCAGCCGTTCCTTGGAGCCCTTGCCGCGAGCGCGCAGGACGCCGGCGCGCAGGTCGACGGCCCCCACGGTGAGGCCGGTCGCCTCGCTGGCGCGCAGGCCGCAGGCGTACATCAGCTCGAGCATCGCGCGGTCGCGCAGCGCTGCCGGATCGCCGCCGCGCGGGGCTGCCAGCAGCTTGGCGACCTCGTCGCGCGTGAGCACCTGTGGCAGCTTCAGGTTCTTGCGCGGCGCACGCAGCTCGGCCGTCGGATCGTGGGCGATGATCTCCTCGCGGCGCAGGTGGCGGTAGAAGGAGCGCAGGCACGCGGCCTTGCGCTGGATCGTGGCCGGCGCGACGGCCGGCCGGTTCGGCCCTCCGGTGGCCAGCTCGGACAAGAAGCCAGCGAGCTCTGGGTGGCCGAGGCTCGTGGGGTCAAGCTCGTGGCGCGCGAGAAAGTGGCCGAACTGCAGCAGGTCAGAGCGGTAGGCCTCCAGCGTGTTGCGCGACAGGCCGCGCTCGAACTCCAGAAAGGCCAGGAAGTCGAGCACGAGGTGCTCGAAGGGGCGCAGCTCGGTCGGGGAGTGGGCGACGGCCACGGCGAGATGTTCGCCGTGGCCCGCGAGCGCACCTTGCGGTGCAAGGGGGCGTGCGTCGCCGTCAGCGTCGCGAGCGCAGCCAGCCGAGTCCGAGCAGCGTCTTGGCGTCGCTTGTCGCGGCGAGGGCGCCGTCGAGCTCGGCCAGCGGCCAGCGCACGATCTCGATGCGCTCGCCCGGGATCGCTTGCATGTCGCTGTCGCGCAGGTCGGTTGCCGCGAAGATGTGGACGACCTCATCGGTGTAGCCGTTGGAGGGGTGGTAGGAGACGATCCGCTCCCAGCTGCCGGCTTGGCGTCCGATCTCCTCGCCAAGCTCGCGCTGCGCAGCTTGGAGCGCGGTCTCCCCCGCGTCGATCTTGCCGGCCGGAATCTCCAGGGTGTAGCTGCGGATCGCCTCGCGCGGCTGGCGCACGAGCCAGACGTGCTCGTGGTCGTAGGCGACGACCGCCGACGCGTGCACGCGTCGGATCATCTCGCGCTGCACGACCTCGCCGTCCTCGTGGCGCAGGTGCTCGATGCGCACGCTGAACTGCGAGCCCACAAAGACCGTGTCGCCGTCAAGCGGCTCGATGCGCGGGTCGTTCATGCTCGCCGCGCCAGTGCCGTGCCCGCGGCCAGCGCGGCCGCGAAGAAGAGCGGGTCCTCGCGGCCCATCGAGCGGGTCGGCAGCCCGCTGTCGAGGTAGCCGGCGAGGTCGACGGCGACCTCGTCGCACTCGTGGTCGCCGGGCGCGTCGATCGGCTCGCCGACGGGGACGGCGATCCAGACCGGGGCGAGCAGCAGGTCGAGCACGATCGTGGTGTGGTGGCTGAGGCCGCGGTGACGCGGCCGCGGGTCGGTGCTGGACATGCGCGCGACGAGCAGCGTCGGACAACCCAGCGCGAGCGCCGTGTGCGCGCTGTCAAGCGCCTGCAGCCCGCCGTGGCCGAGCGCCGAGCCCGAGCCCAGGATGCCGGGCCCGGGACCGGCGACGGCGGCGTCCCAGCCCAGCGCCGTGAGACCGTGATGCAGCGCGGCGGCAGTCGTGATCGCGTCGCCGTCGGCACCGCCGAACGCCGGGCCGGCGGTGAGATGGCCGGCCAGCAGGCCGTCGGCACGCAGGTCGCGCACGACGCACGAGTGCCCGCCGGGCAGCGCGCCGCCGGCCGTCTGGACGTAGCCCAGCCGCGCCTGCGGGCTGGCCTGCGCAAACGCCCAGGCCACCGGCGCGAGCTGCCCGTGCAGCCCGATCACCGCCGCCGGGCGCCCCACCGGCAGGCGCAGCGGCGGGGGCGTGCCGTCGCCGTCGCCCTCCTCCACGGGATTGACCGCGTGCTGCATGCTCGTGTAGTTGAGCTTCATCACGTGCGCCCCGGGTGTCCCGTCGCCGCCCAGGCCGCGCGTGAGGTTGACGTGGACGATGTCAAAGCCGCCCGAGCCCAGGCGCAGCTCGAGCGCCTCGACGTTGACGACGATCTCGTCGCCGGCCTCGGAGGCGCCGACGAGCCCGACGTCCGCGATCGCCGTGCGCCGCTGGCCGCCGACGTCGATCGCGAGGCGCTGCTCCATCGCGGTCGCCGATCCGGCGACGAGCACGGTCGCGCGCTTCAGCCGGAGCATGCGTCGAGCAGCGCGAACGTGACGTCGAGCATGCCCTCCAGCGCGTCGACGCTGACGCGCTCGCGCGACTCGTGGTTGTACTCGGTGCCGTTGGCGAGGTTCGTGCACAGCAGCCCGGCGGCGACGAGAACGTTGGCGTCCGAGCCGCCACCGGTGGTGCGCCTCGTCGTCGCGTACCCGCGCGCGGCCAGCGCCTGCTCGGCGGCGAGCACGGAGGGCGCACCGGCCTTGTGGCGGTAGCCGTCGAAGAGGCGTTGGGTCGTGACGTCGACGTCGCAGGCGCAATGCGGCGCGTTGGCCGCGTCGTGGATGTGCTCGATCAGCTCGGCGACCATCGCCTCAGCCTTGGCCGAGTCCAGCGAGCGCGCCTCCCCCACAATCCGGCAGCGCTCGGGCACGATGTTCGTACCGCCGTGCTGACCGCCGTTGATCGTGCCGACGTTGGCGGTCGTCTCGTCGTCGATGCGCCCAAGGCGCATCGCGCCGATCGCGCGCGCCGCGGCCTGGATCGCGCTGCGCCCGTCCTCGGGACGGATGCCGGCGTGGGCGGCCGCGCCGCGGAAGTCGGCGTCGAAGCGGTAGTACGTCGGCGACGCGACGATGATCTCGCCGATCGGCGAGGCATGGTCGAAGACATAGCCCCAGTCGCTGCGCAGGGTCTTGACGTCGAAGGCCTTGGCGCCCGCGAGCGCGTTCTCCTCTGAGACGGTGAACAGCAGCTCGAGGTTGACCGGGGCGCCGTCGACCGCGCAGCGGCGCGCGACCTCGAGGATCACCGCGACGGCGGCCTTGTTGTCGGCTCCGAGGATCGTGTCGCCCGCGCTGACCCAGGCGCCGTCGTCGAGCACGGGCTCGATCGGGTTAGGCTCGGGCACCGTGTCCAGATGCGCGCACAACAGGATCGTGCGGTCGCCGCGCCCCGGGATGCGGGCCAGCAGGTTGCCGCACTGCGCGCCGGACGCGGCGGCCGCGCCGTCTTCCTCGACGCTCACCCCGATCCCGCGCAGCTCCTCGGCGACGGCCTCCGCGCAGGCGCGCTCGGACGCGAACGGGCTCGGGATCGCGCACAGCGAGGCGAACGTGTCGTTCAGCCGGCGGCGTTCGGGCTCGGAGGCGGGGCGCATCGTTCTGAAGTCTGACGGGGTCGAGCTCTGGCGGGCCGGAGCCCAAGTGCAGGCGGGGGCGGGTTCTGCATTGCATAGCTGCAAAACCCGCCCAGTCGGTCGGACGCCGCGACGAAGGGCGGGTTCTGCATGTCATGGCTGCAGTACCCGCCCGAGCATCTTCGCGCTCGGTGCTCTCGACGATCTGGCCCGCGATGACTCCGCGCGGCACAGAGTCGCGCTGGTGGGCTCGGCCTACGAGCTCGTGGTGCGGATGTCGGCGTGATCGGATCGCTCGCGCGAGCGCTCGAGCGCCGCGCCGATGAAATCGCGAAACAGCGGCGCCGGGCGCTCGGGGCGAGACTTGAACTCCGGGTGAAACTGCGAGGCGACGAAGAACGGGTGGTCGTCGAGCTCGATCATCTCGACGAGGCGCTCGTCGGGTGAGGTGCCGCCGACGATCAGCCCTGCGGCCTCCAGGCGCTTGCGCAGGAAGAGGTTGACCTCGTAGCGGTGACGATGGCGCTCGTAGATGACGGCCTCGCCGTACAGCTCGCGGGCGCGGGTGTCGGGATGGATCTTCACCGGATCGGCGCCGAGGCGCATCGTCCCGCCCAGATCGGTGACCTCCTTCTGCTCGGGCAGCAGGTCGATCACCGGATGCGGGGTCTCGGGATCGAACTCCGTCGAGTTCGCGCCGTCCATGCCCGCCAGGTGGCGAGCGACGTCCATCACGGCGATCTGCATGCCCAGGCAGATGCCGAGGTACGGGATCCGCAGCTCGCGGGCAACCCGCGCGGCACAGATCTTGCCCTCGATCCCGCGACCGCCGAAGCCGCCGGGGATCAGCACGCCGTCGGCGCCGGTCAGCCGCTGGCGCGCGGTCGCGTCGCTCTCCAGCGTCTCGGAGTCCACCCAGTCGACGTCGATCGCGCAGTCATGGTGAAAGCCCGCATGGCGCAGCGCCTCACAGACCGACAGGTACGCGTCCTGCAGCGCGACGTACTTTCCGACAAGGGCGATCTTCACCGTCTCGCTGGTGACCGACGCACGGCGGGTGATCTGCTCCCATTCGGTGAGGTCCGGCTGCTTGGCGTCGAAGCCGAAGTGCTCGCAGATCTGCGTGTCGACGCCCTCGGACTCAAACCACAGCGGCACCTTGTAGATGTTGTCGACGTCCTTGGCGCTGACGACGGCCTCGATCGGCAGCGACGCGAACAGCGCGATCTTCTTGCGGATGTCGGCGCCCAGCTCGGACTCCGAACGGCACAGCAGCATGTCGGGCTGGATGCCGATGCGGCGCAGCTCATTGACCGAATGCTGCGTCGGCTTGGTCTTCAGCTCTCCGGCGTGGCTGATGTAGGGCACGAGCGTCAAGTGGATGAACATGCACACGCGCCGGCCGACGTCGACGGGGAACTGGCGGATCGCCTCCAGGAACGGCAGCGACTCGATGTCGCCGACCGTGCCGCCGATTTCGACGATCAGGATATCCACGCCATCGGCTGCGAGATGGATCCTCTCTTTGATTTCATCGGTAACGTGTGGAATCACCTGGACGGTGCCGCCCAGGTAGTCGCCGCGCCGTTCCTTGCGCAGCACCGAGTCGTAGATGCGTCCGGCAGTGACGTTGTTGACCTGCCCCATCCGCGCGTTGGTGAACCGCTCGTAGTGGCCCAGGTCGAGATCGGTCTCGGCACCGTCGTCGGTGACATAGACCTCGCCGTGTTGCTGCGGGTTCATCGTCCCCGGATCGATGTTCAGGTAGGGGTCCAGTTTCAGAAACGTGATCCGCAACCCGCGCGCTTCGAGCAGTGCGCCGATCGAGGCCGATGCGAGCCCCTTTCCGAGAGAGGACAACACCCCGCCCGTCACGAAGATGTACTTGGTTTTTCGGTCCGCCATTCTT
>JAJCYD010000009.1 GCA_029263125.1 Solirubrobacteraceae bacterium | reverse complement strand
CAGCGCCACGTCCTGCAGCGCGACGCCGATCGCGGCGCGGACGGCCGCCCCCTCGCGGGCCACGTCGTGACCCGCGACGGTCGCCGTGCCCGCCGAGGGCGGCAGCAGCGTCGTGAGGACCTTGACGGTCGTCGACTTGCCGGCGCCGTTTGGCCCCAGGAACCCGTAGATCTCGCCGGATGCCACGTGCAGGTCGATGCCGTCGACGGCGCGCACGCCGCCCTTGAACTCGCGCACGAGACCTGCCACGTCGATGGAACGGTCGTCTGTCATGGGCGCAGGTAACCACGACTAGTTGAGTGTGTCAACCATTGCCACGATCGATTATTCTTTCTCGTGATGGCCGCTGACGCCGTTGCACCCGACACCGCCGCGCACGAGGCCTGGTCGCTCATGGGCCGGCTCTTCATGGACATGCGCCCGCGGATGCTGCGCGTCGCGTCGGAATTCGGCTTGTCGCCACCCCAGCTCATCGCGCTCAAGACGCTAGACCCCGCCGAGCCCGTGCCGATGAGCGGCCTCGCGCAGGCCCTGCAGTGCGACAACTCGAACGTCACCGGGCTTGTCGACGGCCTCGCCGCCCAGGGGCTCGTCGAGCGCCGGGAGGCCGAGCACGACCGCCGCGTGCGGATGCTCGTCGTCACCGAGCGCGGCGCCGCCGTTCGTGCGCGGCTGGTGGAGGTCATGGCCCAGCTACCCAGCGAGCTGGCCGCGCTGAGCGCCGCCGATCAGCGGGCGCTGCGCGACGTGCTCAGGCGCGCGCTGGGCTGACGTCGCGTCTCTGCTCCACCTGTCGCCTCGCCGCGGTGACTCAGTCCCGCCGCAGGTCGAGGACCTCGACCGCGGTGTGGGCGCGCGCCGCGCGCGCCAGCGCGGCGTCCTTCGTCGCGAGGGGCTCCACGAGATGCTCCGCCAGCGCGACGAACAGCGCATCGGCGGCGGTGAGGTTCTCACGCAATGCCCACGCGCGTTCACGCAGCGAGAGCGAGGGGAACAGCACGAGCGGCACGTCGCCGAGATCCATGACCGCTCCTCGGGAGCGCTGGGCGGTCAGCTCGCCGCGTGCCGCCTGGCGTCGCAGGACCGCGAGCACCTCGAAGACGAGAAGATCGGGAGCCGCAAACTCCTCTCCGGCCAGCAGTGCTGAGTGCACCTGGTCCGCGACGCCGCTCCCAAGCAGGTAATCCACGATCGCCGAGGTATCGACGACCGTCATTCCCCGCCGTCGCGGATCGCGCGAACCGACTGCTCCGTGGACTCAGTGGGCCGGACGGCGCCGCGGGCCGCGATCCGCTCGGCCAGCTCGGTGGGCGCAGGCCGGCTGGACACGCGGGTCAACACCGTGCGCACGTACTCCGAAAGCGACACGCCAGACGCGGCCGCGCGCGCCTTGAGGGTGCGGTGAACCTCCTCGGGCACGTCGCGAACCTGCAGCAGGACTCCCATACGGCATGCAACGATACCATGCGTACTTCATGCACTGGGTGGTGCGGCTCTGGGGCGGACCGAGTGGACCTACGCCGCGATGCGGGAGATGGCGCGGATCGCCTCGGTGCGATCGGCCAGCTCGCTGGCGCCGTGCGCGGCAAGCTCGAGATCTGCCAACGCCTCGAGCGCGCCGGCCAGGCGCGTGCTGTCGGAGGCGCGGGCCTCGGCGATACGGCGATCGGCCGCCCACGGGCTCATCTTCAGGCCCTTCTTGATCTGCTGGGCGGGCTCCCCGGCCTCAAGGCGCCGGGCGATCGTCAGGACGTCGCGCATGCGGCGCGCGAGCAGGCCGACGAGCCGCCCGACCGACTCGCCCTGAGCATCGAGCGTGAGAAACGCGCCCGTCGCAGCCCGCGCGTCACCGGCGACGAGCGCGTCGACGAGACCCCACACCTGACGCTCGGAGGACTGCGCGGCGGACTGCTCGACCTCGTCGCGCCCGATCTTCGCGCCCTGGCCACGCTCGATCGCGAGCTTCTCCAGCTCGCGCATGAGGCGCTGCTGGCGCTCGCCGACGAGCGCGACGAGCGCCCGCGCACCGTCGCGATCGAGCTGGACCCCCAGCGGACCGGCCTCTCCCTGCAGCCAGCCGGGCAGGTCGCGCGCCTTCAGCATTCGCTCGACGGCGACCACGCCCCCGGCCCGCTCGACCGCCGTGACGAGTGCGGCACCGACCTTAAAGCGTCCCTCCTCGCGACCGAAGAACGCCACCGTCGTATCGGGCGCGATCGTCTCCAGCGCCGGCACAAGATGGGCGCTGACATCGGCGTCCTTCCAGCGCTCGATGCCATCGACCACCAAGAAGCGGCGACCGATCGCGAACGTCATCGCGCTCAACGCGCGAGCCAGCGCCTCGGGTGTCGCGCCGTCGCCCTCCAAGCACTCCACGCCACCGCTGCCCGACTCGCGCTCGGCCAGCGCACGCAGGGCCGCCCGGCGCTCGCCGATGCGGCCGTGGTCGTCGCCATGGATGAGATAGGCGGGCTTGAAGGTGGCCACAGGCGGCGAGTCTAAGGAGGGTCGCGTTCGACGGTCATGCGGCCGTCGCGCACCCGCAGCCGGACGGTGCCGTCGCGGTCGGTCCTGCGCACGATCGGCACGGCGGAGGCGAGGGCGGCGACGGTCGCGGGCGTGGGATGCCCGTAGAGGTTGTTGCGGCCGACGGGGATCACGGCGACGCGCGGGCGTAGCCGCTGCAGCAGTCCCGGCAGGCCGGCGTCGTCGCTGCCGTGGTGTGCGACCTTCACGGCGTCGACGACCGGGAGCGTCAGGCTCGCCGTGACGTCGGACTCGGCGTCAGCGGTCAGCAGCAGGTCAAATGCTCCATCGCGGACGTGCAGGACGGTCGCGCGATCGTTGGGCTCGGCACCCGGCGGCGCCGCCGGCACGCGGCGTGGCCACAACACCCGCAGCTCCAGCGGTCCGACGCGCAGCACCTGCCCGGCGTCTGACGCCACACGCCGCACACGGCGCCGGGCAGCGAGCTGCGCGACGGGCCGCGCCGCCCGCGCGCCGAACGGTCCGGCCGGCTCCGGCGGTCCCCCGGGCGCCTGGATCGCCTCCTCCCCGTCGAGGACGAGGTCCACGTCGATCTCGCCCAACACCGCTGCGGCGGCGCCGTCGTGATCCAGGGCGCGGTGGCTCAGCGCGAGCACGTCCAGGCGGCGCACGCCAGCCTCCGCCAGCAGCTTGAGGATCGGACCATCGGGCGGACCCGTATCGACGAGCACGGCGGCGGAACCGTGCTGGATCAGCGTCGCATCGCCCTGGCCGACATCGAGGAAGGAGACGGTCAGGTCACTCGGAGCAGCCGGAGCTCGAGCGCCCATCAGCGCCGTGGCCGCGGCGGCGGTCACGACCAGTGCGACGCACCCCCACCGAGCCCGACGCGCGAGCGGGCTGCGCGGAGCGCGAGGCCGCGTCGCCCGCCACGCGGCCAGGCGCCGCCAGCCCAGCGCCGCGGCGCCGGCGGCGGCGTAGAGCGCCGCAGCGCCCAGCGCTCCCGGCGATCGCAGCGCCAGCTCGGCGAACGGCAGCGCGGCAGCCCGGTCCGCGAGCCACGTCAGGTAGCCCAGCGGCAACGACGCGAGCCCGGCGACGGGCGCCGCGAGCGCCGGCGCGACCTGGCCGAGCGCCCCCGCGATCGTCCCCAGCCACATCACCGGCGCGACGGCGGAAGCCGCGAGCAGGTTCACCGGCAACGAGACGAGCGACAGGCGCTCGAAGTGCAGCGCGATCAGCGGCGCCGTCCCGAGCGTCGCGGCTGCCGTGATCGCCAGCGCCTCGGCAAGCCCGCGCGGCACGCGGCGGCGGCGCAGCGCGCTGCCGAGCGCCGGCACGATCGCGAGCATCGCGATCACCGCGGCGAAGCTCAGCTGCCAGCCGGGATCCTCCGCCGCGCGCGGACTCCACGCCAGGGTGAGGGCCGCGGCCAGCAGCAGCGCATACAAGCGCGAGGCCGGACGTCCGGCAAGCGCCGCGATGAGGCCCGCGACGCCCATCACCCCGGCGCGCTGGATCGAGGGTCCGCCGCCGGCCAGCGGGACGTACGCCACGACCAGCGCGACGGCCAGCCACAGGCGCGCGCTGAGGCCGAGCCCGGTCGCGGCCCCGATCGCGAGCACGAGCGTGGCCAGCAGCAGGACGTTGGCGCCGCTCGCGGCGACGAGGTGGGCCAAGCCGGTGACGCGAAAGTCCTCGCGCACGTCGTCGCTCAGCGCCCCGTCCTGGCCGAGCACCATCCCGCGGGCAAGCGCGCCCTGCGGCGGCGGGACGCCGCTGGTCAGCGACCGCTCGGTGCGCCGGCGCACGGCGTCCAGCGCGCCGCTCACCCCGCCTCGCCGGTGTCCCGTGGCCGTGATCTCGCGTGCCCGCAGCAGCGCGTGGGCATTGCGGCGGCGCTCGTGCGCGTCGAACTCGCCGAGCGTGTCCAGCCTGCCGCGCAGGCGCAGTCTCGTGCCGGGCTGTGATCCCGCCGGCCAGCGCACGTGGGCCGGCGCGCGCACCAGCACGCGCTCGTCGCGACCCGGACCCGAGCGCAGCGTGACGGCTGCCACGCGCACGCCGAACGCACGCGGCCGTGGATGCTCAAGCAGCGTGGCGCGGACGTCGACGCTGCGACCGAGCTGCGGCGCGAGCCCGGTGGCGTCGAGTGCGTCCAGGCGCGCGTCAGCGATCGTCGCCCCTGCCAGCAGCGCCGTGAGGGCACCCAGCGCGAGCGGCGCCGGGCGCGCCACCAGGACGACCAGGGCCGCGACGGCGGCCACCCCCGGGGCCCATCGCGGCCCCGACAGCAGCCCCCCGACGGCGCACGCGAGCAGCAGGTGACGCGGGTAGCCGCGGACCAACGTCCGAGCCCGCCCCACGTCAGCCTGCCGTCACCAGCGGCGTGAGCGTCGCCAGCCGCTTGTCGCCGATGCCCGGGACCTCCCCCAGATCCTCCACGCGATCAAAGCCCCCGTGCTGCTCGCGGTAGTCGAGGATCCGCTGGGCGATCCCGGGACCGACGCCGTCGAGCGTGTCGAGCTGCTCCAGGGTCGCCGTGTTGAGGTTGATCGGCGCGGCCTCGACGCCCGACCCCGCTGCTCCCGAGACCGCCGGAGATCCCGCGTTCCCGGCCGCTGGCGCGGCACCCGCGTCCGCCGGCGCGGCTCGGGCCGGCACCAGCACCTGTCGGCCGTCCTCGAGCTTCGCGGCGAGGTTGATCGCGGCGAGGTCCGCGTTGCGCGTGGCGCCGCCCGCGCGGCGCAGCGCGTCGTCGACGCGTCCACCGGCGGGCAGCCGGTAGACGCCGGGCCGGCGCACCGCTCCCGCGACGTGGATCGTCATCCGGCCCCCGCCGGCACGGCCGACGCTGACGGCAGGTGACCCTCCGTCGCCCGGTGGAGCCGCCGTCGTCGTGCGAGCTGCCGGCGCGACATCGCTGCCGCGCTCTTGTGCGCGCAGGTAACGCGCGCCGAGGAAGCAGACGATCAGGCCGAGCGCGATGTAAAGCGCCAGCCGCGGGCCGTCGAGGTCAGACACAGCGCGAGGCTACGTCGCCCGATGTGCCATCGGACACGCCGATCGCAACGAATCTGCGCAGCAACTGCGGCGTGAGAGGTCTGTGAGAACCGCTGGTGGGCGGAGGGGGCGCTGGCGATGATGGACCCAGCACGTTCCCCTTCGCAAGGAGTCTCCCGTTCATGATGCGCAAGTACCTGCTGATCCTCGTCGCGCTCGGCGCCGTCTCTCTCGTCGCTGCTCCGGCTGCCACCGCCAAGCGCGCCAACCCATCGAAGGCGACAAGCGGCGCCGACCGGGCGAGCAAGAAGTCAAACGGCGCCGCGAAGCGGGCAAATCGCATCGCGCGCAGCGGCGAGCGCTGCGCGAAGCGCGTGCAGGCCTGGACCGCCCTGTCGGCCGCCGGCAAGACGATCGCCGCTCAGGCATGCAGGGATCGAGCGGCCGCGATCGGCGCCGCTCGCGAGACCTACCGCCAGGCGCGCCAGGCCAAGCGCGCCGCGTACAAGGAGGCTCAGCAGGTGTGGCGCGCGGCGTTCAAGGCCGCGGCCTCCCTGCCCAAGGCTGAGCGCAAAGCAGCTCGCACGGCGGCCCGCAAGGCCCGCAACGCGGCGCGCAAGGCCGCCCGCGACGAGCTGCGTCCGGCACGCGTGGCCTACCGCGCCGCAAGGAAGGCGGCACGCGCAGCGTTCAAGGCGGCGATTGCACAGGCGCGAGCCGCCTGACCGACTTGTCGGCCGGGGTGCCCGCCGCACCCCGGCCGTCAGGATGTCGGGCATGAGGCCGATCTCGCCACTCCTAGCGCTGGCCTGTGCGCTGTCCCTCCCAGCCTGTGGCACCGACGGCGAACCGGCCGGTGGCGCCCCCGAGACCAAGCGCGTCGAGATCAACGGCGAGCGCACCTCCGGCCGCCGCGCCAAGGCCACCGCGAAGGGCATCGTGGAACGCCCGGCGTCGATCGCGATCCGCGTCAGCGCCGCCCCGCGGCAGCGGGTGAAGGTCAGCTGGGGCCTGTCGTGCCCGAAGACCGCCACCGGCGAGGACGACTCATCCCCCGGCGGGACCTACACGACGACCAAGGCCGCCGACCGGGCGTTGCCGCTTCCCAAGCGCACGATCGCCTTCTGCGCGGTCAGGGCGCAGGCCCAGCTCACGCGTTCGGGGCGCGTGAAGGTCGCGATCGTCGGCCGGCGGCGCTGACTACGGGCGCACGACGATGTTGACGAGCTTGTCGGGCACGACGATCTCCTTGATCACGTCGTGGCCGTCGATGTAGGTGCGCATCTTCGGTGTGGCGCGCGCGAGCGCCAGCAACTCGTCGCGTGAGGCGCCGGTCGGGGCCGACACGCGGTCGCGGACCTTGCCGTTGACCTGACAGACGAGCTCGAAGCCCTCGGCCTGCAGGAGCGCGGGGTCGGCGACCGGCCACGGCTGCTCCCAGACGCGCTCGCCCGTCAGCAGGTGGTAGGCGTCGGCGGAGACGTGCGGTGCGAACGGCGAGAGCAGCGACGCGGCCGTGCCGAGCGCGAAGCGCACGCTGCCGGGCGCGGCCTCGCCGCGCTTGGCGGGCGTGAGCTCGTTGACGAGCTCCATCACCGCGGCGATCGCCGTGTTGAAGTTGAAGCGCTCGCCCATGTCGCTTGAGACCTTGTCGATCGCCCATGCCGACTTGCGCAGCAGGCGCTCGTCGTCGGCGCCGATCGTGTCGGGAACCGCTTCGGCGGGCAGCTCGTCGGCGGCCTCGGCGCACAGGCGCCACAGCCGGCCGAGGAAGCGGTGCATGCCCTCGGCGCCGTTGTCCGACCAGTCGGCGTCCTGGTCGGGCGGGCCGATGAAGAGGATGTAGCAGCGAGCGGTGTCCGCGCCGAATCGCTGCACGAGCGGCGCGGGCGCGACGACGTTGCCCTTGGACTTGGACATCTTGTCGCCGTCGCGCAGGATCATGCCCTGCGTGAAGAGCGCCGCGAAGGGCTCCTGCACGCCGGCCGGAAGGTGGCCGAGATCGCTCAGCGCCTTCGTGAAGAAGCGCGCGTAAAGCAGGTGCAGGATCGCGTGCTCGACGCCGCCGATGTACTGGTCAACGGGCATCCACTGCGCGACCGCCGCGGGGTCCCAGGCCGCCTCGTCGTTGTTGGCGTCGCAGTAGCGCAGGAAGTACCACGACGAGTCGACGAACGTGTCCATCGTGTCGGTCTCGCGCTTGGCTGCGGCGCCGCACGACGGGCAGGCGACGTTGACCCAGTCCTCGGCTGCCGCCAGCGGCGAACGGCCCTTGGGCTTGTAGTCCTCGACGTCGGGCAGCAGCACGGGAAGATCTGCGTCGGGCACGGGCACGAGGCCGCAATCGGCGCAGTGGATGATCGGAATCGGCGTGCCCCAGTAGCGCTGGCGCGAGATCAGCCAGTCGCGCAGGCGGTAGTTCACCGAGGCGCTGCCCGTGCCCTGGCCCTCCAGCCAGCTCACGATCGAGCCGAGCGCCTCGCGGTTGGGGAGCCCGTCGAACTCGGGGCCGCAGTTGACGAGTGGGCCGTCGCCGGTGTACGGCAGTTCCCCGTCGGGGTCTGCGTCGGAGATCACGCGCCGGACCGGCAGCTCGTAGGCGTGTGCGAAGGCGAAGTCGCGCTCGTCGTGCGCGGGGACCGCCATGATCGCGCCGGTGCCGTACTCCATCAGCACGTAGTCGGCGACGTACATCGGCAGCTGCTCGCCGTTGACGGGGTTCGTGACGGTGCGACCCAGCGCGACCCCGGTCTTCGGCTTGTCGGCGTCGCCGCGAAGCTGCTTGTCGGCGATCAGCGCGCGGTTGACGTACTCCGCCACCGCCTGCTCGCGGCCGGTGCCCTCGGCGAGGCGCAGGACGTCGGGATGCTCGGGTGCCATGACGAAGAACGTCGCTCCGAACAGCGTGTCCGGACGGGTCGTGAAGACGGGGTACTCGGTGCCCAGGTCATCGCAGGCGAAGGTGACCTGGGCGCCCTCCGAGCGTCCGATCCAGTTGCGCTGCATCGTCTTGACGTGCTCCGGCCAGCGGATGCCGACCAGATCGTCGAGCAGCCGGTCGGCGTACTCGGTGATCGCGAAGAACCACTGCGTCAGCTGGCGCACCTCGACCAGCGCACCGGAGCGTTCGCCGCGACCGTCCTTGACCTGCTCGTTGGCGAGCACGGTCTCCTCGACGGGATCCCAGTTGACCGCCGCCTGCTTCTGGTAGGCCAGGCCGCGCTTGAAGAGCTCCAGGAAGATCCACTGCGTCCAGCGGTAGACGCGCGGCTCGTGGGTCCCGAACTCGCGCGTCCAGTCAATCGAGATCCCCCAGCGTCGGAACTGCTTCTGAAAGGACTCGATGGCGGCGGCGGTCGAGTCGCGCGGATGCACCCCGGTCGCGATCGCGTGGTTCTCGGCGGGCAGGCCGAAGGCGTCATAGCCCATCGGGTGCAGGACGCGCCGGCCCGTGCGCCGATGAAAGTGCGCGACCGCGTCGCCGACGGAGTAGACCTTCAGGTGGCCGATGTGCGGCTCACCGCTGGGGTAGGGCAGCATCTCCAGCACGTAGGACGCCGGCCGCTGGTCGGTGGCGTCGTTGGCGACCTCCCACGTGCCCTCCTCGGCCCACACGCGCTGCCAGCGGGGCTCGATCTCGGCGGGGTCATAGCGGCGCTCGGCGTCCATGGCGAGCGCGAAGGATAGAAGGGGCGCCCGCCTCAGCCCGGATCTCACCGATGATCGTGGATCCGGGGTCAGCCGTCGATCAGCGTGCCGACGGAGATCGCGAAGCCGGGAAGCAGCGGCGAGGCGAGCGTCGTGTTCGCGGCGAGCTCGAGCGCGATGTCGAACGTCGGGTGCTTCGGCGCCGAGCGGCGAAAGACGAACAGCTCGCTGGCGCTCGTGTCGACCAGCCACAGCTCCGCCAGGCCGTTGCGCTCGTAGGCGGCCTTCTTCGCACCGATGTCATAGC
The DNA here is from genome assembly GCA_029263125.1 of Solirubrobacteraceae bacterium. GTDB lineage: Bacteria > Actinomycetota > Thermoleophilia > Solirubrobacterales > Solirubrobacteraceae > CADCVQ01. The sequence goes on along the minus strand of JAJCYD010000009.1, from coordinate 395 downwards.
GCCAGGTCGACGGCGAACGGACCTCGACCGCGAGTGCGGGGATCGGATACGGGCGCTCGTCACCGCGGACGGGCGCGCAGCCGTCCGCGTACCAGAGCAGGTCGGGCGAGAAGACGTTGCGCTCGTCGATCAGGACATCCAGCGGCAACGAGACCTCGCCGCGTCCGCTCGCTGCTCGGGTCCAGACCTCCAGCGCGTAGATGAGCTCTCGAAGCACGAGTTGATGCCTGGAGGTCGGGCCATGCACGATGACTTCACCCTCGACGAGCTCGGAACGCACCGTCTCGTCCGGCGTCGCGAGGTACTCCTGCGCGGTCATGCGCTGGACCGTGACCATGCTGGACATCGTACGCGTCTCCATCTGCGGGGGCCATTGCTTCTCATAGGCCGCGAGC
>JAJCYD010000008.1 GCA_029263125.1 Solirubrobacteraceae bacterium | reverse complement strand
CGACGCCGGCGCCGGCTTGACCTCGGCTGCTGGCTTCGGCGGTGTCTGGTCAGCGTCCTTGGTGGCGCGCATGGCGGCCAGGGCGGCCGCAGCTCCGGCGATCGCGTCGACGGCGCGGGCCTCGTCCGCGGGGCTTGGAGGCGTTGGGGGCGTGCGCCTGCGTGATCGCTGCGACGTGGCACCGGGCTCGCGCTCTGCAGCCTGCGGGCCTGCGCCGTTGGTCGACTCCTGCGCTGCGGGCTCGGCGTGCTTGGCAGATCCGGCGCCCGCCTGCGCCGCGGCCGCCGCGGCGTCCCTTGCGGCGCGTCCGTTGCGAGACCGCGACCGTCGCGAGCCTGTGCGCTGCCGCGCAGCGTCGCCCGAGCGCGCGTCGGCGCCCTGCCTGGTCTGCTGATGACCGTCGGTGGCGTCACCGGCGCCCTTCTTGCGCCGGCGGCGGTTGCCGCGCCGGCCGCGCGCCTTGGGGAAGTTTCGCAGCAGCTCGCGCGACAGCGCGCTCGGCTTGCGCGCCAGGCGCGTGCGGGCTCCGCGCAGCACTTCCTCGCCCTCGGGCGAATGCGCGATCGCCGCGGCCAGCAGCGCAGCGCTGAGGCGCCGGTCCTGCTTGCGCGCGGCGTGGACGAGGCGGCGGGCGTTGCGTGCGTGCGCGGCTCCGGAGGAGTTGACGAGCAGCCCGAGCAGGCGCTTGGTCTCCGGCCAGCGCTGCACGGCGTACTCCTCGTGCACCTCGCGTGTGTAGGACGCCAGCCGCCAGATCCAGGCGTTGGCCTGGTCGCGGCGGCCGATGCGCTTCTCGGCGAGCGCGAGCAGCATGACCTTCGTGCCCTCGCGGCGCTCCTCGCGCGTCCAGCCGCCGATCTCGTCGATCGCGGCGTCGAAGGCCTCGCCGTCGCGCGAGCCGGCGATCTCCTGCAGCGCGCGCAGGCGCAGCTGCGGGTTGGTGTTGCGCTGCACGGCGGTCAGCAGGAACGTGCGCTTGATCGCGCCCTCGCGGTCGAAGTGCAGCATCGCCCGGCCGCGGCGCCAGCCGCTCGGCGCGACGCGCGCGCCCGCCAGCGCGGCCCACTGGATCTGCTCGCCGTAGGGCAGGTGCTCGACGGCGATACGCCACAGCTCGCGCTCGAAGACCTCGATCCGGCGGTCCTCGTCGCTGGTCACCGGCAGCACTCGGCGCTCGACGCGCAGTCGCCGCCCGCGGCCGCGGCGCACGGGTCCGACGACGATCGCGCCGCCGCGGTAGACGTCGCGGTCAAGCAGCGAGTGCAGGGTCACGACGGCGTCGTCGTTCTTGGTGTCCGGGGAGACGAAGTCGACGACGATGCCGGCCTCCTTGCCGGGGTTGCGTCGGGTGACGCGGCCCACGCGCTGCTGGTATATGCGCTTGGACGCCGTCGGCGCGAGGTGCATGCAGACGGTCGCTCGCGGCGAGTTCCAGCCCTCGGCGAGCAGCTGCGCGTTGACGAGCACGTCGATGTCGCCGCGCTCATAGCGCGCGAGGATCTCCGCGAGGTCGCGCTTGCGCGTCTCGCCGGAAACGGCGACGGCCTTGACGCCCTGCGCCTGAAACGCCTCGGCGAGGTTGTAGGCGTGCTTGACGCCGGCGGCGTAGATGACGCCCGGCACGCCGTTGAAGCGCGTCTTGTACAGGTCGGCCGCCGCGAAGTTGAAGGGCCCCTGATCCAGCAGCTCGGCGAGCATGTCCTGGTCGAACTCGACGTCCACCTCGCCGCGGCGCAGGGGCACGTTGGCGATCGTCTTCACGCCGACGCCGGGCGGGATGCGAATGCATCGCAGCGGGGAGATGACGCCGCGGCGCGCCGCCTGCGCGAGATCGAAGCGCGAGGTCTGCGTCGGGAAGAGGTCGGTGACGTGACGGGCGATGAGGGCGCCGGTGGCCGTCATGCCGATGAAGATCGGCCCCGTCCAGGAGCGGATCGAGGCGCTCGTCTTCTCGCCCAGCGCGGTGTGGGCCTCGTCGCAGATGACGATCGAGTAGGCGTCGGAGATCCTGCCGGCATTGCGCACGAACCACTGGTAGGTCTCGACGGTCACCGGGCCGGCGGCGTTGTCCTGGCCCTGCAGCAGCGCCGGCGTGATGCGCTTGGCATAGCCGCGTTGCTTGAGCTCGCCGTGGAACTGGTCGACGAGGTTGCGCCGGTGGGTGAGGATCAGGATGCCGCCGGTGCGTGAGGCGTCGACGAAGCCCATCGCGGCGACGGTCTTGCCGGCGCCGGTCGCGTGTTCGAACCAGAAGCGCTTGTGGGCGCTGGGATCCTCGGGAGCCTCGTCGAGCTGGTCCTCGTCGTACGTGCTCTCCGCAGCGTCGTCGTCGTCCTCGTCGGAGTCGCCGTCGTCGTCCTCGGAGTCGCCGTCTTCCTCGCCGAGATCGATCTCGATGTCCAGCGGGGAGAGGTCCTCGGGCTCGTCGTCGTCATCGTCATCGTCGGGCTCGTCGTCGTCCTCCTCGACGACCGCCTGCGGCTCGTCCTCGTAGTCGCGTGGCTCGTCGTCGACGGCGAGCACGGGAGCCGCGCTGCTGACCGGTGAGGCGCCGTTGCGCTGGGCCTCGGCGAGCAGCGCCGTCAGCGTGCCCGACAGGGCGTCCACCTGGTGGGGGTTCAGCGAGGTGCCATCCGCGAGCTTGGGCTCGTCGTCGGAGAGCACGCGCTCGAGGCCGAGCATCAACGAGTAGCGCCGTCGCCACGCCGCGGTCGGGACCGTTGCCCCGGCGTCGATCTCCTTCAGCGCCGCCTTGAGTGCGCGGCGGCGGGCGCTGCCGGGCGCGAGCGCGTCCTCGGGAGTCTCGCCGGCGTGCACGAATGCTTCGCGAGTGAACGATTCAGCTCGCGAGATGTCGGCGGATGTGGGTACGGACGTGGCCGCTGAGGCCACTGGCATGGGATCAGCCAAAATCGGCTTCCTGCTCGGGTGATGCGGGTCGCGCGCAACGTCGTCGCGATCCGGGACGCCGGGACGAGCCCGGTCGATGCGATAAGGCGTCTCGTACGGAGACCGGTCCTACTCGCTGGCGCGCAGCATAGCGAATACTGCGGACAACCTCCCACACGGTCTGCCACGCTGTTTGCCGTGCGTATCGCCGTGATCACCTGTTGCGCGCTGGCCCTCGTCGCAGCGCTGACCATCGGTCTGCGCCAGGCGCGCGATGGCACGGGGGCGTCGACGCGCCCGCTGTCGGCGCTCTCGCGGGCAGCGGTCTCGATGCCGATCGCGGGTGCTCCGGCACCGCTCGCCGCGCTGCGCCGCCAGGTCAACGTCCTGCGCGACGGTGGGCGCAAGGCGCTGGACCAGCAGCTGCGCGACCTGCGCGGACATCCGGTCGTCGTGAACATGTGGGCGTCGTGGTGCGGCCCGTGTCGCAGGGAGCTGCCGCTGCTTCAGCGCGAGGCCAACAGGCTCGGCGCGCGGGTCGCGTTCCTGGGCATCAACGTCGCCGACGAGCGCGAGGCCGCGCGCGGCCTCGCGGCGCGCTATCCGATGCCCTACCCCTCGTTCTATGACCCGCGCAGCAACATCGCCGTCGGGCGCTTCGGCTCGCGCTCGCTGCCGGTGACGGTGTTCTTCGACGCCACGGGCATGCAGAGGATCGTGCGCCAGGGGGAGTTCCCCACCCTCGACGCCCTCAGGAGGGCGATCGTGCGCTACGCCCTGGGTTGACCGCGACGGTGCCGGCCGGTCGCGAGCGTCGTCGCTCAGAGCGCATGCGCGCTGCGGCGAGCCGAGCACACGACGCGCTCCCCGATCGACGGAGCGTCGATGCCGGTGGTGCGCGCGACGAGCGAGAAGTCGCCTTCCGGGTGCTCGCAGAGCAGCTCGATGCGCGCGTCGTGACCGTAGTACTCGACGTGCGTCACGACGGCGTTCGCCGGACCCGAGCCGTTGGCGGCAGCGATCATGAGCTCCTCCGGACGCAGCACGACGACGCCGTTTCGCGGCCTGGCGTCCGGCGCCGCGACGCGCAGGCGCAGCGCTCCGAGCTGGGTCTGCGCGTTGCCTGCGTCCAGGCGCGCCGGCAGGACGTTGGCCTCGCCGAGGAAGCGGGCGAGCGCGACGTTGCACGGCGTCAGGTAGAGCTCGCGCGGGGTGCCGGCCTGGGAGATCGTCCCGTCCTGCAGGACGGCGACGGTGTCGGCGCAGGACAGCGCCTCCTCCTGGTCGTGCGTGACGAGCACGGCCGTCGTTCCGAGGCCCTTGAGCGTCGCGCGAACCTCGGCGCGCGTGCTCGCCCGAAGCTCGGGATCCAGCGCCGAGAACGGCTCGTCGAGCAGCACGACGTCGGGCTTCGTCGCCAGCGCGCGCGCGAGCGCAACACGCTGCTGCTGGCCGCCGGAGAGCTCGTTGGGACGGCGGCGCTCCAGGCCGCCGAGGCCGACGAGCGCGATCAGCTCGTCGGGTCGCGGGCCGCCGCGTTGGGCTCGCGGCAGGCCGAACGCGACGTTGGCGCGAACGTCGAGATGGGGAAAGAGCGCGCCCTCCTGAGGCACGAAGCCGACGCGCCGGTGGTTGGGGGCGATGTGCCGCGTCCCGTCGTCGACGCGCATCCCGTTGATCTCGATGGCGCCCTCGTCGATCGTGTCGAAGCCCGCGAGCAATCGCAGCAGCGTGCTCTTGCCGCAGCCCGACACGCCGAGAACGGCGGCGAAGGCGCCGGAGGCGATCTCGAGGTCCAGGTCGCGCAGGACCGACACCGATCCGTAGGACTTGCTGACGCCTCGGACGCAGAGGGCGCTCATGTCGCGGAGAGATCCAGCCGGCGGATGAGCAGGTAGGCGGGCACGGCGGAGATCGCCACCATGATCGCCGCGTACGGCGCCGCGGCGCCGTAGGAGAGGTTCGCCGTGTAGGTCCAGAACTGCGTTGCGAGCGTCTCCATCCCGGTCGGCCGCAGCAGCAGCGTGCCCGTCAGCTCGGTGACCGTCGACAGGAAGACCAGGCCCGCGGCAGCGCCGAGGCCGGAGCGCAGCATCGGCAGCGTCGTGCGCGCGAACGCGCGGAGCGGGCCGAGGCCCAGGCTGCGCGCGACGTCCTCCATGCGCGGCGCGAGCTGCGCGATCGGGCCGCGGATGGCGATCAGCGCGAGCGGCAGGAAGAGGATCGCGTAGCCGGCGATCAGCAGCGGCACCGTCTGGTAGAGCCCGGGCGCGCTGCGGATGCTGAAGGACACGAGCGCGAGGCCGATGACGACCCCCGGCAGCGCCCGCGCGATGTACGTCGAGCGCTCGATCAGCGTCGAGGTGACGCCGCGGCGGCGGATCGCCAGCAACGCCACGGGCAACGCCAGCGCGACCGTCAGGATCGCGGCGGCGAGCGCGAACTGCAGCGTCGTGATCGTCGCGTCGATCACCGAGGCGTCGGGCAGCGTGGACGAGTTCCCGCTGGCCGACCAGTAGACCAGCGCCGCCAGCGGCACGCCCAGCGACAGCGCTCCGAGCAGCCCGAGGCTGCCGACCGCCAGCGGCGTCCGGCGTCCCAGCGCGACGCGCGTTCGCGTGCGCTGCGCGCCGCTGCCGATGCGCGCGTAGCGCGCACGGCCGCGCGCGAACAGCTCGCCGACGAGGAACATCACGGAGAGCGCGACGAGCACGAGCGACAGCAGCGCTGCGCTGGCGCCGTCGAAGCCGATCTCGTACTGGGCATAGATCTCGGTCGCGAAGGTCGGGAAGCGCAGCTGCGCGAACGCGCCGTACTCGGCGAGCAGGTGCAGCGCGATGATCAGCATCCCTCCGAGCACCGGCAGGCGCAGCAGCGGCATCGTGACGCGCAGAAACGTCGACCACGCGCTGAGGCCCAGGCTGCGAGCGCTTTCCTCCAGCGCCGGATCGATCCCGCGCAGGACCGCGGCCGCAGGCAGGAAGACGAACGGGAAATAGGCCAGGACCGTCACGAACAGCGCGCCCCAGAAGCCCTGCATCGAGGGGAAGAACGACACCCATCCGAAGCTCGAGACGAACTCGGGGACGGCGAGCGGCAGGACCAGCACGACCATCCACGTGCGGCGGCCCGGGATGTCGGTGCGCTCGACGCACCACGCCGCGGCGATCCCGATGACCGCCGACAGGATGCTCGCCGCGACCACGAGGCCCAGCGTGTTGCCGAGCAGGTGGCCGACGTGGGAGCGCAGCAGGAGCCGGTTGATCTCCGACGCGTCGATGTGACGGACCTCGAGCCCGAGGAAGACGAGCGGGATCAGCGACAGCGTCGCCGTCAGCAGCCCGAGCGCCAGCAGGACGCTGGGAGCGCGGCGGCGCGAGGCGCGCCGGCGGCGGCGGCCCAGGGCTACGGTGGCTCCCGTCATCGGTGGGGCATCCCGGCGGCCATCGCGATCAGAGCAGCCCGGCGTCTTGCAGCTGGCGAAGCGCGGCGCGCCCGTCGCCGAGATCGTCGACGCCGATGTCCGGCGGCTTGAGCTCGGAGAACGGCTTGATCGCGCGCTGCGTGCGCACCCCGGAGGCGATCGGGTACTCGTAGCTCTCGCTCTTGGCGATGATCTCCTGCGCCGGCTTGCTGACGAGGTAGGCCAGGAAGCGCTGAGCGTCCTCGGGCTTGTCGCTGGACTTCAGCGCCGCTGCGCCGGAGACGTCGACGAGCGAGCCCGCGTCCTCGGCGGCGAAGTAGTGCAGCCGGGCGATCGTCCGCTTGGCGCCGATCTCGTCTCGCGCGCGGTAGTAGTAGTAGTGGTCGATCAACCCTGCGGAGATCTCGCCGCGGTTGACGGCCTTGACGATCGCCACGTTGCCGTCGTAGAGCTTGGCGTTGGTCTTCATCCCCGTCAGCCAGGACGCGACCGCGTCGTCGCCCTCGAGCTTGCCGAGCGCCGTGACCAGTGGCTGGAAGTCCGACTCCGCGGGCGCGATGCCGACCGACCCCTTCCACCGCGGTCCGGCGAGCTGCGTCAACTGCGTGGGCAGCTGGGAGGCCGTGAGCTTCTCGGGGTTGTAGACGAGCACGGCCGAGCGCGCCGAGACCCCGACCCAGTCGCCGAACGAGCTGCTGAAGCGCTTCTCGGTATTCGCGAGGGTGGCGGCGTCGACCTTGGCGAACAGGCCCTTGCGCTGGACGACCGTCAGCGCCGGAGGATTCTCGGTGATGAAGACGTCGGCGGGGGAGGAGGAGCCCTCGCGCAGGAGCGCGTTGGCCAGCGCGGACTCGCTGTTGCGGCGAATCTTGGTCTCGATCTGGGTGCGGCGCGTGAAGTCCTCGGTCAGCAGCGCCATCGTCTGCTCGTGCTGGCCGCTGTAGATCAGCAGCTCGTCAGAGCCCGAATCTCCACAAGCCGAGAGCGCACCGGTCGTTGCCAGCACGACAATGAACACGCCGAGGACCTGCTTGCGCAACACCGCCTCCTTGAGGTTAGGTAGCCCTACGAAGGTCACCCTAACCGATCCTGAACCCTGTCAATGCCCGATGGCGACCAGCGGCGTTTGCGCCGCGCCACATACGATGGCGCCATGGCACGAATCGGACTTCTCACGGGCGGCGGCGACTGCCCAGGACTCAACCCCGTCATCCGCGGAATCGTTCGCAAGGGGCTCGACACCTACGGCCACGAGCTGTACGGCTTCCGGCGCGGCTGGAAGGGCGTGCTGGACAACGACGCCATCGCGCTCACGCGCGAGAACACGAGTGGGATCCTGCATCGCGGCGGGACGATCCTCGGCACGTCGCGCACGAACGTCTACAAGACCGAGAACGGGGAGGAACGCGTGCTCGCGTCGCTGAAGGAGCGCGAGATCGACGTGCTGATCCCGATCGGCGGGGATGACACGCTCGGCGTCGCGCGCAAGCTCAACGCGGCGGGCTTTCCGACCGTCGGCGTGCCCAAGACGATCGACAACGACCTCAACGCGACGGACTTCACGTTCGGCTTTCAGACCGCCGTGCAGATCGCCACGGAGGCGATCGACCGCCTGCACTCCACGGCGGAGTCTCACGACCGCGTGATCGTCTGCGAGGTCATGGGCCGCGATGCCGGCTGGATCGCCTGCTACGCCGGCCTCGCCGGCGGCGCCGACGTGATCCTCGTGCCCGAGCGCCCATTCGACGTCGAGGAGGTCTGCGACCACCTGCGCCACCGTCACGAGACGACGCACAAGAACTTCTCGATCGTCGTCGTCGCCGAGGGCGCGACGCGCTCAGACGGCGGCGACGCGGCGACGGCCGCGGACACCGTCGACTCCTTCGGCCACGCGCGCCTCGGCGGGATCGCGTTCGAGCTGGAGAAGGAGATCGAGGAGCGCACGGGCTTCGAGTCCCGCGCGACGGTGCTCGGCCACATCCAGCGCGGGGGCTCGCCGGTGGCCTTCGACCGCGTGCTCGGCAGCCGCTTCGGCGTCGCCGCGATCGACGCGGCGTCCAGTGGCCAGTTCGGGATGATGACCGCGCTGAAGGGCACCTCGATCGAGATGGTCCCGCTGGAGGACGCGCTCGCCGAGCCCAAGCTGCTCGATCCCGAGCTGTTTGCCACCGCCGAGGTCTTCTTCGGCTGAGGTGAGGCGATGCGGGCGCTCGTCCAGCGGGTGACGAGCGCCTCGGTGTGCGTCGATGGCGAGGTCGTCGCGTCGATCGGGCGGGGCTGCTCGTGCTGCTCGGCGTGACGCACGACGACGGGGAGGCCACCGCGGATCGCCTCGCCGACAAGGTGCGCGCCCTGCGCGTCTTTCCAGACGCCGCGGGCCGCATGAACGAGCCGCTGGGGGAGCGCGAGGCGCTCGTCGTCAGTCAGTTCACGCTCTACGGCGACGCCCGCAGGGGCAACCGTCCGTCCTACGTCGCCGCGGCGCCGGGCGAGATCGCCGAGCCCCTGTACGAGCGCTTCCGCGCGCGGCTCGGCGCGCGGGGCGGCGTGTTCGCCGCCGACATGGCCGTCGAGCTCGTCAACGACGGTCCGGTGACGCTGCTGCTCGAGCTGTAGCTCGTCACGCGATCTGGTCTCCTCGCCACGCTTGAGTTGATGACCCGCTCAGACGACGAAGGCGGCCTGCGGGTCGCGCTGTGTGAGCCCGGCGGGTTCGTCGCGCTCTACCGCCGCGAGTCCGAGCTCGTCCTGACGTTCTGCGCGCGGCGCGTGCTGGACGCGGAGACCGCGCTGGACATCACGGCCGAGACCTTCGCGCAGGCGTTCAGGGGGCGCGCCTCCTTTCGCGGCACGACGCGAGCGCAGGCGCGCGCGTGGCTGCTGACGATCGCGCGGCGCCAGATCGCTCGCTACCTGCGCCGGGGCGCCCTGGACCGCCGCGCGCTGCGGCGCCTGGCGATCCAGATGCCCCAGCTGGATCCGGATCAGGCCGAGGAGATCGAACGGCGCGCCGGCCTGCAGGCGATCCGCGCCGAGCTCGGCGAGCAGCTGGCGCGCCTGAATGCCGACCAGCGCGACGCGCTACGCCTGCGCGTCGTCGAGCAGCGCTCCTACGCGGAGGTCGCGTGCTCGCTGGGGATCACCGAGGCGACGGCGCGCGCCCGCGTCTCCCGGGCGCTGCGCGCGCTGTCCGCTGCGCTTGAACCGAAGACGTCTCTGAACGCCGCGGAGGAATCATGGACAAGCCCCTGAAGGCCCTGCAGGAACTTGGCGACGAGTTCGAACGCGTCGAGCGGGAGCAGCCGCCGCCGCGGCGCGCGCGCAGACGGCGCCGCCGGCTGCCGTTGCTCGTCGTTCCGGGGATGCTCGTGGTGGCTGCGGCGGCAATGGCCGCGAGCGCAATCCTCACGGGCGAGCCGGTGCGCAACCCGCCCGGCCTCGCGTTCAGGGCCGACGAGGGCCTTGGCAAGCCCAAGCCCGCCACGATCGACCTGCTCGATCTGCGCGTCGCCGACCCCGACGGCGGCCCGCCATGGGGGATGCGCACGCTGCGCACCACGCGTGGCCTGGGCTGCGTGCAGGTCGGGCGGGTTGTCGACGACAAGCTGGGTGTGCTCGGCCAGGACGGCGCGTTCGGCAACGACGGGCGCTTCCATGAGCTTCCAGCAGACGTGCTGACCCAGGCGCAGTGTCAGCAGCCCGACGGCGCGGGTCACGTCTTTCTCGCGGTCTCCTACCAGGGTCTGCCGGCAAGCGCCCTGGCCGGAGCGTGTCGGCTATCGGGGGTGGGCAAGCCGCCGCGTCCGTCCGGGGCCCCTCGTCGGCCGGCTCAACCTCGCTGCCCGGCCGCTGACGAGCGCATCCTCTACTTCGGCCTGCTCGGGCCGCGCGGAAGGAGCGTCACCTACGACGACGCCACCGGGCGTGAGATCACCGCGCGGACGCACGGACCCGACCGGGGATATCTCGTCGTGCTGCGCCCGAGCGCCACACGCCGTCCCAGCGGCCGGTTCGTCCCCAGCCCGACACCGCTGAGCGGGCTTGCCAGCGTCCACTATGACGACGCGCCGATCTGCCGGATCCGTTCGCCGCGCGCGCTCGGGGGAGCGAAACCGTGTCCCCCCGTGGGCTACGTCGCTCCCAGCGGTCCGCGCGTGAACGCAGGGCAGGTGAGCACGCCGGTGCGCGCGACCGTATCGCGCAAGCCCGTCAAGCCGCCCTGGCCCCGCGTGCCCGTCGGTGTCGAGATCCCTCGCATGTGGAAGCTCACGATTGCCTTTCGCGCGAGGCTGAGCGCCGACGCGCAGAGGCTCTATCTCGTCGGGGTGCGTCCCCGCAGCGGCGCGGGCTGCCGGGCCGTCTCGTCGGGTTCGGTCAATCGCGATGTCGATGCCGGGGAGGTGGTGCGCTACACGACGTATCTGCCGTCGCGGTGTCGTGGCACCGTCCGCGGGATCGTGACGTACCGTCCGCAACCCGACGGTCCAGAACAGGTGCCCGCGTTTCTCATGGTGCTCCGCGGTGTGCCGGAGGGGCAGGCCGTCGTCGGGCGCTTCTCGGTCGACCTTCCCGGGTGATTCGTGGCGTCGCGATCACGACATAGACTCCCGCGCCATGCCCGTCGATCCCAATCCCGTCTGCCGCTTCGTCGCCGAGCCGCCGCAGGAACCGCTGCCCGATGGCCGCTGGGCGGCCACACTCACGCGCCATTTCCTCGGGGCGTGCGACCCGCTCGACGAGGAGGAGGACGGCCTCGGCGAGCCCGGCGAGATCGTCTTTCATCCCGACCGCACCTGGCACGGACGCACCTACGTCCCCGCGACCACCATCACCTCGACGGGCTATGAGCTCTTCGGCTACGTGTCCTATCGGCCCGGTGGCGAGGATCGCGAGCCGGGCGAGTTCGCGGCGGTAGCCGACTTCACGACCGAGACCGCGGCCGAGAACCCCGGTTGGGAGCTTGACCTGTGCGAGGAGGTCGTCGGCGTCTGGCGCGGCGAGCACGAGAGGAGCGCCGACATGACGCTCGTCTGGGGCCGCCCGCTGGTCGGCGGCGGTCAGATCGTGACCGCCGAGCTGTCGGGCCTGACGGTGGACCAGTGCACGCTCGTCGAGGAGCGCTTCACGTTGCTGGCCCCCGATGGCTACGACGGCGCGACCCTGGCATGCAAGCTCTTCGACGCCGGCGGTGAGGAGCTCGCACAGGAGTCGCTGTATGAGGACGACGACGAGTAGTGGAGCTCGAGGAGGCCATCCGCACGCGGCGCACGCACAAGGTCTTCGCGCCGGCGCCGGTGGACAGGGCGACGCTCGACGAGCTGTTTGATCTCGCGCGCTGGGCGCCCAACCACAAGCTCACCAACCCCTGGCGCTTCCGCGTGCTCGGCCCGCAGACGCTGGAGCGCCTCAAGGCGGCCGCCGACGATCCGATCGCCGCCGCCAAGCTCGATCGCGCGCCGACGCTCGTGGCCGTCTCCGCGGCGCAGACCGGCGACGAGGTGCTCGACGAGGAGGACGTGTGCGCGACGGCGGCCGCGGCCTTCGCCGTCCTGCTGGCCGCTCACGGTCGCGGGCTGGCGGGCTACTGGCGCACGCCGGCGATCCTGCGCGAGCCCGCGGGCCGCGCGGCGGTCGGGATCCCCGACGGCGAGCGCGTGCTCGGCCTGCTGCATCTCGGGCATCCGCGCCAGCGGCCGCGCGCGCCGCAGCGCGCACCGCTCGAGGACGTCGTCGAGCACCTCGACTGAGTCCGGAAATCACCGGACTGGGACCGTTCGGCCGCCCGCGAGTGCCGAGATCGCCAGCGGCAGCGGACGCGTAGTGGTGCGCGTAGGGTACGCGCCATGAATGCCGCGAGTCCTGGGCTTGGGGACGGCCTTGACGGCTCGCTCGCCAGGTCGCCGCTGGCGCTGTTCTGGTCTGTCGCGATCGCGATCGCCGCGCCGCTGTCGTTTCTCGCCGTCGGCGTGCAGCCGCCCTCGCCGTCGTGGGGCGCGATGCTCGCCGATGCGACGGACCGCTTCAGCTCCGCGTGGTGGTACACGACCTTCCCGAGCCTGGCGCTGCTGCTGACGGTGCCGGCCTTCAACGTCGTCGGCGACGGCCTGCGCGACGCCCTGGATCCGAGGACCGCCTGATGCTCGCACGCCGACCACGCCTGCTCGCGACCTGCGCCCTGATCTGCGCCGCCCTGCTGGGCTCCGGCTGTGGCGACGACGGGCCCGGCGAGTCCGGCCAGGCCTCCGACGTCACCGACACCAGCGGCAAGCGCGGTGGGGCGCTGACGGTCCTGTCCACCGGCGACGTCTTCGGCCTCGATCCCGGCAGCTCGTACTACGTCTACGAGTACGAGGCCATCCATCACCCCGCTCAGCGCGGGCTGTACGGCTGGGAGCCCAACGCCACCTCGCCGACCCCCGATCTGGCGACGGGCCTGCCCGAGACCTCAGACGACGGCAAGACCGTGACGATCAAGATCCGCTCCGACGTCACGTACAGCACGCCGTTGCAGGACCGCACGGTGATCAGCGCCGACGTGAAGTACGCGCTCGAGCGCATCTTCCTGCCGTCGGTCGGCAACTCCTACGCGGACCTGTACTTCAGCAAGATCAAGGGCGTGCGCGCATTGAAGTCCGGCGACGCCAGCGAGATCTCCGGGATCGAGACGCCCGACGACAGCACGCTCGTGCTCAACCTCAACGAGCCCGTCGGGGTGATCTCCACAGGCCAGGCGCTGGCGCTGCCCGCATCGGTGCCCGTCCCCAAGGACTACGCGCGCACATTCGACGCCAAGGAGGTCTCGACCTACGGTCGCCATCAGGTCTTCACGGGTCCGTACATGATCCCCAACGACGCCAAGGGCACGATCACCGGCTACAAGTCCGGTCGCCGCCTGGAGCTCGTGCGAAACCCCAGCTGGGACGCCGACACGGACTTCCGCCCCGCCTATCTGGACAAGATCACCTTCCTGGGCGGTAACGACATCGAACTCGCGAGTAGGCGGATCCTGTCGGGCAGGGGACAGGCCAACGGCGACTTCTCGGCCCCGCCGGTCAACATCCTGCGCTCCGCGCTGTCGACGCGCCGCAACCAGGTCGCCGTCGACCCCAACCAGGGCAACCGCTTCGTCGCGCTGAACACGACGGTCAAGCCGTTTGACAACGTCAGCGTCCGGCGGGCCGTCGCCGCGGCCATCGACCGCACCGCCCTGCGGCTGACGCGCGGAGGCGAGACCCTCGGGCCGATCGCCACGCACTTCCTGCCGCCGGGGATCCCCGGCCACGAGGAGGCGGGCGGCGCGAAGGGCACGTTCGACTTCATGACGTCGCCGAAGGCCGACCTCAAGCTGGCGGCGTCATATCTGCGCAAGGCCGGCTTTGCCAGTGGCCGCTACAGCGGGCCGCCGCTGCTGATGGTGGGCGAGAACGGGCGGCCCGGGTCGGCCGCGGCCGTCGCGCTGCGCAGCCAGCTCGAGAAGATCGGCTTTCGGTTCACCTTCCGCCAGTTCTCGGCCACGACGGTGAGCGAGAAGTTCTGCGGCCGGCCGACGGCGAAGGTCGCGGTCTGTCCCAACGGCGGCTGGGCGAAGGACTTCTTCGACGCGCAGTCGCTGCTCGCCCCGGTCTTCAGCGGTGACAGCATCCAGCCGCAGTTCAGTCCCAACGCCGCGCAGGTCGACGATCCCGAGCTCAACGCGGCGCTGGACATCGCCGCCCAGGAGACCGATCCGCAGCAGCGCGCGAAGCTCTACGGCGAGGTCGATCGCATCGTGACGGGCCGCGCGTACGTCGTCCCCTGGATCTGGGACAACTCGATCAACATCGCCTCGGCGGACGTCAAGGGGGTCGTGAACCGGTTCACGGGCGCCTGGGACATGTCGTACACCTCGTTGAGGTGAGTGCCAACGCCCGCGGCTGATCGCGCTCGGCGGCGCGGTGCTGACCGAGAGCGTCTTCAACATTCCGGGCACCGGCCTGCTCGCGTTCGAGTCGATCGAGAACGCCGACCTGCCGATGATCCACGGGACGGTCCTGCTCGGAGCGCTGATCATCGTCGCCAACCTCGTCGTCGACACCCTCTACGCCCTCCTGGATCCGCGGGTGCGCCGGGCATGACCGCCGCGCTGCTCGTACGGGCGCGCCCGTATCCTCCACTGCGCCGCACCGGCCCCGATAGCTCAGCTGGACAGAGCGTCCCCCTCCTAAGGGGAAGGCCGCTGGTTCGAATCCAGCTCGGGGCGTTGCGAGACCGGTACTAGACTCGCGCCCGTGCCGACCTCCGAGGATCGCAAGCGCAGGCGGATCACCGCGCTGCAGGTGAAGCTGCTCAACCCGCCGATCAAGGCGCTCGCCGCGTACGGTCTTGTGCCGACCGTCTGCCTGCTGGAGACGACGGGTCGCCGCAGCGGCCAGCCGCGCCGCACGCCGGTCAGCAAGGGTCTGGACCGAGCGACGGGCACGTTCTGGATCGTCGCCGAGCACGGCCGCAAGGCCGCGTACGTGCGCAACATCGAAGCCGACCCGCGCGTGCGGATCCGGATCGGCCGCCGCTGGCGCTCGGGCTCGGCCACCGTCCTGGCCGGGGAGGATCCGCTCGCGCGACAGCGCCACATGTCAAAGCTCAACGCCGCGGCGGTGCGGGCGATGGGCACCGAGCTGCTGACGATCCGCGTCGATCTCGACGACTGATCCCGCGAGCCTCCGGCGTGGCCGGATGATCGTCCTGGCGGGTCCGTCAACCGGCACGCCGCAGACCGGCGGCGACCAGCACGTCGCGCCGATCGGCGATCAGACCGGCTACCGGGGCCGCCGCCGCGGCGCGGATCGCTTCCCGCGCAGGTGTCATGGGCCTGGTCAGCGATCGGGGCGCTGCGGATAGACGTCATCGATGGTGACGAGCGCCGCGTAGGGCGCTCCCGCAGCCGCCTCGATGCGCTGCCCGCCGCCGGCGAGGCGATCGAGCACGCTGACGACGCCGCAGATCTCGTGGCCGGCCTCCTGCAGGGCCTCGATCGCCTTGATCGTCGAGCCGCCCGTGCTGACGACGTCCTCGACGACCAGGCAGCGGTCCGCGGGGCTCAGCAACGGGCCCTCGATGCGGCGCGACAGCCCATGGGCCTTGACCTCCTTGCGCACGAAGAAGACCTTCACGTCGGCGCCACCGGCGAGCGCCGCGCAGGCGACGGGGTCGGCTCCCATCGTCATCCCGCCGACGGCGGTGGCGCCCCAGTGAGCGGCCCGCTGGGCAACGAGCTCGCCGACGGCCGCGAAGCCCGCCGGGCGCAGGATCGCCCGCTTGGCATCGACGTAGTACTGCGCCGTCGCCCCGCTGGTCAGCGTGACCTCGCCGATGATCAGGGCGTGCTCGCGCAGCTCGTCGGCCAAACGTCCAGTGGCATCCATCGTCTTGCGAACCTTACGGGCGTGATCGAACGCGCGTTGCGAACCCTTGCCATCGTCCTCAGCGTCATCATCTGCCTGGGCTTCGGCCTGTTCGCGATCGACGAGATGGGCCGGGCCTCGACGACGCAGACCGACGAGCTCGCCGGCTTCGAGCGCGCCGCCCCGACTGCCGCCGGCGAACGTCTGCGCGAACGCCGCAGCAGCACCATCCGCGAGGTCATCGACGACGCCAACGACGTCCTGCTCTCGCCGTTCGCCGGGATCGCCGACGACCGCAGCCGCTGGGTCCAGCGCGCCGTGCCGACGTTTCTGGCGCTGTTCTTCTACGGCTTCCTGCTCGCGTTCGTCGGGCGATTCACGCACGGTCGCGGCTCGAGCCCGGTGGCCCGCATCACCGGGCCCGGGGGGCCTCCTACGGCTTCGGGCCGTAGTAGACGTCGACCGGCGTTCCGATCGCGATCCAATTGAAGAGGCTACGCGCGTCGGGAACCGGCACCCGCAGGCAGCCGTGGCTGGCGGGGTAGATCGGCACCGACGCGAAGCCGTGCGTCGCGTAGCCGCGGATGAAGTACGCCGAGTCGACCATGCCCAGCGAGTTGATGCCGGGGTCCTTGCGGTAGACGCGGAATGACCCCAGGACGGTCGGTGTGCGTGACGTGCCCGAGGAGGTGGGATAGATGCGCTGCACCTTGCCGCCGGAGATCAGGGCGATGACCTGCCGCGTCAGGTCGGCCTCGATGTGGCGCCCGTGGTCGGCGCGGCGGACCCTGAATGCGCCTTCTCCGCGGGCGATGCGCCGCATGACCGACACCGAGGCGTCGGTCGTGCGTCGCATGCCGGTCACCTTCCGAAACGCCAGCACCGCTCGCGCGGTGCGCGCGTCGTAGGAGCCGCGCCTTCCGACGACGTAGCCGAGCCGGCTCAGCCTGCCCTGCAGCACCCGCACGATGCGCCCGCGGCTCTTGGAGGTGACCCTGCGAGGCAGCACGTCGACGGAGGGCGGCGTCGCGCGCAGCTCGCCGAGCGCCGCGGTCGGCGCGTGGACCGCGCGCAGGACCAGGCGCCCCGAGCGCTCGGCCTTGTAGGACATCGCAAAGGTGCCCGTGCCGTTGGGTCCGGGCAGGATCGCGAGGGTCTTCGTGCGCACCCTCTTGCGATCGAAGTAGAAGCGCAGGGTCACCCGCTCGCTGACCACGTAGGTTCCGACGGTGCCGCGGATGCGGATCCTCGAGCCCGACAGCGTCGTCGATCGCGAGCCGCCGACGCGGTCGAGCGTGACCTGCATCTGCGTCTGAACGGGCTGCACAGGCGCGGGCGGCGCCTGCTGCTGGGCGGAGGCCGCGGACGGGGCGAGGCCGCTCGCGGCGATGGCGGTGACGATGACGAGACGGCGCATGGCGGGACTATCTCACGCGGCCTCGACGGCCACGCCACTTCCTGGCGCGTTCACGCTCGCGCGGCGGGCTGCGGGAATGGTCCGGTGCCGCTGCGCGATCTGGCCTGCAGCACGCGGCCGAGTCCGCGCGTGAGCGTCAGCGACGCGATCACCGATCCGACCATCACGAACGGGATCTCCGCGGACCACCCCTGCGTCAGCCCCAGCGCGACGGAGTTGTTGAGCGCGTGCAGCGCGATGCTCGGATACAGCGAGCCCGTCCGCTCGTAGAGCAGGCACAGCGCAAAGCCGAAGAACGCCAGCGGCACCGTGAAGCCGATCGGCGACGAACCGATGTGGATCGCGCCGAAGACCGCGCCCGTGATGATCGCCGCAGGCCAGAAGCCCTTCCAGTTGCGCAGCGCTCCGAAGAAGTAGCCGCGGAAGAAGAGCTCCTCGCCAACCGGGGCCACCACCGTGATCAGCACCACGACGAGCGCGAGGTTGACCGCCGAGCCTTCGATCCCGAGCGTGTCGGGAAGCGTCTGGCGTTCGTCTTGGAGCCCGAGCGCCGCCGTCCAGATCGCGCTCACGATGTAGAAGCCGATCCACAGGCCGAGCAGCAGTCCGGCCGCTCGACGCAGCGCCCTGAGCCGTTCGCGCCGGTCGGCGATGCCGTCGGCCGGCGAGCGCAGACCGAAGTCTGCCGCCGCCGGGCGCCCGGCCATGTGCGCGAAGAACAGCGCGGCGCCGATCAGCGCCGCGTTCTGAAAGAAGGTGAGGCCGATGTTCACCCCGGGCGCCGGATCCTCCAGCGAGCCGCCCGCCGCCGCGGCGATGATCGAGACCGTGATGCCGCCGACGATCGTCACGCCGAACCCCGTCACGATCGCTGCCCACGCCGTCCAGGGACGCCACCCCGCGCGTCCGGCGGGCACCGGCGGCGAGGCCGGATCGACGGGGCTCGTCGACTGGCGTTCGATCGGCTCGGGGGCCGGCGTCTGGGGCGCCGGCCACTGCGGGATGCCGTTGGACGACTCGGGCGGGTGCTCGCCGGGGTCGTCGTCGGGGGGCGTGGTGCTCGACACGGTGGCTGCGCAGACTACGCGGCCAGCGCCACGAGCTCTGCCAGCGATGCGATCGCCGCGACGCCCGCGGGGACGGTCCTCGGGCGCCCGTCGCGCGCCACGAGCACCGGGCGTAGGCCCGCGGCCAGCGCGCCCGCGACGTCGTGCTCCAGCGAGTCGCCGGCGTGCAGCCCATGGTCCGACGGGCTGACGCCGGCGAGCGCGCGCGCGTGGGCGAAGATGCGGGCGTCGGGCTTTGCCGCGCCCGCCTCCGCGGAGCTGATCGCGCCGTGCACGAGCGCGGCGAGCCCGGTTGCGCGCAGCGTCTGGTGCAGCGACACGTCCCAGTTGGAGACGACGACGAGCCGATGCCCCGCGCCGCGCAGGGCGCGCAGGGCATCGGGCACCTCCGGATAGGCGCTGAAGCGCAGCGACGCCAGCAGCGCATCGAGCAGCTCGTCGGCGGGCAGCGGCGAGATGTCGACGCCGGTCGCCGCCAGCGCGTCGCGGAGCACCGCGCAACAGCGATCGCGCAGCGCCGCCAGCGACGCGAGGTCACCGGCGCTGTCGTGGTGGGCGCGGTAGTAGGCGATCTCGGCCGCGAGGGCCTCGCCCGCCTGGCGTTCGCTGGCATGCACGCCACGCGCATCGAGCTCGCTGGCCAGCAGGGGCGCGGGGTCCCGCAACGCCACGAGCGTGCCGAGCGCGTCGAGGGTGACGATCACGCGACCCAGTGCCAGGTGGCGAAGATGCCCGTGTAGACGGCCAGTCCGCAGGCGAAGGCGCCGACCACGAGCCGCTCGCGCCACGCGCGCCCGGTCATCCACAGCGCCAGCCAGATCGCCAGCGGGAACAGCACGGCGACGAAGCGCGGCAGCGACATCAGCGGCTGAGGCGCCACGGGGTAGGACAGCGGCAGCGCGAGCGCGGCCAGTAGGTAGGCGCCGTAGGCCGCGGGTAGGCGGCGCAGCGCGGCGGCGGTGGCGCCGAGCGTGAGCACCAGCCAGCAGAGCAGCTCGACGTTGTGGCGCGCCACGAGGAGCGGGTCGCCGCCCGCCGCGGTGAAGAACACGGGATCGCGGGTCCCCGAGAGCAGCTGGCGCGCCCCCTGCACCCCCGCCACGACGCCGTCCCACGCGCCGACGAACGGGCCGGCGAAGGAGCGAAACCAGACCTCCTGGACGCTGAACGGCGCCAGCGGATCGTGGCCGGCGAGCCACAGGTATCCGCAGTACCCGGCGAGCCCCAGCGGGACGAGCCCGAGCCACAGGACGTCCGGGCGCAGCGGCCTGGGGCGGCGACGCAGCGTGCCGGTGTCCCACAGGTAGAGGATCAGCAGCGGCACGAGCAGCAGCACGCCGGCGCTGCGCGTCGCCGCGCCCAGTGCGCCCAGCGCGCCCGCCAACGCCCACCGTTCGCGCCGCGCCGCGTAGACCGCCCCGACGGAGAGCGCGAGGAACAGCGACTCGCTGTAGACCGCCGAGAAGAAGAACGACATCGGAAACAGCGCGGTCACCAGCACGGCGTTGCGGGCGACGGGCCGTCCGAAGTCCAGCGCGACGAGCCGGTGCAGCAGCACGAGCGCAACGCCGAGCAGCGCCGTCGACGCCAGCGCTCCACCCAGCAGCGCCGAGCCCAGCGGGGCGCCGGCGACCTTGACCAGCAGCGGATACAGGGGGAAGAACGCCTCCCGCGCGCCGCCGCCGTAGCCGTTGCCGGCGATCGCGAGGTACCACACCGAGTCCCAGCGAGCGAACGGCGCGACGAGCGTGTCGCCCGTGGCTGCGAACGGCGCCGTCAGGCCGGCCGGGTCGAAATCGCTCGCTCGATCCGACAGCCCGAAGACGAGCACGGCGGCGACGCCGGCCGCCCACACGAGTGATCGCGAGACCCACAGCGCCCGCCAGACGTCGACGAGCGCCGCATCGCGGATGGCTCTCCGCGCGCGGGCCACTCCGACCGGCAAAGCGCGCGGCTGCATCGTCAGATCTTGGCAAGCGCCCGTGAGCAGGAACGCGCCCACTGCTTTGCGCGGCGGGCGCGGTCTCTAGAATCGACGCCAGCCGCGCGCGATACGGCGCGCCGCCGCACGACCGACCCGATGTCCGCCCGCCTTGAACGCCAGCGCCGGGGCCGCCGCCGAGGCGGCGCCGCCCGCGTCATCATCCTCACTCTCGCGGTGGTCACCTCGTGTGCCGTGATCGCGATGCTGAGCGCCGTCGGCTACGTCGTCGGCGTGGCGAACTCGGCGCCCGCGCTGAGCTCGCTGCAGTCACAGGATCCCGGCCGCCTGTCGGTCGTCCTGGCCTCCGACGGCACGCAGCTGGGCACGATCCAGAACGACGTCCTGCGTGAGCCGATCTCCTCGAAGAAGATCCCGCAGACGATGAAGGACGCGACCGTCGCGATCGAGGACCAGCGCTTCTACAAGCACAAGGGCGTGGACTTCGAGGGCGTCGTGCGCGCGGCGTTCAAGAACGCCAGTTCCGGCAAGACGCTCGAGGGCGGCTCGACGCTGACGATGCAGCTCATCCGCACGCTGTATCCCGGCCTGCGCCAGCGCACGTTCAAGCGTAAGGTCCACGAGGCAAAGCTCGCCGAGGAGCTCGAGAACATCCACTCCGGCCGTGAGGGCAAGGCGTGGATCCTCACCAAGTACATCAACTCGGTCCCCTACGGCACCAACGGCGGCCAGACGGCGGTCGGCGTGCAGGCCGCGGCGCGCGCCTATTTCAACAAGCCCGCCTCCGAGCTGACGCTGCCCGAGTCCGCGCTGCTGGCCGGCCTGCCGCAGGCGCCCAGCCAGTACAACCCGTTCCGTGCGCCGGGACCGGCGACCGCGCGTCGCAACAGCGTCCTGCGCAAGATGGCCGACGTCGGCTTCATCACCCCGACGGCAGCCAAGAAGGCGATCGCCACGCCGCTGAAGCTCGAGTCAAACGGCTACTTCCGCCAGAAGCGCGAGAGCTTCTTCTTTGACTACGTCACCGACGAGCTGGTCAAGCGCTACAGCGTCAAGGAGGTCCGCAGCGGCGGCCTGCGGATCAAGACGACGATCGACCTCGACCTCCAGGAGAAGGCGCGTGCGGCGATCGCCAAGGACCTGAGCTTCGGCGGCGCCCCGTCGTCGGCGATCGTGTCGATCGATCCCTCAAACGGCTACATCCGCACGATGGCCTCCTCGGCGAAGTACGAGGACTCCGAGTTCAACCTCGCGGCGGACGGCAAGCGCCAGCCGGGCTCGACGTTCAAGGTTATGGCGCTCGTCGCCGCGGTCCGCAAGGGCATCAACCCGGCGACGACGAGCTACGCGTCTGGTCCCATTCGCCTGGACCCGGTGTATGGCGACAACGTCGTCATCAACTGCTACGGCGGACGCTGCAAGGGCGGCACGCCGAACCTCGTCACCGCGACGCTGCGCTCCGACAACACCGTCTTCGTGCGCCTCGCGCTGGACCTCGGGCCCAAGGTCGTCGCCAAGGCCGCCAAGGACCTCGGCATCACGTCCGAGCTGCAGGGCTATCCGTCCGAGACGCTTGGCGGCCTGACGAACTGCTGCTCCCCGCTGGAGATGGCCAACGCCTACGCGACGATCGCCTCCGGCGGCTGGCGCAACACCCCCAAGGCGATCACCGAGGTCGCCTTCCCCGACGGCAAGGTCGACGACCTCTCAGAGCCCAAGCGCGTCGAGGCCTTCAAGCCGGCGGCGATGTTCGAGGTGACGAAGATCCTGCAGGAAAACATCAAGTCCGGTACCGGCACGCGCGCGGCGATCGGCTGCCCGGCCGGCGGCAAGACCGGCACGACCGACGAGAACACCGACGCCTGGTTCGTCGGCTACACGCCGAAGATCGCGACCTCCGTCTGGGTCGGCTTTCCGAAGGGCAAGATCCCGATGGGCCGCTTGTTCAACGGCGGCCCGGTCGACGGTGGCACGTTCCCCGCGCAGATCTGGGGGCGCTACATGAAGTCCGCCAAGAAGAAGTTCTGCGCGCCGTTCAAGAAGCCCGCCCAGCCCTTCAAGTCCAAGCTGTTCAAGGGCAAGCAGAGCCAGCGGGCGCTGCGCGACGCCGCCCCATCGGATCCCAACGTCGATCCCAACACCGGCCAGACCAGGCGGACGGCTCCGCCGCTGCCGGTGGCCCCGCCCGCGGGGTCTGGCGGGGCCGCGCCGAAGAACTCCAAGCCTGCGCCCACGTCCCGGGCGCCCAAGCCCAGCCCGCCGGTGTCGATCGATCCGGACATCAACAACGAGGACCCCGGCGAGCCCGACCCGTTGCCCGACGTGCCCTGAGCCGGGCGGCCGGCCTCCGCGCTGATACCGTTCAGCGCAATGGCCAAGGAAGAGAAGGTTGAATTCGAGGGTGAGGTCGTCGAGGCTCTCCCGAACGCGATGTTCCGCGTGAAGCTCGACAACGAGCACATGGTGCTGGGTCACGTCGCGGGGAAGATGCGCCGCTTCCGCATCCGGATCCTGCCGGGCGATCGGGTGCGCTGCGAGCTGTCGCCCTACGACCTCGACCGCGCGCGCATCGTCTACCGCCACCGCTAGCCGGCCGCAGCATGTAGTGCACGAGTTCGAGCTGATCGCCGCAATGCGCGAGCGGTTCGGCCCGCCGCCGGAGCGCGTGCTGCTGGGCAGCGGCGACGACTGCTCCGTCGTGCGCGCCAGGCCCCTGGCCGTCACGTCGATCGACGCGATGGTCGACGGCGTGCACTTCGCGCTCGGCGTCACGGCCAGCGCCGGCGATGCCGGCCACCGGGCGCTGGCGGGTGCCCTGTCGGACCTCGCCGCGATGGGCGCCGAGCCCGGTGAGGCGTATGTCGCCCTGGGCCTGCCGGCGGGCTTCGGCGATGCCGCCGCGCTGCAGCTCGCCGACGCGATGGCGGCCCTCGCCGAGCGCCATGGCGTCGCGCTGATCGGCGGCGACGTCAGCCGCGCACCGGCCCTGACCCTCGCGGTGACGGTCGTCGGGTGGGCCGACGACGAGCGCGAGCTCGTGCGCCGCGACGGTGCGCGCGTCGGCGACCTCGTCGGCGTCACGGGCACGCTCGGTGCGTCGGGCGCCGGCCTGGCGATCCTCGACGGCCGTGCCACCGGGCCGCGGGAGCTCGCTCGCCGCCACCAGCGCCCCGAGCCCAGGCTTGCGGAGGGTCGCGCGCTGGCGCGCGCCGGCGCACACGCGATGATCGACCTCTCCGACGGCCTGGCATCCGACGCGGGCCATCTCGCGCGCTCCAGCGCAGCGGGCCTCGACATCGATCTCGACGCCCTGCCGCTGGCGGGTGGGGTCGCGGATGTCGCCAAGCAGCTCGGCGTCGCCGCCTGGGAGCTCGGGGCCGCGGCAGGCGAGGACTACGAGCTGTGCGTCTGCGTGTCGCCCCGCGATCGCGAGGCGGCCGAAGCGGCGGCGCCGCTCACATGGATCGGATCGGTCACCGGCGGACCGGCGGAGGTGACGCTGACCGCGGCGGGCGTCGTGCGGTCGGTTGCCGGCTTCCACCACCGCCTGTGACTGACCGCCCGGCGCCACATCGCGTCGGCCACGAGCTTGGGATCGACCGTGTAGTCCGCGCGCTCGATGCGCAGCCGGAGCTCCTGGGTGCGAATCACATGAGCGCTATCGAGCGCGGGCGTGGCGCACTTGAGCGCTGGGCGTGCGCACTACGCATCTATCCGGTGCACGTCAGCCTGCAAGTGCCGCGCCCTTGGGCTCGGCCGACTCCAGGCGCGCGAAGACGATGATGCGCTTGGCGGCGCTGTAGAGCGGATGGCAGGCCGACAGGACGAGGCGGTCATACGAGACGCGCCTGACCACCGAGACCTCTGTCGGCTTGACGATCCGCGTCTTCTCGACCTTGTAGACGAAGCGGCCGTAGGGCATGTCGACCGTGATCTCGTCCTTCGGTCGCAGCTTGTCGATCTTGCGAAACGGCGCCCCGTAGGTCGTGCGATGCCCGGCGATGGCCACCGTGCCGGGCGCCCCGGGCAACGGATTGTCCTCGTAGAGGCCGGGACCCTTGCGCAGCGTCACGGTATCGGTGCCCTTGACGACGACGAGGTCCGCGTCGATCCGGGGTATGCCGATGCGCCCGACGGCTTCGCCGGCCTCCGCGTCGCGGCGTAGCGAGCGCGAGAGGAACGCCATGCGCTTGCGCTCGGACTCCAGCGAGCGCAGCGCGGCGAGGTCGGTGGAGCTCGGCGGCGCGAGCTCGAGCTTGCGCAGGTCATCGCCGAGGCGACCCTGCACGACGCTCGCGTAGATCGCCGACACCGGCTCCTGCCACGCGAGCGTCATCCCCGCGTCGGTGAGCATCAGCAGACCCGAGACGATCAGCACCGTCGACAGCGTTCGCAGCGCCCGCCGCACGCTAGTGGCCCATCCTGCGAATCACGAGCGCCTCAAGGCCGAGTCGGTGCCACCCAGCGAGCCGGGACCGGCATAGCCTTGTGGACCCCGCACGGTGATCGACAGCTCGTCGCCGGTGACGGGCGCTCCGCCTCGCAGGGCGATCATCACGGCTGCGGCCGCGCAGCCTCCCAACAGCCCCCACAGCAGCACGCCGAACGCGGAGACGTGGCCGCCGGTGACGACGAGCAGCGCCTCCCAGGCGGCGTCGATCACGCTCAGGCCGAGGGAGCTCGCAACCGCGATGAGGATGATCACCACCGGGACGATACCCAGCGCGACGAGCGCGACGCGCAGCCCGGCGCTCAGCCGTAGATCCGGTGCCAGCGCAAACAGCCAGATGTGGAGGCCGGGGGCCACGGCGGCGGCGGCATACGGGTTGGCGATCCACACGAGGACCGTCACCGTCAGCGCGACGAGCAGGACGGCCGCGGCGGCGCCGGGCGAGGACGGATCGCCCACCGACCGCGTCACGCGAAGCACGACCGGCCGCAGCCAGACCCACGCCAGCACGAGCACGAGGCCGACGGAAAGCAGCGCCGGGACCTGCGCGGGCAGCGCCTGCGGGGAGACGGGCACGTCGGGCGTGGCGGCGAGCAGGCCCACCGCGCCGAGCGCGATCGCGAACAGCGCCGTCACGGCGATGGGCAGTGCGCACGCAAGCGTCCAGCGCAGCCAGAGCAGCACCGGCTCGCGCGCGCGTCGCAGCGCCGCGAGCGCGTCGACGATGACCACGAGGGGAGCAAGCAGCAGGGCGCCGGTGAACAGCCGCACCGCCCAGCCCGGCAGCACCTTGCGGCTCGTGACCAGATCGCTGCTGGTCGCCTGCGGGCTGACGGGCCGCCCGCCTGAGGCCGTGTCGAGCGCCGTGATCGTCCGCAGCGCGACGCGGCCGAGCTCCTCCATGCGCGCGCTGGAGATCGGGGCCCCCGGCGGCGGTGGGCGGTCGCCACCGATCGACAGCCCGACGGCTGGCAGGCCGCCCGCCAGCAACGCTCCCTGCTCGCCGTAGGTTCCCGGCAGGGCCAGGCGCGCGAACTGGATTAGCGCGCGGGGCTGGCGGGCACTGGATCCCTCCAGTCGCAGTGCCTCCTGCACGGTTCTGCGCAGCCGCTGCGGCGTGGCGCCGAGGTCGTTGGACGATGTCGCCAGCAGCGGCGCGCGGACGTTGCGCGATGCGAGGTCGCCGAGCACGAGCACGCCCGCGAACGGACCGTCGAGATCCTCCGCAAGCGCCGCGGCTCCTGCGGCGCCGCCGCTGCCGCCGCTGGTCGAGACGAGCGTCAGGGTGCGCTGCGTCTGGCGTGGAGCGCCGAAGACCCGGGCGAGCTCCAGCAACACCGCCGTGCCCGACAGCTCGGCCTCTGCGGGCGAGCCGGCGGCATCGCGGTGGGCGACGACGACGATGCGCTCGTCGATGGTGCCGGTGCGCTCGGCGATGACGGTTCGCAGCTCGCGGCGCCCGTCGATCGTCTCGCCGGCATGCGTGGTGGTGCGAACGCGAAAGCCTCGGGCCTGCTTGAACTCCTGCTCGACGACGTCGGCGAGCCCCTGGTCGCCGGCAGAGCCCGGCCGGCGGCTGGGGAAGCGGTCGGCCAGCCCGCCGTCGCTGCCATAGGCCCGATCGAAGGCCCGCTCGCCGCCGAACGCGTCGGGAGCAAGCGTCGTGGTCAGCGGGCGCGGGCGATTCTCCAGCGAGAAGGCGAGCAGCACGAGCGCGAAGAGGACCGGGATCAACGCCGCCCGGTACATCCGCGGATCGGCCATCAGGCGTGCGGGTCGGCGGGCCGGCGCAACATCCTCGTCACACTATTGGGCATGGTGGATCGCGCCCCCCGCATCCTCCTCGTCGATGACGAGCACGCCATCCAGACGCTGCTGTCCTACCCGCTGCGCAAGGACGGCTACGAGGTCGTCCAGGCGACAGACGGCAGCGCCGCCCTGTCGCGCTTCGCCGAGGGAAGCTATGACCTCGTCGTGCTGGACCTCATGCTGCCGAAGATCGACGGACTTGAGGTCTGCCGCCGCATCCGCGCGCGCAGCACGGTGCCGATCATCATGCTCACGGCGCGCGCGGAGGAGATCGACAAGGTCGTCGGGCTGGAGATCGGCGCCGACGACTACATCACCAAGCCGTTCTCGATGCGCGAGTTCCGCAGCCGCGTGAAGGCGGCGCTGCGCCGCGCCGACATGCGCCCCGACGACGCGCTGGCGCCGAGCGATGGCCCGCTGGAGATCGCCGGGCTGGTGATCGACTTCGCCAAGCGCTCGGTGTCGGTGCGCGGCGAGCTCGTGCAGATGACGTTCGTCGAGTTTGAGATCCTCGGCGCGCTGGCCACCCATCCCGGGAGGGTGTTCACCCGCGAGAACCTCCTGACGCGCATCTGGGGCGATGCCGCATACCGCGATCCGCGCACGATCGACGTCCACATCCGGCACCTGCGCGAGAAGCTCGAGCTTGATGCCAAGCAGCCGGAGTACCTGTTCACGGTGCGCGGCGTCGGCTACCGCTTCCGCGACACGGAGACCTGAGCCGTGCGCCTGCGGTCGCTGCGCTCGCGGCTGTCGGTGCTGTTCTTCGGCGTCACGCTCGTGGCGGTCGGCGTCATGTTCTTCTACGTCACGCCGCAGCTGGAGTCCTCGCTGCGCGAGCAGAAGTACCGCTCGCTGGCGCGCACGGCGCGCGACTTCACCCCGCGGATCGAGCAGGCGGTCGTGCGCCAGGACACCGCCCGCCAGCTCAACCAGGCCGTCGGCGAGATCGGCGACGCGACCAGCACGCGCGTCACCGTGCTGACGGTGGGCAACGGCTCCGAGGGCGTCCAGCCGAGCGCGATCCTGTCGGAGTCCACCGCGGAGGTGCGCCGGGACGGCCTGCGCTACGACGTCGCCGTCGATGCGGCTACCAGCGGGCGCGAGGCGCAGGGATCGGAGTATCGCGGCAGCGTCCTGCTCGGCCAGGTCGCCGAGCCGATCCGCACCGGCGGCAAGGTCAGCCACGTGGTCGTGTTCATGTCGCCGCTGTCTGAGGTGCAGGGCAACGTCGCGCTGATTCGCCGCCAGATCCTGATCGCCGGCGGGCTCGGCCTGCTGCTCGCGCTCGGGGGCGGCTTCGTCGTGTCCAACGCGATCGCACGCCGCGTGAAGCTGCTCGAGCAGGGCGCCGAGCGCGTCGCGGGCGGTGACTTCACGGCGGTCTTTCCGGCCGAGTCCGAGGACGAGCTGGGACAGCTCGCCCGGGCACTGGACGACATGCAGCGCCAGCTCGCCGAGGTCGAGACGGCGCGCCGGCGCTTCATCACGACGGCCTCGCACGAGCTGCGGACCCCGATCTTCTCGCTCGGGGGCTTCCTCGAGTTGCTGGAGGACGAGGACCTCGACGACGACACGCGGCGCGAGTTCGTGGCCGTCGTGCGCGAGCAGGTCGCGCGGCTGGGCAAGCTCGCGACTGATCTGCTGGACCTCTCCAAGCTCGAGGCCGGCTCGCTCGTTCTGCGCCCCGAGCGGACCGACCTCGGCGAGCTGGCCAGCCGCGTGACGTCGGAGTTCGGTCCCGCGCTGGGCAAGCACGAGTCCGACCTGGCGCTGCGCGTGGCGGGCCACCGCATCGAGGCCGTCTGCGATCCTGAGCGCGTGGCTCAGATCCTGCGAATCCTGCTCGACAACGCGCTGACGCACACGCCCGTCGGCACCGACGTCGTCGTCACGGCGGCGCGACGCAACGGCGCGGTCCGGCTCGGCGTCAGCGACTGCGGTCCGGGGCTGCGCGACGATGCGGTGGACCGCGTCTTCGAGCCGTTCTTCACGTCTGACGACGCGCAGGGCTCGGGCTTGGGCCTGGCGATCGCGCGCGAGCTGGCCGAATGCATGCACGGATCGCTGGATGTCGACAGCGTCCCGGGGCGCACCACGTTCTCCTTCGAGCTCCCGGCGTGAGGCGCGCGGCGGCCTGGGCGGTCGCGCTCGCTGCGCTGGCAGTCGGCGGCTGCGGTGACAAGCAGGCCATCGGCCCAGGTGACGACGCCTCGGCGTCGGGCGGGCCGGCGCGCACCGTCGAGCGCGTCACGACCGTCGAGGTGCTGCGCGGCGCCCCAACGGCCCGCGGATTCGATCCGGCGCGCATCTACGCGCGCGACTCGCCCGGCGTCGTCACGGTCTTCAGCGTCCTGAGCGGCTCGTCGGCGCCGGGTGGGGAGGACGGTCGTGGCATCGGGTCGGGCTTCGTGCTGGGGGATGGCGGCGAGATCGTCACCAACGCCCACGTCGTCACCGACGGGACCGGGTCGTCGATCAAGAAGGCCAAGGAGGTCTACGTCGCCTTCGCCGACGGCAACGAGGTCGCTGCGACGATCGTCGGCTTCGATCCCAACGCCGACCTGGCGCTGCTGAAGATCGACCCTGCCGGCCTGCGTCTGCGTCCGCTCTCGCTGGGCTCGGCGGAGGACCTGCGCGTGGGATCGCCCGTCGCGGCGATCGGCTCGCCGTTCGGCGAGCCCCAGTCGCTGTCGGTCGGCGTGGTGTCGGCGATCGACCGCTCGATCACGTCGTTGACGGGCTTTGAGATCGCCGGCGCGATCCAGACCGACGCCGCGATCAACCGCGGCAACTCCGGCGGGCCGCTCGTCAACGCCAAGGGCGAGGTGCTCGGCATCAACTCGCAGATCCGTTCGGAGAGCGGCACGGGGGAGGGCGTCGGGTACGCGATCCCCGTCGAGGTCGTCCGTCGCACGCTCATGGCATTGCGCAAGGACGGCGAGGTCGACTACGCCTACCTCGGGGTCGCGACCGCGCGGATCTACCCGCAGCTCGCGCGGCGCTTCAAGCTGCCGGTGACCGCGGGCGCGTGGGTGCAGGACGTCGTCAAGGACGGGCCCGCGGATGAGGCCGGGCTGCGGTCCGGTGGCAAGGAGACGCGCTTTCAGGCCCGCACGATCAAAAACGGCGGCGACATCATCACGGCCGTCGACGGCAAGCCGCTGGGCAGCGCGGCGGCGCTCGGCGTGGCGCTGCTGCCCAAGCGTTCGGGCGACGAGGTCGTGCTGCGCGTGTACCGCGACGGCAAGCCGCGCGACGTGACCATCAAGCTCGGCGAGCGCCCCGACCAGGTCGGCGAGGGACCCTAGGTAGGCCGATGGCGTCGGACGCCGCCCCGCTGGTCCTGGTCTCCAATCGCGGCCCCGTCACCTTCGACGAGGACGGCTCGTTCACGCTCGGCGGAGGCGGCCTGGTCACGGCGCTGACGGGCCTGGCCTCCCACCGCGAGGCGGTCTGGATCGCCTCGGCGATGTCCGACGGCGATGTCGCCCGCGCCCGCCGGAGCGGCGGGCGCCCGTTCGACATTCAGACCCCGGACGGCGGCGAGTACCAGGTGCGCCTCGTGGAGTCCGATCCCGAGGCCTACGACCGCTTCTACAACAGCGTCTCCAACCCGACGCTGTGGTTCATCCAGCACTACCTGTGGGATCTCTCCAACGCTCCCGACGTCAACCGCGAGGACGTCGAGGCGTTCGAGCTCGGTTACCGCGCCGTCAACGACGATCTCGCGCGCGCTGTGCTGGAGGAGATCGACGGCCTGGACGAGCCCGTCGTCATGGTCCACGACTACCACCTCTACACGCTGCCGGCGGTCGTCCGAGCTGCGCGGCCGGAGGTGTTCCTGCACCACTTCATCCACATCCCGTGGACGCAGCCCGACGCCTGGCGCGTGCTGCCCACGTCGATGCGCGCCGCGATATACGAGGGCGTGCTGGCCAACGACATCGTGGGCTTTCACACCCGCTCCTATCGCTGGAACTTCCTGCAGTGCTGCCGTGACCTGATGGGC
This sequence comes from Solirubrobacteraceae bacterium, assembly GCA_029263125.1. Classification (GTDB taxonomy): domain Bacteria; phylum Actinomycetota; class Thermoleophilia; order Solirubrobacterales; family Solirubrobacteraceae; genus CADCVQ01. Next base: position 71,738 of record JAJCYD010000008.1, on the reverse strand, counting down.
CTGGACGTCGACTTCGAACGCGGCGTGGTGCATCACGACGGGCGCGAGGTGTGGGTGCGGGCCTATCCGCTGCCGATCGACTACGAGGCGACCCGCAGGGTCGCCGCGAGCGAGCGCACGCTGGCCTTCGAGGCCGAGCTCAAGCGCCGCCGCCGCGATCACATCATCCTGCGTGTCGACCGCGCCGACCTGTCCAAGAACGTCCTGCGCGGCTTCGCGGCCTTCGATCAGTTCCTCGACGAGCACCCGGAGTTCCTCGAGCGCGTGACGTTCATCGCCCAGCTCATGCCGTCGCGCATGGACGTCGAGCAGTACCGCGACTACCTCCAGCGCATCGAGGCGCTGGTGGCGGTCGTCAACCACCGCCATGGCACCCCGGACTGGATGCCGATCCAGCTAAAGCTGCGCGACGACCTCGAGGAGGCCGTCGCGGCGTACAAGAACTACGACGTGATGATCGTCAACGCGATGTTCGACGGGATGAACCTCGTCGCCAAGGAGGGCCCGCTGGTCAACCAGCGCGACGGCGTGTCGATCCTGTCGGAGAACACGGGCGCCCACGAGGAGCTCGGCGAGTTCGCGCTCAGCGTCAACCCCTTCGACGTCGCGGAGACCGCGGACTCGATCCACGAGGCCCTGACGATGAGCGGCGACGAGCGCGCCCGCCGTGCCCGCGGTCTGCGCGACGCGGTCACGCGCCGCGACCCCGGCGACTGGATCGACGACCAACTCGCCGACATCCGCATGAAACGAGCCCGGGCGCCCGAGCCCGGGTAGTCAGCTGATGCCTCCGGCGTCCCTGCGCGCCACCGCGGCGCGTTCCTCGGCCTCCTCGCGCGCCCGGCGGGCCTCCTCGGCCTCGTCGCCGGCGTCGCGAGCTCTGGCCTGAGCCGCTGCCTCCTCCTCGGCGCGCAGGAGCGCCTCGTCGTCGAGCTCGCGCGCAGCTGCTCGCGCCTCGGCCTCGGCCTCGAGCCGTTGCTGGCGCGCGCGCGAGCCTTCGACGTCCTCGGGCCCCAGCGATCGCAGCCGATCGTCGTGGGCGGCCAGCGCCGAGAGCGCGTCGTCGCCGACGCCGCTTCCGTCGAGGGCGACCAGGGAATCCGCGGTCGCGTCGAGGTGCAGGCTGTCGCGGCTGACGGTCGCGCCGCGCAGCGAGGCGGCGTGGTGCTTGCGCCCGGCCAGGCCGCTGCTGAGCGTGATCACCAGTGGCTCGCGGCCGCGGAGGTAGACCTCCTCGAGCTTTCCGAGCTTCTCCCCGGCGCGGTCGAGTACCTCAGTGCCGATCCAGGTGTGCAGCTGCTGTGCGGCGATCGTCATGAGCTTCCCTTCGTCGGAGCAGGGTCGGCGCGCTGGAAGGCATCCGCCGCCGGTCGTGTGTGCTCGTGGTGCTACCCGCTGGAGGCGCACGACGGACCGGTGCGCTCGCGATCCGGCGTGTGGGCGCGATCTCATCGGGAGCCGAACTCTGGCGCGGTGACGCGGCCCGATCCGAACTCCGGCGCACGGTCGCCGGGCGACGTCGGGCGCTGGGAGCCTGCCGGTGGCCGCGGGGCGGGGGCCGACGGCGGCGATGGCGATGCGGGCGGCGGTTGTGACCGCGCGCGGGAAGCAGGCGGTCGCGTGCGGACCCGCGTTCGCCCGGCACGCGGCTGCGGCGTCGGCTTGGCCGCGCGCGAGCGGTTGTGTCGCGCTCGGGGCTTCTCGCGTGCCGACGGGCGCGGCGGTCGCGTCGTCGACGGGTGGCCGGCATCGTCCTGCACCGGCCGCGGCGGTCGCTTCGCCGGGACGGCGGGAGGTGGCCGCACCGGCGTCGCGGGCGCCACCGGCACGGCGTCGACCGGCGGCAGCGCGGGCTCGCGTGGGCTGAGTTTCGGCCATGCCACGATCGTCGCGGCGAGCGCGACCAGCGCGCACGCGCGGATGACGTTCGGCCAGCGGATGCGCGCATGCAGCTGCTCGCGATGCTCGGAGTCCACGCTTGCAATAGGCGTGGCGGGGCTGGGTTTCGCCCCCCGGTCGCTATCATGCGCCGCCGCATGCCTGCCGCCGACCCGCTCTATGACCTCATCGTGATGCTCGACAGCGCATCTCCTGAGGAGCAGCGCGCGAAGGTGCTCGCAACCGTCGAGCAGACGATCGGGTCCGCCGGGCTGGTCAACACGCAGGACTGGGGCGTTCGCCAGACGGCGTACGAGATCGGCCACAAGACCGATGCCGAGTACCACCTGCTCCAGTTCCACGGCGTGCGCGAGACGCTCGAGAAGCTTCAGCGGTTCCTGAAGTTCGCCGACGCGGTCACGCGCTTTCGCATCATCAAGCTCAAGCCGGGCACGCCGGCTCCGCCGACGACGCGCGCCGAGCCGCGTCCGACGGGCATCGTGGACCTCTCGGCCGCCGAAGCCGCGCCCGCGCCCGAGCCCGAGCCGGTCGCAACGGTCGCAGTGCCCGCCGACGACGCCTAGCAGCGCCCGCTTCGTCACGCAACGGTCGTGCTTCGTTGCGACTCTGCGCAATTAGCGCGAAGAGAGCGGCGTCGTCGCCTGTGGCCGCCGATCGCCGGTCTAGACTCGATCCATCGAGCGTCCATCGACTGGATGGTGCTCAGCTTCTTGCTTTCAACGAGGGCGTGCCGCTGCGGTTGTGCGCGCCGATGAGGTGCTTTGAATGAGCGGATTCGACATCAACACGGTGACCGTCTCGGGCAACCTGACCCGTGACCCCGAGGTGCGCAACATCCCGGGCAGCGGCACGGCCGTCTGCTCGCTGCGGATCGCCCACAACGAGCGCTTCAAGGACGCGTCCGGCGAGTGGGCCGATCGCGCTGCCTACTTCGACGTCACGATCTGGAGCGGTCTCGGCGAGTGGATGGGCCGCAACCTCACCAAGGGCCAGAAGGTCGTCGTCTCGGGGCGCCTGCGCTGGCGCGAGTGGGAGACGCCGGAGGGCCAGAAGCGCCAGGCGGTCGACATCACCGCCGACAGCGTCGTCCCCGTCGTCCGCGACGGCGATTCGCGCGGTGGGGGCGGCGGCTCCAACGGCTACGCGGCGCGCTCGGACGTGCCCGCGGACGTCAGCGACTTCCAGCCGGCCGGAGTCGGCAGCGGTGGCAGCGGCGGCGGTGGCGGGCGCCAGAGCGCCGACGACGACATCCCGTTCTAGGGCGTTCCGGCGCTGTCTGGAGTCGACGTGTCACAATGTCGGGCCGCGCACGCCCTCGCGTGCGCCTCCGGCAACGACACGAAGGACTTCTAGCCAGTGGCTAAGCAGCGCAACCGTGGCAAGCCCACGCGCCGACGCGAGACGAAGAAGGGCGGCCCCGGCAGTGGCCGGCGCAAGCCGTGCCCGTACTGCAAGGAGAAGATCGAGCAGGCCGATTACAAGGACACGGCCACGCTGCGCAAGTTCATCTCCGAGAAGGGCAAGATCCGCTCTCGACGCATCACCGGCGCCTGCAGGCGTCATCAGAGCCAGATCGCTCGTGCGGTCAAGCGCGCCCGTGAGCTGGCGCTGCTGCCCTATGTCAACGAGGGCGGGCGCGACGACGCCGAGCGCGAAGGCGGTCGCGGACGCCGCGGTCGCGACGATCGGTAGGCCGCGATGCCCTCAGCCATCCTCACGCAGGACGTCGAGCATCTCGGCGCCCGCGGAGCCGTCGTCGACGTCTCTAAGGGCTATCTGCGCAACTACCTGATCCCGCGCAAGCTCGCCGAGCCGGCGACCAAGGGCGCATTGTCGGAGGCTCGTCGTCGCGGCGAGCTGGCCGACCGTGCCGCCGAGGTGCTCGTCCGCAAGGCGACGCAGGACGCCGACGTCCTCAGCCGCACCGTGCTGACGATCAGTCAGCAGGCCGGCGACGACGGGCGCCTGTTCGGATCGGTGACCAGCCAGGACATCGCCGACGCGATCGAAGAGGCGCGCGGCGTCAAGGTCGACAAGCGCAAGATCCATCTCGACGAGCCGATCAAGAACGTCGGCACCTACGTCGTCGTCGTCGAGGTCGCCGAGGGCGTGAGCGCCTCGGTCAAGACGATGGTCGTCGAGCGCAAGTAGGACCGCTGGCCCTGCCGCTCGCCGCGCTCGCGGACACGATCTGGGGGGCCGTCGGCGTCGTCGGCGGCCTCGGTTCGATCGCAGCGCTCGCGTGGTACGCCGGTCGCGGTCACAGCGACCGCGACGAGGAGGACGCCGCACGCGACTTTTACGAGCTACATGGCCGCTGGCCGGACGAGGACGTCACCTGAGCCTCGGTCTCCGATGCTCATGGGCGAATCCCAGCCGCGACCACGGCCCAGCGCCGATCGGCGGCTGGCGTGGATCACAGCTTGCGCGTCGGCTCGTCTCCCGGGGCAATGGGTCTCGCGTGCTCCGGCTTGTCGGGTTCCGCCGTCGCCACGGGTTCCTCGCTCTCCCCAGGTCCGTGAGTCGCCCGTCTGCGCGGCCACGGCGACGGAGCGCCGTCACGCGGGGCGGCGGAGAGCGCCACCGAGATCTGTGCGACGGACAGCAGCGCTCCGGCTGCCATCAACACCGACGCCGCAAGCGCGAGCCACAGCCCCGTGGCCGGGTCGCCGTCCACCCCGCGGCTCAGCGGAGGAGGGTTGATGAGCGCGAACAGGACGATCACGAGCGCCACGACTGAGGGGGCGACCAGCCAGCTCGCCGGGCGCGGCCTGCCGATCCCCAGCCTGCCCGCCAACGCCGTGAGCGCGATCAGGGCGAGCACCGCGAGCACGAGATCCCAGACCTCGAAGATCTCCCAGGCGTCGATGCCCGGCTGATACCAGGTGAGAAAGAGGCTGACGAGCAGCAGCAGCGCGCCCGCCGCGATGAGCAGCATGCCGGCCTCGATGTTCCTGACGTCGTTCGGCGTGCTGGCGTGGCCGTCCGCGGTTGGCATGCTGCCCCTCCTCTTCGCATTCGCAAGGACGCAGCCTTCACTACCCGCGTGCGTCCGGCGCGAAGCGCGGCTTCGGAGGGCGTCGTCCGCTCCTCGTGCGAACATCTGTTCGTGCCCGACATCGCTCGGAGAAACTTCGCCCATCGTGCGGGAACGCGATGCGGGCCAGGCTCGCGCGCGACCTAGGCTCACGTAGCCGTGAGCACCTATCCCGACTCCGTCCCGCGGCCGTCCGCGCAGGTCGCCACCGGTGTCGCGCCGCCGCATTCGTTGGAGGCCGAGCAGTCGGTGCTCGGCGGCATCCTGCTGTCCGACCGGGCGATGTACGGCTTGGTCATCGAGGAGGGCCTGAAGCCCGAGGACTTCTACCGCGACCGCCACCGGGTCATCTACGAGGCGATGCTGCTGCTCTACCGCGAGAGCGAGCCGATCGACGTCCTGACGGTCTCCGAGCACCTGCGCACCGCCGGCAGGTTGGAGGAGGCCGGCGGCAAGGCCGCGATCGACGAGCTCACCGGCGGTGTTCCCGGACTGGGCGGCATCCGCCGCTACGCGCAGATCGTGCGCGAGCACGCGCTGATGCGCCGGCTGCTGAGCACGACCTACGAGATCCAGGCGTCGGTGCTCAACCACCAGGGCACGCCGCGCGACCTCGTCGAGCAGGCCGAGCGCGCGATGCTCGAGGTCGCCCACGACGACCGCCAGAAGGACTTCCGCACGATCGACGACATCCTCGACGACGAGCTGAAGAAGATGGAGAAGCTCTCGCGCGAGGGCACGTCGCTGACCGGCACCCCATCCGGCTTCCGCGACCTCGACGAGATCACCGGCGGCTTTCAGCCGGGGAACCTGATTGTTATTGCTGCACGCCCATCGATGGGCAAGTGCCTCAGCGGATCGACGCTGGTCTATGACCCGACGACCGGGCACCGGCGACCCCTGGAGGACGTCGTCCGCTTGCACGAGTCAGGCGAAGAGATCTGGGTGGCGGCGCTCGGACCCGATCTTCGCCTCCGCCGCGCGCGTGTCTCGGCGACATTTCGCAACGGCGTGAAGCCGCTGCTTCGCGTCACGACCCGGCTGGGGAGGAGAACGGACCTCACGGCCAACCACCCACTCCTGACGCTGGACGGCTGGAAGCGTGTCGATGAGCTGCAACCGGGTGCGCGGGTCGGTGTGCCTCGGTGCTTGCCGCGCCAGGACCAGACCCAGCTGATGCCCGACCACGAGATCGTGCTGCTCGCCGGGCTCATCGCCGACGGATGCATGACCAAGTCAACCCCGTGTTTCACCTATGCGCAGGGTTCCGCCGTTGGCTACGAGATGCAGGCAGCGACGGAGGCGATCGGAGCACGCTGGCACGAGGCGCGGAAGTATCCGAATGAGGCGAACTTCAACGCCTACCTGAGCGGTGCGAGCGTCGCTAAGGGAAATCCCGTGACCGACCTTTGTCGCCGGCATGGCGTCTGGGGAAAGCTCTCCGACAGCAAGTTCGTGCCCGAGGCGATCTTCGGGCTTGACGAGCACGACATCGCGCGCTTCCTCGGAATCCTGTTCGCGTGCGATGGGCACATCTACGCGACTCAGCGGTTGCGGCAGGTCGGGTATTCGACGATCAGCGAGCAGCTCGCACGAGACGTCCAGCACCTCCTGCTGCGCTTGGGCATCGTCTCGTGCATCCGCACGCTCAAGCGAGCGGTGTACGAAGGGACGCAGACCGTCGCGCGCGAGGTCCGCATCACGGGGCAGGAGGGCGTCAAGCGGTTCTGCAACGTCGTCGACGTCTGCGGGAAGGCTCCCCAAGCGGGGCGCGCGCTCGCCGGTGTGCAGGCGGCGAAGATCGGTTCGACGAACGTCGATACGGTGCCGGTCGCCATCTGGGACCGAGTTCTCGCTGTCAAGGGCGAGCGCACGTGGAGCGAGGTGAGTCGTGCCGCCGGGCATCCCCCGAACCACAATTGGCATGTCCGAACTCGAGGACTCTCGCGCCCGCAGCTCGCGAAGATCGCCGATTGGAGCGGTGACGACGAGCTGGGCCACATCGCGACATCGGACCTGTGGTGGGACGAGATCCTGTCCATCGAGCCGGTGGGCGAGGAAGAGACCTTCGATCTCACGGTGCCCGTGCATCACAACTTCGTCGCTGACGATCTCGTGGTCCACAACAGCGCGCTGGTCACGAACATCGCTGAAAATGCCGCGATCGATCACGGTCGTCCCGTCGCGCTGTTCTCGCTGGAGATGTCCGAGACCGAGCTCGCGCAACGCTTCGTCGCGTCGCAGGGGCGCATCAAGGGCGACGAGCTTCGCAAGGGCCGCGTGCCCGACGGCAAGTGGCCGAAGATCCTCGCGGCGTCCGCGAAGCTCGCCGCGGCGCCGATCCATGTCGATGACTCCTCCGACGTCGGGATCATCGAGATCCGCGCGAAGGCACGGCGGCTGCACCAGCAGGAGCCGTTGGGCCTGATCATCATCGACTACCTGCAGCTCATGCGCCCCGACGGCCGCGTGGAGTCGCGCGTGCAGCAGGTCGGCGAGATGAGCCGTGGCCTGAAGATCCTCGCCCGCGAGCTCAACGTGCCAGTGATTGCGCTGTCACAGCTCTCGCGCGCCGTCGAGACCCGCGGCCAGTCGATCGACTCAAAGCGCCCCCTGCTGTCAGATCTACGCGAATCCGGATCCATTGAACAGGATGCCGACCTCGTCGCGTTCATCTTCCGCGAGGAGTACTACGACGCCGAGTCCGAGCGCGCCGGCATCGCGGACATCATCATCGCCAAGCACCGCAACGGCGCCATCGGCGACGTGGAGCTGACGTTCGCCAAGGAGTACCCGAAGTTCCTGAACTACACCTCGCCGGATCGCTACGCGTAGGTGCGGCTGAGGATGGCCGATAGCACGCGAGGTTGCTAGGAGTTGCGCAGCTACGCGCATGTGCCGTCGGCGCTGATCGGGTGTACGAACCCCGCCCTCCTCACCGGACCACGTGCTTGAAGGGCCTTGATGAGATGGCGACTCTAGCCTCATGAGAGTGGCCACAATCACCGAGGCGAAGGACGGGCTCAGCGCTCTCATCGATCATGTCCGCGGTGGTGAGTCCGTGACGATTGTTGATCGCGGGATCCCGGTCGCGCGACTGGAGTCCGCCGTGGCGGTAGGCGATGGCGATGGGAAGCTCGCTCGGCTGGAGCGCCGGGGCGCCGTCCGGGTCGCGGCGGAGGGCGATCCGGCGTCACTGGACGTCGTCTCGCTCGATGATCGGCTGGTCGAGGCCGCGGAGCGCGAAGGGTTCACGGTGCTCGGGCGCCCAGCTGACCGGCTCAATCGACGACCCTGAGCGCCGGACCTCGGCATCGCGCGCAGATAGCGAGATGCGCCGCGCCGGCTTGCCCTAGCAGTCCGCTCCGTGTCCTAGGCTCAGCGGGTCGAGCTTCCCACCATGCCGCCTACCCGCACCAAGACCCCCACCGCGATCGACCGCTGCCAGTTCGGCCTCTGCGACGGCAGCGGCTTTCTCGTCGACGAGGCCACCAACGACGCGCGCGACTGCCAGTGCCGCCCGCAGCGCGTCAGCCGCGCCCGCGCGAATGCGCTCAGCGGCGTCATCCCGCGCAAGTACCGCGGGGTCTCCTTCGATCGCCCGCCGGTCACGCTCATCGACCGTTCACGGGTCGCCGCCGTCAAGACGTTCGTCAACCGCATCGACGAGCGCCTGGACGCCGGCCGCGGGCTGTGGCTGTTCGGCTCGGTGGGCACCGGCAAGACGACGCTTGCGATGCTCGTCTCCAAGCATGCGATCGAGGCCGGGCGCAGCGTCGCGATCTACTCGCTGCCGCGCCTGCTGGCGCAGATCCGCACGACCTTCGACGACGACCGCAGCAACTCCTACGTCGGCCTGCTCGACCGGCTGACCGCCGTCGACCTGCTGCACGTCGACGACGTCGGCGCCGAGAAGACGAGCCCGTGGGTGCTCGAGCAGCTCTACGCGATCGTCAACGCGCGCTATGAGGAGCAGCGCTCGGTGATGATCACGACGAACCTGCAGCGCGACGAGCTGGCCGAGCAGATCAACGAGCGCACGGTGTCGCGGCTGGAGGAGATGTGCGAGCTGCTGCCGCTCTACGGCCCCGACGCGCGGCGCTTTGAGCCCGACGTGCGCTCGGCCTGAGCGGCTGAGCGCCTAAACTCCTCCGAGAAATGCCCGGAATCTGCATCGTCGGCGCCCAGTGGGGTGACGAAGGCAAGGGGAAGGTCGTCGATCTGCTCGCCGAGCAGGCGGACGCGATCGTACGCTTTCAGGGCGGCAACAACGCCGGCCACACGATCATCCGCGACGGCGAGGTCTTCAAGTTCCACCTGATCCCGTCGGGGATCCTCTATCCCGGCAAGCGCTGCATCATCGGCAACGGGGTCGTCGTCGACCCCGGCGTGCTGACCGACGAGCTCGACGCGCTGAAGGCGCGCGGGATCGACACGAGCGGGCTGCGAATCAGCGCCAACGCGCACGTGATCATGCCCTACCACCTGCTGCTGGACACCGCCGGCGAGGCGAAGCTCGGCAAGCTGCAGATCGGCACGACGCGGCGCGGCATCGGCCCCTGCTACGCCGACAAGGCCGCGCGCCTGGGCATCCGCATGCAGGACCTGCTCGACGAGCGGATCCTCAAGAAGAAGATCACCGCGGCGATCGACCCCAAGCGCCTGAGCCTGCGCCCCTACGACAAGGATCCGTCGCTGGATCTGCAGTCGATGACCGAGGCCTACCTGACCTACGGCCACCGGCTCGAACGCCACATCGCCGACACGGCCCGCATCGTGTGGGACGCGCTGGACGCCGACAAGCTCGTCCTCTACGAGGGCGCTCAGGGCGCGCTGCTGGACATCGACCATGGCACCTATCCCTTCGTCACGTCCTCCAACCCGATCGCCGGAGCCGCCTGCGTCGGCGCGGGCGTCGGGCCGAAGGACATCCACGAGGTCTGGGGCATCGCCAAGGCGTACGTCACCCGCGTCGGTTCGGGTCCGTTTCCGACCGAGCTCGACGACGAGGTCGGCGAGGAGATCCGCACCCGCGGCGGGGAGTTCGGCACGACGACCGGACGCGCGCGCCGCACGGGCTGGCTGGACATCCCGGCGCTGCGCTACGCCTCGCGCATCAACGGCCTGACGTCGCTGGCGATCACGAAGCTCGACGTGTTGTCGGGCTTTCAGAAGATCAAGGTCTGCATGAGCTACAGCGGTCCCGACGGCGCCGAGTTCGAGAACTTCCCCTACCACCAGTCGGTGCTGCACCACGCTCGCGGCGAGTACGTCGAGCTTGACGGCTGGACGGAGGACATCACCGAGTGCCGCTCGCCGTCGGACCTGCCGACCGCGGCGCGCGACTATCTGCAGTTCATCGCCGAGAAGACCGGCGTGCCGGTCATGCTCGTCGGCGTCGGTCCGGGCCGCGACCAGATCGTCTGGATGCGCGACGTGCCCGAGCTCGCCGCCGCCGCGTAGCCCGCGCCTGGAAGCTCAGCTCCAGTTCTCCAGCAGGTCCTCGTCGGGCACGTCCTTGACCATCCGTGCCGGCACGCCCATGACGACCTTGCGCGGCGGCACGTCGCTCGTCACGACCGCGCCGGCGGCGACGAATCCCTCCTCGCCGATCTCCACGCCCGGCAGCAGGACGGCGCCGCCCCCGACCCGGCAGGCCCGCCGCAGCGTGGCTCCGCGCAGCGGCGTCTCGGGCGCCAGGCGCGCCATCGTGTCGTCGTTGGTCGTCATCGCGCACGGCCCGACGAAGACGTCGTCCTCGATCGTGCTGTTGGCGGTCACGTAGACCTGCGTCTGCACGCGCACCCGCGCGCCGATCACGACGTCGTTGTCGATCGCGCTGGCCCTGCCGATCACCGTGTCGGGTCCGATCGTCGTGCGCTCGCGCACGTAGGCCTGGTCGCCGATGATGCTGCGCGTGCCGATCCGCGATCCTGCGAAGACGATCGCCTGCGCGCAGATAACGGCGTCGTCCTCGATGACGAGCGGACCGAGATCGCCTCGCGGCGCCGAGGAGCGCCGCGACAGGCTCGGCGCCTTGCCCAGCACCGCGCCGTCCTGGACCGTGACGCCGTCGCCGATGACGACGTCGTCGTGGACGACGACGTGGGCGCCGAAGGTCACGTCGCGGCCGACGGTGGCGGTCGGGCTGAGGACGAGTCCGGCGGCGCTGGGTGTCTGGCTCATAGCTCGGCGAGCCTAGTCATCGCGGTGACGACCCGCTGTGCCGCGTGCCCGTCGCCGTAGAGCTCGGGGCGCTCGGCCGGCGCAGGCCGCCCCAGCGCGGCGGCGGCGGCGCTCGCATCGAGGTCGACGAGGACGTTCCATCCCGCGTCGACCGTCTCGACCCATTCGGTGCTGTCGCGCAGCGTCACGCATGGCACGCCGGCGAGGTAGGCCTCCTTCTGCACGCCACCGGAGTCCGTCAGCACCGCGCGCGCCCGCGTCAGCAGTGAGGTGAACGCCAGATAGCCGAGCGGGGGCAGCAGGACGGCGCCGGCCGCGAGTCGATCGAGCAGCCCGGCCGCCTCCAGGCGCGCCCGTGTCCGCGGGTGCAGCGGCAGCACGACGGGCTCTCGCAACGAGAGCAGCAGGCCGACGAGCGCCTCCAGGCGGGCCGGATCGTCGACGTTGCCCGCCCGGTGGGCGGTGACAAGCAGGTACTCGCCGGCGGTCACCCCGGCCGCATGCAGCGGCTCGTCGTCGGCGCGCGCGCGCGGGGCCAGCAGCACCGCCACGTCGACCATGACGTCGCCGACGACCTCGACGTCGCCGGCGACGCCCTCGCGAGCGAGGTTCGCCGCGGCGCCCTCGGAGGAGACGAGCAGCAGATCGGCGAGATGGTCGGTCAGCACGCGATTGAGCTCCTCGGGCATCGCACGATCGAACGAGCGCATGCCCGCCTCGACGTGGGCGACCGGGATCCGCCGCTGCGCGGCGGCCAGTCCGCCCGCCAGCGTGGAGTTCGTGTCCCCGTAGACGAGCACGGCATCGGGCTGCTGCTCGGCGAGCAGGCCGTCCAGCGCGGCAAGCATGCGCGCCGTCTGATCGCTGTTCGTGCCGCCGCCGAGGCCGAGCTGCACCTCTGGCCGCGGCACGCCCAGCTCGGTGACGAAGATCGTCGAGAGCTCGTCGTCGTAGTGCTGGCCGGTGTGGACGAGCACCTCGTCGTGCTCGGCTCGCAGCGGTCCCGACACCGCGGCCGCCTTGACGAACTGCGGCCGGTTGCCGATGACCGTGACGACCTTCACGGGGAGGGTGGCAGCGCCGCCTCGATGTGCTCGCGCACGCTGGCGGCGGCGGCGATCGAGACGGGCCCGGGTGCGGCGGCGATCGCCTGGCCGTCGATCGATCGCACCGGCTGGACCTCGCGCAGGGACGAGGCGAGAAAGCCCTCGCTGATCGTGGCCAGCTCGTCGCGCGTGACGACGCGCTCGCACGCGTCTGTGACCTCCAGCAGGATGCGCCGGCTGATCGAGTCCAGGATGCGATCGGTCAGCGGGGGCGTGCACAGCTCGTCGTCGATGACGCAGAAGAACGACGTCGTCGAACCCTCCAGCACCCGCCCGTGTGGGGTCACGAGCAGCGCCTCGTCCGCGCCGGCCTCCTTGGCCAAGCGCGTGGAGAGCATGTTCGCGGCGTAGGACAGCGACTTGACGCCGTCGAGCACGCGCGTCGGCGAGTAGGTGATCGTGGCCAGCGCGATCGTCTCGGGGAAGACCTTCGGCGCCTCCAGCAGCGCGATCCGGCGGCCCCCGCGGGTGACGACGAGCCGCATCGCGGCTTCGACGGCCCCGCCGGCCTGCAGCAGTGCCAGGGCGTCGGCGCGGACGGCGTCGGCGTCGAATGCCAGCCGCAGGCTCGCGGCGCTGCGGGTCATCCGGGCGAGGTGCTCGTCCAGCGCGAACGCGCGCCCCGCGTAGACGCGGATGACCTCGAAGACGCCGTCGCCTCGCAGCAGGCCGTCGTCGAGCACGGAGATGTGAGCATCGGCGGCGTCCATCACCGCTCCGTCGAGGCAGGCAAGCATCCCGCGAGGGTATCCGGCGTGGGGGACTGCGAGTCGCTCGGGCCCCGCTCCGCCGTCCGCTGCCCGTCGATCTCCCCTGTGTGCGGAGAGTACGGTAGACCAATGCTCCGTCTCCGCCTGCTCGGCGGGCCGATCGCCGAAGTCGACGGTGAGCCACTGGAGGTGTCGGGGTCGTGGCGTGCGCGATCGCTGCTGGCGTGGCTGGCGCTGCACCCGGGCGACCATCCCCGCGCGGAGCTTGCGTCTCGATTCTGGCCGGACGTCCTCGACAGCAGCGCACGGGCGAGTCTGCGAAACGCGCTCTGGGCGTTGCGCCGCAGACTGGGCGGAGACGGCACATACCTCGTGTGCAGTCGTGAACGCGTCGGATTGGCTGCGGACGTCTGGGTCGACGCCGCCGAGTTTCACCGGCTCGTCGCCGATGGGCGCTGCGAGGAGGCGATCGCCCTGGGCGGCGAGGAGCTTCTGGCGGGCGTCGAAGAGGAGTGGGTTCACGAGGAGCGCGATGCGCACCGCGAGCAGCTGTCAGCCGCGCTCGGGCAGCTCGCGCTCAGCGCACAGCAGAGCGGCGACCTGCTTGGCGCGATCGCCTGGTCGCGTCGGCGTGCCGCTCTTGACCCGCTGGCCGAGGACGCGCAGCGAGGCCTGATGCGCCTCCTCGCGGCCGCTGGCCGGCGGTCGGAGGCCCTCGCCACTCACGCGCGGTTGCGCGACAGGCTGCGTCGCGAGCTGGGCATCTCGCCCTCCTCGGCCACTCGTGCGCTGGTCGAGCAGCTACGCGAGGAGCCGACGGTGAGGGGCACGCGCCCGCCGCATGCTCGCCGCCGCGACGGAGCAGCGGCGGCCGGTTCGTGGGTGCTCGGCATGCCGTTTCCACTGCCCGCCCGGCTCGCTGTCGCCGGTGGAGTGGCATTCGCCGGACGCGAGGAGGAGCTCGCGTGGCTGCGCGCGCGCTGGCAGGGCGTGCTCTCGGGTAGCGGTCCACCGCTGGCGCTGCTGACCGGGGAGGCGGGCATCGGCAAGACGCGGCTGGCGCACGAGTTCGCCCTCGCCATGCAGGCAGCGGGCGCGGTCGTGCTGTACGGGTCGGCGGAGTACGGGCAGCTGACGCCCCACCAGCCGTTCGTCGAGATGCTCAGGCACCTGGTGCGCTGTCATGCGCCCACCGAGCTGGCGTCAAGGCTCGGCGCGGCCGCGGGACCGCTCGTCAGGCTCGTTCCCGAGCTCGTGGGCGTCGTCGGCGACCGGGGAACCGTGGCGCCGACGGCGATCGAGGGTCGGTTCGCGATGTTCGAGGCCGCGACGGCGTTGCTGACGGAGCTGTCGGCGGACGTGCCGGTGCTGCTGGTTGCCGACGACCTGCAGTGGGCGCACCCCTCGGCGCTTGCACTGATGCGGCACATGCTCGAGCCTCGGCCGGGGGCTCGTCTGCTGCTGCTTGCCACGTGCCGCAGCGGGGAGCTGACCGCCGACGATCCCGTCGCCGACGCCTTGCAGCGACTCGCACAGCACGGTCTGTCCGAAGAGCTGCAGCTCGACGGACTCGCGTGGACGGAGGTCGCCCGCATGATCGGCTATCTCGCCGGCGACGCCCCGCGCCACGAGGTCGCCGACGCGGTCCATCGCGAGACCGGCGGCAACCCGCTGTTCGTGCGCGAGATCGTGCGCTACCTCGAGGATTCGGGTGCGCGGGCGGCCTCGGTGCTGCAGATCGCGGTCCCGCCCGCGATCCGAGATGTCGTCGCACGACGGCTGGCGCGGCTGACCGATCCGTGTCTGCGGCTACTGTGCGTGGCGGCGGTGATCGGGCCGCAGTTCGCATTCGAGACGCTGGAGCTCGTCAGCGAGTTGGACGGCGAGCAGCTGGCGACGGTCGTCGACGAGGCCGTGGCCGCGGGCATCCTCGTGGAGCTTGGTGGAGCTCAAGAGCTCTTTGCCTTCCACCATGCCCTGATCCGCCGGACGCTCACCGAGCGCCTGACCGCCGCGCACCGGCGCCGGATCCACGCGCGCGTCGCCGACGCGCTGCTGACGCTGCATGACGGCGACCCCGATGGCGCCCTCGCCGAGATCGCCCATCACCTGTGCGCTGCCGGCACAGCCGGCGATCTTCCCAAGGCCATCGACTACGCGACGCGCGCAGCCGAACAGGCCACCTACCGGCTGGCCTACGCCGAGGCGGTCGAGCATTTCTCGCGCGCCCTGGCGTTGTTGCCGGCCGATCACGAACAGCGGCGCAGGCTGACCTTCAGGCGGGCGTTCTCCTTCATGGCCGCGACCCACCAGCTTCACGACGCCCGCGCTCTGCCCGGGCGAGGCCACGGAGGCCACGCTCGGGCTTGACGGTCTCGCGATCAGACCCGAAGGTCGTCTGGCGTGATGTCGCCGATGACCTCGTGGATCGTCTTCACGGAGTGGCGCCCCAGCCGGTCGGCATGCTCGCGCAGCCGCGACGGGCTCGGCGCCTCGTAGACGCAGAAGCTCGTGATGGTGCCGGCGACGTCGGCGCACACGTGGCTGTGTTCCCACGTGATGTCCGGAAAGTGCTCCAAGCCGACGGCCTTCGCCAACATCACGATCTCCATCATCTCGGCTTCGTCGACGAGACCGAAATCGCGCTCGATGACGTATCTGGGCATTGGGCGATCATACCCCCGCTCAGGCCTGCGCAGGGACTGGATCCTCGTTGAGGACGATGGTCTTGGCGACCTTGAAGATCTCCGTCGCCGGCAGGTCAGCTGCAAGCGCATGCTCGCGAATCGCCTGCGGGCTCGATGCCTCGTAGATGCAGATCGTGCCGAGTCCGCCCTCGGGCTCCTCGATGGCGTACGAGCGGATCCAGCGAACGTCGTCTGCTCGCTCGGCGCCTGCGGCGCTGGACCGCTCACCGGCCGCTCCCAGATCCTCGGGCGTGGCCCAGCCGTTGCGGCGAAGAATGGCGTACAGCTCCATGAGATACCTCCTGATCGTGGTTGAGGAGGCAAGCCTCCCGCGCGCCCGTCCCACCGACCGTCACAGCTAGCGTCAAACCCGCGCTCGGCCGGCCAGGCGCCGGTCGGCCGGCTCAGGCGGCGGAGTGGCGCGGGGTCCAGTCGAAGGTGCGCGCCGCGATGATCAGGCCGATGACGCCCCACACCGCGAGCTTGAGCAGGTCGTCGCCCGCGACGCCGACGCCGGTCGTGTTCGGATCGAACGCGATCTGCAGCGCATCGACGAACGGCTGGGCGGGCAGCAGCTCGGCGATGCTCTGCAGGCCGTCGGGCAGCTGGCGGAAGGGCACGAAGACGCCGGAGATGAAGTACAGCGGCAGGACGACCGCGTTGGTCATCGCCGGTGCCGCGTCCTGGCTGGGGATCATCCGCGTGTAGGCGATGCCCAGTGCGCAGAACGCGGCGGTGCCGACCGCCAGCGCGCTCAGCAGCCCCGGCAGGGTGCTCGTCGGCAGCGACACGCCGAAGGCCACGGCGCCGATCGTCATCAGGACGGTCGTGACGACGACGGACATCACGATCGACGTGCCGATCCGTCCGGCGAAGACGATCCAGGGCGCGACGGGCGTGGCTCGCTGGCGCTTGAGCGTCCCGCTCTCGCGCGCGTTGGTGAAGCCGATCGCCAGCGCGACGAACGAGGCGGAGATGACGGCGAGCGCGATGAAGGCCGGCACCTGCAGCGTCGAGGCGCGGATGCCGCCGTAGTCCTCCAGGCGCGCGTTGCCGAAGATCCCGACGAACAGGCACAGGAAGATCACGGGCAGGATCGCGGTGAAGAACAGCGCCGCTGGGTTGCGCCGGAAGACCTTCAGGTCGGCGGTGAGCTGCGCGAGGACGCGGCGCGCATCGCTCACGACGCGGCTTCCGTGGCGGCCGGCTCGTCGCCGTCGACGAGCTCGAGATAGACGTCCTCGAGCGACGGGCGGCGGACCTCAAGGCGCTCGAGCTCGATCCCGCGCTCGGCGGCCCAGCCGCACAGCGTCGCCAGAGTGCTGGTCGGCGTTCCGGTCTGCAGTCGCGCTCGCCCATCGACGATCTGTGGGATCTCGGGGACGGGGAGCTCGTCGAGGCCGACGCCGGGCGGGGCGACGAACAGGATCTCCGTGTCCGGGCTGCCGGCGGTCAGCGCGTCGGGCGCCCCCTCGACGACGATGCAGCCGGCGCGGATGATCGCCACGCGGTCGGCGAGCTCCTGCGCCTCGTCGAGATAGTGCGTCGTCAGGAAGACGGTCTTGCCGAGATCACGCAGGCCGGCGATGACCTTCCACGCCGCGCGGCGGGCGACCGGATCGAAGCCGGTCGTCGGCTCGTCAAGGAAGACGAGGTCGGGGTCGCCGACGAGCGCAAGGCCGACGTCCAGGCGTCTCCGCTGGCCGCCCGACAGCCGCCCGACACGGTCCTCGGCCTTCTCCTCCAGGCCCGCCAGCACGATCGTCTCGGCGATCGGGCGCGGCTTCGGGTAGTAGGCGGCCCACAGGGTCAGCGTCTCGCGCACCGTCAGCTCGGACTGCGCCCGACCCTCCTGCAGGACGATGCCGATGCGCCCCCGCCACGCGCGACCACCGTGCTCGGGATCGACGCCGAGCACGCGCACGTCGCCGCCGTCGCGCTTGCGAAACCCCTCGAGGATCTCGACGGTCGTCGTCTTGCCGGCGCCGTTGGGGCCGAGGAACGCGAAGATCTCGCCGCGCTCGACGATCAGCGACAGACCCCGCACGGCCTCGAAGGCCCCATAGGACTTGCGCAGCCCGTCGATCTCGATTGCCGGGTCGCCGGACACCTGGGCCGAGCCTAGCGTTCCCTGTCCGCAGGCAGGCCGCTGGGCGATCGTTTGGGATGTGGCATTGTGACTGCAGATCCGCCGGTCGCCAGCGTGACCGTGGCGTGCAGGCTGCCGTTGCGATTGGCTGGCAGATACAGACCGCCGCGCGCGGCCTCTCGAGCGCCTGACACGGTGGTCGGGTCGCACGCCGCGGATGCGACCGCTGGGTGAGCCAGAGCGCCGTGCACAACTGACGCCTCGGCCGGTGCCGGCGCCGGATCCGGCAGTTGTACATCCATGTGATGCACAACTGCCGAATCGAGAATGAAGCGGCGTCGAGACGTCAGTTATGCACGGTGGGGAGGCGCGAGGCCGCCGCCGTTCGACCGGCGCGACGGTCAGCTGCGCCGACGCCGCCGATGCGCGTTCGCGTTGTCCATCGCAACGTGCCCCGCGAGGAAGCGAACCTGGAACCCTCGGATCGAGAGTTTGCCAGTTTGGGTGGCGATCGCGGTCGCCTGTGATCAGCGGGTTGGGCGCCTTCTGCACGTCTGTCATGCCGAACCCGCCCAGCCGCTGGGCCGGGAGTGAGAGCAAGCTCCTCGCGGCCAACGGGCCTAGCGTGGTCATGGCGCCAGGATGCAGGCGCAGACCGACCTTGCGACTTCCTGACTGGCCCGGGGCGCGACGGGATCCATGCGTGATCGAGCCGCTCGGACGCCGCGTCGTCGCTCAGCGCCGGCGGCTCGACCACGACGCAGCTGCCCCGGCCCGCGGACGTCATGGATCGAAACGACCCAGCGGCCTTTCGCGGCCGCTTCAGAGCTCAACTGCGGCGTAAGAACGCTGCGGGCGCTTGAGGCTGTTGCCGCGCGAGCACCGAGTCCTGGACGAGCGCTCACCCATCGGGCCTCGTCCCCATGGCCCGCCCGTCGATCGAACGCCTGTGCGCGGCGTCGGCGCGATCGCGGGCTTCATTGTTCGTGCGGTGACGGTTGCCCGTGGGCTTCGGGCCGGTTGTGGGGCTCGGCCCAGCCTGGGGCTTCGCGTCGTGGGAGCGGTCGAGGTGGTGTGGGTCGGCGTCGTGGGCGAGCAGGACCGCGATGATCGGGAGGTCGCCGCGCATTCGACTGCTCAGCTGGGCGTGGCCCGTTCGGCGGACCGGCAGCGCCGGATGATCACGAGCCGGTCAACGCGCCGAGGATCCAGGCGTCGGGCGGGGTGCCGCGCAGCCCCTCGTCGGTGGCGTAGAGGCGGCATTTCATGCCGTAGTCATCGCGGCTCTCGGCCCCGGGCTCGACGTCGTGTCCGCCGACGCGGATCGTCGGTGAGCCGAGGAAGCGCTCGCGCTCCGCGTCCTCGACGGTCTCCACGCGGTGCATGGCGATCGTCACGTCGATGCCGGCCTGGGTGAGCAGCTCGCGCAGGCGCGCCACGACCGCGTCGTGGTTGGGGCAGCCGTCGAAGTACAGCAGCTCGATGGTCATGCGATCGTCCGCAGATCAGGAGCTGTGTCGACGTGTCGGCAGGCCGCGACGTGCTCGTCGTTGTCGCGCAGCAGCGCGCGGGCGAGCTCGATCATCCTGGTCACGCGATCGTCGGCGAGGCGGTAGTGGATCGTGCGATGCTCGCGTCGCGTCGTCACGAACCCGCACCAGCGCAGGCACGCGAGGTGGTTGGAGACCTTGGTCTGTGGCTCGTCAAGCAGCGCGACGAGCTCGCCGACGGAGCGCTCGCCCTCAGCGACGAGTTCCAGTGCCCGCAGCCGAGTGCGATCGCCAAGTACGCGGAAGTACTTGGCCAGTAGGTCGGCCTCGATCGGCTCGGGCGGCAGACGGAAGGGCGCATTGACGAGCACGGCATCCACGACCCGCCATCGTAGTACATGGGATTCTGAAGTCAGAAGATTCGGGTATGACGTGGCGAACCAGGGGCGTGCCCTGCTCGCACGCAGGGATTGGCGAAGCTCCCTAGACGGCCGTGCAGTCGCTCAGGAGCCCGCAGCGGGCGCGGCCGGCACCGTCGCTGTGCCGGCCGCCGGTCCCGACGCGATCGTCTCCGCGGCCGGGAACTCTTTGGCCGCCTTGGCGTTGTAGCGCTCGATGCCATCCGAAGATGAGGCCACGACCGCTGCGCTGTTGGCGTCCGTACGTGAGCCGGAGCGATTCGGCGCGGTCTTCGATGCCCATCACGGCGCGATCCGCGGCTATCTGCGTCACCGTCTGGGCAACGTCGATCTCGCCGAAGACCTGGCGGCGGAGACCTTCGCGCGCGC
The DNA here is from genome assembly GCA_029263125.1 of Solirubrobacteraceae bacterium. Taxonomy (GTDB): domain Bacteria; phylum Actinomycetota; class Thermoleophilia; order Solirubrobacterales; family Solirubrobacteraceae; genus CADCVQ01. Next base: position 51,746 of record JAJCYD010000008.1, on the reverse strand, counting down.
GTTCGCGGCTCGAGCTCGCTTTCGCGATGGCGGCGGTGGAGTGCGACCCTGGCTGTTTACGATCGCGACGAACCTGTTGCGCGACGAGGCGCGACGACGAGCCAGCGGGCGTCTGCTGCTCACGCGGTTGCGTCGGGCACAGCCGACGATGCTCGAGTTGCCCGAAGACGGTGATCCGGAGCTGCGCGTCGCATTGCGGTCCCTGCGCCGCGAGGAGCTGGACACGCTCCTGTTGCACGTGTGGGGCGAGCTGAGCTATGCCGAGATCGCCACCGCGACCGCCACGCGCATCGGCACCGTTCGCTCTCGCCTGCACCGCGCCCGCGCCCACATGAGCGCCGCGCTCAAAGATCCCACCACACCGCCGTCAACGCGCCGATCGCACACAGAGAGGACTTCGACATGAACACCGACATCGACGACCGGCTGCGAGAGGCGCATGCGCGCATCCAACCGGGCCCGGCTCCCGCGTCCACACGCGCCCGCCTCGACACGCTGATCGCCGGCGCGCCCCCGGAATCACGTCGACCAACGCGGCCACGGCGCGGCGCGCTTGCGGTCATCGTCACGGGCACGGCGGCAGCGGGCATCGTCGTGCTGGCGCTGCTGGCAGGCTCCGGCGGCGTCTCAGGTCCGCCATCCGCGAATGCCGCCTGTGCGTCGCCCGGGCCGGCGCGCGCATGCGGCGTCGCGTTGCGCGACGTCGCCGGAGCATGGGACGTGCCCGGCAGCGGAGACGTCCTCTACCAACGTGGAAGTTGGGCCGTGACGCAGTTCATCGTCACCGCGACGCCCGCCGATGATGCGTCGATCGCGGGCGTTCCGGCGCCGAACAACGAGATCCGGCTCGCCGCAGCCAAGCAGCCGTTCGCCGTCGCTCGCATCGCCACCGAGCAGTGGTGGATCGCCCCGGATGCAAGCGGGCGAATGTCGCACAGCCCATCAGCAGAGATCACTGTGCCCACATCGCGCGATCGCGCGGCGTGGCAGGCCGCCGGTCGACCGGATCTCGAGCAGCTCATCCCCAGTGCGAGCGCTGAACGCCCGCTGTCGACAGACTTCGCCGCCGGCGGCGGCGACGAGCGACTGCTTGGCGCCAACGGCCTGTACGACGTGCTCCCCCACGACGGCGACCCGCTCGCTGGCATCCCGCGCCAGCCCAGCGCGCTCGCCGCCTGGCTTCAAGAGCGATCCTGGCAGCGACGTGGGAAGTCCCAAGCCGGCTGCGACGGCAACGGCGACGGCTGCTCCTTCGCGATACGGCGCCTCATCGATGACACCATCATCAGCGACATCGAAACGCTGCTGGCCTATCCCGCGACGCCGCCAGCGCTCCGCGCGTCGCTGGTCAGCGTGCTCACCGAGCGCTCCGGCACACGATCGCTGGGCCTCATCCGCGATCTGCGCGGACGGCAGGTCGCCGCCGTCACCCTCGGCGCCGGCATGCACGACGGCGACGGCTCCGACGTCATCGCGTTCGATCCGACGAGCGGTGAACTGCGCGCAATCGGCAACACGGCCGACGGCGGTGACGTGCGGTGGACGCGTACCTACGCCATCGTCAGCCAACGAGTCGGCGATGTCGGCGACACACCCTGACTCGGGCGCGAATGCCAGCTCCCGGGAACGCCAGCGGGCCAACCACGACGGGCGCGAGCGTGACACCGGGGCGCGCATCTCTCAGGCCCTCGAAGGGCAAAGCCGCGCGGCAGACCACAAGCCCCTGACGTCTGCGCTTCGCTTCCGTCAATCGCCCGCGCCCAACCCGAACGCTGCCACAGGAGCCGCCGCACGACCACCCACCTGACGTTCATCCGTCGCCCGGCGCCGACACCCGAGAGCTTGAATGCCCTGGACTCGGCATTCAGTCACTATGGCAGCGCGGGAACACCACGGCCGCCCTCCACGGGGAGGGGAAGGCAGCCGCGGACGTTCCTGTCTGGTCGTCGATCCTTATGAGGCTCGGAGGGAACCTTTGTGACATCCAGTCGCGCCCACGCCGCCGGTTGACACCTCAAACGCCCCTGAGATCGGGCAGACAGGGGGCGCCGACCGACCTATCGCGTGCGGCGGATGGATCAAGTCCGTTAGTGGGCGACGTGCTCCGAGTGTCTCGTCCGACGACGACACGCTTCGGCGCCCCCCGGCTCCCCGGCCCTCCGACGGCCCATCGGCGGGTCGTCGCTGACTCAGCTGAACCGCTGGATATCGGTGCGTCCAGCGACCGTGGAGCGCACCTCGATCTTCTGATTGGGACTGAGATTCGCGAAGACCGCGACGAATGCGCCGAGGCCGGTGGGCACGACGCGCTGCCGACGGTCTCCGGCGCGCACGATCACGGGTTCGCGACTGGCGGCGAGTCCGAACACGAGCGTTCGGCGCGACGTCACGCGGCGCACCGCGATGAGTGGCCCCCGCGCGGTCGCGGTGGCGCAGGTGCCTGGCGCCGAATTCGGCATTGCACGGAACTGACCCCCCTGCACCTGGCCAAACACGCCGTCGCGCAGGCGGCCGACCTGAACGCACTCGAGTCCGCTCGCGTTCGTGTAGGCCCGGACTACCCACGGCGGCCCTCCGCCGGGGTCCTCTGCTGCGCTCCCGACAACGACCGCCGGATCGCTTGCGGACTGCAATCCCTCGCCGCCGCTTGACTCGGGCTTGATCGGCTCCCCGGCGGGGTCGACGAGTTTCACCGCACCTGCGCTTACCGCGGCGGCGAGCAAGGCCGCCGTGACCGGGAGCCCGAGACTGCGCAAGCGACGGCGTGTTGGTGGGCGCTGGCGTTCGCGGATTTCGCCCTCGGCGGCCTTCGTCAGCCGCGCCCCGAAGTCCTTCAGTCCAGGAGGCAGGTTGCTCATGTCAGATCTTTAAGCTGCGGGTCGCTGAGGGACTGCCCCAGTGCGCGCAGGCCTCGCGACACGCGTGCGCGCACGACCTGCTCACTGACATCGAGTTCACTTGCGAGCTCGCCGTACGCGCGCTCATCGACGATGCGCGCCGCGACCGCGTAGGCCTGATCCCCGGGCAGGTCATCAAGCGCGGCGCAGACCGTGGTGCGAAGCAGCGGGAGATCTGCGACCCGCTCGACCCATTCAAGATCCTCGCTGGTGCTCTCCGGGGGATCGCATCCGAGGCGCTGCAACGCTGCGCGCTCGACCGCGCCACGCTTCCAATAGTGCGCCAACTCGTTGCGGGCGATGGCGAATAGCCAGCCCTGCTCCTCATGCGCCGTGCTGCCGCGAAACTGCCTGCGTCGCTCCAGCGCCAGCGCAAACGTCTCGCCGACAAGATCCAGCGCCGTCTCGGCATCCAACGCCCGTCGCGCGAAGAACACGACGACGCGTTCGACGTAGGCGCGGTAAAAATGGTGGAAGGCTGCCGGATCCTCGAAGCTCTTGATCAGGAGGGGTTCGTCGTTGGCGCTTCGTCGTGTGGGCCATCCCACGACGCGAAGCATGGCACACCCGCAGCTCGCGAGCGGCGGCTTCAGAGCGTGCGTTTCACCTCGGTGCCATCGCGCAACGTTGCGATGATCGTCCAATCGTCGTCGGCCGAGAGTCCCTCACGCACTTCGGCGAATGTTCGCTGCTCGTCCAGGTCGACAATCTTCTCGACCCCGCGGGCCGAGACCGCGATGCGCTCCACGCTTGCGTCGGCGATCCCGAACAGCACCGACCGCGGCCCTGTGCCCGCCGTGTCGGCGAACTCGGCCAGGCCAACCTGGAGCGGGTTATCACCCACATTCCCGCACATCCCGGATAGCGCGCGACCGGCATCGAGAACTCGTCCCGACGAATCAACCGGCCCGAACGCAACGCCGTCAGTGCGCCCGACAGTCACACAGCGCTGCCCGCTTGTCGTGTCGTTGCTTCGCACCGCCCAGGGGGGTCCGCCGCGCGGATCATCGACCGGGGTGCCGCGCTGCTCGACGCCCGTCGCCTGCTCGTAGTCGGCTGCAGGGTGATCGGGCTTCGGGTCGAGCGCGATCGCGCTGGCACTCACGATGCCACCAGCCGCAGCGACGAGCATTGCCACCGCGATGACGGCTCTGCGGACCATCTCATCCGCACCAGTTGGAGGCTTTGTGTACGTGCTCGTTGAAGTACGGCAGGAACTTCGTGTGCGCTGTTGATGCGCACTCGGTGTAGTTGCCCCACTCGCGTGACCACGCATTGCAGGTCGCGTCGCCAACCGAGAGACCGCCGACGTATGAGCCGTACACGTAGATGTCGCAGCGTCGTGAGCCTGACCCGCAACCACCCTCCACACGCGAGAAGAACGAGCCATCGGTCTGGCTTGCGCCGTGCAGGTAGCCGTGACCGACACAGTTTGTGTGGTAGTCGTCGGCGAACGCGAAGGTCACGATCGCGGCGAAGCTGAACGAGCAGGCCACCACGAGGATCACGAGCGTAGGAGTGAGGCGCCGACGTTCCTCCGTGGCTACTGAGCGAGTCATTGAAAGCTATGAGACACCAAGTCAGGACTTGTGACCGCGACAGTTCCCACCTTCGGGGCGGTGACCCCAACCGACCGGCCGGCCACCGGGCCTGTCGTTTCAGCCCAGCACGGGCCGGTGATGGGGTCGCGACACGGCGTTGCGACGCCCAGACCGGCGCGGGCGCCGGGCGGATTGGAGTTACCCCGGATCCCCCGATCCTCGCGGCGAATCCCAGCCGCCGATCACGGCCCAGCGCCGGTCGGCGGCGTTCGAAGGGTCCACCCCGCGGGTGCGCCGCCGATCGACCCTGGACCGCGCCGGCAGCAGGGATTCATCCACGATCATCGGTGGATCCGGGGTTACTGCGGACCTGCCGCGCCGGAGTCGCCGGCCGGGCTGAGTGCCGGCAGCTCGAGGACGAAGCTGCCGCCCGGCCCTGGGCCGGTGACGATGTCGCCGCCGCAGGAGCGGGCGAGGCGGCGGGCGAGCGGCAGCCCGAGCCCGGCGCCCTCGCCGGCGCGCTCGCCGGTGCCGCGCGCGCCGGGATCGAACGCGCGCTCGCCGAGCGCTGGATCGAGGCCGGGACCGTCGTCGCGGACGGCGAGCCGTACCCAGCCGTCCACGCAGGAGAGCTCGATCTGCACCGCGCTTCGCGCATGACGGCGGGCGTTGTCAAGCAGCGGCGCGAGTGCTCGCCGGACGACGTCGGGGTCACCCTCGGCGGCCGGGAGCCGTCCGGGGCCGCTGACCTGCACGTCGTCGAGCTCGCGGGCGAGCGCGGCGAGGTCGACCGTTCCGCGCGTGGGGTCGATCTCCTGGCGCGCGACGGCGAGCAGGGCGTCGATCGCCGCGTCCAGCCGGGAGACGTCCGCGATGACGGCGTGCAGCGCGTCTCGCTGCTCGTCTTGCGCGTCGGGTCCGCGCGCGCGCAGCGCGAGCTCGACGCGGCCCCGCAGCCCGGCGAGCGGCGTGCGCAGCTCGTGCGCGACCTCGCTGGCGAAGTGCTGCTCGTGGCGTCGGGACGCGGCGATGCGCGCCAGCAGCCGATCGAGCGTCGCGGCGAGCGCGGTCAGCTCGTCGCGCGGGTCGCCGAGCGCGAAGCGCCGATCGAGGTCATGCGCGCCCCAGTCCTCGGCGCTGGCCGTCATCTGTCCGACCGGGCGCAGCGCGCCGTTGACCGCGCCGCGGATCGCGAGACCGCCGGCGAGCAGCACGAGCGCGGCGATCACGACCGATCCGAGCAGCACCTCTTGCTGCAAGCGTTCCAGCGAGCGCACCGAGATCGCAACCACGACCGCGCCGACCGCGGTGCGCGATCCGGGGGCGAGGATCGGCTCGGCACGCAGCCGCGTCTCGCCCGGGCCGTCGACCTCGACCACGCGGCGCCGGCGGCCCAGCGCGACGGCGGCACGGTCCAGCCCGGGTGACGCGCCCGCCGGCCGCTCAACGACCCTGTCGCCGTCGAGCACCCACGAGCGTCGGTCGAGCGTCGTGTCGTTGGGTGGCGTGCGAACCTCGACCGTTCCGGCCGCCACGGTCAGCGCGGCGACCTGGGCGTCGGCGTTGGCGCGCAGCACCGCCGATGTCTCGGAGCGTGCGCGCTGGGCGAGCAGCACGTTGGCGATGACCAGCGGCGCGCCCAGGCCGACGGCGAGCGTGCACAGCGAGGCGGCCAGCAGACGCAGGCGCAGCGTCACCGCAGGACGTACCCGACGCCACGCGCGGTCTCGATCCGCGCCGGTGAGGAGGCATCGCGCAGCTTGCGCCGGATGCGCGCCAGATACGCATCGAGGGTGTTGTCGTGCACGATCGCACCGGCAGGCCAGGCCGCCGACAGGAGCGCCGCCCGGCGCACGACTTCTCCTGGCCGTGATGCCAGCGCCGCGAGCAGGCGAAACTCCGTCGGCGTCAGGCGGACGGTGCGCCCGTCGTGCACGATCGCGTGAGCCGCGGGATCGAGCACCATGCCGGGCATGCGAAGCACCGCCCCAGACGACTCGTGGCCGCGGCGCCCGAGCGCCTGCACCCGCACCAGCAGCTCCGCCAGCGCGAACGGCTTGGCGAGATAGTCGTCGCCTCCGGCATGAAAGCCGCTCAGCCGATCGGGCAGCGCGTGACGGGCCGTCAGAAACAGCACCGGCGTCGCCAACCCGCGCGCGCGCAGCGCCTGGCAGACGTCGCGTCCGTCGGCGTCGGGCAGGCCGATGTCGAGCACGAGCACGTCAGGAGGGTCCTCCGAGAAGCAGCGCAGCGCCTCCGAGCCCGACGCGGTCGCTCGCACGGCGAAGCCGTCGCGCTCCAGTGCGCTGCGCAGCACCCCGCGCAGCTCGTCGTCGTCCTCGCAGATCCCGACGCTCGCCGTCACGCTCACAGCGTCGATCGTAGGTGAACGCCCTCGCCGGCAGGCGGCGTCCGCGGCCGTCGCTCAGGTTGCGGTCAGGAATCCGGCGCCACCGCGTACGCGTGGTGTCGCAGCGGGCCCGACCCCGCGCCGGCCACCCAGCGGTGATCAGCAGCGGGCTGCCGACTCAGCCGTCGCCGAGCACGACGCACGCATTCCTGCTCGGACCCTGACGCATTTACGCAGGCGCGGGCGGGTTCGGCGAGCTGCGGCTCAGCGTCAGCGCGATCCGGGGTGCGGGGCCGGTGTTGGTGATGGTGAGGCGGCCGCCTTCGGCGTGGGCGAGGGAGCGAGCCAGCGCGAGGCCGATGCCGTGCCCGTCGGTGCTGGTCGATCGGCGTGTGAAAGCGGTGTCCTGGTCGATTGTGAATCCGGGGCCCTGGTCTGTGACGGCGATCTCGGCCCAGTGGTCGTCGATCGTGCGCAGGATGATGCTGACGAGGCCCTGGCCGTGGCGGGCGGCGTTGTCGAGCAGGACGTCGAGGATCTCACGGATGACGCGGTCGGCGGCCTGCACGGCGACGTGCGTGCCTGGCACGCTGAGCGTCAGGTGACGCGCGTCGTCGGCGAGTGGGCCGCGCCAGCGCCGTTCGGCCTCGGTGAGCAGCGCGACGAGCTCGCATGTCGCGGTGGGGTGCGGGCGGTCGCGTGCCACAGCCAGGAGCGTCTCGATGGTCTGTTGCAGCCGGTCGACCTCGATGAGCGCTCGCTCGAGCTCGGCCGGGTGCGTGGCGGTGAGCTGGAGCGCTTCGAGCTCGAGGCGCAGCGCCGCGAGCGGCGTGCGCAGCTGGTGGGATGCGTCGGCGCTGAACGCGCGCTCACGCGCGATCAGCTCCTCCAGCCGCGTCGACGCCAGGTCGAGCGCGTCGGCCACGGCGTCGACCTCGCGGATCGCGCCGCGCGGCGCGCGCACGGAGAAGTCGCCGTCTCCCAGGCTCCGGGCGGCGACGGCGACGCGCTCCAGCGGCCGTGCGAGGCGGCGGCCGAGGAGCACCGCCGCCAGTGCCGCCAGCAGCAGGACGCCGCCCGCGGCGGCGGCAAGCGCGAGCCACGCCCGATGGCTTCGCTGCGCGACGATCGCGTCGCTGCGTTGCGCGCGGATCGCGCCGGTGACGCGCTCGCCCGTGAGCAGCGGGACGGCCGCCACGAGCGCTCCGGGACGGATGCGCGTCGTGGGTCGTTGCCGGCGCGTCGCGTCGACGACGAGGCGGTCGGCGCGTGGCGGTCCGGCGTCGGATCGGCCGGCGACCCGCCGGCCGGCGGCGTCGTAGACGGCGATCCGGTCGGGTCCGCCGGGCAGCTCGACGGGGTCGGCGGCGGTTGTGCCGAGGTCGATCAGGCGGGCGGCGGCGACGGTGTCGCGTTGCAGGCGCAGCAGCTCCTGGTCGCGGTAGCCGTCGCGCAGGACGACGGCCAGCGGGAGCGCGAACAGCGCCAGCGTGGCGGCTGCGACGGCGACGATCGCGATGGTCAGCCGGCGGCGCACGTCAGGTCTCCAGGCGGTAGCCGATGCCGCGCAGCGTGCTGATCGCGCCGTCGCCGAGCTTGGATCGCAGTGTGAGGATGTGGTTGTCGAGCGTCTTGGTGGACCCCATCCAGTCGGTGTCCCACACGTCGCGCATGATGCGCTCGCGGGTGACGACGCGTCCGGCCTCGGCCGCGAGCAGCGCCAGCAGGTCGAACTCCTTGGGGCGCAGCGTCAGTTCCTGCTCGTCGCGGTGCACGCGCCGCGCGGCCGCGTCGATGCGCACGCCGGCGACCTGGAGCACCGCCGCCGGCGACGCGTCGCCCGAGGCCGGTACGGCGCGGCGCAGGTGCGCTCGGACGCGGGCGAGCAGCTCGGGCAGCCGAAACGGCTTGACGAGGTAGTCGTCGGCGCCGGCATCGAGGCCGGCGACGATGTCGAGCTCGGCGTCGCGAGCGGTGAGGATCACGATCGCGAGGTCGGGCCGGGCGCCGCGCAGGCGCCGGCAGACGTCGATGCCGTCGATGTCGGGCAGGCCGAGGTCCAGCAGGACGAGCTGGACGGCGTCGGTGATCGCCGCGAGGGCGGGGAGGCCCGCTGCGACGCGGCGGGCCTCATAGCCCTGGCTGTGCAGGACGCGGACGAGGCCGGCGGCGATCGCGTCGTCGTCTTCGATCACCAGGATCGTCGGCCCCATGGCGTGACCGTAGCGGGCGGCCGGCACGCCCCAGCGAAGTTTGACCTGGCGATGACCTTGCCGGGACCTGGCGGTGACCCGCGCCTGTGACGGTGCGCCGAGATGGTTCACCACTACTGCACTGGAGGTCTCATGCGCACCCGATCTGTTGTTGCGGCGAGCGCCGCCGTCGTTGCCCTGGGGGTCGCCGGCTGCGGCTCCTCCTCGTCTCCGAGCGCGCCCGCCGCGTCCGGCGGCGCCGGTCAGACCACGACGGTCGATCCCAACGCGCCGGAGGTCAACCCCGCCGGCGACATCCCCGACAACCAGGCCTTCGTCGCCTACAGCCCGCCGCGCGCCGACTACGCGGTGAAGGTGCCCGAGGGCTGGGCGCGCACGACGTCGGGCGGCGTGACGTCGTTCACCGACAAGCTCAACCGCGTGCAGATGCAATCGGTGCCGGCGAAGGTCGCGCTGACCGCCCGCGACGCGCGCAGCACGGAGATCCCGAAGCTCGCCAAGCGCGTGGACGGGTTCAAGGCCCCCAGCGTGTCGACGGTGACCCGCAGCGCCGGCGCCGCGGTACGCATCACCTACCAGGCCAGCTCTCCGGTCGATCCCGTCACCGGCCGGTCACACACCGACGCCGTCGAGCGCTACGTCTTCTTTCACAACGGCAAGGACGTCGTCCTGACGCTCTCGGGTCCGAAGGGCGCCGACAACGTCGACCCCTGGAAGATCGTCACCGACTCGCTGCGCTACACGCGATGAGCGAGCTGCTGCAGGCCGACAGCCTGTATCGCTTCTATCACGCCGGCGACGACGAGACGCTCGCGCTGCAGGGCGTCTCGCTCGCCGTCGCGGCCGGGGAGGTCGTCGCCGTCACCGGCCCGTCGGGCTCGGGCAAGTCGACGCTGCTGGCCTGCCTCGCCGGCCTCGATGAGCCCGACGGGGGCATGGTCACGCTCGACGGCGAACGGCTGTCACGGCGTCCCGAGGCCCAGCGCGCCGCGCTGCGCGCCGGCAAGCTCGGGATGCTCTACCAGCACTCAAACCTCGTCGGTCATCTGTCAGTGGCAGCCAACGTCGCGCTCGCACAGCGCCTCGGCGACGGGGAGACCGGCGAGAGCTGGCGGGCGACGCTGCTCGAGCATTGCGGCATCGCCGCGCGATCAGCCGCCCGTCCCTCGCAGCTGTCCGGCGGCGAGCTCGCTCGCGCCGGTCTGGCCGTCGCGCTGGCCAACGACCCGCCGGTACTGCTCGCCGACGAGCCGACAGGTGAGCTTGACGAGGTCACCGCGCAGCGTGTGCTCGCGCTGCTGCGCGAACGCGCCGACGCGGGCGCGGCGGTGCTCATCGTCACGCACAACCCCGAGGTCGCGGTCGGCGCCGATCGCGAGATCCGCCTACTCGACGGCCGCGTCGACCCGACCGGCCAGCAGGCATCGTCATGACGGCGGTCACGCCGCTTGTGCTGTGCGCCGCGGCCGGCCGCACCTACGGTCACGGAGCGGGCGCGACCGTCGCGCTCGCCCCAGCGGACTGCCACGTGCACCCCGGCGACCTGATCGCGCTCATCGGCCCGTCAGGTTCGGGCAAGTCGACACTGCTGCACCTCATCGCGGGCCTGGACTCCCCGACGCATGGACAGATCAGCTGGCCTGCGATCGGCCCGCGCGACGAGCTCCAACCCGGGCGCGTCGCCGCCATCTTTCAAGGGCCCAGCCTGCTCGCCCCGCTGACGGTGCGCGAGAACGTCGCCCTCCCGCTCGTCCTCGACGGGATGCGCGATCGTCACGCGCGGGCTCGCGCGGCCAACGCGCTCGACGTGCTCGCGCTCGGTGAGTTGGCCGACAAGCTGCCCGAGGAGATCTCCGGAGGCCAGGCACAACGCGTCGCCGTCGCACGCGCGCTGGCCGGCAACCCGGTTCTGATCCTCGCCGACGAGCCAACCGGCCAGCTGGACCGCGCCAACGGCGCCGTCGTCATCGACGTGCTGCTGCTGGCCGCCGAGCACAGCGGCGCGGCGCTCCTCGTCAGCACGCACGACGCGACGGTGTCCGACCGCTTCCCGACGTGCTGGCGGATGCACTCCGGTCAGCTCACCGGCGTCGGCGACGCCGCCCACCGATCCGTCAAGGAGTCCTCATGGTCACGCTGACCTGGCTGCGCGGCCTGCTCGCCCACCGCCGCGGCCGCATCCTCGCCACCGCCCTCGGCGTCGCCGTCGGCGTCGCGCTGCTGGCCTCGATCGGCACCTTCCTGTCGGCATCGACGTCGAAGATGACCGCGCGCGCCAGCGCGGGCGTCGCGGTCGACTGGCAGGTGCAGGCCGCCAAGGCCGCCGACCCCGCCAGCCTGCTCAAGCAGGTCACGGGCTTCGGTGGCGTGACCGCCGCGCTGCCGGTGTCGATCGCCGACACGACCGGGCTGCGGGCAACCAGCGCCGGCAGCACCCAGCAGACCGGCCCAGGCAAGGTCATCGCGCTCCCCGACGGCTACGCGCGGACGTTCCCGGGCGCGCTGCGCACGCTCTCGGGCTCGGGCACGGGCGTGCTGCTGGCCCAGCAGACCGCCGCGAACCTGCACGCCAAACCCGGCGACCGGATCAGCATTGGCCGCACCGGGCTGTCCGCGGCGAAGGTGACCGTCGCCGGTGTCGTCGACCTGCCGCAGGCCGACTCGTTCTTTCAGCAGGTCGGCGCGCCGGTCGGCGCACAGCCCCAGGCGCCGCCGGACAACGTCATCCTGCTGCCGCAATCGACGTTCGCGCGGATCGAGGCGCCCGTCGCCAAGCTGCGCCCCGATCTCGTCGTCACGCAGATCCACGCCGGCCTGTCGCGGGCCCTGCCCGGATCTCCCGCCGCCGCGTTCACGCAGGTCTCCGGCCACGCGAAGAACCTCGAGACCACGCTCGCCGGCACCGGCGTCGTCGGCGACAACCTCGGCACCGCGCTGGATCAGGCCCGCAAGGACGCGCTCTACGCGCAGCTGCTGTTCCTCTTCCTCGGCGTTCCCGGCGCGATCCTCGCCGGCCTCGTCACGGCGTCGATCGCGTCCGCCGGAGCCGGCCGGCGCCGCCGCGACGCGGCGCTGCTGCGCACCCGCGGCGCCTCGACGCGGCGCCTGGTGACCGTCGCGCTCGGCGAGACGGCGCTTGCCGGAGGTGCCGGCGTCATGGTCGGATTGGGAGCCGCGCTGCTGATCGGCTCGACGACGTTTCAGACGACGAGCTTCGGCGCCTCGACCGTCGCGACGCTGCTGTGGGCGGGCGGCGCAGCCGTCGCCGGGCTCGTGATCGCCGCCGCGTCGATCGCGCTGCCCGCCTGGCGCGACGCGCGGTCGCTGACGGTCGCCGGCCAGCGCGCGACCGTCGGGCGCCGCGAGCGGGCGCTGTGGTGGGCGCGCTACGGCGTCGACCTCATCGCGCTCGCCGGCTCGGGCCTCGTGTACTGGCAGGCGTCCAAGAACGGCTACAGCCTCGTGCTCGCACCCGAAGGCGTGCCGCAGATCTCCGTCAACTGGTACGCGCTCGCCGCCCCCGTCCTGGGGTGGATCGGCGCCGGACTGCTGGCCTACCGCCTCGCCGACCTCGTCCTGGTACGCGGCCGCACGCCGCTCGCGGCGCTGCTGCGACCGATCGGCGGGCAGCTGGCCCCGACCGTCGCCGCGACGATGGGTCGCCAGCGCCGGATGCTCGCCGGCGCCGTGACGCTCGTCGCGTTGACCGCCGCGTTCGCCGGTTCGACGGCCGTCTTCAACTCGACCTATCAGCAGCAGGCCGAAGCCGACGCCCGACTGAGCAACGGCGCAGACGTCAGCGTCGTGCAGTCCCCCGGCGCCGTCGTCGGGCCACAGGGTGCAACCGCGCTGGCGAAGATCGCAGGCGTCAAGAGCATCGAGCCGCTGCAGCACCGCTACGTCTACGTCGGCGCCGACCTGCAGGACCTCTACGGCGTGCGCCCGCAGACGATCCTGGCCGCCGGCAAGCTGCAGAACGGCTGGTTTGCGGGCGGCAGCGCCAAGGCGCTGATGGACACGCTCGCCAAGCGCCCAGACAACCTGCTCGTCTCCGCGGAGACCGTCAAGGACTTCCAGCTGCAACCCGGCGCCACCGTCCGCCTGCGCCTGCAGGACGGCGTCACCAAGCAGCTGAAGACCGTCTCGTTTCACTACGTCGGCGTCGCCAAGGAGTTCCCGACCGCGCCGAAGGACTCATTCCTCGTCGCCAACCAGTCCTACATCGCCAAGACGACCGGCAGCAACGCCGTCGGCACGTTCCTGCTGCAGACCGACGGCACCAATCCCGCCACCGTCGCCGCACGCGTCCGCAAGCAGGTCGGCACGAGCGCCGCGGTCACCGACATCGTCACGCAGCGCAAGGTCGTCGGCTCGAACCTCACCGCCGTCGAGCTCAGCGGCCTGACGCGGGTCGAGCTCGGCTTCGCGCTGATCCTCGCGATCGCCGCGTCCGGGCTCGCTCTCGGCCTGGGCTTCAGCGAACGCCGCAGGTCATTTGCGATCGCCAGCGCGCTCGGCGCCGGGCAGCGCCAGCTCGGCGCGTTCGTCTGGGGTGAATCGGCGTTCGTCACGATCGGTGGCCTCGCGCTCGGAACCGTGATCGCGGCTGCGATCACGAACATGCTGATCAAGGTCCTGACCGGCGTCTTCGATCCGCCACCGGACGTCCTGTCGATCCCCTGGAGCTACCTCGGCGCGGTCCTCGCGCTCACCGTCGGCGCCGTCGCCGTCGCCGGGACGCTGACGTTGCGCACGCTGCGACGCCCCGCGATCGAAGAACTCCGCGACCTGTGACGCCGATGCTCGCTCGTGCGCCATCGAATTGGCGGAGGGACCGGCGAGGGGTGCCCGTCGCCCGCGGTCGGCCGGCGGTCGCCGCGGCGGCTACGGCGAGTCATGCACGATCAGCACCGCCGTCGGGCTCGTGTGCAGCACCTGATGACTGACGCTGCCAAGCAACAGCGAGCGCATGTCGCCGTGTCCCCGCGAGCCCATCACGATCAGGTCGTGCAGGCCGATATCGGCCTGCGCGACGATCGCGTCGGCCGGCCGTCCTCGACTGACGATTCTCGTGACCGGCAGGTCGGCGGGCAGCTCTTCGACGGCGGCGTCGAGGAGCGCCTGATACTCACGCTCGGCCTCGCGCAGGTCATCGAGATCGACACCGAATGCCGTGGCGCCGGTGAACCTCGATCGCGCCGGCGCCGGCATGCACGTCATGACCGTCAATCGTGCGCTGCAGACGCGCACGAGATCGACCGCCTCCGCCAGCGCTCGTCGTGCCGGCCCAGAGCCGTCGATGGGCACCAGCACGTTGCGAAACACACCCGTGAGCGTACGCGAGGGGACGGGGGCGCACGACCTGTCAGATCTCGCGAAGCCTTCAGTGACGGTCGGCCATGGCTCTGGCTGGGCTCGCACGCCGGGCTACATGGTCAGTACATCTGGCGCTGTGAGGCTCGTGGGGTCCGTACCCCCACCCGAGGAGGAAGTTCCCACCGTGATGGAGAACCTGAAGCTCCGCAGGACGATCGCACCGCTGGCCGCCGCGGCCGTCACCGCACTGGGCGTCGGCGGCGTCGCGATCGCCCAGAAGTCAAGCAGCCCGACCCCGCCGTCGACGTCGCCGGCAGCCCAGAGCGCGCCAGAAGGTGCCGAGCAGGAGGGCGCCGAGCAGCAGCCGACGGGTCCCGCGATCACACGGGCCAAGCAGGCCGCGCTGGCGAAGGTCGGCGGCGGCAAGGTGACCGACGTCTCTGCCGAGAAGCCCGATCCCAACGAGTCCAAGGATGCCGCCGAGCCCACGCGGGCCGGCGAGCCTGGCGACCCGGCCTACGAGAGCAAGATCGCCTACGACGTCGAGGTGACCAAGGCCGACGGCAGCATCGTCGATGTCGCGCTCGACAGCCAGTTCGCGGTGCTGGGCACCGAGAACGCCTCCGCTCAGGACGGCGGGGCCAGCGGCGAGCGCTCGTCGGAGGTCGCGGGCGACGACGGTCCGAGTGGCCACGCCGACGAGCCGGCGAACCCCACCGCCGACAACCAGGCGTCCGGCGCGCAATAGCCCCACCGCACACGCCGCAACCTCACCGCGTGGGTGCCCCACAACCCGACCGGGGCACCCACGCACCGAGCCCGCGAGATCGGCGCCGATCATGCGCGTCCTGATCGTCGAGGACAAGCCGAAGATGGCGGAGCTGCTGCAGCGCGCACTGCGCGGCGAAGGGCTCGCGACCGACAGCGCATCACGTGGCGAGGACGCGCTGTGGATGGCCGCCGCCAACCGCTATGACGCCGTCGTGCTGGACGTGATGCTGCCCGGCATCGACGGCATCCAGACGTGCCGGCGCCTGCGCGCAGACGACATCTGGACGCCCGTGCTGATGCTGACCGCCCGCGGCGCCCTCGCCGACCGCGTCGCGGGCCTGGACTGCGGCGCCGACGATTACCTCACCAAGCCCTTCGAGCTCGATGAGCTGATGGCGCGCCTGCGAGCCCTGATCCGCCGCCACCCAGCGCACCGACCGGTGATCCTCGAGGTCGGCGACCTGCGCCTGGACCCCGCCACACGTCAGGTGTGCCGCGGAGCCCATGTCATCGACCTCCCCGCGAAATCCTTCGCGCTGCTGGAGATCCTCATGCGCCAGCCGGGCGCCGTCCTGTCGCGCTATGACCTGCTGGAGGGCGCGTGGGACAGCGGATATGAGAACCGCTCCAACGTCGTCGATCAGCACATCCGCGCGCTGCGTGATCGCATCGACCGGCCGTTTCGCCGCCACAGCGTCGAGACCATCCGCGGCCGCGGCTACCGGCTGCGCGCCGACGGCGGACGGTGACCCATGCGACGACTCGCGCTGCGATGGCGCCTGACGCTCACCTACGCGGTCGTCATGGCGATCCTTCTCACGGCCACCGGAGGGTTCGTCCACCAGCGCTTGCGCTCTGACCTTGATGGTGCGATCGACGCCACGCTGCGCGCTCGCACCGCGGACGTCAGTGCGCTCGCCCAGCAATCCGACAGCGCCCTGCGCGAGGACAGCGAGCAGCGACCAGCCGTCCGCGGCGTGCAGTTCGCGCAACTCATCGACACCTCCGGACGCGTCCTGGACCGCACCCCCGGACTCGCCGCCCGCCCGCTCCTGAACCCCGCCGACCTGCGCGCGGCGGGGCAGGGCCGCCGGGTGCTCACTGACGTGCGCTTCGGCGATGACTCCGTGCGGCTGTCCGCCGTGGCGATCGACGCGCAGGACCAGCAGCTCGTCGTCGTCGTGGGTCAATCACTGCAGGCGCGCGATCGCGCGCTGCAGGATCTCAGCGGCGTGCTGCTGCTCGGCGGCCCGCTCGCGCTGCTCGCCGCGTTGCTCGCGGGCTACAGGCTGACGGGCGCGGCGCTGCATCCCGTCGAGGACCTGCGCCGCCAGGCCGAAGCGATCTCCGCCGCCAAGCTCGACGAGCGCCTCGCGACGACCGGACGCAACGACGAGCTCGGCCGGCTCGGACAGACCCTCAACGACATGCTCGCCCGCGTGCAGTCCGCCGTCGCTCACGAGCGCACGTTCGTCGCCGACGCAAGCCACGAGCTGCGCAGCCCACTGGCCATGCTGCGCACCGAGCTTGAGCTGATCGCGCGCGACGCGCCGACCGGCCCCGAACTTCAGCGCGCGGTGCGGTCGGCGATCGACGAGACCGGGCGGCTCAGCCAGCTCGCCGACGACCTGCTGCTGCTGACGCGCGCCGACGAGCAGCGGCTCGCGATCCAGACCGCCCGCGTGCCGGTCTGTGAACTGCTCGACGCCGCCGCCGCGCGCGCCCGCCGACAGCCGCGAGCCAGCGACATCCAGATCACCGTCGAAGCCGACACCAGCACGTTCGTCGTGGCAGACCGTGCCCGCATCGCGCAGGCTCTCGACAACCTGCTCGCAAACTCCATCCGCTACGCGACGGCGCAGATGACGCTGTCGGCGAGCACCCGCGCGGGCTGGGTCGAGCTGCATGTGCTCGACGACGGCCCCGGGTTCCCGCCGGCGTTCCTGCCCACTGCCTGGACGCGGTTCTCCAGAGCCGATTTCGGGCGCACCGCCGATGGCGCCGGCCTGGGCCTGTCGATCGTGCAGACGATCGCCGAACTGCACGGCGGCACCGCCGAGGCGCGCAACCTTCAGCCGCACGGCGCCGATGTCTGGCTCACCCTGCCTCACGCGACCTGATCCTCCTGCAGTGCCCCCGCCAGGAATCGAACCTGGAACCTTCGGATTAAGAGTCCGCTGCTCTGCCAGTTGAGCTACAGGGGCGGGTCGAGCCCGGCCGCGGATCCTACCGTGAGGGCCAGAGCATGAATCTAGCCGGCTGGGGGCGTGGTCGTCTGGGGCGGCTGCGAAGCGGCCTGGGTCTTGATCTGCTCGAGCGTCGTGCGCAGGAGCGACTTGTTGTCCTTGGGAGCCAGGTCGACGGCGCGGTCGGCGGCGAGGTCGCCCGTGCGCGTCTCGCCGGCATCGTAGGCCAGTCGGGCGAGCTGCGCGAAGAGGTTCGAGCTCGGCGGGTCCTCGGCCGCCGTCACGATCTCGAACGCCCGCACGGCCTTGATGGGCTCGTTGAGGCCCGGCTGTGCGTAGGCCTGGGACATGAGCCTGGCGAGCTTCGGATCGGGCTTCTTGGGATCGAGCTTGAGGTAGCGCTCCCACGCGTCGGCGGCTTCGCTGAGCCGGGCCTTGCCCTCGGCGGTGTACGTGGAGCCGTCGGATGAGATGCCGTCGATGCCGGCGCGCTGGAAGCGCAGCCGTGCGAGCTCGGCCCAGACCTCCGGCTTGCGGGGAGTCGCTCGGGTCTTGGCGAACGCCGCTTCGATCTGCTTGTCGATCGTCTCGGTGGCGGTGCCGCCGTTGTTCCCGTCGCCGATCACGGCATCGACGATGCCGCCGCCGACGTTGCTGCTGCTGCCGATGCCGAACAGCACGAGGCCGCCGCCCAGCAGCAGGGCAAGGCCGAGGTAAATCACTTGCACAGTGCGGCGTCGGCCGCGTCCGCGCAGATCGAACAGCATCGGCGATCAGTCCTTGTGTTCGGGGTCGTCCGGGTCCGGCGGATCCTCCACGGCCGGCTGATCCTCCAGCTTAGGGGGATCGTCGTCGTCATGGCTGCCGTAGGGCGTGAGGGTGTCGCCGCGGGTGCCATTCTCGACGTCGTCCGCGTCCGCGTCCTCGTCCTCGTCCTCGTCGTCGTCCTCGTAGGCGGCGAAGGGGTCGCGGGCGGCGGGCTCCTCGGACTCGGCGTCCCGATCGTCCTCGGCCAGATCGCCGTCGTCCTGATCGGCCTGCGTCATCTCGTCGTCGTCGTCCTCGTCCCACGCCCACTTGTCGTCCTTCTCGTCAGAGGGCTTGACGCGTTCCAGCCAGCGCGCGAGCAGGACGCTCAGCTCGAACAGGATGATCAACGGCCCCATCGCCAGCGACATCGTGATCGGGTCCGGCGTCGGGGTCGCGACGGCGGCGAGGATCGAGATGCCGAGGATCACGTAGCCGCGATTCTTTGCCAGCTGCTTGGGCGTGAAGATCCCGAGTCTCGTGACGGCGAGCACGCCGACCGGGATCTGAAACAGCAATCCGATCCCGGCTAAGAAGAAGACCGAGAACTTGAAGTAGTCCTTGGCCTGCAACAGGATGTCGAAGTCGTCGTCGTTGAAGTTCTGGAGGAACTGCAAGGCGCGTTCGAGCACGACGAAGTAGCCGAACAGCACGCCTGCGACGAACAGCACCGGCACCATCATCATCAGCGGCAGCGCGACGTTGCGCTCCTTGGGGCTGAACGCGGGCAGCACGAACGCATAGAGCTGAAACAGCAGGAACGGCATCGCGAGCAACAGCGACGCGTAGAACGTGATCGTGATCGTCGTCGTGAACGGCTCGGCGACGCCCAGGGTCACGAGCCGTGTCTTGCTGTCGCTTGGCAGCGCGCGAGCCGCCTGGGTCACTTGCGTCGCGGCCGTAGCGAGCGCTTTCGTCGCCTGGTCGAGCTGGCGCTGCCTGGCGGCCGAGAGGTCGTTGTCAGCACCCAGCGATCGCAGCGTCTTCCCGGTCAGCGCCAGCGCTGGGGCGATGGCCTCCAGCGCTTGGCTGGTCTCCTTCTGCGAGATGGCCGCTTGCTCGAGCGGATCCTTGCTGTTCTTGCTGGGGTTCTCGAAGCTCTTCGTGTCGGCGACGGGCTTGGTGACGATCTTCAGGACGTTCTCGTTCTGCCAGAAGCAGAACGAGAAGCTGGCAACCAGCGTGAGGATCGAGATGACCAGGCGCCTGCGCAGCTCGTCGAGGTGGTCGACGAGCGCCAGCCGGTCCTCGTGACCGATCGGCCGCAGGCGTTTTCGTGCCATGTCCGGCGGGTGCTTGCGCCGCGAAGGTCAGCCGCGCGGGCGGCTGACCGTGTCGGCGTCGTCGCGCGATGCTGCCGGGGCGGGTTCGTCGTCCTCGGACGTGCCGAGCTCGCTCTTGCCGTCGTCCTTGGAGTTGCCGGTGATGGAGTCCTTGAACTCGCGCATGCCGGTGCCGAGCGAGCGGCCGAGTCCCGGCAGCTTCTTGGGCCCGAGGATCACCAGGGCGATCACGAGCACGACGATGAGTTCGAGTGGGCCGATGTTCGGCATTGGTGCTCCGGGGTTGGGGACTCAAGGGTACAGCGAGGCCGCCGTAGGCCCTCGTGCCGAGTCACTGGCCGCGAGGGTCAAGTTCCACGCTCGCCTGCCGATGAGGTGGTCATGCAGGAGTTCGAACATACCCCCTCTACGGATCACAAGCGCTACGTCCGCACGGTGCAGCTTCCGTCGGGCAAGACGATCGAGGTCATCTCCTTTGATCAATGCTCGCCGCCGGCACGCGAGCTGCATCGTTGCCCCGAGTGCGGCGGCGACCTCGTCTATCCCGTCGCGTGGGAGCAGACCGACGCCACGCACTGGGAGGTCCGCCTGCGGTGTCCCAGCTGCGAGTGGGCGGTCACCGACATCTTCGAGGACCAGCTCATCCAGGCCTTCGACGAGACCTTGGACCGCGCCACCGAGTTGCTGGTCGAGGACCTGCGCCAGCTCTCACGCGCCAACATGGAAGAGGACGTCGATCGCTTCATCATGGCGATCGAGGCCGGGCACGTCCTGCCCGAGGACTTCTAGCTCCTACGCGTGACGGTCGACGACGGAGTCGGCCACGAGATCCAGGGCGATCCGCTGCCCGTCCCGCAGACGCAGCGCGAGCAGCCCCTCCTTGGCCTCGGTCACGATCGCCAGCGCTCGCGCCTTTGCGTCGGCCAGCGCCCCCGTCGCCTCGATGCGCTCGCACAGCGCGGTCGCCTGACCGGGGGTGCTGACCTCGCGCAGGTCGAGCGTCGCCAGCGACGGGTCGCGCTCGCGGGCGAGGATCAGCGGCAGCGTCACCGTGCCGTCGAGCAGGTCGGTCCCGCGGTCCTTGCCCGTGTCCTGCGCGCTGCTTGACACGTCGAGCACGTCGTCGAGCAGCTGGAAGGCCAGCCCGATCCGCCGTCCGAACGCGCCGAGTGCCGCGACGTGCTCGCGCTCGGCGCCACCGGCCAGCGCGCCGAGCTCGCACGAGGCCTCGAACAGGCGCGCGGTCTTCAGCTCGCAGCGGTACAGGTAGCGCTCCACGGCGACCGTCACGTCCCACGCGTCCTGTCGCTGCAGCAGCTCGCCTTCGGCGAGCGCCGATGACGCGCGCGAGAGGGCGCGCACGGACGCCAGCGTTCCGTCGGCGGACAGCTCGGCGAACGCGCGGGAGAACAGCAGGTCGCCGGTGGCGACGGCGAGCGCGCGTCCTCCCTGCGCCCACACCGTCGGCAGGCCGCGGCGCAGTGCCGCGGCGTCGAGCACGTCGTCGTGGACGAGGGTCGCCGAGTGCACGAGCTCGACCGCGGCCGCGCCGGCCAGCAGCCCACGGGGATCGGGCGGCTGCGTACCGGCGGCGAGCAGGACCAGCAGCGGGCGCAGGCGCTTGCCGCCCGCGGCGATCGTGGCGCCGGCATGCTCGGCCAGCACGGGACCATGGCTGGCGGCGATCGCGGCCAGGCGCTCCTCGACGCGCGCCAGCAGGACCGGCACGTGCGGCCCGGCGGCCTGGACGATTGCCGCGACGCTCGCCGCCGCGCTGGTCATGCCGGATCGGGGCGGCGGGTGCCGTCGTGCAGGGCGATGATGCCGCCCGCCGTCAGGACGTAGCGCACGTCCAGCCCGCAGGCGTGCATGCGGGCGGCGAGATCGCGCGGGCCGGGGAAGCGCTTGACGGAGTTGGGCAGGTAGCTGTAGGCCTCCGGGTCACCGGCCAGCCGGCCGATCATGGGGATGACGCGATCGAACCACAGGCGGTAGAACGTCGACAGGGGCGGGCGCGTCGGCGTCGTGATCTCGAGCACGATCACGTGCCCGCCGGGGCGCACGACGCGCGTCATCTCGCGCAGGCCCTGGTCGAGATCGGAGAAGTTGCGGGCACCGAAGCCGACGGTCGCCGCGGCGAACTCGCCGTCGGCGTACGGCAGGGCCATGGCGTTGGCCCACTCAAAGGCGATCGGCGCACAGCCGGCCGGCGCGGTCTTCGAACGCGCTCGCGTGAGCATCTCCTCCGAGAAGTCCGAGCCGATGACGGCGCCTGACGGGCCGACGCGTCCCGCGAGCTCCAGCGCCAGGTCCCCGGTGCCCGTCGCCACGTCCAGCACCCGATCGCCCGGCGCGATCTGCGCGAGGTCGGCCGCTCTGCGACGCCAGCCGTGGTGCAGGCCGGCGGTCATCACCGAGTTCATGACGTCGTAGAAGCCGGCGATGCGATCGAACATCGCCTGCACCTGCGGCTCCTGCAGGGTCCCCCTGTCGTCCTGGGTCATGGCGTGCCGACCGTGGACCGCGGCGCCCGCGGGGTCACTTCAGCTGCGCGAGGAACTCGACGAGGTTGTCGCGCTTCTCGTCGGGCAGGTCCACGTAGGGTGGCATCGGCGCCGTGGGATTGACGAGCGTGCGCGCGATCGCCTGGCGGGGCAGGCGCCCACCGATCTCCGACAGGTCCGGTCCCGGCCCGGTGTTGCCGTTCTCGCCGATCTTGTGGCACGCCAGGCAGCCGGACTGCGCGACGACCTGCTTTCCGGCCTCGAAGGCGCGGATCGCCTCCTCGCCGCCGGCCATGACGCTCGGCGGCGGCTCCATGTCGATCTGGTTGGGCGAGCCGGCGTTGGCGCCCTCGTAGGTCAGGAAGGCCATCGCGGCGATCGTCAAGAACGCGGCCGCCATCGCGATCGGTCGGCGCTCGGGTCGGCGCTCGGGGCTGCGGTCATAGAAGGGCAGCAGGAACAGCAGGATCATGCACAGCGACGGCACGCCGATCGCCGCCAGGGGCACCAGCGACGGCGGCTTGATGATCCGCAGCACCTCGAAGAGGAAGAAGAAGTACCACTCGGGCCGTGGGACGTAGGTCGTCGTCGTCGGGTCGACCTTCGGACCGAGCTCGGCGCCGAGCGTCAGCGACATGAGGATGATCGTCACCATGACGATGACGGCCATCCAGCCGTCCTTGGCGACCGCATAGGGGAAGAACGGCTTGCCCTTGGACTTCAGCAGCGAGTACTCGCGGAGGTAGGCCTCCTTCTCGAGCTGGTTCACTTGCTGTCCTCGCGCAGCTCAGGGCTGGACTCCGCGCGGATCCACGGCGGCGCCGTGGTGCCCAGGCGCGCGACGAGGTAGAGGTGCGCGCCGATCATCGCGGCGATGATCCCCGGCAGCAGGAGCATGTGGATCGCATAGAAGCGCGCCAGCGTCGTCGCCCCGAACTCCGGGCCGGCTCGCAGGAAGTCCGACAGGTAGGGGCCGACGAGCGGACCCGTGCCGTTGATCGCCACGCCGACCGTCGTCGCCCAGTAGGAGCGCTGGTCGAAGGGCAGCAGGTATCCGGTGAAGGACATCGCCAGCGTCAGGATCAGCAGCACGACCCCGATCACCCAGTTCAGCTCGCGCGGATACTTGTAGGCGCCGAAGAAGAACGTCCGCGCCATGTGCAGGAAGATCAGGATGACCATCACGGTCGATCCCCACTTGTGCATGCCGCGCACGAACTCGCCGAGGAAGACCTCGTTGGTGAGGAAGCGCACCGACTCGTAGGCGCGCGTGGCCGACGGGTCGTAGTACATCGCCAGGAAGACGCCGGTCACGGCCTGGGAGAGAAACGCGAACATCGTCGCGGAGCCCAGCGTGTAGAACCAGTTGGTCCCCTTGGGGATCTTGCGGAACATCATCCAGCGCGCGCCGGCCGACAGCGAGGTGCGCTCGTCGAGCCAGTCGATCGTCGAGACGCCGGTCTCCTGGAGCTTGTTGCGCTGCGGCGCCGTGGCGGGGGCCTCGGTCGTCTCGGCGCGCGTGCCGCGCGGACGTGTGCCGGATGTCGTCGGAAGCTTGGCCATCTATGTTCCCGGGAGTTTGCGAATCGAGGGACGTGAGGGGTAGAGGTACTGCCCGACGCCATCGATCGCCTGGCCCGGGTCGCGCGGCGAGAAGCGGCGCAGCTCGGAGTTCAGGCTGTAACGCGGCCCGACCTCGACGATGCCGTCGCGCACGCGGGTGTAGAAGCGATCCAGCGGCCGCACCGGCGGACCGCCGGAGACCTTGCCCTCGCGGTCATACACCCCGCCGTGACACGGGCAGATGAAGCGCTCGGAGGCCTCGACGTAGCGCACCGGGCAGCCGAGATGCATGCAGCGCGACGTGATCGCGACGTAGTCGTTGTACTCGTCCTTGACCTCGCTGTCGATCGTGTCGTTGTACCTGCGCACGTAGACGGTGCTCTTGCCGACCTCGCCGATCCCGGGAGACAGGGTGATCGTCCGCGGGATGTAGGTGTCGTCGGGAAAGTCCTCGGTCGGGCCGACGGCTTCCCAGCGCACCTGCTCCTTCTCGAACACCGGGCCGAAGGCCATGCCGAGCGCCGGCAGCGTGAACGCCGCGGTGGCGATGCCCCCGGCGGTGTGGGCGCTGGCGGTCATGAAGCGCCGCCGCGTCACCGTCTCGCCCTCGTAGGCGCCCGGGATCTTCGCGTCGGCGGTGGTCTTGGGCTGCTGTTTGCGATCGTCGGGCACGGGCACGGCAATCTACCGACCGCGCGACCCGAACGACCCCGCGCTGCGAGCGCGGGGGTGTCAGGTGTGGCCCGAAGGGCGCCGAGCCGCAGCGCGGAGGGCCTGCGCCGCGCCCGGTCGGCTCGCTCGCGCGAGCTGCTTGGCGGCCAGCGTCCGCGGGCTCGGGCCGTCGGCGATCGCCGCGATTGCGGCCTCCCACGCCGCGTCGGCAAGCCCTGGGTCGCCGGAGGCATGCGCCTGCGCTCCGATCGAGATGACGTCGGCGAGCTCGGCGATCGCGGTCATGTCGCCGATCGCGGCCAGCTGCGCCAGGCCGAGCGCGTACATCCGGTCGCCGGCCAGCAGCGCGAGGTCGTCGTCGTCGACGTCCAGCACGCGCGGGCTGCCGTAGTGCAGCTGATAGCCCTCGTCGACCGCCGCGACGGCCACCTCGACGTCGTCGCGATGGGCCATCGCCCGCTCGCCGGCTCCGGCGGCGAGCGCCCGGTCGTGCTCGGGATGCTCGCCCGCGGAGGTGCGCAGGGTCGCGACCAGCGGGGTGCCCGACGCGCGCACGGCGTCGTGCAGGCGCGCCAGCGGGCTGCTCACGCGCCGATCTCCGCGAACGCCGCCGTCGCTGCGGCCACGGTGTGGTCGATGTGCTCGCGCGTGTGGGCCAGCGACGGAAACCAGGCTTCGAACTGCGAGGCGGGCGCGTAGACGCCGCGCGCCAGCAGGCCGCGGCACCATGCGGCATAGGTGTCGAGGTCGCAGGCCTGCGCTCCGGCGTAGTCGATCACGGGCGAGGGGCTGAAGAAGACCGTCAGCAGGCCGGTGGCCGTGGAGACCTGGACGTCCTCGCGGCCCGCCGCCTCAGCCGCACCGGCCAGGCCGGTGGCGAGGGCCGCGGTCGTCGCCGCCAGCCGGGTGTACGGCGGCTCGCCGTCGAGGAGCTTCAGCGATGCCAGGCCCGCGGCGACCGCGAGCGGGTTGCCCGACAGCGTCCCGGCCTGGTAGACGTCGCCGGCCGGGGCGATGTGGCGCATCAGCTCGCGCGGGCCGCCGAATGCAGCGGCGGGCAGGCCGCCGCCGATGACCTTGCCCATGACCGTCAGGTCGGGGACGACGCCGGTCAGGCCCTGCGCGCCGCCGGGACCGACGCGAAAGCCCGAGATGACCTCGTCGAAGATCAGCAGCGCGCCGTTGGCGTCCGCGGCCTCGCGCAGCTTCTCCAGGAAGCCGACCGCGGGCGCGACCAGCCCCATGTTCGCCGGGTAGGGCTCGGCGAGGATCGCGGCGAACTCGTGCGCGTCGGCCGCTTCGGCGAGCGCGGCCGGGTCGTTCCAGGCAATGACGATCGTGCTGGCCGCGACCTCCGCGGGCACGCCGGGGGACGCCGGGATGCCCTGCGTCGCCAGGCCGCTGCCGGCGTCGGCGAGCAGCCCGTCGACGTGGCCGTGGTAGGCGCCGGCGAACTTCAGCAGCTTCGTGCGGCCGGTCGCGGCGCGCGCGAGGCGGATCGCGCTCATCGACGCCTCGGTGCCCGAGGAGGTCATGCGCAGCATCTGCACGCCGGGCATCCGCCGCCCGACCTCCTCGGCGAGGTCGACCTCGGCGACCGTCGGGGCGCCGAACGTCGTCCCGCGCCGGGCCGCGTCGCAGATCGCGTCGACGATCTGCGGATGTGCGTGGCCGTGGATCAGCGGTCCCCACGAGCAGACCCAGTCGACGTAGCGGTTGTGGTCGATGTCGATGAGCTCGGCGCCCTCGGCGTGGTCGATGAAGATCGGATCGCGCCCGATCGAGCGCATCGCGCGGACCGGCGAGTTCACGCCCCCGGGGAGGAAGGCCAGCGCGCGCTCGTAGTGCTCGGCGCTGCGCGTGTCTCTGAGTGAGGCGGTCATCGGCGCAGCGGGTGGCCCGCTAGACCGCGCCGTGCTCCCGTTCCCAGTCGCGGAAGTCCTCGGTGAAGTACAGCAGGCGGATCTTCTTGAACTCCGTCGAGGAGTACAGCGTCGCGCGCTCGGAGATGTCGAACTCCCCGGCGATCGCGTCGAGGATCGCGTCGCACTCCTCCTTGGAGCGGCCGTGGGCCATCGTGAAGACCGAGTAGGGCCAGTCCTCGTAGGTCGGGCGCTCATAGCAGTGCGAGATGCCGCGGAAGGAGGCCATGCGCGGCCCGTACTCGGCGATCTTGTCCTCGGGGACCTTCCACACGCCCATCCCGTTGGCCGAGAAGCCCGCGCGGCGGTGATAGAGGATCGCCGCGACGCGGCGCAGGATGCCGCGCTCCTTCATGCCTTCGAGGTGCTCGAGCAGCCCTTCGACGGTCATGCCGAGGCTCGCGGCCGATTCCCGGTAGGGCTCGGAGACGACCGGTAGGTCGCCCTGCGTGGCGCGGATGACCTCGCGGTCGCGCTCGTCGTAGGGCACGCCCTCGAGCTCGACGGGCTCCTGCGCGACGCCCTCGGTCGACAGCGACTTCGTGTCGCCGTCCATCTCGAGCTCCATGCGGATCTTGAAGAGCTTGAGCGTCGGCAGCTGGCGGATCGAGGTCGCGCCGGTGAGCTGCTGCATGAGATCGAGCGTCCCCTGCAGGCCGAGCTTGGAGTCGCCCTCGACGGCGAGCGTGAACCACATGTTGAACTCGTGGTTTCGCAGGTAGTTGTGGCTGACGCCGGGGTGGGAGTTGATGATCTTCGCGGCGCGCCAGGGATGCTCGGGATCGACCTTGGCGGCGACGAGCATCGAGCCGTAGCCCAGCGCGCGCGTGTCGAAGATCGGCGTCACCTGGCGGATGATGCGCTCGTCGAGCAGGTGCTGGACGCGGCGCAGGACCTCCTCCTCGCTGATCTCGGCCAGCTCGGCGACCGCGGCGTAGGGCTTGGGCGCAAGCGGGAAACTGCCCTGCATGAGGTTCAGCAGGCGGCGGTCGACGTCGTCCATCGCGACGGCGGCGCCATCCTTGCGCGAGCGGATCTTCGGAACGGCCACCTTCGATGATGAAACGGTCACGTCTGTAGCCACAGGGCGGCGTCCTTCGCGTGGTAGGTGATGACGATGTCGGCGCCCGCCCGGCGGATGGAGGTCAGCGTCTCCAGCACCACGGCGCGCTCGTCGAGCGCCCCCGCGGCGGCGCCCGCCTTCACCATCGCATACTCGCCGCTGACGTTGTAGGCGGCGACCGGCAGGCGGGTGGCGTCCTTGATGCGGCGGATGACGTCGAGATAGGCCAGCGCGGGCTTGACCATCACGACGTCGGCGCCCTCCTGCACGTCCAGCAGCGCCTCGCGCACGGCCTCGTCGCCGTTGGCGGGATCCAGCTGGTAGGCGCGGCGGTCGCCGAACGCGGGCGTCGAGCCGGCGGCTTCGCGAAACGGGCCGTAGAAGGCCGATGCGAACTTGGCGCTGTAGGCCACGATCGGCACGTCGGCGAAGCCCTCGTCGTCCAGCGCGGCGCGGACTGCCCCGATGCGCCCGTCCATCATGTCGCTCGGCGCGACGACATCCGCGCCCGCGCGCGCCTGGGACACCGCGGTGCGCGCGATGAGCTCGACGCTGGAGTCGTTGTCGACGGCGCCCGCCTCGTCGATCAGCCCGCAGTGGCCGTGATCGGTGTACTCGCACAGGCAGACGTCGGTCACGACGAGCAGCTCGGGGTGCGCGTCCTTGATCGCGCGCGTGGCGAGCTGGACGATGCCCTCGTCGTCGTAGGCGCCGCTGCCCTCGGCGTCCTTGGCGTCGGGGATCCCGAACAGCAGCACCGCCGGCAGACCGAGCGCCCGCGCCTCGCCGGCCTCCTGCACCGCCGCGGAGATGCTCAGGCGGTCGACCCCCGGCAATGCGGCGATAGGCTCGCGACCGTTGCGTGCGTGCACGAACAGCGGCAGCACGAGGTCAGTGGCAGCCAGGCGCGTCTCGCGCACGAGGTCGCGCAGCACCGGGGTTGACCGCAGCCGCCGCAGGCGGGTCGCGGGAAAGGCCATGCCGACAGGGTAGCTCGGCTCGGGCTCGCTACTCCGCGGTGATCGCGGGCTTCTCCTCGCCGTGGCGGCGGCGCTGGCTCTCGATGTAGATCTCCGAGCGGAAGTGCAGCACGGGGTCGTCGGAGGTCTCGATGCCGGCGGGCACCTTCGTCGGGTCGAACATCGAACGGTCGACGGCGTCCTGGTCCTCGTGCATCCGCTCGAGCACGAGCCGTCCGGCGAGGACCTCGCGGCGCGCGTCGGGCCAGTGCTTGGTCATGTCGTCCAGCGGATCGCCCGGCTGGGCCATCTGGAAGACGAGATCCCACGCCGGTGGCTGGCCCGCGACGCGCTGGCGGATCTCTGAGAGCAGGAACTGCGGCGGCAGCAGCCTGTCCTCGGCGGGCGTGATCCCGGCGATGCCGGCACGCGGGATCCAGCGGTAGCGAAACGCCCGGCGGGTGCCGTCGGCATCCACGAGGACGTACGCGTGCAGGCCGTTGAAGCGCTGCGTGGCGAAGCTCTTGGCGGTTCGCACGCCGAGGATCGCCTTCAGGCCCCGAAAGACCTGCGGGTGCATCGCGACGAACGCCGCGAGGCGCAACGGGTTGGGCTTGTTGGTGTGCTTGCCGCGCGCCTGCGCGCCCGCGAGCCCGGCGAAGTCGCTCGGAACGCGCGCCGGGAAGTCCGCGATGTTCAGCGCCGCCCACTCCGACGTGTCGCCACCGGGCAGCGAGAAGCGGATGCCCAGACCCATCACGCAGCCCTTGGTGTCCGACGTCTTGTCGACGGCGTAGGGGTTGCCGGCGCCGTTTGAGAGCCGCACGACGACGGGTATGTCGTCGCCCTGCATGTGCGGCGCGGTCGTCAGCGCGGCCGCCTCGGGGCTCGCGGTGAACGTGCCCCGCAGGGCGATGCCCCGGCCATGGGCGCGACGAAACCCCGGCACGTAGCCGATGTTGGACTCCATGTTGTGCAGGCAGCGATCGACGAGCTCGGGCCCGCCAAGGTCGTTCGGGTTCTGACTCACGTCGACTGGCTCCTCGTGCGCTGGACGCTGCTGAGCGTGCCACGTCGGGCCTGGGCTGTCCATGGGTGGACGGCCAGCATCATGAGCCGCGCGGGGCCTCGGCTTGCACGTGCTCGTCATCTGACGCGCGCTGCACCTCTGCGGCGGCGGCCGTCGTCTCGACGGCGTCTCCGTGGCGACCGATGAGGATCGGCTGTCCGGTTCCCCACGGTTCGAAGACGAGGTGGCGTCGCAGGTACACGAGCGTCTCGCGCACCACGGCCGCGATCGGCAGCGCCACCAGCGCGCCGACGAAGCCGTAGAGCTGGCCGCCGAGCAGCAGCGCGAGGATCACGAGCAGCGGGTTCAGGCGCAGCGCCCGGCCGAAGATGTTCGGCGCGACGACATGGCCCTCGAGCTGCTGCAACGCGAGGAACAGCAGCGCCACCCAGACCGCCGTCAGCGGATCCTGCACGAGCGCGAGGAGGACCGGCGGCAGCGCGCCGAGCACCGGCCCGACGTACGGCACGAGCTCCATGAGCCCGAAGAAGAGCCCGAACGCAAAGGCGTAGGTGCGACCGTCGGGGAAGATGCCGATCACCCCGAAGAGCCACAGGCTTGCGCCGGCACTGACGCCCATGATCGCGCTGAACAGCAGCTGGCCGCGCACGTACCCGAAGACCGCGCGCTGCACGCGAGTGGGGAAGTCGTCCTCGGGGGTGCCGTCCCCGGGCGGCATGACGCCACGCACGAGCTCGCCGATGCGCGGCGCGTAGATCAGCATGTAGATCGACAGGACGACGACGAGGATCACGTAGAAGGACAGCTCGACGAACTTGCGTAGCAGCTCGCCGGTGAGCGCGACGATCTCTCCCGATCCGGCGAGCACGTTCTCCTGAAGGGAGGCCAGCGCGCTGTCGGTCTGACCCTTGATCTGCACGTCGACGCCCTTGTCGTCGAGGAAGCCCTGGAGGTCGTCCAGCGAGCCGCTGGCCTGATTGACGAGACCCGGGACGTCGTCGGCGAACGACGTCGCCTGGTCGGCGACCGGGCCCGACAGCAGGAAGCCGGCGACGGGCAGGGCCGTGAAGAAGGTGGCGTAGACGAGGATCACCGCGAGCGTTCGCGGCAGGCGCGCGCGCTCCGCGAACGAGACGAGCGGGTTGAGGATCAGCGCGACGACGGCGGCGACGATGAACAGCAGCAGCACGACGCCCGCGGCGTGGGCGAGCGCGTAGAGCGCGAGCACGCCGAGCGGCAGCAGGACGAGCTGAACCCAGCGCGCCACGACCACCGGAGCGACCTCCGGAGGTGGCCGTTGGGCAGGGGTATCGGCCTCGTCAGCCATCCCACGTCAGAGTATGTGCCGTGGCCGACGCATCCGCGACCATCCTGTTCGTCGGCGACGTCGTCGGATCGCTTGGCAAGCACACGCTGCTGGGCCTGCTGCCCGTCCTGCGTGAGCGCCATGCGCCGACCTTCGTCGTCGTCAACGGCGAGAACGCCGCGGGCGGCCTCGGCATCACGCCGAAGATCGCCGGCGAGCTGTTCGCCGCGGGAGTGGACGTCATCACGCTCGGCAATCACGCCTACCACCGGCGCGAGATCTTCGGGCTGCTGGATTCCCGGCCCGAGATCCTGCGCCCGTACAACTACCTGCGAAACCAGCCCGGGCATGGCGTGTGCGTCGTCGAGCGCGACGGCGTGCGCCTGGGCGTCGTCAACCTGTCGGGCAACCTCTTCATGCGCGCGGGCCATCCCGCGTTCGGCTCGGCCGACCAGGCGCTTGGCGAGCTGGCCGATCGTGTCGATCACGTGCTCGTGGACTTCCACGCCGAGGCGACGAGCGAGAAGGTCGCGCTGGGCTGGTTTCTCGACGGCCGCGTGACCGCCGTCGTCGGCACCCACACCCACGTACCGACCGCCGACGCCCGCGTCCTGCCTGGCGGCACGGCCTACATCACCGACGTCGGCATGACCGGCCCGCGCGGCGGCGTCATCGGCGTCGTCAAGGAGCAGTCGATCCGCGGGTTCGTCACGCACATGCACGAGCGCTACGAGACCGCCGACGAGGACCCGTGGCTGATGGGCGTGCTCGTGCGCTGCGCCGCCGCGCCGCTGCGGGCGGCGTCGATCGAGCAGGTGCTGCTGCCGGCGGTGTGAGGCTGTGCGCACACGCAGGCGCTCCGCACGGCGCTTGGGGGTCCGCCATGAGCGGACCTGTGGTGCGAGCTTCTGTTGCTGCGCTCGTCGCAGCGGCACTCCGACACCGCCCGCGAGATGGAAGAGCCCTCGAACAGCCTCGGCGAGGATCCGTGGCCGATGGGCGTGCTCGTGCGGCTGTGCCGCCGCGCCGCTGCGGGCGGCGTCGATCGAGCAGGTGCTGCTGCCGGCGACGACCTGCGCCCGCCGGCATCTGACGCCCTGGTTGCTAGCATCACGCATCATGGCGCGTACGACGCTCGATCTCGACCCCTCGGTGCTTCGCGAGCTGCGCAGGCGCGGCGCTCGGGACGGGAAGAGCATGGGCCGCGTGGCGTCGGAGCTGCTGGCCAGCGTGCTCGACGAGAATGATCGGCCGGCGCCGGCGTTCGACTGGGTCTCCCACGATCTCGGGGTGCCGCGCGTGGACCTCGAGGACAAGGAGGCGCTACGTGCGGCGCTCGACGGACCGCCGTGAGCGTCACGGTCGATACGAACATCCTCGTCTACGCGGACAACGTGGCCGATAGCGCCCACGGTCCCGCCAGCGAGCTGGTCCACAGCCTCGCCGCTGGTCCGGCGGTCTTTTACCTCTTCTGGCCCACCTTGCTGGGCTACCTGCGGATCGTCACCCACCCAGCGATCCTTCCGCGACCGTTGGCCCCCTCCACGGCGATGCACAACGTCGAGCAGTTGATCGGCTTGCCTCATGTCCGCGTGCCCGGAGAGATGGCCGGGTTCTGGACCCATTACCTGGATGCTGCCGCAGGACACACCCGCGGCAACGACGTGCCGGACGCCCACATCGCCGCGCTCATGCGACAACACGAGGTTCGTGTGATCTACACCCGCGACCGCGACTTCAGGCGCTTCGACGGCATCGAGGCGCGCGACCCGATGAGCTGATCGGCCGGCGGCCGCAGGAGTCCCACCACCAGCACGCCGAGCGCCACGAGCAGTAGGGCGTTGCGCGCGGCGACGATCAGGATGACGTCGCGCTGCTCGTTGATGAGGTCGAAGTAGCGGCTGGGGAACTCGACGTGGGTGAGGACGATCGCGGCGCCGACGAGTAGCGCGGCGGTTCGCTGGCCCCACACCCAGGCCAGCGCGGCGAACGGGGCCAGCCAGATGACGTACTGCGGCGAGAAGACCTTGCCCAATGTGACGAACGCCAGCAAGGTCGCGAAGCCGCACAGCACGAGCTGACGCGGGTCAGGCCGGCGCGCCGCGAGGGCGATGAGCGCCGCCAGTGCGAGGACGAGCACGATCGCGAAGACCAGCTCGACGGTGCCGGCCGCCCCGCCGTCCAGGCCATTGGACTTGAAGCGGTCCGGGCGCAGGTTCGTGCCCGTGACCTCCGACCCCCCGAGGGCGAACAGCACCGTCGCGGCCGAGGACTCGATCTGCACGGGGCGGTCGAGGTGGAAGGTGAAGGACTCGACGTAGCCGGACCCTGCGAAGGGCAGCGAGATCGCGAGCACGACCGCGGTGAAGATCGCCGCCCCGCGCAGCGCGCGCGCCCGCTCGCCGCGTCCGAGGAGCCACACGACCGCGGCGAGGGCCAGCAGGCCCGGGAACAGCTTGGTCATCGTGCCGAGGCCGAGCAGCAGGAACCCGAGGTTCGTCCGGCCTCGCGAGAGCGCCAGCAGCGCGCCGGCAGTGATCGCAACCGGCATGAGATCGAAGTGCGTGCGCACCGAGGCGCCGATGACCACCGGCGACAGCGCCAGCAGCCACGCGACGACG
Organism: Solirubrobacteraceae bacterium; assembly: GCA_029263125.1. Classification (GTDB taxonomy): domain Bacteria; phylum Actinomycetota; class Thermoleophilia; order Solirubrobacterales; family Solirubrobacteraceae; genus CADCVQ01. The sequence continues at coordinate 18,742 of JAJCYD010000008.1, read as the reverse complement.
ATGGCCTCGCGCTCGGACCCCGCCAGGCGCGCCGCGAGGCGCTGACCCACCAGCGCGCAGCCGAGCATCAGCACGGCGAAGCTCACCTCGTATGTGCCCTCGCTCGTGCCCGGCAGCCCGGCCAACCCGAGCGGCAGAGCCGCCAGCGGCGGGTACTCGAAGGCGAAGTCGAGGTAGGGCAGGCGCCCGTCGACCAGCAGGTCGGCGTAGGACCGGTAGACGAAGAGGTCGTTGACGGTGATGTCCGAGAACGGCCCGATCGTCGTCGCGACGGCCCACAGGACCGCGAGCGCGAGACCGGCGAGCGCCAGGTGGGCGCGAGCGCTCACGCCCGCGCGGGCAATCGCAGCGGGACCCTGACGGGCGCGTCCCAGCGACCGAGCAGCGCGAGCATCACCAGGGGGAAGAACCACGGGATGTAGAGATAGAACCAGTGCGTCACGCCGAGCTGCAGCGCGATCAGGATCGCCGCGCTGCACGCCGCCAGCCCTACGAGATCGCGCCGCCGGGGCACGAAGGCCAGCACGACCGCGCCCACGACCGCCCAGATCTGCACGCCGAGCTGGACCTTGTCGATCCACGCACCCTCATACAGCCCCCACACCGAGAACGGCGAGCCGCGCTGCGCCTGAAAGGCGATCGAGGCGTCCCAGAAGCTGCGCAGCGAGTTGTGGGCCACCACGGGCACGAACGCCAGCGCGGCCGTGACCGCGAACCCGATCGCGAACAGCGTGACGCCGCGTCGCCGCCGGGACGCGTCGTGGGTCGCGAACAGCGGCGCGAGCACGAGCGGGGCGAACTTCGTCAGTCCCGCCAGCGCGAGCATCCCGCCGCGCGCGAGCGGGCGTCCCGCGACCCACAGCGCCGCGAGCACGAGTGCCCCGACGAGCGCGTCGTTGGCGTTGGACATCGAGGCATACAGGGTGAACGGGAAGGTCACCCAGCAGTAGGCCAGGACGATCCCCAGGCCGGGTCCGCGCACGCGCCGTCCGACGAGGAAGCACAGCAGGCAGGCCAGTAGGTCGAAGCCGATCGCCGCGGCGTGTGCGGCGGGCACGTCGTCCCACTTGCCGCTCCACGGCAGCGCCTGCTCGAACGGGACGTAGGCCGCGTAGACGACCGGACCGTACGTGTCGCCGTTCTGGTTGTTGTCGGGGAACGCCCCGTACAGCTCGCGCCCATCGGCGAAGCGGTCGGCGCCGATCACCCCGGCGTAGCCGACGTCGATGACGTTTGAGCGGGTGACGTTCAGCGCCACGCGGAACCCCAGCAGGAAGACCACCGCGATCGCCAGCCAGCTCACGGGAACCAGCAGCGCAAGCGGGCGGCGCGCCTGTCCGGCCGCCGCCCGACCGCGCAGGCCGATCCACAGCATGCGCCCCAGCAGGTAGAGCAGCAGCGGATAGACGAGCGGCACCGACATGCCGATCTGCGCGGCGTTGAAGAACGCCAGCGACAGCGAGAACGCGCTCAGCACGAGCAGGTCGAGGTGCAGCATCCGGCGCGGGCGGCGCGGCTGCACGAACGGCACGACGAACAGGATCGCGAGCGGCACCCACACGATCGGCGAGTTCACGACCCGCCCGAAGGCGCCCGGATAGCCGCGCGCCATCGTCCACGCGACCTTGTAGCCGGTGTAGGCCTCCAGCACCTTGCCGCTGCGATCGCCGACGTAGACCTGCGCGATCTCGTTGCGCGGCCTGCCGGGCGCGATGTCGACGAAGTAGGAGACCTGCCAGCGGCCGTCGTCCTTCGCGGTCACCTCGCGCGTGGCGGTCGGGTCGCGGCGCCGCTCGCGGCGCACGATCGTCACGCGGTCGGCGATCGCCCCCGCCTGCTCGGGGGTGAGCCGTCGGCCGGGCGCGATCGCGTCCCGTGCGTCGCCCAGCAGCGGGGAGGACGTCGGCTGGCTGCCCGGCTTGCGGGTCTGCGCGGATGCCGGGAGCGCTGCGAGGAGGAACGTCAGCAGCGCGGCGCAGCACGCCGCGCGCGTCACGTCCTGAAGCTCCAGAGCTTGTTGCCGAGGAAGTTCAGCGGCGTCGCGCAGGCGATCGCGATCGCCTGCGCGGCCACCTTGTCCATGCCGGCTGCCTCGACGAGCCCGAGCAGCAGCGCGAACTGCACGCCGAACGCCGTCAGCGACACGACGACGAAGCGCGCGGCCTGAAAGCCGGCGTGCCCGTCGCCCGCGCGGAACGTCCAGATGCGGTTCCACAGGAAGTTGTTGACCAGCGCGACCGAGAAGGCCGCGACCGCTGCGAGCGGATAGCTGACCGACGCCTCGTGGACGAGCAGCTTGAAGACGAGGAGGTTGACCGCGTAGCCGCTGGCGCCGACCGCCCCGAAGCGCACGAGCTGGCTCCAGTTGGCCGGCGTGCGGAGCGCCAGCCTCATCCGCGCGCGCCGGCGCGGGCCGGGCTGCGCCTCGGTGGCAGGCACGACGAGGGCGTCGTCGGTCATCGCGCCACAGGCTAGCCGCAGCCGAAGTGCGCCAGGACCAGTGGCGCGACGTCGCCGATCGACCACGGCCCTCCGGCGCGCTCGGATGGGCAGTCGATGCCGCAGAACAGCAGCGCGCCGAGCGAGTCCACGCGGTGCAGCGAGCCGTGGCTGCCGCCGCGCACGTGCGCGCGCTTGCCCCAGTCGGGGAACTCGTAGGAGGGCTCGGCCGACAGCAGCACGTCGCCCGACGTCGGGCACGTCAGCGCGGCCCACACCCGGCGCAGCGCGTCGGGGTAATGCTCACAGCACAGCACGCCATCCTCGACGCTCGCCAGCAGCGTCGGGAGATCGCCGTCGACGTCCCAGCGCAGCCCGCGCTCGTCCGCCACACCCTCGCCGGGCGCGAACGTCAGCTCGCCGCGCTCGCCGCCGACGTGCGCGCGCCCGTCGTCGTCGCGCCACATGACGAGGTCGACGCCCTCGATCCCACGCGCCGTGTCGACGATGCGCGGCAGCACGCCGCGCGACTGAAGCAGCAGGTAGACCATCGCCGAGCGCTGCGCGGGGCACAGCGCGAGCTCGGCCTGATTGGCGTTGGCGCCCGACGGCGCGAGCACCTTCCAGTCCTCGAAGGGCCCCGTGAAGTCGATGACCTGCTCGATGTGCGTGTGCGAGTGGTCGGCCATGACGATCATCGCGTGCTCGTCGAGGAACGCCTCGGCGCCGCCGCCGGCCTCCATCACCCGCCACAGCTCGGCGTCGGCCGCGGCGATCGACGCGATCTGCGCGTGCGGGCCGTGCTTGTGTGAGTGCGCGTCGTTGTCGGGCAGCGACAGCAGCAGGAAGTCGAACAGGTCGTGCTCGACGAGGTAGCTGCCGACGCAGCCGGCGTGCTGGTCGCGCATGCCCGGGATGCCCATCCGCGACCAGCAGCCGGTCTTGCGGCTGGCGAAGATGTCGGCGTAGAACAGCTCGCTCGGCCCCATCACCGAGCGCTTGAACAGCGACGAGGCCACGCGGGTCAGCGCCCAGTCCTGGGAGACCTCGTGCGGATGGCGCCCGCGGAAGATCAGGTAGGTGGTGCAGGCGGAGCGCACGCCGGCATCGTCGAGCGTCTCGAAGATCGTCGGCGTGTCGGGCGACAGGTGGTGCTCGTTCATGTTGAAGATCGTGTCGACGAGCTGGCGGTTGAGGCCGAACTTGCGCGCGGCCTGAAACGACGAGCCGTACTCGACGTAGCGCTTGTCCTCCCGGGAGTACCAGTTCATCGACGGGATCCGGTGCTCGTCCTGCAGGTGGCCCGTGGCGATCGTCCCGGCGCAGACGGGGGTCACCGACGGGAAGGCCGCGACGCAGTCGCTGACGTATGTGCCGCGGTCGCGGATCGCCCTCAGCGCGGGCGCCGAGCCGGCGCTGATCGCGCGTTCGAGCATCGTCGGCTTCATGCCGTCGATGACGGTCAGGACAAGCTTGGGAGGCGTGCTCACGTCACCGCAGGATGCGCAGGCCCGCGTACTTCTCGCCCTCGCGGCGGCGACCGCCGCGCAGCAGGAAGGCGAAGAAGCCCAGGGCGAGGATCGTGACCGGCGCGGCCACGACGGCCAGCGCGGCCAGCGCCACGCCGGCGCCCTCGAGGTAGATCGGCAGCGCCGCGCGCGCCTCGGCGTCCAGGCGCGCACGCGTGCGCACCACGAGCGACTGGGTCGCGGCACCGGCGAGCGCGGCGGACAGCGCCCCGCCGATCAGGCCCGGCCACCAGACGACGTCGTGATCGGCGAGCGTCCCCGCGCATAGCAGCGCGCCGAGCCCGATCCCGATGCCCGCCAGCGAGCTGTCGAGCACCTTCTCCGGAACCCCGCGGCGCTGCATGGCCATCGCGGCGATCAGCGCGAGCACGATGGCCAGCAGCCAGCCGGGCTGCTCGAGGAACGCAAACGGGGTGTTCTCGTAGTCGATGCCGATGTTGCCGGAGGCCAGCGCCCCCGCCACGAGCGCGGGCAGGAACGGGCGAATGCCCGTCGCGCCGGCGAGGCCGGCGCCCTGGAGAATGTCGATCAGCAGTCGCAAGCCGTCCGGTACCGTGGAGCGCCATGACGATAGACGACAGGGACCCGCGAGCCCCTGGCGAACACCGCATGGTGACACCGTCCCGCTCACGGGCGCGAGACCTCGAGCGCTATGCGGGGCTCTTCGCCGCGCGCACCCAGGTCATGCGCTCCTCGGCGATGCGAGACCTCATGGCGCTGACCGAGCGCGAGGACATCATCTCGCTCGCCGGCGGCCTTCCCGACACGTCGTCGTTTCCCGCTGAGTCCTTCGCCGCGATCATGGGCGACGTCGCCGTCGACTCGTGCGCGCGCTCCCTGCAGTACGGCCCGACGGAGGGCCTGACGGTCCTGAAGTCCTGCATCGCCGAGGTCATGGCCGAGGAGGGCACGCACATCGACGCCGAGGACGTGCTCGTCACGACCGGCGGCCAGCAGGTCATCGACCTCGTCTGCAAGACGCTGATCGACCCCGGTGACGTCATCGTCGCCGAGGCGCCGACCTACCCGGGCGCGGTGCCGACGTTCTGCTCCTACGAGGCCGACGTCGTGCAGATCGAGGGCGACGAGGACGGCATGCGCATCGACGAGCTCGAGCGCGCGCTGGACCGGCTGCGCGAGGAAGGCCGCTCGCCGAAGTTCATCTACACCGTCCCCACCTTCCAGAACCCGTCCGGGACGACGATGTCGCTGGCGCGCCGCCAGCGCCTCGTCCAGGTCATCCGCGAACGCGAGCTGCTGGTGCTTGAGGACAACCCCTACGGCCTGCTGCGCTACGAGGGCGACGCGCTGCCGACGCTGTACTCGCTGGACGGCGGCGAGTTCGTGATCTACCTCGGCACGTTCTCGAAGATCCTCTCGCCGGGCGTGCGCCTGGGCTGGAGCGTCGGGCCGCCGCCGGTGCTCGACAAGATGAACGTCGGCAAGCAGGCCGCCGACCTGTGCTCGTCGTCGCTGACGCAGCTCTTCGTCGCCGCGTACTTCGCCAGCGGGCGCTGGCAGGACTACGTGCAGTCGCTGAAGGAGATCTACCGCCGCCGCCGCGACGTGATGCTCGACGCGCTCGCCGAGAGCTTCGGACCCGAGTGCCACTGGACGCATCCGCAGGGCGGGCTGTTCATCTGGGCGACGCTGCCGGACTACATCGATACGACCGACCTGCTGGCGCGCGCGCTGGATCAGCGCGTCGCCTTCGTGCCCGGGCGCGCGGCGTTCCTCGACGGCCGCGGCGCGAGCTGCATGCGGCTGAACTTCTCCGGCGTCGGCGAGACCGACATCCGCGAGGGCATCCGCCGCATCGGCGAGGTCGTGCGCGAGCAGATCGAGCTCTACGAGCGCCTGACCGGCAGTCGCGCCGCCGATCCCGTGCCGTCCTGTGAGCCCACGCCGGCTGAGCCCGACGCGCAGCTCGCCGACGTGCTGCACCTGCCACCGCTGGCGCCGGTCCGCCGGCGGCGTCCCGACGCGCGCGAAGGATGAGCCGCGTAGCCGTCCTGAAGGGCGGCCGCTCGCTGGAGCGCCAGATCTCGCTGAAGTCCGGCGCGCGCGTGCAGGACGCGCTGGAGCGCCTCGGCCACGACGTCGTGGGCATCGACGTCGGCCACGACCTCGTCGGGCGCCTGCGGGAGGCCGCGCCGGAGGTCGCCTTCGTCGCGCTGCACGGCCGCGACGGCGAGGACGGCACCGTGCAGGAGCTGCTGGAGGCCGCCGGCATCCCGTACACCGGCTCGGGTGTGTCGGCGTGCATCCGCTGCGCGGACAAGGTGCTCGCCAAGCACCACATGCGCGACGCGGGCATTCCCACGCCAGACTTCTTCGCGTTCAACGAGACCGCCTTCAAGGAGCTCGGCGCGGCCGACGCGCTGCCCGCGATCCAGGAGCGCCTCGGCTTTCCAGTGGTCGTCAAGCCGTCCAACCAGGGGTCGGCGCTGGGGATGAAGATGGCGCGCGGACCCGAGGAGGTTCCGGGCGCGCTCGTGGCCGCGTTCTCCTACGGCGACAAGGTCCTGCTCGAGCGCCATGTCGACGGGCGCGACCTCGCCGTGTCGATCCTCGACCGGGCCGAGGGCGGGCGACCGCTCGTGCTACCGGTCGTCGAGGCGACCCCCCACGAGGACGACCGCTACGAGGCGCGCTACGAGATCGGGCGCACGGAGTTCGTCTGCCCGGCGGCGTTGACCGACGAGCTGACACAGCGCGCACAGGATCTCGCGCTGCAGGTCTGGGAGCTGCTCGGCTGCGCGGGCTTCGGACGGATCGACCTCATGCTCGATCGATTCGACGACGAGCTCTATGTCCTGGAGGCCAACGCCATCCCCGGCCTGACGGACACGTCGCTGTTCCCGCAGGCCGCCGACGCGGCGGGCATCGGCTTCGACGAGCTGATCGGGCGGGTCGTCGAGCTGGCGCTGTAGCCGGGCTCCGCCCTTCTGGTTTCGCCCTGCGGTCGTCGCAAGCTCCGACCTTCGGTCGACGTTACCTACCTACCTAGTGGTCCACTAGCCGTCGTCGCCGGCGAAGTCCTCCGGCGTGACCTGGTCGAGGAAGTCCTTGAACTTCTCGACGACCTCCTCGGTGTCCTCGACCTCGTGCTCGAACTCGATCGCCGACTCGGCGATGACCTCCTCGGCGGCGAAGATCGGCGCGCCGGAGCGCACGGCGAGCGCCAGCGCGTCGGACGGGCGCGAGTCGATCTCCATCTCCTTGCCGTCGATGGCGAGCGTGATCGAGGCGAAGAACGTGTTGTCGCGCAGCTCGGTGACGGCGACCTGCGTGCAGCGGGCATCCAGTTCGCCGAGCATGTCGACGAGCAGATCGTGGGTCATCGGGCGGGGCGTCGTCGCGCCCTGCAGCTTCATCAGGATCGCGGCCGCCTCTGGATGGCCGATCCAGATCGGAAGGAACCGGTTGCTGTCGACGGTCTTCAGCAGCACGATCGGCTGCTTGCCGACCATGTCGAAGCTGACCCCGTAGATGACCATCTCCTGCATTCGTGGAGCATAGCTACGGACCCTCGGCTCCCAGCCCGACCGCCGGGGCGCGCTCCGGCGCCGGCAGCGAAGATCGCACGATGGGCGCCAATCGTCGCCACGATCGCCTCGCGCGCGCCGCAACCGGCCCTATAGTCAACAGATGGCCGAACGTGATACGCAGATGCTCGACAAGCCCCGCAGCGGGCGCGAGCGCATCCTCGATGCCGCCTACGACCTCTTCAGCCGCGGCGGAGTACGCGCGATCGGCGTCGACACGATCACCGCCGAGGCCGACGTGGCGAAGATGACGCTGTATCGCAACTTCGCCTCCAAGAGCGATCTCGCGCTCGCCTTCCTAAAGCTGCGCGAAGAGCGCTGGACGGTGGGCTGGGTCCAGGGCGAGGTGCGCCGCCGGTCCGCGACTCCCGCCGGCCAACTGCTGTCCATCTTCGAGATCTTCTCGGAGTGGTTCGCGCGCGATGACTTCGAGGGATGCGCGTTCGTGACCTCGCTGCTGGAGTTCGAGGATCGAGAGGACCCGGTGCGTCAAGCCTGCGTCGATCACCTGGCGAACATCCGCGCATTCGTCTGCGAGCTGGCCGTCGCCGCGGGCGTGTCGGATCCCCAGCGCTTCGCCGCGCAGTGGCACATCCTCATGAAGGGCTCGATCGTCGCGGCTCACGAGGGAGACCGCGGCGCGGCACTCGCCGCTCGCGAGCTCGGCGAGCTGTTGCTCGCCCGCCATGGCGTGGCGTTACCCGTCTGACCGCGAGCGCGCGACGGGCGCCGCAAGCCGTCCCTAGGACTTCTCGCCGCTGTTGGCGGCGCCCGCGACCTTGATCCGAAACGCGCCGTCGGTGTCGGTGAGCAGCAGCATGACGGCGCGTCGCTGCCCGTCGGTCGTGCGCAGCTCGCATCGCACCTCGTTGTCGACGCGCACCTCGACCTTGGCGGGGCAGCGCAGGTCCGCCACCGGGGCGCCGTCGCGCTCGAGCACGCGGCGCGCGCCGTTGGCGTAGAACGTGCCGGGAGCGAGGGCCCTGGAGACACGCCAGCGGTAATCGAGCCCGTCGTCGTCGACCTTCGTCACCTCGCCGGCCAGCTCCAGCTCGATGTCGCGGGCATTGCGCCCGGTGCATGCGATCGGCGCCCCGACCTTCGCGTCGGCCTCCTGGCAGGTGAGCCGCGGCAGCTTGACCTTCGTCCTGCTCTCGTACTGCTCGGTGATGACCTTCGCGATCTTCGCTCCCGATGCCTGATCGCGGCTGCCGACGTTGACCTCGGCGCTGCAGCCGACCAGCGCGGCTCCGAGCGTCGCGGGCCCGGCGAGGAGTGCGCCGCGAATCACGATGCGGCGGCTCGGCCGAGCGGAGGGCGAGCGTCGATGGTCGAGCATGGCGGGGCTCCTTTGGACGAGGCGGGCGTGCGCCCAGTCTTACTGAGCGCTGCCGCGTCTGCATCCGCAATGCGGCGGTGCGCGAAGATGGGTGACTTGGCCGCTCCCCGCAACCTCGTCAACCTCAAGGACGTCGCCAAGGGCTACGGCAGCCGCTTGGTTCTGCGCGATGTCACGCTCGGCGTCGCGGCCGGCGAGCGGATCGGCGTCGTCGGCGCCAACGGCGACGGCAAGTCGACGCTGTTGCGGCTGATCAGCGGCGCGGAGACACCTGACGAGGGGGCGATCACGCGGCCCGGCGGGCTGCACATCGACCTGCTCGACCAGCGCGACGAGCTCGACGACGAGCGGACGATTCGCGAGGAGCTCGTCGGCGGCCGAGCCGATCACGAGTGGGCAGCCGACGCGACGTTCCGTTCGGTCCTCGACGGCCTCCTCGGCGGGGTGGCGGTCAGTCGCTTCCCCGGCGGCATGGACTCCGCCATCGCGCCGCTGTCGGGCGGTGAGCGCCGCCGGATCGCGCTGGCCAAGCTGCTGCTCGACAGCCCCGAGTTGCTGCTGCTCGACGAGCCGACCAACCACCTCGACGTCGAGGGCGTCGCCTGGCTGGCGGCCCACCTCGCCGCCCGCCGCGGCACGATGCTCGTCGTCACCCACGATCGCTGGTTTCTCGACGAGGTCTGCACCGCGACGTGGGAGGTGGCCGACGGCGCCATCCACCAGTACGAGGGCGGCTACGCGGCATACGTGCTGGCGCGCAACGAGCGCGCGCGCCAGCAGTCCGCGCGCGACGCTCGCCGTCAGCAGCTGCTGCGCAAGGAGCTTGCGTGGCTGCGCCGCGGACCGCCCGCGCGCACCTCCAAGCCGAAGTTCCGCATCGAGGCCGCCAACGCGCTGATCGCCGACGAGCCCGCGGTGCGCGACCGCACCGAGCTGCTGCGCTTCGCCAGCTCGCGGCTGGGAGACAAGGTGCTCGAAGCCGTCGACGTGTCGGTGCGCTTCGGCGCGCGGTCGGTGCTCTCGCGCGTGACATGGCGCCTGGGGCCGGGCGACCGCGTCGCGCTCGTCGGCGTCAACGGCTCGGGCAAGTCGACGCTGCTGGCGCTGCTCGGCGATGAGCTCGCGCCATCCTCGGGCGAGGTGCAGCGCGGCGAGACCGTGCGCCTGGCGCACCTGACCCAGGACGCTGTCGAGATCCCCGGCCACCTGCGGGTGCTGGAGTCCCTGGAGGCGGTCAAGGGCGTCGCGACGCTGTCGGACGGGGTGCAGATCACGGCGTCGCTGCTGTGTGACCGCTTCGGCTTTCGCGGCGACAAGGGGCGCACGCTCGTGCGCGATCTCTCCGGCGGCGAACGCCGGCGCCTGCAGCTCATGCGCCTGCTGATGGAGGGCCCGAACGTCCTGCTGCTCGACGAGCCGACCAACGACCTCGACATCGACACGCTGACGGCGCTCGAAGACCTGCTCGACGCCTGGCCCGGCACGCTCGTCGTCATCAGCCACGACCGCTATTTCGTCGAGCGCGTCTGCGACGACGTCCACGCGCTCACCGCCGGCGGCGAGCTTCGCCACCTGCCCGGCGGGATCGAGCAGTACCTGACGACGCGCTCGGAGCTCGAAGCGCCGCCAGCCCGCCCGGCGGCGCCCCGCTTGACCGCGCCGACAGGCGGGGCGCTGCGCGCGGCACGCAAGGAGGTCGCCCGGCTGGAGCGGGCGATCGAGAAGCTCGTCGAGCGCGAGACCGCATTGGAGGTGCAGATGGCCGCCAGCGCGACCGACCACGCGCGGCTGGGCGACCTGCAGGGCGAGCTCGCGGCGGTCGTCGTCGAGCGCGAAGGGCTCGAAGCGACCTGGATCACGACGGCCGAGGTGCTGGAGGTCTGAGCTGGTGCTACGCCGCGGCGGCGCGGCGAACGCGCGTCGCGCGGGACTTCTTGTGAGCGCCGTTGTTGCGGTGCAGCGCGCCGCGCTTGACGGCCTTGTCGATCGTGCTCAGCAGCGTCTTGAGCTCGGCGTCGGCAAGCGTGTCGTCGCCGGCGGCGACGGCGGTCTCGAGGCGATGGAAGTACGTGCGGATGGCCGACGTGTAGTGGCGGTTCTCCAAGCGCTCGCGCTCGGCGCGCAGGATCCGCTTCTTCTGGGAATGAATGTTGGCCATGAGCGTGAAAGCGCCGCGGACTGAACGCCGCGGCTGCGTCGTAGAGTAGCGCACAGATGGCGACCGAGACACCCGGCCGCGCGGGAGGATCCGGGCGGATCGCCCGCAACACCGCGATCTTCTCGATCCTGACGGGGCTGTCGCGCGTCGCGGGCCTGTTCCGCGAGATCGTCGCTTCCAGCTACTTCGGCACGAGCGGTCCGTTCTCGGCGTTCACCGTGGCCTTCCAGGTTCCCAACCTCGTGCGCAACCTGTTCGCCGACGCCGCGCTCAGCGCCGCGTTCGTCCCGGTCTTCACCGAGCTGCTGGAGAAGGGCCGAAGGCGCGAGGCCTTCCAGCTCGCCTCGACGTTCGTCGTGCTGATCGTCGCGGCACTGACGACGGTCTGCGTGTTCTTCGTGCTCGTCGCGCCGTACCTCATGCCCGCGCTGACACCCGGCGACAAGTTCACGCCGGCCCTGGACCAGCTCACCGTCGGCCTGGCGCAGGTGCTCTTTCCGATCGTGCTGCTGCTGGGCCTCAACGGGCTGCTCGTCGGGATCCTCAACGCCTACGACCACTTCACGATCCCGGCGCTCGCCCCGCTGGTGTGGAACGTCGTGATCATCGCGCTGCTCGTCGTGCTCAAGCCGCGCTTTGCCGCCGACGAGCAGCTCTACGCGTACGCGATCGCCGTGCTTGTCGCGACGTTCGTGCAACTCGCGATGGCGGTGCCGGTGCTGCGGCGGATGGACTTCCAATTCGAGCGCAAGGTGAACTTCCGCGACCCCCGGGTGCGCCAGGTGCTCGCGCTGATGCTCCCGGTCACGCTCAGTCTCGGCCTGATCAACTTCAACATGATCATCAACTCGCTGCTGGGCGCGGCGGTCTCCGAAGCGGCGCCGCGCGCGATCGACGCGGCGTTTCGGATCTACATGCTGCCGCAGGGGATGTTCAGCGTCGCGGTCGCGACCGTGCTGTTCCCCGCGCTCTCGCGGCTGGCCGCGCGCCGCGACACCGACGGCCTGCGAGCGCTGACCGGCACCGGCACACGCCAGATCTTCCTGCTGCTGATCCCGGCCGCCGCATGCACGCTCGTGCTCGCCGAGCCGATCACGCGCCTGGTCTACGAGCGCGGCGCGTTTGATGCCGCGTCCACCGACCTCGTCTCCACGGCGCTGTTCTGGTTCTCCTTCAGCCTGCCGTTCGCGGGCGCGAACCTCCTGCTGACGCGCACGTTCTTCTCGTTGCAGCGCCCGTGGCTTCCGACGGCGCTGGGCGGCGTGACGCTCGTGCTCAACGCGGCCGTGGCCCTCGCGCTGTACAAGCCCTTCGGTGTCGCCGGGATCGTCTTCGGGACCGCCGTCGCCAGCGCCGCGATGACCGCCGGACAGGCCTGGTACCTGCGCCGCGAACTCGGCGGGATCCTGGAGGGGCGCGCGACGGTCGATGCGGTGACGCGGATCTTGGCGGCGTCCGCCGCGCTGGCGGGCGTCACCTACGCGCTGTTCGCGCTGCTCGACGAGGTCGCCGGGCGATCGCTGCCCGGGCAGGTCGTCTCCGTCGTCGGCGCGCTGGCGGCCGGTCTCGGCGTCTACGCGGTCGTGGTGCTCGCGCTGCGCGTGCCCGAGGCGCAGCAGATTCGCGAGGCGGTCGGCGCGCGGCTGCGCGGCCGCCGCTCGTGACGCGCGTCCTACCCTGTAGCGACTCCGTGGTCGACCAGGCACACATCCGCAACTTCTCGATCATCGCCCACATCGACCACGGCAAGTCGACGCTGGCTGACCGCATCCTGGAGATGACCAAGACCGTCGATCCGCGCTCGATGCGCGCGCAGGTGCTCGACTCGATGGACCTCGAGCGCGAGCGCGGGATCACGATCAAGGCGCAGGCGGTGCGCGTGCTCTACGACGCCCGCGACGGCGAGACCTACCAGCTGCACCTCATCGACACGCCCGGCCACGTCGACTTCACCTACGAGGTCAGCCGCTCGCTGGCCGCCTGCGAGGGCGCGCTGCTCGTCGTCGACGCATCGCAGGGCGTCGAGGCGCAGACGCTCGCCAACACCTACCTCGCGATCGAGGGCGGGCTGGAGCTCATCCCGGTGCTCAACAAGATCGACCTGCCCGGAGCCGAGCCGCAGCGCGTCGCCGAGGAGGTCGCCGACCTGCTCGGCGAGCCGACCGATGACATCCTGCACATCTCCGGCAAGACCGGCGCAGGGGTCGTCGAGGTGCTCGAGCAGCTCGTCGAGCTCGTCCCGCCGCCGTCGGGCGATCCGGACGCCCCGCCGCGCGCGCTGATCTTCGATTCGGAGTACGACCAGTTCCGCGGCGTGATCGCCTACGTCCGCGTCGTCGACGGGACGTTCAAGAAGGGCGACGCGATCCGCGCGATGGTCGGCGACACCGTCGCCGACATCGACGACATCGGCTTCTTCACGCCCGCGATGGTCGTCGCCGAGCAGCTCAGCGCGGGGGAGGTGGGATTTCTCATCACCGGTATCAAGGAGGTCTCGGCGCTCGCCGTCGGCGACACGCTGACGACGCGCTCCAATCCCGCGGCCGAGGCGCTGCCCGGCTACCGCGAGGTGCAGCCCGTCGTCTTCTGCGGCCTGTTTCCGATCGACTCCGACGAGTACCCCGACCTGCGCGACGCGCTGGAGAAGCTCGAGCTCAACGACGCCGCCCTCTCGTGGGAGCCCGAGATCTCCGAGGCGCTGGGATTCGGCTTTCGCTGCGGCTTCCTGGGCCTGCTGCACATGGACATCGTGCGCGAGCGCCTGGAGCGCGAGTACGGCATCGACCTGATGGCGACGATGCCCTCGGTGCGCTTCGACGTCACGCTCACCGACGGCTCGGAGGTCGAGGTCCACATCCCGTCGGACTTCCCCGATCCCGGCCGCATCGCCGAGATCCGCGAGCCGATGATCGAGGCGTCGATCCTCACCCCGAAGGAGTACATCGGCCCGATCATGGAGCTGTGCATCGACCGCCGCGGCACGCACAAGGCGATGCACTACCTCACCGCCGACCGCGTCCAGCTGACCTACGACCTCCCGCTCGCGGAGATCGTCATCGACTTCTTCGACGCGTTGAAGTCGCGCACGCGCGGCTACGCCTCGCTGGACTACGAGCTGGCGGGCATGCAGGCGTCGGACATGGGCAAGCTCGACATCCTGCTGGCCGGCGAGCAGGTCGACGCGCTGTCGATGGTCGTGCACCGCGAGAAGGCCTACGAGGTCGGGCGCAACATGGTCGAGAAGCTCAAGGCGAAGATCCCGCGCCAGCAGTACGACGTCCCGATCCAGGCGGCGATCGGTGCGCACATCATCGCTCGCGAGACCGTCAAGGCCTACCGCAAGGACGTCATCGCCGGCTGCTACGGCGGCGACATCTCGCGCAAGCGCAAGCTGCTGGAGAAGCAGAAGGAGGGCAAGAAGCGGATGAAGAAGGTCGGCCGCATCGAGGTGCCCCAGGAGGCCTTCCTCGCGGTGCTCGAGCTCGGCGACTGAATCTGAACGTTGGCCGGGCGCGGCGCGCGGTGCGCAGGTGAGCGTGGCCCAGGGCTGCCTCAGGCGCTCGCCGCGGCCGGGCGGGGCAGGCTCGCGCGCAGGATCCACAGCGCGGGAGCGATGACGAGCGCGGCGGCGCCGAGCGCCAGCGACGCAACGCCGAGGGCGGTCAGCGCAAGTCCGCCAAGCAGCGCGAGACCGGCGCCCGTGAGCCCTGCGAGCAGGTCGTTGAAGCCAAGCAGCTTTCCGCGCTCGGCGGGCGCCGTGCTGTCGGCCAGCACGGCGGTCGCGGCCACGAAGGAGAAGTTCCAGCCCAGGCCGAGGCCGAACAGCGCGACCCCGACGGCGACGACTCCAGTGACCCACAGCAGCGGGATCACCGACGCCGCCATCAGGAGCAGCCCGCCCGCCAGCGCGGGTGGGCGCCCGACACGGTCGACGAGGTCCCCGACGACGATGATCAGCCCGAACATCCCGATGACGTGAGCGCCGATGATCGGGAAGACGTTGCCGGCGCCGTGATGGAGGTGGTCGACGACGATTGCGCCCGTCAGGGTCATCATGGCGACCATCACCGCGAAGCTCGCCTGCGCGGCGATGAGCGCCGGCAGCACGCCGGGGCGGGCCAGCAGATCGCGCAGCGGCGCCGCGGCTTGGGGCGCGAGCTGCTCGCCGCCCCCGTCCTCGCCGGCCTGCTCGCGCAGCAGCTCGCCGATGCGTCGCGGGTCGGGCCGCACGAGGCAGACGAGCACCAGGCCGGCGGCCATGAAGCCGCCGGCCGCTAGCCACAGCGTCCCCAGCGCGTCGCCGTCGAGCTCGCGGCCCGCGAGCAGGGGGCTGAACACGCCCGGCCCGAGGATCGCGCCGAAGACCGAGCCGAACAGCACGAGCGCGATCCCGCGCGCGCGGCGATCGGGCGGGTACATGTCGCCGGCGGCGGTGCGCGCCAGCAGCGCCGTGGCGTTCGCCGCACCGATGAGGATCAGCCCGCCGAGCACGGCGCTCGCCCACGCGTTCGTGCTGCCCACCGACGCCAGCGCACAGCCGGCGATCCCGCACGCGAAGCCTGCGGCCAGCACCGGGACGCGGCCGAAGCGATCCATCAGCAGCCCGGCCGGCAATGCCGCCAGCGCGCCGGAGGCGAGCACGATCGCCGGCCCGAGGCCAAGCAGCCCGTTGATGTCCAGCACGCGCACGAGCGTCAGCGAGGCGACCGCGGCGGCGAGCTGCAAGGTCGCCGAGTTCATCGCCATCGAGCCCGACAGCAGTGCGGTGTTGCGCCGGATCGGCAGGCTCGTCACGAAGGCCAGCGTATGCCTTCCAGCCGGGTCCGATCGCTACCGTCTTGCGGTGTGGAACTCGGACTCGACGGCAAGGCCTGCATCGTCACGGGCGCGACGCGCGGGATCGGCCTGGCGACGGCGACGCTGTTGCGCGCCGAGGGCGCCCAGGTGCTGCTGGTGTCGCGCGACGCCGATGAGGTCGAGCGCGTCGCGGCCGAGATCGGCGGCGAGGCGATCGCTGCCGACGTCACGCGACCGCAGGACGCCGAGCGCATCGTCGCAGCCTGCCTGCACCGCTTCGGCGCCGTCGACGTGCTCGTCAACAACGCGGGCACGAGCTTCGTCCGCCCGCTGGAGGAGCTCTCCGACGAGGACTGGCAGGCGCAGTGGGAGCTCAACGTCATGGGGCCGATGCGCCTGATGCGCGCGACGGCGCCGCTGATGGCGAAGGCCGGCTGGGGGCGGATCGTCAACGTCTGCTCCTCGTCGGGCAAGCGGCCGTCGCTGACGAACGTCGCGTACTCGGTGACGAAGTCCGCCCAGCTCTCGCTGTCGCGCCACTATGCCGACAGCTATGTCGCCGACGGCGTGCTCGTCAACGCCGTCGCGCCCGGGCCGGTGACGTCGCCGCTGTGGCTGGAGGAGGGTGGGCTGGCCGACCAGGTTGCCGCGGCGCGGGGCATCACGCGAGACGAGGCCCTCGCCGCCCAGCAGGCGAAGGTGCCGCTCGGACGCTTCGCGCAGGCCGAGGAGATCGCCGCCGTGATCGTCTTCCTGTGCTCCCAGCGCGCGAGCACGGTCGCGGGTTCCGCCTGGTCAGCTGACGGCGGCACGGTGCCGAGCTTCATCTGATCCGGGCTGCGCGCGGATCTGCGCCAGGGCGAACCGCGCCGTTGCCGCGAGCGGGGTGACCGTGGCTGATATGACTCACACGGCATGGCCGTGAACCTCGAAGTCCTGGGCAAGACCTATCCGCCGGTCCTCTATGCGGTCGGCCGCGAGAAGGTGCGCGAGTACGCCCGCGCCGTCGGCGAGACCAACCCGCTGTACCTCGATGTCGACGCCGCGCGCGAGGCCGGCCACGACGACGTCGTCGCGCCGCCGATGTTCGCGGTCGTCTACGCGATGCCGGCGGTCGCGGCGGGGATGTTCGACCCGGAGGTGGGGATCGATTTCGCGCGCCTCGTGCACGCCGGGCAGCAGTTCACGTGGGGGCCGCTCGTGGTCGCGGGTGACGAGATCTCCACGACGGTGAGCGTCAAGGACGTCAGCGAGCGCCGCGGCAGCGGGTTTTTCGCCTTCGAATCGGTCTCGGCGAACCAGCGCGGTGAGACCGTCTGCACGGGTGTGTGGTCGAACATCGTGCGGGGCTCCTGAGATGGCGGCGCTCGAGCCCGGCGCGGAGATCGAGCCGCTGAGCGTCACTCCGGACCGCTAC
The DNA here is from genome assembly GCA_029263125.1 of Solirubrobacteraceae bacterium. Lineage (GTDB taxonomy): Bacteria > Actinomycetota > Thermoleophilia > Solirubrobacterales > Solirubrobacteraceae > CADCVQ01. The sequence goes on along the minus strand of JAJCYD010000008.1, from coordinate 1,515 downwards.
CTGACGGTCCGCTACGCGGGCGCCTCAGGAGACTTCAACCCGATCCACATCGACGAGCACTTCGCCGAGGAGGTGGGGCTTCCGGGAACCATCCTGCATGGCCTGTACTCGATGGCGCAGGTCGCGCGCGCGGTCAGCGAGGCGGGTGGCGGGCCGCAGTCGCTGCGTCGCTTGAACGTGCAGTTCCGGGGGATGGGCCTGCCCGAGCACGAGTTGACCGTGACCGGGAGCGTGACGGCGGTGAACGATGGCGTCGCCATCGTTCAAGCCGTCTGCACCCAGCAGGGCAAGGCGATCATTCGCAACGCCGAGGCCGAGGTGCAGGTCGATTAGCGCTCGCCGAGCGCCGCTCGGATGCGCGCGAGGGTCTGGCCTGGTCGTGTGACGGCCTGCTGATAGGCGACGCGCACCACGCGGTAGCCGTGCGCCTCGAGTATCGCCTGCTTGTCGGCATCGTTCTCGCGCGTGAGCTTGTGGTCATGCCAGATGGCGCCGTCTGCCTCGATCGCCAGGCGCCGGTCGCGCCAGAGGAAGTCCGGGATGATGGTGCGCCCGTCGAGGCGCAGACCAACGTTGATCTCGGGGCGCTGCATGCCGGCGCCGTCGAAGAGGTCGAGCATGATGTCCTCCAGGTCGCTGCGCGTCGGCGTCGGTCCGTCGGCGACCACGGCCAGCAGCTTCGCCGCGCCGCGGTGGCCGTTGGAGCGGCTCACCAGTTCGAGGATCTGGCGTACGGACACCCGTCGATCGACCTGCGCCTGCCTGACCGCGCGGCGCAGCGTCCGTTCGGGCAGCACGGCCGCGAGATCCAGCAGGGTTCTCGCGGGCGAGGTGACGCGTATCGCCTTGTGTCGCAGGACGTCGGGCGGCAGCAGAGCGCGCGAGCGATGCACTCGCAATCCCTCGACATGGCGCTCACAACCGACGACGGTCACGTCCGGAAGTCGATCCTCCCAGCGCATGAAGCCCCACAAGACGGCCGCCGCGAAGTGGCTGAGGCACGCTCGGGCTCCGCAGGCCAGCACCGCCGCCATGAAGCGGCCTTCGCGCGTCACGGCGGGATGGCCGACCGCGTAGACGCCGCGATGCAGCGGGTGCAGGCGCCCCTTCTTGACGCGTCGCGTGACGGCCGTGCCGTTGAGCCCGTAGTCGCGCAGTTGGCGCGTGGACACCACGCCGTGCTGTTCGACCGCGCGCCGGGCGACCCTGACATCGGGGGGTGTGCTGTCCTGTGAACGCCTGGGTGTCTCAGAACGGCACACCCCTCGATCGTCGCCGAGTGGGCGTTACAGAACAGCACCACAATGCAACAAAACGGCCCGCCAGATGGCGGGCCGCTCAGTACCGCGTGCTGCTAGGGACAGATCAGCCGACGCCGAGCTTGTCGGCGGCCATCTTGGTGCCCTCGACGCGCGACTTGATCTTCTGGAACGCGACCTCGCGGGCGTAGTCCGGGGAGCCGTGGTTGGGCTTCTCGTCGATCGAGAACGGGGAGAACCCGCAGTCATCCGTCGA
>JAJCYD010000007.1 GCA_029263125.1 Solirubrobacteraceae bacterium | reverse complement strand
AACCCGAAGGTCGCGGGTTCGAATCCCGCCCCCGCTATACGGAAACCCCCTCTCGCCAGGGGGTTTTCGTGCTTGTGGGGCCGGTTCGGCGTTTCGGTCTCGGGGTGCTGGACCAGGGTGCGACGTGCACGCGGTTCTGTCGTCTCGCGCTGTTCGTCGTCGAGGATCGCGGGCTCGACAGGGCCGACCGGGTACGGCCTCGCCTCGCAGGCGGCGCGCACGGTCCGCGCCAACCCGCGCACAAGCCGGCCGCCTCGCTGACGTCACCGCGCAGCGCAAAGACACCGGCAACTCCCCGGTCTCTAGGGGCCGTCGCGGCGAACCCGCAGCGCGAGCGCCAGCTCGAAGCGCCCGTCGGGATCGTCGAGCACGGCCCCGAACGTCTCGCGCAGCTGGGTGAGGCGGTAGCGCACCGTCTGCGGGTGAACGTCCAGCGCGCGCGCGGTGTCGTCGATGCGGCCCTGCTGTTCAAGCCACCGGCGCAGGGTCTCGGTGAGCCGGTCGCGCGCGCCCGGACGCAGCGCATCCAGCGGCGCCAGGCGCGATGTCGCGAGCTCCTCGGCCAGCTGCCCGTCGGCATGGAGCAGCAGCGTCGTCGCGTGGTCCTCGGCGAGGATCACGCCATCGCCGCGCAGCACGCCGGCATCGCGCAGCGCGAGCGTCCGCCGGGCGCGCCCCACGCTGTAGGCGCTGACGGCGAGGGCGACCGCGGGACCCAGCGCGGCGGGATGCGATCCGACGGCCTTCACGATCGTCGCGCGCCGCCGGGGGCCCTCGGGATCGCCGACGAAGGCGAGGACCCGGCGCGTGCCCTCGCCGCCCGGCTCGCCACCCGAAGCGTCCTCGATCGTCGCCGCGATGGCGTCCGCTCCGAGCCTGCTCGCCAGGCGCTCGGCCGGCAGCCCCTCGACGATCAGCGCGGCGACGCGGGCCGGCGCCGCCCACGAGGCGGCCTTGGCGGCCGCGCGCAACGCCTCGGGCTCCGGCGGCGGGTCGGCCGACAGCAGCCGCACGAGCTGAGCGCGCCGTCGCTGATCCTCGCCGGCCGACGCCGATTGCTCCGCCGCGTAGCCCTCGATCGACTCCCCGGAGATCTCGTCGATGTAGGCGAAGATCGCCTCGCCGACGCGATACAGCGTCGCGGGAGGCAGGTCGGCTCGGACGCCGGCCTCGACGAAGCGCCGCCAGGCGACCTGCGCGCCGACGCGGTAGGCGGCCAGCAGCGCGTTCAGCGTCCGGCCCTGCTGCATCTCGCCGCGGCCGAGCTCGATGTAGGTGCGCCGGTCGCGCGCGCTGACGCTTCCGGGGCGCTCGATCGTGTCGACGAAGCGCCCGAGCGCGCGCTCGACTCCGTAGCGCAGGGTGACCCCGAACGGCCCTTCCAGCGGGCGCGAGTAGTCGGGCACCTGCGCGCCGATCTCGCGCACGAGCTCGGCGGACAGGTCGGGCAGAACGGGGCGAAGGATGTCCGCGGTCTCGGGGGGAATGCCCTCCATCACTCACAAACCTACAGATTGCCGGCCCGAACACGGACCGATTTCCACAAGAAACGTCCAGAAGTAGTACGTAGGCTCAAAGGCATGTCAACGATTCAGCGCTACGCCAATCTTGGAGCGGTCGTCGTGCCGTTCCTTGCCCTGCTGCTGGCCATCGTGCTGCTCTGGAACCGCGCCGTCGGAGCCATCGAGCTGTCGATCATGGCCTTCATGTACTGCCTGACCGGCCTCGGGATCACGGTCGGCTACCACCGGATGCTGACGCACAAGGCCTTCCAGGCAAGCAAGCCCATCGAGTACTTCTGGGCCATCGCCGGCTCCATGGCCGTTCAGGGACCCGCCATCGCGTGGGTCGCCGACCACCGCAAGCACCACGCCCACACCGACGAGGAGGGCGACCCGCACAGCCCGCACGTCGGACAGGGCTCGGGCCTGAAGGGCCTGTGGTTCGCGCACGTCGGCTGGCTGACCAAGACCCAGGGCGAGGCCGCCTTTCGCAAGTACGCCCCCGATCTCTGCGACGACAAGGGAATGCGCTGGATCAGCCGCAACTTCCTCGGATTCGTCGGGCTCAGCCTGTTCATCCCGTTCGCGCTCGGCTTCGTGCTGCACGGCTTCTCGCTCACCGGCGCGCTGTGGACCTTGCTGTGGGCGGGCTTCGTGCGGATCTTCTTCCTGCACCACGCCACGTGGTCGATCAACTCCGTCTGCCACTTCTTCGGGCAGCGTCGCTTCGACATCGAGGACCGCTCGACGAACGTCGCCTGGCTGGCGATCCCGACGTTCGGCGAGTCCTGGCACCACAACCACCACGCGTTCCCGCGCTCGGCCGAGCAGGGCCTCAAGCGCTGGGAGATCGATATCTCCGCGGCCGTCATCGACACGATGGAGCGCCTGAAGCTCGTGCACACGGTCGTGCGAATCTCGCCCGAGCGCCAGCAGGAGAAGCTGCTGGCGGCCAGGAAGGCCGAGCCGGCGCCGGTGGCGGGCTGACGCGGTCGCGCCCGCCCCGCCGGCGGTTGCCGGCGCTGGCGGTAGCGTTCGCGCCACGTGCCGAGCGCCGATCGCTTCGAGAACGACTCCGAGCAGCTTGAGCTCACGCTCGGGCCGCTCTACGTCGTCACGGCCGAGGACCGTGTCAGCGGGCCGTTGACCAACCGGCCGCCGCGGCGCTATCGCTCGCCGCCGCAGCCCCTGGAGGATGCCCGCTGCCTGGCGCTGATGCTCCTCGATCGCAGCGAGGAGCTGGCGGACGACGGCCCGTGGCGCCGGCCGCTGCCCGGCGGCCAGCGCCATGTGGCGATCGTGATCGCGCCCGGCGGCCCGATCGCCTGAGCCGTTAGATTCGCTCGCATGAGAATGCGTGCAGCAGTGCTCGAGGAGTTCGGCCAGCCACTCGTCGTGCAGGAGCTCGAGCTCGCCGAGCCGCGTGCCGGCGAGGTGCTCGTGCGCCTCGAGGCGTGCGGCGTCTGCCACACCGACATGTACACCGCATCGGGCGTCGATCCGTCCGGCTACGCACCGACGGTGCTCGGCCACGAGGGGGCCGGGGTCGTGGAGGCGATCGGCGAGGACGTCGGCGACCTTCGGGTCGGCGATCACGTCGTGACGCTGTTCTCGCCGCAGTGCCGCGAGTGCGTGCACTGCCTGAGCCCGAAGACGAACATCTGCCTGGCGATCCGCGAGCAGCAGGGCAAGGGCTACCTGCCCGACGGCACGGCGCGCCTGTCGCGCCCCGGCGGCGAGCCGATCCGTCACTTCATGGGCACCTCGACGTTCGCCGAGTACACGGTCATGCCGCAGATCGCGCTGGCGAAGGTGTCGCCCGAGGCGCCGCTTGATCGCGCGTGCCTGTTCGCGTGCGGGCTATCGACGGGCCTGGGCGCGGCGATGTTCACGGCGAAGGTCGAGGCCGGATCGACGTGCGTCGTGTTCGGCGCGGGCATGGTCGGCCTCGGCGCGGTCGCCGGGGCGCGGCTGCAGGGCGCCGATCAGATCGTCTGCGTCGACCTCTCGGCCGAGCGTCTGGAGATGGCCCGCCACCAGGGGGCGACCGATGTCATGCTCGGAGGTGAGGACACGGTCGGCCAGATCCTCGAGATGACCGGCGGCTTCGGCGCGGACTACACGTTCGAGGCCACGGGCCTGGTGGGCGTCATGCGCCAGGCGGTCGAGGCGGCGCGCATGGGCTGGGGCCTGGCGACGATGTGCGGCGTCGCCGGCAAGGGCGAGACGCTCGACATCGTGCCGCGCCTGCTGATCACCGGCCGCCGCGTGTGCGGGTCGTCGTTCGGTGGCGTCAAGGGCCGCGATCAGGTGCCGCAGCTCGTGCAGCGCTACCTCGACGGCGACATCGACGTCGACGCGTTCCTGTCGCACCGCATCACGCTGGACGAGGTCAACACGGGCTTTGACCTCATGCACGCCCAGGACGGGATCCGCTCCGTCATCGGGTTCGGCTGAGCCCCGGCCGCCATCTCCGCATTGACCGACGCACCCGCATCCGATCCCGCGCGCACCGGTCCGCATGTCCTGCTGATCGGCCACGACGAGATGACCGGGGTCGTCCAGCGCGCGCTGCGTGACGCCGGCGCGATCGTCACGAACCTGCGCGATCCGCCCGACGCGGCGATCCGCACCGCGCTGGCGCGCCGCGATCCGGTCGACACCGTCGTCGTGATCTCCAAGGATGACCACGTCTCGCTGCGCAACGCGCTCGTCGTCGAGGGCGTCGTGCCGGGAATCCCGCTCGTCGTGACGGTCTTCGACCGCGACGTGGCGCGGAAGCTCGGCGAGGCCGTGCGCAACCTGCGCGTGATCTCGATGGCCGATGTCGTGGTGCCGTCGATCGCGGCGGCCTGCCTGGACCACAGCCCGCTGTCGCTGCACAGGACGCCCAACGGGTTCAAGGCCATTCGTCCCGGCTCGGAGGGTCCGGAGATCGTCGCGCTCGATCTGCCCAGGCGCGGTCTCGTGGCCCGCATGATCTCGGGGATCGTCGCGTTCGCCCGGCCGTTTGATCTCAGCGCGAAGATCCTCGTCAGCGGCCTCGTCGGCTTCTTCGCGATCCTCGCCCTCGAGGTGGCGATGACCGCGGCGTTCCTGCACGAGCCGTTCGTCGAGGCGGTCTACACGGCGACGAAGACGATCGTCACGGTCGGGCCGAACCCGCACATCGACGCGGGACCCGACTGGTTTCAGCTCTTCTCCTCGGCGATGATGGTCGCGGGCCTGGCGTTCACCGCGCTGTTCACCGCCGGGGTCGTCAACCGCCTGCTCGACCGCCGCCTCGTCGCGATCGTCGGCCGGCGCGTCGCACCGCGCGCCGACCACGTGATCGTCGTCGGCCTCGGCCAAGTCGGCCTGCGGCTGTGCCTGCTGCTGCGCGAGCTTGGCCAGCCGGTGATCGCGATCGAGTCAAACCGCGACGCCGACTACGTCTCGCGTGCCAAGGAGTACGGGCTGCCGGTCGTCATCGGCCGCGGCGGCAGCCTCGCGCTGCTGCGGCGCGTCTCGACCAACCGCGCCCGCGCGCTGGCGGCGGTCACCTCCGAGGAGATCGAGAACATCGCGATCGTCGTCGCGGCGCTGAGCTGCCGCGCCGACCTGCGCACGCTCCTGCGCGCGGGGCAGGGCGACGTGACCAACGAGACGCGCTCGCTGCTGAAGCTCGGCGTCGTGCGCGACGTCTATCGCATCGGCGGGACGCTGATCGCGGCGATGGCGCTGGGCTCGGAGGCCCGCGAGGCGTTCCTGCACGAGAAGGTCGTCTACCTCGTGACGCCCGACGGCCGCATCGAGGCGTTCGCGCCCGGCGGCGCCACCGCGTGAGGACGATCGGCAACGAGCACTGGGACTGCGATCACGGCGCCCGCAACCTCGACGAGGAGGAGCGCGCGCGATGTTCCAGTCACCGCGATGCCGGACCCCGTGCACAAGTGCCGGCTCGTTCAGCGCCGGGCACGGATCCGTCAGTTGTGCATCCAGGTGATGCACACCTGCCGGTTCGATCATCGAGGCGTGTCGAGACGTCACTTGTGCACGGATGCTCCCTGCGCGAGCGACGAAGGACTGTAGGCCGGCTCCCCGCCGTCGCTGCAGGGGCCGCCGAGCCCTTGCGCTGAGCTTCAGGTCCACCCGCCGCCGGCTGCGGCTTGCGGCTTGCGGCTTGCGGCTTGCGGCGACATGTCGCTGCGGGAGAACGCGACTCCCAGCAGGCTGCCCGAGGGCCAAGCAGGGCGATATGTGTGAACGTCGTCACACCCGCAGGTGCTCCTGCCGGCCGATGCGCCATCATGCGCCCGCGATGGCAACCGTCGAGATCCGCGAGCTCTCCAAGCGCTTTGGCAAGGTCGATGCTGTGCGACATCTCAGCTTCGACGTCCAAGCCGGACGCGTGACCGGCTTTTTGGGTCCCAACGGCGCGGGGAAGAGCACGACGCTGCGAGCGCTGCTGGGACTCATCCGGCCGACGGCCGGAACGGCGACGTTCGACGGCAAGCGCTACGAGGAGCTCGAACATCCCAGCGCAGCCGTGGGCGCCGTCCTGGAGGACGCCTCCTTTCACCCTGGGCGCAGCGCCCGCAACCACCTGCGCGTGCTCGCGACGACCGGTCGTCACCCAGCCTCGCGAGTCGACGAGGTGCTGAGCGCCGTCGGCCTGGGCGACGCCGCCGATCGCCGCGTCAAGGGCTACTCGATGGGCATGAAGCAGCGCCTCGGCATCGCCGCCGCGCTGCTCGGCGACCCCGAGGTGCTGCTGCTCGACGAGCCGACCAACGGCCTGGATCCACCCGGCATCGCTTGGATGCGCGGGATGGTGCGCGAGCAGGCGGCGCAGGGCCGCGCGGTCCTGATCTCCAGCCACCTGCTGGCCGAGGTCTCCCAGTCCGTCGACGACGTCGTCGTCATCGCCAACGGCGAGCTTCGCGCGCAGGGCACCCTCGATGCCGTGCTCGGCGGCGACGACGCCCCCGAGACCGAGGTCAGCAGCGAGGATCAGGACACCCTGGCCGCGGCGTTGACGGCGGCGGGCGCCACGGTGCAACGCGACCGCGACAAGCTGCTCGTGCCCGGCATGACGCCTGCACAGGTCGGCGCGATCGCCGCCAAGGCCCAGGTCACCGTCCTCGGGTTGGCACCGCGCGCTCGCTCTCTGGAGCAGGCGTTCATGGCGCTCACGGCGGAGCGGCGCTCATGAGCGCCCTGCTGCAAGCCGAGCTGCTCAAGCTCCGCACGACACGGACGTTCGCGGCGCTGATCGGCAGCGCGACCGTCGTCTCGCTGCTCGTGCTCGTGCTCGGCACGACGCTGTCGGACTTCGAGACCGAAGAGGACGTCCGGGCCGCGTTCGCCGGCGACTTCACCGGACTGTTCATCCTGCTGCTCGGCGCGATGGGCATGGCCGGCGAGTGGCGTCACAAGACGATCACGAGCACGATCCTCGCCGCACCCGACCGGCTGCGGCTGCTCGTCGCCAAGGCCGTGTCCTACGCGATGGCCGGCGTCGTCGTGTCGTTCGTGATCACCGCGGCCCTGATGATCGTCGGCACGGTCATCCTCTCCAGCCGCGACCAGGTCACGCTGGACAGCGCGACGCTTCTCGACATCATGTGGCGCAACCTCGTCGTCTCCGCCTACCTCGGCGCGCTGGGGGTGCTGATCGGGACGATCGTCCGCAGCCAGGTGGTGGCGATCGTCGGGATCCTCATCTTCGCGTTCGTCGTCGAGTTCACGCTCTTCGGCCTGGTCCCCGACGTCGCGAAGTTCTCTCCGCTCAACGGCGCCCCCGGCGGCGTCATCGACGTGAGCTTCGACGGCGACCAGACCGACCTGCTGGCCCCCGGTATCGCGGCGCTCGTCATGCTCGGCTGGGTCAGCACGCTGTTCGCCGCCGGCGCGGCCCTCCTTCGCGGCCGCGACCTCACCTAGAGGCTCGGCGGTAAGCTCGCGCCTCGGCGCGAAGGTCCGCGAAAGGAGGCGCCGCATGCCCATCAAGATGTCCGGTCGCTATGAACCCGGCTCTGACAAGGAGCGAGCGCACCGCATGCTCAAGGACGCCGACATCGAGGTCGACCACGTCTTCGGCGTCGACACCTCCAACCCCGAGCTCGAGGAGATCACCTTCACGTTCGACGGCCAGGCGCGCACCGCGTGGGCCGAGAAGGACGAGATCGTGCACGTCCTGGATGGCTGGGACGTGCTGCCGCCCAAGCCCTCCGGCGGCACCTGGCGCGGCGGGTACTGAGGAGCGCCGCCGGGCCGCACTCCGGCCGCGCGGCCCTGGCGAACTCGCGCAGGTCGGCGCAGCGCTGCTACGCGTGAACCGAGACGGCTTCTGCGCTGCTCGCCGTCGCGCGCGTGAGGGACCGGTTGGCGCCCCAGCGCGCGCGCAGCGCGTAGTCCACGAGCACGTCGAAGTAGTCAGGCAGCGGAGCGGGCACGATCGCCGGACCGAGCGCGGCGCGGGCACGCGTGCTGTCAAAGCGCGTCCCGACCGCGAAGTAGGGCAGGTAGGTCGCCGTCGCGCGCATGAAGCGCCGGCGACGCGGCTGCAGACTCGAGATCAGCGGCGCCAGCACGTAGCGGTACAGGCGCGGCGCGATCACCGGCGGGCGCTTGCAGCCCAGCCGCGTCACCGACAGGGTCAGCAGCTCGGCGATCGTGACGGCATCCTCGGACGCCGTCAGGTGGTAGGTCTGGCCGGCGGCGTCCGACGTGCCGGAGAGCGCGACGATCGCGTCGGCGACGTAGTCGACGGAGACGACATCGACGGGAGCGTGGCGCTGGGCGGGGATCACCGGGTAGGCGCCCCGTGCCAGCGCGCGCAGCGGCCAGTACAGGACGTTGAAGGACGAGGTCCAGCCGCTGTCGCGATCGCCGACGATGATGCTCGGCCGCACGATGGTGATCGCCAGCCGGCCGGCTCGCTCGCGCACCAGCAGCTCGGCCTCGTACTTCGTCTGCTCGTAGGCATTGCGAAAGTCCTGGCCGACGTCGAGGTCGTCCTCGCCGAAGGGGCCACGATGGGTTCCGGCGACGTAGGCCGTCGAGACGTAGGTGAAGCGGTCCAGCCCACCCTCCAACGCGCACAGCTCCGCGAAGTCCAGCATCCGGCGCGTGCCGTGCACGTTGATCGCGCGCGACGCTCGCAGCTCGAGGTCGAAGGACACCGAGGCGGCGCCGTGCACGATCTCGCAGACCTCGCCGGCCACTGCGATCGCGGTGTCGGGATCAAGGCCCAGGCCGGCGAGCTCGAGGTCGCCGGCGAGCGCGCGCACGCGGCGCCCGAACGCGTGGTCGCTGCCGAATGTGTCGCGCAACGTCGCGCGCAGCCGTTCGTCGGCGTGCTCCTGGGAGTCCGCGCGGATCAGGACGTAGACGGTGCGCTGGGTGAGCTGCACGTAGCGAGCCAGCAGCTCCGTCCCGACGAAGCCGGTGGCGCCGGTCAGCAGGACGGCGTCGCGGGCGCGCGACTCATGGCGGGCGATCACCGGCGGCGGTGCGGTGAGCGTGCTCATGCGGCCTGCGCCCGGGCGAGCAGCTCGTCGATCGCCTCGTCGATGCCGCGCGCGATGCGGTCGGCGTCGGCGGCGAGCTCGGCCTGCGCGTAGACGCCGAAGCACGCGCGCTCGTGGATCGTCGTCATGCCGATCGAGATGCCGTGGCCGTCGGTCAGCGGGACGATCGGGTAGGCGTGCTGCACCTCACAGCCCATGAGGTACAGCGGGACGTTGGGTCCCGGGATGTTGGAGATCGTGAGGTTCGACAGGCGCGGGCTGGCCAGCACCTTCGACGCGATGCGCCGCATCCGCCGCGGCGCGTAACCCAGCGCGCTGAAGATCGTGTCGGCGCCCTCGGGCTCGCCGTCGCGCTTGCGCTCACGCATCGCGACGTGGATGTCGCGTAGTCGCCATACAGGATCGGGTTCCCCGCATGGCAGCGCCAGAAACAGGAAGACGATCCGGTTGCCCCACTGCTCGTCGAGCGCCTGCACGCTGACCGGGACCATCGCCTTGACGTCATCAAGCGGCTCGGAGGACGCCTCCAGCAGCTCGCGCAGGGCCCCGGCGCTCGCGCTCAGCAGGATGTCGTTGACGGTCGTGCCGAAGCGCCGCTTGATGATCCGCAGGTCCTCGAAGGGCCGCGACACGCGGGCGAGATGGCGGGCGGCGGGCATCGCGCCGTTGAGGCGGCTGGGGCCCGCCAGCGGCGCGGCGGTGTGGACGACGGCCTGCGCGACGCGCCACGCCTGCGCCGGGACCTGCAGCAGCGTCGAGGGCTCGCGCATCCACCCCAGCGGCACGCGCGCCAGCGCCAGCGCCTTGTCGACGTGGTTGCCGACGGCGTCGGCGACCATCGAGACCGTCCCGGGCACCGAGCGCGGGATCCAGCCGCCGCCGTGCGGCTGCACCTCGGGCTCCGGTGTGGCGTCCAGCAGCAGCGCCATCAGCTCGACCGCGGCAAGCCCGTCCACGAGGCAGTGGTGCGCCTTCCCGACGACCGCGATCTGCCCGTCGTCGAGTGCGTCGGCGACCCACAGCTCCCACAGCGCCCGGTCGTGGTGCAGCGGCGCCGACATCACCTCGTCGACGAGACGGCCGAAGTCGCCGTGCTCGCAGCGCAGCACATGCCGGGCGACGTCAAAGCTCGCGTCGTCGACCCAGACCGGGTCATCGAGGCCGAGCGGGACCGATTGCAGGCGCTGGCGATAGCGCGGCGCGCGGTGCAGGCGCCCGGCGATGTGGTCGCTGATCTGCTCGAAGGAGGGCGCCGGTTCGCCCTCTGCGGCGCGGAACACCGCCGCCCACCCGACGTGCATCGGCGCCTGCTCGGATTCGATCGCCAGAAAGGCCGCGTCGAGCGCCGACAGCCGTGCCCCTGTCATGCCCGGATCGCTGCGTGGGTGGCGCGTCGCACGCTAGTCCTACGCACCGCAGGCGCGGGCGGGTCATCGCGAGCGGGGGCGCGCCCGCTGAACGCCGTGCCGGCGGTCTGCGCCCGAGGGATGCGTAGGCTCTGCGCCCGCGGTGCCCCCAATCTCCCGACACCTCCAGGCGACGCCACGATGAGCGCCGACGGCGTCACGACGCTCGAGGCCGAGCTCGGCGGCAGGGCGCCCGACGGCCTGTCGGCGCTGAGCGACGCGGACCTGCGCTCGTTCGCCGAGGCCCTGCACGGCGCCAAGACGCGCCAGTCCGAGGCGCTGGAAGCGGCGATCGGGCAGTCGCTGGAGATCGTGCCACGGGTCTGTCGCGGGCCCGTTCGCAAGATCCTGTTCGGGTAGCCGCGGATGAGCACGCTGCTCAACGTCGACGTCGAGATCCTCAAGCTCGCGCGTCTGGTCGACTGCGACGCCCAGGACCTCGACTACCTGCGCCGCGTCGACGCGCAGGAGGTTCGCGACCTGCGAGAGCAGGTGACGGTGACGATGTTCGACGCCGACCGCCAGATGCTCCAGCGCGTCGCCTCGGCGGCCAAGCTCATCCCCACCAAGCTCGCGGCCCTGGTCGGCGAGCGCGCCTTCGGGCCGCTGCTGTGCGCCCGCCTGACCGCGCTGCTGGAGCCCTCGCGAGCGGTCGACGTCGCCGCGAAGCTCCCGACCCCGTTTCTCACCGAACTCGCCGTGCAGCTGGACCCACGGCGCGCGAGCCGGGTGATCGCCGAGATCCCGCCGCGGCAGATCGCCGACATCACGAGGCTGCTGGCCGAGCGCGAGGAGTTCATCGTGATGGGCGGCTTCGTGGGCCACCTCTCCGAGGCGGCGCTGCGGGCGGCGATCGCCGTCGTCAACGACGAGACGCTGCTGTGCACGGCCTACGTGATCGAGTCCAAGGGCAGCATCGGCGCGCTCGTCTCGACGCTGCCAGCCGAGCGCCTTGAGTCGATCATCGCGACGGCGACGCAGGCCGACCGGTGGATCGAGGCGCTCGACGTCCTCGGCCACGTCTCCGAGGAGCAGCGCGGCCAGCTCGGGGACATCGCCGCCGGCCAGCCCGACGAGGTGCTCGACGGCATGGTGCGCACGGCGCAAAAGGAGCTGTTGTGGGACGACGTGCTGCCGGTCACGCGGGCGATGAGCCCCGAGAGCCGCGAGCGCTTCGCCGCGCTGAAGTCGATCCACACCCGGCCGGTCCTCGCCTCGATCGTCGACGCGGCATCGCGCCATGGCCTGTGGCCCGAGCTGCTGCAGCTGCTGCCGCTGCTGCCGGCCGCCGCCCGCCGCCGCGTCGCGGCGCTGGGAACCGGCTTCGGCCGGCCGGTGCTCGCGCAGCTCGTCCGCGCCGCGCATGAACGAGCGCTGTGGGGGCCGCTGCTGCTGTTCGCCACCGAGCTGGAGAAGCGCACCGAGGTGCAGATCGCCACGCTCGTGGCGGCCAGCGACGACGACGTCCTCGACGGCATGCTCGACGCGGTCTGGGAGGAGCGCCTGGAGCCCGAGCTCGCCCAGCTGTCCTCGCTGCTGACCGGCACCGAGCTGCGCACGTTCGCCGGGCGCCTGGTCAAGCGCGGGGGCGACGACTTCGTCGTGGCGCTCGTCGAGGCCGCCAAGGAGCAGAAGCTCGTGTCGGTGAGCAAGGTGCTCGCCGGTGCCTGACCACCGGCGGCGCATGTCCACACCGAGCGCGGGTAGTGTCATGCATGTGGTTCCCTCGCCAGCGCACGCTTCCCCACACGACGCCTACGGGCCCGTGGGTCACTCGGAGTGGCTGGACATCGACTGGCAGCAGCACCTGCGCTGGGTCCGCGTGCAGGATCGCTGGATGAACATCGTCGACATGGGCGAGGGGCCGGTCGCGCTGTTCGTCCACGGCCTGTCGGGCTGCTGGCAGAACTGGCTGGAGAACCTTCCCCACTTCGCTCGCAATCATCGCGTCATCGCCGTCGATCTGCCGGGCTTCGGCGCGTCGGAGATGCCCGCCGAAACGATCACGATCGCGCGCTATGCCGACACGATCGACGCGCTACTGGAGGTGCTGGACATCGATGCGGTGCGGCTCGTCGGCAACTCGATGGGCGGCTTCGTCGGCGCCGAGCTCGCGATCCGCCATCCGGCCCGCGTCGAGCGCCTCGTGCTCGTGGCCGCGGCGGGCCTCAGCGTGGAGTTCATTTGCACGCAGCGCAAGGCGGGTCTGCGCCATCGCGCCGAGAACATCGCGTTCTTCAATCTCGGCTGGATCGCGTCGCATTCCACGATCGTGGCCAAGCGCCGTCGCCTGCGCTCGGCACTGCTGCTGATCGTCGCCGCGCACCCCGACCGCCTGCCGGCCCGCCTGGCGTGGGAGCAGGTCAACGGCTCGGGCAAGCCGGGCTTCTCCGACGCGCTGGACGCGCTGCTGAACTATCCGATCCGCGGGCGGCTGCCCAAGATCAAGTGCCCGACCCTGATCGTCTGGGGCGACAAGGACCGTCTCGTCCCGCTGAAGGACGCATCGGTCTTCGAGGAGCTGATCGACGATTCGCGCAAGATCGTCTATGAGGACACCGGGCACCTGACGATGCTCGAGCGTCCCGCGCGCTTCAACGACGACGTCCTCGCCTTCCTGCAGCAGGCGCCCGGCGAGCGTCGGCCGTCAGCCGAAACGCGGTCCTTCGCCGGCTGACGCTGACCTGGCTCACGGCCACGGAGCCGTGTCTATGCTGTCGACGGTGGGGATTGGCGAAGCGAGCGGGAGGCCTCGACCGGATGAGATGGCCTACGGGCCGGTCGGGCGCTCGGCGTGGATGGACGTCGACTGGCGCGAGCACCTGCGGTGGGTGCAGGTGGAAGGCCGCTGGATCAACGTCGTCGACATCGGCTCGGGACCGGCGATCGTCTTCCTGCACGGGCTGGCCGGCTGCTGGCAGAATTGGCTGGAGACGATCCCGCACTTTGCCCGCGACCACCGCGTGATCGCTCTGGACCTGCCCGGCTTCGGTGAGTCGCAGATGCCCGTCGAGCCGATCTCGATGCCCGGCTACGCGCGCATGCTCGACGAGCTGTTCGTCACGCTGGGGGTCGACAGCGCCACGCTCGTCGGCAGCTCGATGGGCGGCTTCGTCGCGGCCGAGTTCGCGATCCGCTTCCGCGCCCAGGTGGAGAGGCTGTGTCTCGCCTCGCCGGCCGGGCTGAGCATGGAGCACATGCGCAACGAGCGCAATCAGGGCGCGCGGGCGCGTGTGGAGAACTGGCTGTTCTTCGGCATGGGATGGCTGGCGGCCCGCGACGATCGAGTCGTGCGCAGGGCGCGGGCGCGCCGCGCGCTGATGATGCTCGTGGCCGCCCATCCCGAGCGCCTGCCGAGCACGCTGACCGTCGAGCAGGTACGCGGCGCCGGCAAGCCGGGCTTTAAGGACGCCCTGGACGCGATGACCGGCTATCCGCTGCGCGACCGCCTCGGCGAGATCACGTGCCCGGCGCTGATCGTCTGGGGCGAGCTTGACCGGCTCGTGCCGCTGCGCGACGCCCGCGAGTTCGAATGGCTGATCCCCGACGCCCGCATGATCGAATACGCCGACACGGGCCATCTCGTCATGCTCGAGCGCCCGGGGCGCTTCAACGACGACCTGCGCGCCTTCCTCGCGCAGGCGCCGACGGCGCAGACGCCGTGGTCCACGCCGCGGGTGCCCGCGCCATGAGGGCGCGGCTGTGCGCGCTGCTGTGCGCCGCGACGGTCCTCGCGCTGCTGAGCGCTTCGGCATCGGCGAGGGTCGTCCTGATCGCACCCGGGATCGCGGAGCTGACGTTCGTCGACGTGTCCAGCAACGCCGTCACCGGCCGGCTGGCGCTGCCCGGCGTCGCGCGCGCCGTTGCGGTCGCGCGCAACGGGCAGCGCGGATGGGTCGCGGCCGGCAGCGAGGTCGTCGCCGTCGACGTCAACGCGAAGACCGAGCTCGCTCGCACGGCGCTCGGCCCGCCGGAGATCACCGACATCGAGCTGTCGCGCAAGGGCAGCGCGCTGGTCGTCGTTCGCGGCAAGCAGCTCGCGGTGCTCGATCCCGACACGCTGGCGGTGCGGTCGACGATCGGCCTGCGAGGCGTCGGCAAGCGGATGGCGCTGGACAAGGGAGCCAACCTCGCCGCGGTCGTCCTGCGCAAGGGACGTGTCGCGATCGTGTCGCTGAGCGAGGGCCGGCTGCTGCGGCGCGTCAAGGTCCCCGGCGCGGTCGATGTCGCGATCGATGCCAACCGCACGACGCTCGTCAGCGCCCGCGGCCGGCTGCGCACGATCCGCATGGGGCAGCGCCGCGTGGACAAGCGCTCGATCAAGCTGCCCAAGGGCGCCGGCGGCGGGCTGGCGCTGACCGACGGCCGCACGAGACTGCTCGTCGGAGCGGCCTCGCGAGGTCGCTCGGCGGCGGTCATCGACCTGCGCAACGGCTCGGTGCGCAGGATCCCTGCCGGCAGGGGCCCCGGCTGGCCTGCCTGGAACGCGGATGCGAGCCGGATCTACATGGCCGACTCCGCCGGCGGGGGCGTGACGCTCGTCAGTCCGTTCTCGCGCAAGCAGATCGGGCTGATCGGGCTGGACGTCAGCTCGCCTCAGGATCTGCTCGTGCAGCCGGGCCTCGCGCCGATCACGGGCACCGAGGGGCCCGACGTCATCACCGGCACGCGCGGCGCCGACGACATCCAGGGGCTCGGCGGCGACGACGTGCTGCGCGGCGGCCGTGACAGCGACATCATCAACGGCGGTCCGGGCAGCGACCGCATCTCCGGCGGCGCCAACAGCGACAAGCTCTACGGCGAGGACGGCAACGACTTCATCCTCGGCGGCACCGGCGACGAGACCATCGTCGCCGGACCCGGCGACGACGGCGCCGACGGCGGCACGGGCAACGACAAGATCGACGGCGGACCCGGCAACGACACGCTCGACGGCGGCGACGGCGACGACACGATCCACGGCGGTGAGGGCGACGACACGATCGTGGAGGACGGCTTCGGCGACGACAAGCTGCTCGACGGCGGACCCGGCAACGACACGATCAGGGGCGGGCGCGGATCCGACCAGTTGATCGAGGGCGGTCCGGGCGACGACAAGCTCTACGGCGAGACGGGCGCCGAGCGCATCCGCGGCGGCCCCGGCAACGATCTCATCGACGGCGGCCGCGCCGGGGACCGCCTGGAGGGCGACGAGGGCGAGGACCGGATCATGGGCGGTCCGGGCAAGGACCACCTCTACGGCCGCGACGACAACGACCACCTCGACGGCGGCCCGGAGGCCGACGAGCTCGACGGCGAGAACGGCAACGACGTCCTGATCGGCGGAACGGGCCCCGACGACTTCGAGGGCGGCCCCGGCGACGACGTGATCCGCGCGGCGGACGACAGCGCCGACCGCGTCGACTGCGGCCCGGGCCAGGACACCGTCTACGTCGAGAACGACGCGCCAACGCGCGACGTGCTGATCGACTGCGAGATCGTCATCCAGATCGCTCCCGAGCCCGACAACGGCGAGCCGGCGCCGAAGACGATCCGCGGCACGTCGCGCAACGACAAGCTCTACGGCACCAGCGGCGACGACTCGATGTTCGGCCGCGGCGGCAACGACAAGCTCTTCGGCAAGGCCGGCAACGACTACGTCGACGGCGACCGCGGCAACGACCAGCTGCACGGCGGCGACGGCGACGACACGATCGCCGGGCGCAAGGGCAACGACGTCATCTGGGGCGGCGACGGCGCGGACCGCATCACCGGCGACCGTGGCCGCGACCGCATCATGGGCGGCGGCGGCAACGACACGATCTTTGGCAACATCGACGATGACACGATCGACGGCGGATCCGGCGATGACCGCATCAACGTCGTCCACGGAGGCCGCGACAAGGTGAAGTGCGGGCGGGGCAACGACATCGTCTTCGCCGACCCCAAGGACAAGGTCAGCAAGGACTGCGAGAGCGTCCGGCGCTAACGAGCTTCGGCTTGAAGTGAAGGATGCCAGCTCAATCTCAAGGCGAAGCTGTGCGACGACGAACGTGTCGATCATCCGCCCCAGGAGATCCCCGTCGCGAGGCGAGCACGACCAGGTCGGCGATCACGTACGAGTCCGGCCTCGTGCGCGCCGGCGCGACCCGCACCAACGCCTCCTGAGCGGCCGTGCTCGGGGTACCATCACGCGATGCAGGATCCTGACCTGTCGACCGAACACGACCGGCCGACGCGACCCGCGACGAGCGGCAGGGCGTGGACCTCGTTCGTCGCCGCCGACCAGGTCGGCGACGGCGTCGTCCGAGTGCTGCACGACGAGGCAAACGCGGCTCATCGCCTGCGCGTGGAGCACGACGCTCACACCCTGTTGGTGCACCTTGCCGGAGAGGACGGCCATGGGTGGACGACGCTGGCCGTCGATCGTCCGACCCGGCGATGGGCGGTCGCACAGGGACGCCGGCAGGCCGACACCGCGCACGACGCGTTCGAGCAGCTCTACGAGCTGTGAACGGCGATCCTCGCGAGGCGACGCTCCGCACGCTGCGCGCGTGCGACGGACAGGACGGGCTCGCGACGGTGCTCGCGGACCTGCTCGCCGAGGACGTGCGTTGGGCGGGCCTGGGACAGGGCGGGGCGTGTCACAACCGCGCTGACGATCGGCGAGCAGCTGGACCGGGGTGTCCGGCCGTCCATGCGCGCGCTGCGCGCCGCCGGAGACCACGTGCTGGCGGAGATCGAGCTCGCGACTGACGGCGGGCGGGACACGCTCTGGATGATCCTCACGCTGGACGGCGGGCCGCGTGATCGAGCTGCGCGACGACGCAAGCCGGGCCGGCGCCGATCGCGACCTCGCGCTTGCCGCCGAGGGCGGCGCCGAATCGAGGCCGCCGGCGCCGTGGCCGACCTCGTGGCGTGTGCGCACGTCGCCGACCTGGCGCGGTCGCTGGCCTTCTATCGCCTGCTCGGCTTCGAGCCGACTGCCACGCACGAGGAGGACGGTGACCTCGTCTGGGTGGCGCTTGGCAGCGAGCCGGCGGCACTGATGCTCGCGCGGGCCGACTCCCGGTCGACGCGAGCGTGGAATCGGTCTTCTTCTATCTCTACGCCCCCGACTTGAGCGGGCTGCGCGACCATCTCGTGGCACACGGCGTGACCGTCGGGGAGATCGTGGACGGAACGCCCGGGCCTCGCGAGGAGATGCGCGTGACCGACCCCGACGGCTACTGCTTGATGGTCGCGCAGATCGACGCCGCCGTAGCCCCCTGACGATCGCCGGCCGCACGACCAGACGAGCAGGCGGTCGAATGGGTCGCGGTGATGCCAAGGCAGGTGCTCGGCTCCTGTCGCGTGCTGTACGTCATGGGCGTGTCCGGGAGCGAGCGCCTCATGTTGTGGCGTCGATAGCCGGGAGTAGCCGATGGCCGTTGACGCGGTGGTCGCGCGGCGGCTGGGCGGGTTGCGCACCGCCAGCATGCAGAAGCCGCCCAGGGCGCGGAAGCGTGACCACGCTGGCGCGTACGTGGGCGGGTTGCGCACCGCCAGCATGCAGAAGCCGCCCAGGGCGGGATCCGGGCGGGTGGTCAGGGCGTGTCGGGTGGCTGGCGAGCTCCGGTGCAAGCAGGCGCCGCCCGCCAATCGCGTCTGCGTCAACTCCTTCTCAAGGATCTCCGTGCGGGCTGAGCTTCGCCGGACGGAGCGTGGCGTCTCACGAAATGATCAGGTGGCTGTCGCCGAACTCGTGCCAGCGGTACCCGCAAGCGCGCGCAGCATCGTAGGAGCGCCGAAGCAGGCCGGTCCCAGCCGCGGCTTCCAGCAGGTGCTGGTGCGAGGACTGCGGCTCGTGCCAGCCCGTGATCAAGCCGTCGATCGCGCGCAGGCCACGCTCGGGCGTGACGACCAGGCCGGTCGATCCGTCGGCCGCGACGACCGTGCCATCCGGGGCGGCGACCGTCTCCAGCGCTCGCACGACCGTCGTCCCGACCGCGATGACCCTCCCGCCCCACGTGCGCACCGCGTTGACCAGCCGGGCTGTGGAGGCGGGCACCTCGTAGCGCTCGGGGTACGGGCGCTCGCCCTGCTCCAGGGAGGACACGCCGGCATGCAACGTGACCGGGGCGAACAGGACGCCGCTCGTTGCCAGGTCGGTTATCAGCCGGGAGGTGAACGGCCGGCCGGCGCTGGGCATCTCGGCGCTGCCGGGGTGGCGCGCGAACACCGTCTGGTAGTCGGCGATCGGTCGGGCACGATCATCATGTGCGTAGCGAATCGGCTGACCGTAGCGGCGCAGGTAGGACTCGATCGGCTCGCTCGCCGTGATCTGCGCGACGGTCAGCCGAGCGCTGCCCTCGTAGGCTTCCAGCAAGCGTGCCTCGGCATGGCCCGGCAGCTCGACGACCCCGGGAAGCGGTGGCCGCCGATGCCGAGCGAGGTCGTTGCCGCGCAGCTCGATCACCCATGCCTCGCCGCGCAGTCGCGTGGACAGATGCACGAACACCGACTGTCCGTCGAGCATGCCGGTCAGCGCTGCCGGCAGCGTCGCGGAGGTGTTGACGACCAGCAGGTCGCCAGGGCTCAGCAGGCGGGGCAGGTCGCCGAATCGATGGTGCGCGATCTGGCCATCGCCGCGCGTGGCCACGAGCAGTGCCACGTCGCGGCCTTCGGGCGCATGCCGCGCGGGCGCCGTCGCGGACGCTTTCGGCTGAGGGGGCGCGAGCGTGCTCATCTTGCCGCCCCGGACAGCTCGTGCGCGCGGTAGCGACCGCTCGGCCGGTCGCCCTGGATCAGGGCCAGCAGCCCCGGCACGCTGTCCTCGGGCGGCGGGCGATCTGAGATGTCCTCGCCGGGAAATGCTTCCTGGTGCATCTGGGTGCGCATGTCGCCGGGGTCGACGGTGTACACGCGCAGAGCAGGGTGCTCCGCCGCGAGGATGGCGGTGAGCTGCTCCAGTGCCGCCTTGGATGCTCCGTAACCGCCCCACTCCTCGTAGGCCTCGACCGCGGCATCGGAGGTGATCGACAGCACGGCTGCCCCGGGGGCGAGGTGCGCAACGGCCAGCTGCACGAGCGCCAGCGGCGCCAGCAGGTTGACCTCCAGCACCTCGCGCAGGTCGTCCAGCGGGTAGTCCGCCAGCGCCGGTCGGGGGCTGGGCCCCAGCAGGCTGGCGTTGTTGACCAGCAGATCGATCCGCTGGCCGGTGGCATCGACGAGCGCGCTGCGATGGTCGGCGTTTGCGACGTCCCCCGCGATCGCCGTGACGCCGTCGAGATCGCGAGTGGCGGCGTGCAGCGCGGTCGCGTCGCGGGCATCGACGACCACGCGCCATCCCCGAGCCGCGAGCGCGCGGGTGAGCGCGAGGCCGAGACCACGCGACGCTCCCGTTACGATCGCCACGGATCGGTCGTGGTCCGCGCCGCCGTCTTGAGCTATGGGCGAATCGGTCATGCGTGGCGCCTCTCGAGATGGGAAGGGAAGTCCACGAGCGACGCTACAAGCTCAAGTGCGCTTGAAGTCAAGCGACGCAGCGGCCCACGCGGCGACGCGGACCCGTCGCGATCGGGTACCTCACCCGACATGAAGGTCACCCGCGAGCAGGCTCGAGCATTCCGGGTTGCGCGCCACCATCTCGACAAGCGTCTGGATGCGGATGGAGCCCCGGTCGCCGCCGCGGTAGGCCTGCAGGACACGCCGCCGGGCAGCGCCGCGGTCGCGCTCGCGGCACGGGCCGACGTGCCGGTCGACGCGCTCGACGAGCTCGTCATCGTGCCGAGCATCCGGGGCGCTCCACTCGCGGTCGCCGTCGAGGATCTCGCGATCTTCACGACCGGTCTCGACCCGCCCGACGAGGAGGCGGCCAAGGCCGTCGTCGGCAACGCGTGGAAATCGCTGGACGAGCTCACCGCGATGCGGGCGCTGGACGTCGCCAGCGAAGCGGTGCGCGACAGCCTGCGCGACGGGCCGCTCGCGCGCGACGACTTCCACCAGGCCCTGCGCGAGCGCCTTCCCGAGAAGCTGTTGTGGAGGTGCAAGGGCTGTGGC
Source organism: Solirubrobacteraceae bacterium (assembly GCA_029263125.1). Classification (GTDB taxonomy): domain Bacteria; phylum Actinomycetota; class Thermoleophilia; order Solirubrobacterales; family Solirubrobacteraceae; genus CADCVQ01. The sequence goes on along the minus strand of JAJCYD010000007.1, from coordinate 194,681 downwards.
AGCAACCATCTTCACCCCTCGCTGTGGCGGGCCACCGCGATCCGGGGCGTGCTGGCGATCGTCGGCCGCGAGGGGAGAAGCGCGGTGTTCGGCGCGCCGCCGAAGGCGCGGAAGGTCAGCGATCCCGGCGCCGAGCTGGCGCGTCGGTTCCTGAGCGCCTACGGTCCGGCCAGTCCCGCGCTGCTGGCCGGATGGGCGGGTGTAGCGCGGTCGCATGCCGACGCGCTGTGGGCGCGCGCCGGGGATCTTGAGGCGGTGGACCTCGACGGTCAGGAGGCGTGGGTGCTCGCCGAGGACGCGGCGACGCTCAAGCGACCGCCAGCCGCCGGCGGGGTGCGCCTGCTGGCCAACCTCGACCCGCTGCATGGCGCTCGCGACCGCGACGTGCTCGTGCCCGACGCGGCGGTGCGCAAGCGGATCTGGAAGGTGCTCGGCGGACCCGGCACCGTGCTCATCGACGGCGAGGTCGCGGCGCTGTGGCGTGCGGCCAAGAAGGGCAAGCGGCTCGTCGTGACGGTGGAGGCGCTGCGCCGGCTCGACCGGGCGACCGAGGACGCACTGGCAGACGAGGCCGACCGGTTCGCGCCCTTCCGCGGCGCGACGACCGCCGAGGTCGTGTACGCCTGACCCGGCGTTCGCGGCCGCAGTGTCGCGGGTCAGCTGGGCGATGCGGACGGCTCGACGGGCGCCGCCACGCCCGGCTGTCGTGCCCCGACGAGCAACCACACCGCAGCGCCGGCGACGAGCCCGATGACGCCTGCGACGACGAAGCCGCTAGCTGCGGAGCGCGGCGATCCCGATCGCCAGGCCGAGCCGGCGGGCGGTGTTCACGGCGCCCGAGGCCATCCCCACACGCTGCTGTGGCACGGACGCCAGCATCGCGCTGACCAGGACCGGCGCCGCGAGACCCACCCCCGCGCCGACGAGCAGGAGGCCGGGTGTCTCAGCTCGCTTCCAGCTCGATCCCGCGGCGACTGGGTGTAGCAGCGACCCGGCCCCGATGAGCAGCAGGCCGCCGCCGATCGTGCGGTGCTGGCCGGCGTCGTGCAGCTTGCGCCCGATGAATGCCGAGACGCCGAACGCCCCAAGGCTCAGCCAGCGGCCGGGCGTCGATCGTTGCCATACCCTGCAGTCCGCCCCCCTCGGTCGTCGCGTACGACCGGTTGCAAGCCGCTATCGCGAGCGGCGGGGGGACCGGTCTCGATGTGGTCCAGACGTCAGCCGCCGAGCACGTGCGTCGTGCCCGCGGGCGCCGCGGCGGCGTCGGGCGCCCCGAAGTAGGACCCCGGCAGGAGCTGCTGCTGAAAGTCGGTCCCGGCGATGATGTCGGTCAGCACCGTGCCGGGCGACAGGTAGTTCTGGGTCCGTGGTTGCCGCGGAAGTCCGCCCTGTAATCCCGCGCCGGAGTCCCGCCTCCGAGGCCATGTCGCGATCGTCACGGCGGGCGGCCCCAGGTTGCCTCGAAGTGTTGCCGCGTCAGACGGCTGCACCCCCGGCTCGACGGACTACGAGCTCGCCGGCGGCGTGCCCAGGCTTCGCTTGAAACCCTCGCGGCCGGCCGCGGTCACGCGCACGGCCCGGCTGCCGTCGACGTGCTCGATCCAGGCCAGGTCAAGCAGGCGTGCCAATAGCCCACTGCCGAGTGCTCCCGCGACATGGTGGCGACGTTCGCTCCAATCCAGGCACCTGCGGGCGAAGATCCGCGGCTGAGCGCGCGCCTCGGACACCGAGACGCCAAGATCCTCCAGCCATGCCGCGCCTGCATCGCTGACGTCGAGGCCCGTGGTCCCATCGACGAGCATCCCGCGAGCGACCAGCTCGTCGGTCACCCACACACCCAGGCGTCCGGCCAGGTGGTCGTAGCAGGTCCGCGCGAAGTTCAGCGATGTCGCCGTCGAGGCACCGCCCAGCGAGCGGATGGGCTTCGGCGGCGCGATCGTGGCGAGCGACTCGACGATGCGGATGATGCCAGGGTCGGCGAGTCGGTAGTAGCGGTGGCGACCATGTTGCTCGACATCGAGCACGCCCGCGTCGAGCAGGCGACCGAGGTGGGTGCTGATCGTCGATGGCGCCAACCGTGCGCCCCGTGCCAGTTCGCCCGCTGGTCGCGCGGTTCGGTCGCTGAGCATCGTCACGATGCTCGCCCGCGCGGGTTCGGCCAGCAGACCCGCTGCTGCCGCGATATCGGGTTCACCAGTCACGTTTCGGGGCTACCCGAAGCGTCCGTCGGTGAACCTGCGGTTCACCGTGAAGCAACAGCCAACAAGTTGGCATCAACCGTGCGACAGCGACGAAGGAGAGTCATTCGCCATGCCCAACACACTACAACGCACCATGTATCGCGGAACCTACGACGACGAGCTGTACTGGGAGCGTGTGGACCGGAGCCTCGGATGGCTGGGCGACACGCCGCAGGAGCAGCGCGCCTGCCAGGAGAAGCTCCGCGACGCCGTCATCGGCGTGGTAGGGACAGGTGGCATCGGAGGCGCCGTGGCGCTGCGATTGGTGCGCATGGGTGCTCGCAACCTCAAGCTCGCTGATCCCGACACCTTCGAGGTTTCGAACATCCAGCGCCAGACGGGTGCGAGCCTCGACACGCTGGGCCGCAACAAGGCAGAGGTCGTCGCCGAACTCCGCCTACGACCTGACAAAGGACGTCAACATCGATGTCTTTCCCGAGGGGATCACGCCGGACTCCGCGGCGGAGTTCATCGACGGATGCGACACGGTCATGGACCAGATGGAGTTCTTTCAGATCGGCAATCGCTACGCGCTTCATCAGGCGTTTCGCGCATCCGATCGCTGCCGGTTCATGCTCAAGATCCCGACGGTTTCGCACGGGGTGTTCGTGTTCAAGTACACGAAGGACTCGATGACGATCGAGGAGGTCTACGACCTGCCCGCCGACGCCGAGATCACCCCAGAGGTGACGCAAAGGCTTATGGAGCGCATCATCGCAGAGATGCCGCCTTACCCTTCGAGACAGACGATCGAGCATTGGTTTGTCGACCTTCAGCGGATGCCGATCTTCGGCGCCTGCCCGCCGTTGGCCGAGGGGATCCTTGTCGAGCGCCTAGCGATGGAGATCATGGGGCTTCCAGGTGTGCGCGATCTGCCGGTGCAGCCGGGCTACGCGCTTTTCGACTCGCGTTCGTGGACCACGAAGACCGTCGTGGGCAAGTGGTGGTAGCCGTGACTCGCGGTCCGGCGCGCGTCGCCGTCTTCTCAGAGGTCAACTCCAAGTTTGGCGCGCCGATCCTGGCCGAACTCGTGGCGAACCAGGACGTGTCGGTCTGCGCCCTGGTGACGTCACCTCGCGAGGCGCCGTTGTGCAGCTACTACGTCGGTGAACCCGACCCGGTCGACATGACCGCCGAGGGTAGCGCTACGGCATCCCGATACAGCGTCCCGAGAGCGTCAATGACCCGCGGTTCGTGGCGCGACTTGCGCGGCTTCGACCCCACTACCTGCTGATCGCCAACTTCGTGCAGATCTTCAAGGCGCCGCTGCTCGCAGTGCCCGCGGTGGCGACGGTCAACTTCCATCCCAGCCCCCTGCCACGGTACGCGGGCCTGGCGCCGTTCTTCTGGATGGCCAAGCACGGTGAGCGGCAAGGCGGAGTCTCGGCGGTCATCACCGACGAGGCCATCGATGCCGGTCCCGTGCTGGGGCAGCGGCCGATCGCGCTCAGCGGCACCGAGAGCGCCGGAGAGATCCGCGCGTTGCATTTCCAGGAGTCCTTCCGGCTTGTGCGAGAGATGCTGCCGATGCTGATCTCGCGCCGACTGGACGGTAAGCCGCAGGATCTTCGGCGACGCAGCTACTTCGGAGGCCCCGCGGAGGAGGACTGCACGATCGACTGGACGGCCGGTGCTGAGGCTGTCCTACGAACCGTCAGAGCAGCGCATCCGCGTCCGGGAGCCCGCGCCCAGACAGCAGACGGTGAGCGGCTGTGCGTGCTCGCCGCGCCACGTCGACCCACCCGTCGACATGGTCACGGACCTGGCGCCGGGCCGTGCCGTCCGTGATCGCGCGGGTGGGATGTTGATCTGGGCCGGCGACGGCTGGGTGGAGGTCGAGAGCGACCGCCACGCAGCGCAGCCTGACCAGGGAAGAACACCCGAGTTGGTCGGGGCCGGAGGTCACGAATGACGGAGATCGCATCGGAGTCGCGGTGCGCAGCGACGAGCGATCCATCGACCGGAGCCTTGCCCTTGCTGGCTATCTGCCTGGGCTTCTTCATCGTCATGCTCGACACGACGATCGTCAATGTCGCGCTGCCGTCGATCGGTGACGATCTCGACGGCGACCTCGGTCTGCTGCAGTGGGTCGTTGACAGCTACACGCTGGTCTTCGCGGCACTGCTGCTGTCGGCCGGCGCCGCCGGCGACCGCTTCGGCCCGCGACGCGTCTACATCGCGGGGCTGGCGTCGTTCGCGGTCTTCTCCGTCCTCTGCGCCGCCGCGCCATCCGGTGGCGTCCTGATCGCCGCTCGCGCGCTTCAGGGTCTGGGCGCCGCCGCGCTCGTCCCCGGCTCGCTGGCGCTTATCACGGCCACCTATCCCGACCGCGCCGCGCGCGCGAGAGCGATCGGCGTCTGGGGCGGTATGGGCGGCGTCGCCGCTGCGCTCGGACCTGTGGTCGGCGGCGGCCTGATCGCCGCGACCGGCTGGCAAGCGGTCTTCCTCGTCAACGTCCCGGTGGCCGCGCTTGCGTACGTCCTGGTCACGCGCGTGGTCGCCAACCCGAGCCCGCGGCGCCAACGCGACTTCGACCTGCCCGGCCAAGTGCTGGCAATCGCCGCTCTCGCGTGCCTGACGTACGCGATCATCGAGGGTGCTGGTCGTGGTGGATGGGACGCGGCCGACTCCGTGGTCTTCACGATCGGGCTCGCGCTGGGAGCGATCTTCGTCGCCGTAGAGTCCAGGCGCCACGATCCGATGCTGCCGGTGAGGCTCTTTCGCGGTGCGGCGTTCGCGACGGCCAGCGCGACCGGCGTGCTGTTGAACTTCGGCTTCTACGGCCAGTTCTTCGTGCTGACGCTGTATTTCCAGCAGCTACGCGGCTTGTCAGCCCTGATTGCTGGGCTCTACACCGTGCCGCAGGCGATGGGCGCCGTCCTCGGGTCGCCGCTCGGCGGTCGTGTCTGTGCGCGCATCGGAGCGCCGAAGACGATGACGATCGGCCTTCTGACGGGCGGTGCCGGATACCTCGGGCTGCTGGCCGTCGGCCAGCACACTGCCTACGCGGTCATCGCGCCGATCATCTTCGTGGCCGGCTTCGGGATGGCGATCGCGATGCCCGCTGCCACGGCTGCCGCTATCGCCGCAGTGCCACCGCAGCGGGCCGGCATCGCCGCCGGCGTGATCAACGCCGCGCGCCAACTCGGCAGCGTCCTCGGCGTCGCGATCCTCGGGGCGTTTGTGACCACGGGTACGTTCCTGACGGGATTTCACACGGCGGTCGCCGTTGCTGCCGCGATCTTCGCGGTCGGCGCCGCGCTGAATGTCATCCAGATCGTCAGGATGAGCCGGGCTCGCGCCACGGCTCGCGGCCACGGCCTCGTCGGCGGGTAGGACACGGCCGCAGCACTGACCCGCCGGGTTCGGAGCGGGCGAAGATCCGCGGCTGAGCGCGTAGAGCATTCTTTCATGCCCGACGACGGCCTTTCGCCACGTGCTTCCGCCGCAACTCCGAGTGATCGATCGCCGAAGAGGCCTTGACTTCAAGCTGCCTTGAACTTGTAGCTTGGTCGCGAACGGGGTCCACGAGCACGCAGGAGGCAGCGCCATGACGACGATCACCCAGCGGTCGGCGAGCGAGCAGATCACCGAGCAGGTCACCTCATGGCCCGGCGTGCGCGGTGAGGGGCCGGGCGAGCGCGGCGAGTTCGCGTTCCTGCTCGGTCGCCGCGAGCTCGGCCACCTGCACGGCGACCGCGTCCTGCATGCCGGCTTTCCGAAGTCCGTCTGGCACGAGCTCTTCGAGCGGGGCCGGATCGACTACCACCCGGTCTTCCCCGGCAAGCCGGGCTACGCGGCGCGCCGCATCCAGACGCCCGACGACGTCCGCGACGTCATCGCGCTGCTGCGCCTGAACTACGACCGCGCGATGGACCGTCGCTGCATGCCGGAGTCCTCATGAGCTCGCGCCGCGCCGGCGCGGCCGCGGCGGGTCGCTGACCATGCGCTACCGCCTGCTGGGACGCACCGGACTGCGGGTGTCGGAGATCTGCCTCGGCGCGATGACCTTCGGGAGCGCTTCGACGCCCGAGCAGGCGACCGCGATCGTCCGGCGATTCGAGGAGGCGGGCGGCAACTTCATCGACACCGCAAACCGCTACGGCACCGGCAAGAGCGAGCGGATCGTCGGCGAGGCCATTGCCTCCAACCGCGACCGCTGGGTGCTGGCGACGAAGTACACGCTGACGTCCGACGCCGGCGACCCCAACGCGGGCGGCTCGCATCGCAAGAGCCAGCATCGCGCGATCGATGCCAGCCTCAAGCGCCTTCAGACCGACTACATCGACGTCTACTGGGTCCACATCTGGGATCCCCACACGCCCGTGGAGGAGGTCGTCATGTCGCTCGACGACCTCGTTCGGTCCGGCAAGGTCCTGTACGTCGGGATCTCCGACACGCCGGCGTGGCTCGTCTCGCGGGCGGTCACGATGGCCGACGAACGCGGCCTGCAGCGCTTCAGCGCGCTGCAGGTGCCCTACAGCCTGGTGCGGCGCGACGTGGAGCGCGAGCTGCTGCCGATGGCGCGGGCGCTGGATCTTGCCGTCACGGCGTGGGCGCCGCTCGGCGGCGGCCTGCTGACCGGCCGCTTCGGATCAGACCGCGACCGCCCGGCCGACGGTCGCTGGGCCGACAGGACGCCGTCGGAGCGCGACCTGCTGATCTGCGATGCGCTCAACGAGGTTGCCGCGGCGCGTGGCGTGAGCGCCAGCCGGCTGGCGATCGCCTGGCTGCGCGCTCAGCAGCACCGTGCGGTGACCATCCCGATCGTCGGTGTGCGCACCGAAGCGCAGATGACCGACGCCGTCTCGGCCGTCGAGTTCGACCTCGACGCGAGCGAGCTCGAGCGCCTCGACGAGGCCAGTCGTATCGAGCTCGGCTTTCCCGGCGACTTCGACGCCGACTCGATGGTGCACGGCGACGCCCTCGGCCTCATCGACGACCACCGCACGACGATGGGGTCATAGATTCCCCATCCAGTACGCCGGTCCGGGGCCGAGGCCGGCGGCGCGGTCGCCGGGATTGGTCAGCTGGCAGCGGTCCAACGACAGGCAGCCGCAGCCGATGCACCTGGTGAGGCCGCTCTTCAGGAGTTCGAGCTCGGCGATGCGCGCGTCGATGCGCGCCGTCCAGGTGGCCGACAGCCGCGACCAGTCGCGTCGCGACGGCACGCGGTTGTCGGGCAGCTTCTCAAGCTCGGAGGCGATGTCGTCGAGCGTGAGCCCGACCCGCTGAGCGAACACGATGAACGCGATCCGCCGCAGCACGGGGCGCTGATAGCGGCGGTGTCCCGAGCCGGCTCGCTGGGATGTGATCAGGCCCCGCTCGTCGTAGTAGCGCAATGCCGATGTGGCGACGCCGCTGCGTCGTGCGACCTCGCCGATCGTCAGGAGCTCGGACATGGCGGCAGGCAATCACATGCCGTCGTTGACTTCAAGCTCACTTGAACTGATAACTAGCCCGCGCGATGCCCGGGCGAGGCCTACGCCGAGCGCGCCACCAGCTGTCCCTCGGCCACCCCACCGAGGTCGACGTCATCCAATGTGCTGACGACGATGTCCGCCCCGGCCCTCTCGAGCAGCGCCTCGTCGTCGTGGCGCGCGAGCCCCAGCGCGGCGAACTCGCCGGCCTTGGCGGCCTGCACGCCGGACTCGGCGTCCTCGATGACAAACGCGGCGCCCGGCTCGACACCGAGCTCGGATGCCGCCGTGAGGAAGATCTCCGGGTGCGGCTTGCCGCGCTCGAAGTGGCGGCCGGAGATGTCGACGTCGAATGACTCAAGCAGCGTCAGGCCGGACTCGATCCAGTCGTACTGCAGGCCCTCGGAGGCGGCGAACTCGTCGAGGCGGATCTGACGCAGGAAGAGGCCGGCGTTGCGCGAGGAGGATGCCGCCGCGATCCGCACCCCGGAGTCCTTCATCGCCAGCAGGAAGCGCAACGCGTCGTCGTAGGCGGAGAACTTCCCGGCCTCGATCAACTCGACGACCATCTCCTGCTTGAGCGTTGCGTACGCATCGACGCGCGTGTCGGGCTCCGGGACGCCGAAGTGCTCGAGCGCCGCCATCGCCCCCTCCATCCGCGGCTTGCCCGACAGCACCTGCTGGTAGACCTGCGCCGTGAAGGCCTCGGGCGTCCACGATGTCCGGTCGCGGATCGGCGCCCACTCGTTCTCCATCAGCTCGGTGAACGTGTCGCGCCACGCCGCCTCGTGCGGGGAGTCCACGAGCACCCCGTCGACATCGAAGATCGCTCCGCGAAACCCGTCGGCCATCGTCACTGCCTCTCGTTCGAAGTGCCGACGGCAGCCGTCTCGCCCAGCGCGAACGTGCAGCTCTCGCCCGGACCGAGCTTGCGCACGTCGTCGCCGATGCCGATCCTCACGGGCCGGCTGTAGCCGCCGGTGATCACCACGGTCAGCTGGCCGCCGCCGATCGTGACGCGGATCGGCGTGCCGCGCACGTGCATCGGAAACGACAGCCCATCCAGGCGCTCGCTGAGCGTGGGAGCGAAGTACAGGACGCCGTCGCGGATCTCCGCGCCGGTGAACGCTCGCTGCACGAGGTCCAGCGTCCCGGCCATCACGCCGAGGTGGATGCCCTCCTTCGTCGTCCCGCCCTGGACGTCGCCGACATCGGATTCCAGCGCGACCAGGAAGCGCTCCCACGCGTGCGCGGCGTCGATCGGCGCCAGCACGCCGGCATGCGCGATGTAGCTCAGCGTCGAGCCGTGGGAGGTGCGCTCGTCGTAGTACTCGATGTTGCGCTGCGCGCCGTCGGCGTCCCAGTCATATCCCAGCCGCCCGAACAGCCGGGCGATCTCCTCGGGTGGAAAGAGGAAGAACAGCAGCACGGTGTCGGCCTGCTTTGCGAGCTTGTAGCGGTCGGGATCGTCGCCCTCGGCCCGCAGGATCCGGTCCAGGCGCTGGATGTTGCCGTGCTCGGCGCGGTAGGCGTCCCAGTCGAGCTCCTCCAGGTCCTCATAGCCCTCGAACTGGCTGATGATCCCGTCGCCGTGGAATGGCACGTACATCTTCGTGCTCATGTCGCGCCAGCGTTCGATCTCGTCGTCGGTCAGGCCGATCTTCGCTCGCAGCGTCTCGCGGCGGCGCTGGCTGAGCAGGCCGAGCACGACCTCGGCCTGCTCGCAGATCCAGGCCACCATGACGTTCGTGTAGGCGTTGTTGCGCAGGCCGTTCTCCTGCGCGCCGGGGTACTTCTCGTGGAACTCGTCGGGGCCCATGACGCCGTGGATCTCGTAGCGGTCGCGGTCGGCGTTGTGGTGCGCGATCGAGCTCCAGAAGCGGGCGATCTCCAGCATGATCTCCGCGCCGTGGTCGCGCAGGAAGTCGTGGTCCTCGGTCGCCCTGTGGTAGTGCCAGATGTTGTAGAAGATCGCCGCGTTGACGTGGCGCTGGCGGTGGCTGAGGTCGGGATCCCAGTGGCCTGAGAGGGGGTTGAGGTGGACGATCTGCGTCTCCTCGCTGCCGTCGCTGCCGCTCTGCCAGGGGAACATCGCGCCCTCGTAGCCGGCGTCGCGGGCGGCGGAGCACGCCTCCCCCAGGCGCCGGTAGCGATACATCAGCAATTCGCGCGTGATCCCCGGAAGCCGTGAGGTGAGGTAGCGAAAGACGTATAGCTCGTCCCAGAAGACGTGACCACGGTAGGCCTCGCCGTTGAGGCCGCGGGCGGGCACGCCGGCGTCGTGATTGGTCGTGTGCAGCGAGCAGACCTGCAGGATGTGGGAGATGTGCAGCCGCAGCAGCTGCTGGACGTGCTGATCGCCGGGAAGGACCACGTCGGCCGAGCGCCACAGCTGGTCCCATGCGCGCGTGTGGCGCTGCAGCGCGACATCGAAGTCCGGGTAGCGGCGCACGGCCTTGCCGGCGTTGGTCAGCGGCTCGTTGATGGCACGGTCGCGTGAGGTGAACATCGAGACGAGCTTCTCGACGCGCACCGGCTCGCCCCGCGCCAGCTCGAAGCCGTGCACCTGCTGGATGTAGTCCTCCATCTGGTAGAGCGAGCGGTCGACGTCGAGCTGCTCGTCGCCGGCGAAGACCCGCGTGCGCGCCGCCTGCGCGACGTAGATGTTCGACTGGCGCGTCTCGACGTGCAGCGCGATGACCTCGGGGCCGAACGTGCGCGGGGAGACCGGATCCAGGTGGCGTCCCTCGAGCTGGCGATAGCGCGCGACGCCGCCGTTGGTGACGCGCCCGTCCAGCGCGGAGACCACCTCGACGGCGCCCGACCAGTTCTCCGCGGTCAGGGTCCATTCGATCGCGGCCTGATGGGAGTGGGCCATGCTGACGAAGCGGCGGCTGCGCAGTGACGTCTCGCGCCCGGAGCGGTCGCGGAAGCGCAGCTCGCGGACGATCGTCGCCGTGCCGATGTCGTAGCTGTGGCGGTAGTCCAGCAGCTCGATGTTGCCGAAGCGGATCGCGTCCTCGTCCTCGATCTTCAGCTTCAACGCCAGCCAGTTGGGGAGGTTGACGAGATCCTCGTTGAGGACCGGCCGCCCGCCCATGATCGTCGTCTCGCGGTTGTAGAGGCCGTGGGCGTACGTGCCCGGATAGTGGACGTCGTCGGCGTCCTCCCACTCAGCCGCTCCGCGGGTGCAGAAGTAGCCGTTGCCGGTCGAGGTCAGCGCTTCTCGGAGCCCCTCCTCGACCGGGTCGAAGCCGTCGTACTCCAGCGCGCGCTCGTCCACGTCGGGTGACGCTAGCGCAACGCCGCTGCCAAGTCGTTGCCGCCGCCGGCCGCTACCGCGTGAGCATCCGTTCGAGCAGCACGTCGGGATGCAGGCCTTCGAAGCGATTGAGCATGAAGTCGCTGGTGAAGAGCGCCATGAACGTGCCGTCGCTGCGGTAGAGCACGTCGGCGTGGCGGCTCTGACGCAGGATCTCGGCGCCCTCGGTATCGGTGCGCCGGGCGAGCGTCCAGTTCGTCGGGTCCAGGCCGACGGTGACGCCGAACTCGTGCTCGAGGCGAGCGACGACGACCTCGAACTGCAGCGGTCCGACGGCGGCCAGGACCGGCGCGGGGTCCGCGCCGGGGTCGCGGCGCAGCAGATGCACGACGCCTTCCTCGGCGAGCTGCTCCAGGCCGCGGTGAAACTGCTTGTGGCGCGTGGCGTCGCGGTTTCTGACGGTGACGAAGTGCTCGGGCGCCAGCGTCGGGATCGGCGGGAACTCGACGTGCTCGTCGAGGTAGAGCGTGTCGCCGACGCGCAGATCGGCGGCGTTGATGACCCCGACGACGTCGCCGGGGAACGCCTCGTCGAGCACGACGCGGTCATCGCCGAAGACCTCGTGCGCGTGAGCGAGCGTGAACGGCTTGGACGTGCGCGCGTTCGTCACGCGCATCCCGCGCTCGAAGCGCCCGGAGGCGACGCGCAGGAATGCGACGCGGTCGCGATGGCGCGGGTCCATGTTCGCCTGGACCTTGAAGACGAGGCCCGAGAACGGCATGTCGATCGGGCGCGGCGCGCCGTCGACGTCCTGGCGTGGTCGCGGTGAGGGAGCGCTGGCGAGCAGCGTGTCGAGCAGCAGCCCGACGCCGAAATTCGAGACCGCCGACCCGAAGAAGACCGGCGTGGCCTTGCCGGTGGCGAAGTCGTCCTCGTCCAGCGTGCCGCCGGCGCCGTCGAGCAGCTCGAGCTCGTCGGCGGCGACGGTCCACGCGTCGCCCTCGCGCTCGGCCGCCTGCTCGATCGTGAGCAGCTCCTCGGGCGCGCGCTTGGCGCCGCCGGCGGTGCGCGTGAAGCGGTGGAAGGTGCCGGTGTGGCGGTCGACGACGCCGCGGAAGTCGCCCGGGATCCCGACCGGCCACGTCGCTGCAACAGGCGTGAGCCCGAGGACGGATTCGATGTGATCGATCATCTCCAGCGGATCCAGCCCCGGCCGGTCGTACTTGTTGACGAACGTGATCAGCGGGATGTGGCGCGCGCGCGCGACCTCGAACAGCCGCAGCGTCTGCGCCTCGACGCCCTTGGCCGCGTCGAGCAGCATCACCGCGCAGTCGGCGGCGGCGAGCACGCGCAGCGTGTCCTCGGAGAAGTCCTTGTGGCCGGGCGTGTCGAGCAGGTTGAATACGGTGCCGGCGTACTCGAAGCGCAGCACCGTGGAGGTGACGGAGATGCCGCGGCGACGCTCGATGTCCATCCAGTCCGAGGTCGTCGAGCGGCGGCTGCGGCGCCCCTGCACCGCCCCCGCGATGTCGATCATGTCGCTGTAGAGCAACAGCTTCTCGGTCAGCGTCGTCTTGCCCGCGTCCGGGTGGGAGATGATCGCGAACGTTCGCCGGCGGGCGGCCTCCTGCGTCACCGCGGCGGCTGTGGGGGTCGGCGCGATGCTCACGAGCATCGAGGGTAGAGCGTCGGGTCACGCCGGCCATGCCCACAACCGCAGCTGCAGGCGAAGCGGCGCCTGTCCGCTTCGCTGCCGCCGGTTGGCTTGCCACCGGCAGCGCGGGCGCTGATCGAGCATCGAACGCGCGTTGCCGGGGTAGGGATCGCGCATGACTGCAGCGCTGGGTGAACGGACGCGTCGCGATGGCGCGAGCTTCGAGCTCGAACGGCTCGATCTCGACGACGGCCAGCTTGTCGTCAGCGGCTGGTGGCACGGCGTGCGCGGGATGCGCTTCGTGCGTCCCGCGCTGATCATCGACGGCCGCCAGCGGCTGGCAACGCTCGAACACAAGCCGTGGGCGGCCGAGCCCGACGGCGTCTGGACGGCAGCCTTTCCCTGGCAGGACGACGCGCCGCCCAAGGCCGGTGACGTGACGCTCGTCGTGGCGCCGAGCGTGCAGGTCCCGCTGGATGGCGGCGCGCCCGCGCCGATCGCGGCGGTCGTCGTGCCCGACCGCGGGCCGGCGGCGCCCGAGCGGCCCGCCGATGGCAGCGCCAGACCCGTCCTCGACGAGCAGCGGCTGCTGCTCGCCAAGCTGCGTGACGCCGAGGAGGCGGTGATCGCCGGCGAGCGGCGCTTCCGCGAGCTCGAGCAGATCGTTGCCCGTGATCGCGAAGCGGTCGACCACGCCCGTGTCGGCCGCGACAAGGCCGTGCGCAGCGAAGCGGCGGCCATCGCCGATCGCGACCGCGCAGTCGCCCAGCACGCCGAAGCCGTCGACGATCGCGAGGCCGCGATGCGGTGGCGCACGCGCATGGAGCGCGAGCGCGACGAGGCGTTCGCCGAACGCGACGAGGCGGTGGCGCAGCGTGAAGAGACCTCCCGCCGGCGCGACGAGCTGCTGCTGGCCCACCAGACGCTGCAGCGCCGGCTGCGAGGCGAGTGGGCGCGGCGCGACCGCGACGAGCCCGACGCCGATCCTGCGGCCGCCGACACGACGACGGCACCGGTCGCCGTCGCACCCGCCGACGACGATCGTGATCGGCCGAGCGGGGTGCGCATCATCCCCGCGGCGCGCACGGTCGCCGCAACCCTGCATCGCGCCCAGCGCGAGCCCTCCCGCGGGCTGACCCACTTCGATCTGTGGGCGGCGCGCGTTCTCGGCACCGCCGCCGCGATCGCGTTCATCCTGCTGCTGGTGATGATCCTGCGGGCGTTCTTCGTCTTCTGATTCGGTCTCGACGGTCACGAGTGGGGGTTTCTCAGCGCTCCTATCACGCGGTTGGGACACGCTGCCGGCGCGAAGCCCGCGCCGCCCAAGTGCATGAAACGCGGCATTCTTCTCTCGTCTGAGCGTCGTGCGACGAGAGGAGGCCGGATGACCGAGCGCATGGTCCAGGCGAACGGTGTCGAGCTGTGCACGGAGCCTGTTGGCGACCCCGCCGACCCGCCGCTTCTCCTCATCATGGGCACCGGTGCGTCGATGCTGTGGTGGGAGGAGGGCTTCTGTCGACTGCTGGCCGATGGCGGGAGGTTCGTGATTCGCTATGACCACCGCGACACCGGGCGTTCGGTCACCTACGAGCCAGGCCGCCCGGGATACACCGGCGCCGACCTCGTTGCCGACGTCACCGGCGTGCTGGACGGCTATGGGATCGCGCTCGCCGATCTGGTCGGAGTCTCGGCGGGCGGCGCGCTAGCGCAACTCGTCGCGCTGGGCAACCCCGATCGCGTCTCCTCGCTCGTGCTGATCAGCACCTCGCCCGCGCTGCCCGGGGATCGCGCGCTGCCACCCCCGACCGCGAGCTTCGGCAGCTTCGTGTCAACGGCCGTAGTCGATTGGTCAGACGCCGAGTCAGTCATCGAGTACCTCGTCGGCTACGCACGCGTGCTCGCGGGAGGGCGGCGGCCATTCGCCGAGGTGCCGATGCGGAGCCTCGTGCGCCACGACGTCGAGCGTGCCCGCGACGTCGCGGCCGTCCAGAACCACGACATGCTGACGGAAGGTACGACGGTGACCGGGAGCCTGTCGTCGATCGCCGCGCCGACCTTGGTCATCCATGGAACCGCCGACCCGATGTTTCCGATCGAGCACGGCGAAGCGCTGGCGCGGGAGATCCCCGCAGCGCGGCTGCTGCGGCTGGAGGAAGCCGGCCACGGCGTTGATCGAGCCGACTGGGAGACGATCGCCGGCGCAATCCTCGCGCACACTGCCCACAGCGGCAGCTCGGCCTCCTGACGTTTGGCTCGGCCGAGGCTTTCGCTGTGGACGACAGGCGGCAGTGCGCACCGCGCCGGCCAAGGGCGCTCGTATGCGCGAGAGCGCTGTGACACCCGTCGGCCGGCAACCCTGGCAGCGCAGCACGCTGAGGATCCCCGGCGCAGTACCGCGCCGCGCGGTCCGCGGTCAGACGACACTCGCAAGCGCCAGCGCTGTGAGGCAGACGGCGACCTCGACGATCGCGACCGTCGCGCCCAGCGTGTCCCCGGTCCGCCCGCCGAGCGCCCGACGCGTCCAGGACGTGACGAGGAGCGCGACGAACGCGCCCGCGGCGAACACCGCGAGGCCGTGCAGGAAGCCAAGCAGCAGGACTGCCGCGCCGGCGCTGGTCGCGCTCGCGAGGGCCACCGTCGAGCGGCGAACGGCAAACCGGGCTCCGAGGCCGTCCGGTCGCGCCTGCGGGGCCACTGCCGCCTGCGCGAGCGCGGCCCAGCGGCCCACGATCGCTGCGATGACGAGCGCGCGCAGGGCGTCGGCGTCGGACAGCGTCGAAAGGGCGGTCACGAGTAGCAGGGCCCAGCCGATCAGCGCGAGCGCGCCGAACGTTCCGATTGCCGAGTCGCGCATGACGGCCAGGCGCCGCTCGCGGTCGCCGCGGACGCCGAGACCGTCGGCGCAGTCGGCGAGGCCGTCCTGGTGCAGGCCCCCGGTCACGCCGACGAGCACGATCACCGCGAGGACCGAGGCGACGGCGGGGCCGAAGAGCGGCTCGCCGTAGTAGCGCGTCAGGCCCGCGAGCCCTCCGACCAGCGCGCCCACGACGGGAAGCCACGCGGCCGCATCCCCGAGCGGGCGGCCGCCGTCGCGCAGGCGCACCGGGATGACGGTCAGGAACGCGAGCGCGAGGCCGGCGGCGCCGAAGGCTCGCCGGATCGCGGCGCCCGCTGAGCGCACGAGGTGGTCCGGGTCGGGCACGGGCCAAGCGTAGAGGCGGTTGGCGCACGGTAGGATCGGCCGCGTCAAGCGTGGCGGTGCGAGGAACCCGGTGTGAATCCGGGACGGTCGCGCCACTGTGACCGGGGCCAGCGTGTCCCGGGAGTCAGGAACTCGTCCGCCGCGAGCCCTTCCAGTCCGGGACGCAGGATCCCGCGGAGGTATCGAGATGGTCGCGCAGGTCGCCGTGAATCGGACCCCTCGCTCGTGAGGCGCCTGCTGCTCGTGCGCCACGCGGCCACCGGCGCCACGCGTGCGGCCGCGTTCCCGCTCGACGAGCCGCTGGATGACCGTGGCAGCGCTGACGCGGCCACGCTGGCCGCCCGGCTGCCGGCGTCGCCGGACGAGGTGCTGTGCAGCCCGGCACGCCGCTGCGTCGAGACCGCCGCCGCGGCGGGACTGGCCGAACCAGTCCAGCGGCCCGAGCTCGCCGAGTGCGACTTCGGCACCTGGGCCGGGCGCTCGCTCGCCGACGTCCACGCCGGCGATCCCGCGGCCGCCGCCGCCTGGATGACCGACCCGCAGGCCAAGCCGCACGGCGGGGAGTCGCTGGCCGCCTTCGCGGGGCGCATCGCGGGATGGCTCGACGTGCAGGCCCGCAGCGACGGGCGCGCGGTCGCGATCACGCACGGTGGGGTCGTCAAGGCGGCGCTGGTGCATGCGCTCGGGGCGCCGATCGAGGCCTTCTGGCACATCGACGTCTCGCCGCTGTCGATCACCGAGCTGCATGCCCACGACGGCCGCTGGACGGTGACGCGCGTCAACTGCGTGTCGCATCGTGCCCGGCATCCGGCAACGATTCGACACGCACCCGCCGCGCGAGCCCGAGCATGAGCGCGCTCGCCGCCGGATACGCGGCCGACGTCCTGTTCGGCGACCCGCGGCGCTGGCACCCGGTCGCCGGCTTCGGTCGCGTCGCGCTGGCCGTCGAGCAGGCGACCTACAAGCCGACCCGGCTGCGCGGGGCGCTCTTCGCCGGCGGGCTCGTGGCCGCCGCCGGCGCCACCGGCGAGCTGCTGGCGCGCGGGGCCGCGCGCGCCGGCGCCCCTCGCGGGCTCGCGCTGGCGGCCGTCACGTGGGCGGCGCTCGGCGGGCGCTCGCTGACCGGCGAGGCGATGCGCCTCGCCTCCTGCCTGGAGCTCGACGACGTCCAGGGCGCCCGCACGAGGCTGCCTTCGCTGTGCGGGCGCGATCCGAAGGACCTCGACGCCCGGCAGCTGTCCCGCGCGACCGTCGAGTCGGTGGCGGAGAACACCGGCGACGCGGTCGTCGGGGCGCTCGTGTGGGGCGCGATCGCGGGCCCGGCCGGGGTCGCCGCCTACCGCGCCGCCAACACGCTTGACGCGATGGTCGGCCATCGCAGCGACCGCTACGCCTCCTTCGGCTGGGCGGCCGCGCGCTGCGACGACGCGATGAGCTGGCCCGGCGCCCGCGTGGCGGCCGGCCTGACCGCCCTGTGCTCGCCACTCGTCGGCGGCAAGCCCCGAACGACGTGGCGCACCGTCCGCGACGACGGCTCCCGGCATCCCAGTCCGAACGCCGGACCGATCGAGGCCGCGTTCGCCGGCGCGCTGGGCGTCACGCTCGGCGGTCCGCTGGCCTACCGCGGCATTACCGAGCTGCGCCCGCGACTCGGCACGGGCCGTGCGCCGCAGCCGCGGGACATCCAGCGGGCCACGAGGCTGTCGTGGGCCGTCGGCGCGGCGGCCGCCGCGCTGTGCGCCGCGGCGCGAGCGGCGCGTCCGCGAAGGACCCGGCGATGAACGGCGCGATCCTCGTCTGCGGCACCCATTCCGACGCCGGCAAGTCCGTCGTCACGACCGGCATCTGCCGCTGGCTGCACCGCCAGGGCGTCAGCGTCGCGCCGTTCAAGGCGCAGAACATGGCGCTGAACTCCGTCGTCGCGCCCGACGGCAGCGAGATCGGGCGCGCGCAGGCCGTGCAGGCGACAGCCGCCGGGATCGAGCCCGAGGCGGCGATGAACCCGATCCTCATCAAGCCGTCGGGCCGGCGCCACAGCCAGGTGATCGTCATGGGCAGGCCCTACGCCGACGCCGGCTCGCGCTCCTACCAGCAGCTCAAGCACGAGCTCAAGCCGGTGGTCGCGACCGCGCTCGCCGACCTCCGCGCGCGCTTCGACGTCGTCGTCTGCGAGGGCGCCGGCAGCCCCGCCGAGATCAACCTGCGCCACGCGGACCTCACGAACATGGGACTCGCCCGCGAGGCGGGGCTGCCGGTGCTCGTCGTCGGCGACATCGACCGCGGCGGCGTCTTCGCGTCGCTGTTCGGGACGCTCGCGCTGCTCTGCGCGGAAGACCAGGCGCACGTCGCGGGCTTTCTCATCAACAAGTTCCGCGGCGACGCGTCGATCCTCGCGCCGGGCCTGACGCAGATCGAGGAGCTGACCGGGCGCCCGACCCTCGGCGTGCTGCCGCACGTCGCCGACCTGTGGATGGACGTCGAGGACTCGCTCGCCCTCGAAGCCCCGCGACCCGAGGCGCCGGCCGGTGCGGACACGCTCGACGTCGCGGTCCTGCGCCTGCGCTGGATGAGCAACTTCACCGACCTCGACGCGCTGTCCGCCGAGCCGGGCGTGCGCGTGCGCTTCACGCGCTCGATCGCCGACGTCGAGCGCGCCGACCTGCTCGTCGTTCCCGGCACCAAGGCGACGGTCGAGGACCTCGGCCTGTTGCGCGACGCCGGCCTGGATCGCGCGATCGTCGCCCGCGCCGCGGCCGGCGCGCCGATCCTCGGGATCTGCGGCGGCTACCAGCTGCTCGGCGATCACATCGTCGACGACGTCGAGTCCGGCCGCGGGAGCGTCGAAGGGCTCGGCGTGCTGCCGGTCGTCACGACGTTCGAGCGCGACAAGGTGCTGCGCCGCCGGTCCGGTCGCTGCGCGTGGCTCGATGCGCCGGCGGGCGGCTATGAGATCCGCCACGGCCGGGTCGCGGTCCGCGACGGCACCGAGCAGCTGCTCGTCGCCGACGACGGCGAGCCCGACGGCTGCCGCGCGGGCAGCGTCGCCGGCACGTCCTGGCACGGCGCGCTGGAGCACGACGACTTTCGCCGCGCGCTGCTGCGAGACGTCGCGGCTCGACGCGGTCGACGCTTCCTGCCTGGCACCACCGCGTTCAGCGCGGCCCGCGCGGCCAGGCTCGACGTCCTCGGCGATCTCATCGGCGAGCACGTCGACACGCGACGCCTCACCGGCCTCATCGAGGGCGGCGTTCCCGCTGGCCTTCCGACCATCCAGACGGAGGTGCGCCCGTGCTGCGCTTCGTGACGACCGCCGACACCGAGATCCTCGCGACCGCCGCCGCGGTCCACGCGCTCCCCGACGACTTCCCGTTGGTCCGCTGCGCGAACCCGGGCGGCGCGCCCGACGACGAGCAGCTCGTCGAGGAGATCCTCGACGGCGCGCGCGTCGTGCTGTGCCGCGTGCTCGGCGGCCGCCGCGGCTGGCCGGGCTTTGACCTGCTGCGCGAGCGCTGCGCCGAACGGCAGATCGCCCTGCTCGCCCTCGGCGGCGAGGCGCAGCCCGACGCCGAGATGACGGGCCTGTCGCTGGCGCCCGCCGGCGCCGTCGCGCAGGCGGGCGAGTATCTGCGCCATGGGGATGTCGACAACGTCGAGCAGTTGCTGCGCTTCCTCGCCGACACGTTCCTGCTGGAGGGGTTCGGTTTCGAGGCGCCGCGCGAGGTTGCCGACCTCGGCGTGTACCTGCCCGGCGCCGGCGATGTCGCGATCGATCGGGCGACCGAGCACCACGACGCCGACCGCCCGACGATCGGGATCTGCTTCTATCGCTCGCATCGGCTCACCGGCAACACGGCGTTCGTCGACGCGCTGTGCGCCGCGATCGAGGATGCCGGCGCCAACGCGCTTGCGGTCTGGTCCTACACCCTGCGCCGCGACGCCGACGGCCGAGTGCCGGCGCTCGCGCTGCTGGACGGCAAGGTCGACGCGCTCATCACGACGATGCTCGCGACCGGCGGATCGGGCGCCGCCGACGCCGGCGCCGCGACCGGGGAGGGCGTCGGCGAGCAGTGGCAGGAATGGGACGCGACGGCGCTGGCGGCCCTCGACGTGCCGGTCTTCCAAGCCGTCTGCGCCACGGCCTCCCGCGCGAGCTGGCTTGCGTCCGACAGCGGCCTGAGCCCGCTGGACGCCGCGACGCAGGTCGCGATCCCCGAGTTCGACGGGCGCATCCTCGGCGGCGTCATCTCCTTCAAGGAGCGCGAGGCCGATCACTCCCCCGTCGGCGTCGCGATCCCCCGGTACGTCCCGGACCCCGAGCGCTGCGCGCGCGTCGCGGGACTGGCCGTGCGCAGCGCCCGACTGCGGCGACTGCCGCCGGCAGAACGCCGTGTCGCGCTGCTGCTGACGAGCTTTCCGACCAAGCACGCGACGGTCGGCATGGCCGTCGGCCTCGACACGCCCGCGAGCGCCCTGACGCTGCTCGACGCGCTGCGCGCCGACGGCATGCGGATCGACTCGCCCTACGAGCACGGCGACGAGCTCATGCGCGCGCTGATCGCTTCCGGCGGTCACGACCCGGAGTTCCTCACCGACGACCAGCTCGCCTCGTCGAACCTGCGCCTGCCCGTCGCCGACTACCTGGACTGGTACGCGACGCTGCCCTCATCGATGCGCGACGCGATGCAGGAGCGCTGGGGACCGCCGCCCGGCGACCGCTACCTCGACGGAGAGGACTTCGTCATCGCGGGCCTGCAGCTCGGCAACGTCGTGCTCGCGATCCAGCCGCCGCGCGGCTATGGCGAGGACCCGGTCGGCATCTACCACGACCCCGAGCTGCCGCCGACCCACCACTACCTCGCCTGCTACCGCTGGCTGCAGGCGACATGGGGCGCCGACGCGATCGTGCACCTCGGCAAGCACGGAACGCTGGAGTGGCTGCCGGGCAAGATGCTCGCGCTGTCGCGGGGGTGCGCGCCGGACGCGGCGCTCGCTGACATGCCGCTGATCTACCCGTTCGTCGTCAACGATCCCGGCGAGGGCATGCAGGCCAAGCGCCGCGCCCACGCCGTCATCGTCGACCACCTCGTGCCGCCGATGATGCGCGCCGACAGCTACGACGAGATCGCCGAGCTGGAGGCGATGCTCGACGAGTACGCGCGCCTGGAGATCCTCGATCCGCCGAAGCTGCCGGCGCTGGCCGCCCGGATCTGGGCTGGGATCGAAGCGGCGAACCTGCAGTCCGACCTCGGTGTCAGCGAGCGACCCGACGACCTCGGCGCGCTCGTCGAACACATCGACGGCTACCTCTGCGAGGTCAAGGACATCCAGATCAAGGACGGCCTGCACGTGCTCGGCCAGGCGCCCGAGGGCGACCAGCTGCGCGGGTTGACCGCGGCGATGCTGCGCCTGGGCTCGGGCGAGGTCCCCGGCCTGCGACGCGCGGTCGGCGCCGCGTTCGGGCTCGACGAACCGGCGCTCGTGGCGACGCCCGGCGCACCCGCGCCGGCGGGCGGCGCGGCCGCTGACCTGGCCGAGCGCTTGCGCGGACCCGCCGCCTCCGCCGGCGACCTCGTGGACCGGCTCGAGGCCGCGCAGATGGCGCTGCTCGACGCGCTCGCCGCTGCCGGGTGGGATGCGGACGCCGCCGGGGCGGTGTGCACCGACGTCCTCGGCCGCGCCGACGCGGGCGTCGAGCGGGTGCTGCGCTTCGCCGCGTCGGAGGTCGTGCCGCGCATCCGCCGCACCGGCGACGAGCTGGGCAACGTCGTCGCCGCGCTGCACGGCCGCCACGTCCCCGCGGGACCGTCCGGGGCGCCGACGCGCGGGCGCCTGGACGTCCTGCCGACGGGGCGCAACTTCTACTCCGTCGACCCGCGTTCACTGCCCTCCGAGCTGTCCTACGAGGTCGGCCGCGGGCTCGCCGACGCGCTGCTGGACCGCCACGTCGACGACACCGGCGAGCTGCCGCGGATGGTCGGCCTCGTCGCGTGGGGCACGGCCGCGATGCGCACGCATGGCGACGACGTCGCGGAGATCCTCGCGCTGCTCGGCGTCCGGCCGACGTGGCACCCCGAGTCGCGCCGCGTGACGGGGATCGAAGTGGTCTCGCTGCACGAGCTCGGACGGCCGCGGATCGACGTCACGATCCGCATCTCGGGCTTCTTTCGCGACGCGTTCCCGCACCTCGTGGCGCTGCTCGACGATGCGGTCGCGACGGTCGCGGGGCTCGACGAGCCGGCCGAGCAGAACTTCGTCGCCGCCCACGCGCGCGCCGACGCGCAACGGCTGGCGGCGGAACTCGGCGACGACCCAGCATGGCGCCGCGCGACGACGCGGATCTTCGGCTCCAAGCCCGGCACGTACGGCGCGGGGCTCCTGCAGCTGCTCGACGCGCGCGACTGGCGCGACGACGCCGACCTCGCGGCCGTCTACGAGGCGTGGGGCGGCTACGCGTACGGCCGCGGCCTGGACGGCGCGCGGGCGGCCGCGCCGATGCGCGACTGCTATGCGCGCATCGAGGTCGCCGTGAAGAACGTCGACTCGCGCGAGCACGACATCCTGGACTCCGACGACTACTACCAGTACCACGGCGGCATGATCGCGACCGTCCGGGCGCTGACCGGCAAGGATCCGGCCGCCTACCTCGGCGACAGCTCGGACCCCTCGCGCGTCGTCGCGCGCACGCTGGCGGAGGAGACGCGCCGCGTCTTCCGCGCCCGCGTCGCCAACCCGCGCTGGATCGCGTCGATGATCCGTCACGGCTATAAGGGCGCGGCCGAGCTGTCGGCGACCGTCGACTACCTCTTCGGCTACGACGCGACGGCCGGCGTCGCCGAGGACTGGATGTACGAGCAGGTCGCCGCGAAGTACCTGCTCGACGAGGACGTGGCGGCGTTCATGGCGCAGTCCAACCCATGGGCCGCGCGCGAGATCGCCGAGCGCCTGCTGGAGGCGGCGAATCGCGGGCTGTGGGCGGCGCCGCCGGAGGGCGCGCTCGACGCGATCCGCGAGCGCTACCTCCAGCTCGAGGGCGAGCTCGAGGAGGCGTCGGCGTGACGTCGGGAGCGACAGGCGGGGATCGCGGCGCGGTGGCCTATCCGCTCAGCGCGATCGTCGGCCAGGAGGCGCTGATCGAGGCGCTGCTGATCAACGCCGTCGCGCCCTCCGTCGGCGGCGTGCTGGTCCGTGGCGAGCGCGGGACGGCGAAGTCGACCGCCGTGCGTGCGCTGGCGCCGCTCCTGCCGCCCGTTCAAGCGGCGGCGAGCGAGACTTTCGCCTTCGCGCCCGGGGAGCTCGCGCCGGGCGGGCCCGTCGCGCCCGATGCGCCGACCGCGCCGCGTCCGGCGCCGCTCGTCGAGCTGCCGCTCGGCACGACGCTTGACCGCCTCGTCGGCGCGCTGGACCTCGGCCGCGCGCTGGCCGGCGAGCAGGCATTCGAAGCCGGGCTGCTCGCCCGCGCGCACCGCGGGATCCTCTACGTCGACGAGGTCAACCTCTTGCCCGACCACCTCGTCGACGCGCTGCTGGACGCCGCCGCGACGGGGGTCGCGCGCGTCGAGCGCGAGGCGGTGTCGGTCGTCCATGCGGCGCGCTTCCTGCTCGTCGGGACGATGAACGCCGAGGAGGGCGAGCTGCGCCCGCAGCTGCTGGACCGCTTCGGGTTGGGCGTCGAGGTGCGCGCTCCGGAGGATCCCGCGCAGCGGGCGGAGATCGTGCGAAGGCACCTGGCCTTCGATGCCGACCCGACCGCGTTTAGTGGTGACTACGAGCTGGCCGAGCGCGAGCTCGCGGCGCGGATCGCGGCGGCGCGCACGCTCCTGGATCGCGTGCGCCTGCCCGAGCGCGAGCTGCTGCGGATCACCGGCGCCTGCGCCGCGCTGGGCGTCGACGGCGTCCGCGGCGACATCGTCTGCGCGCAGGCCGCCTGCGCGCTCGCCGCGCTCGACGGCGCCGGCGAGGTCGCCGAGGAGCACGTGCGCGGCGCCGCCGCCCTCGCGCTCGCTCATCGCCGCAGGCGCGATCCGCTGGACGGCAGCGAGCCGCGGCCGGAGGAGCTTGAGCGCGCGCTCGACGACGCGGGGTCGCCCGACGAGGAGCCCCCGCCGCCCGCCGGGGGGACACCGCGCGAGGCCGGTCGCTCGTCCAACCGCGGCGCTGACCGCGGCGGCGCCACCTCGGAAGCGAGCACGAGGTCCGCGACGGCCGGCTCGGCACGAGCGCCAGGCGACGTCGCGCCGGCCGGACCGCATCCCGCGCGCGAACGCCGCGACGCGCCGTCGCCCGCCGAGCTTGGGCTCCATGCGCTCGCGCTCACCGGCACCGGACGCGGACCGGCCGGCCGTCGCGCGCGCACGCGCGGGCCGGACGCGGGCGCGATCGACAGCCGCCCCGCCGGCGCCACATCGCGCGACCTCGCCCTCGTCGCGACGGTGCGCGAGCGGCTGCTCGGCGGCCCGGGGACCGACCTGCGCGAGCACGTCCGCGCCGGTCGCGAGGCCACGCTCGTCTGCCTCGTCGTGGACGCCAGTGGGTCGATGGGCGCGCGCCGGCGCCTGGCGCGCGTCAAGGGCGCGCTGATCGGGCTGCTGCGCGACGCCTACACGCGCCGCGACCGCGTCGCCGTCATCGCCTTCCGAGACAGCGCCGCCACGCTGATCGTGAAGCCCGGCGCGCCGCTCGCGCACGCCGCGCAGGCGCTGCGAGAGCTGCCGACGGGCGGACGCACGCCGCTCGCCGCCGGGCTGGACGCGGCGACCGACCTCATCCGCCGCGAGGCGTTGCGCGAGCCCGACCGTCGCACGATCGCCGTCGTGCTCACCGACGGCCGGGTCGCGGACTCCGATGGTGCCATCACTCGCGCCGCCGCGCGACTCGCAACCGTCGCCGCAGCCGTACACGTCGTCGACACCGAGGAGGGGCCGGTGCGACTCGGTCTCGCCGCCCGGCTGGCGCGCGCCGCCGGCGGGCAGATCCACGACCTGGCCACGACGACCCGGAGGGCCGCATGACCGACACGACCGGCACGCCGCTGCAGCGCCACAGCGCCGACGGCATCGACGTTCCACACCGGCCCGGCGACCAGGGCAGCGCCGAGCCCAAGCGCCGCAAGCGTCGCGACAAGCCACTCGTGATCGTCATCACCGGCCACGGCAAGGGCAAGAGCACGTCGGCGTTCGGGATGCTGCTGCGCTCGTGGGCGCGCGGCTACGCGTGCGGCGTCTTTCAGTTCGTGAAGTCGGGCAAGTGGAAGGTCGGCGAGGCGAAGGCCGCCGCCGCGCTCGGCGGCATCGACTGGGAGAAGATGGGCGACGGCTGGTCGTGGCTGTCACGCGACCTCGACGAATCCGCCGACCTCGCACGCGAGGGATGGTCCGAGGTCAAGCGCGCGATCGCCGCCGAGCGCTACGAGTTCCTGCTGCTCGACGAGATCACCTACCCGATCACGTGGGGCTGGATCGACGTCCACGACGTCGTCGCGACGCTGCGCGACCGGCCCGGCTTTCAGCACGTCGTCATCACCGGCCGCGATGCGGCGCCGGAGCTGCTGGAGCTTGCCGACCTCGTCTCGGAGATCGCGAAGGTCAAGCACCCGATGGACGCGGGCGTTCGCGCTCAGCAGGGGATCGAGTGGTAGCGCGCGTCGTCGTCGCGGGCACGAGCTCGGGAGCGGGCAAGACGACCGTCGCCTGCGGGCTGATCGGCGCGCTGCGTGCCAGCGGCCTGGCCGTGCAGGGTTTCAAGGTCGGCCCCGACTACATCGACCCCAGCTACCACGCGCTGGCATCCGGGCGCCCGGGCCGCAACCTCGACGCGTTCCTCAGCGGCCCGGAGCTGATCGCGCCGCTCGTGCGCCACGGCTCGGCGGGCGCAGACGTCGCGGTGATCGAGGGCGTCATGGGGCTCTTCGACGGCGCATCGGGCCGCGGCGAGCTGGCCTCGACGGCGCATGTCGCCAAACTCCTGCGCGCGCCGGTGCTGCTCGTCGTCGACGCCTCGTCGATGGCCCGCTCGGCGGCCGCGATCGTCCACGGCTACACGACCTTCGACCCCGACGTGAACGTCGCCGGCGTCGTCTTCAACCGCGTCGGCTCCGATCACCACGAGCAACTGCTGCGCGAGGCGGTCGCGCCACTCGGCGTGCCGGTACTGGGCGCCCTGCGCCGCGACGAGCGCGTGGTCGCGCCCGAGCGCCACCTCGGCCTCGTGCCGGCCGGCGAGCGCGAGCAGCGCACGCGCGTCGCGCTCGACACGCTCGCCGACGCGGTGACCGGGCAGGTCGACGTGGCCGGGATCGAGCGTCTCGCGCGGGCCGCGCCGTCACCGCCCGCCGGCCCAAGCTGGACCGCGTACACGGCCGACACCCCATCGGCCGAATCGCGGATCGCGATCGCCCGTGGCCCGGCGTTCTCCTTTCACTACGAGGAGAACCTCGAGCTGTTGCGAGCCGCGGGCGCCGAGCTCGCCGACGTCGACCCGCTGCGCGACGAGACGCTGCCCCCGGACTGCGGCGCGCTGATCCTGGCCGGCGGCTTTCCGGAGGTCTTCGGCGCCGAGCTGGCGGCCAACGACTCGCTGCGCGCGGACGTCGCGGCGTTCGCCGCCGCCGGGCGCCCGGTGCTCGCCGAGTGCGGTGGGCTGCTCTACCTCTGCGTCGATCTCGACGGACATGAGATGTGCGGGGCGATCGCGGCGCGCGCGACGATGACCGGACGACTGACGCTCGGCTACCGCGAGGCCGAAGCGTCGACGCCGACGCCGTGGGTGGACGCCGGCCAGCGCGTGCGCGGTCACGAGTTCCACTACTCGCAGGTGCGCCCGCTGGACGGCGCGGCATGCGCGGCGTGGTCGCTGACGGCGCGCGGCACGACGCGATCGGAGGGGTGGGTCGCGGACGCGCTGCACGCGAGCTACCTGCACGTCCACTGGGCCGCCCACCCGCAGCTCGCGCGGCGGTTCGCGGCGGCCGCTCGCCATGCGTCGCTTCCGGCATGAGTAGCACCGGATAGCACTGGTGCTAGCGCCCGCTACCCATCCACTGGCATGACCCTGTTGCTCGTCGTCGGCGGCACGCGGTCGGGCAAGAGCGCGCATGCCGAGCGCCTGGCGCTCGCTTCGGGGCTGCCCGTGCGCTTCGTGGCGACCGCGGACGCCGCCGATCCGTCGATGCGCGCGCGGATCCAGGCGCACGTCGCGCGGCGGCCCGCGACATGGACGACGGTGCAGGCCGGCGCCGAGCTCGCCGAAGCCTTCTCCGGCGCCGAGGACGTGTGCGTGCTCCTCGACGGCCTCGGTCCCTGGATCGCCGGCGCGCTGCACGAGGCCGGCGCGTTCGACGACCCGGCGGTGCTCGACGCGGCTTGCGGCGAGGTCCTGGGTCGCGTCGACCGCGCCGTGCCGGCGGCGCGGCGAGCCGGGACGGCGATCGTCGTCGCCGAGCAGGCGGGGGAGGGTCTCCTGCCGCCCGACGCGCCGTCGCGCGCATGGCTGGATCTGCTCGGCGAGGCGACGCAGCGATTCGCGGCGCGCGCGAGTCGCGTCGAGCTCGTGGTGGCCGGCCGGGCGCTCACGATCGGGGCCGCGGCGGCGCCCGCGACGATGCCCGCGGACGTCGACGAGCTGCGCCACCATGGCGACAGCGTCGTCTCATCCGGCGATGCCGACCACGCCGTCAACGTCCTCGCCGGCGGCCCGCCGGCGTGGTTGCGCGACGCGCTCGCGCAGGCGCTCGACGCGGGCGCCACGCGCTACCCCGACGAGGCCGATGC
Organism: Solirubrobacteraceae bacterium; assembly: GCA_029263125.1. Lineage (GTDB taxonomy): Bacteria > Actinomycetota > Thermoleophilia > Solirubrobacterales > Solirubrobacteraceae > CADCVQ01. The sequence continues at coordinate 167,138 of JAJCYD010000007.1, read as the reverse complement.
CGTCGCCGCGCTGTCGGCATTGCACGGCCGCGACCCGGAGGAGATCGTCCCGACCAACGGCGCGGCCGAGGCGCTGTGGCTGCTGGCACCCGCGCTTCGGCCCCGCCTCGCCGCCTGCGTGCATCCGAGCTTCACCGAATCCGAGGCGGCGCTGCGCGCGCATGGCGTGCCCGTCGCGCGGGTGCTGCGCGACCCCGCCCGCGGATTCGCGCTGGACCCGGCCGCGGTCCCGGATGCGGCCGACCTCGTGATCGTCGGCAACCCGGCGTCGCCGAGCGGCACGCTGGATCCCGCGCACGCGCTGCTCGTGCTGCGACGCCGTGGAAGGATCGTCGTCGTGGACGAGGCCTTCATGGACATGGTCCCCGGCGAGCCCGGCTCGCTGGCGGGCGAGACGCTGGACGACGTGATCGTCGTACGCAGCCTCACGAAGGCGCTGGGGATCCCCGGCCTGCGCGCGGGCTACGCCGTCGCACCGCCGCGCCTGGCCCGCCGGCTGCGCGGGGTGCGACCGCCGTGGTCGTCCAACGCGCTGGCGCTGGCCGCCCTCGCCGCCAGTGCCCGTCGCCCGCAGGCGAGAGCGCAGATCGCCGACCGCGTCGTCGCCGAACGCGACGATCTCTGCAGCCGGTTGCGCGACATTCCGGGCGTGCGCACGTGGCCGAGCGCGACGAACTTCTGCCTGATCGAGGTCGACGACGGTGTCGCGCTCGCGGCCGCCCTGCGCGAGCACCACATCGCCGTGCGACCCGCGGCGAGCTTCCCCGGCCTCGACGAGCGTCACGTGCGGCTGACCGCGCGCTCGCCGCAGGAGAACGCGCGCCTCGCGGAGGCGATCGAGGCCGCGCTCGCCGACGCGATGGCCGCGCGGCGATGAGGCCGATCGCCGTCGTCGGAATCGGGGCCGACGGCTGGGCCGGGCTCGGCGAGCACGCCCGCGACGCGATCCTCGGCGCCGAGGAGGTCATCGGCTCCGAGCGCCAGCTCGCGCTGCTCGCGTCGGACGTCACGGCGAACACACGCGCGTGGCCATCGCCGATGCAGCCGCTGATCGACGAGCTCGCGCAGCGCACCGACGCCAGGCTGTGCGTGCTCGCCAGCGGCGATCCGATGCTGCATGGCATCGGCGCCACGCTCGCGCGCCGGCTCGGAGCGGAGCGTCTGGACGTCCACCCGCACCCGTCCGCCTTCGCGCTCGCCTGCGCGCGGTTGGGCTGGCCGGCCGCCGAGGTACGGCTCGTCAGCGCCGTCGCGCGGCCCCCGGAGACCGTCGTTCGCGAGCTGGCCCCCGGCCGCAGGATCGTCGCCTACGTCACCGGCGAGAACGGCGCTGCGCGGATCGCGCGCATCCTGATCGCGCGCGGGTACGGCGCCAGCCGGTTCGTCGTGCTCGAGCAGCTCGGCGGCCCGGCCGAGCGGATCGTCGAGCTGACGCCGGCGACGTGGGGCTCGCGCTGGGCCGATCCGCTGCACGCCGTCGCGATCGAGTGCCGCGCGGTGCCCGGAACGCCGCTGCTGCCGCGCGTCCCCGGCCTGCTCGACGACGCCTACGGCGGCGACGGCCAGCTCACCAAGCGCCACGTCCGCGCGATGACGCTCGCCGCGCTGGCGCCCGGCCCCGGCCAGTGCCTGTGGGACGTCGGCGCCGCGAGCGGCTCGATCGCGATCGAGTGGCTGCGCGCGGAGCCGACCGCGCAGGCGATCGCCATCGAGGAGCGCCGCGACCGCGCGCAGCAGGCGCAGCGCAACGCGCTCACGCTCGGCGTTCCGGAGCTGGAGGTCCGCGTCGGCCGGGCGCCCGGCGCGCTCGACGGCCTGCCGTCACCCGACGCGATCTTCATCGGCGGCGGCCTGACGACGGATGGACTCCTGGCCGCCTGCTGGAAGGCGCTGGACGCAGGCGGGCGCATCGTCGCCAACGCCGTGACCTTGGAGGGTGAGCAGGCGCTCGTGCAGGCCCGCGCGACCCGCGGCGGCCAGCTCGTGCGCATCGAGATCTCCCACGCCGAGCCGCTCGGCGCGTTCACCTCCTGGCGCGCGCAGATGCCCGTCGTGCAGTGGACGGCCATCAAGCCGTGACCGTGCACTTCATCGGCGCCGGCCCCGGCGCGCCCGACCTGCTCACGCTGCGCGCCCAGCGCCTGATCGCGGGCAGCCCGGTGTGCCTGTACGCGGGCGCGCTCGTCTCGCCGGAGATCGTCGGCAACGCGCCCGCCGGCGCCCGCATCGTCGACACCCAGGACCTCACGCTCGACGAGATCGTCGACGAGCTGCGAGCCGCCCACCACGCCGGCCATGACGCCGCCCGCCTGCACTCCGGTGACCTCTCGATCTACAGCGCGGTCGCCGAGCAGATGCGACGCCTCGACGAGCTCGAGATCCCGTGGGACGTGACGCCCGGCGTGCCCGCGTTCGCCGCCGCCGCTGCCGCGCTGGGCCGCGAGCTGACCGTCCCGGGCGTCGCCCAGACGGTCATCCTCACGCGCTACGGCAAGCGGGCCTCGGCGATGCCCGGCGGGGAGCGCCTCGCCGACCTCGCGGCGCACGGAGCGACGCTCGTCGTCCACCTCGGCGCGCAGGCGATCGAGGAGATTGTCGCGACGCTGATGGCCCACTACGGCGAGCACTGCCCGGCCGCGGTCGTCGCACGAGCCAGCTGGCCCGACGAGATCGTGCTGACGGGCACCCTGGCCACGATCGCCGGCCAGGTTCGCGACGCCGGCGTCCGCCGCACCGCGACGATCCTCGTGGGGCCGGCGCTGGAGGCGGGAGGCGCCGGCGAGAGCCACCTGTACTCCGCCGAGCGTGACCGCGGCAGGGGGTGTGTCGAATGAGTCGCGCCCAGCGCGAGCTATTCGACACGCCCCCTACCAGTACTTGACCCCCTCGTCGCCGCCGCTGACCGGCCGCGTGCGCTTGACGTGGCAGAGCTGGCACACGACGTCGGCGTCCTGCTCGATCGTGATCGTGCCGTCGGCCTCGACGTACTGGTGGCGGCGCTCGCCCTCGAACCATACGTGACCGCAGTCGGCGCACGGCAGCGTGTTGGGGTGCGGCCGTGGCTCGGGGAAGTCCTTGCCGACCTCGCTCATCGGCTCGACGCCGCGCGAGCCGCGCCCTGGCGCGCGGACAGATGGCCCTTGGCGACCTTGAAGGCGATCGTGTCGATGTAGTCCCCGCCGGCCCCGTCGCGCGTGCGCTTGGAGGCCTGCTCGGGGCTGACGTCGAGCTCGGCCAGCTCGCGCGCGGACTGCGGATCGAAGCACCGCGCCTCCAGCCAGCGCGTGGTCATCTCGTCGTCGAATTCCGCGGCTGTCCATGCGTCGGCGACCGCGGAGGCGTCGCCGCCCTGGTCGGCGAGCTCGCCATAGCGGCGGATCGTGTCGACGCTGGTCCTCGCTGCTCCCCACTGCACGGTGCTCACCTCCTCGGAAGTCGTGCAGGCGTTGTACACGATCGGGGGTCGCAGGTGTGCCACGCTCGCCTCCGATGATCCTGATCCTCGGAGGGACCGCCGAAGCACGCGAACTGGCCGCCGGACTGCACGCCGCCGGGGTGCCGGTGACGACATCGCTTGCCGGTCGTGTCAGCAACCCGCGGCTGCCGCCGGGACACACGCGAATCGGCGGCTTCGGCGGACCCGACGCGCTGGCCGGCTGGATCGATGAGCATCGCGTGCGCGCGGTCGTCGACGCGACCCATCCCTTCGCCGAGCGCATCTCGTCGTCTGCGGCACGGGCGTGCCCGCAGGCGAACGTCCCGCTGCTGCGCCTCGAGCGCCCCGGATACCGCGAACGCGAGGGCGACCGCTGGCAGTGGGTGCAGGACCTCGCCGGCGCCGCCGGCGCGATCACGGCCGGCGCGCGGGTGCTGCTGACGACCGGTCGCCAGGGCCTCGCGGCGTTCGCCTCGCGCGATGACGCGTGGTTTCTCGTGCGCTGCGTCGACCCACCGTCCCCGCCGCTGCCGCGCCACCACGAGCTGCTGCTCGACCGCGGGCCCTACGACATCGCCGGAGAGCTCGCCCTGATCGACGAGCACGGCATCGACGTCGTCGTCACGAAGGACAGCGGCGGCCCGCACACCGTCGCCAAGCTGCACGCCGCGCGCGAGCGCGGCCTGCCGGTCATCGTCGTGCGCCGGCCCCCGCGCCGGGAGACGGCCACCGTGACGGGCGTCAGCGCAGCGCTGCGCTGGGCTTGCGAAGCAGGTAGGTGTCCATGATCCAGCCCTTGCGCGCCCGCGCCTGCGCACGCAAGCGGACGATGTCGTCGGCGACGTCGGCGAGGCGGCCGGAGACGAGCAGCTCGTCCTCGGTGCCGAGGTACGCGCCCCAGTAGATCTCCAGGTCGCGGTCGGCGACCGTCGTGAACGCGCAGCCCGCGTCGAGCATCACGACGACGTCCGCCGCGTCGGAGTCCAGGCCCGCGGCGAGTCGCCGCCCCGTCGTCACGAGCACGGCCTGGCCGACCCGGTTCAGCGCGATGCGATGGCGCGCCGTCAGCGACGCGATGGCGCTGATGCCGGGGATGACGTCCAGCTCGAAGGCCAACGTCCCGTCGGCGGCGATCCGGTCGAGCACCGCGATCGTGCTGTCATAGAGCGCCGGGTCGCCCCAGACGAGGAACGCGCCGTGCTCGTCGCCGGCCAGCTCGCGGGCGATCAGCCGGCCCCAGGCGGTTGCCCGGCGCGCGCGCCAGTCGTCCACGGCCTCGACGTATGCCTCCGCCGACCGGTCGCGCTGCGGGTCCTCGACGAGGGCCGTGCGCTGCCCCGAGCCCGGCGCATGGCGGTCGATGATCGCCAGGCGCGCGCGCGAGAGCTCCTCGCGCGCGCCCGGCTTGTCGATCACGAAGAAGACGTCGGCCGCGGCGATCGCCGCGATCGCCGCGAGCGTGAGGTCGTCGGGGTTGCCCGCGCCGATCCCGATCACCGACACGCGCCTCATGGGTAGCGGCGCGGGGTGTAGACGGCGCCGCCGGCGGTCACGCGCGTCGTCGAGGACCCGACGATCAGCAGCGTGCGCATGTCGACCACGCCGAGATCGACGTCGGCGAGCGTCGCGACCGTGACCTGCTCGTCGGGCGCGCCAACGGCGCGAGCTACGACCACCGGGGTCTGCAGCGCGCGATGCTCGCGCAGGATCTCAAAGGCGCGGTGCAGCTGCTCACGGCGCGAGCGCGATGCGGGGTTGTACAGCGCGAGCACGAGGTCGGCCGCGCCGGCGGCTTGCAGTCGCCGCTCCACGACCTCCCAGGGCTTGAGCTGATCAGACAGCGAGATCACGCAGAAGTCGTGGCCCAGGGGCGCGCCGACGCGCGCCGCAACGGCCTGCATCGCCGACAGCCCGGGCACGACGCGCACGTCCACGGCGCCATTGGACTCCGCCTGCTCGAACACGGCGGCGGCCATCGCGAAGATGCCAGGATCGCCCGAGGACACGACCGCCACGCGCGACCCGCCGGCGGCAAGCTTGAGGGCGTGGCGCGCGCGCTGCGCCTCGACGCGGTTGTCGCTGGCGTGACGGCGCTGCCCCCGTCGCACCGGCACGCGCGCCAGGTAGGCCTCATAGCCGACGAGGTCGTCGGCCGCGGCCAGCTCGACGTGCGCCTCGTGTGTCAGCCAGCGCACCCCGGCGGGCCCGATGCCCACGACCACGACGCTGCCCGGCCGGCCGGCTCGCGCGGTCGCTGCCCGACGCGCCGCGGGGACGAGCACGAGCGACATGTACGGCACGGGACCCTCGACATCGCGCAGCGCCACGCGCCGCTCGCTCTCCGAGCTCGCGCGCTCGACGTACACCGCGCGCCCGGCCACGCCGGCGGCCTCCGCCGCCGCGCGCACGCCGTCAAAGGTGCGCCCGAGCTTGATCACGACGGACGCGTCGGCGCCCTGGAGGTGCGCCGCCAGCGCATCGGGCGACAGCGTGCCGGGCAGCACGCTGAGCACGTCGTCGCGCTTGGCCAGCGGCATACCGGCCGAGGCGGCCGCGGCGCTGAACGAGGTCACGCCCGCGACGACCTCGGTCGCAAAGCGCGGGGCGAGGCGCTCGTGCAGGTACATGTAGGAGCCGTAGAAGAACGGGTCGCCCTCGCACAGCACGGCGACGTCGCGCCCGCCATCGAGGTGCGCGGCGATCGTCGCCGCGGCGTCGTCGTAGAAGGCGCACAGGGCGCCCTCGTAACCACCGGGGTGATCGGTCGTCTCGGTCGTCACCGGATAGGTCAGCGCGATCTCGATCGCGTCCGCGCGCAGGTGCGACGCGGCGATCGCGCGAGCGACGCTGCGGCCGTGCCGGGCCACGGGGTAGGCCACGACGCCCGCCGCCTCGATCACGCGCGCGGCCTTCAGCGTCAGCAGCTCGGGGTCGCCGGGACCGACGCCGACGCCGTACAGGCATCCGCTCATTCGGTCGCGCTCGCCAGCGCGTTGACCGCCGCCGCGGCGATCGCGCTGCCACCGCGACGGCCGTGCACCACGAGGTGCTCGGCGACCGCCGGGTGCGTGGCCAGCGCGACCTTCGACTCCGCCGCGCCGATGAAGCCGACCGGGACGCCGATGACCGCCGCGGGCCCGGCGACGGCGTCGCGCTCGAGCATCTCCAGCAGCGCGAACAGCGCGGTCGGCGCGTTGCCGACGACGACGACCGATCCCTCCAGCCGCGGGCGCCACAGCTGCAGCGCGGCGGCACTGCGCGTCGTGCCGAGCTCCCGTGCGAGCGACGCGACGCGCTCGTCGGCGAGCGTGCAGACGACGTCGTTGCCGGCGGGCAGGCGCGCGCGGGTCACCCCGGCGGCGACCATCGACGTGTCGCAGAGGATCGGCGCCCCGGCTCGCAGCGCCCGCTCGGCGGCCGGTCCGAAGCCCGGCGAGGCGGCGACGTCGGCCGCGAGGTCGACCATCCCACACGCGTGGATCATCCGCACGACGGTGCGTTCGAGCACCACCTCCAGCCCGTCGAGGTCGGCCTCGGAGCGGATCGTCTGAAACGAGCGGCGATAGATCTCCGCGCCGTCGCGGATGTAGGCGGTCACGGGGGGCTGTCCGCGAGCAGCGCGAGCGCCGCCGGCACGTCGCCGACATGGAGGTCGCCGACGGCCAGCCCACCGCCGGTCGCGCAGATCTCGATCGCCACGTCGCGCGGGCGTCCGCAACCACGCTCGCACGCCGACCAGTGCTCCGGCGGGGCGTCGGATTCGCGCACCCGAGCCCGAGCCGTCGCCGCGGCACGCACATCCACGCGCGCGCCGGAGCAGGCGCCCAGACCGGCGCATGCCGACAGGCCCTGCCAGCCGGACCCGGGCGCCGTGACGAGGCCGAGCGCGGTCAGCGCCGCGGTCAACGCGTGCACGTCGTCGCGGGCGACGTCGACGATCGTCAGCGTGCGAGCCGCAGACAGCCGGACCTCACCGGCGAGCGCCGCGAGCGCGAGCACGTCGGCGCCGCTGAGGCGGCCAAGCGGCGCGAGCGCCGTCACGGCGACGCGCCCGTCGAGCTGCTCGAGCACGCCGGCGGGCAGGTCCCGCGTCGCTTGCGGCAGGCGGTCGCGCAGCTCGCCGCCGAGTGCGCATGCGATCCGCCGCGCGCCGTCGTCGAGGTCGGCGACGTGCCACGCTCCGCCGGCGCGCTGCAGGAAGGCGCCGGCGGCGGCGAGCGCGAGCCGCGGCGCGTCGTGCGGTGAGGCCAGCAACGTCGTCGGGCGGCCGCCGATCCACAGCTCGAACGTTGCGGATCCCAGCGCCACGAGCCCGACGTCGGCTCGCCGCCAATCGGCGATGGCGCTCCCGTCGTCGAAGGCGAACAGGAAGCGTCCCGGCAACGACGCGAGACCCGCGTCCGAGCACAGCGCCTCGTCGAAGGCGACCACGACCTCGTCGGTGGCGGTGTGCGAACGCGGATGGCGCCCGGCGACCGGACTGGCGAGCACGTTGCGGACACGGTCGTGCTCCGGCGACGCCAGCAGGCCGCCGGAGCGCAGGCCCACCACGACCGCCTGACCGGCGTCGGCGGCGAGCCCGCGGATCTGCAGGCTCGCGCGCGACGTCAGCTCGACGATGCCATTGCCGAGCGCCGCCACGTCGGCGACGGCACGCAACCCGGCCGCGTCGATGCGCCCGCCCGGCACGCGCACGCGGACCAGCCGGCCATCGGCCGCCTCGTGCGGGTCCAGCACGCCCGGGCAGCGGTCCGCCCGGCCTGCGACGGGGGTGCGGCATGCGTCCATCGGACTACCTCCTGGGAAGAGCGCGTTCCCGTCAGCGGCATTCGCGGTGGTCGGAGTTCCTGACTCCCGGGATCGTGCGGTTCCCGGTCACAGTGGCGCGACCGTCCCGGCTTCTCACCGGGTTCCTCGCGACCATCGCGCTGATGCGGCGCAGCATAGCGGCAGTGTTGCGGGCGACCCGTCGCGCGACTATGGTCCGTGCCTCGTGTGACGGTGCGAGGAAGCCGGTGAAAGACCGGCGCGGTCGCGCCACTGTGAGCGGACGAGGATCCGTGAGCCAGACACTTCTCCGTCACGCGCTCTGATCATCGACGGGACGCGTGATCCCGAGAAGGAGACCAGCATGTCTGACGTCGTCGCCGAGCGGGGGATCACAACCGCGCCCGCACCGATCGCCTCGCCGGGCGAGATCCTGCCCTACGCGATCTTCGCCGGGTTCGCGCTGTTCGTGCTGATGTACTTCGTCGGCGGCGAGCAGGGCGTCGCCTCGCTGGTCTCGGGCGCCGGCGTCCACGAGTTCCTGCACGACGGCCGGCACCTGCTCGGCTTCCCCTGCCACTAGTACACGCGTCCGCACGTTCTGCGCGTACTAGCAGCCTGCTGGTCGACACATGATCCGCTCCCTGCTGATCAGGGGCATGCTCGCCGGGCTGTGCGCCGGCGTGCTCGCCTTCCCGGTCGCCTACGCGATCGGCGAGCCGCCGGTGCAGGCGGCCATCGACTTCGAGCAGCGCGTCGCTCCTGCGCCCCAACCCGGGGCGCCAGCCGAGCCGGAGGTCGTGGCGCGCGGCACGCAGCGCACGGTCGGCCTGCTGACCGCGCTCGCCGCGATGGGCGTCGCCCTCGGCGGCCTGTTCGCGCTCGTCTTCGCCTGGGCCTACGGGCGCATCGGCGCCATCGGGGCGCGGGCGATGTCGGCGACGCTCGCGCTCGGCGCCTACCTGACGATCGTTCTCGTGCCGTTCGCGAAGTACCCCGCTGGGCCGCCGGCGACCGCCACGCCCGAGTCGCTGGGCACGCGCACCGCACTGTTCGTCACGATGATCTGCATCTCGGTCGCCGCGGCGACCGCCGCCATGCGCATCCGCCGCGAGCTGTTGGAGCGCCTGGGCGCGTGGAACGCGACGATCGCGGGCGCCGGTGGATTCGTCGCGCTGATCGTGCTCGCCCAGGTCGTCCTGCCGGGCGTCGACGGTCCTCCCGGCGGGTTTCCCGCCGACGTGCTGTGGGACTTCCGCGTCGCGTCGCTGGCGATCAGCGCGATCCTGTTCGCGGCGATCGGCCTGGGCTTCGGCGCCGCGGCCGAGCAGCTGCTGCGCGGGCATGAGCGCGACGCCGCGGGGCCGGCGCTCCAGGCGTAGGCCCGCGCGGCCCCCGGCTGCGGTTGAATGGCCTGCGTGGGCAGGCTCCGTCAGCACCTGAAGAAGTTCGTGCTCGGCGGCGCGATCATCGTCGTGTGCTCGGCGACGGCGGTCGCGACCATCCTCCTCGCCGAGGTCAAGGAGGACATCGAGATCGTCAAGAAGGCCTCCAAGCCGATCCCGCGCGTCGAGGAGGTGCTCGAGGACGTCCTGTCCGGCGGGCCGCAGACGATCCTGCTGCTGGGCTCCGACAAGCGCTTCGCCGACACGGTGGACATGCCGCCGCGCTCGGACACGATCATCGTCGCGCACCTCGATCCCGACCGTGGCGCGACGGCGATCATGTCGCTGCCGCGCGACCTGCAGGTGCAGATCCCGGGCTATCGGGGGATGCGCAAGATCAACGAGGCCTTTGAGCTCGGCGGCGCCGCGCTGAGCGTCGAGACGGTCACGCTGCTGCTCGGGATCCCGATCAACCATGTCATCAACGTGAACTTCGGCGGCTTCAGGCGAGCGGTCAACCGGCTTGGCTGCGTCTACGCCGAGGTCGACCGCCGCTACTTCAACGACAACACGCGTCCGGGCCCTCGCTACGCGACGATCGACCTGCGGCCCGGCTACCAGCGGCTGTGCGGCTCGGATGCGCTGGACTTCGTGCGCTTCCGTCACGAGGACTCGGACTTCGTGCGCGCCGCGCGCCAGCAGGAGTTCCTGCGCCAGGCCAAGGGGCAGATCGGGCTCGGCAAGGTCTTCTCGGACCGCAAGGAGCTGCTGCGGATCTTCGGGGCCTACACCCAGAGCGACATTCCCCAGCAGGACACGACCGAGATCCTCGGCCTGCTCAAGGTCGTCTACGAGGCCTCCAAGTCTCCGATCACCGAGGTGCGCTTCCCGGCCACCGATTGCCCGGACGGCACCTGCGTCGAGGTCTCCCAGGCGGATCTTCAGCAGACGGTCGACAGCTTCATCGACGTGCGCGGCTCCGACGACGCGCTGCTCGATGCCAACCCCGATCTCACGGAGCGCACGTCCGAGCCCAAGCCCAAGCCTGTCAAGCCCGGCAGCCTCGCGGCGGGTCTCGTCCGCGATCCCGCGGGCGGCGCACGTCACGTGCGAGCGATGCAGCTGGAGCTCGGCGCGCTCGGCCTGCCCGTCTACTACCCCACCGTCCGCCTCGGGCGCGGCCGCTACAGCGACTCCAGCCCGCGCTCCTACGAGATCGTCGATGACGACAAGCGCCGCCAGCGTGCGTATCGGATCGTGCTCTACGCGGGCGAGATCGGCGAGTACTACGGCATCCAGGCAACGACGTGGAAGGCCCCGCCGATCCTGCAGAGCCCAACCGACGAGCGGCGAGTCGGCTCGCGCACCTATCAGCGCTACTTCGACGGCAAGCGCATCCGGCTGATCGCGTTTCAGACGCCGCTGGCCGTCTACTGGGTGTCCAACACGCTCTCGCGCAAGCTCACCAACGCGCAGATGATGAGCATCGCCGAGTCGCTGCGCCGCGGCGAGTAGGCCGATCTCAGCGCGCGACCCGGCGCGGCCCGAGGCAGTTCGCAAGCACGGGCTGCGCGGACGTCATGGTGGCGTTTCGCCGCCGACCAGCGCGCGCAGGTTGGCGGTGAACAGCGCCATCTGCTCGGCGGCGGCCCTGCCGATCGTCGTCTCGGCGAGCGTCCCGCCGGCGATCGTCACCCGCGAGTGGATCGAGACGTTCGTGTGCGAGCCGAGCTCGGCGAGGCCGATCTCGATGCGCGCATCGCCGACGCTCTTGCCCGTCGCGTCGCGCGCGCGGTTGGTCATCGTGACCCGGCGCGCGCCGGCGTCGCGCTCGTGGACGGTGATCGTGCCCGCGTAGCGCCGCGAGACGAGGCCGACCCGCGACCGCAGCGCGACTTCGAAGACATCGTCGCCGCGACTGCTGAGCACCTGCGCTCCGGGCACGCACACCACCACGCGCTCGATGTCCGACACGGCGGCGAAGACCGCGTCGATCGGGGCCTGCACGGAGAAGGAGTTATCGAACTGCATCGCGGCGGACGACGCGAGCGCGACGAGCTACAGCGTGGCCAGCGTGACCGGCAGATCGAAGCGGCGCTGCACCTCGCCGCAAAGGTCGTCCTCGCGGTAGCGCTGATCGTCCTCGTCACGGACGAAGATGACGATCCGGTCGGCGGGGAACGTCGCGAGCGCGTCCTGCAGCGCGAGCAGCGGCTCGCTCTCGCCGGTCGCGCTGTTGGCGGCGACACCCTCGGCGCGCAGCTGCTCGACGATCTGCGTGCCTGCCGCGTCGGCATCCTCGATCGCCTCGTCGGCGTCCGATGCCCAGAACGCGACCGGCGACTCGTTGAGCGCCGGGGACACGACGAGCACGCGCGCGCCGTCGATCTCGTCGCCGACGATGCCGCGCAACGTGCCGGTGTCGACGGGGTCCGAGGCCAGAACGAGAAGGTGCATCGCCGCGTTGTACCCCATTCGGGGACGGTTTCAAACGCCCTCAAAGGATCCCTCGCCAAGCCGCCGGGTCCGCTAGGATCCGGCGCACCAGCAGAGCGCCCCGACTGGGCGATACGCCACAACCGCACCGGTAGGACGCCGGTTGTGCGAGGGACAGCGCCGTCATCGCGGAGCAGCCGATGACCATCGCGATCCCGTGCCGGACCCGCGTGCGACGCGTCGACGTCGCCGCCCGCACGCGACAACCGATCAGGAGTGAACCGCATGGAATCCAAGCACCGTCACATCACGTCGCGCGCCCCGCTGGCGGCCGTCAAGCAGGCCCAGGCCCTCGCCGGAGCGATCACCCGCAACAAGCGCATCGGAGCCGCGCAGATCGCGGCTCCGCCAACCCGCCGCTGGCGCCGCGCGGGCAGGTATCGCGCCGTGGGCTGACCCGCTTGCCCTCGCGCCGAACGGCCTCGTTCTGCGACGCGCGGCCGGCAGGTTCGACGTTGCGCCACGATGCGTGGATCCAGGTTGTGGCCGCCGGGGCCGCCGTACTACGCTCACGGCGTGCCACGACCAATCATTCTCGGGATCGTCGGTGATTCCGCCTCCGGCAAGACGACGTTGAGCAAGGGTCTCGTTCGCCTGCTCGGCGAGGACGTCGTCACCCACATCTGCACCGACGACTACCACAAGTACGACCGCAAGCAGCGCGCCGATCGCGCGATCACGCCGCTGCATCCCGACTGCAACTACCTCGACATCATGGCCTCGCATCTGGAGTGCCTGCACGAGGGCCGGCCGATCCTCAAGCCTGTCTACCTGCACTCCAACGGCACCTTCGGCCCGCTGACCTACGTCGAGCCCGATCCATTCGCCGTCGTCGAAGGGCTGCTGGGGTACTACACGCCCGAGATGCGCGAGTCCTACGACGTACGCGTCTACCTCGACCCGCCGGAGTCCCTGCGGCGCCAGTGGAAGGTCGACCGCGACTGCTCCAAGCGCGGGTACACGACCGACCAGGTGCTCGAGGACCTCGATCGCCGCGAGCCCGACTCCGCAGCGTTCATCCGCCCGCAGCGCGCCCACGCCGACATGGTCGTCTGCCGCCAACCCAGCGCGGCCGACCCGTTCGTGCTCGACGCCGTGCTGACGCTGCGCGACTCGCTGCCCCATCCCGACCTGTCCTCGTTCGTCGACGGCGGCGACGGCGACGGCGCGTTCACGATGACCGAGCGCCACGGTGAGCGCGTGCTGCACATCCCCGGCGATCTTGAGCGCGAGCGCGCGGAGGAGATCGAGGAGGCGATCTGGGACCGCATGCACTTCGCCAGCCACCTGCGCACCGACACGCTCGGCGAGTTCACGGTCGGCAAGGAGATCCACCGCTCCGAGTCCCTGGCGCTCGTGCAGCTGCTGATCCTCTACCACCTCACGACGGCTCGCGCGACCGTCGCACTCGGCGGCGAACCGGGCAACGGCGGGTAGGCGCCGGGTCAGCCGACGGGCTGCTCCTGCAACTCGAACGCTCGCGCCACATGCTCCAGTCCGCGCGCCCGCACGGCGGGGTCGGCCACGTGTGAGGTGATCATCAGCTCGTCGGTGCCGGTGCGCTCGACGAGCTCCAGCAGCTGTCCGTGCACCGTCTCGGGGCCGCCGACGATCGCGCGGTTGACGGCGTCCTGCACGACCGCGAGCTCCGTGCCCGACAGCCCGGCGACAATCGCCTCGGCCTGCTCGATCGTCGGCATCGGCGCCGGGCGGCCCTGGCGCAGCCACAGCATCGAGACGCCGCCCGGCAGCGCGAGGCGGGCGGCATGCTCGTCGTCCTCGCCGACGACGACGCCGGCGGCGACGATCGTGCGCGGCGTGTCCGCGAGCTCTGACGGCTGAAACAGCTCGCGGTAGAGCGCCAGCGCCGGCTCGGTGAAGTGCGGGTGGAAGTGGTGGGCGAAGACGAACGGGATGCCCAGCGGGCCGGCGATCCGTGCGCCGCCGTCGGTCGAGCCGAGCATCCACAGCTGGGGCTGTGAGTGCTCGCCCGCCACCGCCCGGATGCCGTGGTGGCCGGAGCCGAGGTAGCCGCGCAGCTCGGCGAACTGCTCGGCGAAGCGGTTGGGATCGCCGCTGCGCAGGACCATCGCGGTGCGCTGGTCGGTGCCGGGGGCACGACCCAATCCGAGGTCGATGCGGTCGGGATGCAGCGCCTCCAGCATGCCGAAGCGCTCGGCGACCGCCAGCGGCGCGTGGTTGGGCAGCATCACGCCGCCCGAGCCGACGCGAATGCGCTGGGTGCTCGCGGCGAGGTGGGCGATCAGCGTCTCGGGCGCGGTCGACGCGACGGACGGGATGTTGTGGTGCTCGGCGACCCAGAAGCGTCGGTAGCCGAGCGCGTCGGCGCGGCGAGCCAGCTCGGTCGTGCCGGCAAGCGCCTCGGCGGCTGTGCGGCCGGCGCCGACCGGCGCGAGATCCAGCACGGAGATGGGAACGCTCATGGGTTGAGGCTAGTCACAGCCACCGGGCTATCGTCAGTTACATGGATCAGCGCGCACTCGGCCGCACCGGCGTACACGTCAGCCCGCTCTGCCTCGGCACGATGATGTTCGGCGCCTGGGGCGAGACCGACCACGACGAGAGCATCCGCATCATCCACCGGGCGCTGGACGCGGGGATCAACTTCGTCGACACCGCCGACGTCTACTCGCGCGGCGAATCCGAGCAGATCGTCGGCAAGGCGCTCGCCGGGGGCCGGCGCGACAACGTCGTGCTCGCGACGAAGTTCCACGGCACGATGGGCGACGATCCCAACGAATCCGGCAACTCGCGGCGCTGGATCTTCCGCGAGGTCGAGGCGTCGCTCACGCGCCTGCAGACCGACTGGATCGACCTCTACCAGGTGCACCGCTGGGACCCGTGGACCGACCACGAGGAGACGCTCGGCGCGCTGTCAGACCTCGTCGCGCAGGGCAAGATCCGCTCCATCGGCTCGTCGACCTACCCCGCGGCGCAGATCGTCAAGGCGCAGTGGGTCGCGCGCGAGCGCGGGCTGCAGCGCTTCGTCTGCGAGCAGCCGCCGTACTCGATCCTCGCGCGCGGCATCGAGGCCGACGTCCTCCCGACGTGCCTGGAGCACGACATGGGCGTCATCCCGTGGAGCCCGCTCGGCGGCGGCTGGCTGTCGGGGCGCTGGCGCACGGGCGCCGAGGACCTCACGTCGCGACGCTCGGCGATGCTGCCGGCCCGCTATGACCTCTCGATCCCGGCCAACCAGGCCAAGCTCGACGCCGCCGACGCGCTCGGCACGCTCGCCGACGAGGCTGGGATCTCGCTGATCCACATGTCGCTGGCGTTCGTCATCCGCCACCCGGCGGTGACGGCGGCGATCATCGGGGTCCGCACGATGGCGCAGCTTGAGTCCCAGCTCGACGCCGCCGACGTGCACCTCGACGACGACCTGCTGGACCGCATCGACGAGATCGTCGCCCCGGGCCACAACGTCAACCCGACCGACGCGGGCTGGACGAACGCGGCGCTGCAGGCCACCGCGCGAAGGCGCTAGCGGCGTCCTGGGCTGTCCGCGTCAGATGAGCTCGGGATCGGTCACGACCTCCACCAGCGCGGGCCCGTCGTGCGCGAACGCACGCGCGATCGCGTCGTCGAGCTCGCCGGCGGCGGTCACCCGGATGCCGAGCGCCCCGCAGACGCGTGCGTACTCGCTGAAGTCGGGGTTGTGCAGCGCGGTCTCCCAGACGTCCCAGCGGCCGGCCTGCTGCTCCTTGGAGATCTTGCCGAGCTGGCCGTTGTTGAGCAGGACGTGGGTGATGTTCATGTCGTACTTGACGGCCGTCAGCAGCTCGCCCATGTACTGGCCGAAGCCGCCATCGCCGGTCACGCACAGCACGGGCACGTCGCCGCCGGTCGCCGCCCACGCGCCGATCGCCGCCGGGTAGCCGAACCCGATCGAGCCGAGGTATCCGGACATCAGCACGCGCTGGCCGGGCTGGCATTCGAAGTAGCGCCCGAACGAGTACGTGTTGTTGCCGACGTCGACCGCGATCACCGTGTCCGGCGGCGTCAGCCGCGAGAGGCTGTCAAAGATCGACGCGCTCGCCACGCCGTGGCCGCGATCGTCGCCGCGGCGCGATCGCTTCTCGGCTCGCCAGATCGCCCACCGCGCCGCGAGGTCCGCGGCCTGGTCTGCGCGGTGCTCGGGCAGATCAGGGTCGAGCGCCGCGAGGATCGCCCGCGCCGTCACGCCGACCTCGCCCCATACGGGCACGTCGACCATGTGGAACTTGCCCAGCTGCAGCGGATCGAGGTCGACCTGCACGATCGGGTGGCCGCGGTAGATGCCCGTGTGGTTGGAGAACGACGCACCGAGCACGACGAGCAGGTCGGCCTCGTTCATCACCCAGCTCGCGACCGGGGTGCCCGACCGCCCGAGCACGCCGCCGGCGAGCGGGTGGTCGTCGGCGATCTGCCCCTTGGCCTTGAACGTCGTGATCACCGGCGCCCCCGTGCGCTCGGCCAGCGCGACGACGTCGTCCATCGCAAAGCGCGCGCCGTGGCCGGCGATGATCACCGGGCGCTTGGCGGCCGCGATCCTGGTGATCGCGTCGTCGAGCGCCGCGGCGGGCGGCGCGATCTCGGCGTCCGGCACGCGCCCGTCGGGACCGCCGGCCTTGACGCCCTCGCCGGCCGCGATCGTCTGCACCTCGTCGGGCAGCACGAGATGCGCGACGCCCTGGCGCAGGATCGCCTGCTTGCAGGCCAGCGAGACGAGCTCGGCGTGTGGCGAGCCGGGCAGCACGGTCTGCGACCAGTCGGCGACCGCCTCGAAGGCGGCGCGCAGGTCGACCTCCTGGAAGTTGTGCACGCCCAGGACGGAGGTCTGCACCTGGCCGGTCAGCGCGAGCACCGGCGCCCGGTCGACCTTCGCGTCCCACATGCCCGTCAGCAGGTTCGTCGCGCCCGGGCCGGCGATCGTCAGGCATGCGGCGGGCCGTCCGGTGAGCTTGCCGTACGCCGACGCCGCGAATGCCGCGGCGCCCTCGTGGCGGATGCCGATGTAGGTCATCTCGCCGGCCTGCACGCGCCGGCGGATCGCGTCGGCCATCCCGAGGTTCGAGTGGCCGACCATCCCGAAGACGTGGCGCACGCCCCACGCGACGAGCGTGTCGCACATGACGTCGGAGACCGTCCGCTGGTGGGCGGCCTCGGGGTCGACGCCGATGTAGATGCCGTCGCCGCGCAGCTCGACGGGGTGCGTGCGCACCTTGTCGCCGAACGCGCCGGGCGACTGGCCCGTCAGCGGGCAGTAGTCAAAGCCGTGCCACGGGCAGCGCAGCAGCCCGTTCTCGATCGACCCCTCGCCCAGCGGGCCGCCCTGGTGGGGGCAGTGGTTGTCCAGCGCGGCGTACGCGCCCTCCACGTGGGTGAGCGCGAGGCTCAGGTGGCCCGCGGTGACGGTCGTCACGCGGCCCTCGGGCAGCTCGTCGGCGCCGAGCACTCGGTGCCATTGCAGCGAAGCGGTGGTGGTCGCCATGACCGATCCTCTCTGGTCTGTCGGCGGAACGTTGGCACCGACCGTATCCGTGACCGCGCGGCGGCACGTTACGAGGGGCTTACTCTTGGATGGCCGCACTTGCCCGCAGGGCGCCGGGCGGTCATCGTTGCCACCATGACCAGCGAGACCGCCTCCGACCCCCGCAGCGAGGCGCGCGACCGCGCCGGCGACGGCTACGACGCGCGCGTGCTCGAGCCCTCGCCGCCGGCGGTGCTGCGCGGACCGTGGTTCGCCGACGATCCCGTGGCCCGCGACGACGCCGCGGGACCCGTCGTGTCGCCGCTGCCCGGCGGCGACCTGACATGGGCGCAGCGTGCCGCCGGCGACGACGAGCTCGCCGCGTGGTGTCGCGAGCGCTGGCTCGGGCCCCACCGCGCGCTGGGCGAGCTGCCGTCCGCCTACACGGCCACGCGGCTGGCCCTGCACGCCGTCGCCGAGCAGGTCGTGGCGAAGGCTCGCGAGCGCGCGTGCGGCAAGTTCGGCCTGCGCTGGGTGCGCGGCGGCTTTGGCACGCCGTTCTTCGGCGACGACGTGCAGGTCAGCGTCGAGGCCGCGATGCTGCACGTCGTGCGCGGCGCCACGCGCACGAGCACGCCGCTGACGTCGCTGGCGGCGGCCGAGCGCGCGGTCGGCGGCCCGGCGCAGCTCGACGAGGCGCCGTTGGACATCGACGATGGCGCCGCGCGCGCGATCGGCGACTGGTTTGGCTTCTCGACCTCCGTGCTGGAGGAGCTGCGAGCCGGCGAGGGGGCGGCTCATGCGCCCTCGCGCGTGCAACTGTGGCCCGAGCACTTCGACCCGGCGGTCGAGCTCGGCGACGAGGCGGCGGGCACCCGCGCCGCCTACGGCTGCTCGCCCGGCGACGACGCACATCCCAAGCCCTACCTGTACGTGGCGCCGTGGACCGCCACGCCGGCCGGCGAGCTGTGGAAGGCCGACGGCTTCGCCGGCGCGCAGCTGGACTACGCCGAGCTGCTGGCGGCCGAGGACCAGCGCGCGCTGGCGCTCGAGTTCTTCGCCGCGCGCCTGCGCGCGCTCAGCTGAGGTCGCGCAGCACCGCGCGCGCGGCACCGCGACCCGGTCCTCCGGCGATCCCGCCGGACGGCGCGGTCCCCGCGCCGCTGACGACCATGCCGCGCACCGGCGTGCGGTGCGATCCGAGCGCGGGAATCGGTCGCAGCATGCCGAGCTGGTCGAGCGTGACGTCGAGGTGCATCGGGTGCGCGCCGGGCCAGCGCAGCTCGCTGGCCATCAGCTCGGGCGTGCGCACGGCGAGGCCCTGGATCGAGTCGCGAAATCCGGGTGCGCGCGCCTCCATCTGATCAAACAGGCTCTCCACCACCGCCGGCGCCGCCTGCTCCCATCCGCCCTCGACGTCAAACGGCGCGGCGGGATAGGCGAGGTAGACGGTGTGGTGTCCGGGCGGCGCGAGGCTGTCGTCGAGCGCGGACGTCGTGAACGCGTAGGCGGGAGCGGGCAGGTGCACGCGCCGCGCCTCGGCGGCGCTGAACGCCGCCTGCAGCTCGTCGAGCTCGTCGACGAAGCTCTGCAGCCCGTTGTGGTCGCCGGGGCGCGCGCCGGTGTACGGCGGCAGCCGGTCGACCGCGACATGGACGAGCATCTGCACGGTGTTGGAGGCGTGCGCCGCCGCGAGGTCGCTGGCGACGGTTCCTGTCAGCGGCGGATCGAGCAGCTCCAGCAACGCGGTCTGAGGATGCATCGCGCTGACGACGCGATCGGCGTCGATGCGTTCGCCGTCGTGCAGCTCGACGGCGCTGACGCGTCCGCCGCCGGCGTCGATCCGCACCACCCGCGCGCCACAGCGCACGCGGCCGCCGAGCTGCTCCAGCCGCCGCGTCAGCGCGTCGATGAGGCCCTGCGAGCCGCCGGCGGCATGCCACTGGCCGTAGCGGTGATAGACCGCCTGCCAGAAGCCGAACAGCGCGCTGCCGGGAAGGTCCGGTCCGGCGCCCGCATGCGCGGCGAAGGCGCTCACCGGTCCGCGCGTGAGGTCCGACGGCAGCCGGTGACGCAGCATCGTGCCGTAGCCGCCGAGCAGTTCGCTGCTCAGCCGCAGCCCTCCGCGACGCAGCAGGCGCACCGCCTGGGGCATCCGCCGCAACAGCCGACCGCTGAGCTCGCGCGGCGTCGCCCCGCCCTGCAGGCCGAGCGCGACGAGGTCCACGAGCGGCAGCGCCTCCTGCATGAACGCGCTGTAGGCCTCCGCCTCGCAGCGATCGATCTCCGCGATCGACGCGACCGTCTGCTCGACGGAGCGGTGAAAGCGCACGCGCCGCTGGTCGGCGAAGATCGCGATCGCGAACGGGTCCATCTCGCGGTAGTCCAGGCCCGCCTCGGCGAGCCGCAACTCGCGCGGGATCGAGGTCATGTTGATGATGTTGTGCGCGACCGAATGCGTGTCGAAGCGGTAGCCGGGCACCGTCTCCTCGGTCCGCGATCCACCGCCCGCCCGGTCAGATGCCTCCAGCACCAGCACGTCCAGGCCCGCCCGCGCGAGGTAGCAGGCGCACACCAGGCCGTTGTGTCCCGCGCCGATGACGATCGTCCTGGGCAGGACGCCAACGTTACGGAACTTCACGCCCCGGCCGTCCGGCGTCGCCGTCGCGCGCGGCGCGGCTATCGTGCGCTCATGGCCAACATCTCAGGCATCGCGAGCACCGAGATCGACGCGCCGATCGACGCGGTGTGGGCGGTCGTGCAGGACGTCGGGCAGTGGGCGCAGTGGCAGGACACGCTCGGCGAGGTGACGCCCGGAGAGCGCGATGGCACCGATCGCGTGGCGACCTGCGCGGTCAAGATCGACGCCAAGCTGACGACGATCTCGATGCGGCTCGCGTGCTCGTACTTGCCGCCCACGCGGATGACCTTCGAGCGCACGTCCGGTGACCTCAGCTCGCTGGAGGGGTCATGGCAGCTCGACGACCTCGGCAACGGGCGCACGCGCGCGACCTACGCGCTGGACGTCGACCCCGGCGGCGTGATCGGCTTCCTGCTCAACGCCGAGCGCACCGAGAAGCTGCGCGCGCTGCTCGTCGACTCGCGCCCCGGCGACCTGAAGGCGCGCGCGGAAGGCTGACGGGCGGAGGTCGGGCGCGGCGCCGGCCGCGGCGGGCTACGTGGCCAGCGCGCGATCTGCTGATCGGGTGACACGGCGCCCGTCCAGTCGAAGCGCTCGAGCTCGACCGTGTGGCCCGACCGGCGGGCCTCGACGATCACGCCCCACGGCTTCTGGTGCACGAGCACGTCGGCGCGCGGATGGCGGTGGCGCAGCCGCACGATCTCGCGCGCCTGGTCGAGCGTGAGCTCGGCAGCGGTCGCCGGGTCGCATCCTCGAGGTCGGCTGGTGCACATGACTCATGTATCGGATGCGAAGCGCTGCGACATGAGGCCGGGACCTGCGAACGGATGCCCTTCGCACGAGCGCCGCGCGATGTCGAACTCCCAGTCCGTGCCGGGGCCGAGGCCCGGCATTCCGATGCCCAACCGGCCGGCCCGCAGCCGAGGGAATGCCGTCCGAGCGCGCGGTGGCCGGCGTGCGCGCACGCCGCGATTCGGTAGAACTGATGCCATGACGCAGTCCGCCAACCGCCAGCACGCGGTCGCCCTGGTCCTCTGCGTGAGCGTGCTGTGCGCGCTGGCCAACGTCGGTGACGCCGAGATCGCGCTCGCGTTCGCGCCGATGGCGCTGCTGGTGTCCTCGCTGCTCGGCGGCTGCTACCCCGGCGAGGCAACGCTGGTCTGGATGGCGGCCAAGGTCGCCCAGCGCGCGCCGCGGACGCGCGGCGGCTCGCGGGCAGTCAGGCCGGCGACGGCGAACGTCGGCCTCACCAACGGCGGACTGCTGATCGCCCGCCGCCTGTGCGGGCGCGCCCCGCCGCTTCCCGCTCGCTAGCACCCGCAGCGTCCCCGACAAGGCCGGATACGGACGCCGCCTCCGCGCCGCTCCGATGGAGCGCTCCAGCGCGTAGAGCACGCACGCGAGACGAGAGGATCAACGCCATGACCATGAGAACGATCACCCTGCCCCTGGCCGCGCTGCTTGCGACCGGCGTCATCGCCGGATGCGGCGACGACGAGACCACCAGCCAGACGAGCGATGCCGGCGACACCACCACCGAGATGGGCAGCTTCGCGCTCGTCACGGGCGCGCCGGACGGCTTCGACGACGTCTCCGGCACCGCCACGCTCGTACGCAACGACGCCGGCACGGACGTCGCGATCGAGCTGTCGGGCCTCAAGCCCGACATGAAGTACGCCTCGCACGTCCACGCCGACTTCTGCGATCAGGCCGATCCTGGCGGCCCGCACTTCAAGTTCGCGGCCGACGGCGCGGACACGCCGCCCAACGAGATCCATCTGCCGTTTCAGTCAGACGCCGATGGCAACGGCTCCGCCACGGCGCATAACGACCAGACGGTGCCCGTCGGTGAGGGCAAGTCGATCGTGGTCCACACGGCCCCGGCCGCCGAGACGTCCGACGCGGGCTCCGACGATCACGCGAGCACGCCTTCGCGCGCGGCGAAGATCGCGTGCGCGTCGCTTGACACCGGGGACGCGTCTGACGGCGCGAGCGCCGCCACGACCAAGCCGACGCCGAGCACGCCGGCGTCGGAGGATTCCGAGTCGCTCGCGATCGACGTCAAGGGCGGCACGCCGGTCGGCGGCGTGAAGTCGCTGACGGTCAAGAAGGGCGACCGCGTGCGCTTCACCGTCAGCTCAGACACGACCTCCGAGATCCACGTCCACGCCTACGACATCATGAAGGACGCCGGGCCCGGCAAGCCCGCGACGTTCGACTTCAAGGCCGCCATCGAGGGCATCTTCGAGGTCGAGGTCGAAGACACCGGGGAGCAGATCGTCAAGCTGACGGTCAACCCGTGAGCGATTTGATCGGCGAGGCCGACTGCGCAGGTGGCTCAGGGTTGTTGCGGACCAGCAGCCACGAGGCCAGGCCGCCCGCGATCGCGACCGCACCCCCGACGAGGAGGATCTCGTTGAGCCCGCTGACGAAGGCCTGGTCAGCGGCCGCGGCGGCCTGATCGCGCAGCTGGGCCGGGATCGATTGCAGCGCGCTGCGTGTCGCGCCGGACGAGACCGCTTCCGAGAAGGCCTGCGGCGCTCGCGGCATGGAGTCGGCGAGCTCGGATGCAACCCGGCTGTGGAAGATCGCGCCGAGCGCGGCTGTGCCGGTCGCGATCCCGACCTGGCGAAAGGTGCTGTTGATGCCCGACGCCATCCCGGCACGGGCCGGTTCGACGACCCCGATCGCGACCGAGGCGATCCCGGGATTGGCCATGCCGATGCCGATCCCGGCAAGCAGGAAGCCGGGCAGCAGCCCGGTCCACCCGTCGCCGACCTTGATCCCGCTGATCAGCAGGAGGCCGATCCCGGCGAGGAGCAGGCCGGTTCCCATCAACGCGCGGAACGGGATGCGCGCAGAGAGCCTCGCGGAGATCGGCGCGACAAGGAAGGAGACCATCGACAGCGGCAGGAAGCGCAGGCCGGCCTGCAGCGGGGAGTACGCCAGCACGTCCTGGATGTAGAGGCTGAGGTACAGGAACATCGCGAAGATCCCGGCCGACAGGCAGAACGCGACGATCGAGACTCCCGTGAAGGAGGACGCGCGAAACAGCGACATGTCGAGCATCGCGTTTCTGCGGCGCAGCTGGATGGCGACGAACGCGATCATCAGCGCGGTCGCGGCAGTGAGGCACGCGACGATCACGGGGCTTCCCCAGCCCTCGGCGTTGCCGCGGATCAGCCCGAAGATCAGCAGAAACAGCGCCGCCGAGAACGTGACCACGCCGGGCGCGTCGATCGGCTGCGGGTCGGTGGCCTTGACGTTGACGAGCTTGGTCTGGGTGAGCGCCAGCGCGGCGAGACCGATCGGCAGGTTGACGAAGAAGATCCACTGCCAGCCGAGCGTCTCGGTGAGGATGCCGCCCACCAGCGGCCCGACCGCCACCGCCCCGCCAACGGTCGCACCCCAGATCCCGATCGCGTTCGCCCGCTCGCGCCCCTCGAACTCCTGGGCGATCAGCGCCAGCGCGGTCGCGAACATCGCGGCCGCTCCGATGCCCTGCAGCCCGCGCGCCACGTTGAGCAGCGTCGAGGTCGGAGAGAGCCCGCAGAGCGCGGACGCGACGACGAAGATCATGAAGCCGATGCTGAAGACCCGGCGGCGCCCGAGCCGGTCGCCGATCGAGCCGGCGACGAGCAGAAACGAGGCCAGCGTCAGCGCGTAGGCGTCGATGACCCATTGCAGGCTGGACAGGCTAGCGTCGAGGTCGCTCTGGATGTCGGGCAGGGCGACGTTGACGATCGTCACGTCGATCAACAGCATGAACGTCGGCGACGCAGACGGCGAGCAGCGTCCAGTTCTTGCGCTGCATCTCAGCCGGCCGGGTCCTGGGGCGTGTCGAACACGCCGCCGTCGATGAGCTCGACGCGGTAGCCGTCGGGATCGGCGACGAACGCGATCAGCGGGAGGTCGTCGCGACCGCCAGGATGAAACGGCGGCTTCTCCGGCTCGACGCCGAGCGAGCTCAGGGAGGTGAGCACGTCCTCGATGTCGCCGACCGTCAGCGCCATGTGGTTGTAGCCCGTGCCGAGGTCATACGGCTCGTCCTGGTCGAGGTTGACCGTGAGCTCCAGCGTGTCGCCGTCGCCCGGCAGCCCCATGTAGAGGTTGTACGCAGTGTCGAAGTTCAGCCGTCCTCGCGCCTGGAAGCCGAGCGCCTCGTAGAAGCGCTGGGACGCCTTGGCGTCGAGGACCCGGATGCAGGTGTGGACGACGTGGTTGGCCATCACAGAGCTCCTTCGGCTGACTGGTGTGATCCATGAGCGCGACGGCTCACAGCCTGCCCGCTGCGGGGGCGGCCTACGCGGTCCGACTCCCGCCCATGCTTCCCGTGTCCTGACCTCGAGCGACGCCCGAAGGCGGGGCGCCTCCAGCGCACGCCGTTCTCGGCCGTTTCGCTGAGCCGCCGGTTCGCGGCGATCGGTGCGCTTGATGTCCGGTCCGGGGCACGCGTAGCGTTTCATGTGGTGAGATGGACTTCGAAACGCTGATAGGAGACGAGCAGGACGGGCTCACTCGCCGCCTCGCGCGCATGCTCGGCGGTGACGTCCACGGCGCGCAGGACGTGTGCCAGGAGGCGTTCGTCCGCGCCTGGCAGCGTCTCCCGCGACCTCGACGACGACCGCCAGCGCGCTTGGCTGCACCGCACGGCCTCCAACCTCGTTGTCGACGAGGTGCGCCGCCGCGTCCGCCGGCCGGTCAGCGCGCTGGACGACGGGCCCGAGCTCGCGGGAGCCACCGACGTCGCCGAGCCCGACGCGGCACGCGAGGCGCTGTTGACACTCGGCGCGCACGAGCGCTTCGTCCTGCTGCTGCGCTTCGAGGGCGGCCTCGCCCACGCCGAGATCGCGCGGCTGCTCGACGTCAGCGATGGGGCCGCGCGCAAACGGGTCGCTCGGGCTCGCGCGGCGTTCGTCAACGCTTACCGTGCGGCGCGCGCCGACTCGCTGCCGCTCGTCCTGCTGCTCGCCCGCGACGAGTCGCCGGCGCCATACGTCAGCTGGCTCGCCGATGCCGGCGCACGAGCGCGGGTGCTCACGAGCCCTCCGAGCGAACGCGAGCTGGCGCTCGCCGACGGGCTCATGCTCACCGGGGCCGTCCGCGACGTGCACTCCGCGATGTACGGCGAGCAGCCGCGTTCGCTGCGCGGAGATCCCGACCTCGAGCGAGACCGCGCCGATCTCGCCGTCGTGCGCGGCGCGCTCGCGCTCGACCTGCCGATCGTCGGCGTCTGCCGCGGCCATCAGCTGCTGAACATCGCCTCCGGAGGGAGCCTGTTTCAGGACGTCGTCGCGGACGGCGCGGCCGGCGAGTCACACGACGCGGCGCGCCATCGCGTCGAGACGCACAGCGGCAGCACGATCCGCGCGCTGCTCGGCCGCCGCGCAGAGGTCCACAGCCAGCACCACCAGGCGGTCCGGCGCCTCGGGCGCCACTGCGCGTGGACGCGACCTCGCACGACGGCCTGATCGAGACGATCGAGCGCACCGACCGCCACCTGGCGCTCGGGCTGCAATGGCACCCGGAGGTCGGGCGCGACGGCCCGGGCGACCGGATCGCCGAGGCGCTCGTCGACGCGACCAAGCGGAGGGCGGCGGCATGAGCGAGGTGACGATCCGACCGGCGTTTCCCGATGACAGCGCCGCACTCGAGCGCCTGGCGGCCCTGGACTCCTCGACGGTGCCCGACGGAGGCGCGCTGCTGATCGCCGGCGTGGACGGCGTCATCGTCGCGGCGCTGCGGATCGAGGACGACTCAACGATCGCCGATCCGTTTCACCCGACGGCCGAGCTCGTGGCGCTGCTCGCGGTGCGCGCGCGGCAGCTGCGCGGTGGCGGCGCGCGCCGGCGGCGCGCCGCGCCGCGCCGAGGGTGGGCGCGCCGGACGGTGACGGCGGGTCGCTGAGGAGATCTGCCGCCAAGCCCTCTGGCCGGGCGTCGCGCGACCCGCACGTGCGAAGAGGCCTGCTCGATACCGGTGACGCCCGCGGACGGCCAGCCGTGAGGACGGCCCCGGTTTCTCGGCGGTCGCGAGACGCCGGTGCGCACTAGCCTCCTGGTACGTGCCGCCGCCGTCAGCCGCCAGACCTCCACTGCCCGCGACCGCCCGAGGTGCGCCGGCGTCACCGCCGGCGACGAACGCCGCAGGCAAGCGGCCGTGAACGCGCCGTCGCGCCGGCTTGACCCGGCGGTCTTCAACCTGCCCGTCGGCCGCCTGCGCGCCGGGTACTACAGCGACGCGTACTTCAACTTCGCCAAGGAGCTGCTGGAGGCCGAGGATCGCCATCCGCGCGTGCTGATGCAGGTCTTTCAGAAGCACGATTCGCTGCTCGGCGGGATCGACGAGGCGATCGCGGTGCTCAAGGTCGGCGCGGGACGCACTGCACCCGATGGCGGCTGGCTGGCGGGCTGGGACGAGCTCGCCGTCCACGCCCTCTACGAGGGCGACGAGATCGCGCCGCGCGAGACGGTGCTGACGATCGAGGGCGACTACGCCCTGTTCGCGCACCTGGAGACGGTGTATCTCGGTGCGCTGGCGCGCCGGTCGCGCGTCATGCGCAACGTTCGGGCCGTGGTCGACGCCGCGCGGGGCAAGCAGATCCTGTTCTTCCCCGCTCGCCACGATCACTGGCTCGTGCAGACCGGGGATGGCTGGTCGGCGCACGTCGCCGGCGCGATCGGCGTCTCCACCGACGCGCAGGCGTCGTGGTGGGGTGGGCGCGGCGTCGGCACCGTCCCGCATGCGCTGATCGCGGCCTACGGCGGCGACACCGTGGCCGCCGCGCGCGCGTTCGCCGGCCGCTACGCCGCGGAGATGAACGTCACCGTCCTCGTCGACTTCGACAACGACTCGCTGCGGACCGCGGTGGACGTCGCGGACGCCCTCGGGGTCGACCTGTGGGGCGTCAGGCTCGACACGTCGGAGTCCCTCGTGGATCGCGGTCTCGCCGACCTCGGCGACGCGGCGCCGCGAGGGGTCAGCATCGAGCTCGCCCGCCGTGTCCGCGCGGCGCTGGACGACGCCGGCCATCCCACGACGCGCATCGTCGCCTCAGGCGGATTCGACGCGGCGCGCATCGCCGCATTCGAGGAAGCCGGGGCGCCCGTCGACGCCTACGGCGTCGGCTCGTCGCTGCTGCGAGGCGCGAACGACTTCACCGCCGACGTGGTGTCCGTCGACGGGCGGCCGCTGGCGAAGGTCGGGCGCGAGGAGCGCCCGAACCCGCGGTTGCAGCGCGTCGTCTGACCTCGGGAACGGGTGCCGAAAGCGTCGGTCGGTCCGGCCCTGAGAACCTCGACACCGCCGACCGGCGATGGGGCCCGTGCCGCCGGGCAAGCCGCTGCGAGGCGACGTGCCACACTCCATCGGGCATGGCTGTCCGACGCATCATGCCCTACCACGAGTCGCCCGACTTCGAGGCCACGCGCACCTTCTATACGCGTGTGCTCGGGCTCGAGGAGGGGCACTTCGGCGGCGGTTACATCGGCTTCGGATCCGGTCAGGCGCAGGTCGTTTTCGCCCCGCCAGGCGTGGAGCCCGAGCTGCCCAACATGGGCGTGGACGTCGGATCCCGGGCAGCCGTCGACGCGGCTCATGCTGAAGCGGTCCAAGCCGGGCACGAGGTCATCTACGGTCCGACCGATGAGCCCTGGGGGGTCCGTCGCTTCTTTGTTCGCGATCCGCACGGTGTCGTGATCAGCGTGCTGGCCCACGAGTAGGTACCGGCTCACGATGGCCGACCCCGCGTGCGGTCCTAGACGTCGAGGGACCATCGCTGTTGCAGGCGTGCTCGGTGGCCCGCGGCGTGTCATGACACACACACCTCTCCAGATCAGCCGTAGCGCCGACCTGACGCCGGGAGCCCCGTGCTACGGCCAGCCCCGGATTGGGCTGACCGCAGCGATGATGTCGGGGGCTTGCCGGCGCTACTTGTGGATCTGGACGTTGCCGCCGATGATCGTCTGGTCATGGCCGGCCCGATAGCGGTCGAGCACGTCGAGCTCGAAGCGGTCCAGCGTGCCGGGCTCGCCCTCGTCTACGAGGTGCAGGCGAAACAGGGAGGACTCGCCTTCATACTCGATGAAGCCCCAGACGTAGGCCTCACGGCGATCGTCGCTCACGTAGATCGCGGCGATGTCCTTGGTGTGCAGCTTGGGACCGTCGTCAGCGTGGTCGTTGTACTGCAGCGTGCCGCGCGCGTCGCCCTTCGGGCCCGTCTGGAACTGAAAGCCTGCCGTGGCGAAGCCGCCGGGGACGTTCTTCATGCCGCCGGTGACCTTGCCGTTGCTGGCCGTGAAGGCCTTGACGTTCAGGCCGGTGTCCTCGCACGCGGAGACGACGATCTCCTTCACGGTCGCCCAGCGCCCGTCGACGACGCGTGTATCCGGATCAGCGGAGTACACACCCTCGGGCAGGAACACGGTGATCCGATAGCGGCCGGGCAGCAGATCGTCGAAGCTGCCCTGGGTGGTGGTTCGCGGCAGCGCGGGTTCGTTGTCGAGTATGCCCGGCACGTCGATCTCCTCCAAGCGCATCTGCGCACCGTCGACCTGCCCGCCGGTCGAGATGTCGGTCACGGTGATGCTCGACGATCCCAGGCAGGTGTTGCCGAACAGCAGCGCATCGGAGGTCTGGCCGCTTTGCAACGTGACGGTGTGCGTCCCCTCGCCGGTCGCGGGCGCGGTCTGTCGGTAGTGGGCCTGCTGGGTCTCCGAGACCGTGAACTCGTCCGGCTTGAGACCATCGAACCGGTAGGCCCCGTCAGGACCGGTCGTCTGCGTGTTCCCATTGCTCAGGGTGATCTTCCAGCCCTCGAGCCCAGGCTCGCCCGCATCGCGGGCGCCGTTGATGTTCTGGTCGTCGTACTTCGTGCCGACGATGCTGGCCGGGCGGTAGTTGCCAAAGTCGTTGCCGGCGAACATGTCGTTACCGGACCCGAACGGCACTCGGACGGTGCCCGGCGCGCGGCTCTGCACCCATCCCGCCTTCATGACCTCTCGCAGCCCGAAGTTCTCCGAGGTGATCGGGAGGGCGTTGGCATCCAGGTCAAAGCTGTAATCACCGGTCTGGGTGGTGACGGTGGTCGCGATGACCTGACCAGCATTGAGCAGCTCGATCGTCCACCCGCCGCGACCCGGTTCGCCGGGATCACGATTGCCATCGCCGTTGAGGTCTTCGAACTTCACGCCCTTGATCGTTGGTGTGTCACCCGTCACCGTGCGCTCGGAGAAGTTGCCGCACGCCAGCGCGATGAACGCGCCGTCCGTCTCGATCACCGTCAGCAGCCTGCTGGACGTGAGCGCGTCACCGACTCTTCCGAGGTGCAGCGTGTCGCCGTTGGGACACGCGCCCGGGATCTGCTCACCCGAGCTGCCACATCCTGCCCAGCGCCCCGTCGTGCCCGGATCGAAGTTCAACTTCTTGGCACCCCACGTGAGGACGTTGCCGAAACCGCGGCTCCTGAAGTACTCGCCGTGTGCGGCGATCAGAGCTTCCCTTTCCCACCGTGTGCCCTGCGTCGGCGGAGCCACGAAGGTCTGGCGGCCGGTCGGGCTGTCGACCATCGCCTGCTCGTTGGGCCAGCTGACGGCCTGCGCAGACGGGACGAGCACCAGCGCGAGCGCCAGCGAGACGAGCACCGACAGCGCGGCGCCGACGCCTCGTCGCCGTTGATGGCTTGACACGCACCCAGGGATACCGTCGGATGAGACATCGTCCTTCGTCATTGCGCTTCCTCCGTTGTTGCGGTTTGTAGGCCGAGCCCTGCCGGGCGTTCGCGACGCCCGCCCGTCCCGGCTGCATTGCGACCTTCAGCAAGTCGGCGCGGAGATGACCCTGAGCGTCAAGCGCCCATCACATCGTGCGCGGACTGCTTGGGGTGAAACGAACACATTTGGGCGGCGCGTGTTGTGACGGCCATCGTCGCTGGTGATGAGGTCACGCACAATCCGCTGAATTGCCGAACGTCACAGTGCGCAGAACGGGCACTGCGTCCGCGTCGCATCCAGCGGGACCAGCCCGGCGCGCAGTACCCAGACCGCCAGATGCGTCCGGGATCTGGCATCGGTCTTCTCCATGGCGTTTGCCACATGGCTCTGCACCGTCCGTGCGGAGATGTTCAACAGCGCCGCGATGTCACGGTTGGAGCGCCCTTCGATGAGATGCCTGGCAACCTCGACCTCACGGTCGCTGAGTATCGGTGCGGCTCGGGAGGCGCTGTACATAGCCCCAGCCTCGTATCCGCTGCGTCCTCTGCACAAGGGCCAGATAGTGATGACTCCGTCATACTGCCCAGTGCTGGCGGGCTTTTCGGGGGGACGTCGTATGGCTGTGCAACATGATGCACGCGATGGCGAGGCGGCGCTCGTCGCCGTCGGCGACCCTGGAGTCCGCGGCGACGCGCTGCCCACGACGTTGTTGGGGGTCGCCCTGGGTCTGTCGCTGTGGGTGGCGCTGGGCAGCTTTGTGAATGCGTCGGCCGGCGGCTTGGGCGACCATCCGGTCCAGCGAGGCGTCGTAGGCGCCGCGATCGTCGCGATCAGCGCCGCCGCATTCGTGCTTCGCCGGCCCTTGGCGGGCGCCCTGCGAGCACGGCCGTGGCTTGTGATGGTGATCGCGCTGGGGCAGGTGGTGCTTGTCGGGATTGACGGGTTCGTGGACGGGCCATATGTCGCCTGGACCCTGACGGCCCTGGGATTGGCGGCAGTCGCGATCACCCGCCGCCGGCAGTGGCTGTGCGTGGGCGTGCTGGCGGCTGCCTACAGCGCGGGCGTCCTGCTCGAGCGCTCCCCCCGGGCGCTGGTCGCCGACGGGGCTCTCGGCGGAGTCGTCGGCGTGCTGATCGCATACCCCGCGGCCGCGATGGTGATGATGGTGCTGTGCGGGCGATACGTGCGGTTCGTGCACAGCGCTCCCTCGATCCTCGGCGACATCCGCCGCAACTCGGAGCCTGCGGTGGCGCAGCGCATGCTCGAGGCGCCCGCGCGCCCTGAGCTCACACCCGCCGAGCGCCGGGTCGTCGAGGGTCTGGCCGAAGGCCTGCTGCCCAAGCAGGTGGCTCGAAGCTCGGGAGTCTCGCTGGCAACGGTCCGCACGCACATCGCCAACGCCAAGCGCAAGACGGGTGCGAGGAACCTTCCCGAACTGGCCGCGCTGACCGCGGACGCCGGTTGGGTGCCGAGGCCATGTGCGCTCTGCCGGCGGTGAGCCGTTCCCGCGACGTGGTGCGATGGACCGGCGCGGAGCGCGTCGAGCTGTCCGAGCGCTTCTACCGGGCGCTGTTCGCAGCTGCACTCGTGTGCGTGGCGTTGGCGGGGCTCACGGCGCTGGCGCTGCTTCCGCTGCGCGCCGCGGTCGGCATGGCCGCCGCGCCCACGATGGCGCTCACGGGTCTGCTCGCCGTGGGCGGTCTGCTGGCCGTGCCGCGCGCGTCAGCGGTCTACACGCTGTTGCGCCGCAATCGCTGGGGGGAGCGAGCGTGCGTGCTCGCCTCCGCGGCGCTCGTGTCCTACCCGCTGGCCAGCCAGCTGTGGTGGCCGGCGTGCGCCTTGCTGATGCTCGTCTCGATCCTCGCCCCGCACGGCCGGACGCTCGCCTACTGCTTGCTGGTGCTGATCGCCAACCTCCTCGCGCACCTGGTCACCGGTGACCTGCCGCAAACCCCGGTCGTGCATGTCGTCGGGCTCTGGGTCGGCCTGATCTTCTGGCCGCTCGCCTTCGGCCTGACCGCCGATCGTCTCGCCAGCCACCTCCTCCGTCTGCGCGCCCAACCCGACGCTCCTGAGGCGCTTGAACCGCTGCGCGTCGGCGCCGTGCAGCACGCCGAGCCGGCGCCGTCTGCGCCATCGAGCGCCGATCCAGTCCTCGCTCCCACGCTGGAGTGCCTGACGTTGCGGCAGTTGCAGGTGGTGGCGCTGCTCGCCGACGGAATGCCCTACGCCGCGATCGCCGCACGCCTGTCGATCGGCGTCGGCCAGGTGCAGCGGCATGTCTCGGGTGCCGTTCGGCGCGCGGGAGCACGCAACCGCACGGACCTCGTCGTGACCGCCGTCCGCGAGGGCTTGACCGCGGCGCCAGCGTCGGATCGGGCATCCGAGGACGCCCGGCCCCGCGCCGACGCGCGCGGCTAGGCGGGACCTTTGTACCCGTAGCCGTACTCGACGACGGCCCAGTGGTACGTGTCAGCAGCGTTCCGGCAGCGGTCATAAGCCCAGCCGCTTCGCCACGGATGCTGATCGTCGCAGGAGGCCTTTATATCTGCGAGAAACCATGCGTCACACTGGCTCTTGCCCGCCCAATACACCGGCTGGGCGTTGCCGTCGGGAAAGCCGGTGTAGCACCCGTCGTGGTGCACGCAGGCATGACGGAAGTCCAAGATTCCGGGGACGCTGTCGGGGCTCAGCGTGCAGTAGTCATCCGACCAGCCCGGATGTGTCACCTTGGGGTCGCCGCCGGCGTTGGATGGAACGGCGTTCCCCTGCCCGGTGTGAGCCGAGGCGACGTCCGCACTCAGGGCGGCGAGGACGACGAACGCTGCCAGGAGCCGGAGAAGCGTGCCCCGCCGGCGAGCCGGGACGTCGTGGAGTGGCGGCCGGCGGGACATGAGCGTGCCCTCGACTGTCGCGGCTGGAGCATGGCGATGTCAATCCGCCGGAAGGCTGATCTGCGGAAGGTCGTCGCGGCCGCCGGGATGGCCGCCGGGATGAAACGGCGGCTTCTCCGGTGCGACGCAAGCGTCTTGCGCGCGTTGCGGAGGTCGATATCCGCTAGTAGCGGCGCCAGGATCTCCACGCCACGGCAGCTCGCGGCCTTGGCGCGAATCCCCGGCTGCCATCGCGCGGCCCGACGGGCCGGAGAGGCCTACGCGATCGGGGCTACCGGCGGCGGCTCGAGCCGCGGCGGACGTCCTCGCAGCGGCGGACGCGATCCTTGCTGTCGACGATCGCGATGTCGCGGCCCGGGCCGCAGTCGACGGTGTCGCGCGCGCCGTCGAGCGCGACGATGCGGTCCGCGCCGCTGCCACCCGAGATGCGGTCGGCGTCGAGGCCGCCGTTGATGGTGTCGTTCCCGCTGCCGCCGTCGAGCACGTCGCGCCCGCGCCCGCCTTCGAGCTCGTCCCGGCCGCCTCCGCCGTCGAGGCGATCGTTGCCCTTGCGCCCGAACAGCATGTCGGCGCCGCCGCGGCCCTGAAGGTGATCGTCGCCACCCTCTCCTTCGAGATGGTCGCTGTGTGGTCCGCCGATGAGGAAGTCGTCGCCGGCGCGTCCGAGGACGAGCAGTCCGGCGAGGCCGAGTGGCTGGATCGGCAGCATTCCCTGCGGGAGGCTGATCCGGAAGAGCTGCGTGAGCAGGAATGGAGAGAGCGACGGGTCGAATTGGTCGTTGCCGTTGGTGCCGCGGACCTTGATCCTGGCGTGCTCGTCGGTGGACAGGGAGCCCCCGTTCCGGCCGGCTGCTGCGCCGGTGCGCCTGCCCGCGTTCGTCCACGCGAGCGTGATGTCCGGCCCTGCTGCGTTCGGCTCGCTGGTGTCGTCGGCGACGATGAGCTCGCAGTTGGCGATGCGTCCGCGGCGCGGACCGTTGTAAAGGGCGATCGGGATCGGCGTCGGCGCGTTCCCCGAGTTGACGGTCGCGTGAATGGTGTCGATGCCGGTGCCGCAGTCGACGTTGTCATAGCCGCTGCGGTACAGGTGGTCGTCGCCCGGGCCGAGGTCGACCTCGTCGTACTCCGGGCCGCTGACGACGATGTCGTCACCGTCGCCGCCGATCAGGGTGTCCGCCCCGGCGCCACCGGAGAGCCGGTCGTCACCGGGACCCCCGACGAGCCGGTCACGCCCGGCCCCGCCGCGCAGGATGTCCGCGCCGGAGCCTCCGCGGATGGAGCGATCGTTGCCCCGGTTGCCGTCGAGGTAGTCATCGCCCGGCCCGCCGTCGAGCAGCTTGTCGTCGCCGAAGCCGTTCTCGACGATGTAGTCGTGACCTCCGCGGCCGAGCAGGGTGTCGTCGCCCCCGGCGCCGTCGAGGCGATCGTTGCCGGGACCGCCGTCGAGGCGATCGTTGCCCGAGCCGCCGTCGAGCCGGTCTGCGCCGGACCCGCCGTACAGCTTGTCGCTGCCCGAGTCTCCGCGCAGGACGTCGGCGCCGCCGAGCCCGTACAGCCGGTCGCGCCCGAAGCCACCGCTGAGCCGGTCGGCGCCCGGCCCGCCGCGCAGCCTGTCAGCGCCTCGCCCGCCGGTGAGCGCGACGGCCGCCGCCGGGGCTCCCAGCAGGAGACAGAGGACGAGGATGGACACGAGCCGAGGCACATCCTCGCTATCGGCGCTCCCGGGCAGTCGCATGAATGCGGCGAAGCGCTCCGGCGCGGCGGGCGCCGATGCGGCCCGAGCTCGTGTTGCCGCGGGTCCGCGTTGCGCCACGCTTCCCCGCGTGAAGTGTCACGGACGTTTCAGCACGGGCGTAGCGGTGCTCGGCGGATGTCGTCGAGCCGACGCAGCGGCGCGACCGCGTCGATGAGGCAGCTCATGCTGCCGGCTCGACGCGAAGCCTTCGCAGCCGTCGAAACGTGTGCGAGTCGTCTCGCTCGTGAGCCCAGCCGTCAGGCCGGCAGGTCGCCGCTGAAGGGGCCAGACGGCTGAAGGCCTCCTCGCCCTCCAACCGGGCGAGCCCCGCGCCGACGCAGAAGTGCACGCCGTGGCCGAACGCCAGGGCCGAGGGTCCGGTTCGGATGAGGTCCAGCCGGTCGGCCTTTATCAAGCGCCTGCTCAGGGAACCAAGTCTTTCTAAGGCATCGAGGTTTACATCCCGGGAGGTTGCCGAGGAGGCGGTGTCTGGCGTGATAGCTTCAAATGCGCGGGCGGTACGGCTTCCCTGCCTCAGGTAAGAAGACCCTCGTGCTTCGTGCCGAGTTCGATCAAGCGGTTGGGGAGACATTGTACCGTGGGGGCAGCGTTGTGCCGACAAATAGAGTGGCTGTGATTTTGAAGAAAGAAGCGTCGCAATCACAGGGCTACAACATACGGACTGCCTTTCCGGCTCCATGAGCGATGATCCGTTTGAACTTCTGGGCGAGGGTTACTTTCACCAGGACTGGAGCGACGATGCGAGCACTGATCGTGAGGTCGTCGAGCTGTTTGCATCTGAAAACCCCGAGCTTGTACGGCCGATGCTGGACCGCATCGTGCAACTAAAGAAGTGGTCGGCTCCACAGCTTGCAAGCTACTTTGCGGCCCATCGCTTTTACTACGACCCCCGATTGGTCGGCAGGAGCTACCTAGAGTGGTTAGCTGACTTTGAGAAGTGGCTGAAGGATTCGTTGGTATAGCGTCACCCGGTCGACATACGACCGCATCAGCAACGTCACCGACGTGCAGACACCGCGCGGCACGCACATCGCCAGCAGCTATGACCGCTTGGATCGGCTGACGTCGACGGCGGACGGGGAGAAGGACCGCACGAGCTATGAGTACGACGTGGCTACCAACAAGGTCACGCAGACCTCGCCGCGCGGCAACGTCGCCGGCCTGAACGACGCCGAGCGCGCGAAGCACAGCGCAACATTGACGTACTTAGTGACCGTCTTGCGATCACGGCAAGTATGACGGCTGATCGCCGACAGCGAACGCCCTGTTCACGCAGGCAGGACGCCGCGCGCGTCACCCCCAACTCGACCAGAGACCCGTACAGCTCCGCCTGTCGCCAGCTCATGCGAACAGGCGTCCATCGTCGTCCCAGTGCCGACTCTCTACGGAACTGACGCTTCCATGAGCAACCGACTGACACGCCCGTGAGCAAGCCCTGCCGTTTGATGAGCAATCAGTGTCATCTGGGCGAGCAACCACTGCCAAACGGCGAGCAATCAGACTGCCAAAACGGTGAGCACCCACATCACCCGCAGCCGGTGTTGTTCCCGCAGCTCGAGCACGTGTAGCACGAGCCTGTTCGTTGCATCATGCCGCCGCACTGCGCGCAGGCGGGGCCGAGGTCCAGGCCGCGCATGCGGGCAGGCATGACGGGCGGTGTGTCGGTCATCGCGTCGGCCGCGGCGCGAGTGGTCGCGGGGTGGGAGCCGGCGACCGTGCCCATCGAGCCGTGAGTCGGGCGTGTGGCGGCACCGCCGTTGCCGCCGTTGCCGTTCGCGGGGCCGGCGGTGTCCGAGGAGGTGAACGACATGCCGGTGTCCTCTGCCGACTTCCGCGCTCGCACCTCGGGAGTCATGATGCCGAGCTCCTCCTGGATGTCGGTGTCCAGGAAGCGCGATGCCAGCCAGCGCATGATGTAGTCCGGCATCGACTTGGCGAACGGGATCTCGGGGTTCTGGGTGATGCCCTCGGGCTCGAAGCGCATGTAGCTGAACTTCTCGACGAGCTTCTCCAGCGGCACGCCGTACTGCAGCGCGATCGAGATCGACGTCGCGAAGGAGTTCAGCAGCCCGCGCAGCGTCGAGCCCTCCTTGCCGATGTCGGTGAGAAAGATCTCGCCGAGCGTGCCGTCCTCGTACATGCCCGCGGTGATGTAGCCCTCATGGCCGGCGATCGAGAACTTGTGCGTGATCGACTGGCGCTCGCGCGGCATGCGGTTGCGCTTAGGGGCGACCTCGGCAAGCGTCTGCGTGCGCGCTGTCGCCTGAGCCTCCGCGATCAGCTCGTCGACCTGCTCCTGCGTGTAGCCACCGTCGACAGCTGCGTCGGCGCTCTTCCCCTGCTGCGCGTCGGTGCGCAGCGCCTGTGCGGTCTTCGAGCCGTCGCGGTAGATCGCGAGCGCCTTCACACCGCAATGCCAGGCCTGCAGGTAGGCGTCGGCGATGTCGTCGATCGTCGCCTCGAACGGGAGGTTGACGGTCTTCGAGATCGCGCCTGAGATGAAGGGCTGGACCGCGCCCATCATCTTGATGTGGCCCATGTGCGAGATCGCTCGCTCGCCGACCGCGACATCGAAGATCGACATGTGCTCGGCGGCGAGACCGGGCGCGCCGACGATCGTGGCGTGCTCGTCGATGTGCGCGGCGATCTGCTCGATCTGCTCGTCGGAGTACTCCAGCGTGCGCAGCGCCATCGGGATCGTCTGGTTGACGATCGTCATCTGACCACCGCCCACGAGCTCCTTGAACTTCACGAGCGAGAAGTCGGGCTCCACGCCCGTCGTGTCGCAGTCCATGAGAAACGAGATCGTCCCCGTCGGCGCGAGCACCGTGGCCTGCGCGTTGCGGTAGCCGTGAACCTCACCGAGCGCGACCGTTTCCTGCCACACGTCGCGCGCGGCGTTCAGCAGCGCGGTGTCCGAACACGCCCGGTCGGGGATCGCGCCGGACGCGTCGCGGTGCATGCGCACGACGGCGTTGTGGGCCTCGGCATTCTCGGCGTAGCGCTCGTAGGGTCCGATCGCGGCAGCGATGCAGGCGGACTCACGGTAGGCGCGTCCGGTCATCAGCGACGTGATCGCCGCGGCCGTCCCGCGGCCCGCGTCGGAGTCATACGCCATGCCGTTTGACATGAGGTAGGCGCCGAGGTTCGCGTAGCCAAGGCCGAGCTGGCGGAAGGCTCGCGCGTTGACGCCGATTTGCTCGGTCGGATAGCTGCAGGGACCGACGAGGATCTCCTGCGCCAGCAGCATGATGTCGACCGTGTGCTCGAACGAGGGCACGTCGAACGAGCCGTCCTCGCGGCGGAACTTCATGAGGTTCAGCGAGGCGAGGTTGCAGGCCGAGTCGTCGACGTGCATGTACTCGCTGTTGTGGACGATGAGAGCGGGAGTATCGAGGCAGCCGCCAACCGAGAAGTTGTGCAGCTCGGTGATCTCGAGGTCGTAGACCTCGGTGGGCGCCACGTGCTCCACGTCGACTCGGACGATGAGCGTCTCAGCCGTCGTGAGTATGAGCTCGGGTGTTGCCCCACCGCCCGTCTCGACGTCCTGGTTCGCGAGCGAGCGCACGACCCGACCCAAGAGGTCCCGCGCCTGCACCCACTCGCCGTCTGTCGTCATAAAGCGATGCTCGGGCGTGCATGAGAAGCGCTCACCATGCTCGGTCTCGACGTGGCAGAGCTGCGTCGTCAATCCCGACGAGAACGCGCGTGAGATGGGACCGTGTAGCGGCTCGCCGTCCGGCGTGACGCTCGCGACCAAGGGAAGCGGATCGCCGGCATCGGCACGACGGACGAGCTCCGCGATCTCAATCGGCCCGTCGGTTGTGTTGACGAGCGTATCTCCAACGAAGCAGCACGGGTTGGATGCGTTGATGCGACCCGACACCGGGCACGTGTGCCACTGGTTGATCGTCGTGTCGTACTGCACGCCCGGATCGGCGCACTGCCAGGCGGCGTCGGCGATCTCGTGCATGAGCTCGCGCGCGGGAATCGGGTCGCCCGTCGGCTGGCCGGTCGAGCGGGCGATCAGGTGCCAGTCCTCTCCCTTCTCGACGGCGCGCATGAAGTCGTCGGTCAGGCGCACGGAGTTGTTGGCGTTCTGGTACTGGATCGATCGGAAGCCCTCGCCGTCGATCGACATGTCAAAGCCGGCGTCGCGCAGCGCGTTGGCCTTCTTCTCCTCGTCGGCCTTGCACCAGATGAACTCGCGGATGTCCGGGTGGTCGATGTCGAGCACGACCATCTTCGCCGCGCGGCGCGTCTTGCCGCCGGACTTGATCGTCCCGGCCCACGAGTCGGCGCCGCGCATGAACGAGACCGGGCCCGACGCGGTGCCGCCCTTGCTCAGCTGCTCCATCGAACCGCGGATGTTCGAGAGGTTGATGCCCGAGCCGGAGCCCCCCAGGAAGATCTTGCCCTCCTTGGTGTTCCAGTCGAGGATCGAGTCCATCGTGTCCTCGACGCTGAGGATGAAACACGCTGACGCTTGAGGGCTCTCCTCGAATCCGACGTTGAACCACACCGGCGAGTTGAAGGCCGCCATCTGGTGGACGAGGATGTAGGCGAGCTCGGTCTCGAAGGTGTCGCCGTCCTGCACCGTGGCGAAGTACCCGCGCGAGCGGCCCCAGTCGGCGATCGTGCCGGCGACGCGGCCGATCATCTGCTTGACCGAGGACTCGCGGGTCACGCTGCCCAGCTGGCCGCGGAAGTACTTCTGGGCGACGATGTTCGTCGCGTTCTGGCTCCAGCTCTTCGGGAACTCCACGTCGGGCTGCTCGAACGCGACGCGGTCGCCGTGGGCGATGCGGGCGTCGCGCGCCTGCCACTCGACGGTGTCGAAGGCGTGCTGGCCGGGAGTCGTGAAGTAGCGCTTGACGGAAAGGGCCTCGCCGGCCGTCACGTCGTCGAGAAATGGGGTCTGCGAGCTGCCTTCCATCGGACCTGCTCCTCTCCTAGTCACCGCGAAATCCCGCTGTTTGCGGCACATTCTCTGAGCGTGCGAGCGGGACGGATCAAGGTATCGGTCGTGTCAGACGGCACAGCGCTCGCGAGGAGCGCGGGCGTGGAAACTGCGAGGAAAGTCTTGCTGCAGGGTAGCGCTGCGCCACGCGATACCGGCCCTCGAGCAGCCCGGAATCGACCCATCGGCGCCAGCAGTCGCATTTCGACGGATCCGCGCAGTCCGTCGAAGATCCGTAACTCGGTACCCAGGGTGGGATACACCAATCGGATGACCTCGCCGGAAACGACCACCGCCCTGCTCTTTCCCGGGCAGGGAAGCCATGCCGCTGGCATGGAAGAGCCCTACCGCGACCACCCGCTGCTCACGCGTGGAATCGAGCTGCTGGGATTCGATCCCTTCGAGCGCCTCGCCGACGGCACGCGCAGCCATCAGCCCGCCCTCTTTCTGTGCTCGATGTGCCAATGGGCCTCGGGCGATCGCACGCCGCCGCTCGCCGCCGCCGGCCACTCGCTCGGCGAGTACGCAGCCCTGACGGCCGCGGGCGCGATCGACTTCGAGGACGCCGTGCGCCTCGTCGGGGCGCGCGCCAACGCGATGTCAGAGGCAGCCGAACGCGAGCCGGGCGGCATGGTCGCGATGCTCGGCGGCGAGCGCGAGGACGTCTACGAGCTGGCGGCCGAGCTGTCGCTGTCGCTGGCCAACGACAACGCCCCCGGGCAGCTCGTGCTGTCGGGACGCATGGACGACGTCGACACCGCGGTCGACCGCTCCGAGCGGATCGGCTGCCGCGCGCGCAAGCTCGACGTGGGCGGCGCGTTTCACTCGCCGCTGATGGCGCCCGCGGCCGATGCGCTGCGCGCCGCGCTGGACGCGACCGACATCGGCAAGCCCGCCTTCCCGGTGCTGTCAAACGGCAGCACCCAGCCGTTCGCCGATGTGCGCTCAGAGCTCGCCGAGAACCTGCTCAAGCCGGTGCGCTGGCGCGAGACGCTGCTGGCCCTGCAGGCGATGGGCGCGACGGACTACGTCGAATGCGGTCCCGGCGCGGTCCTGCGCGGCCTCGTCAAACGCACGCTGCGGGCGGCCGCGTGAAGGCCGGCGTCATCGGCATCGGGGCGGCACTGCCGGAGGAGATCGTCACCAACGCCGACCTCGTCAAGCACCTCGACACGAGCGACGAGTGGATCGTGCGCCGCACCGGCATCCGCGAGCGCCGCCTGCTCAACGGCTCGCGCACGCTGGCCGACCTCGCATCGGAGGCCTGCACGATGGCCCTCAAGGACGCCGGCCGCGAGGCCAAGGACATCGATCGCGTCATGGTCTGCTCGCTGACGCCCGACCGCATGATGCCCGGCCTCGCGCCCGCCGTCGCGCAGCAGATCGGCTGCGACCTCGCGGGCGCCGTGGACCTCAACGCCGCCTGCGCGGGTTTTCTCTACGCGCTCGACCAGGCCGCGGCGCTCGTCGAGTCCGGTCGGGCGAACCTCGTCGTCGTGTGCGGCGCCGAGGCGCTCAGCCGCATCACCGACCACTCAGACCGCGGCACCGCGATCCTCTTCGCCGACGGCGCCGGCGCGGTCGTCGTCGCCGCCGCGGACATCGAGCATGGCCTGTCGACCTTCGAGCTGCGCTCCGACGGCCGTCACTCCGACCTGCTCTACGCCGAGATCGATGAGCGCCTGTTGCGGATGGAGGGCCGCGAGGTCTATCGCCACGCCGTCGCGCGGATGGTCGAGGCGACCGAGGCCGCGCTTCAGCGCGCGAGCATCACGACCGAAGACGTCGACGTCTTCGTCGCCCATCAGGCCAACGCGCGCATCATCGAGGCGGCCGCGCGCAGGCTCGGGGTGCCCGAGGAGAAGGTCGTCATCAACGTCGACACCGTCGCCAACACGTCAAGCGCGTCGATCCCGATCGCGCTGTGGCAGGCCGAGCGCGAGGGTCGCCTGAAGAGCGGCCACGTCGTCGCGATGGCGACGTTCGGCGCGGGCTTCGCGTGGGGCGCCGGCATCATGTCCTGGAAGGAGCACGCTCGTGTCAGCGCCTGAGTCCAAGGTCGCGCTCATCACCGGTGGCTCGCGCGGCATCGGCGCGGCGATCACGCAGCGCCTGAAGGCCGACGGCTACACGACCGTGACGCTCGGGCGCACGAGCGGCGATGTGCAGGCCGACATCGGCGACGCGGACTCCGTGCAGGCCGCATTCGACCAGGTGCGCGAGGATTTCGGTCCGGTCGCCGTGCTGGTCAACAATGCCGGCGAACGCCGCGACGGCCTGACGATCCGCATGTCCGCCGAGGACTGGGAGGCGGTCGTCAACACGAACCTCAACGGCGCCTTCCATTGCACGCGCCGCGCGCTGGACGACATGCTCAAGGCGCGCTGGGGGCGGATCGTGAACATCTCCTCGGTCATCGCCCTGCACGCCAACCCCGGCCAGGCCAACTACGGCG
Organism: Solirubrobacteraceae bacterium; assembly: GCA_029263125.1. Taxonomy (GTDB): domain Bacteria; phylum Actinomycetota; class Thermoleophilia; order Solirubrobacterales; family Solirubrobacteraceae; genus CADCVQ01. The sequence continues at coordinate 125,165 of JAJCYD010000007.1, read as the reverse complement.
CCGCGAAGGCCGGGATGTTGTCGCTGACGCGCACGGTCGCGCGCGAGATGGCCCGCAAGGGCATCACCTGCAACGCGGTGACGCCGGGCGTCATCGAGACCGACATGACGACGGATGTCGTCGACAAGCTTGTGGCCAGCTGTCCCGCTGGCCGCGCCGGGCAGCCCGAAGAGGTTGCCCACGCCGTGTCCTTCCTTTGTTCGGAAGGCGCGGGATACGTCAACGGAGCCACGATCGCCGTAGATGGCGCGATGGCCGCTTAAGCACGAGGAGAACCTGCATGGCTACTACCGAGAACGACGTCCTGGAAGAGATCCGCGACCAGCTGGAGTCCATCAAGGTTCCGGGCGCCCGCGAGGCGACTCCCGAGAACACGTGGGCCGAGCTCGACGTGGACTCGCTGGACCTCGTCGAGCTCGTCAAGGCGCTGGAGGACAAGTTCGGCATCACGATCTCCGACGACGATCTCAAGCCGATCGAGTCCGTCGGCGCCGCGATCGACCTGACCATGCGCCTCGCCGAGGGCTCGCCGGCGTGACACCGCGCGCGTCCACACATCCTGGCGAGCACGTCGACATCGCGATCACCGGTCGCGGTGTCGTGTCGTCGATCGCCGAGGGCCCGGACGCGTTCTTCGACGCCCTGCTCGACCGCCGGTCGGGCATCGTCGATGGCGGCGCTCCGTGCTCGGAGTTCGATCCCACGGTCGCGATGACCCCGAAGGGTGCGCGGCGCTCGGATCGCTACACGCAGCTCGCGGTCTGCGCCGCGGCGCAGGCGACCGCCGAGGCCGGACTGCCCGACAGCGCCGACGTCGAGCGCTTGGCGATCCTCGTCGGCACCGGCGTCGGCGGTCTGAAGACCCTCGAGGACGAGTGCCGCGCCTTCATCGACGGCGGCGTGCGCGCAGTGTCGCCGCTATTCGTCCCGATGATGATGCCCAACGCCGCGGCGGGCATGATCGCGATGGACCTCGGCGCCCACGGCCCCGGGTTCAGCGTCTCCTCGGCGTGCGCGACCGGCAGCCACGCGATCGGCGAGGCCAAGCGCATGATCGAGCGCGGCGAGGCCGACGTCGTCGTCGCCGGCGGCACCGAGGCGGCGATGACGCCGCTGTGCATGGCCGCCTTCGAGCGCATGGGCGCGCTGTCGCGCAAGGGCGTGTCGCGTCCCTTCGACGCCAACCGCGACGGCTTCGTGATGGGCGAGGGCGCGGGCGTGCTCGTCCTCGAGCGCGGCGACCTGGCGCGCGAGCGCGGCGCGACGATCTACGGCTACGTCGTCGGCTACGGCGCCTCAAACGACGCCTTCCACATGACCCAGCCCGACGAGACCGGGCGCGGTGCCACGAAGGCCATGAAGGCCGCGCTCTCCGACGCGGGCGCCGAGCCCTCCGACGTCGGCTACATCAACGCGCACGGCACGTCGACGCCGTTCAACGACAAGATCGAGACGCGCGCGATCCACAACGTCTTCAACGGCGGATCGCCGCCGGTCTCCAGCACGAAGTCGGCGATCGGGCACCTGCTCGGCGCCGCCGGAGCAGTCGAAGCGGTTGCGGTGCTGTGCGCACTGCAGCGAGGGATCCTGCCGCCGACGCTGAACTTCGAAGAGCCCGACCCCGAATGCGATCTGGACTACGTCCCCGACGGCCCGCGTGAGGCGCCGGGGCTGACACTGGCGATGAGCAACTCGTTCGGCTTTGGTGGCCAGAACGCGTGCCTGGCCTTCAGGAAGGCGTGACCGACCGTGCCACGACCCGCTGACGTGCAGTCCGACGGCGCCGCGACCAACGGGGCGCCGATGGCGCCCACCGCCCGTGCCGACACGGCGCAGGCGGCCGTCACGGACGCGGCCGTGATCCGCGAGCCGGTCAAGCTCGCGCGGGCGCGCGCCGAGCTGCTGTGCGATCCGGGCACCTTCCATCCGCACCGCACCGCCGTCGGCGACGGCGTCATCGCCGGCAGCGGCAAGGTCGGCGGCCGCGCGGTGTACGTGTGGGCGCAGGACGGCACGTTCAAGGGCGGCTCGCTGGGCGCACGCGGGGGCGAGACGATCGTCCGCACGATCGAGATGGCCGAGCGCGCGTGGGCGCCGGTCGTCGGCTTCCCGCACTCCGGTGGAGCGCGCCTGCAGGAGGGCGTCGCCGCGCTCGCGGCCTACGCCTCGATCTTCCGCGCGCAGTCGCGCTCGGACGCGTTGCAGATCTCCGTCATCGGCGGCCCGTGCGCGGGCGGCGCGGCGTACTCGCCGGCGCTCGGCGATCTCGTCATGATGGCCGGAGCCGACTCGCGGATGTTCCTCACCGGCCCGAAGATCATCGAGCGCGTCACGCGCGAGGTCGTCACGGCGCTGGAGCTCGGCGGCTCGAAGGTCCACGGCAAGACCGGCGTGTCGCACCTGGACGCCGACGACGACGTCGCGGCGGGCGACCTCGTGCGCGACGTGCTCGCGCACCTGCCCGGCAAGGCTCACGGCGCGCTGCCGCTGGCGCCGCCGCGCGAGCCTCCGGCGGGCAACCCGGCGCGTCACGTGCCGCTCAACCAGCGCAAGGTCTACGACGTGCGCGACGTCATCCGCCATCTCGTCGACGGCGGCGAGCTGCTGGAGCTCAGCCCGCGCTGGGCGCGCAACATGGTCGTCGGGCTCGCGCGGATGGATGGGCGCCCGATCGGCGTCGTTGCCAACCAGCCCAAGCATCTCGGCGGCACGCTGGATGCGCACGCCTCCGACAAGGGGTCGTGGTTCGTGGACTTCTGCAACCGCTTCGGCCTGCCGATCGTCGTCCTCGCCGACACGCCGGGCTTCCGGCCGGGGGTGCGCCAGGAGCAGGAGGCGGTGTTGCGGCGCGGCGCCAACCTGCTTCGCGCGTTCGCCGTTTCGACAGTGCCTCGCGTGACCGTTACTCTGAGACAGGCGTACGGCGGTGCGCACATCGTCATGAACTGCCGCGACCTCGGACACGACCTCACCTTCGCCTGGCCTCAGGCCAGGATCGGCGTCATGGGCGCGACGCAGGCGATCGAGATCACGGCGCGCCGCGAGCTTGCGGCCGGGGCCGATCCCGCCACACTGGCGGCGGCCTACGAGGACGAGCACCTGCCGGTCGGCGTCGCCGCCTCCGCGGGCTTCGTCGACGAGATCGTCGAACCAACCCAGACCCGCGAGCGGATCGCGGCGCACTTCGGAGCGCATCGATGACACCCCCGCCCGCCGAGGCGCTCACCCCGCGCAACGCAACCGAGGACGCGATCCTCGCCGCGGCGCGGGAGCTGCTCGGCGAGGGGTCCCACGAGCAGGTCACGATCGACCGCATCGCGCGGCGCGCGTTCGTCAGCCGCACGACGGTCTACTTCTACTTCGCCAACAAGCGCGCGGTGATGGACCGGCTGATCCAGCAGGCGTTCACCGACATGTACGACGCCGGCGTGCCGTACTTCGAAGGGGCGGGCGAGCCGCGCCTGGAGCTGCGCCTGGCGATCGGGCGCTTCGTCGCGGTCGTCAACCGCAACGGGCGCATCCTGCTGCTCGCCGCGCATCTCAACGGCGAGCACGAGCACGTCCCGCAGGAGTGGGAGCCCTACATCTCGCGCTTCGTCGCAGGCGCCGAGGCGCGGATCGCGCGCGACCAGGAGCGCGGCATCGCGCCCGACGACATCTCCGCGCGGATCGCCGCGCAGGCGCTGTGCGCGATGGTGGAGCGTCACCTGACCGTCGAGGTGCTGCGCGGCGGGCGCGACATCAACGAGGCGATCCGCGTGCTCGCGGAGCTGTGGTGGCGCGCGGTCTACTCGCTGGGCGCGGTGTCGGTCTCCGGACCGGCGTCGCCGGCCGGCGCCGACAACGGCGCGCCCAAGGCGTGATAGCCGCCGTCCACGTGGACGATCTCGCCGGTCACGCCTCGCGCGAGGCTTGACAGCAGGAACAGGCACGCGTCGGCGACGGGCGTGGCATCGCGCGGATCCCAGGCCAGCGGCGCCTGGGCGTCCCACGCGCCGGCGAGGATCTCAAAGCCCGGGATCGAGCCCGACGCGATCGTCTTGATCGGCCCGGCGGAGACGAGATTGGAGCGCAGGCCGCGGGCGCCGAGGTCACGCGCGAGGTAGCGGTTGACGGACTCCAGGGCCGCCTTCGCGACCCCCATCCAGTCATAGGCGGGCCACGCGACGGTGGCGTCGAAGTCCAGGCCGACGATCGAGCCGTGCTCGCCGCGTTCCAGCAGGTCGGCGAACGGAGCCGCGAGCGCCTTCAGGCTGTAGGCGCTCGTGAGGAAGGCCGTCTGCGCGCTCTCGGCCGGCGTGTCCATGAAGGCGCCGCCGAGCGCGTCGGCGGGAGCGAAGGCGATCGCGTGCAGGATCCCGTCGAGCGCCCCCCAGCGCCGCTCGATGTCCGCCACGACCGCGGCGATGTGGTCGGGGTCGTTGACGTCGAGCTCGAGCACGTCGGGCGGGTCGGGGAGGCGGTTGGCGATCCGCGTCGTGATCCGCATGCCGCGACCGAAGCCCGTCAGCACGATCTGCGCGCCCTCCTCCTGCGCGCGCTTGGCGACCGCGTAGGCGATCGAGCCCTCGGTCAGGACCCCGGTGATCAGCAGGCGCCGTCCTTTCAGCAGCAAGGCCGGCTCAGCGTCCCAGGCGCACGAAGTCCGCGAACTCCGCGAACGTCGACGAGGCGCGCCAGCCGGCTTCGCCGGCCGAGTGGCGCATGCGCACCGACCACGCGGGCTCCCACGCGAACCAGCGCGCGAAGCCGAAGGTCATCGCGCAGAGCGCGAGCAGCGCGCCGACGATGGCGAGGATCAGCACCGGGAACGGTGGGTCGGTCGCGACCTGCGTCGAGTTCGACGCCAGGGCGATCGCGTCATCGGTGGCGATCGACGCGGCCGGGCTGGGTTCGGCGGTCGGCGTCGGGGGCGCCTGCGCGGCCGCCGGCGCCGCGGTGCTCGGGGCGCCCGCCTGCGGCGCGGCACTCGCCGACGGGGTCTGACCGGCGGCGGGCGGCGGAGCCGAGGACTGGTCGGCGACCGATGCGGCCGGCGCCTTCTTCTTGTCGCAGGCGCCCTGGGCGCGCGCGGCGATGGCGTCGTCCAGCGCGGCGACGAGCGCGGCGCCGTACTGGTTCTGGTCGACGGGGATCTGGCCCTTGGCGGCCTTCAGATCCTTCACGGAGTAGCTGCAGGCGTCGAGCTTCTGGGTCTTGATGAACTCGACGACCATCCGCTCGTAGACGTTGAGCGTGCGAGCGGCGGCCGGGGAGGCCCAGGCAACCGTCAGCGCAAGGATCAGCAGAAAGGGCGTGGTGCGGCGAATCACAGGTGCTCACGCTAGCATCGACGGCCCGTCACCATGGCCGTCACGACCCCCGCCAGCGCACGGGTCGCCGCGCGCGTGGGCGTGCGTCCGGCTCGCAGGCGCCGTCCCAAACCGGGCAACGCGCTCCTCCTGGCGCTCCTGGTGGCCTGCACGTACGCCGTCTTCGCGCACGGCGCGGTCGGGCTGCCGGCCGAGTCCCACCTGCAGATCGGCGTCGCGCTCGTCGCGATCGGCGCCGCCATCGGCTGGTTGTTCTCGCACAGCCTGTCGCTGCGCGCGCCCGCGCGGGCATGGATCGGCGTCGGCCTGCTGGTCGGCTTCGCCGCCTGGTGCGGGCTGAGCCTGCTGTGGTCCGTCGCCCCCGACGAGACGTGGGCGACGCTCAACCGCACCCTCGCCTACGCGCTCGTGGTGGTGCTCGCGATCGCCGCCGGCTCCAGCGCGACGCGTCCGATCGAGCGCCTCGCGCTCGGCTGGCTGGTCATCGCCGTCGTGTGCGCGCTGTACGCCATCGGCGGCAAGGTCATCCCCGGGGTGTCGCTGCTGGGCGTCGACTTCGATCACACCGCGCTGTTCTCACGCCTGCGCGAGCCGCTGGAGTACTGGAACGCGCTGGCCCTCGTCGCCGTGCTCGCCGTGCCGATCGCGCTGCGCATGGCGACCGACGTCACGCGCACACCGGTGGTGCGCGTTGCCGCCGTCTGCGCGATGTACGTGCTCATGACCTGCCTGGGGATGACCTACTCGCGCGGCGGGCTGCTGGCGGTGATGGTCGCCGTGCTCGTCCTCACCCTGCTCGGCGGCCCGCGCCTGCGCGGTCTGGCGGTCTTCGGCGCGACGCTCGTGGCGCTGCTGCCCGTGCTCTCGCTCGCCTTCAGCCGCTCCGCGCTGAAGGGCGTGCGGATCCCGCTGGACGAGCGCACCCCGGACGGGATCGTGCTCGGGATGGTGATGGCCGGCAGCCTGCTCGCGCTGATGATCGCCGCCTGGGGCATGCTGCGCCTGGAGGAGCGCGTGTCGTGGACGCCAAACAGCACCCGCCTGGTCTGGCGCGGGCTCGGCGCGGCCGGTGGGCTGCTGGCGCTGTTCGTGGTTCTCACGATCGCGACCTCCAAGGGTGGGCCGACGCAGTTCTTCGACGACGCCTGGAAGGAGTTCACGAAGACCAGCCAGGACAACGACTCCGATCCGGCGCGGATCGTCTCGTCGAACTCCGGCAACCGCTGGGTGTGGTGGAAGGAGGCCACGGGCGCGTGGTCAGATCGCCCGCTTCGGGGCTGGGGCGCCGGCTCCTTTCCGGTGACCCACCTGCTCTACCGCGAGGTCGAGCTGGATGTGCGCCAGCCCCACAGCGTGCCGCTGCAGTTCCTCGCCGAGACGGGGATCGTGGGCGCGGCGCTTGCACTCGGCGCGCTGGGCTTTCTGCTGTTCGCGGCGCTGGCGCGAATACGGGGGATGGCCGGCGGGCGCGAGCGCGACATCGCCGTCGCGCTGTTCGCGGGAGCGGTCGCGTGGCTCGTGCATGGCTTCATCGACTTCGACTGGGACATCCCGGGAGTGACGATCCCCGCGCTGGCGTTTCTCGGCGTCCTCGTTGCGATCCCGCGCCACGACGGCTCCACGGGCGCCGTCCCGCCGGCGCCGACGCCGACGGCGGGACGATCGGTCGCACCTAGGGCCGCCGCGCTCGGGGTCGCATGCGTGGTGCTCGGGCTCGTGATCGTGTCCTCGATCCTGCCGGCCTGGGCGAATTCCAAGGCAACGGCGGCAGTGGCCGTCAGCCGAACGGCGAGCGACGCGGAGCTGCGCGACGCGGCCGCCGAGGCAGACACGGCGGCACGGCTCGATCCGACGTCCGTGACGTCGCTGCTCGCCGCGGCGGACCTGGCGCAGAACCGCGGGCGCCTGCTGCAGGCGCGCGGCTACCTCCTGGACGCCGTCGATCGCCAGCCCTACAGCCTGACCGCGTGGCGGCGGCTCATGCGCCTCGCCCTCACGACGGCCGACCGCCCCGGCGCGCGGGCCGCGGCCATGCGACTGCTCGAGCTCGACCCCATCGGCACGAAGGGCACGCTGCCGCTCGTCGGCCGCCTGGTGCTGTTCAACGTGCCCGCAAGCGGATCGCCGACCGCGACCGGCACACCGTTGAGCCCGGCGTTCTCGGCCGCTCCGCCGGCCGCGACGCCGACCCCGCAGAGCGCGCCGGCGAGCATCCCGCCACCGGGGTAGCAGCGTGTACTAGCTGACCGCGGCGCGCAGGACGCCGAACACGAGCAGCAGTGCGGCGCTGGCCGTGATGAGCACGAGCACGATCCCCACGGCGAGCTCGGACGGCAGCCAGCGGGCCCTCGTGAGCTGGCGCGCGCCGTGCTCGCGCGGCAGCGTGCTCACACCCGTCGACGGCTGGCGTGCGACCGCGCGCTGCGGCGCGGGTTCGGGCGCCCGCTTGCTCTTGGGGCCGGGACGCTCGGGCTTGGGCTTGGGCTTGGGCTGGGGCTTGGCCGCCGGGCTGCGCTCGGGGACCGGCTCGCGGCGCAGCGCGGCCGCTCGCTCGGCCTTCTCCCGCCGCGCGTTGCGCTCCTTGCGGCGCGCCTCGGCCGCCGCTCGGACGGCCTCCTCCTGCGCGCGCCGCTCGCGTGCGGCGGCCGCCTTGCGCTGCTGATCCTCCGCCTCGCGGCGAGCCGCCTGATCGAGCGCCTCGCGCGCCTCGCGCTCGCGCAGCTCGGCGCGCTCCTGATCCTCGGCCGCCCGTTGCGCCGCGCGCGCGTCGGCCTCCTCCGCGGCTCGTCGCCGAGCGCGCTTCTGAGCCTCCCGCGCGGCCTTCAGGGCCGCGTCGCGCGCGTCCTGGGCCTGCTGGGCGGCGTCCTCGCCGACCTCGGACAGATCGTCGATGCGGGCCTCCAGCGCCGAGCGGGCGGCCTCCTCGATGAGCACGCGCTCCTCGGCGGCGGCGACTGCCGCGAGCGCGTCGTCCAGCCGGCGCTGCAACTCGAGTCGGTCGCGTTCGTCGCGCGCGATGCGATCGGCTGCGCGACGCACGTCCTCCAGCGTGTCGTCGAGGTCGCCGCTCAGCGCGCTCTCAAGCATCATCAGGCGGTCGACCTCCTGGCGCGCCAAGCCGAGCGCGTCCTCGAGCTCGTGGCGCACCTCGGCGTCGTCGTCGCGAAGGTGCCGAGACTCCAGCCGCAGATCCTCAAGCTCGGCCGTCAGCTGGTCGACCGAGGCCCGCGCCTGGTCGCGCTGCGCGTGCGCCGTCCTGTGTGCGTCGCGCATGACGTCCAGGCTGTCGGCGAGCGACGCGATCTCCGCGCGTGCCGCGTCGCGTTCGCCCGCGAGCGCGTTCAGGCGCTCGTGCGCGTCGGCGCGCTGGGAGGCGAGCTCGTGGGTGAGGGCGTCGCGCTCGCCGGCCAGAGCTTCGAGCTGCGCTCCCAGGCGGCTGCGATCTGCGCCGAGCTCCTGGACCTGTGTGCGGACGGCGTCGGCATCGTTGCTGGCGGCCACGGCCTGTGCCGTGACACTCGCGAGCTGGCCGTCGAGCTCCTCGATGCGCCCGAGCGCCTGCGTGAGCTGCTCGCCGCGCGTCTGCGCGTCGGCGCCGGCGCTGTCTCGCTCGCCGCTGAGGATGTCGATCTCGCTCCAGGCGGCGTCGCGCTCGCCGGTCAAGACGTCGATCCGGGCGTGCGCCGCCGCGCGCTCGGCCTCGATCCGGCGCAGCTGCTGCAGACCGTCCTCGCGCTCGGCGGCGAGCGCCTCCACGCGCGCCTGAAGCTCGTCGCGCTGCGCTGCGAGCCGCGCCATCGCGGCGCGCGCATCGTCGCGTTCGCCGCCGACGGCCTCGATGCCCGCCGCAGCGTCGCGACGCGCCGCTGCCAGGTCTGCCTCCAGGCGGTCGTGGCGCTCGGCGGCGTCGGCGATCTCGGCCGACAGCGCCGCGGCACCGGACTCCGATGCCTCGAGCTCCCGTCGTGCCAGACGCAGCTCCGCGGTGAGCTCATCGACCTGGCGCATCCCCGAAGCGCGCTCCCCCTCGGCTCGCTGGGCGTCCTGCGTCGCCTCCTGCAGTGATGTCTGCAGCGCCTCGCCGGCGCTGATCGCCGCGGCGAGCTCGGCCGCGGTCGCGCGCTGAAGCTCGCGGGCGTCGTCGAGCGCCTCGGCGTGGGCCCGAGCTTCGGCGCGAGCTCCTCGGAGTGTCGCTTCCAGCGTCTCGCGCTCGCTGCCGCCGTGCTCGAGTGCGACGGTGAGGTCCGCGATCTCGGCGCGCGCCGTGGTCAGCTGCTCGGCCAGGTTCGCGGTCTGCTCCTGCTGGCGCGCGAGCGCGCTGGCGCGCTGCGCCGCGTCGCCGCCAAGGTCGCGCAACCGCTGCTCGAGCGTCTGGCGCTCGCCGTCCGCCTTCGCGCGCTGGCGCTCGGTGACGTCCACCTGCTCCTGGGTCTCGACGAGGCGACGCTCGAGCTCGGCTGCCTCGGCGTGCGCGAGGTCCCGCGTCTGTTCGACGCTGGCCTTCTCGGCACGCGCGTCGTCGAGCTCGCCCGCGAGTTGCTCGATCCGCGCTTCCGCCGCCTGCGCACGCAGGCTGGTCCTGGACTGCTCGCCGCGCAGCATCTCAAGCTCACGGGACGTGATCTCGTGCGTGCCGCGCAACCGCGCCAGCTCGGCCGCGGTGGCCTGTCCGGTTGCGCGCGCGGCCTCGCCCTCCTCGGCACGTCGCGCCGCCTCAGCGCTCGCGGCCTCAAGTCCGCGCTGGCGCTCGGCGAGCTCGCCCCGCGCGAGGCGCAACTCGTCGGCACGCTTCGCCGACACCGCCTCGGCGCTGCGCAGCTCCTCGGCGCGCGCGGCGCCCTCGGCCAAGGCCTCGTCGCGCTGAGCGGCGTACGCGCGGGCGGCGGCGCGCGCCGCCTCGAGGTTGTCGGCGGCGGCCTGGGCTGCCGCGGCATGCGCATCGTCGGCCTCGGCGCCCGCCTCCAGCGCCGCGTGGAGCTCGGCGTCGGCGCGCTCCTGAGCGCGTGCGTGCTCGGCTCGCAGCTCGTCCAGCTGCGCTGCCGCTCGGGCCTCGGCCGCCTGGAGCTCTGTGGCGGCGTCGGCTCGCGCGGCAGTGTTCTGCTGCTCTGCCTCGGTCCGTGCCGCCTTGAGCTCGGCGGCGGCGTTGGCACGCGCCGTGTCGAGCTCGGCCTGTGCTCGGACGCGCTCGTCGTCGAGCTCGGCGGCAACGCGCTCTCGTGCCTGCTCGAGCTCGCGCATGCGCTGCGCCGCGCGCTCAAGCGCCGTGTCGCGGTCGGCGGCCTCGTCGCTCGCCTGGGCGCGAGCGGCTTCGAGCTGGGCGCCGAGCGTCTCCTGCTGCTCGTGGGCGGATTCTGAGAGCGCCGCCGCACGGGCCTCGGCGGTCGCGCGAAGCTCCGCTTCGCGCGCGGTCGCGCGCCCGGCGGCTTCGCGCAGCCGCGCCTCGTGATCGGCGATGAGGGCCGCTTCGCGCTCCGCGGCCTGCCGCTCGGCCTGCTCGACGTGGGCGTCGCGGTCGGCCTCCAGCCGTGCCTGCAGCGCGGCTGCCTCTTGACGCTGCGCGTCGAGCTGCGCCTCGTGCTGGGCGCGCAGCTCCGCCTCGCGCGCCGCGGCATCCTCGGCGGCGGCTTCGAGCTGAGACCGCAGGGCGTTCTCGCGGTCGGATGCCTGCGAGCGTGCCGCTTGGAGCAGCGCGTCGCGTTCGGCCTGCAGCTCGGCCGCCTCGCGGGCGGCGTTCTCATGTGTGGCCTGCAGCTCGGCGCTGAGCTCGTTCTCGCGAGCGGTTGCCTGCTGGTGGGCCGCTTGGAGCTTCTCCTCGCGCTCGGCTTGCAGCTCGGCCACCTGGCGAGCCGCCGCCTCGTTGGAGGCATGCAGCTCGGCCTTGAGCTCGGTCTCCCGCTCGGCGGCCTCCTCGCGGGCGGCTTGCAGGCGGGTCTCGAGGCCCGCTCGCAGATCGGCCTCGCGGTCGGCGGCCTGCGCCAGCGCGGCCTGAAGCTGGGCCTCGGCCTGCGTTTCGCGGTCCGCGGCCTGCTCCTGCTCCGCCTGCACCAGCTCGCGCGCATCCGCCTCGCTCTCAGCCAGCCTCGTGGCGGCGAGCTGCTGGGCGGTCGTTCGCTGCTCGTCCGCCTCGATGACCTGCTGGCGCGCGTCCTCGAGCTCGCGGGTGCGTGTCGCCGACAGCTCGCGGGCGGCCGTGAGCTGGGCGTCGCGCTCGGCCACCTGCTGGCGCGCTGCCTGCAGCTCGGCGAGGTGCGCGGCGGATTGCTCGCGCGCGGTCTCGACGGCGGCCGTTCGCCCGGCGGCCTTGAAGGCGAACGCGCGCAGCTGCTCCTCGAGCTCGTCGACGCGGGCGGCTCGCTGGGAGAGCTCCGCGACGCGCTGTTCGAGCTCCGCGGCCCGCCGCGACTGCTCGCGCGCGGTGTGCAGCTCGAGCTCGAGCTTCGACGTCCGCGCCGCCTGCCCGCGCAGTGGCTCGAGCTCGCGGCGCATCGCTGCCACGCGCTGCTCGGAGCCGCGTCGCGCGGCGGCCTCGCTGTCGCGCAGGCGCTCGACCTCGGCTTCCAGCTCGGGCACGCGAGCGGCGGTGGCGTCCAGCTCGGCCATGCGCTGGCCCAGCGCAGCGCGCGCCTCGCCCTCCTGCCGCGCCGCGCGCTGGGCGGCCTCCCGCTCGGCCTCGGCATCAGCGGCTTGGCGCTGCGCCTGCGCGTGCGCTGCCGCCTCGTCGTCGTAGCGGGCGGCCGCGTCCTCGGCGTCGGCGCTGGCGGCCGCATGGCGCTCGGTGAGCGCGGCGAGCTCGTCGCGAGCGCGCTTGCGGTCGGCTTGCAGGTCGGCGATCCTCTGCGCCAGCTCGCCCGCCGATTGCTCGCGCTTGCGAGCCTGGTCAAGCTGGGCCTCGAGCTCGGCGACGCGCGCGTCGGACGCCGCGAGCAGATCAGCGCGCTCGCGGGCCTGCGTCGCCTGGCCCTCGCTGGTCTGCGCCGCGTGTCCTTCGAGCTGCTCGAGGCGCTCCTCGGCCTGCTCGGCGCGCGCGCGCAGCTCCTGCTCGCGCGCCTCGCGCTCGCGCTGCTCGGTGGCGCGCGCCTCGGCTAGCCGCTGCAGCTCGCCGGAGGTCCGCTGGACGTCGGTCCGCAGTGCTCCCGCGCGCTCGGCCTCGGCGCGCATCTCGTTGCCCGCGAGCGCAAGGTCCGCCTCGGCTTTGCGCTGCTGCTCGCGCAGCGCCCGCTCGTGGGCCGCGGTCGCCTCGGCGGCGGCCTGCTGGCGCGCGACGGCGGCGCGCTCGAGCTCGGCGATCCGTTCGGTGAGCGCCGCGACATCGCGCTCGGCGGACTCGCCGCGCTCGACGCGGCCCTCGGCCTGCTCGAGCTTGCGCTCCAGTTCGCCGATGCGCGCGGCGGCCTGCTCGACGCGGGCTTCGGCCTCGCGCCCGGCGACGACAGCCACATCGCCTTCCAGCCGCGCGCGCTGCGCCTCCTTCAGCTCGCCCAAGGTCTGCTCGGCGTGATCTGCCGCCTCGCGGCGCGCGGCATCGGAATCGGCGGCCTGCTTGCGTGCCTGTTCGATCTCGCGAGTGCGGTCGGCCGCGAGCGCTTCGGCGGCCTCGCGCGCATCCTCGAGCGCCTTCGCCTGAGCGCGCGAGCGTTGCAGTTCGGCGGCGGTCCGCTGCGACGCGGCCTCAGCGGCACGGCGCGCCTCGGCGGCCGAGGCCGCCTGCTCGCGCAGCTGCTTGAGCTCGTCGCCCGCGCTCTCGGTGTCGGCGGCCAGGCGCTCCTCGCGCTTGGCGAGTGCCGCGCGCTCGCGCTCCAGCCGGCGCTCGGCCTGAACGCGGTCTCGTTCGAACTGCTTGCGAGCCTCCTCTCGTGCGCCCTGGACGGCAGCCTCCGCGCGCTGCGTGACCGTCTTGGTCTCCTGACGAGCGGCCTGGCTACTGGCCTCGGCGCGGACCGCCGCCTTGTCGGCCTCTGCGCGCGCCGCCTTGGCCTCCTGCCGTGCGCGCGCGAGCTCGTCGCCCGCCTGCGCCCGGGCCTGCTCGGCCACGCGCTCGGCCTCGCCTGCCACGCGCTCGGCCTCGCCTGCCGCGCGCTCGGCGGCGGCACGGGCCGAGCGCTCGTCCTGCAGGCGCGCCTGCAGCGCAGCGATCGTCGAGTCGCGATCGTCGGCCTCGGCTTGGGGCTCGGGCTCAGACGGCCGGCGCCGCCGGTCCGCCGGAGCCGCGGGCGCTTCGGGCTGGCGCTTGTGAACCGCCGCCTCCTGCGGGCGGGGCAGGTCGACGGTCCCGCGGGAGGTCTCCAGCGCGAAGGACAGCGAGCTGTTCTCGAGCAGCTCGGCGGGCGCCGAGAACGCGGCGCGCCAGGACGGCGCGTCTGGACCGGCTCGCGGCTGCGCGTCGTCGGGTCCGGGCAGCTGATCCAGGCGCCTGGTGCGGCGGCCGTCGTCGAGCAGCAGCGTGGGAGTCGACAGGCGCTCGGGCTTCGGCGAGCGCCAGCGTCCCGAGATGCGCAGCAGGACGGTGCCCGAGCCCGCGACGACGCGTTCGAAGCGCTCGACCTCGAATTGCGGCGCCGCGCTCACGAGGGATCGCAGTCTAGATCCGCGACGGCCGCCAGCGCTAGTGCCAGAACCCCCGCTTCGTCCCTGCGTGCGTCGAGCACGCGGATGCGGCCCGGCTCGGCCATTGCCAGCGCGTCGTAGGCGGCGGCGATCGCCGCGAAAAACGCCTCGGCCTCGCGCTCGAGGCGATCGGGTTGATCGTCGCGACCCTGCTGGCGGGCGCGTCCGGTCGCGGGATCCACGCGCAGCAGCAGGGTGCGATCGGGGGTCAGGCCGCCCGTCGCGAACGTGTTGAGCTCGGCGATCTCGTCGACGCCCAGCCCCCGCCCGGCGCCCTGATAGGCGAGCGACGAGTCGACGAAGCGGTCCAGCAGGACCCAGGTTCCCTGCGCCAGCCGCGGCTCGAGCTGCTCCTCCACGAGCTGCGCTCGGGCGGCGGCGTACAACAGCGCCTCGGCGCGCGGGCCACAGCGCAGCGCGGGGTCTTTGACGAGCTCGCGGATGCGTTCGGACAGCTCCACGCCGCCCGGTTCGCGCAGCAGCGTCACCGGCCGGTCGCGGCGCAGCTGCACGCACAGCGCCGTGGCGAGCGTCGACTTGCCGGCCCCGTCGAGTCCCTCGATCGTGATGAGCCGACCGCGCACGACCGCGACGGTACCGTTCGGCCGATGATCGCGGGCATCGAGCGCCATCCGCACGCCCGCGCCGTGCTCGGCGCCGCGCTCGCCCCGGCGGGGGCGCCGAGCCACGCGTACCTCTTCTGCGGGCCTGCGGGCAGCGGCAAGCGCACGGTCGCACGCTCCTTCGCGGCCGCGCTGCTGACCGAGGGGTCGGCCGACCCCGAGGGCGCCGCCGCCCGCGTGCAGCACGGCGTGCATCCCGATCTCACCTGGGTCGCGCCCGCCAGCGCGGCGGGCATCCTCGTCGGCGACGTCGACGAGGCGGTCGTCGCGGGCGCCGCGCGCACGCCGTTTGAATCCGCGCGCCGGGTGTTCGTCATCGAGGACGCCGACGAGCTCAACGACCAGGCCGCCAACCGGATGCTCAAGACGCTCGAGGAGCCGCCGCATTTCGTGCACATCCTCCTGCTCACCAGCCGTCCGGGGGAAGTGCTGCCGACGATCGCAAGCCGCTGCCAGCAGGTGCGCTTCGATGCCGCCGGCGTGACGGAGCTGGCCGAGCGCCTCGGTCGCCATGGCGTCACGCCCGAGGCGGCCGACGCGTGCGCGCGGCTGGGCCTCGGCGACGGCGCTCGCGCCCTCGCGCTGGCGCTCGGCGAGGGCGTAGCGCTGCGAGCGGGCGCCGAGGCCGTCGCTCGCGGCGCGCTGTCGGGCGAGGTCGCCGCGCGGCCCTGGATGGCGCTGCTCGAACAGGCGCGCGCGGCCGGAGCACGCGCCGCCGAGCAGGTCGAGACGGCGCTGGCCTCCGAGCTGCACTACGCGCTCGGCAAGGATCACGCACGCATGCGCCGCGAGGCCGCCGAGCGCGGCAAGCGAGTGGCGCGTCGTGCGCAGACGGCGGCCCTGGATCGCGGGCTGGCGCTCGTCGGCCTGTGGCTGCGCGACGTCGCCTGCGTGCTCGACGGGGCGGCGGAGCTCGTCCACCACAGCGATCGCTCGGCCGAGTTGGCCGAGGATGCCGCGAGCGGCATCGGCGCCGCGGCACTGCGCCGCGGTCAGATGCACGTCGAGGACACGCGGGCGGCGCTCGCGCTGAACCCCAACGAGGAGCTCGCGCTCGACGCGCTCGGCTCCCGGCTGGTCCGTGCGCTGAGCAGATAGCTCCCGCCATCTTCACGCGACATCGCAGTTCAGCAGGGGACAACGCGATGACTGAGGTGTCACCCGGGGAGGGTCGCCGGACCGGTCGTCGTGCTCGCCGGCGGTGCTGTCATGCGTGTGCGCCGATCGGTCCGAGATTCGGCTCGCAGCCATACAGGTCGAAGGCACGGAAGCGTGAGAAGAGCCTGTGCTCGTGACCGTGGAAGTCGGCGGAGCCGGTCGTCAGCAGCCCGTGCTCGCCGGCCAGGCGCGCCAGCAGCAACGTCTGCTCGCGGTCGTGGGTGGCATAGAACGCCTCGACGCCGTCCAGGCCGGCGCCCTTGAAGCGCGCGAGCGCCTCGCGGACCTCGCCGTGCATCCACAGGTCCCAGAACGGGTGTGCCCAGACCGCGAGGCCGCCCGCGTCGTGGATCGCCGTGATCGCTTCGGGGACGGTCGGGGTCTCGCGGCGACAGTAGGCCGGGCAGCCCGGAATGAGATAGGCCTCCAGGAACGCCGACGGCTCCGCCAGACCGGCCGGCTCGAGGAGCTCGCGGTTGGCGGTGATCGCGGCGGCCGCCAGATGCGGCCGTCCGACGGGGCGCCCCGCTTCCAGGCGCGCGTCGATCTCCTCGCGGTCGGGGGGCAGGCCGAGCTCTCCCAGCAGCGCCGCCATCCGCTCGACGCGGTCGGCGCGGTCGGCGCGCCACAGCGTCAGGCGCTCGGCCAGCCGGGCGTCGGTGTGGTCGATGCCGTAGCCGAGCACGTGGAAGTCCTCGCCGAGCTCGTCGACGGTCGACAGCTCGATCGCCGGCACGAGGTCGATCCCGTGCTCGCCGGCAGCAGCGAGGGCCTCGTCGACGCCGTCGACGGTGTCGTGGTCGGTCAGCGCGAGCAGCGTGACGCCGGCCGCTGCCGCGGCGGCCACGACGCCAGCGGGTTCCAGCGCCCCATCCGAGCAGGTCGAGTGGCATTGCAGATCGAATGTGGGTCGGCTGGTCGGCGCGCTCACAGCGAAAGCTTCTCGGAAATCGCGACGGGTTAGCGTTCCCGGTGTGACCCGCGTGCTCGTCGCACCTGACTCCTTCAAGGGCACGTTCGACGCGACGACGGTCGCCGACGCCCTGGCGCGCGGCCTGGAACGGGCCGGGCTGCAGGCCGACCGCTGCCCCGTGGCCGATGGCGGCGAGGGCACGATGGAGCTGCTTGCGGACGCGCTCGGAGGCCGGTTCGTGGCGTGTCGCGCGGGCGATCCGCTCGGCCGGCCGGTCGATTGCCGCTTCGCGATGGTCGGCGACACGGCGATCGTGGAGATGGCGCAGGCGTCCGGCCTGGCCCGCGTCGCCGCGCACGAGCGCGACGCCTGGGCGGCATCCACGCGCGGCACCGGCGAGCTGATCCTCGCCGCGGTCCGCGAGGGCGCGCACGAGATCCTCGTCGCCGCCGGTGGCAGCGCGACGACCGACGGCGGGCGCGGCGCGATCGAGGCGATCGCCGCCGGCGGCGGGCTTGGTGGCGCACGACTCGCGGTGCTGTGCGACGTGCGCTGGCCCTTCGAGGACGCCCCGAGCGTCTTCGGACCCCAGAAGGGCGCCGACGCCGCGCTCGTCGCTCGCCTGGAGGACCGGCTCGCGCGCTTCGCCGAGGAGCTTCCCCGCGACCCGCGCGGCGTGCCCGCCACCGGCTGCGCGGGCGGGCTGTCGGGCGGGCTGTGGGCGGCGTTGGACGCCGAGCTGCGGCCCGGCGCGCCGGCGGTGCTCGACGCCCTGCGCGTCGACGAGCGCATGCGGGCGGCGGCGCTCGTCGTCGCCGGAGAGGGCCGCATCGACGAGCAGAGCTTCGGCGGCAAGATCGTCGGCGAGCTCGCCCGTCGGGCACGGGCGGCCGGCGTGCCGCTGCACGCCGTCGCCGGCTCGAGCACCGTGGCGCGGCGGGCGTGGGCCGGCGAGGGGATCGAGCGGCTGTGGACGGCCTCGACGCTGGAGGAGATCGAGGCGGCGGGAAGCGCGATCGGGGCCGCTGTGCGCTGAGTTCGGCCAGCCGGCGCGGCGCGGGCTACGCCGAGACCGCCGCGCCGTGCCGCTGCATCACGCCCAGCAGCGCGTCGAGCACGCGATCGGCGGTCTGCGTCGTGGCGTTCGGGCCCATCAGGCCGATCCGCCACATCGGCGGAGCGCCCGGCAGCCCGCCGCCGACCTCGATGCCGTGCTCGCTGAGCAACTCGGACGCGACGGCCTTGCCGTCGACGCCGTCGGGAACCCGGATCGCGCTGAGTTGCGGAAGCTGGTGCCCGGGCTCGGCGATCAGGCGCATGCCGGCGACGCGCACGCGCTCCTGGAGGTGCGTGCCGGCGGCCACGTGGCGCGCGCAGCGCTCCTGCACGCCCTCGTCGAGCGTGGCGCGCAGGACCTCGTAGAGCGCGTAGATGTGCAGGATCGGCGCGGTGTGGTGGTAGACGGTCGGCCGGTCGACCCAGTACTTCTTGAGCAGGTTGAAGTCGAACGCGAACGGCGCCGGTATCCGGCGAGCATCGAAGCGCTCGATCGCGGCCTCCGACACGGCGATCGGGGACATGCCGGGCGCCGAGCCCACGCACTTCTGCGTGCAGGAGTACGCGTAGTCGATGCCCCAGCCACCGATGTCGAGCTCCGTTCCGCCGAGCGTCGTCACGCAGTCGGCCATCAGCAGCGTGCTGGAGTCCTTCATGGCGGCGCCGAGCTCGGCCAGCGGATGCAGGCTGCCCGTCGACGTCTCGCCGTGGACGACGGCCATCAGCACGGCGTCCGGGTGCTCCTCAGCGGCCGCGAGGAGCCGCTCGTTGGGGACGTGCACGCCCCAGTCCTCGACGACCTCGACGACGTCGCAGCCGGCTCGCTTGGCGATCTCGATCAGGCGCCGGCCGAAGTACCCCGAGGCGCCGACGATCACCGTGTCGCCCGGCTGGGTGAGGTTGACCAGGCCCGTCTCCATGCCGCTCGTGCCCGTCGCCTGGAGGGGCAGGACGAGGCCGTCGGGGGCCCTGTAGACGATGCGCAGCATCCGCACGACCTCGGTGAGGATGTCCTGCAGCTCGGGATCGAGATGGCCGAGGATCGGCCGCTGCATCGCGGCCAGCGCGATCGGGTCGACGTTCGTCGGCCCGGGGCCGCACAGCAGGCGTTCGGTCGGGGCGAGGGGCGCCGCAGCGGATGTCGTCATGCCTTCCACGGTGGCAGAGGACGACCGGTCTCGTCAACAGCGCCAACCTCGTGCTGGCCGGCCCGGCGGTTGGATAGGTTTCACACGGTTCTGTCGATTTACCGATGAGAGGACGTTCATGGCGCCAGCACCTCGACTCCACCGCAGCGAGCTCTGCGTGCCGGGCAGCAACCTGCGCATGCTCGGGAAGGCTCCCGCGGTCGGAGCGGACTACGTCATGCTCGACCTCGAGGACGCCGTCGCTCCGGCCGACAAGGAGCAGGCGCGCGCGAACGTCATCGCAGCGCTCTCCGAGCAGGACTGGGGTCAAGCCTCGATCTCGCTGCGGATCAACGGCCTGGACACGCACTGGTGCTATCGCGACGTCGTCGACGTCGTCGAGGCCGCCGGCGAGCACCTGAGCACGATCCTGATCCCGAAGGCCTCGTGCGCCGCCGACGTCCATCTGATCGCAACGCTGCTGACGCAGATCGAGGACGGCCGCGGCCTGACCGAGCGCCTCGGCATCGCCGTCCTGATCGAGACCGCGCAGGGCATGTTCAACGTCGACGAGATTGCGCGCGAGTGCCCCGAGCGCATGGAGGCGATGGTCTTCGGCGTCGCCGACTACTCCGCGTCGATCCAGAGCCACACGGCGACGATCGGCGGCTCCGAGCACGGCTACTCGGTGCTGACCGACCCCGATCACGAGGGCGCGCGGGACCGTCATTGGGGCGACCAGTGGCACTACCCGCTGTCGCGCATCGCGGTGGCGTGCCGAGCCAACGGCCTGCGCCCGATCGACGGCCCGTTCGGCGACTTCAACGACCCCGAGGGCTTCAAGACGTCAGCGCGCCGGGCCGCGATCATGGGCTTCGAGGGCAAGTGGGCGATCCACCCCAGCCAGGTCGAGCTCGCGCACGAGGTCTACACGCCCAGCGAGGCGCTTCAGAACCGCACGCGACGGATCATCCAAGCGATGCAGGACGCCGCCAAGGAGGGCCGCGGCGCCGTGTCGCTGGACGGCCGCCTGATCGACGCCGCCTCCCTACGCCAGGCCGAGCACCTGCTCGCCAAGATCGATCAGATCGAGGCACGCGACGGCGCGCGCGCGCCGTCCGTGCAAGCCTGAAGGCCCCCCGGCAACGGCCCAATAGGATGGTCGGTCGTTGCCGACGTAGCTCAGCTGGTAGAGCACTTCACTCGTAATGAAGGGGTCAGCGGTTCGAATCCGCTCGTCGGCTCTGGCGAAAGCACCGCATTTGCGGGGCTTTCGTTTCCACCGGGGTCTGGGGTTGGAGATCGGATACGGCCATCCGCCAACATTTCCGCCAACATCGGTGCGGGAACGAGACAGCCTGGGCGCATGGGTACCTCCCGGGCGCAGCAGCTAATCCCCGGCCCCAAGGCGCTCGCCGCCGTGCGCATCCTGCGCAGCGAACCTGCACTGCCACCGCCCCCTTCGCTGAGCGCGCTGGGCACAGCGGACTTGCTTTGCTCGTCGCGTTACGGACGGGGAGGGCTCGCGATGGAAGGCCGATTGTCGCTCGAGGCAGGTGTGGATCCATCGGTCGGTCGGCCGAAAATGACCGTTTTCACGCGAGAGCGATAGCGCGGCGACAACGGCCTCAAGTCGCACTTTGGCTTCCGGCGGACCGCGCGCTCAGTCGACGAACTTGAGACGCCTGCGGTATGCGTTGCCCTGGTTCCAGGGGAGAATCCCCTCATGGTGCATCCGGCCGACGACGATCGCTGGGGCGATGTCCAGCACTTGAGCGAAGGCGTCCACGTCCCGTAGCTTCAGGCCAAGTAGGCGTCTGTCATGTGGAGGTGGGATAAGGGTCTTTGCGGCGAACCGATCTGCCCCAGCTTCGAGTTGCTGCTCACGTGGGTGGGCCGACTTGTCCCTCCCCGCCACCTCGACGAAGACGTCTTTCTTCCTGTGTAGGACCACGTGCCCAGCCTCGTGGAAGAAGCTGAACCAGAAGATGTCCTCCCAGGCGTACCGCAGGCTGAGCTGGATCAAAGCCTTGTCTGGCGCAAGCCAGCGAGTCGCGCCGTTTGCTTTGGCGCCGGCGTATACATCGACGAGAACAACGGCAACTCCTGCTGAAGCACAGCGGGCTTGGAGCTCAGGCCACCATGCCTCAGGCGCGAGCCGCGTAAGTGATCGTGCCTGCTGGAGCACTTCGCGGAAGCGCGCCTCGTCGTAAGGCGCGCAGTCGACGTCGGTGGCCTGCAATTCACCTTCGCGCAACCAAGTCGCGAGCGCGAACTGGTCGCTATCGAACTTCTGGGACTTTCGATAGGCGACCTGCGGCTCCGTCCATTGGTCCGGGTGCGCGATTCCGAGGAAGCCGAGTACTTGCTCAACGAGTTCCGGGCCGTCGCTTCCCCGCGGCAAGATCCCTCGCTTCCGAAGCTCTTTGATGGGGAACTGTTTTGCCCACCCGACCGCCTTCGCAAAGCTCTGTCGCTGCTCGTGCCGAGCCCGGGCGGCCTGGTAGTGCGCTTCGCGCGTCATCCAAAAGGCTGCCGAAGCGCCAAAGACCTTCTCGAGTCCCAAAGCAAGGTCCGGCGAGATGGTCGCTGCCCCCTTGATCACTCGGTTGACGTGCTTGAGGGTTACGCCGAGGCGCTCGGCCAGCTCCGTCTGCGTCATGCGTCGCTCGTCCAACAGGTCGGCAAGCGTGTCGCCCGGCGGGCTGGCCCAATCTGGCCGAAACGTCGTTGCGTTTTGGGTCATCTCATCCCTCCGTACGGGTGTCATCAGTGGTAGTCGCCTATCTCAAGGATCCGGACGGAACGGACAGCCGCCCAGTCCAGGCCGCCATCCGGCTTAGTAGGAGGCGGGTCGTCGGCCGGCTCGAATACCAACCGCTTGCCATCCGGCAGGTTCAGCGCTAGCTGGCCAGCACGGTCTGCCCCCAGCTCGTGACAGTGCCCGGGCAGATGTCGGAAGTCGGCGAGCGTCTCGGCGGCCGCGATCGACGCCAGATGGCTCTTCGCCTTCTTCGCGCCGCCGGGCCCCAGCTGGCGCTGGAGATCGCGATCGAAGGTGCAGAGCTTCCGGAGCTTGGTGGTGCTGAAGGAGACGTTCATCGCGAAGAGGCGCGAGAAGCACGCCTGTACCGATTAGGTTATGCGTTCGGACGGACACTATGGAATCCTACACCAACTTGGTATATACTCTTGTACTACTCTGGCAGGAGAAGGACGCCCCGACTGATCGGAGGATCGAGAGATGCAGCCCGAAGGAACCAAGTACAAGGACAAGCCGGGTCAGTCCCCGGATCACGAGCACGAAACGACGATCGTCGTTAACGCGCAGGAGAAGACCATCACCACGAAGGAGATCACCTTCGAACAGGTGGTCGACCTCGCCTACGACGGCAACCCGCCGGAGGGCGAGAACTGGATGGTCACCGTCACCTACCGCCGGGGCGCCGACGAGTCCCCGCAGGGCTCGCTGGTGAAGGGCGCCACCGTGAAGGTGAAGAAAGGGATGGTCTTCAATGTCACGGCGACCGATAAATCGTAGTCCCGACCTCAAGCGCCTCGTCGACGACGGCTACGAGATCGCGATCCGAAACGGCTACCTGCTCCTGCACTCCGTCCCCTACGTCGACGAGCAGGCCCGGGTCCTCCGCGGGACCCTTGCCTCCAGTCTCACGCTTGCCGGCGACGTTGCCGAGCGGCCGCAGGACCACACCGTGCACTTCACGGGCGGCGCGCCTCACGACGAGACCGGGAAGCCGATCGACATCATCGCCAGCGGCGGGCAGAACCTCCTGGAAGGGCTGGTCTCGCAGCACCTGTTCTCCCACAAGCCAGCCGCCGGCTATGGCGACTACTACGAGAAGATGACGACGTACGTCAGCATCCTCTCCGGGCCAGCACAGGCGATCGAGTCAGCCGCGACCGCCATTACGCATGGTGTCGTCTCGAGCGACGATGATTCCGTCTTCGAGTACGTCGAGAGCGCGTCGAGCCGCGCCGGCGTCAGCGTCGCCACCGCACGACTGCGGGGCCATAAGGTCGCGATCGTCGGCCTCGGCGGCACCGGCGCCTACATCCTCGACCTCGTCGCTAAGACGCCGGTCGCCGAGATTCACTTGTACGACGGCGACGTGTTGCTCCAGCACAACGCGTTCCGATCGCCCGGGGCGGCGTCGGTGTCCGATCTGAGCGCGAAGGTCAACAAGGTCGACTACTACAAGGACAGCTACTCGCCGATGCGCCGACAGATCGTGGCCCACGCGGTCTACGTCGATGGCTCCAACGTCGATGAGCTCGGGGAGATGGACTTCGTTTTCATCGCGGTCGATGACGGCGCGGCGCGGCGCCTGATCGTCGATTCGCTCGAGGCGGCCGGGATGCGGTTCACGGACGTCGGCATGGGGATCTACTCGGCCGACGATGCACTTGGCGGGCAGGTGCGCGTCACGACCAGCACGCCGCACAAGCGCGATCACGTCTGGAAGTACGACCGAATCCCGTTCGCCGCCGCCGACGATCCTGCCAACGATTACCGCAACAACGTCCAGATCGCCGACCTCAACATGCTCAACGCGGCGCTGGCGACCATCAAGTGGAAGAAGCTCTGCGGCTTCTACGTCGACCTCGACGGCGAGCATCACAGCGTCTACGAGATCGACGGTAACTACATCCACAACGAGGACACGGCCCGCGACGGCGGCACCCCCGACCCGCGAGAGGCGGTCGCGCCCGACGCCCGGACCGCGGTCGAGGACACCAGCGCCTCGAGGGTCGTGGCGGGCGAGGGCGGCGACGAGAGGAACCGGGCGGCAGCATGAGGGGGCCGCTGCGCGCGCAGCTCATCGAACACCGATTCGTTGAGTTCGTCCCCGAGCAGCTTGAGCCGAACACGCTCTACATCTCGATGCACTACGCGACGGTCGTCCACAGCTGCCTGTGCGGCTGCGGACAGCGCGTCATCACGCCGCTCACGCCGACCGACTGGCACCTGGCCTACGACGGCGAGACGGTGAGTCTCAGCCGCTCGGTCGGCAACTGGAGTTTTCCGTGCCGGTCGCACTACTGGATCGAGCACAGTCGCGTGCACTGGGCAGGCGCCTGGTCGAAGGACAAGATCCACGCCAATCGCGCCGTCGACCTCGAACTCAAGCGGCGGTTCTATGAAGACGGCTCGCGGAAGCCGGTTCTCGACGAGTCCGACGCGCAGGGGTTTCATCGGCCCGACGAGACCGCCGCCGGTTGGCGGCGCCGGTTGCGCTTGTGGCTGTCACGACGGTGAGCGTCGACGGCATGGCCGACTGATAACTCGGACCCGCGGTCGCTTGTCGCGCGCGGAACAGCGCGTCGATGTCTGGGCCCGGCGAGAACACGGTTGCCCTCACTGCTCCTGTGCGCGCGAAGGGCGGCGCTTGCGTCTGGCCGACGGACATCTGGCGGAGTGCTCCGAGCCTCGCGGCTCGGTCGCCGATACAGGTCCGGGTAGTCCGCGGTGAGTACGCTCAATGAGCGCTTTTGCGCAACTATGAGCGCTACGGATGAATACCTGACGGTCGAGGAGGCGGCGGTTCGACTCCGCGTTTCGCCCGCGACCGCCCGCCGTATGGCGAAGGAGGGGCGGATCGCCGCTCGAAAGAGCGGCAGACAATGGCTGATTGACGCGCAGGCGCTGCCCAACGCCCATCCGCGCTCACGCCGGCAGTCGCGGCGTATGACCGTTGATCTTGACCGTGCCCTCGAGCATGTGCGGGCTACGGATCTCAAACAGGATCTTTGGGTTCCAGACGTCCTCCAGCACGAGGACGTTCTCACCGACACCGCCGGGCTGCTCGCACGCGCGGCGGCGGTGTTCGACCGGGCGGGTCCAGGATCAAGCAGGGTCGTCGAGATTGATAAGTCACTAATGCTTACGCGACTGGGGACGCTCTTGTCGTTGCACGATCGCGTCGCGTTCCAGGCGGCCGTGGCCTCATTCGCGGACCGTGTTGACGCACTCATGGCCGAGAGCATCTTCTCGTCGCGGCTGTCCGAGGCACCGCGCTTCTTCACGAAGCACCCTGCGAGGCAGTGGGTAGCCTGGCGTCGCTTCGTGCGTGCGCAACTTGCGGAAACGAGCGACCCTTGGCTAGTCAAGACCGACCTTACGGCTTATTTCGACACTGTGCCGCACCGCGGACTACTCGCGGACATAGAGGCGCTCAACATCGATGCCAACACCTTGAACGTGATGCGCGACGTCCTCAAGTCCTGGGGAGCTGACCAAGGCATAGGCCTCCCTCAGGGT
Source organism: Solirubrobacteraceae bacterium (assembly GCA_029263125.1). Lineage (GTDB taxonomy): Bacteria > Actinomycetota > Thermoleophilia > Solirubrobacterales > Solirubrobacteraceae > CADCVQ01. Next base: position 100,092 of record JAJCYD010000007.1, on the reverse strand, counting down.
CCAAATGCGTCGCGGGTGCTCGGAAACCTGTACCTAGCTCCCGTGGACCGAGCGATGCTGCATGCAGGCTGGCGCTACTCGCGCTACATGGACGACATCCGCATCGTCGTCGATACAAAGGAGGACGGATACAAGGCAATTCGCAAGTTTCAGCAGGAGACGCGGGCGCGCGGTCTACTGGTGAGTGCAGCCAAGACCCAGTTGTTGCACGCAAAAGCGGCCCGAGCGGATCTCGATGACGACGCCGATCTTGATCGTGTCGCGTACTTGACGAACGCGAAGAGCTTTACGGCCGCCAGGAAGGCGCTCAAGACGATTCTGCGGAACGCGCTGAAGGCCGAAGCTGGCATTAATGAGCGCCATGCGAAGTTCAGTCTCTGGCGACTCACAAAGCTCCGCGAGAGCAGCACGCTGACGCTCGTTCTCAGGCGCTTGGAAGATCTCGCGCCCGTCTCGAGGATCGTGGCGGCCTATCTGCGGCCATTCATCACCCGGCCGCGCGTCGTTGAGAGCCTGGCAGGCTTCCTCGGTGATCCTGCTCGATGCCAGTCCTCGTACCTCTCGACTTGGCTGTTCGCAGCGATGCTCGAGCATCCTGGCACGCTCCCGGCACGCTGGGCCGATGAGGCGTCACGTCGTGTCAAGGATCGCAACGAGCCCGAGTTCCTTCGAGCCATCGCCGCGGTCGTGATGTTGAGAGGAGGGCGACCCGCCGACCGCGACTGGATCAAGTCGGATGTCTCAAGGGAGCACAATCCCGAGGTGCTTCGCGGTTACGCGGTTGGTCTGCACTGGATTCACGGCCTGGACAAGACGACTCAGCGGGCACTCACCGCACGGAGCCAGAGCGTGGGTATAGCCGTCGCCTACCTCCAGGGCCGGAGCCACGTGGCCTCGCTCGTATCGAAGACGCAGTTGCCGATTGGTTGAAACAACGTCCAACGATCACCCGCCGCCGCATGCGGCGCTTATGGACAGTTCACGCGCTCGGCGCAGAGCGCCGTCTCGACGTTTGCAGTGCTCCGCCGTCACTCGGGAACACGCTCTCTTCGTGTCTCGCTGGCGCTGCACTCGGTATGACCCGGCTACGACGACGCCCGTATCTGCTCAATGAGCTGCTCAGGATCGACGCGCTCACCCCGTGCGAACTCGCTGAAGACGTGCGCGTACGTGTTCAACGTGAGCGTCGGCGCGTGCCCGAGCTCGGCGGCGAGCTCCACCGACGAGTAGCCGGCCTGGATCATCAGGCTCGCGAACGAGTGGCGCAGGTCGTACGGCCGCACGCCGTCGAGTTCGGCGGTCTCCGCGGCCGGGTCAAAGCGGCGCCGGCGCCAGTTGCGGTAGTCGGTCATCGTCCAGGCGGTGCCGTCGCGGCGCGGAAACAGAGGGCCGCCGTCTCGGGCGCTGCTTGATCGCCAGGCCGCGAGGTCGTCGACGAGCGGCGCCAGCAGCCGCACGGTGCGGATCGCGCCGGTCTTCGTCCCCTTCGCCGTCCCACCATCACCGCTGCTCGCCTGCTCGACGAGCAGCGTGCGCGCGCCGACGTGCTCCCACGCGAGCGCGGTCGCCTCGCCCGGCCGCAGCCCGGCGTACGCCATCAGGCTCACGAGCGTCGCGCTTTCGAGGTCGTCGGAATCGAGCAGGGCGCGCCGCATGCGCTCGACGCTCGCGGGCGGGAGCGGCCGGATCGCGCGGACGCGCTTGGGCAGCGGCACGCGCACCGGCTGGACTGGGTTGCGGTCCAGTCGCCCGCGCAGCACGGCGTGGCGCATGATCCCGCTCAAGACCATCAGGATGCGGTGGCTCATCGCGGTGCCGACACCGGCGTCGCGCAGTTCGCGCTGCAGCGCGACGACATGCGCCGGGCTGATGTCGCGGATCGGCGTCTCGCCGAGGCGCGGCAGCAGATGGTGGTCGAGCACGTGGACGTAGCTGAGGATCGTCGAGCGCGCGAGGTTCGGTTCGACGTGGTCGGTCCACCAGGCGTCGGCCGCGTCGTAGAGCGGCTCGGCGCCGGCGTCGGCCTCGTCGAGCTTGCCCTGCCAGCGTAGGTCGCGTAGCTCGCTGTCGCGGGCCTCGGCGAGGCGGCGGGTCGGGTAGCTCTCGGCACGCTGGCGCCCATCGGGGTCGCGCCACGTGACCTGCCAGACGGTGCGCCGGCCGGCGCGGGCTCGGCGTTGGACGCTCATCGGGTGGTCCGGCGGTCAGAGGGAGGTAGTGGGCGCATGTCAGCAATAGGCGGCAAGCCGGTCAGATTCGCCCCCGGCCCGCCGTCGGCGGTTCGTGGCTGGTCGCCGGAGCATGGCGCAGCCCAGCACGCCCGCGTAGGCGGGCGCAAGGTGCGCGCTTCGCGCCGGCATGCACCGGCCCCTGACGGGCGCACCTTGTCACCCGCCACGCGTGCGTGCTCATGGGCGGCCATGTCCAGCAACCGCCACGAACCGCCCACCAGCCGCCGGGGCAGCGCGGCGCCGGCCAAGCTCGAACTGCTCGGCGACGAGGAGCGCCTCTACGCCGCCCACGCTGACAAGCTGCGTCGCGTCGTCGGCGCCGCGGTCCGCACCAGCGAGGCGAACATCGAGGACGCGTGCTCGTTCGCATGGCTGCAGCTGCTGTGCCACCGGCCACGGCGTGAGTCCGTCTTCGCCTGGCTCGTGACGGTCGCCACGCGCGAGGCATGGCGACTGCACGCCCGGTGCGCGCGACACGCGCACGGTGACGACCTCGCGGCGCTGACCAACGCGCGCCGCTACACCGCGCGCCGCAACGGCATTGATCGCGACGAGCTGCTCGACACGCTCGCGGCGCTCGAATGGCTGCACCCGCGCCGGCGCGAGATGCTGCTGCTCCAAGTCGCCGGCTTCAACGCAACGGAGATCGCGGCCCGCAACGACATCACGACTGCGCGGGCGCGTGGGGTGATCTACAAGGCACGGCTGCAGCTCGCGAACCGCAGGCGCGACTGAGCGCGGCGCATCCGAGGGGGCGAATCTCGCCCCCTCGGCGCCTACGGCGGCATGGGCCATATGCTGATTCGGCGTGGGGAGCCGGTGGCGATCGTCGGCGCCCGACGCTGGTATCTCGCCCCGCAGATCGAGGCGCTGCCCCGCGACGACCACGACCGTCGCGACATCACCGCGCTGTGCCTCGCACTGGTCTGCGACCCGCGCTTCGTGCACCTTGCAACCGACACCGAGGGCGACTGACCCGCACTGCGTCGCAGTTGCGCGCCCGTCCGTCGCCGGCAGGCGCGCACGGACAAACGGCCAGGACAGACTAGATGCACGGTGTGCGACTGTTGCGCGCTGTGACGCGGTCACCGGGTCCGCCTTCGACGCTCCTCGAGCCAGCGCGAGGTGCGCGCGAGCTCGTCGCTGAACGCGAGCTCGACGCGCGGGTCACGGTGCAGGCCGGCGTCGATCTCGGCGCGCCAGACGCTCAAGGCGGCGATCCGCTCGGCGAGTGCGCGGTCCTCGCCCAGGTGGTTGGGGACGTGGCGCAGGTCACTCGGGTAGCGGTCGCGCAGCCGGGCGACCGCGGTGTTGTGCTCACTGGCCGGAAGCCACGGGCATCCGTCGCCGGCCCTCGGCTCACGGCGTGGCGGGGACTTCGGTCCGCGGCGGCGCTGCGGCGGCTCGTCGAGCTCGGCGCCGTCGCCAGCCAGGCCGGCGCGCACGAAGCGCGCAGCGGTCGTCGCTTCAGGTTCGCCCCTGCGCACGGCGATGGCCCGCAGCGCCGCTCGCTCATCGACGGCGAGCGTGAGCGCGACGCGTCGTGGTGGGCGGCCGTTGCTCATCGATCGAGCCCGGCTGCGTCGGATGGCGTCGGTTCCGGTTGCAGGTCGCACGACTGTGGACGGGCGAAGTCCTCGGGGGCGATCGGCGTCGATTCAGGGTTGAGGTCGTAGTCGATCGAAGGCACCTGCGCGCGGCTTGCGTGCATGCGCTCGGAGAGCTGCTCGACGCGCGCGGCGTCGTGATCGCCCTCGTCGACGAGGCCGAAGCAAATCTTCGCGATGACTTCGTGCGCGAACGTGACAACCTGCTGATCGGCGGCACTCGCCGTTGGCGGCGATCGCGAGCGCCAGGCGACGCTGCTGAAGGCGCTCCTCGACGACGAAGACTTCCGCGTTCGAGCGGGGGAGCTGATCTTCGGTGCGATCTATGACGGCTACCGGATCCCGCCGGAGGCGAGCGGAGCTCGCTGACGCGCCCCTTGCTGCGCAGTACATGCGCACATCGTCCGCGCGTACCACGAGTTCCCGGGGTCAGCGATGTTCCGCAGTACGCGGAACACTGGCATGAATTGGAACAGCGGCCAGGAATACCTATACTCACGTGACTTGCAAGGACAGGTTCCGCTCTCGCGACCTGTTCCGCATGACACGGAACGCAACTCCGATGCAACCGCCACCCCCCACCCGAATCCGCCGCGAAAGCGACATCCTGCGCGCGCTGGACGCTGCCTTCCGCGAGCGGCTGCCAGAAGGCTGGGATATGAGCATGGCCGCGGGAGAGCGCGTCGGCCGAAGCATCGCCGACGCCGTGCTCACCGTCACGGCGCCGGACGGGACCAGGGGTGTCGTAGCCGTGGAGGCCAAGATGCGCGTCGACGGCCGCGACCTGCAGGGCGTGCTCGATCAGGCGCGGATGTTGACCGTGGATCTGCCTGCTGACGGGCCTGAGCGCGGGCCGCCGATCGTTGCCGGACGGTTTCTCTCGCGTCGCGTTCGCGACGAGCTTGCACGGCGTGGCGTCAACTATGCGGACACCACCGGCAACATTCGCATCGCGCTGGCGCGGCCCGGCTTGTACGTCTCGGACTCCGGTGCCGATCGCGACCCGGCGCCGGAGCGTCGCGGGCTGCGGTCACTGACGGGTGTTGCCGCGGCACGGGTCGTGCGAGCGCTGTTCGACGCCGAGCCGCCGGTCAAGGTTCGCGAGCTCGCCGAGCGCAGCGGGACGTCGTTGGGGACCATCAGCCGCGTGTTCGAACTGCTCGAGCGCGAAGCCGTCGTCGAGCGGGGTGATGGCGGCACGGTTGTCGACGTCGACCGCACGCGACTGATCGAGCGCTGGACCGAGGACTACTCGTTTGCGGAGTCCAACACGACGAGCCTGTTTCTGGAGCCTCGCGGCATCGAGCGGCTGCTCGCCCGATTGCAAGACGCGCCGTTTCGCTACGCGGTCACGGGCTCGCTCGCCGCCCGTCTGGTCGCCGAGTTCGCCGACACGAAGCTCGCGATGGCCTATGTCGATGACATCGACAGGGCCGCATCCGAGCTCGGGCTCGTGACGGTGGAGAGCGCAGGCAACGTAGTCCTCGCCGAGCCGTTCAATCCGATCGTGTTCGACAACACGTGGGAACGCGACGGCATCACCTACGCAGCGCTCGGTCAGGTCGCAGCCGACCTGCTCACGGCCCCCGGTCGCGGGCCGGCCGAGGGCGAGGAGCTTCTGCGCACCATCGCCGCGGGCAAGGCCAATGGCTGACGTCTCGCCGCTGTATGCGGCGACCCGTCGGGCGTTGCTGGATGCGCTCGATGCCCTTACATCTCAACACGACGCGCTCGTCCTCGTCGGCGCTCAAGCGATCTTCCTGCACACCGGCGACGTCGATGAGGCGATCGCGACCGAGACGAAGGACGCCGACCTCGCGCTCGACCCTGCAGCGCTGGACGCGACCCCGCTGCTCGAGACCGCGATGACATCCGCTGGCTTTCACCTCGATCTCACAAATCCGCAGCCCGGCTCGTGGATCAGTCGGGCTGGGTATCCGGTCGACCTGCTGCTGCCCGAGGCCGTCTCGGGACGTTCGGGCAAGGGCCGGGCGGGACGCATCCCGCCGCACGACAAGATGTCCGCCCGCCGGGTGCTCGGCATCGAGGGCGCGCTCGTGGACCACTCGGAGATGCGCATCGCCGCATTGACGAGCGACGACATGCGGGCGCACAGGCTCAAGGTGGCCGGTCCCGCAGCACTGCTTGTCGCCAAGCAGTACAAGATCTTCGAGCGCTTGGCACAGCCGGCCCGCCAGCGGCCACGCGACAGCCACGACGTGTATCGCTTGCTGCGCGAGATCGAACCCGAGGTCTTCGTCGCGGGGTTCGAGCTGATGCTCGGCGACGAGATCAGCGCCGCTGTCGCTCGCGATGCGATCGGGCATCTCGAGACGCTGTTCGGTGCGCCCGGAGGGCCCGGAGCCCAGCAGGCGGCCGAGGCCGTCGCTCCGCTGGTCGAGGAGCCGGAGATCGTCGCGATCCGCTGCGCTGCGCTCGCTCGCGAGGTGCTTTCCGCTATCGCCTAAGCGAGGTCGGCCGCTTGCGTGCGCCTCGCCTGGTTCGTCATCCGGTGGCGCCGCTCGCGCGAAACCCGCCAACATTTCCGCCAACATCTGGTTGGCGAACGGCGTCAACCGGTGTCTCGGGGTCGGGCTGCAGATCGGATGCCGGCGGACGCGCGGCGCGGCCGTGACCTCGCACGGCCGCGCGCGGTTGAAGGTTCAGGTCGGAAACGGCTCCGGCACACGCTCACCGGCGACGTATGCGCTCTCGGGCTCGAGCATGCTACGTATCTGCTCGCGCAACTCCGGCGTGTCTTCGTGCCCGTGCGATGCGGCTGCGTGCTGGGCTGCGGCGGCGACCACATCGGCCTGCGGCCCGATGATCGTCAGCTGGCAGTTGCTGTCGCTCTCAAAGCGACGGCAGTCCGCCATCAACCTCTCCATGGTTCCTCCTTGGACTCGCCTATGGGCGATCGTGCCACCGAGAAGGACCCCAAGTCAACCTCGCATTCTCGAAGCGTTCCTCCCCGGCCACGGCAGCCTCACGGCTTGCCGACAAGAGCGCCGCCCCGCGCGACAGGAGCAGCCTCCGCGCGCGCCGACGACAGCGCGCCCTTGCGCGAGGACGGCGCCGTCACACCTGGCCGAGCGGCTGGGCGGGTTTGGCATGACAGACATGCAGAAAACGCCCAGCTCGATGCGATGCGGATCTGGCTGGCCGCGTTCTGAACGGCAGACATGCAGAAGGCGCCCAACCCGGTGATCGCAGCGACGGCGATCGCCTGAGACTGCCCCCTTGGTGGAGTCTCACGCCTCTGCGTCTGGCCTGTCGCAGGGCGAGCGCGATCACAGCGGCCGAGCGGATATCGTGCGCGGCGATGTCAGACCTCATCCGTGAATGCCTGCTGGACATGCCGCTGTCGGCCATGGCCAACCGCCCGGAGGGCATGCTCGCCATCTCCCGCGACGACGTGCCCGAAGACGTTCGCCCCGCGGTCGACGCCTGGGTGCGCGACCACGGCGGGCAGGTCGCCGAGGAGCAGCTGATCGTCGTCCACGGCGGCAAGACGCCTCCCGGCGGCGGCGGAAAGCGCTTCTACGTGCTGCCGCCCGCTGCACTTGCCGCCTCCGCCGAATAGGTCAGCGTCAGCGAACACGCTGCGCGTTCAGGGCACGGCGGGTGCGCCGAGCTCGATCACGGGCTCGCGCGCGTCGTCGGCCACCCCGAGCTTGACGGGCGCGGGCGCCAGCAGCCCCGCGAACGGGCGTTCGCGGCGGACGAGCTCCTCGATCGCCGCGGCGCCCTGCGGGCGCGCGAACAGCCGCCCCTGTCCAAGCGAGAGGCCGGCGCCGAGCACGGCGCGCAGGTGCTCGCGGGTCTCGACGCTTTGGGCGACGACCGGGAGTTCGAGGCTACGGCCCAACTCGGCCGCCCGGCGCAGGGCGCCCGCGGGGTCGCTCGCCGTGAAGCACCGGCCGAGGCGCAGCATGGCGACCGGGAGGTTCGCCACGTCCGAAGCAGCCGGAGGGTCGGCGGCACGGTGGTCGAGGAGCAGCGCGATCCGCGCGTCGGCGATGCGTTCGAGCAGCTCGGGCGACGCCGCGTCCAGTGCGTCCTGGGCGAGCGCCAGGGCGAGCTGCTGCCCGCTTGCGCCGCCGAGCGCCAGCGCGGACAGGATGCTGTCCAGGAACCCGGGCTCCGTCACCTGCGACGGAGACACGCGCAGACACGTCCGCATCGGCCGTCCGTCGCGCGTCGCAGGCCAGCGGGAGGTCTGCGCGCACGCCTTCTCGATCATCCAGTGGCCGAGCGTCACCATCTGCCCGCGCTGCTCGGCGACCGGCAGGAACTCCTCTGGATCGATCGCGCCGAGATCGGCGTGCTCCCAGCGAAGGCTCGCCTCGATGGCGGCGATCGATCCGCCACGCAGATCTGCGATCGGCTGATAGCAGACGTCGAAGTCCACGATCGACGAGCGATCGAACGCCGCCTCGACGAGCGCCTCGCGGCTGGCATCGGAGCTCGTGACCGCACCGCCGCCGGCGTCGCGATTGACCTTGTTGCGCTCGGTGTAGGCCTTGGCGTAGTCGCGCGCCTCGCGGCTGGCCCGGTCGCGCTCGGCGTACATCGCCGCGTCGGCGCGTGCGACGACCTCGCCCACGGACGGGTCGTCGGCCTGCACCATCGAGAGACCGATCCTGACGTGGACGGCCTCCTCGTCGTCGTCGGCGTCGAGAGGGCGCTCGAGCGTGCGCGTCAGCCGCGCGGCGACCTTGTGCGCCGCTGCCTCGTCGGTCACGTCGCGGGCGACGACGACGAACAGATCATCGCCATAGTGGCCAACGAGATCCTCCGGCCGCAGCGACGCCGCCAGGCGCCCGGCCGCGATGCCGAGCATCCGCTCGCCCGATCCCTCCTGCGTGTCGACCTCGACGAGCAGGACGGCCGAGGGCTCGCCGCCGTCGCGCAGGTGGGTGAGCGCCTTGTCGATCGCCTGATGCATCCGGCGACGGCTGAGCGGCCCGGTGAGATCGTCTTGAACGGCGTTGTCGGTCGCCGGCGAGGCGTCGTCGGTCGCCGGCCGGCGCACGCGGCCCACGAGCCCCGCCACGCCACGGCGGTGCGCGCCCGGCCGGGTGTCAGCGGGCGGGGAAGGATCGCGGCGGCTGTCCGTCATGTGTTCATCGTCGGCATCGCAGCGGGATCCTTGAGGGCGCGCATACCGAACATCCGTGGAGTTCTCGTCGGCGGCCCGCGCCGCGGCAGGTCAGGCGGCGCCGGCGTGCACGGCGTACTGCGGCGGCGCGGAGCCTTCGCAGGCCAGCAGGCGCGGCGAGGCGCGGCCGCCGTCGGTGACCACCGCGTTCACCTGCAGGCGAACGCGCCATTCGTCGCCGAAGTCGAAGACGTAGGCCATCCGGCGCCCCTCGGCGAGCCCGAGCTGCCGGAGTGCGATCGCGGCGCTGCGCGAGCCCGGGCCGAGATCGGCGCAGGGACGGGTGTAGTGCGCTTCGGCGCCGGCCCAGAAGCCGCCGCCAATCCAGAACGCGTACAGGTGGTCGTCGTCCCATCCGAACGCCGATTGGAGCGCGTAGTGGAGATCGATGAGCGTGAGATCCTCGCGCACGGCGATCAGGCGGCGCACGCCCCGGTACCCCACCAGCTCAGCGTCGAACACGTACGTCTGCGCCACCACGATCTCCTCCTTGGACGACGGCAAAGCACGACGCTACGAGATCGGCTGGACGGAACCGTGCCGAGCCCCCGCGCAGCGATGCGCAAGGATGTGTGGCTACCCTGCTTGCGCTCCGGTCCCGGCATGAACGCCGGTGTCGCCGGCGCCGTGCTTTGCCGTCGTCGTGAATCCGTCGCACATGCAAACCGCCGCCGCACCCTGCGCCCCGCTGACGCCGCGGCTGCTGGACGGCATGCGTGCCATCTGCGGGCGCGAGCACGTGTACACCGACGCCGACCAGCTGCGCACCTATGAGTCCGATGGGCTGCTGCAGTACCGCGCCCGCCCCGGAGTCGTCGTGCTCCCGGGATCGGCCGGCGAGGTCCGCGACGTCGTCCGTGCGTGCTCCGACGCGGGTGTCCCGTGGGTCGCGCGCGGCGCCGGCTCGGGCCTGTCGGGCGGCGCGCTGCCCGTCGAAGAGGGCGTGCTGATCGTGCTGACGCGCATGCGCGCGGTGCTCGAGGTCGACCTGGCCAACCAGCGCATCGTCGTGCAGCCCGGCGTGACGAACTCCGAGATCTCCGCGGCCGTCGGCCCGACGCACTTCTATCCGCCCGACCCGTCGTCGCAGATCGTCTGCTCGGTCGGGGGCAACGTGGCCGAGAACTCCGGTGGCGCGCACTGCTTCAAGTACGGCTTCACGACCAACTACGTCACCGGCATGGAGATCGTCCTGGCGGGTGGCGAGGTCGTCACGCTCGGAGGAAAGGAGCTCGACCACCCCGGCTATGACCTGCTCGGCGTCTTCGTCGGCTCGGAGGGGACATTGGGTATCTGCACAAGCGTGACGCTGCGCGTGATCCCGGTTCCCGAGGCGATCAAGACGATGGTCGCGTTCTTCGACACGACCGGCCAGGCGGGCGAGACGGTCTCGGAGATCGTCTCGGGCGGCGTCATCCCGGGCGCGATCGAGATGATGGACAACCTCACGATCCAGGCCGCCGAGCAGGCGGTCGGAGCGGGCTTTCCGACCGACGTCGGCGCGGCGCTGATCATCGAGCTCGATGGCGCGAGGGCCGAATGCGAGGCGTGCTTCGACGACGTCGTGGCGATCTGCGAGCGCAACGGCTCGCTGAGCATCCGCATCGCCGCAGACGAGGCCGACCGTGCCTTGATCTGGCGCACGCGCAAGGCGGCGTTCGCCGCGATGGGCCGGATGGCAAACAACTACTACGTCCAGGACGGCGTGATCCCGCGCACGAAGCTGCCCGAAGTGCTCGCGCAGATCACCGCCCTGTCCGATGAGTACGGCATGCGCGTCGCCAATGTCTTTCATGCCGGGGACGGCAACCTGCACCCGCTCGTGCTCTACGACGGCGAGGCGCAGGCCGAGCGCGCCGAGGAGCTCGCCGGAAAGATCGTCGCGGCCTGCGTCGACGCCGGCGGTTCGATCACCGGCGAGCACGGCGTCGGCGTGGACAAGAAGCGCTACATGCCGAGCATGTTCGGCGAGCCCGATCTGGCCGCGTTTCAGATGCTGCGCTGCGCCTTCGATCCGCGCGGCCTGGCCAACCCCGGCAAGGTCATGCCGACGCCGCGGCTGTGCGGCGAGGTCCCAGGCCCCTACCGACGCCACCCGCTGGAGCGCGACGGCGTCGCGGAGCGCTTCTGATCATGGCGACGGGGACGGTGCGATCCGAGCGCCCCAGCACGGCCGACGACGCGGCCGGGCTCCTGCGCGCCTGTGCCGACGACGCGATCGCCGTGCGGATCGCCGGCTCGGGCACCAAGCCCTGGGGGCATCCGGGAGCCGAAGCCGGCCTGCACCTGCACACCGGCGGACTCGACGCGATCGTCGAGCACAACGCGGGCGACCTGACGGCCGTCCTGCAGCCGGGCGTCAGGCTCGGCGAGCTCGACGCCACGCTCGCCGCCGCCGGGCAGATGCTCGCTCTCGACGCGCCGCTGGGCGCCGGTGACGGCGCGACGGTCGGTGGCCTGATCGCCGCGGGCGACTCGGGTCCGCTGCGCCACCGCTACGGCGGGCCGCGCGACCTCGTGCTCGGCGTCACCGTCGCGCTGTCGGACGGCACGGTCGCCAAAGCCGGTGGCAAGGTCATCAAGAACGTCGCCGGCTATGACCTCGCCAAGCTCTTCTGCGGCTCGTTCGGGACGCTCGGCGTGATCGCCGAGGTCGCCGTGCGGCTGCACCCACGTCCGCGCGCACAGGCGACCGCGACAGGCACGACCGACGATCCGGTCGCGCTCGCGGAGGCTGCGAGCCTGCTGTCGCACAGTGCGCTTGAGCTGCAGTCGCTGGATGTGCGCTGGCGCTCGTCGCTGGGGATGGTGCTCGCGCGATTCGGAGGCGTGGCCGCGGCCGACCAGGCGGCGGCGGCTCAGCGCCTGCTGGCCGAAGCGGGGGTGCAGGCGGCGGTCATCGAGGACGACGAGCCGCTGTGGGCTGCCCAGCGCGCCGGGCAGCGCAGCGTGGATGGCGGCGCGGTCGTGCGCGTGTCGGGACGACCGACCCAGCTGGCCGACGCGTGCATCGCCGCGCAGGTGGGCGACGCGTCGCTGGTCGGGCGCGCGGGCCTGGGCCTGTCGTGGATCTCCCTGCCGCCCGCGGCTCCCGGCGAGCTCGTGACCTCGATCGCGCGCGTGCGCCAGGTGCTCGCCCCGTCGCCGTGCGTCGTGCTCGACGCGCCCGCCTACGTGCGCGAGCACCTCGATCCGTGGGATCACCCCGAGGACGCCGCGCTCGTGCTGATGCGCCGCGTGAAGGCGCGCTTTGATCCGACCTCGACCTGCAACCCGGCGATCTTCGCGGGCGGCATCTAGTAGTGGTCCGCTAGTGCCGATCGACAGCGCTCTCGGCGACGACGCGAACCCGATCGACCGCGTGCTCGATCGGGCGTTCGACGACCACAAGCCACCCGACCAGGCGCTCGTCGATGACTGCGTGCACTGCGGCTTCTGCCTGCCGACGTGCCCGACCTACGTCCTGTGGAACGAGGAGATGGACTCGCCGCGGGGTCGCATCGTGCTGATGGGCGAGGGCCTGACCGAGGGCAGCGAGCTGTCGGACACGATGGTCGGCCACTTCGACAACTGCCTGGGCTGCATGGCGTGCGTGACGGCCTGCCCGTCGGGCGTGCGCTACGACCTGCTGATCGAGGACACGCGCCAGCAGGTGGAGCGCCAGCATCCGCGCAGCCGGCGCGAGCGGCTGTTGCGGCGGATGGTGTTCGCGACGTTTCCCTACCCGAGCCGCCTTCGCGCGACGGTCCCGCTGCTGGTGGTCCTGCGGCGCTCCGGTCTGCTGGCGGGAGTGCAGCGTCTGCGGCTGCTGCAGCGCCTCCCGACGCTGCGCACGCTGAGCGAGCTGGCTCCCGCGGTCCGGCTGCGCGACACGGTGCGCCGGCTGCCGCGCCGGACACTCGCGGACGGCGAGTGCCGGGGCACGGTCGGCTTCCTGCAGGGCTGCGTGCAGCGCGCGTACTTCGGCGACGTCAACGCCGCGTCGGTCGCGGTGCTCGCGGCCGAGGGCTTCGAGGTGCACGCGCCGCACGCGCCGCGCTGCTGCGGCGCGCTGGGCCTGCATGCCGGCCAGGAGCAGGACTCGCTGCCGCTGGCCAAGGCGACGATCGAGGCCTTCGAGCAGTACGACCACGTGGTGGTCAACGCCGCGGGCTGCGGCTCGGCGATCAAGGACTACGGACACCTGCTGCGCGACGACCCTGAGTGGAGCGCGCGTGCGGAGGCGGTCGCCGCCAAGGCGCGCGACGTGCACGAGCTGCTGGCCAGCGTGCCGGCGCGCGCGCCGCGGGGTGCGATCGAGATGAAGGTCGCCTACCACGACGCCTGCCATCTCGCCCACGCCCAGGGCGTGCGCTCCCAGCCGCGGCAGCTGCTGCGCTCGATCCCCGGGATCGAGCTGGTCGAGCCCAAGGAGTGGGAGCTGTGCTGCGGCTCGGCGGGCATCTACAACCTCACGCGCCCCGAGGCCGCCGCAGAGCTCGGCGCCCGCAAGGCCGAGAACCTGCTCGCGTGCGAAGCCGACGCGATCGCCGCCGCCAACCCCGGCTGCACCCTGCAGATCGCCGCGCACCTCAAGCGCCTGGACCGCGAGCTCCCGCTGCTGCATCCGATGCAGCTGCTGGCGCAGTCGATCGAAGCGGGCCGGCGCGCCGAGCCGGGCGTGGCGCGGATCGCGCGGGCGACGCGGCGGCTACGAGGAAGCGCCAGCCGGCGTCGTGCATCCGGGGGGTAGCCATCCGTCGGCGCCGCGTCGCGCAATGACGCGGTTACCTGGACTCACGAGCCGACGGCCGTCCTACTCGTCGTCGCCCTTCATCCGCCGCGCCTCGCGCTGGATGCGGCTGTGCTGGCGTCCTCGGGACGCCCGATCACGCGCGGCCGCTCGCCGATCCTCGACCCACGCCTGCTCGCGTTGCAGCTTCTCCCACGCCGCCACGCGCTCCGGGTCGCCTTCCTCCCGTACGGCGCAGCCGGGCTCGCTGCCGTGCGAGCAGTTGGCGAAGCGACAGCGTGCCGCGAGCTCCTCGATGTCCGAGAACGCGTCGCCGGTGCCCTCCCACAGCCCGGCCTCGCGGATGCCCGGAGTGTCGATGACGAGCGCTCCGCCGGGCAGGGCGAGCAGCTCGCGCGTCACCGTCGTGTGGCGGCCGCGTCCGTCGTGCTCGCGGACGGCGCCGACCTCCTGGCGCTCGACGCCCAGCAGGGCGTTGACGAGCGTCGACTTGCCGGCCCCCGACGGCCCCAGCAGGACCGTCGTGGACCCGGGCTCCAGCAGCGACAGCACCGCCGCGACCGCGCCGTCGTCGCGCATGCTGACGGCCAGCGCGTCGGCCAGCCCCAGGCGCCGGCCGACCTGCCGAGCGACCGCATCCGCCGACGGATCGAGGTCGGCCTTCGTGAGTGCGAGCGCCGCGGGAACGCCGTCCGCGAGCGCCAGGGCCACGAGCCGTTCGGCGCGGCGCACCTCGGGGTCGGGCAATGGCTCGACCACCAGCACGAGATCGACGTTCGCCGCCAGCACTTGCGACGCGAACGCGGCGCCCGCCGCACGGCGCACGATCGTGCCGTGACGCTCCAGCAGCGCCGCGATCAATCCGTCGCCGTCCAGGGCGACCCAGTCGCCCGTGACCGGCGCCTGCGACGCCGAGCGCAGCCGACCACGCGCGGCGACCAGCTGCGGCGTGCCGTCGAGGCCCGCGACCAGCCAGCGCCCGCGGTGCTGAGCCAGCACCCGGCCGGCCGTGAAGAGCGGTTCGCCGAGCCGTTGAAGCTCGGCTTGCAGATCCGGTCGCCGGCCGAGGCCGGCGGGGATGACCTGCATCAGGAGTTCCTCCACATCGTCGTCGGGCGCACGGTCGGCAGACGGGCGGGCGGGCCGGAGCCCGGGTGCCTGACTAGGCAGTTGTGGCGCTGAGGACAGGTGTGTGAAGGACAGACGTCACGGCGCGAACTGTAGGCGCTTGTGCGCCCTGACGCAATGACTCGCTCAGGAGGTGCGGCGGACGATCGCGCCGCGGACGTCGCCGCGGAAGCTCGCGCCGCTCTTCATGTAGACCGACCACCCCGAAGTGATGACGTTGCTGAACACGAGGTAGTTGACCTGGCTGACCGGCCGCCTGGAGCGCCCCGCCGCGCTGCGTGCCAGGCGTGCCGGCGCGGACGCGTCCACCCGCGCGAACGGGATCGTCTGCAGCCGGTTGAAGCCGGGACCGCTCAGCGACAGCCGGCGCAGCTCGCCGTCGTGGCGCAGCTGCACGAACCGCAGCCTGCCGCTCTTGGTCAGCAGCTGGGCGTCGATGCGCTCGGGCGCGAGGCGCAGGCTGTAGAGCCTGCCCAGGCCACTCGTGCGCAGCCGTTGCAACGCGGGGGCGAGGTTGCCGCGCAGCAGCAGCGATCGCTCCTGCAGGCCGACGGGCGCGGGGGCGTCGGAAGCGGGGACGTCGCGCGCATCTGGAGCCTTGGTCGCGACGGCCGGCTCAGAGCTCTGCTCCACGGTGGCGGTGTCGATCAGCAGCGCGGCCACGACGTTCAGCCCGACGACGGCCGCGATCGCGAGGACGACGCCGCGGACGATGCGCGACGAGCGTCGGGCGGCCGCCGGTCGCGAGGCCCGGGCTGGCGGCTGCCGCTCTCCCGCGCCGGTGCTCGGCCCGCGTTCGTGCGGAGCGCCGGTGCTCGGCTCGCGTTCGGGCGGCGCCGTGGGCTGGCCCCAGGCCGCCGCCCCGGTGCCCGCGTCGGGCTCTGACGGCTCGGCCTGCACGGTCTCGGCGCTTGACGGCGGCACCACGCCGTCGCCCAGCGAGCCGAGCCCAGCCAGGGTGTCCTCGCCGGGCAGCCGGCCGAAGGGATCGCGCTCTGCCATGAGCCCATCCCACCAGCCGAGCTGCCCGCGGTCAACGTCCGCGGCTCACGCCGGCATGCGGACCGCCGTTGTGGGCTCGGCGGCCACGGGTGGCGTGGACGTGCGAGTTGTGCGGATGCCCGGCACGAAGAGCGCGATCAGCGCGCCGGCCGCGAGCACGACCGCCGCGATCGGCAGCGCCGAGACGACGCCGTCGCTGAATGCCTGCGGCGAGGCGAATGAGCCGTTGGCGCTGAACACCGACGCCAGGACCGCGACGCCCATGACTCCGCCGAGCTCGCGGATCGCGTTCGTCGCGCCGGACGCCTGGCCGGCCTCCCTGGGTTCAACGGCGCTCAACACCGCGCTCGCCGAGGGCGCGAACACGAGCGCCATGCCCGTGCCGGCGATCATGAAGGGCACGATCAGCGCCGAATAGGCCACATCCGCCGAGGTCACCGTCGCCAGCCAGGCCATCGCGACGGCCTGCAGCGCAAGCCCCGCCACCATCAACGGGCGCGCACCGATGCGATCGCTGAGCAGGCCGGCGATCGGCGCGACGAGCATCGGCATCGCGGTCCACGGCAACGTCCGCAGGCCGGCCTCGAAGGGACCGTAGCCCTGGGCGGTCTGAAAGAACTGCGACAGCAGGAAGATCGCGCCGAAGACCCCGAAGAACATGGCGAACGACACGCCGTTGGCGGCCGAGAATCCGCGCGAGGAGAAGAAGCGCATGGGCAGCATCGGGGCGGGGGCGCGCAGCTCCCACGTGACGAAGGCGAGCAGCAGCGCCACGCCGCCGCCGATCGAGACGAGCACGGTCGCCGAGGTCCAGCCCAACGCCGTGGCGCGGACGATGCCGAAGGTCAATCCGAACAGCCCGCCGCCGGCGAGCGCGAGCCCCGCCAGGTCGAGCCGGTCGGCGGGACCGCGGGACTCGCTGAGCCTGCGGGCCGCCAGCGGGATGAGCGCCAGCCCGATCGGCACGTTGAGCCAGAAGATCCACTGCCACGCGATCCCCTCGACCACGGCGCCGCCGACGAACGGGCCAAGCGCGACCCCCAGGCCGCTGACTCCCGCCCAGATGCCCAACGCCATGCCGCGCTTGGCGGCGGGGACGGCTTCGGACAGCAGCGTCAGCGTCAGTGGCAGGACCATCGCCGCCCCGAATCCCTGAACGGCGCGAGCGGCGATCAGCGAATCGATGCTGGGCGCGAGGGCGGCGAGCGCGCTCGCGCCGGTGAAGACTCCGATGCCGACGATGAACATCCGCTTGCGCCCGAAGCGGTCGCCGAGCGCCGCGCCGGTGATCAGGAGCACGGCGAAGGCGAGGGTGTAGGCGTTCACCGTCCACTCCAGCGACTCGATCGATCCACCGAGGTCGATGCGGATGGAAGGGAGGGCGACGCCGACGACGAGGTTGTCGAGCGTCGCCATGAACAGTGCGACCGAGACGATCGCGAGCGTCCAGCCGGCGTGCGGCGCGGTGGTGTCTGAGCGGGTCATCGGGTCGTCCTCTCCTGGAGTCATGTGTGATCGATCACTCACTTTGTGGGGAAATCAAACGTCGCATTGCCCGGCGCGCTTCGGGCCGAGCAGCACGAATGCCCAATGCGCATCGACGGCCTGGGCGTCCATCGCGGCGAGAACGTTGAGCAGCATCCCCTGGGCGAAGAACATGCGCACGGTCTCGGGGTCAGCGCCCGACTCGCGCTCGACGAGCTCGACGAGCTCGGCGAAGCCGGCTCGCATCTGCTCGCGAATCGGCGGGTCGTCGCACGCCGCATGCGAATGCAACTGGTTGAGCAGGAGGTCGCGGTCGCCCAGCAGTCCGACATACGCGGCACCCATCGCCGCGAGCACGTCTTCGCCGGCCGACCTCGCATCCGCGGCCGCATCCGCGAAGGTCGTGCGAATGCGCGCGTTGCAGCGCGCGGTCAATGCCGTGAAGAGCTCGGACTTCGTCGGGAAGAGGCGGAAGAGGTAGGCCTGCGAGAGCCCCGCCGCCTTGGCGATCTCCATCGTCGGCGTCCCGTGCAGTCCGCGGGCGGCGAAGACGCGCTCTGCGGCGGCGAGGATCTGCTCGCGACGGTCATCGGCGGTCGACAGCGTGCGTGGTGAGGTCTTGGGGGCAACCATGCGACGGTGTGAGTATGCACTCACTCACTCGTCGTGTCAAGCGCCTCAGGATCGGCGGCGGACAATGACGATCAGCGCGACGATGACCGCGGCGGCCGCGGCGGCCTGGATCGCCAGCGAGACCGCCTTGCCGCTCCCCGAGGCGGCCGTATCGATGCCGCTGAACAGCACGTAGCAGCCGAAGAACAGCGTCACGGTCCAGAGGATGCGCTTGCGGTCCACGGCCGAGGACCCTATGGGACTAGACTCCGCAGCGGACCGTGCTAGGCGGGGAGTCAGCGGTGCCCTGTCGCTCGTAATCCGCTATAGCGAGGCCGAATCCCCTCTCGAGGGGCGCGGCCTTCGGGGTCAGCCCGCCTGCGGTGGTGCTGATGGCCCGGGTCCCGTGCGGTGTTGGCCCGTGAATCAGGTCAGGTCCGGAAGGAAGCAGCCTTAAGCGGTCACCGATACGCGCAACGGGAGTACCCGAGCCGGAGTCATCGCATGTGGCAGCGTCCGGGGGTGCGTTTCGATTGAGGGTGCACGGTCCATGAACTTCACGCGCGTCCGGCGAAACCGCCGCCGGGCGCGGTCGGTTCAGCGCGCTCAGGACGCGCCGAGCACCTCGTAGGACTTCATCTCGCCGCGGATCCTGCGGGCGAGGTAGCCGGTGAAGAGGGTGTAGGAGTGGACCGTTCCGCGCCGTGTCGCGATCTGCGCGATCACGTCGGCGGCCAGCCGCTCGTCGAAGCGGTAGCGGCCGTCGCTGATCGGCGCCGTGAACTGCAGCGTGCGCGTCGGCTGTCCTGCCGGCTCGTAGAGCAGCTGCAGGCGTACGACTCCGCGGGCGCGGGCGCTGATCGTCCCGCTGGCCGTCAGCCGGCCATCCGCGATCCGCGGTCGGGAGGCGTTAAGTCGGGCCTTGCCCGATGCGGCGCGCAGACGCACCTCCTGGGGCTGCGTGTCGCCGTCGCCGGCGTAGGTCAGCGTGAGGATCCCTGTGCCCAGGCGCGCCTGGCTGGCCGGGATCGCCCGGTTGATGCGAACGCGACGGTGACCCGCATCGACGCGCGCGTCGAAGCGCTCCGTCCGACCGGCGGCCCGGAAGGCGGCCTTGACATCGCCTGACGCGCGGCCGGTGATGGGCGCGAGCACGCTGAGCCGGCGGTCGGCGCGCAGCACGCCGGCGCGCGCGATCTCGAGCTTGGCCGGGAACGGCGGGTCTCCGAGGGCCTTGACCGGAGCGAGCGGGCTCGCCGGGGTTGATACCGGGACGCTCGGAGTCGACGAGGCCGGCGGGGTCGATGGCGGCGGCGGAGGCGGCGGCGGAGGCGGCGGCGGAGGCGGCGGCGGAGGCGGAGGCGGCGGCGGAGGCGGAGGCGCCCCGAACGTCACGATCTCGCGTGACTGTGCGCGGTCTCCGTCCGGGTAGGACTGCTGCACACGGACGACCGTGGTGCCGGCCGTGGATCGCGACACGGTCGCCGTCGGGCCGGTCGCGTCGTCGAATGCGTCGTCCTGGTCGAGATCCCATGCGACGGTTGGCGTGCCGGTCTGGCTTGCAGGCTTCGTCGCAACGGACGTGAGCGTCACCGTCTGGCCGGCGGTCGGGGCGGCGGGTGCGAACGTGATGGCTGCGGTCGGGATGCGGTCGCGGATCCACTGGTTCAGCGCCGGGGCTCCAACGCGCGTGTAGACGCCGGGGTAGCCCGGCTTGGCGCACTCATCCCCCCACGACGTTATCCCCGCGAGCACGAACTTGCCCTGGCGCTCGACCATGAGCGGCCCGCCCGAATCGCCCTGGCAGGTGTCCCTGCCGGACGCGGCGGCACAGACCATCGTCGCGGCCTTGAAGGCAGAGCCGTACGACGCGGAAGCGCCGCAGCTTGCGTCACTGACGATCGCCACCTCTGCCTCGCGCAGGTCGTTCTGCACGGAGTTGCTGTTCTCCGTCGCGCCCCACCCGATGACGCGGGCCGGTGTGTCCGGGCTCCACAGCGAGCTCTCGCTGGCCGCGATGAGTCCTAGCGGCTGCAGCGGCGGGTTCGCCGCCCGGTTGAGGTGCAGCAGCGCGACGTCGTTGTTTGGCACCGGGCTGGAAGTGTAGAAGGCGTGCTGCAGCACCTGGTCGACGCCGTACCTGTCCCCGGCCGTCGCGTCGGAGATCCGCGACCTGCCGAGCGTGGCGGTGTAGGCCGAGGTCGACATCGTCGTCGCGCAGTGGCGGGCCGTCAGGAACCAGCGCCCGCTGACGAGCGTGCCGCCGCAGACGTATTGGTCCGGAGGGTCCGCGATGGTCAAGTAGCCCTGAGCCGGCCACGGCTGAGTGGCGAGCATGCCGCCGACGATCCGCGGCGTGCCGGTCGTCTCGGCACGCGCCACAGCCGGCGCGATCGTGGCCAGGGCAGCGGCGACGAGGAGTGTCAGGCGAAGGCGCATAAGCATCGTGTCGGATGCATGACGAAAACCTTGAGCAAGCGGGCGCCTCAACGCGTGCCAAGCACTTCGGAGGAGCGCGTCTCGCCTCGCACGCTGCGAAGGTCGTGGCCCGTGAACAGCGCGTAGCAATGGACGACGCCGCGTTGGCCGATCTGGGCGACAACCTCATCTGACAGACGTTCGTCAAAGCTGTAGCGACCGTCTCTAATCGGCGCGGCGAGCTCCAGCGCGCCCGGCGATCTTGGGTCGCCCGCGTCGAGGTTGGCCTTCTGCCGGTGCCAAGCCGCGCATGATGAGCGGAGGAGATTCGAGCGGTCGATGCGGATGCGGCGCTCGGTCGCGTCGATCTTCGTCGTGCGGCGCTCGCTGCGCCACGGCGCCCGCAAGCTCGCCCTGACGGTGCCCGAGGCACGTGCCGTGGTCGGTGGGGGCGGTGGGAACGCTCCCCGGCGCGGGAGCATCAGCGATCCACCGGGGTCGCCGCCAGCGGGCTGCGCGCCGGCGCGCGACGCGTGAGCGAAGGCCGACCCGAGAACGGGGCGACGACACGGGTGCGGTGGGTGCGGGGGAACGCCATGACGGAAGGCGGGGAATCAGCAGCGGGCGGCCGCGGTCCACGACTCGTTCTCCGCAACGGTAGAGAAGCCCGGCGGCGCGGGAGCCACTCGGCGGTCGCGATCGCGGCGGTCGAGGATGTAGTCCGACGCCACCTTCGCCGTCCGCGGCACGAGGTAGGTCCCGCGTGTGGGCGGCGTGGCCCGCGCATCGACGATCGCGCCCGGATCGAGCTTCAGCCACAGCGCGAGCAACGGGATCGGCCGACGGTTGGGGACCGCGACGGGCCGGCACGCCACCCCGCGGCCGACGAGGCGGCCGAGATCTCCCTGGATCGCCTCCTGCCTGCTCAGCGCCGCCGACAGCCGGTCCAGGCGCTGCGCCTGGCTGGGAACGTAGACGAGCAATGCCACGAGCGCGATTGCGGCGAAGCGCGCCCACCACGTGCGTGCGGCGCCCGGCCGCAGGTCGCGCCAGCCGAAGATCCCCGCGCCCGCGAAGATCGCCAGCAGTACGGCGGGCAGCAGCACGTAGCGCGTGATGATCGGCAGGCCCGCGGCCGCCAGCACGCAGAACGCCGCGATCGCCAGCACGCCCGCGGACGCGCCCAACCGCGTGCGACGGTCGCGATGAAACAGCAGCGCCAGGATGCCGCCCACCGCGGCCGCGAGCAGCACGGGCTCGCGCAGGATCTCGCCCAGCCGGCGCGGCAGCGCCGCCGGGACGCTGTCCAGGCCCGTGACGCGGCCGAGCACGGCGGCGTTGTCGCGCGTGCCGGTCAGCGAGTGCAGCGCGTCGCCGGTCAGCAGCAGATCGTGCAGCGCCCACAGCACGGGCGCGCTCGCGGCCAGCGCGAGCAGCGGCGTCACGTCGCGCCAGGCCGCCGACCGCACCGTCCCGGCGGCGCGCAGCGAGGAGCGCACGCCTGGGCCCAGCAGCCACACGACGTAGGCGCCGCTGAACAGCCACGCCTCCGGTCGCAGCAGACCGGCGAGCGCGAGCAGCGCGAGGACCACCACGCCGGCGCGCGGTCGTCGCGTCTCCGCGAGCAGCGCACCGAGGACGAGGACGAGATAGGGGATGTCGACGTAGACGCGCGCGCCGAAGTCGAGCACCGGCACGCGCGTGAGGACGATCGCGGCGGCGAGCAGACCCGTCGCGGTGTTGAACCACGCCCGCCCGAGCGCGAACACGACCCAGCCGAGCAGCGCGAGCGCCACGAACGCGCCGCCAACGGCGACCGCGGCCGCGAGCTCGCCGTGCAGCCCGTCGATCCGCGCCGAGCTCAGCGGCGACAGGGCCATCGCGCCGAGGTTGGCGAGCGGATGCGGCGTCGGCGCGATCGCCACCTCGAGGTCGGGCAGCATGCCGTGCGCAAGCTCGCGTCCCCACACGAGCGTGTAGAGCGTGTCGTAGTTGACGAGCCCGTTTCCGGCGAGCAGCCTGAGTGCCGCGGCACCCAGGAGCACGCCGGCCGCGAAGCGGATCCGAGCCATCGCGCAAGACCGTAGTGGTTCGCCCTCGCCGCGCGCTCGCGAGGCTATCCTCGACGCCGTGTCCCAGGCCTCGTCGCTCTACCGCCGCCATCGCCCGCGGACGTTCGCCGAGGTCGTCGGCCAGGAGCACGTCGTGCGCACGCTGCGCAACGCGGTCACGCAGGACAAGGTCCATCACGCCTACCTGTTCGTCGGCTCGCGCGGTACGGGCAAGACGTCGATGGCGAAGATCCTCGCCGCCTGCCTGAACTGCGAGCGCGGCCCGACGGTGCAGCCCTGCGGCGCGTGCGAGTCGTGCGTCTCGATCGCGTCGGCGACGTCGATGGACGTCATCGAGATGGACGCGGCGTCCAACAACTCCGTCGACGACATCCGCGACCTGCGCGACAGCGTCGTCTACGCGCCGATGGCCGGCCGCCACAAGATCTACATCCTCGACGAGGCGCACATGCTGTCCACGCAGGCGTGGAATGCCTTTCTCAAGACGCTCGAGGAGCCCCCGCCGAACACGGTCTTCGTGCTCGCGACGACCGAGGCGACGAAGGTCCTGCCGACCGTCGTCGACCGCTGCCACCGCTTCGACTTCTCGCGCCCGACCGTCGAGCACCTCTCCTCGGTGCTGCGCCGCGTCGCCGAGACCGAGGCGATCTCGCTGCCGCCCGACGCGGTCGCGCTGCTCGCGCGCCACGCGACCGGGTCCTTCCGCGACGCCCTCGGGACGCTCGAGCAGCTCGTCACCTACGCGGGCAGCGAGATCGCGACCGAGGACGTGCTCGCGGTCCTCGGCGTCGCCGACGCCGACCTGCTCTTCGCCTCGTTGGACGCGATTGCCGACGCCGACCCGCGCGCGGCCCTGCTCGCGGCGGCACGGCTGACCGAGACGGGCCGCGACGCGCTCGGCTTCGTGCGCGATCTGGAGGCGCACGCGCGCGACCTGATGATCGTCCAGACGCTCGGCGAGGTGCCGCCGGAGCTCGCGATCACGCCGGACCGCGACGCCCGCCTTGCCGAGCAGGCCGGACGCGTCGGCGCGAGCGCGGTCACGCGGCTGATCGATCTGCTAGCGGCGGCGCTGGAGGCGGCGCGCAACGGCTCGGACGCTCGCACCCAGCTCGAGCTCGCGCTCGTGAAGGCGGCGTCGCCGGAGGTCGACTCCTCCCGCCAGGCACTGACGCAGCGCATCGAGCGCTTGGAGGCGGCGCTGTCCGCGGGCCCAGCCGCGGCGCCGGCCCGGGAGAGCCTGCGCGAGCCGCCGGTCTCCGAGCCGACGGCTCCGAACCGGGCCGCGTCGGTCTCCGAGTCACCGACCGCGCCGCACCGGCCCGCGCCGGGACCGCAGTCCCCAGCTTCATCGCCCGCCCCGCCGCCCGAGGCGCCACGGCCGCCGAGCCGGCCGCCGCCGGCTCAGCCAGCCGGCGCCGCGCGGCAGGCCGCATCGGGCAACGGCACGCCATCGCCCACGATCTCGGTTCCTGTGCCCGGCGATCATGCCGGCCCGGAACTGCAGCTCGGGGCGCTGCGGTCCGTCTGGCCGGCGGTGATCGAGACGGTGAAGGCTGAGAACGCGCTCTGCGCCGCGCTACTGGAGGACACGATGCCGATCGTGGTCGACGGCTCGCAGGTGACGGTCGCATTCCCGCCGAGCGAGGACTTCCGCCGCCGCAAGGCCGCCGACGACTCCTACCGCCAATGCGTCGCCGCCGCCGTGCGGACGGTCACCGGTAGCCAGGCCCAGATCGCCTACGTGCTCGCCGAGCCGGCGACCGAGACCGACGGCGAGCCGGCGGCGCCGGCCCCTCCGACCGAGGACGAGTGGGTGCAGCGCTTCGTGGCAGAGTTCGAGGCCGAGGAGATCGTGCCTGACTCTGATGCCGACGCAGACCCCGGACCAACCAGTGAGAGCGAGAGCCGCTGATGCCCCAGCCGAACATGAACCAGATGATGAAGCAGGTTCAGAAGATGCAGAAGGACATGATGGCCGCGCAGGAGGAGCTCGCCAACGAGACGGTGCAGTCCTCGGCGGGTGGCGGCATGGTCACCGTGACCGTCACCGGCGACCTCGTCGTCAAGGACATCCACATCGATCCCGAGGCGATCGATCCCGAGGATCCCGAGCTGCTGCAGGACATGGTGCTGGCGGCCGTCAACGAGGCCGTGCGTCAGGCGCAGGAGCTTGCGGCAACGCGGATGGGCGGCCTCACGGGCGGCCTGGATCTCGGCGCCCTGGGCGGACCCGGAGGGATGCCCGGCCTGGGCATGTAGCGCTTGTATGCCCCGCCGATCCAGCGCCTGATCACCGAGCTCGGCAAGCTGCCGGGGATCGGCGCGCGCACCGCCCAGCGCCTGGCGTTTCACATCCTGCGCGCCTCCGCCGAGGATGCGGTCTCGCTGGCTGATTCGATCCGCGAGGTCAAGGAGCGCATCGGTCTCTGTGAGGTGTGCTTCAACCTCGCCGATGCTCCGCGTTGCCGGATCTGCGAGGACACCCGCCGCGACGCGAGCCTGATCTGCGTCGTCGAGGAGGCCGGCGACGTCATCCCCGTCGAGCGCACGCACGAGTTCCGCGGGCGCTACCACGTGCTCGGCGGGGCGCTGTCGCCGATCGACGGCGTCGATCCCGACGACCTGAAGATCGCCGAGCTCTACCGCCGCGTGACCGACCCGGCTCAGCCGGTGGCCGAGGTCGTCCTGGCGACGAACCCGACGACGACCGGCGAGGCGACCGCGCTGCACATCGCCGACGCCCTGCGCTCGCGCGCGCCCGAGGTCGTCGTGACGCGCCTGGCAAGCGGCCTGCCGGTGGGCGGAGACCTGGAGTACGCCGACGAGGTGACGCTCGGCAAGGCGTTCGCCGGTCGAAGACGGCTCTGACGCGAGCTGTGGTCGGCTCCACAGTCCGTATCCGAACCTGAAAGCTCGCCCATGCCAAGCGCGCGCACGCAGCGGCAATACGACGTCTCCGCCGAGGACAAGGGTCCTCGCACCTACATCTTCCGCGCCGGCCTCGGCGCGCTGTGATTCAGGGGTTGCGAGCTCCGGCGCCGAACGGTGTCGGTGAGCCGCTGGTCGTGCGTACGGTGCAGCGGTGTACTCGGGGCCGATCGCTGTCACGACGCCTCCCGTCAAGGTTGCCGACCATCAGCGCGGAGGGATCGCCGCCGGTCACGCGCCGCCGTACGTGGAGATCTGAACCGGATTGGTCCTTGGCCGGTCCAATGGTCATGTCAACCGCCACCATGGCGCCAGGCGCCGCCGCGCGCGTCGAGCGGTTCGTCGCCTCGCTGGCGCGGATCAACCATCTCATCATGCTGCGGATCTTTCTCGGTGCCGTGTTCATCACCGTGTTCTTCGAGAACCTCGTGTTCATCCGCTTCACGCCCGAGGGCTACTCGAAGCTCGTCGACCGCTACGCCGCGGGCACCGCCGCCCCCGGCTTCTGGTCAAACGGCGTCATGGGGTTCTTCTCCGACAACGCGGCCATCTTCTCCAAGGTGCAGGCGGTGACCGAGATGTCCTTCGGCATCGCGCTGGTGGTCGGCTTCGCGACCGGCTTCTTCGGAATCTCCGTGACGCTGTTCCTGCTGGGCCTGTGGCTGTCGGAGCTCGGGCTCTTCTGGATCTGGGAGCTGCTCGGGCTGATCTTCGTCGCGGCCGCCGTCGGCATCGGCAACCTGCCGCACATGCTGCGCGGCAGCGTCGGTGAACGGCTGCTCGGCCCACCCTCGAGCACGACCTGGCCGCTGTGGAAACGGTTGGCGCTCGCGCCCGCCGGGGCCCTCGCGCTGTACCTGCTGATCGACGTCGCGCGCACCGGTGGCAACAAGAACGCCACCGTCTCGTTGGGCGCCGCGACCGTGTTCGGCGTGGCGCTGATCGGCCTCGCCGTGCTCGACGAGGTCCGTCGTCGTCCCGCCGCCCGCACCGGCGCCCCGGCGGCGACACCCGCCTCGTGAGCGCCGCCGGCACGTCCGCGAGCTCGGCGGTGAGCCTCGTCCCCCCCGACCAGGCTCCGCTGCTCGCGCGGCCCTACTACGCCGGCGGCGCTCCGAGTCCGATCGTCGGGGCGCTCGCCCATGTGCCCGAGCTGCTGGGCGTCACGATGGCGTTCGTCGGGGCCGCGCTTGGCGAGAGCTTCGTGTCGGCACGGCTGAAGGAGATCGCGATCCTGCGCGCCTCGGCGGTGCTCGGCTGCCATTACTGCGTGCAGACGCACACCGTCGTCGCGCTCGACGAGGGGCTTGACCGCGCGGAGGTGCGCGCGCTGTGCGGCGAGGAGCCCGCACAGGACGCGTTTGGCGAGGACCGCGAACGCGCGCTGGTCGGGTGGGTGCAGGAGCTCGCGGGCCAACGCGGACCGCTGGACGACGACGTGCAGCGCCGCATG
Organism: Solirubrobacteraceae bacterium; assembly: GCA_029263125.1. Taxonomy (GTDB): domain Bacteria; phylum Actinomycetota; class Thermoleophilia; order Solirubrobacterales; family Solirubrobacteraceae; genus CADCVQ01. The sequence continues at coordinate 73,260 of JAJCYD010000007.1, read as the reverse complement.
ACCGGCTGCTTCTCAGAGCCGGAGATCGTCGAGCTGACGGTCGTCGCGACCGCGACGATCATGCTCAACCGCTTCTGCACGGCACTCGGGCTACCGGTCAGCGACGCGACGCACGCTCGCCTGCGCGCCGAGGGTCTCGCGTGACGAGCACTGCCGAGGCGATCGAAGACGGCGTGCTCGGGGCACGGCTGTGGTTCTACTCCAACTATCACTGCAACCTGACGTGCACCTACTGCCTGACGGAGTCCGCACCAGGGGTGCCGCGGCGGGAGCTGTCGGCGCCGGCGATCGTCGCCGCCGCCGAGGAGGCCGCCGAGATGGGCTTCACGGCCTTCGGGATCACCGGCGGCGAGCCGTTCCTGCGCGAGGACCTCACGCGCATCGTCGCCCGGCTGGCGTCGATCGCGCCGACGCTGATCCTCTCCAACGCGACGGTCTTCAACGCGCGCCGGCTGCGCGAGCTGGCCGCGCTGGAGGGCCTGCCCGTGCAGGTGCAGATCTCCCTTGACCGGCCCGATCCCGACGTCAACGACGAGATGCGCGGTCCCGGCAACTTCGCCAAGGTCATCGATGCGATCCCGAAGCTGCTGGAGCGTGGCATCGGCGTCCGGATCGCGACGACGGTCGACGACCCCGAGACCGCGGACCCCGTCGAGATGGAGCGCCTGTGCGAGCTGCACCGCTCGCTCGGGGTGCCCGACTGCGATCACGTCGTGCGGCCGATCATCCGCCGAGGACGCGCGTCCGGAGGCGATCTGGGCCGCGGTGTCGCGTTCGAGGACTTCGAGCCCGAGCTCACGATCACCGCGGACGGCGCGTTCTCGACCCCGTTCGGTCCGACGGTGACAGGCGGGCGTCTGGATACCGACCTGCTCGTCACGCGTACGACCAGCCCACTACGCCGGCCCGCTGCGGCGCTCATGCAGATCGCCGGCGAGCAGTCCGCCGGCCAGGACGCACGCATCGGCATCAGGTGAGCGTGATCTCGGGGTGCCCGGTCGGGCATCATGGTGATGTGAAGGGCAGGCGCGCATGGCGCTAGCGGCACTCGGGCTCTGCCTGATCTACGCGCTCGTGCTGTTCGGCGTGCGCGGCGTGCTGCAGCGCCGGGAGACCGGGTCCAGCGGGTGGGTCGCCGGCTCGACGCCCGCCGAGCATCTCGCCAACGTGCTGTTCGTCGTCGCCTGGCTGCTGGACCTGCTCGGGCCGCTGCTCGTGTTGATGGGCATCATCGACCCGGTCGGCGCGCTCGACGCTCCCGCGGCTCACGCGGCCGGGATCGCGCTGCTCGTCGTGAGCCTGTGGCTCGGCGTGCTGGCCCAGCGGACGATGGGCGCCTCGTGGCGGACCGGCATCGACGCCGGCCACCCGTCGGACCTCGTTCGGGGCGGCCTGTTCGCGCTCTCTCGCAACCCGGTCTACACCACGATGCTCGCCGCGTCGCTCGGCGTCGTGCTGCTGATCCCGACGGCGATCGGCCCGTTCGCGCTCGGCGGCTGCCTGCTCGCGCTGGAGATCCAGACCCGACGCGTCGAGGAACCGCACCTTCACGCCGCCCACGGGAGCGCATACCTCGACTACGCCCGCCACGTCGGGCGCTTCCTGCCGGGCGTCGGGCGACTGCGATGAGTGGCTGAGACCGGCTGAACCGTTGCGCCGACGGCCGGGTCTGACCTGCGATGCGCGGCACGCACCGTGCCGGCCAGCCAACCGTGCGACGAAGGGGAACATGCAATGCCGATCCAGCCTGCCCGCGCCATCCTGGCGATCCTTGCCACCGCCGTGCTCGTCGCGGGTTGTGGTGACGGCGACGGCGCCACGACGGACGCGTCGGGCAAGCCAGCGGTGCTGCGCGTCGGGCTGATCCCGAACATCGCGCCCGAGAAGCAGAAGGCGAAATACGGACCGTTCGGCGAGTACCTGGAGCGCCGGCTCGGCACGGACGTGCAGCTGTTCGTCGCCAGCAACTACTCGGGCGTCGTCGCCGCCCTGGTCGCCGGGAACCTCGACGTGGCCTACCTCGGCGGTCTGACCTACGCCCAGGCGCGCGAGCAGGCCGACCTCGTTCCGCTCGTCACGGAGATCGACCAGGAGACGGGCACCGAGAAGTACCTCAGCGCGATCGTCACGCGCAAGGACGCGGGCGTTGACAGCATCAAGGACCTCGCCGGCAAAGACTTCGCGTTCGGCGACCCGGGCTCCACGTCGGGCTCGCTGTATCCGCGGATCATGCTCACACGAGCGGGCGTGACGTGCTCGTCGACGACGCTCGAACGCTGCCCTCCGCTTGGCAAGGTCGTGTTCACCGGCGGTCACGACGCGGCGCTCGCCGCGCTGGCCAGCGGGCAGGTGGATGCGGCCGGCGTCGAGAACCGGATCTTCACGCGCCTGGCCAAGGACGGGACGATCGACGCGTCCAAGCTTAAGACGATCCAGACGACCGAGGTCCAGGGCTATCCGTGGGTCGCCGTTGCTTCGCTGCATTCGAAGGTCCGCGCGGATCTCACGGCGGCGTTCGAAGCGATCAGCGACCCGGCCCTGCTGGACCTGCTGCGCGCCAAGAGCTACACGGCGGTGACGGCGTCCGACTACGACGAGGTCGAGACCGAGGCTCGGCGCCTCGGGCTGCTCGCCGAGCAGTAGTGCGCGTCGAGCTCAGCGGCGGGGTCAGCGTCAGCTACCGTCGGGGCGGTCCGCCGGCGCTGAACGGTGTCGACGTGCGTATCCGATCGGGCGACATGGTGGCCGTGATCGGGGCGTCGGGAGCGGGGAAGTCGACCCTCTTTCGCCTGCTGACGCGCGGCCTGGTCACCAGTGGCGGACGCGTGAGCATCGACGGCGCCGACATCGCGGCCCTGAGCCTCTCCGAGGTCCGCACGCTGCGACGGCGCATCGGCACGATCCACCAGCGTGGCGATCTCGTCGACGGCTCGACGGTCATGCGCAACGTGGAGATCGGCACGCTCGCCGACGCCGGAGCGCTTGCGGCGCTCGCGCTGGCGGTGCGCGGCGGCGGTCCGCGGGTGCAGGCGTCGTGTCGCCGCGCGCTGAGGACACTGGAGATCGAGCACCTCGCCGAGGCCAGGATCGGAGAGCTGTCCGGGGGCGAGCGCCAGCGAGCGGCCGTGTGTCGCCTGCTCGTCCAGCGCCCCGGACTGATCCTCGCCGACGAGCCGACGGCGTCCGTGGATGAGCGCTCGGCCGCGCTCGTGCTCGGCGCGCTGCGAGCGCTGTCGGGCGACAACGGATCCACGCTGCTGCTCGCCACCCACGACATCGACGTTGCCCGGCAGGCCGACCGCGTGGTCGCGCTCGCCCGCGGCCAGGTCGTCTACGACGGGCCATCCTCGAGGTGCGGCGATGACGTCGTCCGCGCGGCCTACGCCCGCGCAGGCGATCTCGCGCCTGCCGCCGCGACCTGATGGGTCCCGCCACGATGCCGGGGCGCCCGCCGACCGGCGTTCAATCTCGCGGCGGACGGCGGTGGATGGGCCGCCTGGGGTTCGGAACGGTCCTGGCCCTGCTCGTGATCTGGAGCGCGCGCGGGACGGGCGCCGATCCGGGGCTGCTCGCCGATCCGGCTGCGCGGGAGCGCACGAGCAGGTTCCTCTCGGGGTTCCTGCATCCCAATCTCAGCGGCTCCTATCTCGCCGAGGTCGCTAACGCGATGCTGAGCACGTTTCAGATCTCGATCGTGGCGCTCGTGATCGGCATCGTCATCGCGATCCCGCTGACGCCGTTCGCGGCGTCGAACCTGCTCGTCACGCGCACGCCGGGGCTGCCGCGCTGGCGGCGAGCCGTCGGCGCGCTCCCCTACCAGGTCGCTCGCAACGTCCTGAACCTCCTGCGCGCCGTGCCGGAGCTGATCTGGGCGCTGGTCTTCGTGACGGCCGTCGGACTTGGGCCCTTCGCGGGCGCGCTGGCGATCGGCGTCCACGCGGGCGGGCTGCTCGGCAAGCTCTGGGCCGAGCAGATCGAGGCCGTCGACGAGGGCCCCGTCGAGGCGATCCGCCTGCTCGGTGTCGGCCGCTTCGGACTCATCGGCCTCGGCGCCTGGCCGCTGGCACGCCAGAACATCCTCTCCCTCACGCTCTATCAGTGGGAGTGCAACCTGCGCGCGGCAACCGTCGTCGGGTTCGTCGGGGCGGGCGGCATCGGCCAGCAGCTCGACGTCTCGATCCGGCTGTTCGCGTATTCGGAGACGGCGACGCTCATGCTCGCCCTGCTGGTGATGGTGTTCCTCGCCGACTCGGCCAGCACGCTTGTGCGGCGGACGGTGCGCTGAGCTGACTGAGCGCCGAGTCGCCGGACCCGCCGAGAGGCGCCGCTACTCCCCGGGCTTCAGCGGGTCCCGGGCGTCCTTGGTGAGGCCGCGCACCGCGGCGATCCGCCTCAGCGCGTCGACGACGCGGTCCGGTGCGATCTTCTTCGAGCGCACCGCCGCCACGACGGCGCGGTAGGCCTCGTCCTGCTGCGCTCTGCCGCCGGGGACGACGAGCAGGTCGATGCCGGCGTTGAGCGCCGCGATCGCCGCCTCGCCGACCGTGCCGCCGCTGGTCGCCGTCGTCGCGACGAGGTCGGCTGAGACGATCATGCCCTCGTAGCCGATGCGGTCGCGCAGCTCGTCGACGGCTTCGGGCAGCAGCGTCGCGGGCGTGACGCTGTCAAAGGCGGCGTAGATGGCGTTGGACATCTGGATCGCCGGAACGGCGCGCGCGCCGGTGGCCACGGCTTCGAAGGGCACCATGTCCGACGCGCGCAACTCGTCGAGGCTCAGGCCGACGGGAGCGGGACCGTCGTCGGGATCCTGCGACGCACCGCCGTCGCCGGGAAACGGACCGACCGCCGCGACGACCTTCGCCTGGCGGTAGGCCGAGACCGACGAGACCACGGCGCTCTTGACCTTGGCGGGCCGGTCGGAGAAGGCGCGCCCCTGGCCGGGCCCCCCCGCCACCGCGATGTCGGCGTTGGGCGCGAGGTTCATCCCGATGCCGAGCGCGCGGAGCTGGCGCGCGGCCAGCAGCGCGCTGTCGCGGATCCCCTTGCCGGCATTGCCGACGTCGACCTGCGCGTCCGGCGCGAGGTTGCCGAAGGCGTTGAAGTCTCCGCCCTCCTGGCGCGCGGTGATGATCGGCGCGGGATGACCGGCGTCGCGCGCGGTGCGCTGCAGGGCCTCGGTCAGCGAAGACAGCTGGCGAGGATCGCTGTAGTTCGAGCGGCTCAGCACGACGCCGCCGTAGGGCCGAACGGTCAGCCGCTTGAAGAACGAGGCGCTGGAGTCCTTGCCGCTGAAGCCGACGAGAAACAGGCCCGCGACGGCATCCTGCGGCGCGCGCCGCAGCTCGGCCGCGGTCGGCGCCGCGGGATCGGCGCCGGTCGGCTTGGTCTCGACGCGCGCGCCGAGCACGCCCGCCAGCGTGTCGATCAGCGTGCCGCCGGACCCGCTGCCACGCTCGTCGCCGAAGCGCGAGCCGGCCTCGCCGACCGGCGCGTCGTCTCCGCCGCGGAGGAAGAGCAGGTAGATACCGCCGCCGAGCAGCAGCGCGACGGCGGCCCCGAGGAGGGCGAGGCGCCTCACTCGCTAGCCTCCGGGCCGGTCATGACTCCAACCGTGGTGATGAAGTTCGGCGGCACCTCCGTGGCGGACCCCGAGCGCCTCAAGCGCGCCGCGCAGCGGATCGTCGCCAAGCGCGAAGCCGGCAACCACGTCGTGGCGGTGCTGAGCGCGCGGGGGAAGACCACCGATGCGCTGATCGCCGAGGCGCAGGAGATCTCAGCGCAGCCGGATCCACGCGAGATGGACATGCTGCTGTCCACCGGCGAGCGCCAGTCATGTGCGTTGTGCGCTATGGCGATCAACGACCTCGGCCACCGCGCGATATCCCTGACCGGCTCACAGGCCGGGATCGTGACAGACACGTCGCATACGAAGGCGCGGATCCTAGACGTCCGCGCCGAACGGATCCGCGTCGCCCTCGACGAGGACTCGATCGTGCTCGTCGCCGGCTTCCAGGGCGTCTCGACGGCCAAGGACGTCACGACGCTCGGCCGCGGCGGCTCGGACACGACCGCGGTCGCCCTGGCCGCGGCGATCGGCGCCGACGTCTGTGAGATCTACACGGACGTCGCGGGCGTCTTCAGCGCCGACCCCCGCGTCGTCGCCGATGCGCGCAAGCTGGCCACCGTGTCCTTCGAGGAGATGCTCGAGATGTCCGCCTCCGGCGCCGGTGTCCTGCAGCTGCGCTCCGTCGAGTACGCCCGCACCCATGGCGTGCGGATCCACTGCCGTTCGAGCTTCTCCGACGCGCCCGGCACCGTCGTGGGAGACGGCGAGGACACCGCGCCGCGCCCCGCCATCACCGCCGTGACGCATTCGACCGACGATGCCCGCGTCACGCTCCAGCACGTCCCCGACGCGCCGGGCATGGCAGGCCGGATCGCCACCGTGCTCGCGGAGGCGAACGTCAACATCGACATGATCATCCAGAACGAGCCGGTGACCGCGGGCGCCGGGGCGGACATGTCGTTCACCGTCCCGCAGGAGGACCTGCGCATCGCGCTCGCGGCGCTGCGGGTGCTGACGGAGGAGCTCGCCATCGAGATCCACACCGACGAGTCGGTCGGCAAGGTGTCGGTCATCGGCGAGGGCATGAAGACGCAGGCGGGCGTCGCCGCGAAGGTCTTCTCGACGCTCGGCGCCGAGCAGATCAACATCCAGATGATCGCCACGTCGCCGGTGAAGATCTCCTGCATCGTCGCGAGGGACCGGGTGACCGACGCCGTGCGGGCGCTGCACGCGACCTTCTTGACGTAGGGGCTGTCCGCCGCCTACTCCGGCTCGGCGCCGAGCAGCTTGCGGGTGCGCTGCGAGCCGATCGACAGCATCAGCGTCGGCAGGCGCGGGCCGGTGTCGCTGGCGCACAGCAGTTGGTAGAGCGCCTTGAAGAAGCTGCGCTGAGCGGCCTTGAGCTCGGGGTCGGGCGGCGCGTCGCGCGGCAGGCCGAGCATGACCTTCGGGACCGCGTACACCAGCGCCGTCAGGCCGTCGAGCGTCCATGACTCATCCATCTCGCCCGTGAGCGCTCTGACGCCGTCGCGTGTCGTCTCGTCGAGGGCATCCCACGTCGCGGCGTCGAAGTCCTCGCGCAGCGTCGTGCGCTGCTCGGCGGGCAGGCGCTCGACATAGCCCAGCGCGCAGGCCAAGCGCGGCTCGAGCTCGTCGAGCAGCTGCCCTGCCGGCGGCAGCGCTGCGCCGTCGAGGTGCTGGGCGATGATCCGGGCAATCTGCTCGCGGTTGCCCTGCGTGAGGTCGGCGACCGCGGCCAGCAGCCGAAACGACACCCGTCGCCGCGCGCTCGCGACGCTGCCCGCCGAGGTGCGCGTCGCCAGGTCGAGCATCGCCACGTCGCTGTCGCCCGCCTCCGGTCCGGTGGCCGCGGAGACGAAGCGGTCCCACTCGTCGTAGAGCTTCTGCACGCCCCTGGCCGAGAGGTCGATCTGAAAGGACTGCGACGGCAGGCGGCGGATGTACAGCCAGCGCACGATCGCCGGCTCCAGCACCGCCAGCGCCGCGGACGGCACGGCCGCAGAGCCCGCCGAGCCGGACATCTTGCCGCCCATGCCGGCGAGCGTCACGAACGAGTAGACCGTCGAGTGGGGAGCCCGCGCGCCGTACACGTCGCGCACGAGCGTGCGCCCGACGGTGAAGCTGCCGGTCGGCGCGTGGTGGTCCTCCCCCGCGGGCTCGAAGGCCACGCCCTCGTGCGCCCAGCGCATCGGCCAGTCGACCTTCCACACGAGCTTGCCGGCGATCGGATCGCCATCGGCGAGGCTCATCGTGGCGGCGTGACCGCAGCGGCAGCGGTAGGTCACGGTCTCGTCGGCGTACGCGCTGACCTGCGTGTCGTCGCGCCCGCACGCGGCGCAGAAGGGCTTGAACGGAAAGTACTCGCGGCGGCGGTCCTCCAGCGGTTTGTCGTGTCGCGCCGACGTCTGCTGGGCGGCGAGCGTGTCGAAGATCAGCTCCCGCTCGTCCATCGCGCGGCGGATCGCGGCGTTGTAGTCGCCCGCCGGATAGCGCTCGGACTGGCGAACCTCGTGCAGCTCGATGCCGAGCACGCTGAGGGCGCCGGTGAACTCGCTCATCCAGTGCTCGGCGTAGGAGCCGGCCTCGGGGTCCCACGGGTCGGGGATCTGCGCGAGCGGGCGGCCGATGTGCTCCTCAAAGCGGGCGCCGACGCCCGCCGGGACCTTGCGCAGGCGGTCGTAGTCATCCCAGGAGTGCAGGTGCACGACCTCGTGGCCGGCCGAGCGCAGCGCCTCGGCGACGAGGTGCGTCGTGAACACCTCGCGCAGGTTGCCCATGTGGATGGGCCCCGACGGCGAGATGCCCGACGCGCAGACGATCGGCGCGGCGGACCCGCCGCCGCGGTCAGCGGTCTCCGCGGCCAGCCGCTCGCTCCAGACCGCGGCGCGGACCTCCGGCGGGTCGGCCGGCGACGTGTTCGAGGCGGAATTCACGATTCGTGAGCCTAGCCTCCGGTACCGTTCGTGGCCCATGGAGCAGCCGCTCATCACCGCCGTCACGCACTCCACCGAAGAGGCTCGCCTCACGCTGAAGGACGTGCCCCACACCCCGGGCATCGCCGGGCGGATCGCCACGGTGCTCGCCGACAGCGCCGTGAACATCGACATGATCATCCAGAACGAGCCGATCACCGCGGGTGAGCGTGCGGACATCTCGGTGACGATCCCGCGCTCGCAACTGGATGTCGCGCGCGAGGCGCTCGCCCCGCTGGAGCGCGAGTTGGGGCTGCACGCCTCCAGCGACGAGGTGATGGGCAAGGTGTCCGTCATCGGGGCCGGGATGAAGTCGCACCCGAGCGTTGCCGCCAAGGTCTTCACCGTGCTCGGCGACGAGGGCGTCAACATCGAGATGATCGCCACCTCGCCGATCAAGATCTCCTGCGTCATCGCGGGTGACCGCGTGCCGGGCGCGGTTCGCGCGCTGCACAGCGCCTTCGAGCTTGCCGGCCCCGACACGATCCGGCCCGAGCGCCCGTTCGGCGAGTTCGCATGACCGGCTCGTCCCCGCCCTCCCTGCGCGTCGCGGTCGTCGGCGCCACCGGCGCCGTCGGCACGGTCATGCTGCGGCTGCTGCGCGACCGTGGCTTTCCGGCGTCGGAGATCGTCCCGTTCGCCTCCGAACGATCGCTCGGGCGCGAGCTGGACGGCGGTCTGGTCGTGGCGGCGCTCACCGAGGAGAACATCCAGGGCTTTGACATCGCGCTGTTCTCGGCGGGAGCCACGCGCTCGCGCGAATGGGCGCGGCGCTTCGCCGACTGCGGCGCGGTCGTCGTCGACAACTCCAGCGCGTTTCGCAAGGACCCCGACATCCCGCTCGTCGTGTCGGAGGTCAACCCCGGCGCGCTGGACTCCCACGACGGGATCGTCGCCAACCCGAACTGCACGACGATGGTCGCGATGCTGCCGCTGAAGGCGCTGCACGACGGCTTCGACCTGCGCGCGATCGTCGCGACGAGCTACCAGGCTGCCGGCGGCGCGGGGCAGAGCGGCATCGACGAGCTTGCCCGACAGGTCGTGCCGCTGGCCGCCGACGTGGCGCAGCTCTGCGACGACGGCGCGGCCGCTGCCGCGAAGGTGGAGCACCGGGTGCACGCCGCGACGCTGGCCTTCAACGTCGTCCCGCTGCTCGGCGCGCTCGGCGCGGACGGCTACACCGACGAGGAGCTCAAGCTTCGCGACGAGTCGCGCAAGATCCTCGCGATCCCCGATCTCGCCGTCTCGCCGACGTGCGTGCGCGTGCCGGTGATGGTCGGCCACGGCGTCGCGGTCCGCGCGACGTTCTCCCAGGAGGTCGACGTCGACCGCGCGCTGGAGCTGCTGCGCGCCTTCCCCAACCTCGTCGTCGACGAGGTGCCCACGCCGCTGGCCTACGCCGGCCGCGACGAGGTCGCCGTCGGGCGCGTTCGACGCGACCTCGCCGATCCGCGCAGCCTGAGCTTCTTCGTCGTCGGCGACAACCTGCTCAAGGGCGCCGCGCTGAACACCGTGCAGCTCGCCGAGGCGCTGCTGGAGCGCGGCCTCGTCGGCGCGCCGGTCTCCTGACCCCCAGGACGCGCGGGCTCGCCGCTTCCCCGCGTTCGCCGACTCGCCCATGACCGCGATCACGACCAAGGGAACCGCATGGCCGGTGCTCGCCGCGACGGTCGCGTTGCTCGTCGTGCTCGCCCTCTCGTTCTGGTTCGTCGGGCCGCTGCGCGACATCATGGCCGCCGCGATCGAGGGCGACGGGGCGCTCGTGCGCTCGCGCACGCAGGCGCTGGGCATCGTGGGAGCGCTCGTGCTGCTGGCGCTCGTGCTGACGCATGCGCTCGTTCCGTATCCGGCAGAGATCACGACCGCCGCCGCGGGCTACGTCTACGGCTTCGGCCTCGGCTGGGGGCTGATGATGCTGAGCTGGTTTCTCACCGCGCTGCTCGCCTACGAGCTCGCACGCGGCGTCGGCCGGAGCGCGACGCGCCGCGTGCTCGGCCCCCGGCGCCTGGCATCGGCCGAGGCGTGGGTGCGGCGAGGCGGCGCGACCGGCCTGATCGCCGCACGCTTCCTGCCGCTGATCCCGTTCAACGCCGTCTGCTACGTCGCCGGCATCACCGAGGTGCCGCGCGTGCGATACGCATGGACGACGATCATCGGCATCGCGCCGTTCACGCTCGTCGTCGCCTTCCTCGGCAGCCGCCTTCAGACGGTGAGCGTGACCGATTGGCGGCTGTGGCTCGCCGTCGCCGTGCTGCTGGCCCTGCTGTTCGTGTGCCGCCGGCTGTTCAAGCCGGCTGCGCCCTCCGACGTCCTCGGTTAGGGCGGGCCGCCGGCACGTACTCGTGGCGCAACCGCGCCGTCTCCCGTGCACAACTGCCGCCTCGTTGCGCGCCGGCCGGTGATCCGGCAGTTGTGCATCCAGGTGATGCACAACTGCCGAGTCGAAGGCTCAGGCCCGTCGAGACGGCAGTACTGCACGGGTCGGCTCGCTCACCCTCGCTGGGCACGAACGACCACTGAGCTTGGCGCCAACTCGGGGAAGTGCACCCCGGTCAGCTCGTCTGACAGCTCCCACAGGCGCCGAGCGCTCTCGGCGTCGCCTGCCGCCACGCTGCGCCCTGCGGCGGCGGGGTGGCCGCGCATCTCCTGCCAGCCCCGCGGCCCGGTATAGCTCGCCCCCGGGAGCGGCTGCGTCGCCGCGTACAGCGTCGGCAGCGCCCCCATCGCGTCCGACTGGGCGATCACGGCGTTGCCGACCGCCAGCGCCATGCGCTCGAGGCGCCCGGGCGAGCCGGACTGCAGCTTCGTCGCCGCCCAGCCCGGGTGGGCGGCATGGGCGCTGAGGTGCGAGCCGGCCGCGTCCAGGCGGCGCTGCAGCTCCAGCGTGAACAGCAGGTTGCTGAGCTTGGACTGGCAGTAGGCCTGCCAGCGCGAGTACCCGCGCTCGCCGTTGAGGTCGTCGAAGTCGATCGTCGCGCCGCGGTGCGCCGCCGATGCGACGGTCACGACGCGGTCGGTGATGCGGTCCAACAGGAGGTTCGTCAGGGCAAACGGCCCGAGGTGGTTGGTCGCGATCTGCATCTCCAAGCCGTCCACGGTGCTGGCCCGCGGGACCGCCATGACGCCCGCGTTGTTGACGAGAATGTCCAGCGGACCTTCCCAGCCACCAGCGAACGCACGAATCGAGGCCAGGTCGGCGAGGTCCAGCCGGCGGACCTCGGTGCTCCCGGGCATCGTCGCGGCGGCCCGCTCGCCGCGCGCCTCGTCGCGCACCGCGAGCACGACGCGCGCGCCCGCACGGGCGAATTCGCGCGCCGTGACGGCGCCGATCCCGCTGTTGGCCCCCGTCACGACGATGCTGCGCCCGGTCAGGTCGGGCAGGTCGGCGGCCGTCCATCTGGAAGCGGGCATGGCCCAGCACTGTAGGCCGCGTGGCGTGAGCGCTCGGTCAACCGCGCTTGACGAGCCGCCCGACGGCCGCCATCAGCTCGTCGGTGCGGTCGACCTGCAGCTGCCCTTCGGCGGGCAGCACGCAGGTGCGCGCGTGCGCGTCGAGCAGACCGAGGGAGACCTTCTCGAGCGCCGCCTGCGCGGCGGAGATCTGCGTCAGGACGTCGATGCAGTAGCGGTCGTCCTCGACCATCCGCTCGATGCCCCGGACCTGCCCCTCGATCCTGCGAAGCCGCGCGAGGAGTTGCTGCTTGGTCGCGGCATAACCACGTCCGGTCGCCGGAGAGGAGGGCGGAGTCGCCGTCATGGTGTGCATCGTACAGTACCCAGGCGGGGTATACTCGCCGACATGTCCGCCATACCCCCTATCCGTATCAGAGGAGCAACCACCGATGTCTGACACCGATCGCACCTACACCGTCACCGGGATGACCTGCGGGCACTGCAAGGCATCCGTCATCGAGCAGGTGCTCCAGGTAGACGGCGTGCGCGCCGCGGACGTCGACCTCGAGGAGAACAGCCTCACGGTTCGCGGCGAGGGCATCCAGGACGCCGCGATCCACAAGGCCGTGGACGACGCGGGGTACGCAGTCGCGTGAGTGCCGGCGCTCGGATCTCCGTTTTCGCGGGACTGCTCGTCGCGATCTTCTTCGCGGCGGCGATCGCCGGCAGGGCGGTTGACCCGAGCGCCGACGAGGACCGCGGCGACGGGCACGGCGGTGACGCCGCCGAGACCGCAGGCGAGCGGTCCGAGACCGCCGCCGCCGGCCTGGCCAGCGCGCAGGACGGCCTGCGGCTCGCCGTTGACGATACGCGCTTCGCGGCCGGTCGCCCGTCGCCGCTGCGCTTTGGGATCGAGGATGCCGCGGGTGACACCGTCCGGGCATTCGAGACCGAGCAGGGCAAGCGCATGCACGTCATCGTCGTGCGCCGTGACCTGCGCCGCTATCAGCATGTGCACCCCGCCCAGGGACCCGACGGCGCCTGGACCGCCGACCTGAAGCTGCCTGACGCCGGCGTCTACCGCGCGTTCGCGGACTTCCAGATCGGCGGCAAGCGTCACACGCTGGGCGTCGACCTCTTCGTTCCCGGTGACTTCGAGCCGCTGGCCCTGCCGGCTCCCTCGCCGCGTGCGCAGGTCGACGGCTACGACATCGACCTGCGCGAGCACGACGGCGTGCTGAGCTTCACCGTGCTGCGCGACGGGCGTCGGGTATCCGACCTGCAGCCCTATCTCGGCGCCCGCGGCCACCTCGTCGCGCTGCGCGAGGGCGACCTCGCCTACAGCCACGTCCACCCCGTCGAGAGCGAAGCTCCGCGGATCGCCTTTGAGACCGGGCCCCTGAAGCCGGGCGTCCACCGCCTGTTCCTGCAGTTCCGCCATCGAGGGCGCGTGCACACCGCCGCGTTCACCAGATGAGCAGCGAGCGTCTGGAGCTGCCGATCACCGGCATGACGTGCGCGTCGTGCGCGAACCAGATCGAGAAGCGCCTGAACAAGCTCGACGGGGTCGAGGCGACGGTCAACTACGCCACCGAGCAGGCAACGGTGAGCTTCGAGTCCGACCGCCTGTCGGCCAGTGATGTCGTGGCGACGATCGAACGAGCTGGCTACACGGCGACGCTTCCGGCGCGCGAGCACGGCGCGCCACGCCAGGCCCGCCGTCCCGGCGCGCGGCTGCGCGTGCGCCTGATCTTCTCGGCGATCGCGTCGCTGCCGCTGCTGGTGCTCGGCATGATCCCCGCGCTGCAGTTCGACAACTGGCAGTGGCTGTCGCTGCAGCTCGCCACGCCGGTGCTCTTCTGGGCTGGATGGCCGTTTCACAGCGCCGCCTTCAACAACCTGCGCCACGGGACCGCGACGATGGACACGCTGATCTCGATCGGCACGATCGCCGCGTGGTCGTGGTCGGTCGTGTCGCTGTTCTTCCTCGGCGCCGGCGACCCCGGGCTGCGCCACGAGCTGAGCTTCATCCCCACGCGCGGCGGGCCGACGGGCGACGTCTACTTCGAGATCGTCGGCGTCGTCATCACGTTCCTGCTCGCGGGGCGGACGTTCGAGGCGCGCGCCAAGCGCCGCGCGGGCGACGCGCTGCGCGCCCTGATCACCCTCGGCGCCAAGGACGCCGCGCTGCTGGGCGACGACGGCTCCGAGCGGCGCGTTCCGGTCTCCCAGCTTCAGGTCGGCGACCGCTTCGTCGTGCGTCCGGGCGAGCGGATCGCCGCCGACGGCGAGGTTGTCGAGGGCTCCTCGGCCGTCGACCGCTCGCTGCTGACAGGCGAGAGCGTGCCGGTCGAGGTCACCCCCGGCGACGAGGTGACCGGGGCGACCGTCAACGCCGGCGGTCGGATCGTCGTGCTGGCCACCCGCGTCGGATCGGACACCGCGCTCGCGCAGATCGGCCGGCTGGTCACCAGCGCGCAGTCGGGCAAGGCGCCGGTGCAGCGACTGGCCGACCGCATCTCGGCGGTCTTCGTGCCGACCGTCATCGCGATCGCGGTCGCGACGCTCGGCTTCTGGATCGGCGCGGGCGAGACCGGGCTGGCGCTGGCCGCGAGCGTCGCGGTACTGATCATCGCCTGCCCGTGTGCGCTGGGGCTCGCCACGCCGACCGCGCTGCTCGTCGGGACCGGGCGCGGCGCTCAGCTCGGGCTGCTGATCAAGGGCCCGGAGGTGCTCGAGTCCACCCGCCGCGTCGACACGATCGTGCTCGACAAGACCGGGACGGTGACCGAGGGTCGGATGTCGCTGCGGCGGATGGTCGTCGCCGACGACGTCGACGAGGAGCAGGCGCTGGCCCTCGTCGGCGCGCTGGAGGACGCATCCGAGCACCCGATCGCGCGGGCGATCGCCGCCGCGGCGCGCGAGGGATCGCGCGACCTCGACGGCGTCGAGGACTTCGAGAGCCACGGCGGGCTGGGCGTCACCGGGACCGTCGGCGGCCACGCGGTGCTCGCGGGCCGCCCGGCGATGCTCGTCGAGTCGGCCGGGACCTCGGCCGAGCTGCCGGAGCGCCTCCAAGCCGCGCGCGAGGCCGCCGAGCGGGAGGGGCTGACGGCGATCGCCGCCGGCTGGGACGGCCGGGCGCGGGCGATCTTCGTCGTCGCCGACGAGATCAAGGACAGCTCGCCGGAGGCCATCCGGCGCCTGCGAGAGCTGGGCCTGGAGCCGGTCCTGCTGACCGGCGACAACGAGCAGACCGCGCGCGCCGTCGCCGCCCGAGCCGGCATCCACGAGGTCATCTCCGAGGTGCTGCCCGCCGAGAAGGCCGCCGTCGTGCGCCGGCTGCAGCGCGAGGGCCGCGTCGTGGCCGTCGTCGGCGACGGCGTCAACGACGCACCGGCCCTCGCGCAGGCCGATCTGGGCATGGCGATCGGGACGGGCACCGACGTCGCGATCGAGGCATCGGACATCACGCTGGTGTCGGGCGACCTGCGCGCCGCCGCCGACGCGCTGCGCCTCTCGCGCCGGACGCTGCGCACGATCAAGGGCAACCTCTTCTGGGCGTTCGGCTACAACCTGCTGGGGTTGCCGCTGGCCGCGGCCGGGCTGCTCAACCCGATGATCGCGGGCGCGGCGATGGCCATGTCGAGTGTGTTCGTCGTGTCGAACTCCCTGCGTCTGCGCGGCTTTCGCACCCAGCGCGACTGACCACGGCTGTTCGGTCGATGCCGATGCACGGCCCGGGCGCCGCGTCGCCATACTGCGAGGCGTGCTTCGCGGGATCCTGCCGTCGTCCGTGCTCGTCGCAGTCGCCACCGCCGCCATCGCCGCCTGCGGCGGCACCGCGCAGGATCCATCTGACGGCGCCGGCGCGGACCCGAGGACCCCGCGCGCGACGGCGCTTCCGGAGACCGCCAGCGCGCGTGCCGTCGAGCCCGTGGCCGGCGAGACCGCGGCAACCGCCGACCGTCCCGTGCAACAGCGGGGCGACGATGCCGCGCCCGCGCCAACCGCATCGGCGACGGGATCGCCGGGCGCGACCACGCGCGACAACGGGCCGACGAGCGACGCCGCCGTCAGTGAGGCCGACGTGCTGAAGAACGGCATCGCCCTCCCGCCGATCGAAGCGCCCGGCGCGGTCCGCGACATCATCGAGGCGGGCAACTACATCGCTCGCACGCCCTACCTGTGGGGCGGCGGCCACGGCAAGTGGCTGGACAAGGGCTATGACTGCTCCGGCTCGATCTCCTACGCGCTGGCACGCGCCGGTCTGCTCGACGCCCCGCTGGACTCCGGTCGGCTGATGGGCTGGGGCGCGCCTGGCAAGGGCACGTGGGTCACGATCTACTCCAACCCCGGCCATGTCTTCATGGTCGTCGCCGGCGTGCGATTTGACACGTCCGGCACGCGCGTCAGCGGATCGCGCTGGCAGAAGTCCATGCGCGGGGACCGCGGCTACGTCGCCCGCCATCCTCCCGGGCTGTAGCTCCCACTACACTCGCGCCATGTCGATTCCGTCCTTCGACATCCACGTCGTGCGCAATGGCGCATCGACGAGGCTCGCCCCGGTCGGCGAGCTGGACATCTCCACGACGCCGGCCTTGGAGCAGGCGATCACCGAGGCCACGAGGGATCCCGGCACGGCGCTCGTCATCGACCTTCGCGATCTGACGTTCATGGACTCCAGCGGTCTGCGAACGCTGGCGCAGACCAACACCCGCGCCGAAGCCGAGGGCTTCACGCTCTCGATCTGGCGCGGACAGCCCCAGATCGAGCGCGTGCTGGAGATCTCGGGGCTCGGAGCGATGCTGCCGCTCGTGCAAGCCCCGCCGCACTGACGCCGGCCGTCAGCGCTTGTAGCGTTTCGCGGCGCTCTTGAAGGTGAAGTACGCCGGGCGCGGCGTGCCGTCGGGGCGCACGAGCCCGGCGTCGAACTTGCAGGTCGTGTCGCAGCTGTCGTCGGCCTCGGCACCAAACCAGTTGTAGGAATAGATGCGGTCCACACCCGAGCGCTCGTAGCGCCTGGCGTACTTGAACATGTTGCGGATGCGCGCGGCCTGACGAAGCTCAGAGAACGGGAAGCTCTTCTGGAAGGCAGCCAGCGCGCCCGTCTCGGTGAACCAGAAGTTCGTGTTCTTGTTGTAGCGGCGCACCCTGCGGATGATCCGGCCCGTGCCCTTCGAGCGCGAGCGGTTGACGTCGGAGTAGTTGTGGATGCCGACGGTCTTCAGGCGCTTGCGCCAGGTCGAGGACAACCGCTTGTAGAAGCTCGTGATGTAGCGCTCCGAGCCCGCCTGGTCGAGGATGTCCAGCCCGACGACCTTGCAGCTCTTGCAGCGCTTCTTGACGGTCCGGTACATGCTCTTGAAGTACGAGACGGCATGGCCGATGTGGTTCCACGTGGGCTGGGTCTTGTGGTTGACCTCGTTCCAGGCCCCGAAGTCGCGGACCCCGAGCTTGCGGAAGTAGGCGACGATCCGTCCGATGTTGCGGCGATAGGTGCGCGTGGAGGGCCTCTTGCCGCGCTTGGCGCGCAGATCGGACGTGGAGATGTGCAGCAGCGTCGAGACCTTCGCCTTGCGAGCCGCCTTGACGAACCTCCGGGCCTTCAGGCGCTCGTCGCGATCCTGCATGATGTCCGCGGGCACGAAGTAGCGCGTGCGCTTGATGTTCAGGTCCTGGAAGGCGGACGATTGGAACATCAACGGGCTCTGATCGCCGATGCCCACCCGGATCGAGGTCTTGGCGGACGCGGTCGGGACCGCGATCAGCGCACTGAGGACGATGAGGGCAAGGCAGAAAGTCAGGTTCTTGGAGCTCACGCGGGGCCTTTCAGGTCGGACGCTTCCGTATCAACCCCCGCAAGAGTCCGACGTTGCGCCGGACGCGATCAACCTGACGTCTCGTCTTCGTCGTCCAGGCGGAAGTGGCGGGCCTGCGCCGAGCCGTCACCGGGGTCGATCTCGACGAGATCGGCGGCCGGCGGGGGCGAAGCGGTGGCGTGGAATCGTACCCCAGCCGCGCGAGCCCGATATCACCGCCGGTCACCGCAGGCAGGCTGGAACACGCCGTCCTTGCGTCCCGGTGCGGACCGGGTCTATTCTCGGCCCATGGCCGCGACGAGCGTCCTCACGAGCACCCGGATCCGCTACCGGCGCGACGCCGAGCGCCTAACGCCGGGCCAGGCGAGCGACGTCCGCGCGGCCTACGCCGGCATGATGGCGCTGCGCGATGCCGACGAGCGCAGCTACGCGCGCTTCGCCGGCCAGCACGGACTGCCGCTGCCCTTCGAGTGCCAGCACGGCACGCCGCTGTTCCTGCCGTGGCACCGGGCGTTTCTGTACTTCTTCGAACGCGCGATGCGCGACCGCGCGACCGACGCGACGCTGGCGTGGTGGAACTGGGCGACGCCCGAGGATGAGAACGGGGCGCTGCCGAAGCTCTTCGCCGACGACGAGACCGACGACGGCGAGCCCAACCCGCTGTTCTCGGCCACGGTGTCCGAGCAGGCGCTGGCGGAGGGCGCGCAGGGAGGCCAGCCGGCGCCGGGTCCGAGCACGCTGCGCCGCCCGGGGATCGGCGGTCGGCGGCTTCCGCGAGCCTCGGAGGTCGCCGACCTCATCGAGATCCGCGACTTTCAGACCTTCAACAACACGCTGGAGGAGCTGCACGGCCAGGTGCACGTCTGGACCGGCGGTCACATGGGATCGGTCCCGTGGTCGGGCTTTGATCCGATCTTCTGGGCGCACCATGCGATGGTCGACCGCCTGTGGCGGCTGTGGCAGATCCGCCACGGCACCCCCGGGCCGCCGGCAGAGATCTGGAGCCAGGCGCTGCCGCCGTTCGCGATGAACGTCGCTCAGACGCTCGACGTCACCTTGCTGGGCTATGACTACGCCAGCTCGACCGCCTCGCAGGCGGTGGGCTGATGCATCGCTTCGTCTCCGATCCGCTCGCCGTGCCGGCGTCTCTGGACGGCACGGCGTGGACCACCGCGGAGCTGCTCGTCTACGGCGTCGATCACGCCGGTCCCTCCCATGAGGTGCGCGTGTTCGTCGACGCTCCCGATGCCGACGTGCAGACGCCGCTGACGCTCGAGGCCGGCTACGCCGGCTGCTTCACGGTCTTCGGCCACGGCGGCTGCTTCGGCGACGACGACCACTGCGACCCGTCAGACCGCTTCAGCGACGCCTACGACGTTCGCCTGCCCCATCAGAGCCTGCCCCAGACGAAGGTCGTGCGCGTGACGCATGCGGTGCGCCGCGCGGACGCCGATGCCGTGACGATCACCCTCGTCGCCGTCGAACCCGACGAGAGCGGCGGACCGCGCGCCAGCGACGCGTTCGCCGCCGAGGAGATCCGGCTGGTGACCTACGCCGGCGCGGGAAACGTCGATTGACCGGCAGGCAGGGCTCGCCGGGCCCAGCCACGGGTGGGAGTGGTCACACACGCTCGCCAGGCAGCGACCCGTCCGCCAGCGTCCGCGCTCGGGCCAGCACCGCGTCGAGCATGTCCGGTGTCAGCCGGCCGGTGAACGTGTTCTGCTGGCTGGGGTGAAAGGAGCCCACAAGCACCGGCGCGCCGTCGAGGGCGACCTCGACACCGTGCCCGAATCGCGGGCGCGGGCGCGGCGGATCGACCCCGCCCGCAGTCAGCAGGCGAAGCGCGGCATCCCAGGCGAACGCACCGAGACAGACGATCACCCGGACCCGCTCGAGCAGCTCGAGCTCGCGCACGACGAACGGCAGGCAGCGGTCGCGCTCGCCGGGAGTGGGCTTGTTGGCCGGCGGAGCGCAGCGCACGGCCGCCGTGATCCACGCGTCGCACAGCGCCAGCCCGTCGCCGGCCCGAACCGACGTCGGCTGGTTGGCAAAGCCCGTGCGATGCAGCGCCGCGAAGAGGAAGTCACCGGAGCGATCGCCGGTGAAGACACGGCCGGTGCGGTTGGCGCCGTGCGCGGCCGGAGCCAGGCCCAGCAGCAGCAGGCGGGCAGCCGGGTCGCCGAAGCCGGGGATCGGCCTGCCCCAGTACGTCTCGCCGGCGAACGCGGCGCGCTTCTCGCGCGCCACCAGCTCGCGCCACGCGACCAGTCGCGGGCACGCCCGGCAGCCGACGATCTGGGCTTCGAGCTCGCCGAGCGCCCCGGCGCTCACGTGCCGCCGTCGGGCCGGTCGGGCGGCTGGGAGAGCAGGCCGAGGATCAGGCGCTCGATCAGCGGCTGAAGGTCGCGCACCCGCGCGGGGTGCCCGGTGCGAAGCTGGCGCGAGATCAGCTCGAACGAGGCGCCGACGATCGCGAACGCATCGTCCGCCGAGGCGTAGGCGGGCCCTCCTCCGAGCTCGGCGGCTCGCACGGTCTGCTCGTACATCACGTCGGCGATCTCGCTCAGCGCGTTGTCGCGCAACTCAGCGATCCGCGGTCCGGCTCCCACGGTCTCGACGAGCATCGCCTGCGCCATGGCCGGGTTGGCCTCGATGCCCTCGAGGATCGCGGCCAGCCCCGCGCGGTGACGGGCCGCGAAGTCCATGCCACTGCCGCGTGATGCCCCCACGAGCGCCTGCGCGAACGATCGCGACGCATACCCGAACAGGGCGACGAGACAATCCCCCTTGTTGTCGAAATGCTCATAGAACGTCGCCTTGGACATGCCGGCCTCGCGGCTGATCGCCTCCGCGCTGGCATCCGCGTAGCCCATACGGGAGAACACCGTCGCCGCGGATTCGAACAGGCGGCGGCGCTGCGCGACACGACGCACCTCCAGCGGCGGTGCGTGGCGACCTCGGGGAACTGGGGCGCCGGGCATGGGCTCAGTCACCAGGCACGCAGTGTAGATAGGCTCCCCGCCGTGAGAAGCGCCATCCTCCTGTGCCTGCTGACGCTCGCGGTCACCGGCTGCGGTGCCGCCGCGACGGACTCCGCCAAGGAGTTCAAGGGCGAGCAGCAGAAGGTCGCGGCGACCGTCGAGGGGCTGGAGTCCGCGGCGCGAGCCGACGAGGCCGGAAAGGTCTGCACGACGCTGCTCAGCGGCGCGCTGCTGGCGACGCTGAAGAAGCAGGGCACGAACTGCACGACCGCCGTGGGAGACGCCTTCGACGACGCCGACACGTTCGACCTCTCCGTCGACGAGGTGAACATCAGCGGCGAGAAGGCGACCGCGAAGGTCACGTCGGGGCGCGGGTCGAGCAAGAAGACCGACACGCTGGACCTCGTGCAGGACGGGCAGACCTGGAAGATCGCCTCGCTGCGCGCAGCCTCCTGACCCGCGCCGCTACTCCTCCAGGCGCGAGCCGTACTGGCGCTCGTAGTACTCGCGGTAGTCGCCCGAGCGGATCGGCTCCCACCACGCCGGGTTGTCGCGATACCAGCCCACCGTCTGCTCGAGGCCCTCGTCGAAGTTCGTGCGCGCCTCCCATCCCAGCGCCCGCACCTTCTCCGAACCCAGCGAGTAGCGCCGGTCGTGACCGGGGCGGTCGGTGACGTACTCCAGCAGCCCCTCGTCGGCGCCGCACAGCTCGATGATCCGCTTGACGACCGCGATGTTCGGGCACTCGTCCGGCCCACCGACGTTGTAGGCCTCGCCCGGCGTGCCGTGCTCGAGCACGTGGCCGATCCCGCGCGCGAAGTCCTCCACGTAGAGCCAGTTGCGCACCTGCATGCCGTCGCCGTAGACGGGCAGCCGGTCGCCGTGCAACGCGTTGAGGACCATCAGCGGGATGAGCTTCTCGGGGTATTGGTAGGGCCCGTAGTTGTTGGAGCCGCGGCAGATCAGCGTCGGCAGGTTGAACGTGTGGAAGTAGCTGGACACGAGCAGATCCGCGCCGGCCTTCGTCGCGCTGTAGGGCGAGGACGGCGCCAGCGGCGAGCTCTCGGTGAACGAGCCGTCCTCGATCGAGCCGTAGACCTCGTCGGTGGAGACCTGCAGGTAGCGCACGCCCGCGGCGCGGGCCGCCTCCAACAGCACCCATGTGCCGACGGCGTGCGTCGTGACGAACGCGTCGGGCTCGGCGATCGAGCGGTCGACGTGCGTCTCGGCCGCGAAGTTCACGACCGCGTCGACGCCGTCGATCGCCCCGGCGACGGCGGGCGCGTCCTCGATGCCGGCGTGAACGAACCCCACGTCCAGGCCGGCGAGGTTCTCGCGGCGCCCGGCGTAGGTCAGCTTGTCCAGCACGACGATCTCGTCACCGTGGTCGCGCAGGCGCACGCGCACGAAGTTCGAACCGATGAACCCGGCGCCGCCGCAGACGAGCAGCCTCATGCCGGCACCCGCTTGGCGAGGTACTCGGCGACCCCGACCCGCCAGGGCGCCAGCACGATCGGGTCGGGCCGCTCGCTGGCGAGCACGCTGTTGGCCGGCCGCGCCGCGGGGCGCGGGAAGGCGTCGCTCGTCGTGGGCAGCACGCGGCACTCGATCGCCGCGCGCTGGAAGACCTCCTGCGCAAGCTCGTTCCACGAACACGCTCCGGCGCCCGCGATGTGATGGATGCCGGTGTCCTGCGGACGCGCCGCCAGGGCGACGAGCGCGCCGGCGAGGTGCCCCGTCCATGTCGGGCAGCCGATCTGGTCGGTGACCACTGAGACCTCCTCGCGCTGGTCGCCCAGCGCCAGCATCGTGTCGACGAAGTTCTTCGCGCCGGCGCCGAACAGCCAGGCGGTGCGCACGATGGCGTGGCTGGCGTTGGCGTCCGCGACGGCGAGCTCGCCGGCGAGCTTGCTCTCGCCATAGGCGCCCAGCGGGCCGGTCGGATCGGACTCCAGCCACGGTCCGCGCTTGGAGCCGTCGAAGACGTAGTCGGTGGAGAGGTGGATGATCGCCGCGCCGGCCGCCGCGGCGGCCGCGGCGACGTTGCCCGCCCCGGCGTCATTGACGGCCATCGCCGCCAGCGGGTCGCTCTCGGCGCCGTCGACGTCGGTATACGCGGCGCAGTTGATGACCACCTCGGGCTGCTCGTCGCCGATCCTGCGCATGACCGCCTCGCGATCGGTGACGTCGAGGTGCAGCCGCGCCGCGCCGAGCACGCCGTGACCGTCGCGCGCGGCGCCCTGCACGACCGCGCGCCCGAGCATCCCACCGGCACCCGTGACGAACAGCCTCACAGGATCCCGATCTCGCTGTTGTCGCCGATCATGAAGCGGTAGGCGCGGGGCTGACGCGTGCCGCGCGAGATCGTCACGTTGTGTCCCAGCAGCGAGGACTCCATCCGGCCTTCGAGCTTTGAGACCGTGCAGCCCGACAGCAGGATCGAGTGCTCCACCTCGGCCTCGCAGATCACGCAGTCCTCGCCGATCGCCGTGTACGGACCGACGTAGCAGTCCGTCAGGCGCGCCCCGGCGCCGATGACCGCCGGTCCGCGGACGGTCGTGCGCTCCAGCACGGCGCCCGCCTCGATGACGACGCGGCCCTCGCATTGGGAGTCCACGAGCTCGCCCTCGATCCGCCGGTCGACGCGGTCGAGCACGAGGCGGTTGGCCTCCAGCATGTCGTCCAGGCGCCCGGTGTCCTTCCACCAGCCGCGGACGATGTGCGGCTCGACGCGCAGTCCGCCGTCGACGAGGTGCTGGATGGCGTCGGTGATCTCCAGCTCGCCGCGCGGGCTCGGTTCGATCGCGCGCGATGCGTCGTGGATGCCGGCGGTGAACATGTAGACCCCGACGAGCGCGAGGTCCGTCGCCGGCTCGGCGGGCTTCTCGACGAGCCGCACGACCCTCCCGTCGGCGAGCTCGGCGACACCGAAATTCTGCGGATCGGGCACGGGCGTGAGCAGGATCAGCGCATCGGGCGCGCTGGATTCGAAGGCCTCGACGAGCTCGGTGATGCCGCCTTGGAGCAGGTTGTCACCGAGGTACATGACGAACGAGTCGCCGTCGAGGAAGGCCTCGGCCGTCAACGCCGCATGCGCGAGCCCCAGTGGCTCGTCCTGCTCGACGTAGGTGATCTGAGCCCCGAAGCGACTGCCGTCGCCGACGGCCTCGCGGATCTCGCCACCGGTCTCGGGCGCGATGATGATCCCGATCTCGGTGATGGCGGCCTGCACCATCGCCTCGATGCCGTAGAAGAGGACGGGCTTGTTGGCGACCGGGACCAGCTGCTTGGCGCTCGTATGGGTGATCGGCCGCAGGCGCGTGCCCTTGCCGCCGGACAGGATCAGGCCCTTCATCGGCCGGCCGCCTCGTCGAGCTTGCGGTGATCCCAGCTGGCTCGCGATCGTTGCGTGAACTGCAGCGCGACGCGCTTGGGCGCCTGGGCGCTGACCATCTCGCGCAGCTGCGCGGTCAGCTCGCCCTGATAGCGCGCGAAGATCTCGAGGCCGAGCGCCTGCACGAGCGCGGTGTCACGGTGGATGGTCACGTCGGCCCTCAGCATGACGCCGCGCAGCTCGCCGTACTGCTCTCCCGCCTCGATCTGCAGCGTCGCGCGCGCGTCGCGCTGCAGGTTGCGCACCTTCTGGGACTTCGCGAACGTCCACGCCCACAGCTCGCCGTCGCGCACGACGAACCACAGCGGCATGAGATGCGGGAAGCCGTCGCTGCCGTTGGTCGCGCAGATGACGGTTCGCTGCGTGGCGACGAATGCATCGACCTCCTCGCCCGACATCCGGATCTGCTCGCGGCGATTCACGGGCGGGACTGTAGTCAGCCCCGCCCGTGCGCCGTGCGTCGACCTACCGGTCGTTCTCGCCGAACACCGCCACGCGCTCGCAGTCCTTCGTGCGACGACGCTCGTTGCGGTTGATCCGGGCCACGTCGGACCCGCTGCCGCAGCGCACCGTCGCCGGCGGACCCGCGGTCGCGACGTTGATGAAGTCACGCCCCGAGCCGCCGAACACCCGATCGCGGCCATAGGCGGCGTTGATCGAGTCGTTGCCGCTGCCGCCCGACAGCCGGTCGTTGCCGGGACCGCCGTTGAGGTGGTCCTTGCCCTTGCTGCCGTAGATCTTGTCGTTGCCGAGGCTGCCGGACATGTTGTCGCCGCCGTTTCCGCCCTCGATGCAGTCGTTGCCGCGGCCGCCGCTGATCTTGTCGTTGCCGTTGCGCCCGAGGATGCGATCGGCCTTGTTGGTTCCCGTGATGCGATCGGCCTTGTTGGTTCCGACGATCGCGAACTTCGGCGCTCCGGTTCCACTCAGGCACGGGCTCTTTCGCCCGTAGCGCTTGCGAGCGACGTCGATCGCGATCACCGTGCCGCCGCTGGGGCCCTGGAATGGCCGACCGATGACGACCTCGCCAAGGCTCGATCCGTTCGTGCCTGCGGTGATGACGCACAGGTTGCGCGCGACGATCAGCACCGAGCCCGCGGGACAGACGCCGCTGAGGTCCGGATCGCTGGGATCGCCCTGCTGCGAGGGATCGCAGACCGCGCCGTTGGCGCCGACCTTCGCCTCGCCGACGACGAGGTCAACCAGCGGCGTGACGCCGTTGAGCACCTTCACGTGCAGCGCGCGGATCGTCAGCGAATCGGCGGTCTGGATGCGCTCGTCGACCGTGATCTCGACGATCGCCCCGAGCAGCGGGTTGAGCGCGTCGGTCAGCTCGGAGAGCAGGTCGTCCAGCGGGATCGGAACGCCACCGAGCGTGATGTCCGCCACCCGGCTGTCGCCGACGAACCGCGGGACGGTGGAGCCGGGAACGCAGAACGCCCCGGCCGTCGCGTTCGCCGCTCCGACGCCCAGCGCCGGTGCGCCCTCACCCAGACCGAGCGTCAGGTCCTCGACGCGTCCATCGGCCGCGATCCGCTGTTGGATCGCGCGGCCAAGCTCAGGGTCGATACGCGTCACCGCCGAGCCCGTGACCGCGCCGAGGAAGTCCGGTGCGATGCCCAGCTGCGTGGGCGTGTTGCCCGCCCCCGTCTCACTGCTCGTGCACTGCGCGCGGTCGGGATTGCCGCCGGCGGCGGTGTTGATGTTGCCGTTGGCGACGATCGGCTCGACGCGGTTCTCGCCGTTGACCGAGGCGTAGGCGGCGCTTGCGCGACACTGCCAGACGGGCGATTGCGTTCGAGCCTCGACACTCGGCACGAGGCTGAGCGTTCCGGCCGTGGCCGCGAGGGCCACGAGAAGTCTGCGGGTCATTGACGTACTCCCCCTGCTGGTCGTTGAGTGCGCCGAAGGCCGTCGCCCGGGGCGCCATTGACGTGGCGATGAGCTCGCCCGTGTCACCGAGATCCACCTCGCGATGCGCCAACGCACACATCGCACCAAGCTCTCGTGCGCCTCGGTTCCGGGGCGGACTGTGACAGGCAGACGGCCTGTTGTGGTAGCCACCTTCCCCCACGATCGACGAATTCCTACCTGTTCACGTGACTACAAACGGGTGCATTGAGTGACGGCGGGGCGACAGCTAGCGAATGGCCGGAGCGCGCAAGCGCGCAGCGGTGGCCAGCACGGCAGCGCGAGCGTCTTCGGGCTCCAGCACGACGGCGTCCCCACCTTCTGCCAGGACGTCCCGGACCAGGAAGTCGATGCCCTTGAACGTCAGCTCGACGATCACCGAGCCGTCCTGCAGCTCCGCGGCCACGCGCCGCTCCTCGCGTGCCCAACGCGCCCGATCGGGTGACACCCAGACGCGCGCGACCCGCGATGCCTGCACCTCGCCGGTGCGCAGCCATCCGTCGACCTCGGCCGCGGGATCGACCTCGGCGCGCGCGGTGAACTCCGTGTCGGTCACCGCTGCCTGGCGAATGCGATCAAGGCGGAAATGCCGCACGGCGTCACGGTCGGGATCAAAGCACGCGACATACCACCCTTCGCGGCCGTTGACGAGTGCGTAGGGCTCGACGACGCGCACCGAGTACTCGTCCTCGTTGGGCTTGTAGTAGTCCAGGCGCAGCAGGCGGCGGCGCATGATCGCCTCCGACGCCAGGCGGGCGATCGCCGAGTCGTCGCCACCGGCGTTGGCGACGTGCAGGCCCTGCTCCATCGGGTCGGCGCCCAGTGCCTCGACGATCTTCTCGCGTGTGGAGGCCAGCGAACCCTCGGGCAGGTGCTCGCCGATGAGGTCGATCGCCGCGATCAGCGCCTTGGCCTCGACCGGCAGCAGGCGCGCGGGCCGCGCGAAGTGGTCCGAGTAGGGCTCGGGATCGACCTCGATCTCTCCGTCGTCGTCGATCTCCGCGTAGAGCACGTAGGAGCCGCCACCGAAGTTCACGACGTTGAGGACGTTGAGGTCCTCGCGCAGCTCGGCGTCGGAGATCTGCATCCGCTCGCAGATCTCGGCCGCACGCAGGCGCGTGCCGGCGCCGCCGGCCTGGATCAGGATCGACGCCAGCGTCACGAGCCGCGCGATGCGCTCGGGCCGGATCCCCGCCTCGGCGCGGCGGCCCGGGGTCTCGGCGACGACCTCGGCGGGCTCCTGCGCTGGCGTCAGGACCGGCGGCGCAGGCTCGAGCTCGAGATGGCGCTCGTGCAGCAGCTCGATGCGGTCCGCGAGCTCGCGCTCGAGCTCGGGGGGGCCGAGCACGCGGGCGTGCTCGCCGAGGCGCAGCGCCCACGCGGCGAGCTGGCGGCGGTCGGCGTAGCGCGTCGTGAAGACGATGTCGCCGGGCTGGTCGGCACCTGCCGGGCGGACCTCGCCGAAGTGGCCGAAGTGGCGCTCGATCTGCCACGCGATCCGCGCCGACACCCAGATCTCCGCGGTCTCGTCGGCGTCGCCGAACTGCCACACGGCACGGTTGGCGTAGGCGCGCGGATCGAAGTCCGCGGGTCGGCCCTTGAAGTCGTGCTCAGACTTCGTCGCGTAGGCGACCTTGCCCTGGATCCGCGACAGGCGAAAGACGCGCAGGGCGCCGCGCTCGTGGGAGTGGCCGAGCAGGTAGAACTGGCCGCCCTGGAAGAGCAGGTGGTACGGATCGACCTTGCGCGTGCCGGTCGCGTCGCGCGCCATCGTGTAGTAGTCGAAGGTGATCGTCTTGTTGCGGAAGATCGCCGTCTCGATCTTCGCGAGGCGCTGGGAGAGATCGTGGCCGCCGGCCGAGGCGGTGATGCCCAGCCCGACCGAGCGCTGCTGCGGGGAGCGCAGCGGGTTCGCCCGACCCCACGAGATCTGCTGGAGCGCGAGGCGCAGCGGCTCGGCGTAGGCGAACTCCCCGTCCAGCAGCGACAGCGCCGTCTGCAGCGCGGCCAGCTCGCCGTCGGTGAAGGCGATCGCCGGCAGGTGGAAGTTCTCTGGGCGCAGCGAGTAGTTCTCCTGCTCGGCGACCCCGTCGACAGGCCGCTCGACGGTCAGCACGATTCCCAGCGAGTCGAGTTCGGAGCGGTCGGCATAGAAGCGCCGGGCGAAGGCGTCGGCGTTCATCGTGCTGTAGCCCTCGACATCCCGGCGGATCTCCAGCGCCGTCACCGGCCTGCGCTCCGCCATGAGATAGGAGATCAGGGAGAGCTGGCGGATGAGCTTCTCCGTGTCCTTGGCCACGGAGGACACGATAGGGCTCGCTGCCGGGCGTCCTCTCGCGACTGCGCAGAACCGGTGCGCTCTTTGCGCACTTTTGTCGCTCAGGCCGCCTCGCGGGACTCCTGCCCGCCGTGACCGAAGAACGCCCCGCCGCCGATCACTCGATCAAAGCTCGACCAGCGGTCGCCATCGGGCAGCTCGCGCTCGAGGCGGTCGAAGGAGCCCAGCCGGCCGCCGAGGTTGTCGCAGAAGTGCACGAGCGTCGCCTCGCGCGTGCACGGGAGGACCGGGCTGCCGTATTCCAGGCTGCCGTGATGGCTGAGGATGATGTGCAGCAGCGCCTCGGCGGTCCGTGGGTCGAATCCCTCGATCTCGTCGATCTTCCGGCGCACGCGGTAGTAGCCCAGGGGGATCTCGCCCTGGAGCTTGCCCGCATCGGTCATCTCGATGGCCGACCCGTCGAGGACGTAGGCGTCGAGCTTGCCGATGTCGTGCAGGAGGGCGCCGGTGACCGCCACGTCGCGGTCGATGCCGCCGAACGTGGCGCTGATCGCGCTCACCGCCTGCGCGACCGACAGCGAATGCTCGAGCAGGCCGTGGCGGTATGCCTGGTGAAAGCGCTTGGCCGCGGGCGCGGCGCGGTAGCGCACCCACGTCGGCTCGTGCGCTCCGAAGACGCCGTCGAGCAGCTTGCGCAGGTCGCGATCCTGGATCGTGTCGACGAGCGCGCGGAGGTCGTCCTCCATCAGATCCGGGGAGCGCGGCGGACCGGCGTCGTACGCCGCTTGCAGGTCTTTCTCAGCCACGAGCGACACGGTCGCACGTGGCGCGGACGGACCCGTGCCCCCACGACGCAATCCGCTCGATCGCTGTGGGGAGACGGCTTGCAGGCGCACGCCATCGCGCCCAACCGGCGTAACCGTCCGCTGCCGCGGGGTACAGTCAGCGAGTGCCACCGCGCCGCCTACTGATCGTCTGTTTCTCGAGCGCTCTGCTGCTCGCCGCGACGCCCGCGGGCGCGACGCCGCCGCTGCCTGGCGAGACGATCGCCGGCGGCGTCAGCACGGCCGGCGTCGACCTGTCCGGCCTGACGATCGAGCAGGCCGAGTCGCGCCTGGAGCAGCTGCGCCCGCGGCTTGAGAGCGGCAGCGTCACGGTGACGGCCGCCGATCTGCGCTTCCGACTGAAGACGGTCCACGCCGACGTCTCGCTCGACGCGCTGCGAACCGCCAAGCGCGCGCTCTACGCCGGGCGCGAAGCCGGCGGCGGCGCCGTCGACGTGGACCTCGCCGTCGCGATGTCCCAGAAGGCCGTCAAGCGCTTCACGGCCAGGATCGACAAACGCCTGGGTCGCCGGGCACGCAACTCCCGGCTGATCATCACCAGCCGTCGCGTGAGGGTCACCCATTCGCGTCGCGGTCGCAGCATCGACCCGCGCGGCCTCGCGAAGAAGATCGGTGCGGCGCTCGCGGACCCGCGCCTGCCACGGGTGTTCAAGACCAAGCTGCGCAGGACCAAGCCGAGGGTCAACGCCTTCAAGGCCCGCAAGGGGGCGAGCACGGTGATCACCATCGACCAGTCCGACTACAAGCTGCGGCTGTTCAAGAACCTCAAGCTCGTCAAGACCTACGGCGTTGCGGTCGGTCAGCAGAAGTACCCCACGCCCAACGGGCGCTTTGCCATCCAGAGCAAGCAGGTCAACCCGGTGTGGTCGGTGCCCAACAGCCCGTGGGCGGGCGAGCTCGGCGGAACGACGGTCTCGGGCGGCAGCGCCGCCAACCCGCTGAAGGCCCGCTGGATGGGCGTCGCGGGCAGCATCGGCATCCACGGCACGGGCGAGAGCGGCTCGATCGGTACCCGCGCATCACATGGCTGCATCCGGATGCACGTGCCGGACGTCATCGCGCTGTTCAAGCGCGTGAAGATCGGGACGCCGGTGCTCATCGCTCGCTGAGCCCGGGCCGGTGGGCCGCGGCGCGGCGATGGCGATCGCGTCCAGCAGCGGCTGCGCCTTGAGCAGCATCTCGTCGTACTCCGCGTCGGCCTCGGACAGCATCACGATCGCGCCGCCGCAGCCGATCGACGCTCCGCCGGGCGTCGCGACGATCGTACGGATGACGATGCTGAGATCCGCCGTGCCGTTGAGCGCCAGGTAGCCCAGCGCGCCGGAGTACACGCCGCGCGCGCGGCCTTCGAGGCCGTCGATGATCTCCATCGTGCGCAGCTTGGGCGCGCCCGTCATCGAACCTCCCGGGAACGTCGCGCGGATGCAGTCGACGACGTCGATGTCCGCGCGCAACAGGCCGCGGATCGTCGACACCATCTGGTGAACGCGCGCGTAGCTCTCGACGTCCATGAGCTTGGCGACGTACACGCTGCCGATCTGCGCGACGCGGCCGAGATCGTTGCGCAGCAGGTCCACGATCATCAGGTGCTCGGCGCGATCCTTGACGCTCGTGAGCAGCCCGTCGCGCGTCGCGGCGTCCGCGCGCGAGTCCGCGTGGCGGGCCGCCGTCCCCTTGATCGGCTTGGTCTCGGCGCTGCGGTCGCGGCGCACCCGCAGGTAGCGCTCCGGCGAGGAGCTCAGCACCGCGCCCTCGCGCATCCGCAGGTAGGCGCTGTAGGGCGCGGGGTTCACGCGGCGCAGCGTGCGGTAGAGGCCGAACGGGTCGGCCACGGCGGGCAGCTCGATGCGGTTGGTGAGGCAGATCTCATAGCTCTCGCCCGCCTGCAGCAGCCGCTTGCAGGCCTCGACGTTGGCGAGGTAGTGCGCCCGCTCGCGACTGCACGCGAACACCGGGTCGGCCAGGACCTCGCCCGCCGCTGGCGGCTCGTCGAGCGGCTGCAGGGTGGCGAGCGTGCGCTGCGCGTCGGCGAGCCAGCGTTCGGCGAGCGGCGTGCCGGCCGGGTCGCTGAGCGCCAGCAGGTGCACGCGGCCCAGCTCGTGATCGATCGCCACGATGCGGTCGGCCAGCAGCAGGAAGGCGTCGGGCAGCTCGGCGTCGTGGGCGCGCATCGCGCCGCAGTCGGCCTTGCACTCATACCCCAGATAGCCGGCAAAGCCGCCGTTGAAGTCGAAGGGCAGCTCCGGGGTCGCCGTGTGCAGGCGCGCCAGCTCGCGCGAGAGGTAGGCGAAGATCGTCTCGTCGAGGATCTCGTCCTGCCCGTCTCGCGTCACGGTCACCCGTCGCGCCGCGACGTCGTAGCGGACCTCGGCGCCCAGCGAGCCCATCGCCGCTCCCATGAACGAGAAGCGCGAGAGCGTGGGATCGACGAGGCTCGAGTCCAGCCAGATTGCGTGCTCGGACGCACCGAAGAGCGCGGCGAAGGCGCCCTCGGCATCGGGCACCGCGTCGATCGTGCGGTGCTGGACGCTCACGGCGGCGCTGCTGTTGGGCGGCTGGGCGGCGCCGTCCCCAGCGGGGACGCGCACGTCGCCCGGCGCGCGGTGACCGCGGCGAGGCGGCGACATCGCCACGAAGTTGGCGAGCAGCCGCTCGCCGTGTTCGGTGCCGATCGACTCGGGGTGAAACTGCACGCCCCACGCTCGGCGGGAGCGGTCGCAGATCGCCATCACCGTTCCGTCGTCCGACCAGGCGATCGCCTCGAGGCCTCCGGGTAGCGCCGGCTCGACGACGAGCGAGTGATAGCGCACGGCGCGAAAGCCCTGCGGGATGCCGCTGAACAACCCCTTGCCGTGATGGAAGACCGGGCTGATTCGGCCGTGAACGATCTGCGAGCCCTGCACGACCGCGGCGCCCCGGACATGTGCGAGGCCCTGGTGGCCCAGGCAGACGCCGAGCACCGCCACCTCGTCCTGAAGCAGCGCGTCACGGCAGATCCCGAGGTCGCGCTCGCGCTCGGGACGACCCGGGCCCGGCGAGAGGACGATGCGGTCCCACGGCTCGGCTGCCAGCACGTCCCGGTCCGCGTCGTTTCGCACGACGACCGGCTCCTCGCCGATGATCTGTGCGAGCAGCTGGTAGAGGTTGAACGTGTACGAGTCGTAGTTGTCGATCAGCAGCGTCGCCACGGCCGGCACACGCTACCGTCGGCGCACCGTGCAGCTCCCCGACCACCACTCGCTGCTGCGCTGGTCCGGGCACGAACTGCGCCGGGTCCCGGGCGATCCCGAGCAGCCGTTGCTGGCGGCCGACTCGTGGCTTGCGTGCGACGGCGCCGTCCGCGGGCGTGACGCGCACTGGGCGCGCTTTGGCGGCTGGGCGGCGCAGCTCGGCGTCCGGCGCGGCTGCCTCGAGGCGTTTCGGGTCGCCGCCGAAGCCGCCATGCCCGTGTCGGGACGCTGGTTTCCTCGCCTGGAGGTCGTCGAGGGCGGCCACCTGCAGGTGCGCCTGCGGCCAGCCCAGCCCGTCGTGGCCGAGCTGCGTGTCATCCTCGGCACGCGCGGCGATCCGCGCACGCGGCCGCTGCGCAAGGGACCGGACATCGCGCTGCTGCTCAAGCTGCGAGCGCACGCCGTCGCGGCGGGGGCCGACGAGCTGCTGATCTGCGATGACGACGGCCGGCTCGTGGAGGGAGCGCTGACGGCGCTGCTGTGGTGGGAGGGCGAGACGCTGTGCAGCACGCCCGCCGATCGCACGCTGCCGAGCGTCACCCGTCAGCTGCTGCTGGAGATCGCCCGCGAGCGCGGGGTCGACGTCCATGAGCGCTCACCGCTGCCAGGCGAGCTTCGCGACCGCGAGACATGGCTGGTCAACGCGGCGCACGGCATCCAGGTCGTCACGGGATGGAACGGTCAGCATGCCGGCCCGGCGCCGCGTGCCCAGCATTGGCGCGCCGCGCTGGACGCGACGGCCCAGCCGCCAGGCAGCGCGGCGTGAGCCGCGCGCGGGTCAGCCGGCGTCCTGCTTGCGCACGGCGTCGCGCAGCTGCTCGAGCTCGTCGATGAGCTGGCGCTGGCGCTTGAGGATGTCGTCGATGCGCTCCTGCGCGTTCTTTGCCGAGCCCGACGGCGCCGGTGGCGTCGCGCCCGGGGTCGTCGTCGTGCCGGGGGTCGTGGTCGTCGGTGCCGCGGTCTCGGGCTCGTCTGTGATGCCCGGCGCCGTCGCGTTGTCGGGCACCTCCCCGGTGGCGATGTAGCGCAGGGTCCGTTCTTCGGCCTTGGGGTCGCGATCGTTGTCGAAGATCGCGACGAGCTTGTTGGTCTCGGCGTCCACGATGACCGTCTTGGACACGGCGTTGGCGCTCGTGGGGATGATCGAGGTGAGGTAGACGAGGCCGCCCTTGACGAACACCGGGCGCGGCTCGACGACGCGGAAGTTGCCCGAGCCCGGCGTCTCGTCGCCGAAGTCCACCCCCGGGATCGAGACGGCCTTGACGGCCTGGATCGCCCGCCGGTTGCCGCTCAACGACTGGCGCGACGGAACCCGCCAGATCCGCGTGCGGCCGGTGGTGGCGTCGGTCAGGAAGATCACGCTGGCGGCGAAGGCGCGGCCGTAGGGCTCGGCGACCGTCACCCATTGCAGGCCGAGGCCCTTCTCGCCGAAGTCCACGAGGTAGGGCTGGCGGTTGATCTCGGTGTCGGTGATGTTCGTCTGGTCCTCGTGCACGAACCAGGCGTTCCACAGGCCGCCCTTGTACTGGTAGGCGTCCTGGATGCGGCGGGCCTGCGTGTCGGAGAAGACCCGGCCGGTGAGCGCGAGCTCCGGACGACGCGCGGCCTCTTCGGGTTCGAGGTCCTCGATCGTCCCGTCGGGCGCGACGACGAAGACGCCGCCGAGGACCGGGCGGCGGATCAGCAGGCCCTTGTACTTCAGGTAGGGCACCAGCAACCGCGGTCCGTCGGGCGTCTCGATGCCCACGGGCTCCTCCAAAGAGATCAGGAAACGCTTCTTGAGCAGCCGCCAGCGTAGGTTGTCGGTGATCTGCAGCCCCGGGGCGGTCTCGAGCTCGGCGTCGATCTGGCGCAGCGAGCGGGCCGTCTCCTCGGCGTCGAGCTCGACGATGCCCTGGCTCTTCTTGGAGAAGATCCGGAAGGCGCCCTGCGGGGTGCGCAGCGCCGTCCACCTCAGGCCCTCCTTGGTGTTGACGATGCGGAAGTTCGTCAGCGTCTCGGTCGGCGAGTTGAACGCGCTGGAGGCGTTCTGCTCGGCGACCTGGCGCGGCACGATGCGGACCTTCCCGTTGGGCGGCAGCCCCGGGATGGACTCGTAGGTCGTGTTCTTGACGATCGCGCGCTGCACGAGCGGGCCGCGCAGCGACGACAGGACGATGAACAGCAGGAAGGCGACGACGGGGAAGGCGACCAGCCAGGACGGCGGGCGCACGCCGGTGCGGAGATCCTCGAGCGTCGTCCAGTTGCGCTGCGAGCGGCGAAACAGCAGCGCGCCGACCGCCAGCACGACGACGGGAGCGATCCAGACGAACGGCGTGACCCAGAAGAACAGCGCGAACCCGTGCCAGATCGGCCGGACGAGCCACAACCCGACGAGCACGATGACCGCCACGATGACGATCGCGGGGTTGATCTTCTTCAGGCGGTCCACGCCCGCGACTCTATGGCTTCGCTGCGCTCGGGGCGACGGGACCCTCCCGCGCTATCAGGGCGGGGACGCCCGGGCGACGAGGAAGAGGATCGCCGGGTCCGCCGTTGGGCGCCGACCGTCATCGAGAGCCAGCTCGCGCTCGGCGACCTGGCCACCGCCGGACTGCTGGCGGCGCTGCGCGGCGACGGCACCAGGCATGCGCGACGGCCGCGGGGCGCGACGCCCACCGGGCGCGGCTTCCCAGCGCGGGTGACGGCTGCGCTCGTGGCCCATCCTGCAATCCGTTCACTCGTGGATCGACCGCTGCTCGCCGCCCAAGAGCAAACCGACGCACAGGACGAACCACTACTTGACGACGACCTTCTCGATCATCCCCTCCGCGAGATGCTGCTCGCCCTTGCCGTCGCGATCGGTCAGGAAGCAGACGACGGCATACGTACCCGGCTTGCGCAGCACGAGGTCGGTGACAAGCTCGCTGTCGCCGTCGATCGCCGCGGTCCCGGCGGCGCCGGCGAAGTCGACCGGCGGCGGTCCGGACGGGCGCTCCTCGGTGAACGCCTTCTTGACGTCGGCGAGCGTCTTGCCGGGCAGGATCGGGAACAGCACCGCGTGGTGCACCTCCTCGCCCGTGTTGACGAGCTTGACGCGGTTGGGACCGACCTTCAGGCCCTCGATCTCGAAGCTGTTGTCGTGCTCGGCGCCGTCCGCGGTATCGGCCGTGATCGTCGCCGTCGCGGCGGGCAGGTCACCGTCGTCGCCGGCCGTGACCTCGAACTCGGCAAGCGCTCCGCGGCTGGAGTTCGAGGGTCCCTCCTGAGCGTCGTTGTCGATCATCGCGTAGCTGCCCGCAGGCAGGTTCATCGTCGTCGTCACCGTCTGGCCGGGCCCGGTGCTGCCGGCGCCGCCGGCGGCGTGAAACCAGTCCGGAATCGCGACGGAGTCGCCCGTCACGACCTCGACGGCGTCCTGCGCCGTGTGGTCGCCGTCGATGCGGACCAGCTGCGCCTCATGGGTGGCCTTCTCGTCGGCGTTGGTGAAGGTCAGCTCGACGAGGCCACCGCTGACCGTTGCGGGCGCCGTGGTCGTAAACCGATCAGCGTCCGCGGCGGAGGTGGTGATCGCCAGCGGCGTCGGCGCAGCCTGTGCGCCGCCCGCATCGCTTGACGCATCGTCCTCGCCGCAGGCCGCGAGACCGGCGGGCGCGATCACGATCGCCAGCGCCAGCGCGACCCGCCGTCCGATCGCGCCGCGTCCCCGTGTCGTCGGCCGCGCCCGGGCCGTGATGTCGCCCGGGGCCTGTGAGCTGCGGTGTTTCTGGGTCATGTCCGTGTCCTCATTCGATCGCGGCGACGATCGTGGCCGCCGCTCGCTGTTGGCTGATGGAGGAGAACATCGCCGCCAGCCGTCCGGCAATCGTTACGGCGGCGGGTAACGCCGCGCGCTCGGCCGCGGCTGCGCCGCCGGAGATTGTCGTCGGCATGGTGCTCATCCCATAGCGCTCGCGACACGCAGCGCGTCCTGCTCTGAGTCGTGGATGGCGACGGCCTCGTCGAGGCGCGTCAGCTCGAAGATCTGGCGGTAGTGGCCTGACAGGCCGTAGGCGAGCACGCGCTGATCGGCGCGCTGGGCGCGCACGAGCAGCATCACGATCAGGCCGATGCCGCCGGAGTTCATGTACGCAAGCCCGGCGAAGCTCAGCACGATCGCGCGGGCACCGCGCGCGCTGGCGTCATCGTAGGCGGCGACGAGGGCCTCCTCGCTGGCCGCCGTCACGTCTCCTGTGATGTCGATGACGCAGACGCCCGGCGCGGCCTCGCGGACGTCGGCGGCCGTCGCTGACTCATGCATCCGTGCTCGCACCCGCGCCCGCGACGGCGCCGTCCTCGCTGTCGGCGATCGTCATGAAGTCGGCCAGGCGCGTGATCTCGAAGATGTCGCGGTAGTGGTCCGACAGCCCGCATGCGCTGATCCGCACCGACTGCCCACGCGCCTGGGCGAGCAGCCCGACGAGCAGGGCGATGCCCGTGCTGTTGATGTACTCGACGTGCTCGAAGTTCAGGACGACCGCGCGCGCGCCGCCGCGCGTCGCGTCGTCATAAGCACGCCCGAGCAGCTCGTCGGCCGCGCGATCGATCTCGCCGGCCAGATGGATGACCGCGGTCGGGCCTCGGTCGGAGATCGTCACCCGCAGCTCACGCGTCGTCATCCGGATCCCCTTCCAGGTATAGGACGAGCTCGAGCGTGTGCCCCTGCGGGCCGCTCGACACTCGCGTCTCGTCGACCATGCTCTCGATCAGCAACAGGCCCCAGCCGCGCGGAAGCTGCGTGCCGGCGAGCTTGGCGTCGATGTCCGGCACCTCGGGCGCCGGCAGCTCACCGCCGTGACTGCCGTCGGTGACCTGCACGCGCAGGCGCGCGCGTGCAGGCTGGTGCAGCACGCGGATCGCGACCGCGCGCGCGGCGACGTTCTCGTTGCCGTGCTCGATCGCGTTCATCGTCGCCTCGGCGACGGCGGTCTTCAGCCTCTCCAGCTGCGCCGGCGCCAGCGCCAGCCCGGCGACGGCCACGGCCACCCCGGCGAGCGCCTGCCTCTCGTTCCCCGGCACGCTTGGCAGCTCGAACTCGGCCAGCACCTGCGCGTCGCCATCGCCGGCCGAAGCGGCCGCGGGCGCCGCCGCTGCGGTCGCGGTTCGCTGCAGCGACAGCATCGTGATGTCGTCCTCCTGCTCGGCGCCGGGGCCGGTGAAGGCATCCAGATCGGCGAGCACGACGTCGATCAGCTCCTGGCCGCCGGGCCCGCGGCCGACGGTCGCCTTCAGGCGCGGGAAGCCGTACATCTCACGGTCAGGCGCGTGCGCCTCGACGATCCCGTCGGAGTGCAGCAGCACGCTGTCGCCGGGCGCGAGCACCATCTCCTTCTCCTCGTAGGCCATGCCCGTCAACAGGCCCAGCGGCATCCCGCGCGCGCGCAGCTCGACGACCCCGCCGGCGGTCCGCACGTAGGGCACGTCGTGGCCGGCGTTGGCGAAGCGCAGCAGGCCCGTCGCCGGCTCGAGCACCCCGTACAGGCAGGTGACGAACATCTTCTCGGGCATGTCGGGGCACAGATGCTCGTTGACGTGCTCGAGCACCGTGCCGGGCTCGACGAGCCGCGTCGCGGTCGCGCGCAGGATCGTCCGCGTCGCCGACATCACGAGCGCGGCCGGCACGCCCTTGTCGGTCACGTCGCCGACGACGAGCCCGACGCGCCCGTCGGGCAGCGGGATGACGTCGTAGAAGTCGCCGCCGACCTCGCGCGCCGGGCGATAGAAGGCCGCCAGCTGCCAGCCGCCGAGGTCGGGCAGCTGCTTGGGCAGGAAGTGCTGCTGGATCAGGCGCGCGATCTCGAGCTCCTGCTCGAAGCGCTGGCGCGTCGCGGCCTCGGCCTGCTGCTCGCGCACGAGCTGGCCGACGCGCAGCGCCGGCGCCGCCCGCGCGGCGAGATTGTCCAGCAGACGGCGGTCGTCGGAGGAGTAGTCCTGCTCGGAGCGGCGCGCGCCGAGGCTCAGGACGCCGATCAGCTCGCCCTGCGCGACGAGCGGCACCGCGATCCGCACCCTGGCCGCCCGCAGCTCGCGCAGCGCCGGCGAGTCGAGCTCGAGCGCCTCGACGTCGACGGCCTCGCCCGCCGCCTGCAAGTAGGCCAGCAGCGGATCGTCCGGGGCGATCTCGACGGGCGCGCGCGCGGGCTGTGCGGCGGCCGCGGCTGCCGCGGGCGGGCCGATCGGGGCGTCGGCTGCGGTCGCCCGGCGGCGCGGAGCCAGCTTGCGAAGGACGCTTCTCGTCAGCGCGGTCATGCAGCGTCCGTTGTAGGAGCGAGGCGTCCGGGACGCGTTACGACGGCGACGTCTACGGCTACGTCGGCGCAGAGCGCGTTCATCGAACGCCCTCGCGCAGCCACAATGTGACGTGCTCGGGCGCCATCGTCTCGGCCACCACCGCGCACAGCTCGTCGCCGAGCTCGTCGAGATCGACCTCGTCGCGCAGTTGCGCCCCGAAGCGCTCAAGCGTTCGCTGCGCGTCGTACCTGCGCCGGAAGAAGCGTCGATCGACGAGCGCCTGGATCCGGCGCCGGGCGGGCTGAAAGAGCGCCGCGACGGCGAGCGTCGAGCCCGCGATCGCGAGATCCGAGCTGCGCGTCAGCGGGCTCAGCGCGAGCTGCAGCACCAGCACCCCGGCCACGTAGGACGCCGCGGCAGACGCGGTCAGCGTGAAGTAGACGAGCGCCCGGTTGATGACGACGTCGATGTCGTACAGACGGTGTCGCAGGATCGCGATCCCGATCGCTACCGGCAGGCCCGTGAGGCTGAGCAGCGTCGCCGCGTAGGCCCAGTCACCCAGCGAATCGCCGAGCGCCGCGTCGATTGGAACAACGACCACGATGACGGCCCCCGCCAGCGCGAGCCACTTGATCTGCAGGCGCTGGCGGTGCGGCGCGCGCCGGTAGCGCACGACGAGGGCGGTCACGGATCCGAACACGCCGATCGCGATCAGCAGCTGGCCGACGACCGACAGGACATCGCTCAGCGACCCATCCACCGAGAACGGGTTCTCCAGTAGCGGCGACGGAGGATCGGGCAGCTCGGCCAGTGCGACTGACAGGAACGTCACGCCGATGCCGACGCCCGCAGCCCAGGCAACTCGGCGCCAGCGCGGCGACGGTAGGCGCCCGTCGGGAAACAGCAACATCACGAA
Source organism: Solirubrobacteraceae bacterium (assembly GCA_029263125.1). Lineage (GTDB taxonomy): Bacteria > Actinomycetota > Thermoleophilia > Solirubrobacterales > Solirubrobacteraceae > CADCVQ01. Next base: position 33,682 of record JAJCYD010000007.1, on the reverse strand, counting down.
CGTGATCGGGACGACCACGAATCCCAGCCAGCTCGCCTCCCCGTACACGGCGGCAACACCTGCGAGCGGGCCGGGATCCGAGCCGCCGCGCAGACGCAGGTTCACGTACGCCTCGGCCACGTTGGCCAGGCCGGCCGCCAACCCCGCCGCCACGCAGATCCAACCGATCGCGTGATGCGACCGGCGCGAGATCACCAGCGCCCCGATCACCGCGAACGCCGCGACGACCGCCACCAGCACGCCCTCGAGCACCGCCTGCGCGAACACCTTGGCGTCATAGCGAGCTTCCGCCGTTGCGAGCAGGACGATCTCGCCGCCGATCAGCATCACGAGCGCCAGCGCCGCCAGTCCCCAGGCCAGCCGGCGCACGCTCATCCTCGCGGCCCCGTCACGCGTGCGCGCGGAGGCCGGCGCCAGGATCCGATCGGCTGGCACGAATCGGCGTCGAGCGGGCTCATGTGCTCGCAGCCTGCACGAGCGCGGTCAGCGACACAACCCGAGCCGCCGGCGCATCCGAGCTCGTCAGACAGCCGCATCGTCGGTCGCGGCGCCGCCTGGCGGCGGCCCGGTGATCGAGCAGCCGGTCTCGACGAAGCGCTTGACCACGAGCTGCACGTCCTCCATCGGGGCGTCCGCGGGCGGCAGGTCGTGGCACTCGGCTGGCACCGAGGACTCGCGGAAGACACCCTCCACGGCCGCGCCCGGAGTCACCACGCAGAGCACCCGCGACTGCTCATCGAAGGCGAACGTGTGGCGATGCCCGCGCGGCAGCCAGACGAACGACCCCGCACCCACCTTCCGGGCCTCGCCCTCCAGGTAGAAGGTCGCGCTGCCGGCGAGGACGAACACCATCTCGTCCTCGTGCGCATGCACGTGCTCGGGCGGCCCCGATCCAGCGGGGACGGTCGCCTCGATGACGCAGGGACCGCCCGCGCTCTCCGCGGACGTCAGCAGATACGTCATCACCTGACCGAGGTACCACCTCGATTCCGCATCGTCGCGGTCGGCACTGCGCGTGAACCCTGGGGCGCGTGTCGCACTGATGCTCATCTCGTCAACTCCTTCGAGGTCGGGACTCATTGCACTGTCGACGATCCCCATGACCCGTCCGCGAATCGTTACGGCGCGGCTGCCTCGCCGCGGTCGCCCCGGCGCACGTCTCGCTGGCGCCGCCGGGGCTCCCGCGGTCCTCAGATCCGCCCGGCGCGCTGGGCGAGCCTGCCACGGCCCTGAGCAATCGCCCAGCCCAGCGGAACGAGCGCGGCGAGGAAGATCATGTCGTCGACGACCGCCAGCGCTGCGATCTCGCCGATCCGCGAGACGGGAAACAGCACGCCGGCGAGGATCAGCATCGCGCCGGGTCCGGGTGCCAGACCGGTGCGCCGCAATCCGACGCCGATCGCAACCCACGCGACCGGACCGAGCAGGCCGGGGACGTTCGTCACCAGCGCGCCGGCGATCCCGGCGTCGCCGTCGGCGAGGTGGACGCCATCCTGCAACGCCACGTGGAGCTCGTCGATCGCAAAGGCGGCCCCGGCGACATATCCGAGCACGCCGGCCACCGCGATCACGGCGGCGGCGCGCGGCAGCTGCGGCGCGAGCGCGCTCGCCAGCGTGACGAGCACGAGGACGAACACCGCCGCGCCGTAGAACTGCAGCACGCCGCGCGCGCCGTCCGATCCTGCCGCCCAGGCGACTGAGCTTGCGAGGATCAGCAGCGGGGCGGCGACGAACGCGCCGCCGAGCAGGCGTGTCAGCGGCGGGCTCGCGACATCGGTGCCATGCAGGTGCCCCTGCCCGGCGGCGCGGGGATCGGTCGAGATCGCGTTCATGGTCTGAGCTCCTTCGGGAGGTTGCCGATGCGCGCAGCCTCACCGCACCCCGTCTGAGAATCGTTACGGCGCGACCGTTACGGTGGCCTGCGTGACGGCTGTGCGGATCACGCTGCTCGGCGCCCCCTCGATCACGCGCGATGGTGAGGCCGTCGTGCTGGACACGCGCAAGGCGCTCGCGCTCGTCGCGCATCTGGCGCTGGGCGAGCGCCCGCGGGCGCGTGAGCTGCTCTGCGACCTGCTGTGGAGCCAGCACGACGCCGTCCGCGCCCGGGGCGCGCTGCGTCGCACGCTGTCGACCGTGCGCGGCGCCGTCGGCGAGGAACGACTGCTGTCCCGTGGCGACTGCGTCGCCCTGCGACGCGATGGGCCGGGCCTGGCGATCGACGTCGACGAGTTCCGCGCGCTCGCCGGCGACGAGCGCGACGCCTCGGTCGAGGACCTGCAAGGCGCCGCGGCGGTCTTCGGCGGCCGCTTCCTGGAGGGCTTCGCGCTGCGCGACAGCGTCGAGTTCGAGGACTGGCAGACCGCGCAGGCCGATCTCCTGGACCGCGAGCTGAGCTCGGTCCTGGGGCGCCTCGTCGCCGGCCTGTCCGCGCGCGGCGAGCACGAGCGCGCCCTGCCCCACGCCCGCCGCCGGCTGGCGCTCGATCCCCTCCACGAGCCCGCACACCAGGACCTCATCTCACTGCATGCGCTGACCGGCGACCGCGGCGCGGCGATCGAGCAGTACCGCCAGTGCGTACGGACGCTGACCCGCGAGCTGGGAGTGGAGCCGCTGCCGCAGACCTCGCAGCTCTACGAACGCGTCAACGATGGACGACTCGGGCTCGCAGCCGCAGCGCAGGCGTCGTCGCCGTCGGCCTCTCCCGCCGCGACGTCTTCGCACCCCGATCGCCCCACCCCACCACTCAAGCTGCCGTTCGTCGGCCGTGACGACGAGCTCTCGGCGTTGCGCGGCGCGCACGACGCGGCCCGGACCGACGGCCGCCTGGCGGTCGTCGAGGGCGAAGCGGGGATCGGCAGGTCGCGCCTGCTCGAGGAGCTCGCGCGGACGGCGGCCGGCACCGGTGCGACGGTGCTGTCCACGCGCTGCCACGACGACGAGGCAGGGATTGCCTACGGACCGATCGTCGAACTGCTGCGCGCCGCGCTGGCCCGCCACGGAGATGAAGAGCGCTCGTGGTCGCAGGCCGTCGCGCCCCAGCGCCTCGCCGACGCGGCGCTGCTGCTGCCCGAGCTCGCCGGGCTCGCGCCCAGCACGCCCGCGCCCCTTCCGCTGGACGGCCCCGGCGCGCGCGTGCGCCTGCTGGAAGCCGTCGGCGCCGTGCTCGCGGCCGCCTGCGCCGGCGCCGAGCCGGGGATCGTCCTGCTCGACGACGTGCACGGCGCCGACGAGGCGACGATCGACGCGATCTCCTACCTGAGCCGGCGGCTGCAGGGACGTCCGCTGCTGCTCGTCGTCAGCTGGCGCAGCGAGAACGTCCCGCCCGGCCATCGTCTGCGGCGGCTCGCCGTCGACGGGGCGCGGGACGGCACGGCCACGATCGTGCGCCCCGTGCGCCTGACGCGCGACGAGGTCGCGCAGCTCGTCCGCGCGGCGGGGCCGGATGCTGGCGCGGAGGACCTGCAGCGGCGCGTCCATCTGGAGAGCGAGGGGCTGCCGCTGTTCGTCGCGCAGTACCTCGCGGCGCACGCGCTCGCGGGCGATACGGGCCTTGAGGATGCGCTGCCGGCCGGCGTCGAGGGCTTTCTCGCCGCGCGTCTGGCGGGGCTCGGGGCCGTCGCGCGCCAGGTGCTGGGCGCAGCCGCCGCGATCGGCCGCTCGTTTGATCTGGAGACCGTGCGCGAGGCCAGCGGGCGCGGCGATGAGGAGCTGGTCGGCGCGCTGGAGGAGCTGCTGGCGCAGAACATCGTGCACGAGGTCGCCGGCTCAGCGCTTGTCTATGACTTCTCGCACGAGCAGCTGCGTTCGCTGGTCTACGAGCAGACGAGCCGCGCGCGCCGGCGGCTGCTGCACCGCCGCGTGGCGGCCGCACTGGCGCGCGGCGGCCAGACCGCCGGCGAACGCGCTGCGCTCGTCGCCAAGCATCTGCGCCTCGGCGGCGAGGACGCCCGGGCGGCGATGCAGTACCGCGTCGCAGCCGAGCACGCCGCCGGCCTGCACGCCCACGCCGACGCGCTGCAGCACCTCGACGCCGCCGTCGCGCTCGGCGACCCGGATGCCGCCGGGGCGCACGAGCGGATCGGCGACCTGCGCACGCTCGCCGGCGACTTCGTCGGCGCGCTGACGGCCTACGGGACCGCCGCCGCCCACGCCGACGACGCGCGCCGCGCGGAGATCGAGCACAAGCTCGGCGGCGTCCACCATCGCCGCGGCGAATGGGAGCGGGCGCAGGCCCGGCTGACGGCGGCGCTGGATGAGATCGGCACCGATCGGCCGGCGCTGCGCGCGCGCGTCCTGACCGACCTCGCCCACACCTGCCACCAGGCGGGGCGCGCCGATCGCGCGACGGCGTTGTCCGGCGATGCGCTAACGCTCGCGCGCGCGTCAGGCGACGACGCCGGCGAGGCGCGGGCCCACAACCTGCTCGGCGTCCTTGCGCGCGGCGCGGGAGATCTCGCCGACGCCGACGCACACCTGACGCGCAGCCTCGAGCTGGCCGAGAAGCTCAGCGACGACCCCGCCCGGATCGCGGCCCTGAACAACCTCGCGCTCGTCCGCCGCGACGCCGGCGAGGTCGAGCCGGCGCGGGAGCTGACGCGGCGAGCGCTCGCGCTCTGCGGCGCCTACGGCGACCGCCATCGCTGGGCCGCCCTGGAGAACAACCTCGCCGACATCGCCCATGCCGCGGGGGACGCCGATGCCTCGATGGCCCACCTCAAGCGCGCGGTCGCGATCTTCTCGGAGATCGAAGCCGACGACGCGACGCGGCTGCCGGAGATCTGGAAGCTCGTCAGCTGGTGAGGGGCCGCCGAGCCGGGTGGACAGCGTCGCGCGATGCGCTCAGCGTCCTGCTCGCTTGTGGATGTCGCGAAGCTTCTTGGCATGGCGGTGGAGCAGAGCACGCGGGCCTGTCGGAGCACCTCCCACCGCGGCGCCCGGCCTCAAGCCGTCGACCTCCCGGACGGCTCATCGCAGGCTGCCTCTCGGCGCAAGCCATCGCGTCGCCTGCCCGGTGATAGCGGTGATGCGGTCGTAGTCCTCGTCGTAGTGCAGGACGGGGATGCCGGCGGCTTCGGCGGCCGCGGCGATCAGCAGGTCGGGGTGCTTGACGGCGCGCTGGGAGGCGCCGCCCTGGCGGCTGAGCTGCTCGTAGACCCAGAGCGCTCGGTCCCACTGGTCCTTGCCGATCGGGCAGTCCGGCAAGGCGGTGAGGTCCTCGCGGAGCTCGGCGAGCTCCGTCGGGTTCCGGGCGCTGTGGAGGAGCTCGAGGCGCACCATGTCGCAGGTGGCCATCTCACCGTCGACGACAGCTGTGTCGAAGGCACTGCGCAGCTCCGGGTACGCGCGACGGCGGGACCACGACCACGCGCTGGTGTCGGCGAGCTCGGTCAAGCCGTACGACCGGCGGGACGTCGCATCGCGTCGACGGCCTGTGGCGCGAGGTCCTCGAAGTCGCGGTCGGCGAGCCGGACGCGGCGTGCGCGGGCGATGACCTCGCGCAGGGCCTCGTGCACCGTGTCGGTCGTGCGCGCGGTCCCGAGCTCGTGCGCCGCCTGCTCGACGAGCTCCATGTCGAGGTTGATGTTCGTGCGCCTGACCACCTGCGCAGCGTACACCGCTTCTGTCATTATTGGTACACTCCCCAACGTCGCCTCGGCGTGGGGTTGGAGCAGATCATCGCTCACGGCGAGGTTCGGCGAGAGCGAGCGGCGAGCGAGTGCCCAACGGTCGTCGGACCATCGCCCCGCGGTTCGATCAGGTGGACTGCCCGATGAGCACCTCGGCCGCCGCGACGCCTGGAGGCAGAAGCCGCACCGTGCGACGGTCACCGTCGTATTCGACTTGTCGGATCTTATGGAGCGGCCGCAGAACGTTCTTCCGGAAGCTCGTCGCGCTCGGGTGATCAAGCCATCCCTTGAGATCCTCCTCAGCGACTTCGCCGGTCTCCGTCAGGAGCATCACGAGGGCCTGCTGCTTCCAGGTCAGCCCAAGGCGAAGGAGGCGTTTCTTGTCTCCGTCGGTCCAAACCCACGGAAGCTCGCGCTCAACGAGGACGTCGACGATCTCGCTCGCCTCGTCGGTGGACAGCGCGTGAAGGAGGCGGACGAGCTCAGCCACGAGCCACTTGCTTGCATGGAGGACGAACATCGCGTCCATGGGGTTGGGGTCGACGTCCGCCCCGGCGTGACCCACACCGCGGTTGTTTCGTATGTCGTAAAGCCCGATCAACACGCGCGGGATGAGAACTCTCGGCGACCGGTTCTCGGGCACGCTGGCGTATTTCTGCTCCAGCGCGAGGCACGCCTGCGGGAAACGCGATGGCTTGGTCGCGCGCGCAGAATATTTGCCCCCGGCGAGGTATCCGTCGACGACTGTGAATACCGCTTCGCAGAGCTTTCCGCCGTTTAGCTCGGACGGCTCCCAGCGACGCTCTCTATAGTTTGAGACGATCTCGCCAAAAGCGTTCAAAAGATCGTCCCGCAAGCCGCTTGGTAGGCCTGCGAGAGCATCCGACGCGGTCAGTTCCATCTTCGTCGTTCCTACTCACCGTGGCCGAGCATGCCCTGCACGTAAACGAGACCTTCGTGGGTCACCTTGTAGGTCTTTCGGGCCTGCTTCGCTGAACCCGACTTCGCCAACTGGATGATCCGCTGCGGCTTCTTCCTCATGTTGCTCGTCAGAGCATCGGTGATGTTGGGGATCGCGCGGCCCAGATTCTTGAGTTCCTTCTGAAGCGTCGTCGACTGCCACTTTTCTTCGCCTTGGACGACTTGGAGCCAGTAGGCGGCCACCAGGGCCTTGTCCTCGTTCGACTTTGGATCCGCCGCCGCAAAGAGCTCGGCGCAGTGCTCGAAGGAGGGAGCCTCGGCGGCGATCTCGTCGTCGGTCACTTCGGCGACGGCCTCAGCGGACGTAGTCGTTTCCCCGAAAGGAGTTGTGGACGCCCCGACGATGCGGACGTGATACCGCTCGCCGGCCCAACGAAGCACACGCGCACGCGCACCGTCGTCGAGCCCTTCTAGGGCCGCTGACACTGCGGCCATTGCCTCAATCTCTGGATCCATCCGAGGACTCCCATCCACCTTGCTGCCAGTACTCCTCAAGAGTAGCACCAATAACTCGCCTCATGATTCGATGAGCTTCGGAAGGGCTCGCCGCATGGCAGTCCGGCGACACGCGCTCTCCGCTGCGTGACCAGGCGGCGTTGGCTTCAACTCCGGTTGACATCGCCGCGGAGCGGGCAATGCCCGGTCACGCACCGGCCCAACTCCTCCGGAGGAGCAAACATTTGGTCTCCCAGCAAAGATGTTAGACTTGGTACCGAGGTACCGCATGGCACGGGCTCAGTCACCAATCAAGGTCCACGAGGCCACCAAGGAGAAGGTCCGCTACGCCGCGCTGATGTCCGGGCTCCAGCAGGCCGAGCTTGTCGAGCGCGCGGTCGACGAATACGTCGAGCGCCATCGCGAGGAGTTCGGCCGGCGCATGGAGCGCGCACATGAGGCGCTCCTCGGCGGCAAGGCCTCAACACTGGCCTACGCGACAGGCGTCAGCGAGGAGGACGTCGCGCGGGTCGGCGGCGTCGCCGCCGCTCAGACGGCTTCGCGCAAGCCCAGGCGCGCGACTTCGAACCAGGCGAGCTCGCCCAAGGGCCAATCGGCCCGTGGCTCCCAGAGCTCGGCCCCTGCACCGTCGAAGACCAGTCGGAAGAGCACGTCGCGGAGTCGCTCGTCGACGAAGCGGCCGTCGGACGCCTGAGTCGCGATCGCGATCCAGATCTCTTCGCCCGCCGCAGACGCGTGGAGGCGAGCGTCGACGAGCTCGCCGAAACGGAGCGTGACGTCTCGGCCGCGACGCGCGAGCGCGTCGGCGAGGGCTTCTGGGATCGCCTCGGTCGCTGCGTCGATGATCCTGACGTTGCGTTCAAGCGCGTCGCGAAGATCGTCGTCGTCGCCCGGCAGGAGCCGTCCGGCCTCATGAAGTGCGGCGAAGTGCTCGTATGCGTCGTCGCCCGAGCCTTCCTCGCGCTGGGCTCCGGCGCAGAGCCAGAAGCGATTCGCGTCGGTCTCGAGCCACGTCGCGCCGCGCCAGCGTGCGTGACGGATGCGGTACACAAGCGGATGCTCGATTGAGAGGATCCGCTTCTGGCCACGTGGAGCCGAGGGCGTAAGGCGACGCGCCTCGACGACGAGCGCGTGGTCGAGGCCACCGAGGTCGACCTCGATCGGCGGCACGTCGAGTCCCAGGTCCTCGCGCACGCAACGGAGCGTGACGCGGGTGCGGCGAGCGGGATGCGAGTCCATCAGGCGGCGCACCGTAGCCGCCGGCACGGACCGCAGCAGGACAGAGGCAAGAAGCGAGTGAGGACCTGCGAGCGAGCGTGGGCACACGCAAGAGACCCGCTCTGGCATGTCGAGGAAGGGGGTCCAGCGCGAAGTGGTGGACCCCCTTCCTCGTGCAGCACAGACGGATGGCGGGATTCTGGGCGTCGGCTGGTCGGGAACGCGTGTTCCGCTCGGAGCGGCCCGCCAGGGGCCGAACACATCGGAGGGAACACGTCGGACGGCACGGTGTTGATGTCAGCTCCCGAGGCCCGGCAGCGAAACGCGGCGGGGTGTTGCCGTGGCGGTGACCGCGCTCGGTCATGTGGCCCTCACAGAGCCGCGAGCGCGGAAGTTGGCCCCTCTTCCTCCTCGTCGGCTCCGAACGCGATCGGCGGGGCGAGGATGTACCCGTCTCGTACCGTTCTGCAGGGCGGCCGCGAAGCGCGGAATACGAAAGCCGTGCAAAGGCCTGATGGGCGATCCAGGACTCGAACCTGGGACCTCTTCCTTATCAGAGAAGCGCTCTAACCGACTGAGCTAATCGCCCGTGACGCGCTGGCGCGCGGGGCCGCAGTCTAGCGAGAGCTCACGCCGCCGCGCGAGGACGCAGGCGGCGGGCCAGGGCCAGCGCTTCCTCCGGATCCTCGAAGGACAGCTCGACGCGATAGCCGCTTGACCCCGGCTTGACCTTGACCTCACGACCCAACGCTCCGCCGAGCGCGTCGGCGATCTGCGCGGCGGCCGCTTCCTGGTCGGGATGCACGTCGCGGGCACGGCCTGAGCGCGTCGGCACGGCCGTGGCATCAGGCTCGTTGGCCCCGCGAGCGCGTGTCTCGAGCGTGCGCACCGACCAGGCCTCGGCGACCGCCGACCGCGCCAGCCGGCGACGGTCGGCGTGGTCGGAGGCCAGCAGCAGGGCTCGGCCATGGCCCTCGGACAGCTCGCCGCGCTCAAGCAGCTCGATGACCTCGTCGGGCAGGTCCAGCAGGCGCAGCAGGTTCGACACGGCGACGCGGCTGCGACCGACGCGCAGTCCGACGACCTCCCGCGTCAGCCCCAGCTCCTCCACCAGCGCCGCGCACGCTCGCGCCTCCTCGACGGGATTGAGGTCCTCGCGGGCCATGTTCTCGATCAGCGCGGCCTGCAGCGCGTCGGCATCGTCGCGGTCGCGCACGAGCGCCGGGATCGTCTCCAGGCCCGCGAGCCGCGCCGCGCGCCAGCGGCGCTCGCCGGCGACGAGCTCGTAGGTGCCGCCCGCAACGGGTCGCACGAGCACGGGCTGCAGGACGCCGCGGTCGCGCAGGGATCCGGCCAGCGCCTGCAGCGCCACATCGTCGAAGGACCGCCGTGGCTGCTTGGGGTTGGGGACGATCAGGTCCACCGGCAGCGAGCGCAGGTCATCGGCGGCCACGCCGTCGCGCTCGCCGGAGACGGCGAGGATCGCGCCGAGCCCCCGGCCCATGCCCCGTCGCGGCCCGCTCACGGGCCGGCTCCGGCTCGCACGACTTCCTTGGCAAGCTCGAAGTACGCGTCCGAACCACTGCAGTGCGGATCGTGATGGGTCACCGGGAGCCCGTAGCTCGGCGCCTCCCCGACGCGCACGTTGCGCGGGATCACCGTGTCGAAGACGAGGTCCGGGAAGTGTTCGCGGACCTCGCGCTCGACGTCGCGGGCGAGCCGCGTGCGGCCGTCGTGCATCGTCAACAGCATGCCCGCGATCGTCAGGCGCGGGTTCAGCTCGCGCTGGATGAGCGCGAGCGTGTCCAGCAGACCTGCCAACCCCTCCAGCGCGAAGTACTCCGTCTGCACCGGGACGATCACCCGGTCCGCGGCGACGAGGGCGTTGACGGTCAGCGGGCCGAGCGACGGCGGGCAGTCCAGCAGCACGTAGTCGAAGCGCTCACGGACGCCGTGCAGCGCCTCGCGCAGGCGTGTCTCAGAACCCGCCTCGCGCGGCAGCTCGACGTTCGCCCCCGCGAGGTCGGGGTGCGCCGGCACGAGCTTGAGCAGCTCGATCGACGTGTCGCGTTCGGCGTCCTCGATCGGCACGTCGCCGGCGAGCACGTCATAGATGTTCGGCTCGACGTCCTTCTGTGATCCGAGGCCGAGCGTGGCGTTGGCCTGCGGATCGATGTCGATCAGCAGCGTCGCAAAGCCGGCTTCGGCGATGCATGCCGCGACGTTGACCGCCGTCGTCGTCTTGCCGACTCCGCCCTTCTGGTTGGCTATCGCGTAGACGGTGCCCATCGAGCTGCAACCGTACCGTGCACGATGCCGAGATCGTGATCGGTTCGCGACCGAACCGACGTCGTGCGGTTCAGCTCGCCGCTCGTAGCGGCCGTTTGCTGGCCATCCCTGCGCGTCGCGGATAGCGCTTGGGGGTCGAAGCGACCTTCGCATAGACGTGCAGATGCAGATGTTCGGCCCCGTCCCATGGATGCACGGGCCGGACCTCGACGGGCGATAGACCCGTCGCCGCCGCGGCCGCGGCGCCATCTGCCTCCTCCTCGGCATCGCGCTGGCCCTTCCACGCGACGAGCGCGCCTCCGAGCACCAGCAGCGGCGACGCGTACTCGACGAGCACGTTGAGCGGCGCGACCGCACGCACGGTGACGGCGTCGATGACGCCCACCCCCGCGCTCCACTCCTCGGCCCGGGCGCGCACGACGTCGACGTTCGTCAGGCCCATGGCGTCGGCGGCCCCTTCGATGAACGCGCACTTCCTCCCGTTGCTCTCCACGAGGTCCACGCGAGCGTCCGGGAGCGCCGCGGCCAGGACAAGCCCGGGAACTCCCGCGCCCGACCCGATGTCAGCGATGCGGTGAGCGCTGCGGATCGGATCGAGCTCCAGCGCAACGAGGGCGTCCGCGACGTGCGCGTCGATCGCCACGGCCGCATCGACGACGGTCGTCGGCGCGAAGGGGTCGGTCTCGAGCAGTCCAAGCAGCGTGCCAAGCGCCGGGGCCGCGGCGGGCACGAGCTGAAATCGCTCCTCCAGCGCCGTCATCTGGGTGCGCGGGCGCGGGCTCATCGTGCGTCCTCGCGCGCCTTCACGCGCTCGATGTACGGGGCATAGCGTTCGCGCATCGTCGCCAGGCGCGCCGCCGCGTGAGCGTCCACCTCTGCGACGACGAGCTCCTCGAGGATCGGCAGGACGTCCTGCACGAGTGCCGCTCCGCGCGCGACCCATTGGAAGTAGGAACGCTGACCGTGGTGGTAGGGGCCGTACAGACGCGAGCGCGGGAAGCGCGCGACGAGCCAGCGCATCAGCGACTCGTGGCGCACATGCTTGCGCAGGACGACATGCGGTTGCTTGCCGTCGCCACCGAAGGACCCCTCGCTCAGGAGGATGCCGGCGATCAGGCCGCGTTCGGTGTCCGACAGCATCGGTCGATTGTTACACCGGGGACAAAAACGTGAAACGCCGGGTGAGCCGGCCAGCTACTCCTGCAGCGGAGCGACCACGAGATGGCGACCGGGTTCGTCGCCCTCGGAGTACGTCTGCACCTCGGAGCTGTCACGGAGGTACTCGTGCACCAGCCGCCGCTCGCTGGCCGTCATCGCGTCCATCGCCACGGGTCGCCCGAAGCGCAGCGCGTCGTCGGTCGCCTGGTCGGCCTGGCGCTGGAGCATTCCCGCGCGCCGGTCGCGATAGCCCTCGGCGTCGATGACGATCCGGCGCGACTCACCGGTGCGCGCACGAGCGACGCGTTGAGCGAGATGCTGCACCGCATCGATCGTCTGTCCGTGTCGGCCGATGAACAACCCCAGATCATCGCCGCTGACGGTTCCCGTCACGATCTCGCCGTCATCCTCCACTGCGATCGTCGCATCCAGATCCAGCGCGCCCACGACCTTGGCCAGGAGCTCCTCGACCGCCTCGACCTGACCGTTGTCGGCCATCAGCGCCGCCGACCCGAGCGCTTCTTCTTCTTGCGCGGCGACGGAGGCGGCGGGCCACTGCGCGCGGGCTTGGGCGACGAGCTCTTGCTGGGCTCCTTGGCCTTCGAAGCGCCGCGCGAGCGGGCCCCTCCCGCGGTCGACCCGGCGCCGGCCTTTGCCGGCGTGCGGTCCTTCTCGCTCGCCGAGGTCTTGGACTTCGAGCCTGCGGACGTGCCGTTGTCGCTGGGCTTCGAATCGAGCTTGCCGGCGCCGGTCGCCGCCGACAGCCGCGCCATGAACCCTCCTCCACCTCCGGAAGACCCCGAACCGGGGATCCCGGCAAGCGCCGGCTCGGTCTTGGGGGCCACCATCGGACCCATGCGCTTGCGCAGGATGTAGCCCTGTCCGACGGTCCAGAGGTTCGTCGTGATCCAGTACACGATCAGGCCGGCGGGGAAGTTGATGACGAAGAAGATGAAGACGAACGGCAGTCCGTACATCAGCATCCGCTGGTTGCGATCGGCCGTGGACGGCGTGAGCAGGCTCGACAGCAGCTGTGAGCCGATGTACATGACGATCAGCACGGCCAGCACCCAGCCCGACGCCTTGTCGGTCAGGTCGGGGATGAAGAGGAACTGCTCGGCGCCGCTCTGGGCGCCGCTGACCTCGCCGCAGACCTTCGCCGCCTGACCGCAGATGTCGTCGCGAAGGTCGCTCTGCAGGAGGTAGAAGAGCCCGATGAAGAACGGCATCTGCGCCACCAGCGGCAGGCACGAGGCGAACGGATTGATCTTGTTCTCCGAGTAGAACTTCATGACCTCCTGCTGCTGGCGCTGCTTGTCGTCCTTGTACTTCGTCTGCAGCTCCTTGAGCTGCGGCGCAACGCGGACCATCGCCTGCATCGACTTGAACTGCTTGACCGTCAGGGGCGCCAACATGGCGCGCACAACGACGGTCAGCAGCACGATCGACGTTCCCCAGCCGACGCCGACGCTGTCGTGGAAGAACAGCAGCACCGGATGCAGCAGATCGACGATGATCTGGATCGGCGCAAAGAGCGCGAGGACGAAAGCTGTGGAAGCTGAAGAGATCATGGGGTGGGGCCGGGCGACGACCGTGGGGCAAAGAGCCGCTGCGCCTCCACCGGGTCATAGCCACCGTGGCTGAACGGGTTGCAGCGCAGCAGGCGCCAGGTCGCCAGCACCGAGCCGCGAAGTATGCCGAACTGCCCGAGCGCCCGAACCGCATACGACGAGCAGGTCGGCTCGTAGCGGCAACGCCTGGGAAGCGCCGGAGAGATCACGCGCTGATACAGCACGATCGGCGCCTGCGCGATCCTCGCCAGCGCCCTCATGCCCGCGCGGCCTTCTCCAGCAGCTCGCGCAGCGCGCCGCGCACGCCCTCCAAGCCCTCCCTGTCGGCCAGCTCGCGCGAGCTCGGCCGGGCGACGACGACGACGTCGTGCCCCGCCGGGACGAGACCCAGCTCCGCGTCGTAGGCCTCGCGCAACAGCCGCTTCAGGCGGTTGCGCTCCACGGCTCCGCCGACCTTGCGCGACACCGACAGCCCGAGGCGAGGCTCATCACCCGCACCCCGCGCGAACGCGTAGACGACGAGATGGCGATTGGCATGCGATCGCCCCTGCCGGTACGCGCGGTCGAACTCCGCACTACGCGACAGCCGACCGCGCTTGGCGGGTCGAGCGCTGGGCGCTCGAAAAAGCGGCTCGTCCACAGCTCAAGCGTAGACGGCCGCGGGTGTCAGACGGTGAGGCGCTTGCGACCCTTGGCACGACGGCGCTGAAGCACCTGCCGGCCGGACTTCGTCTGCATGCGCTTGCGAAACCCGTGACAACGGGCGCGCTTGCGCTTCTTGGGCTGGTACGTGCGTTTCATGAGGCGGCGGGCATGGTAGCGCACCATGCGACGCCGCCCCGGCCTCGGTTGCGACGGCACCGGCGGTCCCCGATGTTTCCTTCGCGCTCAGCGGAATCTGCGCGCCTCGCCGGCGATGAGTCGTCTATCTTCGGCAGGCACCCGCCAGTCGCACCGCGGGGCCCTCCCGCCATTGCCGAATCCTCGTTTCGAAGGAGTCGATGACCCCCGGCCCGAACCCGCAGCTCGCCCATGACTGGGCGTCGATCCGAGACGAGTTGCGCCGAGCCGTGCCCGCCTCGACCTTCGAGATCTGGCTCGCACCGCTGACCGTCCGGGCGATCGGCTCCGACCGGCTCGTCCTCGTCGCGCCGGACGAGATCCGCAGCTGGATCACAGAGCGCTTCGCGCGCCTGCTGCAGACCTCCGCAGCCGCGGTTCTCGGCGACGCGGTCGCCGTCGAGGTCGTCGCCCCCGACACTCCCCACGATGGCTGCCGGCCCGCGCCGCCTCGTCCATCCGACGCGCCCCGCGACCACGGCGACCTGCATCCCAAGCTCACCTTCGACCAGTTCGTCATCGGGGACGGCAACCGCCTCGCTCATGCCGCCGCCCTCGCCGTCGCAGAGCTTCCCGGGCAGGCCTACAACCCGCTCTTCCTGTACGGCTCGCCAGGCCTGGGGAAGACCCACCTGCTGCATGCCATCGGCAACTACATCCGCGCTCATGGTGGCGGCCTGCGTGTCCGCAGCACCACGGCCGAGCGCTTCACCAACGAGTTCGTCGCGGCGATCCATACCAAGGGCACCGAGGATTTCAAGGCGCGCTACCGCGACACCGACGTCCTGCTCATCGACGACGTGCAGTTCCTGCAGCGCAAGGCCAAGACCGAGGAGGAGTTCTTCCACACCTTCAACGCGCTGCACGAGACCGGCAGCCAGCTCGTCCTGACCTGCGACCGGCTCCCCGCCGACATGGCCGCGCTCGAAGCCCGCCTGCTGGAGCGCTTTGCCTCGGGCCTCGTCGCGCAGCTCCTCGCCCCGGACCTCCCGACACGCCTGACGATCCTCCGCAAGCGCGTCCAGCACGATGCCATCGAGCTGCCCGACGAGAGCGCCCTGCACGCCATCGCCCATGCGATCACGGCCAATGCCCGTGCGCTGGAGGGCGCGCTCATCCGCGTCGTCGCCTACCACTCGCTGACCGGCCGTCCGCTCGACGGCGAGCTGGCGCAGGAGGTCCTGGCCGGTCTGTACCCACACGCGCGCGCACCGACGGCGCCGCTGACCATCGCGCGTGTTCAGGAGCTCACCTGCGAGGCCTTCGACGTCTCCCGCGACGAGCTCATCTCCAGCGGGCGCAGCGGGCGCGTGGCGTGGCCCCGGCAGGTCGCCATGTACCTCGCGCGCCAGCACACCGGAGCCTCGCTGCCCGCCATCGGGAGGGAGTTCGGCGGGCGCAACCACACGACCGTCATGTACGCCTGCCGCAAGGCCGGCGAGCGCATCGCCTCCGACCCCGAAGCACGCGCCGCTGTGCACAATCTCCAGCGTCTGCTCGGCACCGCCGACTGAGCGCCGACGGACTTGACACACTCTCCCCACCCTTTGCCCAACCAGTCGCCCGGAACAGGCCGCATCCTCCGCGCTTCCCGTGGCTTCTGCACAGCTGCACAGGCTCTATGACCCCTATTCGACATTCGAGGTGTTCATCGTGAAGTTCGCGACATCCTCCGCGGATCTGCTCGCGCAGCTGAGCGTCGTCTCCCGGGTGGCCTCGACTCGCAGCGCCGTCCAGGCGCTTTCCGGCGTCCAGCTCACAGCGGGTGCAGACGGCGCTGAGTTGCGCGCCACCGACATGGAGGTCGGCCTGCGCGTTCCCCTGAAGGCCGAGGTCGAGCGTGAAGGCATGGTCGTGCTTCCCGCTCGTCTCCTGCTCGACGTCGCTCGTTCCCTGCCCGGCAAGGACGCGACGCTCGAGCTGCGCTCCGCCGAGCAGGACGTCGAGATCCTGTCGGGCTCGGCGACCTTTCACATCCGGACATTGCGCGCCGAGGACTTCCCGCCCTTGCCCGAGCCGGGCGGCGACACCGTCGTCAGGGTGCCGGCCGCGGCGTTCGTCGACACGATCAACCGCGTGGCGCGCTCGGCTTCGCGCGACGAGACCAGGCCGATCCTCACGGGCATCCTCGTGTCGGCATCCGAATCGCAGCTGCGAATGGTGGCCACGGACTCCTATCGGTTGAGCGTCAAGGAGACGAGTCTGCAGGCGCCGCTCGCCGGCAGCTTCGAGGCGACCGTTCCGGCGCGCGCGCTGCAGGAGCTCGCCCGCATCGCCCAGGCCGGCGAGACCGACGAGCTCAGCGTCTCGGTGCGCGCGAACCAGATCGTCTTCGAGGTCGGCGGCGACGTGCTGTCCTCGCGCCTGATCGACGGTCAGTTCCCGAACTATCGCCAGCTGCTGCCCGACGCCTTCGAGCACGAGCTGACGATGGCTTCGGGCGAGCTGACCGAGGTCGTGCGGCGCGTCAGCCTGATGGCGCAGAAGAACGCGCCGCTGCGGCTGACATTCAGCGAGGGAGAGCTGACGATCTCTGCGCAGACCCCCGACGTCGGCGAGGCGAGCCAGTCCCTGCCGGTGCCGTTCGCGGGCGAACCATTCGACATCGGCTTCAACCCCGAGTACCTGCGCGACGGCCTGGAGAGCACCGATGGCGACGACTTCGTCCTGAAGCTCATCAGCCCGCTGCGCCCCGGACTGATCGAATCGGCGGACGGCAGCGGGTTCCTGTACCTGATCATGCCGATCCGCCTGAACGCGTGAGCCCGGCGGGCGCAGGACGCGATGATCGCGACCCGCCTGAAGCTGCGCGACTTTCGCAGCTACGCCAGCGCTGACATCGAGCTTGGGGAGGGGCTGACGGTCGTCTACGGCCGCAACGGCGCCGGCAAGACCAACCTCCTCGAGGCGCTGTACTTCGGCTGCACCGGTCGCTCCTGCCGGACCTCAAACGAGCGCGAGGTCGTGCGCTTCGGCGCGGGCGTGGCGCGCGTCGAGGTCGACCTGCGCGACGAGGACGACCAGCGGCACACGCTGACGGTGGGCTTCGCGCCCGGCGACGCCAAGCGCCTGCAGGCCGACGGCGCCGCGGTGGACCGCATCGACGTGCTGTCGCGGCCGCTGATCTGCGTGTTCCTGCCCGATCGCCTGGAGCTCGTCAAGGGCCCGCCGGCGCTGCGGCGATCGCACATCGATCAGGTGATCGCCGCGACGTGGCCGGCTCGCGCGGCGACGCGCAAGGCCTATGGCCGGGCGCTGGCCCAGCGCAACGCGCTGCTGGCGCGCGTGCGACACGGCGGCGCGTCTGCCGGCTCGCTGCCGGCATGGGATGCCGAGCTCGCGCGCCACGCGATCGCGCTGCGCGACGATCGCGCCGCTGCCGTTGCCCTGCTCGCTCCGCGGTTCGGGCCGATCGCCCAGGCCCTTGGCCTCGGGGATGCCGGGGAGCTGCGCTACAAGCCACGATCGCGTGCGGCCGACGCCGCGCAGCTCGCCATCGAGCTTGCCGAGCACACCGCGTCTGACCTCGAGCGCGGTTTCACCGGACACGGTCCGCATCGCGACGACATCGCGCTGCTGCGCGGCGGGCGGGAGCTGCGCACCTACGGCTCGCAGGGAGAGCAGCGCCTGGGACTGCTGGCGCTGCTGCTCGCCGAGCGCGAGACCCTGGCCGCGACGCGCAGCGCCGTGCCGCTCATGCTGCTCGACGACGTGATGAGCGAGCTCGATCCCGAGCGCCGCGCGATGCTCGCGGGAATGCTGGGCGACGGCGGGCAGAGCATCATTACGACGACTGACCTTGCGCACGTCCCCGGCGCCGGCGACGCCCGTGTCGTGCGTCTGCGCGTGCAGGACGGGGAGGCCGTGCGCGACGTGGTGGCGGTATGAGGCGCCGCGCACCACGGCCCCTTGGCCTGGCGCTGGAGGAGCTGACATCGCGCTTGGCGCCCGTGACCCTGCTCGGCGACGTGCAGCGCGTCTGGGGGGAGGCGGCCGGCGCGGCGATCGCGGCCGAGGCCCAGCCGGTCTCCGAACGGGCGGGCACGGTCACGTTGCAGTGCTCCTCGGCGACCTGGATGCAGGAGATCGACCTCATGGGGCCCGTGCTCGTCGCGCAGCTCAACGAGCGCCTGGGGGCCGAACGGGTGACGGCGGTGCGCTGTGTTGCGACGACTGGTCGTCGCAACCCTCGCTCCGGCCGTTAGCGCCCAAGAATCCGGGCCGGCGCCGGGCGTCGCCGACGCGCTTGGATTACGCTGTTTTGCAGGCGTTTACACGCTGCCGGTGGCCGCGGTTATGTCCCCGCGTGTGCTACTATTCCGCCGTACGCAGCACCCGGCCCCGGCCCGTCGCAAGGTGGACGAGGAACCGGGGCTTCCTTACGTTCGGAGGATCAGTGGCGAAGGACGACGGCAGGTTCGACGGGCGCACGGGCGACGGCAGCTACGACGCGCAGGACATCACGGTTCTCGAGGGTCTCGAGGCCGTTCGCAAGCGGCCCGGCATGTACATCGGATCGACCGGCGTGCGGGGCCTTCACCACCTCGTCTACGAGGTCGTCGACAACTCCGTCGACGAGGCGCTCGCCGGCCACTGCACGCGGGTCGACGTCACGATCCACCCCGACAACTCCGTCACGGTCATCGACGACGGCCGTGGCATTCCGGTCGGCATCATGGCCAAGGAGCAGCGGCCTGCCGTCGAGGTCGTGCTGACCGTCCTGCACGCGGGCGGGAAGTTCGGCGACGGGGGCGGCTACAAGGTCTCCGGCGGACTGCACGGCGTCGGTGTCTCGGTCGTCAACGCGCTGTCGGAGCTGCTGCTCATCGAGATCCGTCGCGAGGGCCATGTCTGGCGCCAGGAGTACCAGCGCGGCGCGCCGCAGGCGCCGCTGGCCAAGGACGAGGCGACCGACGAGCACGGGACGCAGATCATGTTCCGCCCCGACGGCGACATCTTCGAGTCCACCGAGCTGGAGTTCTCCGTCCTCGAGCAGCGCCTGCGCGAGACGGCCTTCCTGACGCGCGGCCTGGCGATCTCGATCACCGACGAGCGCCGCGAGGGCGCCAAGGCCGAGTTTCGCTACGAGGGCGGCATCGAGGACTTCGTGCGCTTCCTCAACGCCAACAAGGAGGCGATCGGCCGCAAGGTCGTCTACTTCGAAGGTGAGAGCGCCGAGGGCGCCGTCGAGATCGCGATGCAGTGGAACACGACCTACCAGGAGTCGGTGTTCTCCTTCGCCAACAACATCAACACCCACGAGGGCGGCTCGCACATGTCGGGCTTTCGCTCGGCACTGACGCGGACGCTGAACCGCTACGCCCGCGAGAAGGGCATGCTGCGCGAGAAGGATGAGAACCTCACCGGGGAGGACGTCCGCGAGGGCCTGACGGCGATCATCTCCGTGAAGCTCTCCGATCCGCAGTTCGAGGGCCAGACGAAGACCAAGCTCGGCAATCCCGGCATGGAGGGGTTCGTCGCATCGGTCGTCAACGCGAGCCTCGCCGAGTTCCTCGAGGAGAACCCCAAGGAGGGCAACGCGATCGTCCGCAAGGCGGTCTCCGCCGCCCAGGCGCGCGTCGCCGCTCGCCAGGCGCGCGACACGACGCGCCGCAAGTCCGCACTGGAGAACTCCACGCTGCCGGGCAAGCTCGCCGACTGCTCGGTCAAGGACCCGTCGCTGGCGGAGATCTTCATCGTCGAGGGCGACTCGGCCGGCGGCTCGGCCAAGCAGGGCCGCGACCGCAACACCCAGGCGGTGCTGCCGCTACGCGGCAAGATCCTCAACGTCGAGAAGAGCCGCATCGACAAGGTGCTCAAGAACCTGGAGATCCAGGCCCTCATCACCGCAATCGGGACGGGCGTGCGTGACGAGTTCGACATCGAGAAGGCGCGGTATCACAAGATCATCTTGATGAGTGTGGATGGCGACCAGCATGTGCTGGTGCGCGATCGAGACGGTCGCACCCGCCTCACGCGCGTCGCCGAGTACATCGACCCGTGGGTGGATCACGCACCGGTCAGTGGGCCGCAGGACTACAAGAAGGTCCTTGCAGGCCAGCCCGGCGAGCTCGGGGATGTGCTGTGCGTCGGCAAGGACGACCACGAGGTCCGCTTCCGCCCGATCAAGGCCGTGATCCGTCACTCCACCGACGACGAGCTGTTCGAGGTCACGACGCAGTACGGGCGAAACGTCCGTGTGACCGGCAACCACTCCCTCTACGTGCTCGACGATGGCAAGCTTCACAAGAAACGGGGCGACGAGCTCGCCGTTGGCGACCGCATCGCCGCTCCGCGAACTGTCCGGCTGCCCGAGACCGCTCCGCGGCGGATCGATCTGCTGCGCGAGCTGTGGCGGATTCCCAAGGCGGCCGCGCAGGTATGGGTGCGCGGCGCCGGGGTCGAGGCGTGGGGGCGCTGGAAGGTGCGTTCGGAGTACGCGGACAACAGCGAGATGACCGCGCCGCGCGTCGATGTCCCCGCAGCCGTCAGGGCAAAGCTGTCGGCATTGCGGCGCTCGAGCGGCTTGACGAACACGTCGCTGTGCGCAGCGGTCGGCATCAAGCAGCCGGTGACCTTCTATGCCTGGGAGAAGGGCACGTCGCGCCCGTCGCTTCCGAACTTCACGGCGTACGTCGAGGCGGTCGGAGCGGATGTCGGCACGGTCCTGGGTCGGGTGCAGGTCGTCGACAGCCATCTGGATCGTGTCTGGGCGACGCAGTACCGCGCCGCGCCACGCAATCGCGTGCGACCGTACGTCCGTCTCGCGGACCTCAGTGCCGACGATCTGGAGTTCTTCGAGGATCGCGACGATGTCGAGCTGACGCCGGAGCATTACGCGAGCGATCCGGTCAACCGGTACATCGCGGTAGACGACGCGCTGATGACGCTGCTCGGCTTCTACCTGGCCGAAGGCTTCGGGAATCCACGAGCCGGGATCCGGTTTGCGATCGGTAAGGGTAACGTGCACTTCGTGCCCGAGGTCCGCCGGGCGGCGCTGCGGGTGTTTGGCCGCATCGCCAGTCAATACCAGTCGCACACGCGTATCGACGAGCTGCGCATCAACAACAGAGTCGCGGCCCTGGCCTGGTGTCACCTCTTCGGCTTCGACGGAGTGACAGCGATCACCAAGCAGATCCCCGGGCTCGTCTTCGAGGTGGGCGAGGAGCTGAGGTCGTCGTTTCTCCGTGGGTACCTGGCAGGAGATGGGTGCTGCACCGGCGGCAAGGTCTTCTGGGCAACCTCGTCTCGAGATATAGCGGCAGGACTCAACCTGTTGCTGAGCACATACGGTGTTGTTGCATCTACGACCACCAATGCCGCGACTGGTCAGAGCGCAGCGCTCGCCAACGGCCAGGTGGTCACAAAACGGCACACGAGCTACTGCGTGATCGTTACTCACAAGGACGCGCTGGCCCGGTTGGTAGCAGTGTGGTCTGACCACAAGGCCGCCGCAGCGGTACACGCGCGTCTGGCGAGGCCGCGACGTGCGCGCTTCGGTTGGGAGACAACCGCTTCGGGCGACCTGGTCGGCTTGCCTGTGCGGACCGTCACGCGGGTGCCAGCGCCACAGACAAGGGTCTATGACTTCTCGGTTAGCGAGGACGAGAACTTTGTGTGTGGTCTTGGCGGCATGTGCGCAAGCAACACAGATGCGGACGTCGATGGAGCTCACATCAGAACACTGGCATTAACCCTCCTTTTCCGTGAAATGCCCGAGCTGATCGAGGCGGGGTACATCTACATCGCCAAGCCGCCGCTGTACAAGCTCAAGCAGGGATCCAGCGAGCGCTATATCGAGAAGGACTCAGAGCTCGAAGAAATCCTGCTGTCAGACAAGCTGGAGAAGATCGTCTCCTTCGATCGCCACGCGACGCAGTTCAAGCTCACCGAGGCGCGCTGGCAGCGCTTCTCGCGCCTGCTCAAGCAGTACCAGGGCTGGTCCTCGGCGCTGCGCGCCGAGTACGGCCATGACACGGTCGGCTTCCTCGAGGAGTCGGGGATCGTCGACGAGCAGGTGGACTCCGTGGAGTCCGCGATCGAGCTCGTCGAGCGCGAGGGGATCGAGAACGCGCCGTATGAGACGACGCTGCTCAGCCAGGACGACGAGGTGCTCGTCGTGCGGGCCGTGGAGGCGAGGTCCGGCCTGGCGCGCGCGCTGCGGATCCCCAAGCGACTATTCGGCGCGCAGGACTATCGCAACTTCACGCGCGTCCACGGACAGCTCATCGAGCTCGCCGGCCAGGCGCCGTGGACCGTGAAGCTCGGCGACGCGACCGTCGAGGCCGCAACCTACGAGGCGTTCCGCGAGGCCGTCATGACGGTCGCGCAGAAGGGCATCACGCTCCAGCGCTTCAAGGGGCTCGGAGAGATGAACGCCGCGCAGCTGCGCGACACGACGATGGATCCGGCCACCCGCACGCTCGCGCAGGTGTCGATCGAGGACGCCGCGCAGGCCGACCTCATCTTCTCGACGCTGATGGGTGACATGGTCGAGCCCCGCCGGCAGTTCATCGAGGACAACGCCCGCCTCGTCGCCAACCTCGACGTTTAGGTCGTCATGGCATCCATCGACACACTCTCCGGGGGCAACATCGAGCCGCGCGCGCTCGAGGACGAGATGCGCTCCGCGTATCTGGACTACGCGATGTCGGTCATCGTCGGCCGCGCGCTGCCCGACGTGCGCGACGGACTGAAGCCCGTCCACCGGCGCGTCCTGTTCTCGATGTCCGAGAACGGCCTGACGCCGACGCGCCCGTACCGCAAGTGCGCCTCGATCGTCGGCGACGTCATGGGCAACTACCACCCCCATGGCGACAGCGCGATCTACGACGCCCTCGCCCGCCTCGCCCAGGACTTCTCGATGCGCTACGAGCTCGTCGACGGCCAGGGCAACTTCGGATCGATCGACGACGATCCGCCAGCCGCGATGCGCTACTGCGTCGTTGGCGACACGCGCGTCGCCACGCCCGACGGCACGGTGCGGATCGCCGACCTCGCCGGCGGCATGAAGCCTGACAGCGAGCGCGATGCCGATCTGCTCGTGCACGACCGGCTGGGCCGTCCCGTGCCCGCGTCGAAGGTCTTTCATTCGGGCGACCATCCAACGCTGCGCCTGCGCACGCGCGAGGGCTACAGCCTCACGGGTACGCACAACCATCCGGTCCTGTGCATCGTCGACATGGCGGGCGTGCCCCTGCTGCTGTGGAAGCAGCTCGACGAGATCTCCACCGGGGATCGCGTGCTGATCTCCAGGACGCCCCGGATGCCCGGAGAGGAGATCGACAGCGACGAGCGCCAGCTCGCCGTCGGATACGCGAGTCGCGCCAAGCATGTGCCCGAGCGCGTGTGGCAGGGTTCTCCGGCGTTCAAGCGCGCCTTCCTGCAGGCGCTGTTCACCGGCGACGGATCCTCCTCGTTGCTGCCCCGCAGCACGATCCAGGTGTCCTACTCGACCTACAGCGAGCGCCTGGCTGGCGAGGTGCAGCGGCTGTTGCTGGAGTTCGGTGTCATCAGCCGGCAGTGCGGCCCGACCGATCGCGGCGAGCACAAGGTCGTCATCACCAACCGGCGCGATGCGCGGCTGTTCTCCACGCGCGTCGGCTTTCTTGGCGACAAGCAGCGCAAGCTGCACCGGGACCTGGGGACGATCCCGGCTGCAAGCCGCGCGCTCAGCCACGACCACGTGCCCCACCTGGCGCCGTTCATCCGCGCGGCCCGCGGCGAGCGCTGGACCAATCGGGACTGGCTGCAGCGCCACAACGTCGATCGCATCGAACGCTGGGAACGCGACGGCGTGGCGATCATGGAGCGCATCGCCTCTGAGGAGACGCGGCGCATCATCGAGCCGCTCGTCACCGGTGACTATTACTACGCGTCTGTCGCGTCGGTGCAGGACGCGGGCGTCGCGCCCGTGTACTCGCTGCGCGTCGACACCGAGGACCACTCGTTCCTCACCGACGGCTTCGTCAGCCACAACACCGAGGCGCGGCTGCAGCGCGTCGCGATGGAGATGCTGCGCGACCTCGACGCCGACACCGTCGACTTCACGCCCAACTACGACGGGCGCAAGCAGGAGCCGACGGTGCTGCCGGCGCGCTTCCCCAACCTGCTGGTCAACGGCTCGTCGGGGATCGCGGTCGGGATGGCGACGAACATCCCGCCGCACAACCTGCGCGAGGTCATCAACGCCGTCATCGCCTTCATCGACGACCCGGCGATCGAGACCGCCGGGCTGATGGCGCACATGCCCGGCCCGGACTTCCCGACGGGCGGGATCATCCTCGGGCGCCAGGGGATCCTCGACGCCTACGAGACCGGTCGCGGCAAGGTGCGCGTGCGCGGCAAGGCCCACACCGAGGACATCGGCCGCGGCCGCGAGGCGATCATCGTCACCGAGCTGCCCTATGCCGTCAAGAAGGGCGGTGACGGCGGTCTTGTCAAGAAGATCGCCGACCTCGTCCACGACAAGAAGATCACCGGCATCGCCGACCTCGAGGACCACTCCTCCGAGCGCGGCGGGATGCGGATCGTCATCACGCTCAAGCGCGACGAGATCCCCGAGGTGGCGCTCAACCAGCTCTACAAGCACACACCGCTGCAGTCGACCTTCGGCGTGAACATGGTCGCGCTCGTCGAGAACGTGCCGCGGACGCTGTCGCTGCGCGACGTCATCCGCCACTACGTCCAGCATCAGCGCGAGGTCATCGTGCGCCGCAGCCAGCACGAGCTGCGCGTGCTCGAGCGCCGCGTCCACGTGCTCGAGGGCCTGCTGATCGCGCTGGACAACCTCGACGCGATCATCGCGCTGATTCGTGCCTCGCGCGACCGCGAGAACGCCCGCGGCGAGCTCGTCGCGCGCTTCGGGCTGACGGAGATCCAGGCCTCGGCGATCCTCGACCTGCGCCTCTCGCAGCTGACGGCGCTGGAGGCCGACGCGATCAAGACGGAGCACGCCGACAAGGTCGAGCGCATCGGCGAGCTGCGCGCGATCCTCGGCGACGAGTCGCGCGTCTTCGCGATCATCGTCGAGGAGCTGCAGGAGATCGCCGATCGCTTCGGCGACGAGCGGCGCACCGTGATCGCCGACTCCGAGGACGAGATCGGCATCGAGGATCTCATCCCCGAGCAGCAGATGGTCATCACGATCACGAAGTCCGGCTACATCAAGTCGCTGCCGCTGACGACCTACCGCGCCCAGCAGCGCGGCGGGCGCGGCGTGACCGGGATGGACATGAAGGACGGCGACTTCATCGAGCATCTCTTCGTCTGCTCATCCCACGACTACCTGCTGTTCTTCTCAAACCGCGGCAAGGTCTACCGCTCCAAGGTCTACGAGCTGCCCGAGGCCTCGCGCACCGCCAAGGGGCGCGCGCTGGTCAACGTGCTGCCGCTGCGCGACAAGGAGCGCGTGCAGTCGGTGCTCGCCACGCGCGACTTCACCGAGGGCCGCTACGTCATCTTCGCGACCCGCCGCGGCGTCGTGAAGAAGACCGAGTTCCTCGCCTACAACACGCCGATCAAGGCCGACGGCATCATCGCGATCAACATCCGCGACGACGACGAGCTCGTCAGCGTGCGCCGCACGAGCGGTGACGACGACATCCTGATCGTCTCGCGCAAGGGCCAGGCCGTGCGCTTCAACGAGTCCGACGCCCGGCCGATGGGGCGCGACACGTCGGGCGTGCGCGGCATGAACGTCGACCAGCCCGACAACGAGGTGCTCGTCATGGACGTCGCGCGCGACGACCAGGAGCTGCTCGTCGTGACCGAGAACGGCTTTGGCAAGCGCACGTCGATCGCGGAGTACCGCAAGACCAAGCGCGGCGCGATGGGCGTCGGGACGATCAAGCTCACCGACATCAAGGGAGCCCTGGCCGGCGCCCTGGTCGTGCGCGAGCATGAGGAGCTCGTCTTCATCTCCCAGAGCGGGATGGTCCAGCGCACCGCCGTGCGCGGCATCAGCCGCTACGGGCGGTTGGCGCAGGGGGTTCGGCTGATGAACATGAAGGCCGACGATCTCGTCTCTGCCGTCGCGCTCGTCGTCGAATCGGCGGCTGACGACTTCGCGTCTGAGGACGCCCCAGAGGGAGTCGAACCCTCGTCCGAGGATGGCGCGCCGGCGCCGGGAGAGGTCGACGGCGCCTAGCTGATGGCGATGCGAAGCGACCGTCGGATCGGTTCGCTACATTGCACGGACCAGAGAGAGGAGGTGGTCCAGATACACGACAGTTCTTGCGGGACCCTGGAGGTGCTCGGCCGCTAGGTCGGGAGGCTGGCTTGACCAGCGAATCCACACCGGGCCACCCCCGAGCCGGATGCCGGACTGGTCCCACCGGCGGCTTGTAGTTCAGCTCGGGCTTTCAGTCCAGTCAGTAGCACGAGAGGCGCCCCACCGGGCGCCTCTCGTCTGTCTGTACGCCTGGGCATGACCAGCCGCTCAGCGGCGCGAGTCTGCTCTGCGCAAGGGCCTGGCAGATCATTCGACCCACCGCCATTGGCACTCCCAGCGGATCATGCAGCACGAGGCAGTTCATCGTGCAGCGCCCGACGCTCAAGGTTCAAGCGGACGCAATGCAAGCGCTGTCGCACGCAGCGGCATTCCTGTGCGCGCTTGGCATCCCGAACGTGCGTCAGGCGAATGGGGTACCGGTCGCATGATTCATCTGCCAGATGGCAGGGCAGCGGGCGAGCCGGGGTTGAGCAGCAGTCGGCAGTAGCCGAGCAGCGTCTCTCGGTCCATGACCAACCCGCTCGACACACGCCACGCACCCGCCGGCTGCAGGTCGTGTAGAAGTTGGTCGCGCACGCCCGGATCGGACTGGCCGCTGACGACGACAATCATGCCGACGCGCGAATCGCCTGTCCTTAGCGCCCAGAGAACCTCGCCTCCGGCTTGCGCTAGTACCGGCGCGGCGTCGCCCACCGATGAGGTCGGTATCAAGATCAGCTCGTCCCCCGAGTCGATATGGTGGGCGGCGTTTGCCATGGCTGCTCGTTCAAGTTCCTCGGAGAGCGCTGGCGCGAAAGCAAACTGCGCTGAAGGCCGACGATCTCCCTGCACGATCGCACCGGTTTGAGCGAGGTAGCCGTCACGTGCCAGTTTTTTTACAGTTGTGCCCAGCGCGCCCGGGGCACCGCGCCAGCCCCTTTGGCGGAGCCGTCGGGCTATCTCGGGAACGGTTCTGGGCCGTTCGCGGCATGCTTCACAGATCCAGCGCCTCGTCTGCTGGTCCAATGTTGCCTTTCCGTCCGACTCCATCCGCACAATGATCGCATGAATCATGCGATGACAGCAGCACAGGCGTTCGATACACCGCCCGCCGGCGCGATGCGGGCCGTCGCCCCTCTGCCAGAGCTGGAACCGCTACACGCTCTAGGGGTGATCGCCCGACATGTGGCCTTCGTGCACGCGGGACGGCGGACCGGACGGAACCGCCTCGCACTTGATCTGGTCATCGCCGACATCGATCGCGTGCTGGGAGACGCTGGCATGACACGTCGGATCGATGATCGCGGCGACGAATGGGCCGACTACAACGGATCACCGGTCGCGTGGATCGGGCACCGCGCGGAACGGGAGCGATCAACTATCCGGCCGTGACCGTCCTCGGCTTGCCGGCACGGTGTGGCGGGCAAGGTTGTGCTCAAGCTTGGATTTCATGACCTCTAGGAGGTCTACGTCAAGCGCATCGCAAAGGAAGACCAGGTAGATCGCGACATCCGCAATCTCTTCCTCGATTTCTCCCTGGTGCCCATCGAGCTGATGGTCCGAGCGCCACAGGAAGCACTCGAGAAGCTCAGCGGCTTCGGTGCTGACGGCGATCGCGAGATCCTTGAGCGTGTGGAACTGTGCCCATTCACGCTCGTCACGGTACCGCCGAAGTCGCCCGATCAATTCTCCGTAGCTCAGCTGATCGGCCATCACGGGAGACTACTACCGTGCTGAGCGCAAGGCGTACTCCGGTGCTCAAGGAACCATCGGCTGCGACTAGTAGCCTCGGCGTGTGGAGAGTTCGACCGACTTGTCCGCGCCCGAGTTCTCCGACGAGCTTCGTCGGGCATTAGGCGGCGACCTCGGACCCTGGCGGGCGGTGCTGCAAGAGCGACGTTGGGCCGACCCGGTAGGGACCATGTCCGCGGACCCGGAAGTAGCTCAGACCTTTGCTGCCGCGGCCGGGGCAGCTGATCTCGCCGACTGGCTCACGAAGGCCGACCAGTGGGTCACTGGGATGTATGCACCTGGTCACGTACCTTCCCCCGCCGAGCAGGCCTTGCGCTTGGCGTGGGAATTCCTAGTTCGACGCGTCAGCGCCTCGCTGCAGCGCGCACGCGAACCAGGCCGGCTGCCCGCGAGCGGCGGAGTCCTCGCCTTTGTTGATGGCCTGAACCTTTGTCTGGTCGTTGACTATCGGTTCGTCTTGGAGACACCGAGCCTGCGCGTCATCGAGGCGATCAAGGCGCCACGAACGGTCTTCGATGTCGTCGACACCCTGCTCCACCGGCCACATGAAACGCGGACGGAGCTCAAACGCATGCTCCAAAGCAGCCATCGTCTCGTGTGGCATAGGGACGTCCTGATTCACGTCGATCGGCGGGAAGAACCCAACGTCTTTGGTCCCAGCATTGACACCCTGCATCTGGACGAATTGATCGCAGCTCGCTTCGCGCACCTGAAGGTTGACGAACAGCCTCGGCGCGTACTGGAGCTAGGGACGGGGAGCGGTCTCCTCTCTGCGTCGATCTTGCGAAACATGCCCGGTGTCGACCGTGTGGTCGGCGTAGAGATCGAGGCGGCTTCGGCGTTCTGCACGCATCGGAACTGGCGAGCCAACACCGAGGACCTTCCAGGCGTGCTGGACCGCAAGGCGTCCCTCGTGATCGGGCCATACCGGCCGGACGTGCTCGCCGGAAGCTTCGATCTGGTTATCTGCAATCCGCCGTATATCCCGGACGATCCCGCGGCGGCGGAAATCGATCGTCAGCAGGCACGCACCGTCGCGGTTGCGGGCCTGGAACTCCTGGACGCCACGCTACGCGCCAGTTCGAAGCTGGTTTCCCCCGGCGGCAAACTCCTGCTGGTGGTTTCGAGCGTCTCGCCGCCGGCATACGTTTCCGCGCCCGAAGGGTTCACGGCGGACTGGGTCTGGGGAGCCGAGGGCATGCCGGTCCTATTCGAAGTGGAGGAGGTCTTCGCGCGGCCCGCGTGGCTCAAGCGGCTGGTGGATGCCGGAGGTCTCACACTAGCGGGCGACTACTATGAACACCGGCTCCACGCAGTGTGGATGACGCGAACGGAGGCGGCGTGAGCGACGTGATTGTACTGCGGTACCGGGACCTCGTAACGGAACCTGGCGGAACGATCATCGAACATCGCAAGATCATCGAGGCCCGAAACTATGTCTGGTGGGGTTGGTGGATGCGCCAATACGAAGTACCTCCGGCGGCTCTCTTCGCCGAAGTCTACGAGGGCATCCGAGGCGGCGTCGAGCCTGAGGCATACCTACTTGATTCCGGGCAAGCTGAGCTGCGGTCGTGCCGCATCAGTGATGTGCGGGTGGCCCCGTCAGGCGATTCGATTGGGCCTCCCGAGCTCGACGCTGCACCGGGTTACTACCAGCGAGGTGCATATCCCGCCTGGTTCAAGCTGACGCGGATCGACGCCGCAGGCCGCAGTGACGTGCCCCAGGGGTGGAGTTTCCGGGCTTTCCCCTCGAACCCTGATGTGGTCTCTAATCAGGGGCTCGTTGGGACTGCGGTTGGCTCGTTGGACCAAGTTCGCCGGACGGATGCGACGCTATGGGTTATGGGAGCCACATGACCAGGTGTCGGCTGGTCATGGTGGATCTGGGGCGGGCTGGGTTCTACGGACTGAGTTAGTTGGGATTCCCAGGTAGATCAACTATCAAGAGATGCAGAAGTGAAGATGAAGAAGTAGAAGGGTCAAGCGTATCGTCCCGGCCCAGAGCTTCGTCCTAGGAGGCATACGGATCCCTCGCCCGGCGGCCCTGGTGGTCGGTGACCATCTTCGGAACGACGTTGCGCCCGCTCTGCGATTGGGCTGTCGCGCAGCGGGCGGGGTACGGTGGCACCGTGGACACCGAGCTATGGACGCGGCTACTGGCGGTGACGCTTTGGAGCGCGCCGACAGTGGCGGAGCGTGAGTTGGAGGCCCGGGCGAGCGTCCCCGTCCTTGAATCCTTTGAGGAGATCCTCGCTCTAGCTTGAGCAGATCCTAACTTCGACCCAATGCCGCGACAGCGGCTCGGAGCTCGCCGGAAGCCGGGAGGGTCCCGCCCGAAACGTCAATCTCGATGAGACGCCCCGAAGCGCGATACTCGGCGACGACCGGCATCGTGAGCTCGCGGAACTCGGCGAGCCGGTTGTCGACGGTGGTCGGAGCCCGATCATCTGGACGATGAGTCAACGTTCCCGTGCAGTCGGCAACCGGACATTGGCCACCGTCGTTGGCAAAGAGGACCGTTGTCGAGCCCTTGCACGTCTCACAGATCAGGCGGTTCGCGAGCCGCTGCCGCGCATCGGCTTCCGACAAACGCAGGAGGACGGCGGCACTCAGCTTGACGCCAAGGCGTTCGAGCATGGCGTCAAGCGTCTTGACCTGTGCGCCAGAGCGCGGGAACCCGTCGAGCACAAAGCCCTCCCGAGCGTCGGCTAGCCGCGTGGCGAGTGCCTGAACGACGACGGCCTCGTCCGCGAGCTTGCCTGCCCGAACGCGGGCAGCAATCGCTCGGCCCAACTCATCATGAACCTTCGCGCGCTCCCGCAGGAAGTCACCGATAACAATCCGTGGTATCTCTAGATCGGTGGCAAGCTGCTGACCGAGTGTGCTCTTGCCACTTGTCTGGATGCCCATGACGGTGATTCGCACCTCCGTAGCATGGCTCACGGAACGGATGGCCGTTCTCGCGACCCGCCCCAGGCGGCCACCACTTACTCGAGATCGGCGAGCTCAGGCCGCTTCGGGCAGCCACTGGCGCCACGCCGGCGGGATCGTCGGGCTGGCGACGTGGATGAAGACCTGTGGATGCGGGACGCGCGGGGCCTGACGCGGGTGCATGCCGACCTTGTGGGGCAGGTGGTCGCCCTTGCGCCGGTTGCACGGCGCGCACGAGGCGACGATGTTCTCCCACGTCGAGGGGCCGCCCTTGGAGCGCGGGATGACGTGGTCGACGGTGAGGTTGGCGCGCGCTCCGCAGTACTGGCACGCCCAGCCGTCACGGGCGAAGACCGCCCGGCGCGTGATCTTGCGCCGGTGGGTGTCGCGCGGGACGTTGACGAATGTCGACAGGCGGATGACGACCGGGCGCGGCATGGCGGCGTTCTCGGAGCGCAGCTCGAACAGCGCGTGCTCGACGATCTCGGCCTTGGCCTTCAGCAGCAGCACGGCGGCGCGGCGCACCGTGCAGACGTTGATCGGCTCATAGGTGGCGTTGAGGACGAGCACGCGGCCGCAGTCACGTCCGCGCCGCTTGTGCTCCGAATGCGGCGCGAACCTCTCTGGGCCAGGTGGCGTCGACTGAGTCGCCATGACGAGCGATGAGTCTAAGGGTCAGCGCAAGGCGACCACTACCGCGCGGCGGGATAGCTGCCGAGCACCTCGACGCGCTCGCAGTGCGCGCGCAGCCCCGCGACGGCGTCGGCGACCGGCCCGCTGCGCGCGTCGCCCTCGCAGTCGACGAAAAAGCGGTAGTGGCCGAGGCGCGCGCGCAGCGGACGCGACTCGATCTTCGTGAGGTTCACGCCGCGAAAGGCGAACTCCGACAGGCAGCGCACGAGCCAACCGGGACTGCCGTCGCCGGGGCCCCAGAAGGCCAGCGACGTCTTCGTCGGCTGCGAGCCGTTCAGCGGTGGCGCGGTCCGCGCGAGCCAGACGAAGCGCGTCGCGTTGCCGGGCTCGTCCTCGGCGCCCTCGGCGAGCACCGTCGCGCCGTACAGCTCGGCCGCGCGGCGCGTGCCCAGCGCCGCCCACGGCGCGGCCTCGGCCGCGACCATCCGCACGGCCTCGGCCGTCGAGGCGACCGCCACGACCTCCGCGTCGGGCAGGTTGTCGCGCAGGAAGCGCGCGCACTGCGCCAGCGGCTGGGGGTGTGAGACGACGCGCTCGATCGCCTCCAGCGCGATCTCCTCGCGGGCGATCAGACACGGGGAGATCACGATCACGAGCTCGCCGACGATCGTGACGTCGTGCTCCTCGGCGAGCACGTCCAGCGTGACGCCGATCGGTCCTTCCAGCGAGTTCTCGATCGGAACGACCGCGCGGTCGACGAGGCCGTCGTGCACGGCCATCACGGTGTCGCGCACCGTGCGCAATGCGACGAGCTCGGCATTGCCGGACTCGGCGGCCGAGCGGACGGCCTCCTCCGAGAACGTGCCGGCCGGCCCGAGATAGCCGAGCGTCGTCGTGGGGTGCGTCGTCGCGCTCACTCCGGCAGGGCGAGGCGGAGGGCTTCCTCCTCCTCGGGGGAGAGGCGCAGGTCGGCGCTTCCCTCGGAGACCTGCTTGGCATACAGCCGAGCCTGGTCGCGGTGGTGGATCGAGGACAGCACGACCCCCGAGCGTGAGCTGTCCAGCAGCGCGATCGACGTCGACTGGCGCCCGGACATCTCGTTGTAGGCGTCGTAGCGGATCAGGCCGCAGTGCGCGACCGCGCCTTCGAGGCGCTGTTCGACGATCGACAGGCGGCTGTTGAGACGCTCAGCCGTCTCGGACACGTAGTCGTGCAGCGAGCGAAACGACGCGTCGAGCGCCGCCGCGTGCGCGACGAGGTCCTGCGCGTTCTGCTCGCCGAGCACGGCGCGCTGGTCGGCGCGCACGCGCTTGAGCTGACGAAACAGCATCGCGACGAGCGCGATCGCGGCCAGCGCGATCGCGGCTGCCGCCAGCGCGAGGATCCCGGCGGTGGATGTGAGCTCGGAGGTCATCGACGCAAAGGGTAGGCGGTTGCACGTCTAGCGCTCGAAGATCACGGGGTACTCCTGCGAGTTGTTCTTCGTGTTCTCCTCGCCGTTGACCTTGCGGATCTCGACCTTGACCGTCGAGGAGCCGATCGGCGGGGACTCCTTGAGCTTGACCTGCACGGTCGCCTCGGTTCCGGCCGCGGTCTGATCGATGGTCCCCCGCGCGGTGACCTTCTTGCCGCCGCCGTTGGGGGTGATCGTCACGATCACGACGACGTCGGTCTCCGGATTCTCGCCCTGGTTGGCGACCTTGGCGCTGAACGTCACGTTCGAGGACGCGGGAACGCGGTTTGACTGGCCGGGGGTCAGCGTCACGTCGCCGACGCTGACGCCGAGCAGGCCGTGGCCGTGCGTGCCGGCCGCGGCTTCCTTGGTCGTCGCGTCGGCGCCGGCGCCGCGAGCCGCGTCGGCATGGATGCGGCGCGCGACGGTCGGCGCCTCCAGCCAGCCGATGTTCGGCAGGAACTCCGATGTCTGGATCGTCTGGCCGCCGATCTCGTTGTCGTCGAGCACCTGCTTGACGAGCGCCACGGTGCGGCGCTGGTAGACGACGTCGGCCGCCAGG
>JAJCYD010000006.1 GCA_029263125.1 Solirubrobacteraceae bacterium | reverse complement strand
GGATGATCACCCGACGCGCCTACGGCTTCCACTCGGCCGGCGCCCTGATCGCCCTCGCCATGCTCTCCCTCGCCGGGCTCTGCCCGCCGCTCCCGCAGTGAATCGGGCGTTCACCGACCCACGGAAACGTCAGGAGACCCGCAATGGAGCTATGAGCAGTTCGCCGCGACGCTGCTGAAGACCGAGACCGACAGCCGCGACAGCCACGGCGGCCAAGCACGCATCAAAGCCGCACGCTTCCCGGCGCGCAAGACGATCGAGGAGTTCGACTTCGCCTTCCAAGCCTCGCTGCGTCGCGACAGCGTGCTGCACCTCGCCCAACTGGACTTCCTCGCCGGCAAGGAGAACATCGTGCTGTTGGGCCCGCCGGGCACCGGGAAAACGCATCTAGCCGTGGCGCTGGGGATCCGCGCGTGCCTCGCCGGCCAACGCGTCGCGTTTAGGACCGCGACCGAGTGGGTCGCCCTGCTCGCCGACGCCCAACGCCACGGCCGCCTGGATGACGAGCTCGCCAGGCTGCAACGCATCCCGTTGCTGATCTGTGACCTATGCCGATACGGCGACTATGCCGAACCTGTCACATCTGATCTCTGCGAAGCGCCTGCTAATCGTTTGGTTCCGGGTGCTCGCGCCGGCCCGGATGTCGGCATAGTTTCGGCACCCGACAAGACCATTTCGAGCTGACGGCCGGGCGTGATGCGTGCCTGGCCGAGGAGGCGAGGACGTGTCGGGAACGCGAAGGAAGCCAGGGCGGCTGGGGCCGTTCGTGGAGGACTATCGCGCGTGGTTGTCCGAGCGCGAGTACACGCCCGGCACGACGCGCAACATGCTCAAGGAGCTTGGGGTACTCGGCCGCTGGATGACCGAGCAAGGTGTTGAGCGCGGTCGGCTTGATGCGGCGGCGATCGAGACGTTTCTGGCGGCGCGGCGCGCCTCCGGGCAGCGCCGCGTGCCGAGCTCGCGCGCGATGCACCCGCTGGTTTCGTTCCTGCGCGAGGCCGGCGTCATGGCGCCCGATGACGGTCCGCAGCAGCTGGCCGGGCTCGAGCGGTTTGTCGCGTGGTACCGCGACTGGCTGGTCGGCGAGCGCGGGCTGGCCGAGACGACGGTCATCCGCTATGAGCGCCTGGCACGCCGGTTCATGGCTGGCCGCGTGGCCGATGACGGCGGCGTGGACGTCGCTGCCTTGACGGGCGCCGACGTGTCGGCGTTCCTGCTGGAGGAGTGCGCACGCGTGTCGGTGGGCTCGGCCAAGGGCCGGACCGCGGAGCTGCGGTCATTGCTGCGCTTCCTCTTTTTGCGCGGGTTCACGGACAGCGCGCTGGCCGACTCGGTGCCGTCGGTGGCCGGCTGGCGCAATACCGAGATCCCGGCCACGATGCCGCCGGCCGACGTTCAGCGGCTGCTGGGCTGCTGTGACCGTTGCACGCTCGGCGGGGCGCGCAACTACGCGATCATGCTGCTGCTGGCGCGGCTGGGACTGCGCTCGATTGAGGTCGCCCGGCTGCAGCTTGAGGATCTCGACTGGCGCGCCGGCGAACTCGTGGTGCGCGGCAAAGCGCGCCGCTGTGACCGGCTGCCGCTGCCCGCGGATGTTGGCGATGCAGTGGCCGGCTACTTGTCGCTGCGCGGCAGGCGCTCATCGCGGTATGTGTTCTTGACGGTCAAGGCGCCGACGCGCCCGATCCGCGCCGAGCTCGTCGGCGACGTCGTCCAGCGCGCCTGCCTGCACGCCGGCATCGCGCACGTCGGCGCGCACCGGCTGCGACACACGTTCGCCAGCGAGCTGCTGCGTGCCGGCGCGTCGATCGTGGACATCAGCCAGCTGCTGCGCCACAGCGACCTGGCCACCACCGCCGGCTACGCCAAGGTCGATCTCGGCCGCCTGCGACAAGTCGCGCGGCCCTGGCCCGGAGCGACGCCATGAGCACCCTGGCCGGTCACTTGGACGACTACCTGCGGCTGCGGCGCATGCTCGGCCACAAGCTCGACGACGCCGCCCGCCAGCTGCACTGGTTCGTCGCGTATCTCGACGCCACCGACAACGAGTACGTGACGGTCCAGGCGGCGCTCGCCTGGGCGCTGGACCGCGACTGGCCGGCCGGCAGCACCGTCCCCGGCCATCGGATGACGGCCGTCCGCGGGTTCGCGCGCTATCTGGCCGGGATCGACCCGCGTACCGAGGTCCCGCCGCCCGGCCTGATCCGCATCCCGCGCACGTGGCGACCGCCATTCATCTACACAGACGACGACGTGCTGGCGCTGATGGACGCGGCGCGCCGCTCGATCCGCGAGCCGCTGCGGGCCGCCACCTACGAGACCTTGGTCGGGCTGCTGGCCACCACCGGCCTGCGCATCGGCGAGGCGCTGCGCCTCGATCGCGACGACATCGACGAAGGCGACGCGGTGCTGCTCATCCGCCGCTCGAAGTTCGGCAAGTCGCGCCAAGTGGCGCTGCAACCCAGCGCCCTGGAGGCGCTGGAGCGCTACCAGCACCGCCGCCGCCAGCTCTACCCACACCCCAAGACCGACGCCTTGTTCGTCTCGTTGCGCGGCACCCGCGTCATCTACGAGTGCGTCTGGCCGACCTTCCGCCGGCTCTGCGACCAAGCGCGGATCGGCGACGGCGCGCCGCACGCGCCGACCCTGCACGACTTCAGGCACTCCTTCGCTGTTCGCACGCTGCTTGATTGGTATCGCGCCGGCGTCGACGTCCAGGCCCGGCTGGCGTGGCTGTCGACCTATCTCGGCCACGGCGAACCGCGCTACACCTACCACTACCTGTCGGCCGCGCCCGAACTGCTCGCGCACGCCGCCCGCCTCGTCGACGACGCCCAGGCGATCCGGCGATGACGCTCATCGCACCAACGCTGCAAGCGTTCTTCACCGACCGGCTGGCCCGACAGCTGCAGGCCAGCCCGCGCACGATCGCGTCCTATCGCGACACGCTGCGGCTGCTGCTCGGCTACGTCCACGACACGACCGGCAAGCAGCCCTGCAGCCTGGACTGGGACGACCTCGACGAGCCGCTCATCGCGCGCTTCCTGGATC
The DNA here is from genome assembly GCA_029263125.1 of Solirubrobacteraceae bacterium. GTDB lineage: Bacteria > Actinomycetota > Thermoleophilia > Solirubrobacterales > Solirubrobacteraceae > CADCVQ01. Next base: position 4,473 of record JAJCYD010000006.1, on the reverse strand, counting down.
ACCTCGAGCACGACCGCCACAACAGCCCGCGCACCCGCAACCTGCGGCTCACAGCCATCCGGTCGCTGTTCAAATACGCCGCGCTGCAGCATCCCGAGCACGCCGCCGTCATCGCGCGCGTGCTCGCGATCCCGCCCAAGCGCTTCGAGAAACGCACCGTCACCTACCTCACCAACGCCGAGGCGGCAGCACTCATCAACGCTCCCGACCTCAAGCGCTGGGAAGGCCGCCGCGACCACGCCATGCTCACCCTCGCCGCTCACGCCGGCCTGCGTGTCTCCGAGCTGATCGGCCTGGACTGCGACGATGTCGTGCTCGGCACCGGCGCGCACGTCCGTTGCCTGGGCAAAGGACGAAAGCAACGCGCCGTCCCGCTCACCAACGACGCCCAAGTCGTCCTCGCTACCTGGCTCGGCGAGCGCGCTGGCCGTCCCCAGGATCCGCTGTTTGCAACCCGAACCGGCCGCCGCCTCAGCCGCGACGCCGTCGAGCAACGCGTCAGCACCCACGCCAAGACCGCCGCTATCGCTTCGGCGTCGCTGAAGAACAAGCAGCTGCATCCGCACGTGCTCAGGCACAGCTGCGCGATGTCGCTGCTGCAGGCCGGCGTCGATACCAGCGTGATCGCGCTCTGGCTCGGACACGCCGACGTCCGCTCCACCCAGCCCTACCTGCACGCGGACCTCACCATCAAAGAACGAGCGCTCGCGCTCCTCACTCCGCCGACCGTCACGCCCGGCCGCTACAAGCCCCCGGACGCCCTCCTCGCCTTCCTCGAAGACCTGTGACTATGCCGATATCCGGGCCGGCGCGAACGCTAGGAACCCACCGATTAGCAGGCACTTCGCAAAGGTGCAACCTGACAGGTTCGGCATAGTCGCCGTATCGGCATAGGTCGAGCTATGCGGATATCCGCATAGGTAGACGAACTCGGCTACCTCCCGATGCCCGGCCAAGACGCCTCACTGCTCTTCCAAGTCATCAGCCGCCGCTACGAACACGGCTCCATCATCCTAACGACCAACCGCGGCATCGCCGACTGGGGCGCGATCTTCGAAGACACGACCGTCGCCGCCGCAATCCTCGACCGCCTCCTACACCACGCCACCGTGCTCTCGATCACCGGCGACAGCTACCGCATGCGCCGCCACCGCGACGCCAACAACGCCCTCCGACCCGCCCTCACCGGCCGCCCAGAAGATGGGGAATTCCCATCGTCGCACCTGGGGAATTCTCGTCGTCCTTGACAGATCGTCGGTAACTGGCAGAGGCGACGCCCCACACGTTGAGGATGTAGCGGCCCCTTGCGCCTCGAGCTTGTGGCGCAGCCAGCAGGCGTGCGAGTCCAGCGTGCGCGCCGCGCCAATCGCTCGGTGGCCCCAGATCGTGACGAGTCCTCCATCGACGCCCCCCACGGGAACCTCCACCGGCACGCTGCCCTCGGCGAGCCGCGCCACCACTCACGTCCCAGTCGCCCCCTGAGCCGGGCTGGGTTCCGCGGAGACCTTGATTCCAGGATCGTGTCCTGGAGGAAGGGGATCCTCCGATCTCATGGCTCGTCCGAAGAAGTACCCCGATGAACTGATTCAGCGAGGTATCCGGCGGCGCTGGAGAGCGGCCGGCCGATCGCGCACGTCGCCGCCGACCTGGCATCCACCCCGAGACGCTGCGCAAGAAGGTGCGCCAAGCGGAGGCCGACAGCGGCACGCGACCCGATCTGCCGACAAAGACTGAGCGTGAGGAGACCCCAAAAGACCGCCAACATTGCCATCGCGCTCGGGATGGCAGCAGGTGTGCCCATCCTCATCATCGTCCGTGTGCGCGATCATCGTCGCCGAGAGAGACGCATCGAGGGCGCCATCAGGGCACTTCGGGGCCGCGATGAATCCGACCGCTCGTTTCGTCTGCTGGTATAGCGCTGCCGACCAAGTCGACGCATCACACATTCGGCCCTGACGCTGACGCCAGGCCTCGACTCCAGCGGGAAGGCGAGTGACGGGCGGTAACCCTGTCTGCATGACACGCCACCTGATCCGCGGTGCCGTCTGGTTCGTTCTCACTGCAGCCGGCGTCTAACGGCGTGTCCTTTCTCATGACGGCCGGGTTGGCTATGGCGAACGGCGCAGGCCTGTCCTGCCAGACGCGTGTCTTCGTTCGGTCCGACTCTCAAGTCGTGCCCGGGTATCAGGGTGGGACTCACTCCGCGCTATGCCGACATCTTCGTGACGAAGATGAGCTCTTGCCCGCTACGGCCGCATGCTGACGCTTGATGCAAGTCCAAAGCGGTTGCTGGCTCCGCGGGACGCAATCAAGCCCCGGGATAAGCCGCCATAATGGCAGCAGCGAGCAGCAGCACAAACCGCTGGTTGCTGCGCGTATTCGGACCCACCTTTTTCCCGTGTGCACTAACCTGTATGAACATCGCCGGGTCATCTCTCCGTCGCCACTGGACCACCGTGTGTCCTCCAATCATACTGCGGAATGTCGCGTGACCCGGCAATGTGAACAGTCTCACCTTCTGTTTGCCAACACGCGCTGCTCGACTCTTTGGTTTTTCGGTCTCTGGGGGCCGCAAGAGAGTATTGACAGCAGTCGCGGTGCCGCTCACTACCATCCAATGACCAGGATACTGGCGTCGACTGCCAATCGAACGGCTAACAAACGACATCAGCCAACCCTCAGAAAAGTCTTTTGGTAAACCTCCCACGTCAGGTTGCACAGTCCGACCACTAGGCACCACGGGTGGGCACACGACCGGGATCGGTGATGAGCGCGATACCCGACGGCAGGCCGTGCGGACAGGCCGAGTCGGCCCCACCTGAAAACCCGCCTGTCGAGCACGTTTCTTGAAACCGGTCGACAAAGACAGGCGCCGCGTCCGTGCCGGTACGTCGTTCTCGCGAACCTTCGCCGTTGACGCACCCCGTTCGCGCGACGTCGCGGGCGCCTCGTTCGATGCCCCTCCACAACCACCCGCGCCCGCCGCGACCGCACACAACACCAGAGCCCATCGGATCATGCATTGACTCGCAGGCTGTCGATCATCATGGGAAGGGTATCGGTTGGTGCGTTTGGTGAGGTGCCGACAAACGCGTATAGACCCAAGCTCTTGTCAGAGGTCAACGGTTCCGTTCTTGCCCACATCCGTACATTGTCCCAACGGCTCACTGCCACGTCTCCCGCTGCAAAGGAGGCTATACTTTCCTTAGTCACGTTATCGCGCGGCGAGCGAGCAGTGTGGTCATCTTCGAACCGGTCATCAAACACGACCAACCATAGAAGCGCTCCTCGTGCGGGTAGCAAGTCAATCCTCGGAAAGCCGTCCTCGTCATTCTGGCCCGTCGCAATCGGAACGTTTGCAATGCCTCCCAACTCGTAGGGGTACCCTAGGCCTGCCAGGCGCGGGTATACCGTGAAGCCGACAGGAATCGTCATTTCAATGTCGACCTGCGCCTTTTCATGGTTTAGGGTGGTAGTAGTCATACAAGTACCTCCTTACACGGATAGCAAGACCAGCGACGCTACAGTTGCAGCAAAGCTAAGGGTCGCAAAGCGTAACGCCCGTATTCCCGGTTGCGGATGCACAATTGATGGAGCCGAGTTGACAGGACAGGCCGCGGCGCATGCCGTGTCTTGCACAGTTCTGGTGATGCGGGCACCAGCATACGCCAACCATGCGATCGGTATGACCGCACTTGCCGTGCTAAGCACAGTCAGTGTCACGAGCATCCAAAATGCTGGAAGCACTACATCGGTGAACACCCCCGTGCCCAAAATGTAGCCGTACCCGGCCAGCGTGAACGGAAGTGGCAGGCTGGCACGCCAGTGTTCCGGAACCTGCCAACGTGAGCGTGGGTATGGCAGTCCACGAAGCCCGAGGCTGCGAAGCGACCACCCGAGGAACACCAGTGCCACTGCAACCCAGGTTAGGGTCGGCGGGTTCGGAACTGCAGCCCGAAAGCCAGCACCTACCAAGATGAAAATGGCCGCGGATGTCGAAGCCCCCAGCAACAGGCACATGCAATGCAGTCGAAGGTTGCGGTTGCGCTCTACCCCGCTCCCGGCGGGGCCGATGGTCCAAGCCATCGACACGCCTCAGGGCGACCAGCTCGTAACCCAGCCCGCTAGAAAGCCAACGGGCACTGCCAAGAGACTAAGTAGTTCGTCGGTCGGCATCGTGTCAGCATCCCGAGCTACAATACCAGCGCCGACACTTTACCTTTGACTGGTTCAGCGTCCCGCAGCCCTGTCGCCATTCCTTGGTGAAGCAGTGGCGTGACCCCGGTGGTTCGGTCCGGTGCTTGTGAGAGTTCTATGCGCCCTGCAAGATGGGGCTCTCCGAGGGTGATCGTAGGTGAAGTCACGCGGCGTTCTCATGGGGGAGCGCGAGCGTGATCGGGCCGCAGGAGAGGTGGATGAGCGCGAGGGCGGCGCGGGCTGAGTGGAAGCCGTAGGCGCGGCGTGTGATCAGGC
>JAJCYD010000005.1 GCA_029263125.1 Solirubrobacteraceae bacterium | reverse complement strand
GCCAGATCCGGTCCTATGTGCTGCACCCCTACCAGCAGGTCAAGGATCTGAGGTCGAACCTCGAGCTCGGCAATGTCGACGGTGTGCTCGACGGCGACCTCGACACCCTGATGGAGGCGTTCCTCCAATGGCAACGCGCCGAGCAGGACAGCGCCAGCTGAAAACAGTCTCAGCGAAGCGGAGATGCGGCGTGACGCCTGATCTCGCCGGGCCTGTCGTACCCTGGGACGCTGTTCGGCGGAGTGCCGAGCGCCCCCTTTCTAGCCAGGTTCGATGATCCGACTCGACAACGTCACCAAGATCTATAAGGGCGAGACCCGCGCCGTCGACGGCGTGAGCCTGAACATCGAAAAGGGCGAGTTCGTCTTCCTCGTGGGCCAGTCGGGTTCAGGCAAGTCCACGATGCTGCGCCTGCTCACCGCTGAAGACGCGCCCACCTCCGGCGAGATCCATGTGGCAGGCAAGGACCTCGGCCGGCTCAGCAGCTGGAAGGTGCCGTACCTGCGTCGCAACATCGGGTCGGTCTTCCAGGACTTCAAGCTGCTGCCCAACCGCACGGTGCACGACAACATCGCCTACGCGCTGTCGGCCACCGGCGCGACGCGCAAGGAGATCCGCGCGAAGGTGCCCGACGTCCTGCGCCTCACCGGCCTGAGCACGAAGCTGCACAACTATCCCGACCAGCTCTCCGGCGGCGAGAAGCAGCGCGTGTCGGTCGCGCGCGCATTCGTCAACCATCCGCCGCTGCTGCTGGCCGACGAGCCGACCGGCAACCTCGATCCGCACACGTCGCTGGGCATCATGCAGCTGCTGTACCGCATCTACCGCACCGGCACGACGGTGCTCGTTGCCACGCACGACTCGCACATGGTCGATCGCATGCGCCGGCGCGTCATCGAGCTGCGCGGCGGGCGCATCATCCGCGACGAGGCGAGCGGGCTGTACGCCCAGCGCGAGCAGACGACCGACGAGTTCGGCGACCTGCTCGACAACGCCTACCACGACCTCGGCCGCAGCGACTAAGCAGCTCGCGTGCGCTTCACGTTCTTCCTGCGCGAGGCGACGCGCTCACTGCGACGCAACGCCGTCCCGTCGTTTGCCGCGATGGCCTCGGTGCTCGTCACGATGCTCGTCCTGGGCGTCTTCATCCCGATGGTTCAGGCGACGACCGGCGCCGCCAACGAGGTGCGCGCCAAGGTCCTCGTCGACGTCTTTCTGAAGGCCGACGCGACCGACGCCGCCGTCGAGCGCGTGCGCAAGACGCTCACGCAGGACACGAAGTACGTCGGCAACGTCACCTACGTCTCCAAGGCCGAGGCCTATGCGCGCGAGAAGAAGCAGAACCCCGAGGCCTACGCGCTGCTGGGCTCCAACCCGCTGCCCGACACCTTCCGCGTGACGCCCGACAAGGCGGGCAACGTCGGCAAGCTGCGCGACGAGCTGGCGCCGCTGACCGCCAGCGGGGAGCGCACCGTCGCCGATCCCGCGATCGACGAGGTCAAGAACCGCCGCGACGAGACGACGAAGATCCTGTCGGCGACGAAGATCGTCAAGCTCAGCATGGCGTTCCTGGCACTGCTGCTCGTGCTCGCCTCGATCCTGCTGATCTCCAACACGATCCGCCTGTCGCTGTTCGCCCGCCGCCGCGAGGTCGAGGTCATGAAGCTCGTCGGCGCGACCGACTGGTTCATCCGCTGGCCGTTCGTGATCGAGGGGATCATCGTCGGTGCGATCGGCGGCGTGATGGCGATCGGATTGCTGCTCGTCGGCAAGGTCGCGTTCATCGATCCGCTGAAGTCGGACTTCTCGCTGATCGCGGCCCCCGAGACGTTGAACTTCGGCGTGCTGATCGCCGTCCTGCTGGTCGCGAGCGTGGCGGTCTCCGCCGCCGGCTCGGGCCTGTCGCTGCGCCGCTTCCTGCGCGTCTGAGCGCCGGCACGCGGGCGCTGGTAGCCTCGCCGCCGGGAGCAGCGTGTGCTAGGCGGGGGCAACACTCGGGTCGGGAGGATCGCGGCGGTGCTGGCCGCGGTCGTGTCGCTGTGCGCCGTCCCGGCCGCCTCGGCCGCGACCCCGGAGGGCGGGACGCTGACGCCCGCCGCCGCCGGTGGGGGCTCTGTCGCGTGGAGCGGCACCGTCAACGTCGGCTCCGAGACCCTGCTGGCCGATCAGGGAGCGCAGTGCTTCGGCGCCGACGGCCGGCCGGCCGCCGCCTCGGGGTGCGACGTCTTCGCACTGGACGTTGCGACCGACGCCGCGTTCTATGAGAAGCACCCCGGCGCGGTGGGCATCACCGCGACGGGCTTCGGGCTCGCCGACCTGGATCTCTACGTGTACCGACGCAACGCCGACGGCACGCGGGGGTCCTACGTGACCGGCGATGGCCAGACGCTCGGTGCCGACGAGAACGCAGCCATCGACAAGGCCAGCGGCGCGTTCTTCGTCGCGATCACGCCGTACACGACCCTCGGGCCGCAGGGCTACACCGCCCGCGCCACGCTCGTCACCCGGCGGGGCGCCGACATCGCCGAGCTCGAGTCCGCCGCGCCCAAGGGCGAGGTCAACTACCGCGCCTCGCGCGACCAGTACACGTCGCACTCCGAGCCGACGATCGCGATGGATCCGCTGGACCACGACCACCTCATGGCCGGCTCGAAGATGTACGAGAACAACGACAAGTACCTCTTCAAGATCGGCACCTACGAGTCCACCGACGGCGGGCGGACGTGGACCGACCAGGGCCAGCTGCCGGGCTACTGCGAGACGCCGGGCCAGTGCGATCCCGCAAACGAAGCCGCGTATCGCACGACGTCGGACATCACGATCGACTTCGACGACGAGGGCAATGCCTACGCCAACGTCCTCGACGCGCCCGGCGGAACGGCGTCCTTCACGGGCTTCAACATGACCGTCCACACCAAGCGGCCCGGGCAGCCATGGACCGGACCGACCGTGGTCCACAACAACCGCGTCAACGCCCTGACCAACCGGCTCTTCCTCGACGACAAGAACTGGATCGCGGTCGACAACAACACCGACGTCAATGGCGCCCCCAACAAGCCGCGCGACGGCAAGATCGGCACGATGTACATCTGCTGGAGCTTTGACGGCTCGACCATCCCGCTGCAGCAGATCGTGGTGATGCGATCGCGCGACGGCGGCAAGTCCTGGGGTGGCATTGCGCCTGGCGACAACATCCCGCTGCCGATCAGCCAGAAGACGCTGATCTCGGGCATCGGCTGCCACCTGGCGATCGGGCCCAGGGGCGAGGTCTACGCGACGTGGTATGACAACCAGCTCAACGCGCTCATGCAATCCAAGTCGACCAACCGCGGGGCGTCGTGGTCGCTTGCGGTGCCGATCGCGGGGATCTCCGGCGTCAACAGGCCATTCGCCGGCGAGGCCTTCCGTAACCTGTCGTTGCCGACGACCGCCGTCGACGGCAATGGCACCATCTACGTCGCCGCCGCGTCGCGCAACGGCGAGGGCTTCCCGCTGCTGGGAAACCTTGCGACGATCGGCAAGGAGATCAAGCAGGGCACGCTGACGGTGCCGGGGCTGCAGAAGCTGCTCAGCAGCAAGAAGGCCAACGATCTCGCCGGCGTGGACTACAAGGCCGGAGGCGACGGGACGGGTCCGCAGTCGGGCTCGGACATCGTGCTGTTCAGGTCCACCAACGGCGGGCGGTCCTACAGCAAGCCGGTGCGCGTCAACCAGGATCCGGTTAACGGCGACGCCGACCAGTTCCAGCCGTGGATCGCGGTGACCGAGTCCGGCCAGGTCAACATCTCCTTCTTCGACCGCCGCAACGACCCCTCCAACTACTTCATCGACACGTACCTGGCGCGCTCGGAGGACGGCGGCGCGACGTTCACCGACCGCCGCGCGTCCGCGCGCATGTGGGATCCGGCCGTCAACGCGCCGACGTCGACCTCGGGCAAGTTCATCGGCGACTACCAGGGCCTCGTCGCCGACGACGATGTCGCGATCCCGTTCTGGAACGACACGCAGCGCAACAACCTGCCGGCGTCTGACCCCGAGCACTCGCCCTACCAGGAGGTCTTCGCCGCGCGCGTGCCCAACCGCACCGAGGCCGCGCCGGCCGAGCGCTCGCGCTGCGTGCCCAAGAGCCAGAAGATCGGCCTGCGCTCGATCGGGCGCCTGTCGCTGAACTCCACGCGGGCGCTCGTCGGTCGCCGGCTCGGCCCGCCCGGACGCGTCGCGCGCGGCGTGCTGCGCTACTGCGTCAAGGGCGGCGGCAGCACGCTGGCGGCGTTCTCGACCGCCGGGCGCGTCCGCTTCGCGGCGACCACCGGGCCCGGCCACAAGAACCGCAAGAAGGTCAGGCGCGGCAGCTCGACCAGCACCCTGCGCCGCGGCTATGGCAAGCGCCTGCGCAAGATCCTGCCGGGCGTCTACCGCGTCACGACGAAGAGCAACCGCAACCTCCTCTTCGGGACACGCAAGGGCAAGGTGACCTTCGTGGCGGTCGCCGACAGCCGCCTGGTCACCAACCGCAAGGGCCTGCGGACCCAGTTGCGGCGCGCGGCCCTGATCCGCAGTCGCTGAGCGGGCCGATCATGGGCAGTCTCTAGGGTGGTCGGCGTGCTGCGCCGCCTGCTCACCTCGAAGGTCGTCGCGGTCCTGTCGTCGCTGGCCGTGCTCGTGGCCGGGATCTGGCTCGGCGGACATCCGCGCTACCTGCCCGACCCGATCGCCGACGTGCTCGTCGGGGACGACTCCAGCCGCATCGTGCTGCGAGGACTGGACACGATCCACGACCGCTACTACCGCGACGTGGGTCGCGACAAGCTCTCCGACGCGGCGCTGAAGGGGGCCGTCGAGTCGCTCGACGACCGCTTCTCGGCGTATTTCTCGCCGAAGGAGTACGCGCAGTTCACGCGCGCGATCAACAACCAGTTCTCCGGAATCGGCACGACGGTGCGCGGCGTCAAGGCGGGCCTGCGGATCGAGACGGTGTACAAGGGCTCGCCCGCCGAGAAGGCCGACATCCGGGTCGGCGACGTCCTGACCTCCGCCAACGGGCGCACGCTGGCAGGGGTCCCCGAGGAGGCGGCCTCGGCGCGCGTCAAGGGCCCGGCGGGAACGAAGGTCACGCTGCGCCTGCTGCGCGGCAAGAAGTCGATCACCAAGCGCGTGACCCGCGCGACGATCTCGGTGCCGGTCGTCACGTCGCGGATCGCCAACGCCGGCGGCACGCGCGTGGCCTACATCACGCTCTCGACGTTCGGACCGGAGACGGCCCACGAGGAGGTCGCCGACGCGATCCGCAAGCAGCGCAAGCGCGGCGCCAAGGGCATCGTCCTGGACCTTCGCGGCAACGGCGGCGGCCTGGTCAGCGAGGCGCAGCTGATCGCGAGCATGTTCCTGCGCGGCGGTCCGATCGTCACGACAAAGGGGCGATCGGTCGACCCGGTCACGCTGAACGCCACGGGCGACGTGCTCGCGGGGAAGCTGCCGACCGTCGTGCTCGTCGACGGTGGCACCGCGTCGGCCTCCGAGATCGTGGCGGGCGCCCTGCAGGACCGCGATCGCGCGACCGTCGTCGGCGTGAAGACCTTCGGCAAGGGCGTCTTCCAGCAGATCATGCGCCTTCCCAACGGCGGCGCGCTGGACATCACCGTCGGTCAGTACTTCTTGCCCAGCGGGCGCAACCTCGGTGGCGCGGGCGTGAAGACCGGCAGCGGCATCAAGCCCGACGTCTCGGTGCGCGACGATCCGAAGACGCGCGACGAGGACGAGGCGCTGGTCCGCGCGTTGAAGGTGCTCGCGGGCAAGCTGTGAGCCGGCGCGTGCCGCTCGGCGGCCACGGCGGCGACGCGATCGTCGCCCAGCTGCGGCAGCGCGGGCGCAACCTCACTGCCGAGCCGTTCTTCAGCCGCGGCGGCCGGATGATCGTCGAGCGCGCCTCCAAGGCACGCGCCGGCGATCTCGTGCTCGTGCGCCCGTCGTCGCGCAGCGGCGGACACGCGAAGGTGCTGCGCCGTCTCGGCCAGCCCGACGTCGCCGCCGACGTGTTGGAGGCGCTGATGCTCGACCGCGGCCTGCGGCGGTGCTTTGACCCCGCCGTCGACCGGGCGGCGCGCACGGCTCGCGATGGCGGCCCGGACCCTGCGGTGGTGCGCCGCGACCTCACGGCGCTGGCGACGTTCACGATCGATCCGGCGACGGCGCGCGACTTCGACGACGCGATCTCCGCCGAGGAGCTCGATGGCGGCGGCACGCGGGTGTGGGTGCACATCGCCGACGTCAGCGCGTTCGTCGCGCCCGGCTCGCTCGTCGACCGCGAGGCGGCCCGGCGAGCGACGAGCGTCTACGTCCCCGGTCGCGTCGAGCCGATGCTGCCCGAGGCGCTGTCCAACGATGCCTGTTCGCTCGTGCCCGGCGAGCAGCGTGCGGCGGTGACCGTCGAGCTGGACTTCGACGGCTCCCGTGTGGCGCGAGCCGCGTTTTACCGCTCGACGATCCGCTCGGACGCGCGGCTGGACTACGAGCGCGTGGACCGCCTGTTCGCGGGAGCGCAATCGGCGCAGGAGCCATGGTCGGCTCCGCTGGCGGCCGCCCGAGCGGTGAGCGCGGCGCTGCACGAGCGGCGCATGGCGCAGGAGGCGCTGGAGCTGCAGACCAGCGAGCCGGAGTTCGCCTTCGATGCCCGCGGACACGTGGCCGCGGCGGGCGCGAGCGAGCAGACCGAGTCCCATCGCCTGATCGAGCACCTGATGATCGCCGCCAACGAGCAGGTGGCGCGGCTGCTCGCCGACCGTGGCGTGCCGGCGCTGTACCGCGTTCACGAGAAGCCCGACGGGGAGAGCGCGCTGCGGCTCATCGAGCAGCTGGACTCGCTGGGCGTCGCGACGCCGCCGGTGAGCGAGCACATGACGCCGAGCGAGGCCGCCGAGGTCGTGGCCGCCTGCTCGCGGATGGTCGGCCAGCACGTGCGCCGCACCGGCCACGGCCGCGACGCGCTGACGTTCCTCATCCTGCGCTCGCTCAAGCAGGCCACCTACGACCCCAGGAACCTCGGCCATGCCGGGCTCGGGCTCACGCACTACTGCCACTTCACCTCGCCGATTCGCCGCTACCCGGACCTCGTCTGCCACCGAGCGCTGCTCAGCGCCGTCGGCGGCGGCGAGCAGCCGCCGAAGGGCCACGTGATGGAGGCGACGGGCGCGTGGTCCTCAGAGCGCGAGCGCGACGCGATGCAGACCGAACGTCTCGCCGACCGCGTCACGCGCGCCTTCGTGCTCGAGCGCGAGCTCTTCGAGCGCGGCTGGGATCGCCAGTTCGACGGCGAGGTCACCGGCCTGATCGGCGCGGGCGCCTTCGTGCGCTTGCAGGGCGGCCACGAGGGCATGCTGCCGCTGCGAGCGCTGCGCGGCGACTGGTGGGAGCTCAACGAGCAGGGCACGATCCTCACCGGCGAGCGCACGGGGGAGACCCTGCGTCTGGGCGACCCCGTCCGCGTGCGCGTCGAGCGCGTGGACACCGCCCGCGGACGCGTCGATCTCGGTCCGGTGGATGGCGCCGGCGCGGGCTCGCCGATGGACGCGCGCAGCGCACGACCAACGGCCGGCTCGCGATCGGGCGCCGGCTCGCGGCCCGGTCGCGCATCCTCGCCCCGCGGTTGAGTCGTCCTGCGCCGGGTGAGTAGCGCCTGCTAGCACCAGTGCTAGCAGGGGCTACTCATGTGAGCGCGCAACCGCTGGGCACTCCCGGTCGTGAGTCCTGATCACAGACGAGGTCGCGCCACATCTCCGACGTGCAGCCCGGCCATGCCGGGACGCTACGCCGCCGCCCGCTCCGCCTTGCGCGCGTCGACGACCGACCGGATCTCGTCCCAGTCGACGTCCTTGAAGTTGTGCATCGGGCAGTACTTCGGCCCGCACATCGAGCAGAACTCCGCGGACTTGAAGTAGTCGTCTGAGAGCGTCTCGTCGTGCATCGCCTGCGCGGTCTCGGGGTCGATCGACAGGGCGAACTGCTCGCGCCAGTCAAAGGAGAAGCGCGCCTGCGACAGCTTGCGGTCGCGCTTGGCGGCGCGCTTGTTGCCGCGCGCCAGGTCGGCCGCGTGTGCCGCGATCTGGTAGGCGATCAGGCCCTGCTTGACGTCCTCGGCGTTGGGCAGCCCGAGGTGCTCCTTGGGCGTGACGTAGCAGAGCATCGACGTGCCGTGCCAGCCCACGATCGCCGCGCCGATCGCCGACGTGATGTGGTCATAGCCGGGCGCGATGTCGGTCACGAGCGGGCCGAGCGTGTAGAACGGCGCCTCGTGGCAGACCTCCTGCTGGCGGCGCACGTTCATCTCCAGCTGGTCCAGCGGGATGTGTCCCGGACCTTCGACCATGACCTGCACGTCGCGCTCCCACGCGCGCAGCGTCAGCTCCCCCAGCGTGTCGAGCTCGGCGAACTGCGCGGCGTCGGAGGCGTCGGCGATCGACCCGGGCCGCAGCCCGTCGCCGAGCGACAGCGACACGTCGTGCTCGCGGCAGATCTCGAGGATCTCGTCGAATGCCTCATACAGCGGGTTCTCGCGCTTGTGATGGATCATCCAGCGCGCCAGCAGGCCGCCGCCGCGCGAGACGATCCCCGTCACGCGGTGCTGGCAGAGCGGCAGGTGCTCCAGGCGAACGCCCGCATGGATCGTCATGTAGTCCACGCCCTGGCGAGCCTGGGCCTCGATGACCTCCAGGAGGCGCTCGACCGTCAGGTCCTCGGCGTCGGTGATGCCATCCATCGCCTCATAGATCGGCACGGTCCCGATCGGCGTCGTCGCAGCGTCGATGATCGCCGCGCGGGTCTCCACGATCTTCTTGCCCGTCGACAGGTCCATCACGGTGTCCGCGCCCCAGCGCTCGGACAGCGTCAGCTTCTCGACCTCCTCGTCCAGCGACGAGGTCGTGGGCGAGTTGCCGATGTTCGCGTTGATCTTCACGCGCGCCTTCAGGCCGATGGCCATCGGATCCAGCGCTTCGTGGTGGACGTTGGCGGGGATGATCATCCGCCCCCGCGCGACCTCGTCGCGGATGAGCTCGGGGGCCAGATGCTCGCGCTCGGCGACGCGCGCCATCTCCGGCGAGATCGTCCCCTGGCGGGCGAGGTGCATCTGCGTGCGGCACGCGGCGTCGGTCGGAAAGTCGGTGCGCGTCGGCATGTGATCTCCCTTCGCTGGCATGACCCAGATCAGGTTCGTCGGGTCGGCGCAAGGCAGCGCCCTCTCAGCCCCTCGTGGTTAGGGACCCCCCGGATGTGTGGACGAGCCACACCGTACTACGCTCAATCCATGGCCAAGAGCAAGAAGCGCAAGGTCGCGCCCGGCGACATCGCGTCCAACCGCTATGCGAGCTTCAAGTACGACCTGCGCGACAAGGTCGAGTGCGGCATCGTGCTCGAGGGCACCGAGGTCAAGTCCCTGCGCGAGGGCGGCTGCCAGCTCAAGGAGGGCTACGCGCTGATCCGCGACGGCGAGGTGTACCTCGTCTCGATCCACATCCCGCCCTACGGCCCGGCCTCGCGCAACAACCACGATCCCGAGCGCGACCGCAAGCTGCTGCTCAACCGCCGCCAGATCGACAGGCTCAAGGCGCAGACCAAGGAGAAGGGCCTCACCCTCGTCCCGACGCGGATGTACTTCTCCAACGGCCGGGCCAAGGTCGAGATCGCGCTTGCCAAGGGCAAGGACCGCTTTGACAAGCGCGAGTCGATCAAGGACCGCGAGATGAAGCGCGACCTCTCGCGCGCGCTCTCAGACGCCAACCGCTGACGGGCTATGTGATCTCGCGGTAGCGCGTCGCCGCGACCCCGGCGATCGCCAGCGCCAGGCATGTCGCCGCAAGCACCAGGCCGGCGTCGGTCTGGCTGAGCAGGTTCTCGTTGGTGGGCGTGCCCTGCAGCGCCAGCAGCGCCTCGCCGGGAAAGAACTTTCCGACCGTCGTGCCGATGAACAGGGCGACGACGCCGCGCAGGAGAAACAGGACGAGCCCGACAACGATCGCCAGCACCTGGTTGCGCAACAGCGCGCCCAGCGCGACGCCGAACACGCAGCCGAGCACGATCCCGACTCCCACCCCGCTGTAGATGTTGACGGCCAGGTCGCCGTCGACCGGCACGCCGCGGTTGGAGAGGATCGACAGCGCGAGGCCCGCGTTGACGGTGATGTAGAGCAGCGCCGACACGACCCCGATGACGAGCCCGACCGCGAGCTTCGCCACGATCACCCGCTCGCGGCGCGGCGTGATGACGAACGTCTGGTTCGCCGTCCCGTGGCGGTACTCGTTGGTCGCCAGCAGCGCGCCGAGCGTGAAGATCAGCACCGTCGACAGCGGCGTGCCGATCAGCAGCGAGGCCGGGTCTCGGCCGCGCAGCTCCTTGACGTCGACCAGGCCCGTGACGAGGCCCGCGGCAAGCGCCTCGATCAGCACCATCGTGCCGAGCAGGATCCACGCGGTGGGCACCGAGATGGCCTTCAGCCACTCCGAGCGCAGGATCCTCATCGGACGTTGCCGCCCTCGCCGGTCAGCTCCAGGAAGCGATCTTCCAGGGTGCTGACCGCCCGAGTGAGCTCGAACACCGGGATGCCGTGCTTGGCCGCCAGCAGCCCGATGTCCTCAAGCGACGCGTGGTGCACGAGCATGCGATCCGAGCGCCCGTCGACGGTCGCGCTGGCCCCGGTCTGCTCCAGCAGCTCGCGCAGCTCGTCGCGCCGTGGTGAGCGCACGAGCGCGGGCCGCTGGTCGCCGGCGATGAGGTCCTGCAGCGAGCCCTGCATGACCAGGCGACCGGCGCCGATCACGACGACGCTGTCGACGGTCTGCTCGACCTCCGACAGGACGTGGCTTGAGATCAGCACGGCCCGCCCCTCGCCCGCGAGGGCCACGAGGATGTCGCGCAGCCAGCGCATGCCCTGCGGATCCAGGCCGTTGGCGGGCTCGTCGAGCATCAGGATCTTCGGATCGCCGAGCAGCGCGGCCGCGAGCGCCAGGCGCTGGCGCATGCCCATCGAGTAGCCCTTGACGCGGCGGTCGCGCGCCGGAGTCAGCTCGGTCATGTCGAGGACCTCGTCGACGCGGCTGTTGGGCAGCCCGGCGGCCGCCGACAGCGTTCGCAGATGGCTGCGCCCGGTGCGTCCGGGGTGCACGTCGCTGGCGTCCAGCGACGCGCCGACGGTCTGCACCGGGTTGGCGAGCTCGTGGAACGGGCGGCCCAGCACGAGCGCATGACCGCTCGTCGGCCGGATCAGTCCCAGCAGCGCGCGCAGCGTCGTCGACTTGCCCGAGCCGTTGGGCCCGAGGAAGCCGGTGACGCGTCCCGCCTCGACGGTGAAGGAGAGATCGTCGACAGCCAGCGTCTCCCCGTAGCGCTTGCTCAGGCGCTCGACTGCGATTTCAGGCACGGCTAGACGCTACCGAGCCGCACTGCTGACCGGCGTCAGGTGGGGATGCTGCGCTCGATGTGGGTGAGCTCCATCCCGACCGCGCAGACGACGATCAGCGTGAGGTAGACCGCGGCGATGGCCCAGCGATGTGCTCGCTTGACGTTGTAGTACGCCTGGACCTCGTCGCCGCCCTCCTTGCGCGCCTTCCAGCGCTTGTAGGTCTCATAGCCGCCCAGCAGCAGGATCAGGAGGAGGATCGGGTTGGGGTAGGTGAAGGTCAGCAGCGCAAGCCCGAACAGGCCGACGAACCAGAACCTCGGCGACAGCGCGGCCATCGCACGGCCGCCGTCCAGCGGCACCACGGGCAGCAGGTTGAAGAGGTTCAGGAACAGGCCGACGAAGACGAGCGCGTACCAGAAGTCGTCGCCGGTGTTGATCGCGACCGGCACGAGCGCGAGGGCGCCGAGCGTGCCGAGGATCGGGCCGGCGAGCCCGACGCGGGCCTCCGCGGTGGCGTCGTTGCCCAGCGACTTGGCCATGACCGCCGCGCCGAGGAACGGGATGAACATCGGCGCGGACGCCTCGATGCCCTCGCGCCGCAGCTGGATGACGTGGCCCATCTCGTGGACGAACAGCAGCAGCACGAACCCGGCGGCGAACTTCCAGCCCCAGATCAGGCTGTAGGCGGCGATCGAGACGAGCATCGTCCCCGACGTCGTGAGGATCTTCGCCTTGGGCAGCAGCAGCAGCAGGACCTTGCCGAACTTCAGCAGCAGCAGCCCGGCGGCGGCGAGCCATCCGATCGACCTCCGCCACAGCGGCTTGGGCGGTTCGGGGCGCCCCGGCAGAACCTGCTCGTGATCGGGCGGCTCGTGGCCGGGGGGTGCGGGTTGCAGGGCGGCCGGATCGCCGGTGGGCGGCTCGCTGGCGGGCCTGGAGGGCGCTGGCCAAAGCTGACTCATGCGTGCATTGTGACAAGCGCAGATAACGCCCTGCGCAACTCGTGTGCCGGGCTCATCTCACGCGCTCGACAGCGACGCGTGGGCGGCCTCCTCGGCCTCGGTGAGCTGCGCCTCGACGAGGTCCAGCCCGCTGTCCCAGAAGCCGGGGTCCGACAGGTCGATCCCGACCATCGCTCCGAGCTCTTCGGGGCTGTGCGAGCCGCCGGCGCGCAGCAGCTTCAGGTAGCTGGGCACGAAGGACTCGCCCTCGTCGACGTAGCGCTTGTAGATCGACAGCGCCAGCAGCTGGCCGTAGGCATACGCGTAGACGTAGCCGGGGGTGGAGATGAAGTGCGGCACGTAGGACCACCACATCGCGTAGCCGTCGGTGAGCGCCACGCTGTCGCCGAGCATCTCCTCCTGGGACTGCACCCACAGCTCGTTGAAGCGGTCCACGGCGAGCTCGCCCTCATCGCGGCGCGAGGTGTGCACGAGCTCCTCGAAGCGGTTCATCGCCGTCTGGCGGAAGACCGTGGCGATCGAGCCCTCGATCGACTCGGCGAGCAGGCTCAGCCGCGACTCGGGCGTCGAAGCCCGTTCGAGCAGGCGCCGGAAGACGAGCGTCTCGCCGAACACCGACGCGGTCTCGGCGAGCGTCAGCGGCGTGTGCTGCTCGAGGATCCCGCGCGGCCGGGCGAGCTCGGCGTGCAGGCCATGGCCCATCTCGTGGGCCAGGACGAGCACGTCGCGGCGCTTGGCGGTGTAGTTGAGCATCAGGTAGGGATGCTCGCTGGGGACGGTGTAGGCGGCGAAGGCGCCTCCGCGCTTGGCCGGCCGCGGCGGCGCGTCGATGCGGTGCTCGTCGAAGAACGCCCGCGCCGGATCGCCGAGCTCGGGGGTGAAGGACGCGTAGGAGTCCAGCACGAGCTCCTTGGCCTCCTCCCATTCGACGGGGTCCTCGTCGTCCTGAGTGACCGCGGCCATGCGGTCGTAGTCGGCGAGCTGGTCGATCCCCAGGAGCTGCGCCTTCAGGCGATACCAGCGCCGCGGCAGCTCATAGCGGTTGCGCACGGCCGTCAGCAGCGCTTGGACGGACTCGTCGGAGGCCTCGTTTGAGAGGTTGCGCGACGCCAGCCAGTTGGGGAAGGAGCGCAGCCGGTCGTCGGTCGCCTTGTCGTGCAGCAGCGTGTTGAAAATGAACGCGCGGGTGCGCACCCCTGGCTGCAGCGCCGCCGTCACGCTCTCGGCCGCCGTGCGGCGCGCGTCGCGGTCGCCGGACATCAGCCGGGCGAGCGCGCCATCCAGCGTCAGCGGCTCGTCCTCGCCGGGAAGGGAGACCTGCAGCGCGGAGACGTGCTCGCTGAACAGCCGGCCCCAGGCCGAGGCGCCGGAGACCGACTTCTCGGTGAGGATCTTCTCCTCGGGCTCGGTCAGCAGGTGCGGGCGATAGCGGCGAGCGGAGCGCAGGAAGTGGCGGGCCGTGTCCAGACCGTCGGCGGCGATCAGCGCGTCGGCGTGCTCGTCGCAGAGCGTGGCCCACTCGAGCTCGAAGAACAGCAGCTGGGTCTCCAGCGCCGTGCCCTTCTCCTGCACGCGTTGCAGCAGCGCGCCGAGCGCGGGGTCGGCGGTGTCGATGCTGAAGCGCAGCATCGCGTAGTTGCCGGCACGGGCGGCGAGCTCGGAGATGCCCTGCATCTCGCGCACCGCGGCGACGAACGTGGGGGCATCGAGCTCGGCGACCTTGCCGGCGTAGGCCTCCGAGAAGGCGTGCGCGCGGGTCGCGGCCTCGTCGAGCAGGCGGTCGGCGCCGGCGTCGCCCTCGCCATGGACGAGCGGTGAAAGGTCCCAGGAGACGTCTTGGACGGTCATGCCCTCAGACTATTTCACGGAACGTGCGGGATCTTGTGCGGATCGGCTCTTGTCCGGGTCAGGTCGGATGTGCATCCTTCGCAGTGCGACGCGGAAGTCAGAACCGCACAAGAGCGAGGCCGCCGAGGTGTGAGGCCGCGCCACCCAGAAGCCGGGGCGCCCTTTCGAGGTGCGACCGGGCCGAACGGGTCCTCGAAGCGGAACTGCCCTCTGCGTCGCTCTTTCGTTAAGCGCGCGTTGGGATGCGGCGAGGAGTCGCGACGTGTCCTAGCCTGGCTGCGCAGCGATGTCCGCATCCGCGACACCCCATCCGCGCGCCCCCTCGGGCGGCGTGGACACCAAGACGCTGTTCGTCACCGCGGTGGCATCCGCGATCGCCGCATACGCCTGCTCCAAGCTGTGGGCGCCCGGCACGCTCGTCGCGGCGGCGTTCACCCCGGTCGTCGTCGCGATCCTCAAGGACGTCGTGTCGAGGTCGACGGACGTCGTGACGCGGGCGGTGCCGGTTCGGGGAATCGTCCGCAATGCGCCGCCGGAGCCGCTAGACGAGCCGGCGGCGACTGCGGTCCAGCCTCCCCAGCAGGACCGTGTCGCGCAGGCGGGTGAGATCCCCGATGGCAGCGGCGGCCGGCATTCGCGAGGTCTGCGCGTGGCGATCGTCACGGGACTGCTCGGCTTCGTCGTCGCGGCTGTCGTGCTGACCGTGCCCGAACTCGTGGCGGGCGGCTCGGCGTCCGGCGGCGGTCGCGGGACGACGTTCTTCGGCGGCGGCACGGACCCCGAGCGCGACACCAAGACGGACACGGCGCCGTCGGAGGAGAGTGCGCCGTCGCAGAATCGTCAGACGACCGTCACGGTGCCCGCCCCCGAGACCACCACCACGACGACCACCCCGCCACCCACGACGACCGACGCGCTCCCGCCGACCGGAGGCGAGGCCGCTCCGCCGCCGGACCCGTCGCTTCCGGTCGAGCCGACGCCGGAGGACGTGCCGACGGTCGTCGCGCCGCCGAGCTGAGCCGCGCCCGATCGTCCGGCGGCCTTGCGCGGTTGGCTAGACTCGCTGGCGCACCAACACGGGGACGACATGGCTTCGACGTGGTCGGACACGTAGCGGTGGATGCGAGCCGAGGTGCCAGGAGGCCTCGTAAAACACCTGGCAAACCATAAGTGCGGACTCTTCACATGAGTTCCCCCTCGCAATGGCCTAACAGCTAATTGCGTGGTTCTGGCCCCCGCCTGCCGACCGTGGGGATCGCCGGAAACAACACGTCGGCTTACCCGGGGAGGTCCGCTCTCGCCGAACCGGGGACATTTCAGGGAGCTGGTCTTCGGAAACCCCGCCGGCGAGGCGACCCGAAGATGAGATCAGAGCGCCGGCTACGCTCGTAGAGGCCACCGTAACGCGATCGCGGACGCGGGTTCGATTCCCGCCGTCTCCATCGGAACCCTCGAAAGCCGCTCAGTTGAGCGGCTTTCGAACGTTCGGAGCTGTGCCGCTTGCACGCGAAGGGAGCACCGCGACTCCGCGGCCGGCTGCACAGTCGCATGGAAGCGGCAGCGCGGCAGGCCCGCGATGCGGGGAGAGCGTTCGGAGCGCGAGGGAGCGGCGCTCTGACGGCTGGCCGAGCGTCTGGGCGGGTTTGGCATGACAGGCATGCAGAAAGCGGCCAGCTCGATGCGATGCGGGTCTGGCTGGCCGCGTTTCCCATGGCATGCATGCAGAAAGCGCCCAACCCGGTGCTCGCAGGTGACGGGCTGTCGATCGCCGCCCCGAGACCGCCCCCGTCGACGATTGCGGCTCTTTCCGCTTGCTAGCGCCGTGGACGTGACGACAGCCGCAGTTCGCGCGGCGCTGGCGAGGGTAAGCGTTCACGGGGTCATGGCGGCAGCGGAGCTGCGACCGGCTGGCCGTGGAGGTCGGCGGTGATCACCTCGGTGAGGTAGGTGTGCACGCGGCGGCCTTGGAGGCGGCAGGTCTCGCGGATGCTCAGCAGTCGCTCGCGGCGCGGTTGCCGTGTTCGGTTTGGGTGCCATAGCTGGTCTTGCGCCACATGACGGCGTGACGCAGGGCGCGTTCGGCGGCGTTGTCGGTGGCCGGCACCCCGGGTGTGGTGGTGAAGGTCCATAGCGCCTGCTCATGGGCGATAAGGGCGGCGCAGAATCGGGCGGTGCGCTTGTCGCGCATGCGCGCGCCCCGCGTCAGCAGCTCGGTCATGCGCAGCCGGTGACCGGCGATGTTGGCGGCCAGCTCGGCGAGGTCTGTCGGGTCACGGCCGGGCTGGTTGCAGCGCGTGCGCTGAACAGATTTTCGCGTTCTCGACGCTTCCAGCGGTCTGAAAGCCGCGGCCACGCGCCGAGGTCGGCAGCGAACTGCCGCAGGCGAACAGAGCGTTCCTGTGCGCGAAACGCGGCGCTCGGCGGGGCCGGGGGTCGCGGGTGGATCAGCGTTTGATCGCGGTAGCCGCGGATGACGTCCGTGCGTCTTGCATGGTGACAATGACGACGCGGTCTTCGGATTCGAGGTAGACGTAGACGAGCAGCAGCCAGCGCCATGGGCCGAGCACGAAGCGGAAGCCGTCCCACCGGCCCTCGAGTGCGGCGCCCATCCGTGGAAATTGCCCGAGTCCGCGCAGTGATCGCGCGACGCGAGCGCGCGTGTCGGCGGGCAGGCTGTGCGTGACGATCATTCGCTCGAGATCCTCGAGCGCCGCCGTGGCCAGCTCGACCGATGCCACTACAGCTGGTCGACGGCGATCGTCTGTCCCGCGTGCGCCTGGCGCAACCCGAGCTGTGCGCGCTCATGGGCGCCGTCGATGCCGTCCAGGAGTGCGACGACGTTGCGCGGATCGGGGTCGGCGTCATCCAACGCTTGCGCGAGCAGTGATCGGGCGACGGTGCCCGGCTGGACGCGCATGCGCTCAGCCAATCGCAAGAGCTTTTGCGCCTGTTCGTCGTCCAGCGTGACGTTCACCCGTTCCATGCGAGCAGTGTACACGTCTCTACACGGGTCGTGCAGATCCTCGGAGAGCTGACGACACTGGGACGTACGGCATCGAGATCTGCCGCCTGTACGCTTGGCGCGAACAGCAGCGGCAAGAGTTCTGCTTCTCGACGATTCCAGCGCTTTCGCGGCAGCCGGCCCGGTGCTCACAGCGCTTGGGCACGCTTGCCCGACGACCGCGCTCAGGGCGCCCCGGATGCGCTCCAGTGATTCGGCGGTTGGATAGCCGTCCAGCCACGTCCACTTCACATCGCACACGCGCTCAGGTCGCGGGTGCGAGTGTGACGATGCCGATGAGGCTCTCGGTGCCGCGGAAGTCGCCGGGATTGCGTGTATACAGCGGGAGATCGGACGCCAGCGCGGTGGCGGCAATCACGAGATCCAGGGGTCGCGCTCCTCGTGCCTTGCGACCAGTCCCGGAGACGGCCGCGTAGATGCGACCGTATGCACGGGCCACATTCGCGTCCACCGGCAGCGGCTCGAAGGTCGCCTCCGCGCGCTGCAAGCGGTCCTGTCGCCGCGCGCTCGTGCGGATCGGATGTCGCGTGGGGGCCTGCCGCGAGTTCGGCCAGGGGACCGCGGACACGGCCAACTCGGCCGGTAGATCGCCAGCGGGGACATGCTCGAGGTCGATGACGACCGATGTGTCGATGATCCCGCGTGGGATCTGCTCGTCAGCCATGAGGCGAGGGGTCGTGGTCGAGCAGCGCGTCGACGTCCGCCCGGAACCCGGCATCGATCGCCGGTGCGCCCGCGAACGCGGCAACCGCGGCGTCTGCGCCAACAAACTCACGGGCGCGCACGGGGACCAGCTCGCCGACCGGTACGCCGTTACGTGTCACGACGAACGCCTCGCCTCGGTCAAGGGCGCGCATGATGTCGCCGCTGCCATTGCGGAGTTCGCGCTGGGTGCCATCCCTGGACTTCGGTCAACAGACATCCGCTGTGCCGACGGCGAAGGTGTGTGACGCATCGCGCGTGCGCGACGTAGATCAGGACATGAAGAAGCTTGTCCTACTGGGCGTGCTGTTGGTTGTCGCCGTCGCGATTGGCGGCGGCGTGATTCTCGGCGGCGTGGCCGGCTCCGGCGAGGCCCAGGAGGGCCGCGGCGTCGTGAACTCAGCGAACGCCGCACCGCGCAAGGTGGTTGACGCGCGCGTGCGCTCAGCACAAGTTCTCGTGGGCAGCGGGGGCAACCGCCGCATCGTCGGACCGGCGTCGTTCTGCGCGCCGCCGAATGGCGAGGCAATCGCGCTCGCCTGCGCCTTGCGCGCTCGCGCTCCCGAGGGACCGAAGCTGCCGGTTCGCCCCGGCAAGCGCATCTCGCTGCGCTTCGGGACGTCGGTGGAACGCCTGTCCCTGCGCTATGAGCGCGCGACGACGGACGGAACTGTCATCGCGCTGACCTACTCGAAGCCCGTTCGTTCGTCACCGGACGGCGGGCTCTCGTGGAGCACCGCGATGTCGCGCGACCCCGCGCTGCATCGAGCCAGGACCATCGCTGTGTTCTCGGTCGCCTACCGAGACGCGGTCCGGCTTTCCCTCCCGACACGCATGAGCAAGCCGATGCCGGATGCGACTGCTGAGTTCGCCGTTCCTCTCACCGTCGCTCGCTGACCCTCCACTCGGGCTGGGCCGATGCCGCTGGACTCAGCTCAGTCAACCCTCCTCAGACGGCAGCAGGTGGCCGTCGTTCTCCACGTAGCCGTCCTTGCCGCCGACAGCGACGTAGATGAGATCGCCCTCGCCGACGTTGCGGATCCGCCGGACGGTGGCGGCGTCCATGCGGACGATCCCGCCGGGGCCGAGGCGATGAACCGAGCCGTCGCCCAGTTCGAGCTCGGCGTGGCCCTGGTGGATGAAGTACGTCTCTTCCTGCTCGTAGTGGTAGTGGCGTCGCCCGGCGAACTCCTCGGGCATGACGATCGCGTTGATGCCCAGCGCCTTGACGTCGAGCGCGGGACGGATCTTGCGAAAGCCGCCGCCGTGGCCGAGCGCGGCGATGTTGCCCAGCGCATAGCCCTCGCCGGTCACGACCTCGTTGACTTCCTCTTCTGCCATGTCGTTCTCCTCCGCGGGCTCAGTGGTCGGCGACCGCGCCGCCTTCGGGGATCAGGGGCCGTCGCTGGTCGTCCCAGAGCTGGATGCCACCCGCCATCGAGTAGGCGTCGAAGCCCGATGCGCGGAACGCCTGCGCGGCCATCGCCGAGCGCGAGCCCAGGCGGCAGTGGAAGATCACGGGCTTGTCGCGGTCGATCTGGCCGCCCTGGGCCGCCGACGCGAGGCGCTCGAGCTCGACGTGGACCGTGCCCTCGATCCGGCCCTCGTCCCATTCGTAGCGCTCGCGTACGTCGATGACCTGAGCGGTCCCGTCAGCCAGCGCCTTCGCGGTCTGCTCGGGCGAGACCTCGATGTCGTCTGAATCGAAGATGGAAGACATGTCGCGACCCTATCTCACCGCATCGGGCACCTCGCGCAGGTCTGAAAGCGGGCGCGGGCGCATGCGCTGCCAGATGCCGGCCGCGACCAGCAGCAGCAGGCCGAGGCCGATGAAGGACCCGACTCGGTACAGCGAGGTCAGCGCCGCGAGGTCGTAGAGGAAGACCTTGCCGACGGTCACCATCAGCAGCGCGAGGGCACCGAGCCGCAGGGCGCGGTGGTCGCGTCGCAGCCCGACGACGAGCGCGGTGACTCCGGCGATCGCCCACAGCCCGCTCAGCAGGAGCTGTCCGAGCTCGCGGACGCCGAGATCGAACAGGCCCGCCTCCGTGGCGCCGCTGCCGGGCTGAAAGCCTGTGACGAGCGCCGTCGACGCGAGGTGCAGCACGGTCACCGCGCCCGCGGCCCCGAGCGCCGCATGAAGGTGCGCCATCAGGGCTCGCGCGTCGTCGCCGGCCCGCAGCGCACGATCGCGGCGCGCCTGGCCGAGCTGCCGGGCGCCGAGCAGCGCGGCGGCGCCCGCGGCCGCCAGGGCGAGCGCGGCGCCGGGCACGTCGCCCAATCCCGCCACCAGCGCCTCGGGTGGTGCTTCCAGGCTCAGGCCGTGACCCAGGGCGAGGGCCAGGTAGGCGCCGCCGCCCCAGGCCGCGACCGGGTCGCGCTCCCGGCGAGCGATCGAGCCCAGGACGGCGGCTTCGGCCGCGAATGCGGCGGCCAGTACCGGGCCATCCAGCGCGGCGGTCGTCAGGTACGCGACGGCGGACATCGCCACGACGTCGAGGCCGATCCGCCACTCGGGTCGCACGTCGTCGACGAAGCGGCCCGCGACGAACGCCGCGCAGGCGACCACGGCGACCGCGGCGTATCCGCCGGCCGCGATCGTGTCGCCGGCGGCGACGGCGTCGGGTGACATCTGCGTCAGCGCCTGGATGCTCGTCAGCAGCAGGTGGCCGCCGAGGCCGAGGCTCAGCAGGGTCGCGTCCCGACCGGCTTCGGCGTCGCTGCGGTCGGCGAGGCGGTGGCGGGCCAGCAGGCCGAGCCCCGCGGTCGTGACGGCGAACGCGCCGGCGAGGACCGCGCCTTCGAGCAGCAGGCCGGCCGTGACGTCGGCGAGGATGACGCCGAGGACGAGCGCCAGCAGTCGGATGTCGCGGTTGACGCGGGTCGATTTCGTCATGAGTCCGACGGTGATGTGGACCGCGGCGAGGGCGCCGATCCACAGCCGGCCGAGGGTCGTGGTGCCGGTGCCGTCGAGGGCGAGCCAGCCGGCGAGCGCGAGCGTCATGGCGTTGACGGTCAGCAGGAGGGCCGAGGAGGCGCGCAGGCGAGCGGCGGGCACGCGCAGCTCAAAGCCGATCGCGGCGGCGACGTTCAATGCTCCGAAGGCGCACAGCACGAGCAGCAGCGCGGCCGCCCCACGGTCGGACTCCGCCAGCCACCACAACCACTGTCCGGCGCCGATCGCGAACACCGCGACGGCCAGCCAGTCCCAGCGTTGCCACACGAGGACGGCGGCGCCCGAGGCGGCCGCGAGCCACAGCAGCGAGAGCGTGGTGGCGGTGGACGGGGCTCCGGCCAGCACGGGCGCGATCAGCGCGCCGACGATCCCGAGCGCTCCGATCCCGTGCGACTCCCAGCGCACGGCGAAGGCCGTGGCCAGCGCTCCCGCGCCGAAGGCAAGCGCCAGCGCCGCCGCGGCAGGCAGAACGCCGTAGACGGGACCGCCGACCGCGACCGTGCAGAACAGGCCGGCGACGCCGGCCGACAGGGTCGCCAGCGCGGCGTCGGTCCGCCCGCGCCGCTCATACAGCCATGCCCCGGCGCCGATCAGCGCGAGCGACAGCGTGCCCGCCAGAAGCGTGCGGGCGCCAGGGCCGATCCAGCCGCGCGAGACGGCGATCGCGAGCAGGAAGGCGATGCCCGCGACGACGGCCACGCCGCCCGTCCAGGCGAGCACCCGGCCGCCGAGCAGATCTTCGAGATCGGAGCCCTCACGACGCGCGGCCGGGGCGGCGGCGGCCGGCGTCCGCGGGGCTGCGGCCGACGGGGCGGCGGCGCAGTCGGCGGCGGGCTGGGTCGCGGCGGCCTCGGGATGGCCGGCGGTGGGGCCGGGCGCGGAGGATCGCCACGTGGTCACGACCGCGGGAAACGGCGCAGGCGCGGGAGCGACGGGCGCTACCGGCGAGGGCGCGGCGGGCGCCTCGGCGCCCCGGGCCTCGAGCGCGCTGAGGCGCTCGTGAAGGTTCACCGTCTGCTGCTCGAGCCTCAACACGCGGTGCTCGCTGATGCGCCCCATCGCCGTCATCTCCCTTTGTCAACCATCGGTCAACAGCGAAGGTAGCACGCTTGTCGACCGTCGGTCAAGAGACGCGGTAGGATGCTCTGCAGATGTCCGAGCGCGCCTACCGACGACTGCAGCGCGACGAGCGCCGCGAGCTGCTGCTCGAGCGCGCGACCGAGCTCTTCGCTCGTCACGGCTACGAGGGGCTGTCGATGTCCCAGCTCGCCCGCGAGGCGCAGATCTCAAAGGCGCTGCTGTACCACTACTTCCCGAGCAAGCGGCGCCTGTTCGAGGCCACGCTCGCCGAGGGGGCCGAGGAGCTGCGGCTGCGTACCGAGCCCGAGCCCGGCCGCCCGCCGGCCGAACAGCTCGCGACGACGCTCGACGCGTTCCTGACCTGGGTGCAGGAGCGCCCGACCGCCTACGCCACGCTGCTGGGCAGCAGCGCCAGCGAAGTGCGCGAGATCATGGCCGAGGTCCGCTCGACGACCGCTGCACGGATCCTCGCGGGGCTGGGCGAGGACGGCACCCGCCCGGCGACCCGTGCCGCGGTGCACGGATGGCTGGGCTTCCTCGACGGCGCGATCCTCGACTGGATCGCCCACGACGACCTCACGCGCCAGGAGCTGCACGGCATGCTGCTGGGCGCCTTCGCGGGCGCCCTCCTCGCCTCGGGGGCCAGCGGCGGCCTGCCGACCGAGCCGCTGAGCGTCTGACTGCTGACCTGCCGCCGTTCAGGCGGCGGCTGCCCAGTCCATCGGGATCTCGCCCTGCTTGTTGGCGACGACGGCGAGGTAGCGCAGCGGCTCTCCGTCGACCGACACGCGATGCGTGTAGCGGACCTGCGCGCGCTTCTCGAGCGCGCCTTCGCGGAACAGCCTTCGCAGGAAGCCGCCGAAGCCGGTCGGGTCGCTCTCCTCGAAGAAGCGGTCGCGCACGTTGAACGCCGTCCAGCCGCCGTCTGAGACGAAGTTCAGCGCCTCGGCGAACGCGACCGCCGGGATGTCGCCGAAGCCCAGCGCCGCGACGCAGCTCATGAGGTCGAAGTCGTGCTCCGCGAGGTCGGACCTGTCGTCCTCGCTGAGCGCCGTGAGGTCGAGCGCGTGGTAGTCCTCGTAGAGGCCGGGACGATCGCGAAATGCGGCGTCCTTGGCCTCCTCGAGCAGGTCGACGCCGACGATCGCGCCGACGCCGAGATCATCGAGGACCTCGCCGACCATGCCGTTGCCGGCGCCGAAGTCGAGCGCCGTCAGGCGGGCCGGATCGATGCCGTTCTCACCGAGCTGCTCGGCGAGCAGATCGCCGACGACCCGCGGAGAGTCGCACTCCAGGCTCTCCTGGAAAAGGCGCTCGTAGAGTCCCGGAACGCCGAAGATCTCGGCGTAGTCGTGAAGCCGGATGCGCCTGCGTTCGTCATCGATCGTGACCTCGCACCACTCTTCGTCTTGATCGAGTCCGCCGGCAGCGTCACTGGGCGGAAGGTGAAGGGCGAAGTCGAGAGCGGTGTCGAGGGTAGTTATGAGCTTGCCTCTCATTTCGGGAGAATAAAGACCGTGTGCTCACCTACCCCTGGCCACGAAGGCCAAACGGCGTGATCCCCAGTAGTTGGCGCACGACCGCTACGAAGTAGGCGCGCACGCGGTGCGCGATCGAGCCCGCCCAGGCTTCCGGCGATCCACCACCTGATGTGCTTCCAGGTCGATGCCCAAGCACAGACTCATCGTCATCGTACTATGGATCGCGGGGCTGTCTGGCTGCGCAACCGCGCCAGAGGCCCCCGAGAGAGCGCTCCAAGCAGGCGCGCCGCCGGTGGCTGCGGCCGATCCCGGTGCTCCCGCTGGCGACCTCGGGCGCCGTGAAAGGGTTCAACGTCTCGCTGCCATGCGGTTCCGACGACCCGAACGCACCGGGGCTGCTTGCGCCGCCCGCTGACGATCTCGAGTCGACGACCGTCTGACGGGTCTCGTCGAGTGCCTAGAGGCGGCGATCGACGTACGGATCGCGTTCGACGACCCGCTCGCGCTCGACCGGCAGACCACGATCGGCCTGCATGATGAAGACGAGCGAGATCACCAGCCCGACGATCCCGACGACGATGAGGATGGTGCCGACCGTCGAGATCGAGATCCCCGAGACGGTGGCGGTGACCGCGAACTTGAAGATCGCGCCGACGGCGATGAGAAAGATTGATGTGCCTATGCCCATGGGCCGGTGTATGCCCGCTGCACAGCGACCCTAAGCGTCAATCTGCCGCCGGTACGATGAACGTCCGTGCCGGCCACCGCCACCGACGTCTATGACATCCCCGACGAGCTCGCGGATCTGCGCGACGCGATTCGCGAGCTTGCCCAGGAGCAGATCGCGCCTCGCGCAGCCGAGATCGATCGCACCTCGCAGTACCCGCAGGACATCCGCGAGCTGCTCGCCGAGCACGACATCCTCGCGCTGCCGTTCGCCGAGGAGTACGGAGGCACCGGGACCGGCACGCTGATGTTGCAGATGGCCGTCGAGGAGATCGCCAAGGCGTGCGGGTCCTCGGCGCTGATCCTCATGCTCCAGGAGCTCGGCACGCTGCCGATCGCCCGCTTCGGCACCGAGGAGCAGAAGCAGCGCTGGCTGCCGCGCTGCGCGTCGGGCGAGCTGGCGCCGGCGTTCGCGCTGTCGGAGCCCGAGGCGGGATCTGACCCCGCTGCTCTGCGGACGACGGCGGTGCGTGACGGCGACGAGTGGGTCATCAACGGCCAGAAGAACTGGATCTCCAACGCCAGCGTCGCCGACTTCTACATCGTTTTCGCGAAGACCGACCGCGAGAACAACCGCAGCTCGGCGTTCGTCGTGGAGGCCGATCGCGACGGCTTCGATCACGGCAAGCTCGAGCACAAGCTCGGCATCCGGGGCTCGCCGACGGGCTCGCCGTCGTTCACCGACGTGCGGGTCCCGGCCGACAACCTCATCGGCGCCGAGGGCAAGGGCCTGTCGATCGCGCTCGCCACGCTGGAGCGCACGCGCCTGGGCGCGGCGGCGCAGGCCGTCGGGCTCGCCCAGGGCGCGACGGACTACGCCGCCGGATACGCGCGCGAGCGGATCGCGTTCGGCAAGCCGATCAACGAGCTGCAGGCGATCCAGTTCAAGCTCGCCGACATGGAGACGCGCACCGCGGCAGCACGGGAACTGCTCTACAAGGCCTGCGCGAAGGCCGACCGCGCCGAGCCCGACGTCGGCAAGTACACCTCGATGGCCAAGCTGTTCGCGTCGGATACGGCGATGGCCGTGACCCTGGAGGCCATCCAGGTGCTCGGCGGCTACGGCTACGTCAGCGAGTACCCGGTCGAGCGGATGATGCGCGACGCGAAGATCACGCAGATCTACGAGGGCACGAACGAGATCCAGCGGGTCGTCATCGCCCGCACGATGCGATAGCGCCGGCCGTGCGGTCCCCGACGACCAAGCGGGTCCTGCTGTCGGCGCTCTGCGCGCTGGCCGTCGGGTTCCTCGCTCTGGGCCTGTACGGCGTGAGCGCGTTCTCCTTCCCGCTGCGGCTGTTTCAGGGCGGCACGCTGGTCGTCCTCGTCATCGCGCTCGTCGGCCTGGTGATGCTGTCGCTGGGGCTGCGGATGGCCGGTTGGAGCGAGACGCAGTCCGAGGACGAGTTCGAGCGGCTCGTCGAGGAGTCCGAGCGGCTGGCTCGCGCCGGGGTCGCCGCCGAGCCCGACGAGGTCGAGTTCATGGCCCTGGATCCGTACAACGACGACGACTTCGCCGAGCTCGTGCGCGAGGCGATGGACGAGCTGCCCGACCTGCTGCAGCGCGCCCTGGAGCGCAACGTCGCGGTCGTCATCTCCGACGGCGGCCGGCGTGCTCGCGCCTACGGCCTCTACCACGGCGATGGCGTCGCGCGCGACGACGTGCCCGACCGGATCGTCATCTACCGCGACACCCTGCGCCGCGACTTCGGCCACGACCCCGACGTCCTGCGCCACGAGGTCACGCGCACGGTCCGCCACGAGCTGGCCCATCACCTCGGCGCCGACGAGCTCGGGGTGCGGGACCTCGGCCTGTAGCGCGCGATCAGGCTCAGTGGTACAGCCCGATCGCGCCGGCGCCGAGCACCAGCACGGCACACGCGACGAAGAACGCCGCAGACCACTTCAGGCGGCGCAGATCGCTTCGCCGATCCTCGTCGTCAGGCACGACCTCGCGCTCAGCCGGTGTGGCGCCGCGAGCTGGCGAGCATGATTCCGACGTTCATGAGCACGAACGAGAGCACGAAGTTCAGGCCGCAGACGACGCAGTTCTGCGTCGTGAGCCCATCGGCGAGCAGCGGTCCGAGGTCCTTGAGCAGCGTGATCGCGATGCCCACGAGGATCGCCAGGGGCAGCGTGGTGCGCAGATGTCCGCGGGTGACGGACCACTGCGCAGCGACGGTGGCGACGGGCCGTGACGGGTGCCGCGGTGCTCGTGACGTGTCCTCGTCGACCACCCGAAGCTGGATCGCCGGGCTCTCGGCGTCGAGGTGAGCGATGACGCGCTCGGCAAGCCCCGCGGGCGGCGGGGTGCTTGAGGTGCGCAGGCGAGAAGCGAACATCGCCATCTCGTCGAGGGTTTCGCGACAGGGCCGGCAGCCGCGCAGATGGGTGCGCACGCGGCGGTGCTCGTCGTCGGGCAGGTCGTCGTCCCGATAGGCCGACAGGCGCGCGGCCGTGAAGCGGTGCTCGGAGATCATCGCGCCGCCCGCTCTGGGGCGTGCTGGGCGAGCGCGCTGCGCAGAGCCATGCGAGCGCGATGCAGGCGGCTCTTGAACGCGGCCTCGCGCACGCCCAGGACCGCTGCCGCCTGCGCGGTCGAGAGACCCTCGATGTCACGCAGCACAAGCGCGGTTCGGTGATGGACGAGCAGGCCGTCGATCGCTCGCTGCAGGTCCCGACGCAGCTCCTCCTGCTCGGCACGTGCCTCCGGTCGAGGCCGGCTGTCGGAGAGCTCGTGGCCGCGATGATCGTCCAGCGACGTCACGGTCTCCGCGCGGCGCCCGCGGTCGTTGCGTCGCCGCGCCTCGTTGACGCCGATCCGGTACAGCCAGGTGAAGAACTTCGCGTCCTCGCGAAAGCCGGGCAGTCCGCGCCAGGCTCGCAAGAAGGTCTCCTGGGTGACCTCCTCGGCCTCGTGCGGACCGCAGCACAGATGAGCGACGACACGGTAGAGACCGTCGGCGTGGCGGTGGACGAGCTCGTCGAAGGCCGAGCGATCACCTGTCCGGGCACGGCGCACCAATTCGCTCTCGTCCTCGATCTGGCGGTGCGCCACGATGCCCTCACGATAGAGCTTGTCCCTCCGGGCCATGCACGTCAGACCCGGTCGGGCGCCGAACGGTTCCAGGCGAGTCGGTAGGACGCGGCCCAGCGCGCGGTGTCCGAGCGACAGCGGCCGCTCTGATCAGGCGGCGCATCACCGCGACCATGGCCTGGATCGCTTCCCATACGATCGTCAAGCCGATGATGATCGTCATGCAACCGGGGGCGCCGGAGGAGGCGGTGGAGGCCGTGCGCGAGCGGCTCGCCGCCACAGGCGTCCACGTCGTCGTGATGCCGGGCGAGCTGACGACCGCGATCGGGGCGATCGGCGACCCCGAGGGCGTCATCGAGCTGGGGCTCGAGGGCATGGCGGGCGTCGACCGGGTCGTGCCGATCTCCCGGCCCTACAAGCTCGCCTCGTCGGAGCTCTCCGACCACGCCTCGAGCTTTGAGATCGGTGGCCGCACGATCGGCGGGGGCGAGACGTTCTGCTTGATCGCGGGACCATGCACGGTCGAGTCCAGCGCTCAGACGCTCTCGGTCGCCGCGGCGGTGCGTGCCGGCGGCGCCTCGATGTTGCGCGGGGGCGCCTTCAAGCCGCGCACGTCGCCGTTCGCCTTCAAGGGTCTGGGCACCGCGGCGCTGGAGATCCTCGTGCAGGCGCGCGAGGAGACCGGCCTGCCGATCGTCACCGAGCTGCTGGATGCCAGCCATGCCGAAGCGATCGAGGCGATCGCGGACGTCGTGCAGATCGGTGCTCGCAACATGCAGAACTATGCGCTGCTGGAGGTCGCGGGACGGCTCGGCAAGCCGGTGCTGCTCAAGCGCGGCCTGTCCTCGTCGCTGGACGAGCTGCTGATGGCAGCCGACTACGTGCTCAAGGAGGGCACCGAGGAGGTCATCCTCTGCGAGCGCGGCATCCGCACGTTCGAGACGGCGACGCGCTTCACCCTGGACCTCGGCGCGATCCCGTGGCTGAAGCTGCACACGCACCTGCCGGTCGTGGTCGATCCGTCGCATGCCGCCGGCGACCGCGCGCTCGTCGAGCCGATGTCGCGTGCCGCGGCCGCCGTGGGCGCGGACGGCCTCATCGTCGAGGTCCACGACGACCCCGAGCACGCACGCTGCGACGGTCCCCAGTCGCTGTACTCGTCGCATTTCGCGGCGTTTGCCAGCGACGTCGCCGCGCATGCGGCCCTGCTGGGCAAGCGGCTGGCATAGAACCCGACTGACCAGTCAATCGTGTCACAATGCAGGCTGGCTGCGGCGAGTGCGACGTCGCTGTGAAACACGTCTCCGTGGAGTGCGACCGCCGGAGGCACAACCAACCTGGAGGTCCTCATGCCCGAAGCCGTGATCGTCGACGCCGTCCGTACACCCATCGGCCGCGCGTTCAAGGGCTCGCTTATCGGCGTGCGCGCGGACGAGCTCGCCGCGACGCCGCTGCGCGCCCTGCGCGAGCGCAACCCCGAGGTCGATCTCGACGAGACCGTCGACGTGATGATGGGCTCCGCGTCGGGGATCGGAGAGCAGGCCTACAACGTCGGGCGCAACGCCACGCTGCTGGCGGGCTTTCATGAGCGTGTCCCCGCATGCACCGTCAACCGCTTCTGCGCGTCCTCGCTGCAGACGCTGCGGATGGCCTTCCACGCGATCAAGGCCGGCGAGGGCGAGCAGTACATCGCCGCCGGAGTCGAGGCGGTCTCGCGCGCTGGCCTGGGCGCCGCGATCGCCGACGAGGCCAAGCACCCGCTGCTGGATGGCTCTGAGGGGTCGCTGTATGACGTCTACATCCCGATGGGTCTGACCGCCGAGAACGTCGCAGCGCAGCGCGACGTCTCGCGTGCAGCGCAGGACGAGTGGGCGCTGATCTCCCAGACGCGGGCCGTCGCAGCGCAGGAATCCGGGCACTTCGACCGCGAGATCGTCGGCGTCGCGCTGCCCGACGGTGGCGAGCTGCTCTCTGACGACGGACCGCGCCCGGGGACGACGATCGAGAAGCTCGCCGCGCTGAAGCCGGTCTTCAAGGAGGACGGCACCGTGACGGCAGGCAACGCCTGCCCGCTCAACGATGGCGCCGCCGCGGTGCTCGTGATGTCCGAGGTGCGGGCGGGCGCGCTCGGACTGAAGCCACGCGCTCGGATCGTCGCCTCGACCGTCGCCGCGCTGCGTCCCGAGACGATGGGCCTCGGCCCGATCCCCGCGATCAAGGCGCTGCTGGAGCAGTCCGGCCTGAAGATCGGCGACATCGACGTCGTCGAGATCAACGAGGCGTTCGCCGCGCAGATCGTGCCATGCATGCAGGAGCTTCACATCACCGAGGAGCAGCTGAACCCCTTCGGCGGCGCGATCGCGCTCGGCCACCCCTTCGGCATGACCGGCGCGCGCATCATGACCACGCTGCTCAACGGCCTGGACGCCAAGGACGGCCGTTACGGGATCGAGTCGATGTGCGTGGCGGGCGGCATGGGCCAGGCGATGCTCGTCGAGCGCTTGAGCTGAGCGATGAGATGAGCGGCGCATGCCGGTCCTATCGGCATGAACTCCATCACCTGTCACATCTCCATCTCACTTGACGGCTACGTCGCCGGACCGAACCAGAGCCCCGAGCATCCCCTTGGCGAGGGCGGTGAACGACTGCACGAGTGGGCGCTCGCGACCGAGGGCTGGCGAAGCCAGCATGGCGTGGAGGGCGGCGAGCGCTCCACGGACTCCGAGGTCATCGAGGAGGCCGTGCGGGACGTCGGCGCGTACGTCATGGGACGCGGGATGTTCGGCGGCGCCGACGGACCCTGGGATGACACCTGGACCGGCTGGTGGGGCGAGGAGCCGCCCTTCCACGCGCCGGTCTTCGTGCTCACCCACCACGAGCGCGACCCCCTGGCGATGCGGGGCGACACGACGTTCACGTTCGTCACCGGCGGCATCGAGTCCGCCGTGGCGCAGGCTCGGGACGCGGCCGGCGATCGGGACGTCGCGATCGCCGGCGGCGCCAGCACGGTGCAGCAGGCGCTCTGCGCCCGGCTGCTCGACGAGCTGTGCCTGCACATCGTTCCGGTCATCCTCGGTGCCGGCGACCGCCTGCTGGATGGGGTCGGCGACCTGCACCTGCGACCGGTCACGGTCGTGGATTCACCGGCGGTGACGCATGTGACATATCGCGTCGGGCGATAACACCCGCATGCTTTCACCCGCAACTGGCGCGTGAACTGCAGACCACGTACAACCTTCGGGACATGGCTCGTGGTCGTCGGCGAAGGAGTGGGTTGGGGCCGGGGGCGGGCTCGCTCATGCTGCCCAGCAGCCGGCCGTCCTCGCGACGGCGCGGCGGCCGCGGCTTCAGGGTCACGGGCGGCCCGCGGCCGCGGCGCCGCGTGCCCTGGCCGTCGATCGGCCTCCTGGTGGCGGTCGCGGCGATCCTGGCCGGCGGCTTCGCCTGGCGCTGGCAGACCCAGGCGCGCGAGGACCGGCGGGCCGCGGCCGCGCGGTTCGCGGCGGCGTGGCAGAAGGGCGACCGGCCGGCGATGTGGCGAGCGCTGACGCCCGCGGCCCGCGCGAAGACTCCCGAAGCGGCGTTCGCGAGGTCCTACGACGGCGTCGATACGACCGCCGGCGTGACGTCCGTGCGGACCGGCGCCGCGGACGACGAGCGCGACGGGAACATCTCATTGGCGGTCGCGGTGAAGCTGCGCGACTTCGACGATCTCCGAGGCACGGTCGTGCTTGCGGTCTCCGGTCGGGGTGAGCAGGCCGGCATCGACTGGCAGCCCTCGATGCGCCTGCCCGGCCTGCGCGCCGGCGAGAACGTCCGCGTGCGCGCGGGCCGCCAGCCGCGCCGTGCCTCGGTCCTGGCCGCCGATGGCACGCGCCTGAACGCGACGCCGCTCGGGGCGTCGGTGGCCGGCGAATCCGGGGAGAAGCCCACCGGCCTGCAACGCGTCTACGACGAACGCCTCGCGGGCCATCCGTCCGCTCGGCTGACGTTCGGCACACGCGTCATCGACCGCACGAGCGCGCAGCGCGGCCGCTCGCTGAAGTCGACGTTGCGGCCGGGGCTGATGCGCGCGGCACAGGCCGCGCTCGGCGACCGGACCGGCGGCGTGGCGGTCATCCGCCCGCGCGACGGCGCCGTGCTCGCGGTCGCCGGCCTGGCGGTCTCGGCGCCGCAGCCGCCCGGGTCCACGTTCAAGATCATCACGACCGCCGCCGCGCTTGAGAGCGGCGTCGCCACGCCGTCGACGACGTTCGCCTTCGCGACCTCCGCGACGCTGTCGGGCGTCAAGCTCGGCAATGCCGGGGGCGAGAACTGCGGCGGCACGCTGACCGAGGCGTTCATCGAGTCCTGCAACTCGGTCTTCGCGCCGCTGGGGGTGAAGGTCGGCGCCAAGCGCCTGGTGCAGACCGCGCGCCGCTTCGGCTTCGACGAGGAATCCAAGATCCCGGCGACCAAGCCGAGCACGATCGCCTCGCCGGACGAGTTGAGCGATGCCCTCGCCGTCGGGTCGGCGGCGATCGGGCAGGAGCGCGACCTCGCCACGCCGCTTGTGATGGCGTCGGTCGCGGCGACGATCGGCAATGGCGGAACCCGCGTGCGCCCGCGTATCGCGACGATCGACAAGGTCGTCAAGCGCCGCGTGGTCTCCGCGAAGACGGCGCGCGCGGTACGGTCGATGATGGTCGGCGTCGTGCGGTCTGGGACCGGCAGGTCGGGCGCGCTGCCGGGCGTCCAGGTCGCGGGCAAGACCGGTACCGCCGAGCTTCGCCCCAACTCCGATGACCCCAAGGACGCCGACGCCTGGTTCGTCGCGTTCGCGCCCGCCCGGAAGCCGAAGGTGGCCGTCGCGGTCCTGCTCGTCGGAGCGGGCTTCGGCGGGACGACGGCGGCGCCGGTGGCCAAGAAGGTGCTGGCGGCGGCGCTGGGGTGAACGCGCAACCAGCGCATCACGAGCGCTGGCTGCACCTTGGACGAGACCAAGCGCTACTCCTACGGAGAACGCGCGTACGCAACCGCGACGATGGATCCGACAGCACGATTGTCCTGACGATTTCCCAAGCGTTGCCGTCGGATCCCACGCCGCCGCTGACCCTCGCGCTCTCACGCGCCGGCCGGCTCCAGGTCGCCGCGCGCCATCTCAGGCGCCGAGTGCGCTCGCAGCAGCAGCGCCGCGGCGAGCGCGCCCGCGGCGCAGAACCCGGCCCCGACCTCGAAGGCCAGAGCGAAGCCATTGGTGAGCGCTCGTCGAGCGGATACCGCGCGCTGGGTTGAAATCAGGACTTGGGAGGCAGCGAGCGGGCGTAGCCGACACCGCGCCTGACCCACGGCTCGAGCTGGCGCTTGGTGCGCACGCCGTCGGCATCGATCCGCAGCCAGCCGCGCAGCCGGCGGCCGCGCATCTGAAACGGCGCCGCGTGAGACTTGGCCAGGAGGTCGTCGGTCTGGTCGGGGTCGACGCGCACCATCAAGCCGCCCTGGCGGCTGGCTGTGACCGACATGTGGCCGCCGATCAGAAACGCCAGTCCCCCGAACATCCGCTTCTCGGTCACGCCGGGCTCGGCGGCGATCAGCTCGCGGATGCGGTTTGCGAGATCTTCGTCGTATGCCACGGCACCCATCATCGCGCAACGCGGCGGTGCAGGTGTGTCACCAAACCTGATGAAGCGTCGTGCGGTTTGCATGTGCACAAGTGACGGATCGACCCGGCGTGATCCTCGACTCGGCGCTTATGCATCACCTTGATGCATAACTGCCGGATTGGCTGCGGGCGATCAACGAGCCGTCAGTTGTGCACGCGCTCTGAGGACTTGTCGCCCCGGTGCTGCACACGACTCCTTCTCGACGGCTGCGCCACTGCTCCAGCAGCCACCCAGGCACCGGCGCCGGGTGGCGGGACCACACGTTCAACGGGACGCCCGCTCAGCGGGGGGCCATGCGCAGCGCGCCGTCTAACCGGATGACCTCGCCGTTGAGCATCGGGTTGGCCACGATCTCGCAGGCCAGGCGGGCGAACTCCTCCGGGCGGCCCAGGCGCGGCGGGAAGGGGATCGACGCAGCGAGCTGCTGGCGCGCGTCCGCCGGCAGGCCCGCCAGCAGCGGGGTGTCAAAGAGGCCCGGGGCGATCGCGCAGACGCGGATCGCCGAACCGGCGAGCTCGCGTGCGGCGGGCAGCGTCATCGCTGCGACCGCGCCCTTGGAGGCCGCATAGGCGACCTGGCCGACCTGCCCGTCGTAGGCCGCGATCGAGGCGGTGGTGACGCAGACGCCACGCTCGCCGTCCTCGCCGGCCGGATCGTTGGAGCGCATGGCCATGGCAGCGAGGCGCAGGACGTTGAACGTCCCGACGACGTTGATCGCCATCACACGCTCGAAGGACGAAAGCTCGTGCGGGCCGCGGCTGCGCGCGATCCGCTCGGCATGGCCGATCCCCGCGCACTGCACGCAGACGCGCAGTCCGCCGGCCAGCGCCGCCGCGGCGCCGACGGCGCCCGCGAGCTGCTCGGCGTCGGTGACGTCGGCTGTGACGAACCGGGCGCCGAGCTCGCCGGCCAGCGCCTCGCCTCGCTCAACGTCGACATCGGCGATCACCACCTGCGCGCCGCGCTCGCTGAGCGCGCGGACCGTGGCCGCGCCGAGCCCGGAGGCGCCGCCGACGACGAGCGCCGTTGAGCCATCGATCAGCATCGTCGGCGAACCCTAGTCGGGCGGAGAGACCGGCATCGAGGACCGCGCGCTGTTCCGCGGAGACGCGCCGCGCGTAGGAACAAGCGAACATGACTGGTATGCGGGCGATCAAGGAGCTTCGAACATGGCCGAACTGACGGTGCAATGCCGAGACGAGATGGGCGACGGCGAGTGGCTCATGGAGTACAGGCTGCAGGCGCAGGAGAGCTTGACCGTGCGCGAGCTCATCACCAGGCGCGTCACGCAGGAGACCGAGGAGCACAACTCCGAGCTGGATCGCGGGCGGGGCTTCCGTGGCCTGATCTCCGCTCCGCCGTCGGTCACCTCCGAGCTCAACGGCTGGGCGGGACGCAAGCGCGAGGGCAAAGCCGTCGACACCGCCGTCATGACGACGATCGCGATCGAGGCCTACGAGCGCGGCGACCTCGAGCTGCACGTCGGCGGCGAGCAGGCCGGGGACCTGGACTCCGAGGTCGCGCTGACCGACGGTGTGCTCGTGCTCTTCAAGAAGAACGCGACGCTCGTCGTGGAGCAGCTCAACAAGGGCCGCAAGCGCTCCAAGCACGAGACGATGCCCAAGCGCTGATGGGCTCGGCCTTCACGCGTCCATGAGCGACGAGCGCGAGTGGTTCGATCTCCTGCTCTCCCAGCAGCTGCGGGCGAACGCGGGCATCTGGAAGATGCTCGAAAGCCACGGCGTCACCGAGCAGACGCTGTTGCGGCTGTGCTTCATCTATCTCGCCCCCGGCGAGGCAGAGGCGCAGCATCTCGTCGACTTCATCAAGGCCGAAACCGACTACGACGTCGACGCGCGTACGCAGGCCAAGAGCTCGTCGAAGAAGAGCGAGTGGGTCGTGGCGGGGGCAACGCAGCCGACCGCGGTCGACCGCGAGATGATCGACAGGTGGGTGATGT
Organism: Solirubrobacteraceae bacterium; assembly: GCA_029263125.1. Lineage (GTDB taxonomy): Bacteria > Actinomycetota > Thermoleophilia > Solirubrobacterales > Solirubrobacteraceae > CADCVQ01. Next base: position 135,646 of record JAJCYD010000005.1, on the reverse strand, counting down.
GGATGGTCGCCGCGGGCGCAGCCGAGGGCCCGTGCGCCTTCGACGGCTGGACCGTCGAGCTGCCCGAGGACCTTGCGTCCGGCTGACGCCGCTCAGCCGCCGGCGCGGTGCGACAGCGACACGGCGAACAGGTCCTCGGGATCGGTGTAGAGCTCGACGAGCTCCAGGCCCGCGGCCTGCAGATCGTCCTCCAGGCGCTGCGGCGTGAACTTCGCGCTGATCTCCGTGCGCAGCTCCTCACGGGCGGCGAAGTCGATGTCCAGGCCGAGCTTGCCGATGTGCACGCGCTGCACGTCGGTCGCGCGCAGGCGCATCTCGATCCACTCGCGCTGGCGGTCGAAGAACGCGACGTGCTCGAAGGCGTCGACGTCGAAGTTCGCGTCCAGCTCGCGGTTGAGCACGTGCAGCACGTTGAGGTTGAACTGCGCCGTCACGCCCGAGCTGTCGTCGTAGGCGGCCTCGATGACGCGCGGGTCCTTGACGAGGTCGGTGCCCAGCAGCAGGTGGCCGTCGGAGCCCAGCACGTTGCGCAGGCCGCGCAGGAATCGCCGCCGGCTGCCGGGCGGGAAGTTGCCCAGCGTGCCGCCGAGGAACGCGACGAGCCGCGGGCCGACCGCCTCGGGTAGGTGCGTGAGGTGGCGCTCGAAGTCGCCGACGACGCCGTGCACCGACATCCCCGGGTATTCCTGCACGAGCGTGTCGGCCGCCGCGTGCACCGTCGTGGCGCTGACGTCGAAGGGGACATAGCGCTCAAGCGTGCCGGCCTCGCACATGGCGTCCAGCAGCACGCGGGTCTTGCTCGCCGACCCCGACCCGAGCTCGACGAGCTCGGCCGCGCCGGAGACCTCGACGATGTCCTCGGCGCTGCTTTGGAGGATCAGGCGCTCGGTGCGCGTCTGGTAGTACTCGGGCAGCTCGCAGATCGCGTCGAAGAGCTCCGAGCCGCGCGCGTCGTAGAAGTGCTTGGGGGGCAGCTCCTTCAACGGCCGGGTCAGGCCGTCGAGGACATCGTCGGCGAGCGTGCGCTCGTCGCCAGGCCCGAGGTATGACTGCACCTCGATATCGCCCGCGAGAATCGGCTCCATCACGTCACGTCCTTTGCGAGTCGGAGGCCGGCAAAGATCTGCCGGCGCACGGGGAGATCCCAGTTGCGGAACGTGGTGGCGCGCACGCGGTCCTCGGTCGCCCACGAGGAGCCACGCAGCACGCGATGGCCCTGGCCGAAGAAGACCTCGGAGTACTCGGGGTAGGGGTGCGCGCGGAAGCCTGAGTAGCCGTCGAAGCACGTGGAGGTCCATTCCCACGCCGCTCCGACGTCCTGCAAGGGCTCCTGGGTCCAGGTCGACGCCCTCTCCCACTCCGCTTCGGTGGGGAGGCGCGCGCCGTGCGCTCGGGCGAAGGCGTCGGCCTCGAACCAGGAGACGTGCAGGACGGGTCGGTGGTCGTCATCGGCCGGCCCGTCCGCCGTCCAGCCCTCGGGGTGGGTGATGTCGTACTCCTCCTTCCACGACCACCCCTCGGCCGACCACCACTCGCGGCGCTCGTAGCCGCCGCCCTCGACGAAGTGCATCCACGAGGCGTTGGTCACCGGGTGGCGCGCGATCCAGAAGGCGGGCACGTCGACGGCGTGGCGCGGGCGCTCGTTGTCGAAGGCGAAGCCGTGATCGCCGGCGCCCATCGCAAACGAGCCCGCCGGGATGTCGATCCAGCTCTCGTGCGGCGGAGCGCCGTCCGCGAGCGGCTCGGGGCGGCCGCCGGGCAGGCCGCCGAGAAAGAGCGTCTGGCGCATCGTCTCGTTGTGCTGGGCCTCGTGGCGGATGACCATCTCGAAGAGCGTGCCGTCGCCGGGGCCGACGCGGTCGAGCACATCCAGCGAGCGCTCGCGCACCTCCGCGATGTAGTCGAAGACGTCCTGGCCGCGCAGGAATGCGATCTCGCCGCGCTGGTCGCGCGGCGTCTCGAAGGCGTCATAGAGGTCGGCGAGGTCGCCGCGCAGCAGCGGCTCGCCGCCGTGGCGATGGACGAGCCAGAGATCCTCGTAGGCGGCGATGTGGCCGAGATCCCAGTCCAGCGGGCTCATCAGCGGGTGCTGCACGCGCTCGAGCTCCGCATGCGAGAAGGGGGAGACGAGGTCGAGCGTTCTCGCGCGTACGTCCTGCAGCGCCTCCCCGAGGGACGTCGTCGTCGCCATCACGGGGACGCTACCCCGTGGGCCATGACCAAATCGTGAACGCGGCGCGTTGGCAGGGTGCCGCTGCGATTCAGGCGAGCGCGTCGAGCGTTGCGTCGACGTCGTCCTCGGTGTTGTAGAGGTGGCAGGAGACCCGCAGGCGCCCGCCGCGCTGCGCCGCGGCGATACCGGCCCGTTGCAGGCGACCCGCGGCGTCGGCGACATCGGCGGACACGATCGCGCTGTTGGAGGGCTCCATGCCCAGCCCGGCCCGCAGACGGTTGGCGAGTCCGACATCGTGAGCATGTACGGCTGCGATGCCGATGCGGTTGAGCAGCTCGAGAGCCGGCTGCGCGCCGACCCACGAGAACCATGCAGGCGAGGTGTCCAGCCGGCGCGCGTCGCGCGCGAGGCGCAGCGGCGGTCCGAAGTAGCTGGAGTGGACGTCCTCGCCGGCGTACCAGCCGGCGCTGTGGGGGACGATGCGCTCCAGCCAGCGGTCGCCGACGGCCATGAAGGCCGTGCCTCGCGGTGAGAGGAGCCACTTGTAGGCCGAGGCGATGATCGCGTCGAAGCGCGTCGCGTCGATCGGCAGCCACCCGCATGCCTGCGTGGCGTCGAGCAGCGTCAGGGCGCCGTGGTGGGCGGCTGAGGCGGTGATCGCGTCGAGGTCGGCGACCTCGCCGGTGCTCATCTGCACGGCGCTGAACGCCACGACATCCGTTCGCGCGTCGATCGCCTCGGCAAGCTGGGATGGCGCAACGGTCGTGACGGTGACGCCGCGGGCTTCCTGGACGAGGAACGGAAACAGCGTCGACGTGAACTCGACGTCGGGGATCAGCACGCGCGAGCCGGGCGACAGGCACGCGGCGGCGAGCCCGACGAACTCCGACACCGTGGCGCCGACCGCGACGCGCGCGCGCTCGACGCCGACCATCGAGGCGAATGCCGCGCGCGCGCCCTCGGTGCTCTCCCCCCAGCGCTCCCAGCTTCCTCGGCCGTCACGCCATTCGGCGAGCGCCGCCTGCAGGGCGTCGAAGCCCGCCCGCGGCGGCAGGCCATAGCTCGCGGTGTTGAGGAACACGCCCTGCGGTGCCCACTGGTCTCGGGCGTCGGCGATCGTCAGCATCGCTGCATCGTGTCGCACCGGCGGCTCGCGTTGGTGTGCGATGCGATGGCGATCAGTGATGCGCCGCAAGCGCGACTCAAGCCTTGTGGCGCAGCGGCCGAAGGGTTCTGAGGAGCTCATGCGTCACCTTCGCTCACATCGCGCCGGGTTGCTGACCGCCGCGCTGATCGCCGCGCTTGCCTCGGCGGCTGCGCCGTCGGCGGCATCCGCCGCGTCCTTCGGCTGCGAGGCCAGCGCCGTTCGCGGCACGGTGCTCGGCGGTGCGGTCATCGAGCCCGTCGTCGCCAACCGCGGCTCGGGCGCCTGCCGCACCGCCGCCGCCGGGCTCAACGCTCCCCTGCCGGTCCTGTTGTCCGCCAACGCGGTGAGCGCGAACACGGTCTTCGGCGGATCGCCCGGCGCCGAGACCGCGGGAGCCGCGGGCGGGATCGCCGACGTGCGCGTCCTGGCGTTGCCGCAGCTGCCGATCACGCTCCCGACCGCCCAGATCGGCGATGCGCTCGCGAGCGTCACCGTCCCGATCACGGGCACCCTGCAAACGCTGCTGACACCGATCCTGGGGTCGATCGCCAACCTCTCGCTGGACCTGCGCCCCGCGCTCCAGGCGCTCGTGCCCAACGGTCAGCTGCCGACCGCCGAGCTGCTGCGCGTGCAGGGGGCGATGGCGTATGCCGCCGCGCGGTGCGCCACGGGCGGGACGCCACAGCTCAGCGGGACCTCGACCGTGGCCGGGATCTCGGTGCTCGGGCAGGACCTCGGCATCGGTGGCGCGCTCGATCAGGTGCTGACGTTGATCGACAGCGGCAGCATCGATCCCTCGAACGTCGACCTGTCGCTGATCGCGCTGCCGGCTGGTCTGAGCTTCGACAACGCCCTCTTCGGAACGCTGCTGCGGACGACCGTCAAGGCGGTGCTCGACGCGCTGCCTACGATCGCCATTCCCGCGACGCTCGCGCAGGTGAAGGTCACGCCCGGCCAGCAGACGCGCGCGGGCACCACCCTGCGCCAGCAGGCGCTGCGCGTGCAGGTCTCGATCCTCGGACAGAGCCTCGCCGATCTCGTCGTCGGCGAGGCGATCGTCAGCGGCTCCGGTGCCTGCGGCGCACCGGAATCCGCGAACGCCGCCGCTGATCTCGTGCTGGGCTGCACCTCCCGCCGGCTCGTGCTGACCGACGTCAAGGAGCTCAAAGGCCGGGTACGGCTGCTGGGCGTCGCCGATCGCAGCCTTGCGGGCCGGACCGTCTCGATCCGCTTCCGCGGGACCGGCAAGACCGTCACGACGACGAAGATCCGCTCGGACGGCAGCTTCACCGCGCGCACGAAGCTGCCGGCCAAGCGCCTGCGAAACACCAACCGGGCGCGCTATCAGGCGATCGTCGGCAAGGAGCGCTCGCTGGCCCTCAAGCTGCGCAGGCGGATGGTCATCAACACGCCGCGCAGCTCGGGCGGCAAGGTCCGGCTGTCGGGCCGGGTGATCCTGCCGCTCGGCCGGCCGGTCGCGAGGATCGTCGTCAGCCAGCGGGTGTCGTGCAAGAGCACGAAGGTCGTCAAGCGCATCCGCCCGGACTCCAAGGGCCGCTACAGCGTCACGATCGACGCCCCCGACGGACCGGCCGCGGTGTATCGCCTGAGCACGAGGGTGCGCAAGACCACCCGCAACCGCAAGACCTACAAGACCTTCACCATGCCGCGGGCGATCGAGCTGCGCTGAGCACGGCTCCGCCGCATCCGCGTGAGAGCGCGGCGCCAGCGGGTAGGAGCAGACGATGAGCCATTCCGCCGACGGTCCGCGGCGTCGCAGCGTCCACGCGCATCCGAAGCTTCCGGAGGTCCAGAGCCCGTCCACGCAGGAGGTGCTCGACGGCGCGCCGTCGACCGAGCAGGTCGTACAGGACGCTCAGGACGTCGACGAGATCGTCCGAGAGCAGCCGACCGTCGAGGACCTGCTCGGCAACGACCGGGCTTAGGGCCCGAGCATGAATACCTGCGGTGTCTGGCCACCGTCTCGCGGCGCCAGACGCCACGCGCGATGCTCGACGGGCTGGCGCCCGCCTGCGCTCGCGCGCGTCGCCTGGCATCCACGATCGGGCAGCCAGACCCCCGCACATCTTCCTGCGCGGACCCTTAGCCCGGATCTCACCGATCCGTGGATGCCGGCTTAGCGCATCCGCAGGGTCGACGGCGTTTCGTGGGTCGTCAGGTTCGTCGCCACGGTCTCCAGGTGGCCCCAGAGGCGATCGCGGTGCTCCGTCGCGAGGCCGGCCTCGTCGAGAGCGATGCGCATCGCTCGCAGCCAGGCGTCCCGATGCGCTCGTGTGATCCGAAACGGCATGTGGCGGGCCGCCAGGCGCGCCGGGCCGCGCAGCTGCGTGTAGGCCGCGGGACCTCCCCAATGCTCGATGAGGTAGAGCCTGAGGCGCTCCTCGGCGGGCGCGAGATCAGCCTCGGGGTACACCGGACGCAGGATCTCGTCGACCGCGACGAGCTCGTAGAAGCGAGCGACGATCCGGCGAAACGCCGGCTCGCCGCCGACCGCGTCGTAGAGGGTCGGCGGTTGCGACGCCGGCGGCTGCGTGGTCATACGCCCAGGCTATGGCGTCAGCGATCCGGCGGCACATGGATCCGACCATTGGCCGTCGTCGTCAAGCGCTCGCTGGCCGATCGCGCCGGCGCCTGCGGCGGATGACCAGCAACCCCAGCCCCGCCGCGCCGGCGGCGGCCCCGCCGCCCAGCGCCTGCTCGGCGCCGTCGCACTCGTCGACCTCGTCGCAGTCCGCGCGGCACGACGACGCGGCGCGCGCCCAGCCGTCGGGATCGCTCCAGCGGCCCTGCTGCTGAAAGGCCGGTCCGGGCGGCGAGTCCTGCTCGCCGGGCACCCACCAGCGTGCGCGCGCGCCGCCCCACCGGCCGCCGTAGGTCATCCAGCTCGGCGACGACGCCGTCACGCGCACGAGCCGCCCGCGCAGCGCCCGCCCACGGCCGTCGGCCTCGTGCCGCGGTCCTGGTCCTGGCGGGCGGAGAACAGCCAGTACTGCAACCACGTCGCGTCGCCGTCGGCCGGCGCCGCCCGCCCGTAGACCGCGGGTCGCAGATCGCCGCCGCGGCCGGGCGCGGGGACCGACGCGGCCGCGACCGAGGTCAGCAGCGAGCGCTCGCGCGAGTCGTGGACGACGACGGGCGCGAAGGCGGCGAGGGCGGCGGCAGCGGCCGCGGAGGCGAGCATGCGGCGCCATCATCGCGCGCCGGCCTGTCGCGGACGACACATCACTGGTCGGGCCTGAGCAGCGCCACGCGCGCGAGCGTGCTCAGGCTGAGATCCATGTCGGCCGCGAGGTCGACCTGCGCGACGCCGTCGGCCCCGGCCGGCGCTGCCACCAGCGCGGTGCGATCACGGGTGCCGTCCAGCAGCGCCAAACGGATTCACACCTCAGCGCCGCGACGATGTCGGGTCGGCCGCGGCGGCGGCCGGGTCGCACGCGACCTCGTCCAACCCCGCTCCCAGCAACGCCAGCGGCAGCGACTCATCGCCCGCCAGCGTCCGCGCCAGCGCCTCGCGCTTGTCGGCGCCGGTCACGAGCAGCAGGGTGTGGCGGGCGCGGCGCAGCACCGGCAGCGTCAGCGTCACGCGCTCGGGCGGTGGCTTGGGCGAGTCGCGCACGGCGATGCAGGGCGCCTCGGTTGCGCGCAGCCCCGGGTGACCGGGGAACAGCGAGGCCGTGTGCCCGTCAGGCCCCATGCCGAGCAGCACGATGTCGAAGACGAGGTCCGGCATCGCATCGCGGATCTGCAGGCCGTAGAGCCAGGCAGCGTCCTCGGGAACCTCGGGCGAAGGCAGTTCGTGCAGCTTCGGAGGCTCGGCGCGCGCGTTGGCATACAGCGACTCGCGCACCATCCGCGCGTTGGAGTCGGGGTGGTCGGGCGGCACGCAACGCTCGTCGCCGAGCCACAGATGGACGTGATTCCACGCCGCCTCGATGTCCGCCAGCAGCTCGTAGGTGCGGCGCGGCGTTCCCCCGCCGGCGAGCGCGATGTGCACCTCCCGGCCCGACTTGCGCGCATCGCCGATCCGCCACGCGAGCGCGTCTGCGGCATAGCGGGCGACGGCCTCGGCGTCGGGAAACGAACGCACGCGCGTCACGGCTCGGACTCCCGGCGCGTGGCGTCGAGCACCTGGTTCTCCTGGGCGAGCCGGTCGTCGGCGCGGATCACGTGCAACGTGGCGTTGATCAGTGCCAGGTGCGTGAAGGCCTGCGGGAAGTTGCCCAGGTGGCGCCCGGACTGCGGGTCGAGCTCCTCGGCGTAGAGCAGCAGCGGGCTGGCGTAGGCCAGCAGTCGCTCGCACAGCTCACGCGCGCGGCGGTGCTCGCCGATCTCCGACAGAGCACTGACCAGCCAGAACGAGCAGATCGTGAACGTGCCCTCCTCCTGGGCATCCAGGCCGTCGTCGGTCTCGTCGACGCGGTAGCGCAGCACGAGCCCGTGGACCGTCAGCTCCTCGGCGATCGCGTTGACGGTCCTCACGACGCGCTCGTCGTCGGGCGGCAGGAAGCGCACGAGCGGGATCATCAGCAGCGACGCATCCAGGGCCGGCGAGCCGTATCGCTGGGTGAGCACCCCGCGCTCGTCGACGCCGTGTTCGAGCACGTCGGCGTGGATCTCGTCGGCAGCCGCCTGCCAGCGCTCGGCGCGCTCGTCGTCCTCGCGCAGGCGCGCCAGGCGCGCGCCGCGGTCGGCGGCGACCCAGCACATGATCTTCGAGAACGTGAAGTGCTGGGGCTCGCCGCGGATCTCCCAGATGCCCCGGTCGGGCTCGCGCCAGTGCGTCAGTGCCTGCTCGACCTGGTCGTAGATCAGCGGCCAGTAGCGCTCGCGCAGGCTGTCGCGCGACTTCGTGTGCAGGTAGAAGGAGTCCAGGAAGCTGCCCCAGACGTCGTGCTGGCGGTGCTTGTAGGCGCCGTTTCCGATCCGCACCGGCCGGGCGTTCTCATAGCCCCCGAGATGATCGAGCTCGGACTCGTCGAGCTCGCGCTCTCCGCCGATGCCGTACATGACCTGCAGGCCATCCTGGTCGCAGACCTCGGCGAGGAAGTTGAAGAAGTCGTCGGCCTCCCAGTCGAAGCCCAGCGAGTACAGGCTCCACAGCATGAACGTGGAGTCGCGGATCCACGTGTAGCGGTAGTCCCAGTTGCGGTTGCCGCCCGGGGTCTCGGGCAGCGACGTGGTCGGCGCCGCGAGGAGCGCGCCCGTCGGCGCGTAGGACAGGCCCTTGAGCGTCAGCGCCGAGCGCTGCAGGTGCTCGCGCCACGGATGATCGGGGAAGCGGCCCTGCGAGAGCCACTCGTGCCAGTAGTCGGCGGTGAACACCAGGCGCTTGTAGGCGTCCTCGAAGTCCTGCGGGGCCGGGTGCCCGCCCCAGCTCATCGCCACGTAGGCGAGGTCGCCGTCGTGCATCGTCGATCGCGCCTGCACGCGGGCGCCCTCGATGCCGAGGCGCAGGTCCGAGCGCAGGCTCAGCGTCAGGTCGCAGCCCTCGAAGGTCGCCGTGCACTCCTCATAGGCCTCGCCCGCGTACTCCCATTCCGCGGGGCAGCGGCCGTAGTCGTAGATCGGGTCGCACTCCATCTGCATCTGCACGGTTCCGTTGACACAGCGCAGCGTGCGCAGCAGGACATGCTCGGCGTCGTAGTCGGTTGGCGAGCGGCGATGGGTCTGCGACCGGTCGCGGTCATGGCGCCACGGGCCGACGAGCAGCACGTCGCGAACGATCAGCCAGCCGGACTTCGTTCCCCACGTCGTCTCCAGGATGTTCGTTCCCGGCAGGTAGCGCCGGCCGGCGGGCACGTTGGTATCGGCCGGTGACAGGGTGAACATCCCCGCGTCGCGATCGAGCATCGCGCCGAACAGGCTCGGGCTGTCCATCCGCGGGACGCACATCCACTCGACGTTGCCGTTGGGCGCCACGAGCGCCGTGGCCTCGCAGTCCGACAGGAACGCGTAGTCGGCGATCGGCGGGAACGGGCTGCCGCCCAGCGGCGAGCTGGAGACGACCTGCTTCACGCGAGCATGCTCCGTGCGGCCGCCAGCGCGGGAGCGTAGGTGGCGTCTGGCAGCAGCGTGTGTCGGATGCCCTCGCCCAGGATCCCGGGTTCGCCGCGCGAGGCGCCGAGCACCGTCCACGAGCGCTGCTCACCGCCGCGCTCGGTGCGGCGCGCCGTCAGCCCGCCCTCGCCGCGCTCAAGCGCCAGCACCGAGCCGAGGTCCGAACGGATCTCCACGCCCGACAGGCCCGGCACGCGCATGATCCCGGTCGGCTCGAGGCGCAGCTCCACCTCGCCGCGCCGTGAGCGCGCGCGGCCGCGCAGCAGGTCGCCGTGGCGCGTGAGCTGCTCGGGCCGCCAGCCCAACCGGTCGCACAGCCAGCCGATCAGCAGCAGCCCGGACACCAGCGAATCGGAGCCATGGCGCACGGAGACCTTGGAGATCGTGCCGAGCTCGGGCCGGCGGCCGGCGGGGTCGTAGTGCGCGGCGACGCGCTCGCGCCACGGCGTCGCGCGCAGCCACCCGAGGTCCACGACGGCGGCGCGCTGGGCTAGGGTGCAGACGCGGTCAAGCGCCGCGCGCTGATCGGGCTCGCTGGCGGAGTCCAGCAACACGGTTTGCGCGATCGGCCGCGTGCCGCCGGCCGGCGCGACGAGGGAGTCCACCGCGGCGCGATTGCCGTGCGGCGACCACACGACGGTCGACAGGTCGGTCACCACGAGCGGGTCGACGATCCGGGCGAGGTGGGGGACGTGGCGCTCGCCGACCGACACGACGACCGTCTCGCGCATCAGCGAGAACTCGCCGGGGCGCGGGTCGGCCTCCGAGGCGACCGTCGCGCGCGCATCGATCGTCGCGCGGCCGGGCGAGACCGAGCAGACGACGGTTCGCGACGCGTGGTAGCGCCCGACGCGGCGCAGGCGGTTGGCGACCTCGCCGCTGAACTGCGCGTCGACGATGCACACGAGGTTCAGCGCGCGCGCGGCGACGTAGCACTCGTTCTCGCGATGGCGCTCGGCGACGAGCGTGCTCAGCGCGGCCTCGATCGCCGCGGGGGTCGTGTCCTGCGCGCTCCAGACGGCGTCGCTGACGGCCGTGGGGCTCAGATCATCCTCCACGCGCGATTGGCGCCGAGCAGCGTCTGCGCTTCGGCGGGTCCCTGCGAGCCGGCCTCATAGCGCGCCGGCGGCTCGGTCGTCCGCTGCCAGGCGGCGATGATCGGGTCGATGATGTTCCACTGCGCCTCGACCTCGTCGTTGCGGGTGAAGAGCGTCGCGTCGCCGCGCATCGCGTCGAGGATCAGCCGCTCGTAGGCCTCCGGTGACTGCGACAAGAACGCCGAGCCGTAGAGAAACTCCATCTGCACCTGGCGGATCGCCATCCGCGTGCCGGGGATCTTCGCGCCGATCGCCAGCGAGACGCCCTCGTTGGGCTGCACGGTCAGCACGAGCACGTTGGGCCGCACGCCTTGGGAGCCCTCGCCGGTAAAGGCGATGTGGGGGACGGGCTTGAGCGTCACGGCGATCTCGGTGACCTTGCGCGCCAGCGACTTGCCGGTGCGAAGCACCATCGGCACGCCCGCCCAGCGCCAGTTGTCGACCTCCAGGCGCAGCGCCGCGAACGTCTCGGTGTGGGAGTCCTCGGGCACGCCGTCCTCGTCGAGGTAGCCCGGCACATCCACGCCGGCGACGTTGCCCGCGGTGTACTGCCCTCGCACCGTCATGTCGGCGACCTCGTCCTCGGTCGGGGCGTGGATCGCGCGCAGGACCTTGACCTTCTCATTGCGGACCTCGTCGGCGGAGAAGTCGACCGGCGGCTCCATGCACAGCAGCGTCAGCAGCTGGAGCATGTGGTTCTGGACGAGGTCACGCAGCGCTCCCGCGTTGTCGTAGTAGCCCGCCCGCGTGCCGATCCCGATGTCCTCCGAGGCGGTGATCTGCACGTGGTCGATGTAGTTGCGGTTCCACAACGGCTCGAACATCCCGTTGGCGAAGCGCAGCGCCAGCACGTTCTGGACGGTCTCCTTGCCGAGGTAGTGGTCGATGCGAAAGACCTGGCGCTCCTCGAAGACCGACAGCACCGTCTCGTTGAGCTCGCGTGCCTCCTGCAGGCGCGTGCCGAACGGCTTCTCGATGATCACGCGGGCCTCGGCGTCCGCGGGCTCGCCGAGATCGTGCGCGCCGAGCTGCTTGACGATGACCGGGAAGAACTCCGGCGCCGTGGAGAGGTAGAAGCAGCGGTTCAGCGTCACGCCGGCCCGCTCGTCGAGCTCGGGCAGGATCGTCGCGAGGCTCTCGAAGACCTCGTCGTCGCCGAAGGACCCGCTCACGTAGCGCGCGTCGGCGAAGAGCTTGTCGAGCACCGTCTCGTCGGGCTCGCGGCGCGAGAACTCCCGCACCGAAGCCACGGCCGACGCGCGGAACTCCTCATCTGAGAGCTCGGAGCGGGCGTTGCCGATCAGCGCGAAGTGCTCGGGCAGCGCGCCCTCGTGGGCGAGGTTATAGAGCGCGGGCAGCAGCTTGCGCTTGGCGAGGTCGCCCGTCGCGCCGAAGATCACGAGCACCGTCGCGTGGACGGGTTGGCGCTCGAGCGCTTCGGTCAGTGGATTTGTGCCTGGTGGCGGCTGGGCGGGTGGGGTCATCCGTCGGCGGACTTCTTCGTCGCGTGCCCGCCGAACTGCGCGCGCAGCGCGGACAGCATGCGGTGGGTGAAGTCGCCGTTGGCGCGGCTGTAGAAGCGCGCGAAGAGCGAGGCGGTGATGACCGGCGTGGGAACGTCGCGGTCCATGGCCTCGGCGATCGTCCAGCGGCCCTCGCCGGAGTCCGCGGTGTAGCCGCTGAGCTCTGAGAGGTCGTTGCCCTGCAGCTCAAACGCGCGCGCGGCGAGCTCGCACAGCCACGAGCGCACGACCGAGCCCTGCCCCCACAGGTGCGCGATCTTCGCGTTGTCCAGGTCGTACTCGGACTTGTCGAAGAGATCAAAGCCCTCCGCGTAGGCCTGCATGAGGCCGTACTCGACGCCATTGTGGACCATCTTCACGTAGTGCCCGGCGCCCGACGGTCCGAAATGCCCCCACCCGCGCGGGCCGATCGCGTCGCGGCTGAGCTCGTTGGTCTCGGGCGCGAGGACGTCGAGGATCGGCGCCAAGCGCGTGACCGCCTCGTCGGGTCCGCCGACCATCATGCAGTAGCCGACCTCCAGCCCCCAGACGCCGCCGCTCGTGCCGACGTCGACGTAGTCGATGCCGCCGGCGGCGAGCGTCGCGGCGCGGGCCTTGTCGTCGGTCCACTTGGAGTTGCCGCCGTCGACGACCGTGTCGCCTGCTTGCAGCAACTCGGCGAGGGCATCAACCGTGCCCTGGGTGGGCGCGCCCGCGGGGACCATGATCCAGACCAGGCGCGGCGCTTGCAGCTTGCCGACGAGGTCTTCGAGGGAGTCGGCGCCCCGGGCGCCGGTCTGCTCGGCGATCGTCGTGACGACGTCGGGGTCGCGGTCGAAGGCGACGACGTCATGGTCGGAGTCGCGCGTGATGCGGGCGACCATGTTGCCGCCCATCTTTCCGAGGCCGACGAATCCGATCTGAGTCAAGGGTGCGCTCCCGGGAGGTCGTGGGTGGTGCACGAGTCGATCTACCGGGAGCATAGGCCGGTGGATGTGTCTGGTAGGTGAACGAGCTTGTTCAAGCGGAGGAGGCGCGGCGAAGCGGCCCGCGCGCCTGCGGCGCGTACTACGGGTTTGGGCCGGCGAAGTGGGCTGATCGGAAGGACGTGGTGCGGATCACCGGCTCTCCGGCCGCGTCGGAGGCGTCGAGGTCGACCGTTGCCACGATCGCGACGTCGTGGTGGTCGTCGGGGTCGCCGATGATCTGGCGCACCGCCCACATTCGTGCTGCGGCCCCGCCCGCTTGGCGGTCGATCATCAGCAGCTGCGGCGACCGAGCGTTGGGTCCGGTGTCGATCGCGTCGTACTCGTCCCAGTAGGCGCCCAGCGCGGCCTCCCATGCATCCGCGTTCATCGCGACCTTGCCCGGCGGGTCGGCGAGTGCGGCGGCCGCGGCCTCGAGCTGGGCGAGACCAGGAGCGTCGTCGCGTGCCGCCAGCTGGACCTTCTGGAACATCGCGTTGCGGACCATGACGTTGAACGCACGCGGGTTCGCGGTGATCGGGCGCGGCGGCGGGGCCGTCTCGCCCGCTGCCATGGCCTGCGCCACGCGGGCGACCGATTCGGGATCCGTGAGCGCCTCCCACTCGTCGAGCAGGCTCGAGTCGGTCTGGCGCACGGTCTCCCCGAGCCACTCGATGAGCTCGTCGAGCTCGTCGGTCTTGACCTCCTCGGGCACTGTCTGGCGCAGCGCCCGGTAGGCGTTGCTGAGGTATCGCAGCACCAGGCCCTCCGAGCGCGCGAGGCCGTAGAAGGCGACGAACTCGGTGAACGTGCGCCCGCCCTCGTACATGTCGCGCACGACCGACTTCGGGGAGAGGTCGCAGTCGCGCACCCACGGATGGGTCTCGCGGTAGGTGCGCAGCGCGTCCAGCAGCGGCTCGCCCAGCGGCTTGGGATAGCTGACCTCCTCCAGCAGCTCCATGCGCTCGTCGTACTCGATGCCCTGGGCCTTCATCTCGGCGACCGCCTCGCCACGCGCCTTGTGTGCCTGGGCCATCAGCACGGGGAACGGATCGTCGAGGATCGCCTCGAGCACCGACAGCACGTCCAGGGTGTAGGTGTCGGACTCCGCGTCCAGCAGTCCGAACGCCTCGAAGGCGAAGGACGCAAGCGGCTGGTTGAGCGCGAAGTCCGACTGCAGCTCGATGGCGAGCTTCAGGGTGCGGCCCTCCGGGTCGGGCTCTGCCAGCCACACGAGCACGCCGGCGCCCACGAGCTCGTCCCCGAGCTCCTGCGCGCGCGCCACCAGGCGCCGGCGCCCGCGCTCGTCCTCGTGGTTGTCCTCCATCAGCGCTCGCATCGCCTCGACGGGGTCCGCCGGCTGGTTGACGACGTTGAGGATCGTCGCGTGGTCGACGCGCATGCGCGACACGAGCGGCTCGGGCACGGCGGACTTCAGGCGCTCGAAGGTCTCCTCGGTCCAGCTGACCTCGCCGTCGGCGGGCTTCTTGGTCTGGACCTTGCGGCGCTTCTTCGGATCGTCGCCCGCCTTGGCCAGCGCGCGCGTGCGCTCGATGACGTGATCGGGCGCCTGCACGACGACGGTGCCGCGCGTGTCGAAGCCGGGGCGTCCGGCGCGCCCGGCGATCTGATGAAACTCGCGTGCCTTCAGCAACCGGTGGCGGGTGCCGTCGAACTTCGCCAGGCTCGTGAAGAGCACCGTGCGGATCGGGACGTTGATGCCCACGCCGAGCGTGTCGGTGCCGCAGATCACCTTCAGCAGGCCCGTTTGCGCGAGCTGCTCGATCAGGCGCCGGTAGCGCGGTAGCATCCCGGCGTGGTGCACCCCGACGCCGCCCCGCACGAGCTTTGACAGCGTGCGCCCGAAGCCGGCGGTGAAGCGAAACGCGCCGAGCGCGTCCGCGATCGCGTCGCGCTCCTCGCGCGTGCACAGCTTCGCCGACAGCAGCGATTGTGCACGCTCCATCGCCGATGCCTGCGTGAAGTGCACGACGTAGATCGGCGCTTGATCGGCCGCCGCCAGCTCCTCCAGCAGCTCGTGAATCGGCTGCGCCGACCAGGCGAAGGTGAGCGGCACCGGCCGCTGCGCGTCGCCGATGACCACCGTCTCGCGACCCGTTCGGCGGGTCAGGTCGTCGGCGATCTCCGAGACGTCGCCAAGCGTGGCGGACATCAGCAGGAACTGCGCGCCGGGCAGCGTCAGCAGCGGCACCTGCCATGCCCAGCCGCGCTGGCCGTCGGCGTAGTAGTGAAACTCGTCCATCACGACCTGGCCGACATCCGCGCCGGCGCCCTCACGCAGCGCGATGTTCGCCAGCACCTCCGCCGTGGCGCAGATGATCGGCGCATCGGCGTTGACCGACGCGTCCCCGGTCAGCATCCCGACGTTCTGTGCGCCGAAGATCGTGCAGAGCGCGAAGAACTTCTCCGAGACCAGCGCCTTGATCGGCGCCGTGTAGAACGTCACGCGGCCCTCGGCCAGCGCCGCGAAATGCGCGGCCACCGCGACGATCGACTTCCCCGAGCCGGTCGGCGTGGCGAGCACCACGTTGTTGTGGGTGAACAGCTCGATCGCCGCCTCCTCCTGATGCGGATACAGGCTTAGGTGTTGCCCCGCCGCCCAGTCGGTGAAGGCGTCGTAGAGCGCATCGGCGCTGGGCTCGGCGGGAAGGGCATCGACCAGGCTCATGCGCCGCACGCTAGCCAGATCCGCTCACTGAGCGAGCACCGGCAGAGCGCGAGGGAGCCCGGAGTGTGCGGAGCGCGGTAGTCCATCTCGGGGGTCACCCTTGTGGGTCACGCGTGCACAACTGACGGCTCGACAGCGCTTGATTCTCGACTCGGCAGTTATGCATCACTGTGATGCATAACTGCCGGATCCGCGGCTGGCATCGATCGAGACGTCAGTTGTGCACGGGTCCGACGACGCGCAGACGCGAGCGTCGTGGTCGTGTCCGCTACGAGTGGCCGTCGGGATGGCGCGGCGGGCGCCCGGCATGCATCGTGTCGATGATCTGGCCATCCGGGTGGCGCAGGAATGCGACATGCGAGTCGTCCTGCCAGACGGATGCCTGCAGGCCGGCGTACAGGATCAGGTCGCCGGTGCGCGTGCGCTGGTTCGAGCCGCTCGCGCTGTAGATGTAGGCCGTCTCGCCGGGCTCGAGCTCGCCCTGCGGAAACGTATAGACATGCTCGTGGTGCTGCCCGGGGCAGTCCGTCAGCTCAAGCCCCGTCACGGTCACCGGCTCGGCACCGTCGTTGACGACCTCGACGTACTCCCTGGGGGAACCCGATCCGCGCTGAACGACCGCGCAGATGTGCAGGCCCATTCCCACCGGTCGCTCGTGATGAGCATGCAGCGGGACGTTCGTGCCAAGCCATTCTCCAGACATGCACGCAGGGTAGCTGGGCGACCCACCGACGGAAGCGGAGGCTCTCGGTCCTCCGGTGCGACGCGGCAGCCACAGCAACAGCGGGCCACCGACGATCGCCGTCACCAATCCCGGCGGGCGCTCGGAGGACCCCGAGGCACGCGTCGCGTGACTGCCACCCCGATCGAGCTTGGCAGAGGCCCGGTGCTCCTGAGAGGCTTGGCTCATGCTCACCGCCATCGTGTTCTTCGACGTCGTCCTGACGATCCACATCCTCGCCGTCGTGCTCGCGTTCGGCGTCGTGTTCGCCTATCCGCTGCTTGACACGCAGCTCAAGCGCGCGCACCCCGACGACCTGCCGGCCCTGCATCGGCTGCACCTCACGCTGGCACGCGGTTTGATCACGCCGGCGATGACCGTCGTGTTGCTTGCCGGCCTCTATCTCGCGCTTGACCGTTACAGCCTCGGTGATCCGTGGATCAGCGCGACGTTCGCGATCCTGATCGTGCTCTTCGCCCTGGTCGGCGCCGTTCTCACGCCGCTGGACAAGCGCCTGCTGGAGATCGCCCTGCGCGACCAGCGGGCGGGCACGGGTCCGAGTGACGACTACCGCGCCGCGGAGGGCCGTGCGGCGCTGTTCGGCTCGATCGCCCTGCTGCTCGTGATCGTGTCGATCTTCCTGATGACGGCCAAGCCGGGGGCCTAGCCTGCCTGGGCCATACGGGGTCGCTGTTGGGAGCGGGTGCAGGTCACGATCACGGCGCTCCGGCGTGGTCGGCGGGCCATGCCATCGCGAGGGCTGGGCGGGTTCGGCATGACATGGATGCCAAACCCGCCCGGACTCGCAGAATCTGTGCGCCCTGCGGTGAATTGGGCGGGTTCTGCATGGTTCGCATGCGTAACCCGACCAGCCCGGCTGGTGGATGCGTCCCTGAGGATCTACGCAGAAGCCGGGTACTCAGCCGCCATGCAGCAGGCCCACGACCCGCGCGGTCAACGACCGCACCGCCGCCGCGACATCGTCGCCCTCCAGGCGCAGCTTCTCGGCCGCCAGACCGTGCGAGCGCAGCGTCGCAAGGTCCCCGGCCGCCTGGGCGTTCTTCAGCACGCCGAAGCCGAACGGCCGGCCTGGGATGGCGACGTCGTCGGGGCCATCGTGGACCAGCACCAGGAACCGTCCGCCCGACGGGCCGCCCTTGTGCAGTTGCCCCGTCGAATGCAGGTACCGCGGCCCGTAGCCGAAGGTCGTGGTCGCGCCCGTCGCATCGCGCAGAGCCACGCGCAGCTCGGCGATGGCCTCATCGACCGCGGCCGCGGGCGTGACATACCCGAGGATCGCGACGTACGCGGGCGGCGAGCACGTCAGCAGCGCGCGCAGCGCGTCGTCGCCGGCGTCGTCGGGCTCGTCGAGCGAGCCGCCGCCGGCGAGGTCATCGAGCACCGCGGCCGTCGCGTCCTTGGCCTCCTGGACGTTGGGCTGGTCGAAGGGGTTGATGCCGAGCGCCCAGCCGGCGACCGCCGTCGCGAACTCGGCGATGAAGAAGATCCGGCCGAGATCCTCCGGGCCGTCGGTCGTCAGGGTCACCGTCGGGTGGCCGGCGTCGGCGAGCTCGGTGACCGCCGCGTCGAGCTCCTCGCTGGGGTTCCCGGTGTCGCGCAGGTAGGCGAAGATGCGGTCATCGCCGTAGACCTCCGGCGCGCCGACCGGCTCGTCTGCGACCGGCAGCACGCCCGTGTCCTCCTTGCCTGTGGACTCCGCGACGAGCTGCTCGGCCCAGACGCCGAACGACGCGATCGGGTCATCGACGACGAACGTCAGCTTGTCGTGGCCGGCGAGCGCGCAGGCCCCCAGCGCGATGCCCAGCCACAGGCCGCTGTTGTCCTCGCTGGGGCGATAGCCGGCGCACGCCTCGGCCGCCACGCCGGCGCCGTCGAGCAGGCGCTGCAGATCGACGCCCATCAGTGCCGCCGGCACGAGCCCGAAGAACGTCAGCGCGCTGTAGCGCCCGCCGACGTCGGAGTCGTTGAGGAACGTGCGCCGGAAGCCGCGCTCGGCTGCCAGCGATGCAAGCGACGAGCCCGGGTCGGTGATCGCGACGTACTGCGAGCCGTTCGGGCACGCAGACCAGAAGTGCTCGAACAGCGACATCGTCTCGATCGTGCCGCCGGACTTCGTCGAGACGACGAAGATCGTGTGCTCCAGCGCCACCGACGACTGCACCGCGAGCACGGCGCCCGGGTCGGTGCTGTCGAGCACCTGCAGGCGCAGGCGGTCGTGCTGGCGCTCGCCGAAGCTCAGGCGCAGCACCTCTGGGGCCAGCGACGAGCCGCCCATGCCCAGCAGCACCGCGTCCGTGAACCCCTCGGCCGCCAGCGAGGCCGCGAGCTCCTCGAGGTCGTCGATGTGCTCGGCGTAGGTCTCGTGCGCGCAGAGCCAGCCGAGCCGGTCGGCGACCTCTGGCTGGTCGCGCGGACCCCACAGCGTCGGGTCCTTCTTCCAGATGCGCCGAGCGACCTGCTCGGTCTCGGCACGCTTGACGAGCTCGGCGACGTGCCCCTCCAGTTCGAAGGGCAGCGACGCGTCGATCGTCTCGGGGCGCCCCGTGAAGATCGCCTCGCGCTTGGCCTCGATCCCGGCCAGCAGCTTCTCCATCGGCGTGACGAACGCGTCGACGCCGTCGCGCAGCAGCTTGTCGGTGACGTCGCCGATGTCGATGCCGGCCTCAGCCAGCCCGGCCAGCACGGAGGCCGACTCCTCGCGCACGGTCTCGCCCGCGACCTCCAGGCGTTCGGCGCACGCCATCATCGTCGGCATCGGCATCGTGTTGACCGTGTCGGGACCCAGCAGCTCCGCGACGTACAGCGTGTCCGCGTACTCCGGGTTCTTCACGCCGGTCGACGCCCATAGCGGGCGCTGCACCGGCGCGCCCGCCGCGACCAGCGCTGCGAACCGCGGGCCGCGGAAGAGCTCCTCGAAGCGCTGGTAGGCGGCGCGCGCGTTGGCGACCGCGGCCGTGCCGCGCAGATCCGAGCGGTCCAGCGCCTCCAGGCGCTTGTCGACCTCGCCGTCGACGCGCGAGACGAAGAACGATGCGACCGAGCGCACGTCGAGCGAGAGGCCCTCGGCATGGCGGCGCTCCAGGCCGCGGATGTAGGCCTCGGCGACCTCGGCGTAGGCGTCGACGGCGAACAGCAGCGTGACGTTGACGTTGATTCCCCCGTACGTCGCCTGCTCGATCGCCGGCAGGCACTCGCTCGTGCCGGGGATCTTGATCATCACGTTGGGACGGTCCACGCGCCCCCAGTACTCGCGGGCCTGCGCGATCGTGCGGTCGGAGTCAAACGCGAGGTCGGGATCGACCTCCAGCGAGACGAAGCCGTCGGCGCCGTCGAGCTCGTCGTAGACGGGGCGCAGGACGTCGCAGGCCTCCTGCACGTCCTGGATGACGATCTCCTGGTACACGGCGCGCGTGTTCAGGCCGTCGCGCGCGAGGCGCTCGATCTGCTCGTCGTAGTCCTGGGAACCGAGGATCGCCTTCTCGAAGATCGCCGGGTTGGAGGTCACGCCGCGCAGCGAGTCCTCCTCCACGAGCCGTCGCAGCTCGCCGCCCTGCGTGAGCGAGCGGCGGATCTGATCCAGCCAGACCGCCGTGCCGGTCTCGGTCATGGCGGCGAGACGTTCGTTGACGTTCATGACGCTTGTCACAGCTTCGACTCCAGTCCGTCGCGTTCCAAGATGAAGACCTTCTGTAGGCGGCGCACGTGGCGTTCTTCGCCGCTGAACGTCGCGCCGGCGAACGCCCGCGCGAGCTCGGCGGCGACCGCCGGGCCGATCACCCGCGCGCCGAGGCACAGCACGTTGCAGTCGTCGTGGCTGACGCACTGCGCGGCTGAGTAGTGATCGTGGCAGGTCGCGGCACGGATTCCCGGAAGCTTGGATGCGGCGACCGACACCCCGGCGCCCGAGCCACAGACCAGGATGCCGCGCTCGGCGTCGTCGCCCGCGACAGCGCGACCGATCGCCAGCGCCACGTCCGGGTAGTCGTCGTGCTCGCCGAGATCCTCGACCTCGTGGCCGTCGTCGCGCAGCGCCTCGCTGATCGGGTCGTGCAGCGCCACGCCCGCGTGATCGACGGCGAGCGCGATCCTCATCGCACCGCCGCCTCGCTCTCGATCTCCTGGCCGGCGAGCAGGGCGGCGCCGCGCACGCCCGCCTCGGGTCCGTAGCGCGCCTGGCAGATCAGCGTCTTCGTGCCGACGCCGTGCAGGACGAAGCGCGCGGCCTCCTCGCGGGCGGGCGCCAGCAGCAGCTCGCCCGCCGCCGAGACGCCGCCGCCGATGACGACGAGGTCGGGGTCGAAGGTGTTGATCGCGTTGGCGATCCCGACCCCGAGACGCCGGCCGAGCAGGTCGATCGCCGCGCACGCGCCCTCATGGCCCTCACGGGCGGCATCGACGGTCGTGGCGTCGGGCAGGCCGTGCTCGTTCCCGAGCTCGTTCAGGGCGCTTCCCGACGCCAGCGCCTCCAGCGAGCCGGGCTGCGGGAAGCGGCCGGCGTGGGGGAAGGGGGTGCCGCCGAGCGCGCCGCCGACGATCGTGTGGCCGATCTCCGCCGCCGCGCCGGTGGCGCCGCGATAGACGCGGCCGTCGATGACGATCCCGCCGCCGACGCCCGTTCCCACCGTGAACATCACGAGATGGCGGGCGACAAGCTCACCGCCGTCGTCGTAGGCCTCCGCCAGCGCCGCGCAGGTCGCGTCGTTGTCCACGAAGACCGGGATTCCGAGGCGCTCGGTCAGCACCTCGCGCAGCGCGATGTCGGCGAGCGGCACGTTGACCGACGTGCGCACGCGACCGCTGGCGAAGTCGATCACCGAGGGCACGGCGACGCCGACGGCCTGCGCCTCACCGGCCTCACCGATCGCCTCGACGAGCTGCTCGAGCAGGTGCTCGCCGTCGCTGGTGTCGGTACGCCGGATCTTCGGCGGATGAAGCGTCGTGCCATCAAGGACGGCGACCGAGATCTTCGTGCCGCCAACGTCGACGCCGATCAGCCTGTCGCTCATGCGATCTCCTGGATACCCACTGTCTCCCGAGCATGGCACACGGGGTATGTCGTGGACGTGAAGCTTCGAGGGGAACGCGCGAAGCTGTTCTACTTGCGGGCGATGCCGCACACCCCTGCAGACAGCCGAGCATGACCCCCGCTCGCAACGAGCCGGCCGTGACGCTGCGCCGGCTGCTGCCCGAGCCGGCCGAGCTGACCGCCGACGAGGCCATGAACCAGTGGCGGCCGTGGGAGAGCGCGCCGCCTGGCCGACCGAGCATGGCGCTGAACATGGTCCACACGACCGATGGCCGCGCGGTGCTGCAGGGCAAGAGCGGCGGGCTGTCGAGCGTCGCCGACCGCCAGCTCTTTCACGCGATGCGCACCCGCGTCGACGCGGTGATGATCGGGGCGGGCACCGCCCGCGTCGAGCGTTATGGGCGCATCGTGCCCGATCCGGCGCGGCGCGAGCAGCGCAGCGCCGTGGGACTGCAGGCCGATCCGCTGGCGGTGATCGTCAGCGGATCGCTGAACGTGCCCTCAGACCTGCCGCTCCTGCAGGACCCCGATTCGCGCGTCGTCATCGTCACGTCGTCTGCGAGCTCGCTGGCCGACGTCCGCGCCGAGGTGGAGTACCTGCGCTTCGAGCCGGTCGACCTCCCGGCGGCGCTGTCGCAGCTGCGTGACGCCCACGGCGTGCGGTCGATCCTGTGCGAGGGCGGGCCGCGTCTCAACGCCTCACTGCTGACCGGCGGCCTGGTCGACGAGCTGTTCCTGTCGACCGCACCGTTGCTCGCCGGCGATGCCGGCGAGCGTTCGATCGTCGAGGGCGCGCACCTGCGGGAGCCCTACCGCGTGGCGCTGCGCTGGCTGCTGGAGCACGAGGGCGCGCTGTTCGCGCGCTACGGCATCGGTCAGCAGTAGATGCTGATCAGGATCAGCCGCTCGTTGAGCAGCAACACGAGGTGACAGTGATGATCGCGATGCCTGCATCGTCCACCCCGTACCGGGTGTTGATGTGCGCCGAGCCTCGCGGCGCCGATCCCACGGCGCGCCCGAGCGGTACGTTCCCCGGAGATGCAGCGTCTGACGCCCAAGGAGCTCGCCGCGATGTTCGGAGCGCTGCTGCTCGCGGCCTGCGTGTTCGGCCCCTGGTATGCCGCGGTGAGCCCGCTGGCCGAGATCGCCGGCTCTGCCGGCATCGGCGACAAGAGCGCCTGGCAGGTCCACCACATCCTGCGCTGGGTCTTCCTGGTGATCGCGATCGCTCCGTTCGTTCTCGCCTACGTGATCGCACGCGATCACCAGCTGTCGTGGGCACGTGGAGAGCTGACCGCCGTCCTGTCGATCCTCGTCGTGGGCCTGGTGCTCTACGTCGGGGTCATCGATCGACCGGGTGAGCCGCCCGGCCAGATCGAGCTTCGCTGGGGGTGGTACGTCGCGCTGGCGGGGAGCCTGCTGATGCTCACCGGCGCCGCCTTGCGAAGCGGGGAGTCCGCCGGGGCCCGCAAGCCCCCGGGCATGATCTGAGAAACGGTGAAACCTCCCGCAAGCGGCGGGGTATCAGGTGACGTCCCATACACCCCGTCGCGTCAATCAAAGGAGGCGTGATGGAACTCCTCAAGCGGCTCGATCCCCTGTGGATCGCCCTGCTCATCGTCGGCGGCCTGAACTGGGCCGTCATCGCGCTGTTCGACACCAATGTCGTGTCCGAGATCTTCGGAACCGGCACCCTCACCGACGCGGTCTACGTGCTCGTCGGCTTCGCCGCGCTCATGTTCGTGCCGCGGCTGCTGGAAGGCCGGCACCTCCCGCGCCACACCGCGCACCCGCGCGGCGCATAGGCACTCCGGCACCGGACCGCACGCCACGATCGCGTGCGGCCGGACCGGCCGGCATCACGTGCCGGATCGATCGCTGCGATCGGGAACGTCGCCGCGATCCTCTGTCGCCGCGTAGCGGCCAACGACCGACGGCTCGAGGTCCAGCCGGGCCAGCGAGCGCAGAAAGCCGTGCGTGACGATCACGTGGATGCGCGACTGCGTCGCCGAGTAGAACCAGCGGGCGACCGCGCTGGCCAGGGCCGGATAGAAGTTCGCCACCTCCACCTCGACGTGCACGCGCGCGGTCTCGGGATCGACCGCTGCGCAGCGGCGCACTTCGATCTGCAGGTAGCCGTCGCCGTCATGGCCGCTGCGCGACACGAGCACGCCGCGGGCGATCCGCCAGCGCACGACGCCGCGGTCGGCGTCCATCTCGTAGTCCGGCGCGTGGAAGCGCAGCAGGACGAAGGGCCGCGTGAGCAGCACGACCGCCCGGCTGGACTCGTCGTAGCTCACGTGGATCACGCCGAGCGTGCAGCGCGACAGAAAGCGCCAGTAGGTGCGCGCGAGGCGCTCGAGGTGCATCGGCGTCCAGATCTCCCGCAGGGCGCCTGCCGGAAGCGTCACGTCGGCGGCCTGGACCGAGCGCACCGCCCCGCGCGCATCCATCGTGGTGTGCTGCTCGGGGTCGGCGATGATCGACCGGGCGACGAGCCTGGAGCGGTTGAGCAGCCGCCGGATCCCGGCGAACCAGGCGAGCGCGAGCCCGAGGATCAGGGCGACGGCCGCGGCCATGGCGCGGACGCTAGTCGACGGCGCGTACGTAGCCGATGTCGCCGGTGCCCTCGAACCCCAGTAGATCGGCTGTGCCCTGCGTGAGATCCCAATCGAAGCCCGCGTGAAACGGGCCGCGGTCGACGACCGGGACGACGATCTCGCGGCGGTTGTGCAGGATCGCCACGAGCGTTCCGCACGCGAGGCGGCGATGGGCGACGCCCAGCAGGTCAGGCGTGAGCCTCTGGCCGCAGAACGTCTGGCGACCGAACAGTCCCGGCCCGAAGAGCGTCGCCCGCGCCGGCCGGTAGACGTTGATGTTCGCGACGGGCGCGGTGCCCGCCGCGCCCACGCGGCGCCGCAGGACCACGCGCAGGCTCGTGCGCCCGCTGCGCTGCGGCTTCCAGCGGATGAGCAGCCGCTTGGTGCTGCGAACGCGCGCACGAGCGACGTTGCGCCACCCCCGCTTGGGATCCAGGCGCTGGAGGTACACGCGCCGGCGAGCGGCGCCGGGCATCGTTCCTCGGACGATCACCCGCTTGCCGACGACGGCGGTCGAAGCGGCCACGATCGACCGCTTGCCGGGCGTGCCATAACCCGCGGGAGCCACGTTCTTGGGGATCTTCGTCGGCGTCGAGGCGCCGCCGGTTTCGCGGTCGGCGCGCGCTGAGGCTGCGAACGTGCAGCAGGCCAGTCCCGCACAGAGCGCGGCGGTGAAGGCGGTGCGGTCTGAACGGACGCAGAACATCACAGGGTTCGCCGCCTGCGGGGAAGGGGCAGCCGGCCCAAGAGGCCGCGGCCGAGCGCGCGAGGCCATCCGTCGCGCGACCCGTGCTCCCCGCCGATCCGGTGTCCCTACCGGCTCGTCGATCACCCCGCTCTCCGGGAGACCCGGAGACCGGCAGACCTCGCGGACCCTATCTCGTCAGGCCTTGGGAAGGCGGTCCAGCATCGAGCGCAGCGCCGAGCGCCCCACGTCGACCCCGATCTGCGCCAGCTCGCCCGCGGCCTGCATCGTCGTCGTCACGAGGTCCGAGACCGGCGACGTGGGCGCATCCTCCGAAGGTGGGCTGGACGGAGCGGCATATCCGGCGGCCGGCACCTTGCGCTTGGGCGGGTCGCGTGGCGGATCGCTGCGGGGCGCGTCGCTCGGCGGCGCCGTGCGCCGCTTTGCCGGTGCATCGCCGGACGTCGCGGTTGCGGGCTTGGGACGCGGAGTGCGGCGTGGCTCGCGGCGCGGCGCGCCCGGCCCCGTCGTCGCCTGGGCCTTGGGCGTGGCCTGTGCCTTGGGCCTGGCCTGTGTCTTGGGCCTGGCCTGTGCCTTGGGCTTGGCCGTCGGCGTGGGCTTGGCCGTCGGCTTGTGCTTGGCCGGCGTCGTCGCCTTGGGCGTGTCGCGCGACTGCCCTCCCGCGCTGTCCGGCGGCAGGTCCGCCGTGGAGCCGTTGGACGTGCCGTCGGCGGTCTGCCGAGGCGCCCGCTTGGAGCTGCGGCGCGCGGGTCTCGTGCGCGGCAGGCTCGTCATGACCTCGCGCTCTGGATCGGGATCTTCAGACACGACGTGCATGATGCCACGTGCTCGGCGCCATCCCGCAGCGCGACGTGAGACGGGCGGCCCACCGACTCGTAGTAGTGGCTGAGTCGGCACGCTACAGTTGGCCTCTTAGGTTGGGCGAGGTGCTGCCCCAGAAGTACAGTCCTCGCCTCGGTTATTCGAGTGTGCGGGCGGATCCCAGAGTCGGCGCACGACGTGAAAGCGAATGCAATGTCCGTAGTCGAACTGCAAGAACTCGAAGAGATCAAGGGCCTGGTCGCCAAGGGCCAGTTGACCGGCGTGCTCACGTACGCCGAGATCGCCGGCGCGGTCGCCGAGGTCGATCTCGACGAGGCCGACATCGAAGAGCTCCACGGCTACCTGGAGAAGTCGGAGATCGAGCTCGTCGAGGAGATCGATCCAGCCGCTGCGGCCGCCAACGCCGTCGAGCGCGCGCCCGACAAGCGCCGTGCGCGCAAGAAGACGACGATCGACCTCAAGCCGGACATGACGACGGACTCCCTTCAGCTGTTCTTGAAGGACATCGGAAAGGTCCGTCTGCTCACCGCCCAAGAGGAGGTCGACCTCGCCAAGCGCATCGAGCGCGGCGACCTCGACGCCAAGCAGAAGATGGTCGAATCCAACCTGCGCCTTGTCGTCTCGATCGCCAAGAACTACCGCAACCAGGGGCTGCCGTTCCTCGACCTCATCCAGGAGGGCACGCTCGGTCTCGTGCGCGCGGCGGAGAAGTTCGACTACCGCAAGGGATTCAAGTTCTCCACCTACGCGACCTGGTGGATCCGTCAGGCGATCGCTCGCGCGCTCGCCGACAAGGCGCGCACGATCCGGATCCCGGTCCACGTCGTCGAGAAGCTCAACAAGATCGGCCGCGCCGAGCGCAAGCTCGTCACCGAGCTCGGTCGCGAGCCCACCCCGGAGGAGATCGCCGAGGTCACCGGCATCGATCCCGAGGAGGTCGACTCGATCAAGCGCTCCGCGCAGGCGCCGGTCTCGCTGGAGAAGCCCGTCGGCGACGAGGAGGAGTCCGAGTTCGGGCAGTTCATCGCCGACGAGCGTGCCGAGTCGCCCTACGAGCGCGCCGCGGAGATCCTCACCAAGGAGGCGCTGCGCGAGGCACTGGAGAACCTCTCCTACCGCGAGCGCCGCGTGCTCGAGCTGCGCTACGGCCTCGGCGGCGAGCACCCCCGCACGCTCGACGAGGTGGGCCGCACGTTCAACGTCACGCGCGAGCGCATCCGCCAGATCGAGAACCAGTCCTTGAAGAAGCTGCAGTCCCTCGCGGAGGCCCAGAAGCTCCGCGACGTCGCCTAGACGTCTCGTCGGGCCACATCATCAACGTCCTCGCGCACCCGCCCAGCGCGACCTGAACGCCATCCGCTACGGACGGCGCCATGATCGAGCTGCTGCTCGCGGCAGACGAGCTTGCGGGCTCGCGCTCGGTCGCCCGCCGCGGGGTCCTCAGGCGGCCACCGGGCGCGGCGCGTGCTGGCCGATCTGCGCGGCGACGCCGGCGGCGTCGCGCCCTGCGCCCAGGATCAGCATCGAGCTGAACGAGTCCTGGAAGGTGAGCCCGACGAAGTACAGCCCCGGGCAGCCGTCAACCGCGCCGCGCCGCTGCACGGGGTAGCCGTCGTCGCCGATCGGCAGCTCGCAGGCGATCCAGCCGTAGTCGTTGTCAAAGCCCGTGCACCAGATGACGTTCGCGGCATCGATCACGCGGCCGCCCTCGAGCATGGGCCTGCCGTCGACGACCGCGGACGTGCGCTCCAGCACGCGCTCGACGCCGGCCGCGCGCAGCTCGGGCGAGCGATGGCGCAGCAGCGGGCCGCCGCCGGAGCGCACCTTCGCGCGTGCCTTGCGACCGATCGGCGTGCGCACGGTCAGCACGCGCGTGGCGAGCACGCGCAGCACGGGCGGCATCAGGTGACGCGCCAACGGCCCGTCGCAGCGAAACGGCAGCTGCCCCGTGGCGGGGCCCGACAGCACCGTCTCATGCTCGGCCGCGACCTCGCACGCGATGTCCGCGCCGGAATGAGCGGCGCCGACGACGAGCACCGGACCGGGTCGCAGCTGCCCGGGCTCGCGATAGTCGCTGGAGTGCAGCTGGAGGATCGCCGGGTCCAGCTGCGCCGCGAGCTGCGGCACGTACGGGTCGCGGAACCCTCCGCTCGCCACCACGACGTTGTCGGCCTCGTAGCGCCGCGAGCCCGTCGTGACGACGTAGCGCTCGCCGTTGCGGCGCAGTCCGTCGACGGTCACGCCGCAGCGCACGGGCAGCTCGAAGCGCTCGGCGTAGGCCTCGAGGTAGTCGGCCATCTGAGCGGCGCTCGGAAACGAGCTCGCGCTGGCCGGGAAGCGCATTCCCGGCAGCCCGTCCAGGCGCGCGGCCGAGTACAGCCGCAGCGACGGCCAGCGCCGCCGCCACTGGGCGCCGACGCACGCGTCGGCCTCGAGGATCACGCACGCGTGGCCGCTGCGGGTCAGGTGGTAGCCGGTCGCCAGGCCCGCCTGGCCCGCGCCGATGATCACGGTCTCGACCGACTCGACGCCGGCGGGGCCTGGGGCCTGGGTCGCGCTGCGGGGGCCGGCGCCGCGCGACGGGTGGGTCGTCTCGTTGGCCATGTCTGTCTCCTTGGCTGTGCCAACCGTCCGTTGCGGAAAGCGTGCCGGCAACGTACGTCCGACGGCGTGGCGCCCGCATCGGCAGTACTACCCAACGTGCGTGCGGGCGAGAACAGGCCGATCTCACCCATCGACTGTCGGACAGCGGGCTAGGTACGTTCTTCTCGTGGCGGATCTCGACGAGCTCCAGCAAGGCCGCGACGCCTATGACGCCCGCGCGTGGCGGGCCGCCCACGACGCGCTGTCGCGCGCCGACCTCGAGGCCGGGCTGGGCGCCGCCGACCTCGAGCTGCTGGCGACCTCGTCCTACATGCTCGGTCGCGACGACGAGTACGTCAGCGAGCTCGAGCTCGCACACCATGCCCACCTGCAGGCCGGCGCGACGCTGCGCGCGGCGCGCTGTGCCTTCTGGACCGGGACGCATCTGTTCATGAGCGGGGAGCTCGGCCGCGGCAGCGGCTGGCTGGGCCGCGCGCAGCGGCTTGTGGACGGTCACGGCGAGGACTGCGTCGAGCAGGGCTACCTGCTGCTGCCGCGCGCCTTCCGGCACGAGAGCGCCGGCGACATGGAGGCGGGCGCTGCGGTCGCCGCCGAGGTCGCCGCGATCGGCCAGCGCTTCGGTGATCAGGACCTCTTCGCCCTGGCGACGCACCTTCAGGGGCACCTGCTGGTCAACGCCGGTCGGGTCGATGAAGGCTTGGCGCTGCTGGACGAAGCGATGGTGTCCGTCACGACCGGCGAGCTCTCGCCGATCGCCAGTGGGCTGGTCTATTGCGGCGTGATCCTCGGCTGCCAGGCCGCCTACGAACCGCGTCGCGCACAGCAGTGGACGGCGGCCCTGACGCGCTGGTGCGAACGCCAGCCCGACATGGTCGCCTTCAGCGGCCGCTGCCTCGTGCACCGTGCCGAGATCATGCAGCTCAGGGGCGCCTGGCCCGAGGCGCTGGAGGAGGCGCGGCGCGCCAGCCGCAGGGCGGCAGAGGGCGACAACCGCAAGACGGTCGGCGAGGCCGCCTACCTCGAGGGCGAGATCCACCGCCTGCGAGGCCGCTTCGAAGCTGCCGAGGCGGCGTACAGGGAGGCTGGCCATTGTGGTCGCGAGGCGCAGCCAGGGCTCTCGCTGCTGCGCCTGGCGCAGGGCAACGCGGACGCTGCCTGCGCGGCGATCCGGCGCGCGGTCGGCGAGACGACCGACCGGCTGGCCCAGATCAAGCTGCTGCCCGCGTGCGTCGAGATCCTGCTCGCCGGCGGCGACGTCGCCGCCGCCCGCAGCGCCGCCGAGCAGCTGCAGGCGCTGGCCGCGGGCCATGCCAGCGACGTCCTGGAGGCGATCGTCGAGCATGCCCGCGGAGCCGTCGAGCTCGCCGACGGCGATCCCGCCGCGGCGCTGCCCAGCCTGCGCCGCGCGTGGCGCGTGTGGCACGAGCTCGAAGCCCCCTACGAGGCGGCTCGCGCCCGCATCCTGGTGGGCCGCGCCTGCCACGCGCTGGGCGACGACGACGCGGCGCGGCTCGAGCTCGGCGAGGCGCGCGACGCCCTCGAAAGGCTCGGCGCAGGGCCGGACCTGGCGTCGATCGATGCCGGCGAGCACGATGGCGGCGCGGACGACGCCCACGGTCTGAGCAGGCGCGAGCTGCAGGTGCTGCGCCGCCTCGTCGCCGGAGCGACCAACCGCCAGATCGCCTCCGAGCTCGTGCTCAGCCAGCGCACGATCGACCGCCACGTGAGCAACATCTACGTGAAGCTCGGCGTCTCCTCGCGCGCCGCCGCCACTGCCTATGCCTACCGGCACGAGCTGCTGTGAGCCGCGCTGGGTGAAAGGACCCATGCGCTCGCCGGCTCGCGGTTGGGTCGTTCAGGCGATGCGCGCACGGCGCTCCGCTCGTAGCTTCGGTTGCCACAGGAGCAGACCGCCGACCATGAGGAGACCCCCATGACCACGATCACACGGCCGCGCCCCGCGCAGGGCGCCATTGGAGGCGACAGCGCTCGCGCGCGCCTGCTGGCGACGATGCCCGTCTCGGAGCGGCGCCTGCGGCTGGCGGGCATCTCGACCGCCGTGCTGGAGGGCGGCGATGGTCCGCCGCTGATCCTGTTGCACGGCCCGGGCGAGTTCGCGGCGACGTGGACGCGCGTGATCCCCGGCCTCGCCAACGACCATCGCGTGATCGCGCCCGACCTGCCCGGCCACGGCGCCTCCGTCGAGTTCGACGGCGCGCTGGACGCCCCACGCATGCTGACCTGGCTCGGCGAGCTGATCGAGCAGACGTGCTCGTCGCCGCCGGTCGTTGTTGGCCATCTGCTCGGCGGCGCGCTGGCGGCGCGCTTCGCGGCCGCCGCGGGCACGCTCAGCGGGCTCGTGCTGGTCGACTCCTACGGCCTCGCGCGATTTCGGCCGGCGCCGCGCTTCGCGCTGGGGCTGGTGCGCTTCGTGGCGCGACCCTCCCCGCGCTCGCAGCGCGGTCTGATGCGCGTCTGCATGGCCGACCACGACGGCCTGCGCGACGCGATGGGCGACCGCCTGGCGACGCTCGAGGCCTACGCCCTGCAGGGAGCGCGCAGCGCCGCCGGCAAGGCGGCGCTGCGCAGCCTGATGCCGGCGCTCGCGCTGCCCGCGATCGAAGCGACGCAGCTGGAGCAGATCGCCGTCCCGACGACCCTGATCTGGGGCCGCGAGGATCTCCAGGTCCGGCTGTCCGTCGCGCAGGCGGCGAGCACGCGCTATGGATGGCCGCTGCACGTGATCGACGGCGCCGCCGACGACCCCGCGGTCGAGCAGCCCGAGGCGTTCGCGCGGGCGCTGCGCAGCGCGCTGGGGGCAGCTGCGACGAGCTAGCCGGGTTGACGACCGACGACATTCGTCCAGTTGGCCCCACCCGGCTCTCAGGCGCCGGCCCGCAGCGACCGATGGGGGCCACGTGTTCGACATCGACAACGCCCTCTGCACACTGGTGGCATCCGGGGGATCGGACCTGCACCTGAAGGTCGAGACCCCGCCGATGACCCGCGTCGACGGCGACCTGTGTCCCATCGAGGACCAACCGCCGCTGACCGCCCATGACACCGAACAGGCTGTGAGCACGATGCTCCAGGACCCGGTCAAGCTCAACGAGCTGGCCGAGGAGTTCGAGGTCGACTTCTCCTATTCGATCTCCGGTGTCGCGCGCTTCCGCGTCAACGCCTTCCGCCAGCGCGGCGCGTTGAGCATCGTCTGCCGGGCGATCCCCGTCTCGATTCGCTCGGTCTCCGACCTGCTGCTGCCGCCGGTCATCACCGACCTCTCCGAGGAGGGGCGCGGCATCATCCTGCTGACCGGGACCACCGGCTCGGGCAAGTCCACGACGCTTGCGGCGATGCTCGATCACATCAACCACACGATGTCCAAGCACATCGTCACGATCGAGGACCCGATCGAGTTCCTGCACGTCGACAAGCAGTCGATCATCAACCAGCGCGAGGTCGGGATGGACACGCTGTCCTTCAAGCACGCGCTGCGTCGCGTGCTGCGCCAGGACCCCGACGTGATCCTGATCGGGGAGATGCGCGACGAGGAGACGGTGCACACCGCGCTCTCCGCCGCCGAGACCGGCCACCTTGTGCTGTCGACCGTGCACACCGTCGACGCCGCCGAGACCGTCAACCGCATCATCGACTTCTTCCCGCCGCACATGCACCAGCAGGTCCGCTCGATGCTCGCCGGGACGCTGAAGGGCGTCATCTCCCAGCGCCTCGTCCGTGCGACCGACGGCGGCCGTGTCGCGACCTGCGAGATCATGCGCATGACCGGCCGCGTGCGGGACATGATCATGGACCCGCTGCAGACCGGGCGGCTCACGGAGGTCGTCAGCGAAGGCGCCTACTACGGCATGCAGACCTTCGACCAGGCGCTCTTCCAGCACGTCAAGGCCGGCCGTGTCGATGTCGCCGAGGCGCTCAAGGCCGCCACGAGCCCACATGACTTCAAGTTGCTGCTGCAGGCCGACGGCCGCAAGGGCACGACGATGGCCGATCTGGAGCAGGTCGAGGAGCAGCGCGTCGCGTAGGTCGGCCACGCGCGCGGGCAGCGCACTTCAGTCGGTAAAGTGTTGGGGTATGGACGACACATGTCCCGTCTGCAAGACTGCCGAGATCGTCTGCGGCAAGTGGACGCTGCTGCTCGTCCGCGACCTCTCCGAAGGCCGCTCGCGCTTCTGTGAGCTCGAGCGCTCGCTTCAGGGCATCAGCCCGCGCACGCTGTCGCTTCGCCTGCGGGCGCTGGAGGAGCAGGGAATCGTCGAGCGCGAGACCTATCCCGAGGTGCCGCCGCGCGTCGAGTACGTGCTGACGGCCAAGGGCCGCGCGCTGCTGCCGATCATCGACGGCATGCGCGAGTACGGCGATCACTGGCTACGTGCCGACTGCGCCGACCTCGCGCCTGCCGGCACGCTCGCCTGACGCGGCCTGCGTTCTCGCGCGCCGCCGCTGGCGCGCTTGCCCGTTGACGCGCGCCGCCCACCTGATCACCGGTCGCTCGATCGCCAGCCAGCTCAGCGTTGCGAGCGCGATCGCCACCGGCAGCGCGACGGCCATGCCGAGCACGGGGTTCAGCGGCAGCAGCCCGTTGCCCCGCAGGGCCAGCAACACCGGCTCGTGCCACAGGTAGAAGCCGTAGGAGATCGTGCCCATCCCTGCCAGGACCCGCCCTCCGAGCAGCGGGCCGCCCGGCCCGGTGGCGACGGCGCCGACGATCAGCGCGCAGCCGGCGCCGGGAAGCGTGCGGGCGATCGCGTAGTACAGGGTGGGATCGAGGCCGCTTGCCGGCGCGACGGTTTCGAAGGCCATGTCCGAGGCGACGCAGGCGATGCCCGCGCCGATCATCACGCGCCGCGTGCGGGTGGAGGGCGTGCGGCCGTGCAGCGCGAGCGCGGCCAGCATGCCCGCCGCGAAGAACGGCAGCATCGCGATCAGCGTGGTGGCGAACGTGTCGCCGCGCTCGCCGTCGGCGATCCACCAGTTCCACAGCACGCCGACCGCCATCAGCGCCAGCGGCACGCAGGCCATGGCGCCTCGCCGGCGCGGCAGCCGGCCTGCGAGCCACGCGATCAGGGGCAGCACGGCGTAGAAGCTCACCTCGACGCAGACCGACCACATCGGCGGGTTGAGCGTCATCACGCTCGACGTCGACGTGTTCTGCGCGAAGGCGAAGAACAGCGGCAGCTCGCTGGCGGGCGGCAGGACGACGCCGGGAGTGGCGTCCAGGCTCCACAGCAACGCGATCGAGCCGATCAGGGCCACGTAGTAGGCGGGCGCGATGCGAGCGACGCGTGACCGCACGTAGCCGCGCAGGTCCGGCCGGCTCCGACCGTCCAGCTGGGCGGCGAACCACGGGCGCGACAGCAGGAAGCCCGACAGCACGAAGAACAGCACCAGCGCGAGTCGCAGCTCGCGAACGGATTCCTCGACGATCGTCGGATCACCGATCGCGCCCGGCTCGGGCATCGTGTACAGCCATCCGTGGAAGACGAAGATGGAGAGTGCGGCGACGCCCCGCAGCCCATCGATCGACGCCACTCGCCGGCCGTCCTTCGCGTGCCTGGCGTCCGTCGCCGCGGGGGCGTTGGGCGCTTGCATGTCGCCGAGGAGGCTACCCACGCGCGCCCGGTCCTACGCCGCTCTGCGACGATAGGCCGGTGCACCGCATCACCGACACGAGCTGGCTGGAGCACTCAAACGAGGTGCTCCGCGGGGCCGGTCTGCGCGCCAGCGCCGGGCGCAGCGCCGTCGTCGAGCTGCTGGCCTGCCAGAGCTGCCTGCTGACGGCGCAGGAGATCGCCGACCGCCTGCGCGAGACCGGCAGCGCCGGCTCGACCGCGACGATCTACCGCGCGCTGGAGACGCTGCACGATCTGGGTCTGGTGCGGCGCTTTGACTCCGGCGAGGGCGTCGCGCGCTACGAGCCGGTCAATCCCTCTGGCGAGCATCACCATCACATCGTCATGGAGAACTCCGGCGACGTCGTGCCCTTCGAGGACGAGGAGCTCGAGCGCGCGATCGAGGGCCTCGGCGAGCGGCTCGGGCTGCTGGTCACCAGCCACGACATCATCCTGCGCGCGCGCCCGGCCTCGGGCGGACCCTGACTCTCCTGAACGGCGGCCTGCACGGGCAGGAGCATGCGTACGGGGAGCGAATCGCCGGGCATGCGCCATCGCCCCCTGCACGCCGCGCTCAGCGTGTTCGCCGAGGATGCGGCGTGCCACCTCGCCGACGAGTCGCACGAGGGTGCGGAGATCGGCTTCGAGCTCGTGGAGTCCCGCGGCCGCCGGCGCGACACGCCGCTGTACTGCTACCGGCCGCTGACGGGCGCCTACATCCGCGATCACATCGGGATCCTCTGCCGGATGCCAAGCTACCCGGCCGCGGCTCGCGCGCTGGCGGGCCTCGACGGGCTCGGCGAGTACCTGCGCGACCAGGGCGAGCCGCGCATTCCATCAGACCCGCGTGAGCGAGCCGACGCGGTGCTTCGCGCGTTTCTCAGCCGCGTGTTCGACGACGCCACCGAGTTCGCCCTCACGGCCGAGCGCATGGATCGCGCGTACGCCGAGCTCGAAGGCGCGCTGTTCGCGGGCATTGCCGAGGCGGTCGTCGTCGTGCCGGTGCTGGGCCTTCGCATCGAGTCCCCGGAGATCGCGCTGGGGGAAGGGCTGTCGCTGGTGCGCGGCGACGAGCTCGACGACCCGCCCCCGGATGCCGTGTGGCCCCGCGGCGCGATCGGCGACGGGCCTGCCGTGCTCGCCTGCCTGTCGCTTGAGAGCCATCCCGCCGGTCCCGCGCCGCTGACCGAGGCGCGCGTGCGCTTCCGGCGCCTGCTGAGCGCGCTGCGCCTGTTCGATCCGGCTCGCGTCGCGCTGGGACCCGTCGGGTGGGAGCGCAGCGGCGCCGGGCCGTGGGCGCTGGGCGACCTTGGCACCGGCGGGCGTCCAAACGGCGAGCTGCTCGTCGGGGAGGCCGCCGAGGACGAGCTGCGAGCGTTCGTCTCGCTCGTCACGCGCCGCACCCCGCGTGCCGGCGAGATCGCGTGGGCGCTGCGCCGCTATGAGCTCGGATGCGAGCGCCCCAGCCTGTTCGAGGCGCTGACCGACCATCTGCTGGCGCTGCGAGCGCTGCTGGAGCCCGAGGGTCCTGCGAGCGGGCGACTGGCCGGCCGTGTGGCCGCGCTGTGCGCGACCGCCGAACGCCGGGCTCACGTCACCGATCGCGTCGCGCAGGCCGTGTCGCTGGAGCGCTCGGTGATCGCGGGCCTGGCACCCGCCGACGGTGGCGTCCAGGTGTTGCTGGCCGAGGTGACCGCGCACCTGCGCGCCCTGTTGCGAGACGTGCTGTGTGGCCACTTGGACGCCGATCTGCGGTCGGTGGCCGACGGGCTGCTCGCCGAGGACGGCGCCGCCGCAGCCTGAACCCGCTGTCGGGCTTCTCGAGGGCCGGCCAGGTCGTGCCGAGATCGTCGAGCGGCGAGCACCCGAACACCGGCTCCCAGCCGGCATCAGTGGGGAGCTATGGTCAGTGTCGATGCTCATCGCTGCGCTCGTGATCGTCCTGGCACCGCTCGCCTGGTTTGCCATCAAGCGGATGCAGCACGCCGATCCGGTTGCGAGCGGTCTGCGTGTGCGGCGGGTGATCGTCGGCATTGGCGTGCTGCTCGCCGTGCGCGTCGGCCTGGCGGCGCCGCCCGTGATGAAGGCCGCGCTGATCCTGCTGGCGATCGGCGCGCTCGCCGTGTGGTTGCGACGGCGCGGCCAGGGTGGCGGCGGGCACGGCGGCGACGGCCGCGACGACCCGCCCGAACCCGGTCCCGATCCGTCGCCCGAACGCCTTGACCCAGAGGCGTTCGATCGCGCGCGCGCTGACTGGGAGCATGCGCTGCACAAGCACGCCCGCGATTGAAGCGGGCCGCCGGGTAGCGCGGCGCGGCCGCCTTGATCGCGCAGTGCCAGGAGTGACGCGCCACGCTGTGTGGCGCATTGACCCCGGCAGGCGGGGTTGATCTGCCACGCGTCTACATGAGCGCGTCGCGCAGCGCCAGCAGGCCGTCGATGTCCTGCACCGCACCGTCCAGACGCGCGACGACGATCGGGTCCGGTTCGTCGAGCTCGGCCTTCAGGCGCTCGATCGACGCGGCGTCGCGGGCGGCGAGCAGCCGCAGGTCGGCGGCGCTGGCGGCGACCTTCTCGGCGAGCCGCGCGCCCAGACCCGCCGCGCGGAGCTCGGCGGCGATCGCCTCTGGCTCGTCGTCGCCCGCGACGTTGACGCGGTTGACGATCAGCCCGCCGAACGCCATCCCAGCCTCGCGCAGCTTGCCGCGAAAGAAGATCGCCTCGGCGACCGGCTCGCGCTCGGGGGAGGTGACGATGAGAAACGTCGTCGCCGGATCGGCGAGCAGGGCCTTGACGCCCGCCGCGCGCTCCTTGAATCCGTCCATCAGACCGCCGAGCGAGCCGAAGAAGACCGCGATGTCGTCCATGAGGTCCACGCCCGTCAGGCGCTTGAGGATCGAGAAGACGACCGCCGTGCCGCGGCTCATGACGCGCGCGGCGATGCCCGTCGGCACGAGCAGGACCTTGATGGCACGGCCCTCGAAGAAGTCGGTCAGGCGGTCGGGCGCGTCGAGGAAGTCCAGCGCGTTGCGCGACGGCGGGGTGTCGAGGACGAGCATGTCGAAGCCGCCGTCGCGGTGCAGGTCGTAGAGCTTGGCGACGGCGGTGAACTCCTGCGACCCCGCCACGGCGCCCGACAGCTGCTGGTAGATGCGGTTGCCCAGCACATCCTCGCGCGTGCGCTCGTCGGGTGACAGCCGCGCGATGAGGTCGTCGAACGTCGCCTTCGGATCGAGCATCATCGCCCACAGCTCGCCGCGCATCCGCACGCCGTGGGACGCAAGCAGCGCCGGATCGACCTGGCGCGGGTCGTTGCCGAGTTCCTGGAGCCCAAGCGACTGCGCCAGGCGCCGCGCGGGGTCGATCGTCACGACGGCCACTCGCTGGCCCGACGCGGCGAGCCCGAGGGCGAGCGCCGCCGACGCGGTGGTCTTGCCGACGCCGCCCGAGCCGGCGACGATGCAGACGCGCATGCCCTCCAGCCGTTGCGCGACGCCGGTCATGGCAGGCCGAGTTGGGGGGCGAGCTCGTCGGCGAGCTGCTCGAGCAGCGGACCGCCGGGATGCAGCGCGATCCGCGCCGGCTCCTGTTCGCAGAGATCCGCGAGCCGGGCGAGCTGCGCGCGCTGGCGCAGCGCGCGGCGGTGGCCGGCCAGCGCACGCGCGACCGCGGGGCGCGCCGCGTGCGCCTGCAGCGCCGTGGCCTCCTCGTCATCGAAGCGGTCGGGGTCCAGCGCGTTGGCGACGACGCGCTCGATCCCCAGGCCCATCCGCTCGCGCAACGACGCGCGCAGCTCGCCGGTCTCGGTGACGGCGAGCTCCTCGGCCTTGGCGACGGCGATCACCGCCGTCTGCTCCGGATCTGACAGCGTCGCGTCGATCTTCTTGCCCTGGCGCGCGACGGGCCCGCTGCCGGCGGCGGCCGCGAAGGTTCGCGGGGCGGTCAGGACCGCGACGCCATGGCCGGTTGCGGGCGCGTCGACGACGACGAGGTCGTAGGCGTCGGCGCCCGG
This sequence comes from Solirubrobacteraceae bacterium, assembly GCA_029263125.1. Lineage (GTDB taxonomy): Bacteria > Actinomycetota > Thermoleophilia > Solirubrobacterales > Solirubrobacteraceae > CADCVQ01. The sequence goes on along the minus strand of JAJCYD010000005.1, from coordinate 97,853 downwards.
CGTGCGGCGCTCGAACTGCGCCAGCTCCCACAGCTTGCCGACGGTCAGCAGCTCGCGCATGCCCGGCGTCGCGGCCGCGAGCAGGCCGAAGACGCGGCTGCGCGCGAGGATGTCGGCGATCGGACCGCGCGGAAGCTGGTCACGCAGGTACTCCTCCAGCGCGTCCTGCGGATCGATCGAGATGTGAAACAGGCCGGGGGCGAGCTCGATCTCCTCGAACGGCTCGGCGCCGGCGCGGTCGAAGGCGCTCGCGACGTCGCCGCGGCGCGCGACTTCCGCGACGATCGTGCGCTTGCCCGCGCGAGCCGCGACGAGCCCGAGCGCCGCCGCGATCGTCGTCTTTCCGACGCCGCCCTTGCCCGTCACGACGAGCAGGCGCCTGGAGAGCAGCGCGACTACGACTCGCCGTCCCAGTAGTCCAGCGCCTGCACGCCCGCGACGACCTTCAGGCCTCTGAAGAAGACCTTGCCGGAGTCCGGATACCAGCACAGGTCGCTCGCTTCGCGGGTGCCGAAGGCCAGCAGCGCCATCCCGTCCTCGCCGGCCTGGAAGGTGTGCGCGACGCCGGTCGCAGGCGGGCGCGCGATGACCGATCCGACCCGTACCGGATGGGACTCGTCGCCGAGCACCAGGACCCCGTCACCGTCGAGCACGACGAACAGCTCGTCCTCGACGGAGTGGCAGTGGCGCGGCGAGCTGCGATGAAGCGGCGCGATCTCCTCGTCGGCGTGCACATGCAACGGCATCGCCTGGCATCCCGGGGCGATCCGGTAACGGCTGAGCCCGATGTCCCGAGCCCCCGCGGCAGCGCCCAGGCGCTGGCGCTGAAACCGCAGATCGCCGTGCTCATGCGTCGCCCACGGCACGTCGTCGCAGTGGCAGAGCATCGCGGCCGGATGGTAGTCGGCACCGCGACGGGTGCTCATGGGGTGAGCGTCTACACATAAGCCTGAAGGAATCCCCCTCGCGCGTGCGAATAGAGCCGACGTGTCCGGTTTCCCGACCCCAACGGAGCCTCCCGTGCAGCAGAAGGCCAGGATCATCGCCTTCGCCAACCAGAAGGGCGGCGTCGCGAAGACGACCACGACGTTGAACCTTGCGGCCGCGTTCGCCGAGAGCGGCCACCGGGTGCTGTGCGTCGACATGGACCCCCAGGGCAACCTGACGATGTCCCAGGGCATCGATCCCGACACCCTGGAGCTGTCGATGTACGACGTGCTCGTGCATCACATCCCGATCAAGCAGGTCGTCCATCGCCGCGAGATCGACGTCGCGTGCGCCTCGATCGACCTCGCCGGCGCCGAGATCGCGATGTCGACGCAGATCGGCCGCGAGCGCTCGCTGGACAAGGCCCTGAAGGGCGTGCAGGACGACTACGACTTCATCTGCATCGACACGCCACCCTCGCTCGGGCTGCTGACGATCAACGCCCTGACGGCCGCGCACAAGGTGATCGTCCCCGTCCAATGCGAGTATCTGTCAATGCGCGGCCTGATCCAGCTGCAGAACACGCTTCAGATGATTCGCGAGAACCTCAACCCCGACGTCCAGATCGAGGGCATCCTGCCGACGATGATGGACATGCGCACGGTTCACGCCAAGGAGGCGATCGAGATCCTCGAGGAGAACTTCGGTGAGCGGCTGTTCGCCTCGCGGATCAAGAAAACCGTGCGTTTTGCGGAAGCGCCGGTCCAAGGGATGTCCGTGCTCAAGTACGATCCCGACGGCACGGCCGCCCAGTCCTATCGCGACCTCGCGGAGGAGGTTCTCTCTCATGGCATCCGGTAAGCGCGCGAGCATGAGAGAAGGCCCGCTGGCCGCCCTCTTTCGCAAGACCGAGGAGGATGCCGCCGCGGCCGAGGCCGCCTCGAAGACCGACACGTCCGAGCACGCGCTGCCCGCGGCCACCGCGCCGGAGGCGACGCCGATCGAGGAGATCCCGCCCCGCGAGGTGCCGCATCCCTCGTTCACTGCGCGAGACGAGCCCGAGGTCGTCGAGGAAGCGCACATCCCATCTCCGCAGGATCGCCTGCGCCACGCGTTCTCCTCCGAGCTGCCCGACAACCTCATGGACGCCCCCGCGCCCGAGCCCGCGACCGACGCCGGTCGCATTCGCAGCGCGGAGCCACCGCCCAAGCAGCACGACGCCTTCGCTCGCCCGGACACGTCCGGTCGCCAGACGCCGTTCGGTCAGGCGCTGCCCGTGGGCCAGCCCGTCCTGCGCGTCGTCGGCGTCGGGGGCGGCGGCTCAAACGCCGTCAACCGGATGGTCGAGGCCGAGGTCAACGGCGTCGAGTTCTTCGCCGTCAACACCGACCTGCAGTCCCTGCAGCAGTCCCTCGCACACCAGACGCTGCACATCGGCGCCGCGCTCACGCGGGGCCTGGGCTCCGGCTCGAACCCCGAGCTTGGCCGTGGCGCCGCGATGGAGGAGTTCGATCGCATCAAGGCGATGCTCAAGGGCTCGGACATGGTCTTCATCACCGCCGGCGCCGGCGGTGGCACCGGCACGGGCGCCGCTCCGGTGATCGCGCGGATCTCGCGCGAGCTCGGCGCGCTGACCGTCGGCATCGTCACCAAGCCATTTGGCTTTGAGGGCACGCGCCGTCGTGAGCAGGCCGAGCTCGGGATCCAGGCGCTCAAGGACGAGGTCGACACGCTGATCGTCGTCCCCAACAACCGCCTGCTGGCCGTGCTCGACAAGCAGACATCGATGGTCGAGGCGTTCCGCGTCGCCGACGACGTCCTGCGCCAGGGCGTGCAGGGGATCTCCGACCTCGTGACGCTCCCCGGACTGATCAACCTCGACTTCGCCGACGTGCGCACGATCATGTCCGACGCCGGCAACGCCCTGCTGGGCATCGGCATGGGCTCGGGCGAGAACCGTGCACTGGTCGCCGCCGAGCAGGCCGTGGCGTCGCCGCTGCTGGAGACGAGCATGGAGGGCGCGCACTCGATCCTGCTGTCGATCACCGGTGGCAGCGACCTGTCGCTGTGGGAGATCAACGAGGCCGCCAAGGCCGTTTCAGAGGCCGCGCACCCGGAGGCCAACATCATCTTCGGCGCGATGATCGACGAGACACTGGAGGATCAGGTCTGGGTGACGGTCGTCGCGACCGGCTACGACGGCGTGCAGAAGGCGACCCGCCTGGAGGAGCCCAAGGGCGAGCCGCGGGTGCAGCGCCGCACGCCGCCCTCCGCCGACCGCCGCCGTGACGACCGCGACGACCATCGCCGTCGCAGCGCTCCATCGGCGCCGGCGCGCGAGCCCGAGCCGGCCGCGAAGCGGTCCGGGCTACGGGTCACCGAGCTCGACGTCCCGGAGTTCATGCCCCACCGTTGACCGCCTTCAGCGCCCCGCGCCGAGGCGTGGCGAAGAGGGCGATGTAGACGATCTCCTTCTGGTCCTCGAAGTTCCAGCGCTCCTTGGAGGGCGAGAAGCTGATCAGCTTCACGCCGCCGGCGACCTTGGCCGCCGACAGGCGTTGCTGGAGCGCGGGCCGGCTGCGGGCGGCCTCGCCGAGCACGACGCCGTAGCCCGGCCACGAGCTGGCGTCGATCGGGGAGATCTGGAGGATCTCCCCGTCGTGGGTCTCCGAGCACGACGCCGTCCGCACGAGCGGCACGCCGTTGCGGCCGCGGTCCAGGTCGTCGAAGCTTCGACGCAGGTTGACGATGCAATCGCCGGTGCGCAGCTTCAGCAGCCGCGTCTGGCCGGGCTCGGCGATCGCGCCGGCACTGTCGCGGGTGGGATCGCCGGAGCCGCACGCGGTGAGCAGAAGCGCGACCGCTGCGGTGAGTGTCCCTGCCAGCCGGCGGCGTCTGCGCGTCACGCCCCGCAGCGTACGCGTCGCGGATGAGTCCCGGCGCCGCCGTCCATTAGCCTCGTCGCCGACGTGGACGACACCTCACAGGGCATCGTGGCCGCCGGCCACCCGTTGACTGCCCGGGCCGGCGCCGACGTGCTGCGCGCCGGCGGCAACGCCGTCGACGCGGCGGTCGCCGCGATGCTCACCTCGTGGGTCGCTGAGCCGCTGCTCTCGGGCCCCGGCGCCGGGGGCTACATGCTCGTCGCCGGCGCCGGCGAGGAGCCGGTGCTGCTGGACTTCTTCGTCGCCGCTCCCGGCCATGGCGCGCGGCCCCGGAATCACTGCGCGCTGGTTCCCGTCGAGGTCGACTTCGGCGGCGACGCGCGTCAGATCTTCCACGTCGGCGCCGCGTCGTGCGGCGCGTACGGCACTCCCGCCGGGATCGACGCGGCGATCGACCGGTGGGGCACTGTCGCGCTCTGCGACCTCGCCGCGCCGGCGGCGGCCCTCGCGCGCGAGGGCGTGGCGCTCAACGCCCAGCAGGCCGAGGTGGTGGTGCTCTTGGAGGGGATCCTGCGCTCGACACCGGAGGCGCAGGCGATCTACGCGCCCGGCGGCCGCCTGCTGCGCGAGGGCGACGTCGTGCGCAGCGACGAGCTCGGCGACACGATCGGGCGGCTCGGAGCGGAGGGATCCGCGCCGTTCTATACCGGCGACATCGCCGACGCCGTCGTCGCGTGGGTCGCCGCGGGCGGCGGCGCGCTGACGAGCGAGGATCTGCGCGTCTACGAGGCGCTCGGCCGCGAGCCGCTGACGGTGCCCTATCGCGGCCGCGACGTCATGACCAATCCACCGCCATCCGCGGGCGGGATCCTGCTGGCCTTCGCGCTGCTGCTGCTCGACCAGACGCCGTCGCCACCGCCGCTGACGATGCTCGTGCGCGCGATGGAGGAGGCCCAGGCGGCGCGCACGCCGCAGTTCGTCGAGGGGCTCGCGGACCCGGGCTTCGCTGCGCGCATGCTCGGGTCGCGGATGGGGTCGACGACGCACATCTCGGTGATCGACGCCGAGGGACGCGCCTGCTCGGTGACCTGCACCAACGGCGAGGGGTCGGGCCTCGTCGTGCCCGGCCTGGGCATACACGTCAACAACATCATGGGCGAGACCGACCTCAACCCGCTGGGCTTCCATCACGCGCCGCCCGGCCGGCGGATGCCGTCGATGATGTCGCCGACGATCGTCACGTCGGGCGGCGAGGTCCTTCTCGCGCTCGGCTCCTCGGGCTCAAACCGCATCCGATCGGCCCTGCTTCAGACGATCGTCGGCGTGCTCGACGACAACCTCGCGGCCGACGCCGCCGTGCAGGCCCCACGCGTGCACTTCGAGGACGACGTGGTCTTCGCCGAGCCCGGCAGCACGTTGGATGGCCTGCGCTTCGATCCTTACGAGGTGCAGCACTTCCGTTCGCAGAACATGTTCTTCGGCGGCGTGCAGGCCGTCAGCCGCGACCCCTCAACCGGCGCGCTGTGCGGGGGCGGCGACCCGCGCCGCGGCGGCGTCGCGGTGAGCGCGTGAACGCGCGCCGCCTGGGCGGGTTTGGCATGCATCGCATGCGCAAGACGCCCACGCTGCTCGGCGTCGCGGCCGCGGTGGCCGCGATCGGCGGCTGCGGCACGCCGTCGCCGGATCTCTTCGTCGTCGAGCGCACCGGCAGCGTGCCGGGCGCGAAGCTCGACATGCTCGTCTCGGACACAAGCGTGCGCTGCAACGGGGCGCCGGCGCTGCCGCTGACCAGCGAGCAGACGATCGAGGCGCGCGACATCACCGATGATCTGCGGCTCGTGCAATCGGGCGCGGTCACGGTCCCCACGGCGCCGCCGGCTCAGATCTTCAGCTTCGCGATCCGCACCGAGGACGGCATCCTGCGGTTCCCCGACACCGCCCAGCTCCCGCGAATCCTGCCGCGCACCGTGCGCTTCGTCCGGCGGTTGGCGATCGACACCTGCAAGCTCGAGCGCTGAGGACCCATGACTCGGCGCTCGTGGCTGCTGATGGCATCGCTCGCGGCGCTGTGGGGCGGGTCGTACCTCTTGATCAAGGTGTCGCTGGACGGCGGCGTGCATCCGATCTTCGTGGTCTTCGCGCGGCTGGCGCTCGGCGCGGTCGTGCTCGTCCCGATCGCGCTGGGCTCCCGTGCGCTCGGGGCGCTGCGAGGACGCTGGGGCGCCATCACGTTCGTGGCGCTGGTGCAGGTCGCCGTGCCGTTTCTCCTCATCACCTACGGCGAGCGGCACATCGCCTCCTCGCTGGCCGGGATCCTCGTCGCCTCCGTGCCAATCTTCACCGCGATGCTCGCGGCGCGGCTGGATGCCGACGAGCGTCCGCGCGGCGTCGCGGTCATCGGCCTGGTGCTCGGGATCCTCGGCGTCGTGCTGCTGTTCGGCTTGGATCTCAGCGGCGACGAGGCCGCGCTCGCGGGTGGTCTGATGGTCCTGCTGGCATCGGTGGGCTATGCGATCGGCGTCCTCTACGTCAAGCGCCATCTGCGCGGCGTCCCGCCGCTGGGGGTGGCGGCGGGGACGCTGCTGGTGGGCAGCATCGTCCTCGCGCCCGCGGCACTGCTGAGGGTGCCCGAGACGATGCCTGCGGCGACGGCGATCGGCTCGCTGCTGCTGCTCGGCGCCGGTGGCACGGGGGTCGCGTTTCTCATCTTCTACACGCTGATCGGCGAGGTCGGACCCAGCCGGGCGTCGTTGGTCACCTACCTCGTGCCGGGCTTCGCGGTCGTCTACGGCGTCTGGCTGCTGGACGAGCCGCTGACGGCCGGCGCGGTGCTCGGGCTCTGCCTGATCCTCGCCGGATCGTGGATCGCCGCCGAGGGCCGCCTGCCATGGCGGCGCGGCGCGCGTCCGCCCGGCCGCCACGACGATGACGCAAGCCCTCGTACGACAGGGCCGCCCGCGATCTGACCCTCACTGGCGAAATCGCGTCGACGCGGCGACGCCCGCCGAGCGCGCGACACGGTGGTGCGGACGTTCGGGTCGGTTTCCGCATCGCCCGATCCGCGCGAGCCTGAGCGCAGCTCAGCCGAAGCGCACCTTGCCGTTGGACCGTGCCTTGGCCTGCGCGCGCTCGACGAAGTCCAGCCGCTTGGTCGCCGCTCGGAAGAGGCGCGTGGCGAGGCGCATGCGGGCGTTCTCGGAGCGCAGGGCGAGCAGACCCTGCTTGGCGTCGAGGCCGAAGTCGACGGTCGCCGCCATCTCGAAGGCGCTCTTGGCGGCGATGTCGTCGAGGTCGGGATCGCTCTCGGTCGCCTGCACGACGAGCTCGGCATAGGCATCCCGCGCGGCTTGCACCGCGTCGTCGTCGGTCACCTCGGCGACGTCCTGCAGGAACTCGACGGTGGCGGCCGGATAGGGGAGGTCGTCCTGCTCGACGATGATGCGAAACGGTCGCGTGCCACGCGTGAGCACGTTCAGGCGCCCGTCGTCCATGCGCTCGATGATCTTCGCGACCTCGCACGCACACCCCACCGGCGCGAGCCCGTCCTCGGTCGACCTCACGATCCCGAACTCCGACTCCGTGGCGAGGACCTCGGCGAACATCGTGCGGTACTTCGGCTCGAAGATGTGCAATGGCACGAACTCATGTGGCAGCGCGACGAGGCTCAGCGGGAAGATCGGGAAGTCCTCGACGGCGCGATCGGGCATGCGTCATGAGTCTACGAACGAGACGTGGGCGCATCGCATGCTCGCCGGCGACCGCGGCACCAGCGGCCTGTCGCCCTACCTGCGCCGGGGCCGCATCTCGGCCGCCGAATGCCAGCAGCGCGCCGCTCGGCGCGGGGAGCGGGCGCGGCGGCGTGGATCCGCCGGCCGTGCTGGCGCGCGTGTCTACGCAGGTGCTGCTGTCGCATCCCGACACTGCGCGGCAGGAGTTCCAGCCGCGGGCCGCCGGCTGACCTGTCACAACCGGCGTCCGCGTGACATACAACCTCTCGTGGACCCTCTCTCAGACGACGAACTGCTCGTCGCGGCGAGAAGCGACGCCGCCGCCTTCGGCGTCTTCTATCGCCGCCACGTCCCGGCGGTCCACGCCTACTTCCGTCGCCGTGTGCGCTCGGGCGAGGTCGCGTTCGACTTGACCGCCGAGACGTTCGCCGCCGCGCTCGCCGCCGTCCCGCGCTACGAGCCGCGTCCGCAGCCGGCGGAGGCCTGGCTGTTCGCGATTGCCCGCGACACGCTGTCGGCCTCGCTGCGACGCCGCCGAGTCGACGATCGCGTGCGCCGATCGCTGGAGATGCAGCCGATCGAGCTGTCCAGCCACGACATCACGTTCTTGGAGGCAGAGGAGCCCGGACCGGCCGTCGCGGCGCTCGCCGAGCTGCCTGCCGAGCAGCGCCAGGCGATCGAGGCCCGCCACCTTGATGGATCGACCTACGAGGAGATCGCCGAGCGGCTGCGCTGCTCGCAGAGCGTCGTCCGCCAGCGCGTCAGCCGCGGGCTGCGCGCACTGCACACTCGCATGAAGGAGAGCACCGATGGATGAGAATCCCTTCGATCGCCTTGGAGATGAGCTCGACGCCGCCGCCCGGCGCCAGCTGGCCGGCGCCGTCAAGTCCAGGCGCCGGCGTCGCTCGTTCGGCCTGCTCGCCGCGATCGTCGCGCTGCCAAGCCTCGCCGCAACCGCATGGGCCGCGAGCGCGCTGATCTCGCAGGGTTCTCCGGTCGCCTACCAGCGCGGCGCTCCCGTCAGCGGCACCGGCGTCGGGACGCCCGTGCCCGCAAGCGTGCGGATGCTGACGGCGTCGATCGAGGATCCCGACGGCGACCTGCCATGGGGCCTGCGCAGCTTCCGCACGACACGTGGCATGGCATGCCTGCAGATCGGGCGCGTCTACGAGGGCAAGCTCGGCGTGCTCGGACGCGACGGGTCCTTTGGCAACGACGGCCGCTTCCACGAGCTGCGACCGAGCATCCACGCCCAGTGCTTTCCGCCCGACGGCGCCGGCAACGCCTATCTGACCCACCACGACAACGCCTACCTCGCCAGTGGCGAACCATGCCGTGGGAGTGGATGCCGGGACGCGCGGACGGTTGGAAGGCCGTCCGAACCCGCGCCCGACCCGATCGATCCCACGCACCTGCGGTCGGTCGACTTCGGGCTGCTCGGTCCCGAGGCGACGAGCATCACCTACCGCGACGGGGCGCGCTTTAGGACGGCACCGACGTTGGGCGAAGGCGGCGGCTACCTCGTGGTCGGGCCTCCGCTGAAGCCGGCGGCGTTTCCCGAGCACGTGATGAAGAACCCCCGATACGCGAACATCGCCCGCTTCTCCCGCAGCTACACCCAGGACGGCGGGTCCCTGTCCGCCATGACGCCGGCATCGCGCGTCATCACGAGCGTGCGCTATGGCGACACAGCCCGCTGCGACGTCAAGGTCGCGACGATCATCGACAACGGCAGGAGAACGGGCGGCTGCCCCGATCCGCCGGGCTTCGTGGCGATCCCTCAGGCACAGCCAGATGACGTGCGCACGAAGGTGACCGCCACGGCGATCGGACCCAGGGAGATTCGCGTGTCGTTCGTCGCGCGCGTCGCGGTTCGCGATCGTCTGAGTGCCTACAACGTCATGGTCAAGCCGCCCCGTAGCGGCCGGCCCTGCTGTGACGGGGCCAGCGGGAGCAGCACCGATCGCAACATCCCCGCCGGGCACAGGATCGTCAAGAACGTCATGGCGCCCCGCAGGCTACGCCCGGGTCGCTACACGATCACCGTGAGCCTGCGCACCCAGTCGCCGCATCCCAGCCCGGGCGGCAACCTGCAGTACCCGGGCACGATCGCCGGACGCACGACGCTCGTCGTGCGCTGACCCCGCGGGCGGGCGGCGCATATCCTGCGCCGATGAGCGACCTCGCGGCGTACGAGCGGCGCCTGCGTCGCGCCGGTCTGCCGTTGCTGATCGAGGACTACTCCGCCTACGACGACATCTTCACGCGCGCGGTGCCGCTGCTCGCGCTGGTCTTCGGCTTCCAGGTGCTTGGCGCGGTGCAGCTGGACTGGCCGTGGTGGGCCAACGCGCTCGCGCTCGCCGGGGGCTTGGCGGTGGCGCTCGGAGGGCTGGCGGTCGTCAACCGCAGCCACGGGCGCAAGGCGCTGTCGGTGCCAGACCGCGTCGGGCCCGTCGAGCTGGCGGGCTTCGTGCTGATCCCCTCCCTGCTGCCGGTGATCTTCGGCGGGCAGGTGGTCAGCGCGCTGGTCACCGCGGCGGGCAACGCGCTGCTGCTCGCCCTGATCTATGGCGTGATCGGCATCGGCCTGCTGTCGATCGTGCGCTGGGCGGGCCAGCGCGTCGTCGAACAGCTCGCCGCGTCGCTCGTGCTGCTGACGCGCGCCGTGCCGGTGCTGCTGATCTTCATGATCGTCCTGTTCATCAACGCCGAGATGTGGCAGGTCTTCTCCGACGTCTCAGACCCGGCCCTGGCCGGTGTGATCGGCCTGTTCTGCGTGCTCGGATCGGTCTTCATCGCATCGCGGCTGCCGAAGGAGGCGCGCGAGCTGGAGCGCGAGGTCGGCGCGCAGCCGCCACTGCGCCGGCGCCAGCGCTTCAACGTCGGCCTCGTGATGTTCGTCAGCCAGGGGCTGCAGGTGCTCGTCGTGTCGGTGCTGGTCGGGCTGTTCTTCGTGGCGTTCGGGGCGCTGGCGATCACGCCGCACGTCATCGAGGTGTGGATCGGCCATCCGCCGCGCGCGATCGCCGGGCAGGGCTGGCTCAGCGTCGAGCTCGTCAAGGTGTCCGGCGCGCTGGCGGCGTTCAGCGGCCTGTACTACGCGATCGCGGTGCTGACGGAGGCCAGCTACCGCGAGGAGTTCCTCGAAGACGTCGAGACCTCGCTGCGCGCGACCTTCGACGACCGCGCGCGCTACCTGGATCTGCGCGCTCGCCAAGCTGCCTGAGGGTCGATCAGCGGGCGCCCCGCAGCGGCGCGCCGACGCGTCCGCCACTGCGCAGGCGAAACGTGTGCGAGGGGTCCACGGACGCGCTTGCGTCGAACGTACCGTCCGCGCGCGTCCGGGCGCTGACGATCTCGCGCCAGCCTCCGCCGGGTTCACGCACGCTGACCGTTGCCGCCCTGGACCCCGAGCCGCGACGCACGAGCCCCCAGAAGGCGACCTTCCCGCCGGGTGCGCGCCGCGCGACGAGCGACAGGGCAAAGGACGCATGGGCGGGCTTGGGTCGGCCGTCGATGAAGAGCAGGCCCGACTGGTAGTCGCGCCAGCGGGTCTTCAGATCTCGGCCGCGCCGCTCGGGCAGGTCGCGGTGCAGGAACTGCGACACGCTGCGAAGCGTCGGCTGGCGCCGCGCGATGCGCTCGCCCTCGGGCAGCCAGCGCGCCTGGTCGGCGAGGCTGACGTCCCATGTGGGGTCCGGCGGGGAGGTCTGGTACCCGGACTCGGTTAGGTACAGCGGCAGATCGCTGCGCGTGCGTCCGGCGGCGTGCAGTCGGGCAAGCAGCGACGTGAGACGGTCGAGATCGCCCATGCGGACGTTGTCGGGACGCGGGTCGCTCTGCCACGGCGCCAACTCCAGCGCGTAGGGATGATGGGACCAGCCGTCGCCGGGCAGGGGCTTGAAGCGCTCGCACGCCGGCACATCCAGCGGATCGCCCGCCTCGTCGACGCAGGCCAGCGCACGCAGGAACGTCAGCGGCGCCATGCGCTCGTTCGGGCCGCTGCCCTGCTCGCTGCCGACGGAGGACGTCGCGCCGATCAGGACGAGCGCGTCGGGAGCCGCCGCCCTGATCCGCGGCACCGCCGCCTCGAGCATCTCGCGGTAGCGGTGCGGCGACGCGGGGCGCCAGCCGTCGCCCGCGCGCTCCCACTGCGGGAGCAAAAAGGCGTTGTGGTTGGGCTCGTTCCAGACCGTGAAGGCGGCCGATCGCGGATACCGCCGCGCGACCGCCTCGGCGAAGTCGGCGTAGTCGGACGCGTCGATCGTGTCGCGCTCGCGATCGGGCAGCCGGGCGGGCGTGCCGACGGCCCAGCGCGGCGCCCAGAAGGCGATGTCGATCGCCAGGCGCAGGCCGCGCCCGCGCGCCATCGCCTGGAGGCGATCGATGCTGCTCCAGGCGCCCGCTGGATACGTCGTGGAGTCGGCGGCGTCGAAGTCCGGCCGCTTCGCCGATCGCGGGTCGGGGGCGATCGTCGACCAGCCGGCGGTCACCCGCACCCAGTCGACGCCGAGGTCGCGCACGTCGTCGAGCGTCGCGGCGATCCGTCGCGGCGAGCGGTGTAGCAGCTCGGCGTCGTCCTGCAGGATCGTCACGACCGCCGCAGCGGCCGGCCGCTCGTCGTCGTTCTCGCCGCACGCCGCCACCGCCGCCGCGAGCGCGAGCGCGAGCGCCGCCGCCAACATCGTTGCGCGCACGCGGAGGCTCACGCCGTCCAGGCTGACACGCGCGGGCGGCCGATGCGGCGGCCGCCGCCGCGCGCCCCATGGCCGCGTAGGCTGGCGCGCCCGTGACCGATGCGCCACCCATGCTCTTCGAGCAGCGCGACCAGCCGCCGGGGGTGCCGCCGCTGGCGCTCACGGGCGAGCGGACGCTGCCCGACGTGCCCGAGGAGAACTACTGGTTTCAGCGCCACCTCGTCGTCTACGAGTGGATCGCTCGCCACGTCGCGGGGCTGCGCGTCGCCGACCTTGCGTGCGGCGAGGGCTATGGCTCTGACGTGCTGGCCCGTGGCGGCGCCGCCACGGTCGTCGGGGTCGACGCCAATCCCGAGGCCCACGAGCACGCGCGGCTGCGCTACTCGCACGACGGCCTGCGCTTCGAGCGCACGCTCGTGGAGACCTTCGACGAGCCGTGCGACGCGATCGTCTTCCTGCAGACGATCGAGCACGTTCGCAACGCGGGCGAGATCCTCGACCGATTCAAGGCGCTCGTCGGGCCGGGCGGCGTCGCGTTCGTCTCGACGCCCAACGTCCTGACGCTCGCCCCGCCGGGCGCCGAGCGCTCGGGCAACCCGTGGCATGTTCACGAGTACCGCCCCGAGGAGTTCGCGGCGCTCTGTCGCGCGCACTTCCCATCCGTCGACTTGCACGGCCTGTTCCACGCGCGCAAGCTCGCGTTGCATGCCGGCGCGCTGCGCCTTGGCTGGGACGCCGTCCACCGGCGCCTCGGCCTCACCAAGCCCTTCTACGACCGCTTCACGCCCGCGATCGACGTGCGCGACTTCGCGCTGCGCCGCGCCGCGGCCGGCGAACTCGGCGGCTGCCTGGACCTCGTCGCCGTCCTGCGCGCGTGAGCCGTCGGGCGCAGGGCGAGCTGGCGATCCTCCTGCACAGCCACATGCCCTACGTCGAGGGCTTCGGGACATGGCCGTTCGGCGAGGAGTGGCTGTGGGAGGCGATCGCGACGTCGTACCTGCCGCTGCTGGAGATCCTCGACCGCGGCGCGCCGGTCACGCTCTCGCTGACGCCGGTGCTCTGCGATCAGCTCGAGGCGCACGGAGCGATGGATCGCTGTGCGGCGTTCCTCTCCGAGCTGCGGACGGAGACCCACCGCAGAGATATCGCGTCGGCCGACGATCCGGGTGTCGTCGCGGCCCTGCGCCACTCCGCCGCGGTCTACGAGCACGCGCGCGACCGGCTGGCGGCGATCGACGGCGGCATGCTCGGGGCGCTCGGCAGGCATGTCACGTGGACGTCCGCCGCGACGCACGCGGTGCTGCCGCTGCTGGCCACCGACGCGGGCGTGCGCCTGCAGCTGCGAGCCGGCATCGACGCGCACCGCCGGCGCTTCGGCGCGTGGGACGGCGGGCTGTGGCTGCCGGAGTGCGCGTACGCGCCGTGGCTGGACGGCCACCTTGCCGACGCCGGCGTGCGTGCGGTCTGCGTCGATGTGTCCGACGTCCTGAATCCCGACGAGCACCTGCGCCCCCTGCGCTGCGGGGCGGGGCCGCTGCTCGTGCCGATCGACCGCGCGACCATCGACCTCGTCTGGAGTCGCGGCGGCTATCCCGCCGGCGCCGCCTACCGCGACTATCACGCCTTCACCGCCCATCGCCACAGAGCCTGGGCCAACGACGGCGCGCCGTATGACCCGGCTCGCGCCGCCGCGGCCGCGCGGCGCGATGCCGCGGATTTCGTGACGCGGACCCGCGCGCGCGTGGCGGGCGGCGGGCTCGCGGTGTGCGCGGTGGACACCGAGTTGCTGGGCGACTGGTGGCACGAGGGGCCGCTGTGGCTCGCGGCCGTCATCGAGGAGGCGGGTCGCCAGGGGCTGGCGCTTGCGCCGCTGGACGACGCCGTGACGCGTCACGAACCCGCTCCGGCGCCTGCGCACCTGCCCGTCAGCTCGTGGGGGACGCCGCGCGACCTGACGACGTGGAGCGCGCCGCCGGTCACCGGCATGGCCTGGAGCGCCCGCGACGCCGAGCTTCGCACGCTCGCCGCCGGTGCTCGTGCCGATTCGCGGGCCGTGCGCGAGCTGCTCGCGCTGCAGTCCAGCGACTGGGCGTTTCTCGTCAGCCAGAACCTCGCCGAGCCCTACGGCCGCGAGCGCGCGGCCGGTCATCGCGCGGGCCTGCACACGGCCCTCGGGGCGCCCGGAACGTTGGATCCGGCCCTGCGAAACCTGGCGCCGCATCTGTTGCCGGGGCCAATGTAGGCGCTGGTCGAGCACGTTTTTCCCGCACGTTGCGAACGATCGGCAGCGCGTGTCATCCGCGCAGCGGCTACTATCCCCGCTGCTTCACATAAGGCCGAATCCCGGATCGCTCCGAGCGACCGGGAACGGGGGACCCATGGAGGCCGGAAGCGTGATCGGTCCTGGGGCGAATCGCCAACCGCACCCGATGTCGTCGGGGCGGTCGGTGTAGCGCACGTTTCAGCGCGAGCCCGACAGCTAACCCCGTAGGCGCCCGAAACGAACGGAAGGAAGCGCCTGCATGTCCGCAAGCAACGACGAACTGGTGGTGAACGCCGCCGTCCCCGAGAGCGATGCTGCCCGTGAGCTCGCCTTCCGGCGCTCGCTGCGCGGAGCGCGCGCTCGCCGCGCGCTGGCCGTCCGCCGTCGCCGCCGTGCACTTCGCAGCCGCGGCTCGGCGCTGACCGTGGCCGTCGGACTGCTCATCCTCAGCGCGACGGCGCTCGCAGGAGGAACGGGCGGCGCCGTGGCAGGCAAGGGCTTCAGCAAGGAGACGATCTCCGCCGTCCAGGCGACGCTCGGCCTCAAGGCCGATGGCATCATCGGTCGCAAGACCCGCAGAGCGCTGCGCCGCTTCCAGCGACGCAACGATCTGAAGGTCGACGGCCTGCTGGGTTCGAAGACGCTGCGGGCCATGGGCATCGATCCAGAGAGCCTGCGCTTCGTCAGCGCCTCGCTGGATCCCCGCCTGGAGGCGATCGCGCGATGCGAGTCCAACGGCGACCCGAAGGCCGTCTCGCGAGATGGGCGCTACCACGGCAAGTACCAGTTCTCGCGCAGCACGTGGCGCTCGATCGGCGGTAAGGGCACGCCGTCGCGCGCGTCGGAGGAGGAGCAGGATCGCCGCGCCGCCGCGCTGCTGGCGCGCGACGGCACGAAGCCGTGGCCGAATTGCGCGTAGTGGCCGCCGCCTCGCGTCGGTAGGGTGCGCCCCCGGACAATCCACGGGGGCGACGAGATGAGCAGCAAGCAGACAGATCGGGACGCCGAGAACCCGGGAGGGTTCGCGGTCGGCGACTACGACGCGATCGCCGAGCTCATCTGGGAGGTCGGGGCGGTCGTTGCGGGCGCGGCCCACATCGAGGCCGGAATGAAGGTGCTCGACGTCGCGACCGGGACCGGCAACGTCGCGGTCCGGGCGGCGCAGGCCGGCGGAGAGGTGGTCGGCCTGGACATCGCGCCAACGCAGCTCGATGGCGCTCGCAGGCGCGCCGAGGAGGCCGGGGTGCAGGTCGAGTGGGTGCAGGGCGACGCCACGGCGCTGCCGTTTGCGGACGAGAGCTTCGATCGCGTGCTTACGGCGTTCGGGACGACGTTCGCCGCCGACCATGACGCGGCGGCGCTCGAGCTCGTCCGCGTGTGCCGCGACGGCGGCGAGATCGTGATGGCCAACTGGTGTCCCGAGAGCTTCCCCGCGCGGATCAACGCGCTCGTTCGCAGCTATGGCGAACCGCTGCCCGAGGGCGCCGTCGCGCCGTGGGAGTGGGGCACGCACGGGCACGTGCGCAGGCGCCTGGGCGGCCAGCTCGTGCTCGCGATCGAGCCGCTGAACGTCGACTTCGTCTTCGCGTCCGTCGATGCGACGATGGACTTCTACGAGGAGAAGCTCGGGCCGCTACTGGCGGCGAAGGCCGCCCTCGACGAGGGCCGCTATGACGAGCTGCGCGCCGAGCTGCGGGCGATGATCGAAGAGCTCGACACCGGCGACGGCGAGACCCGCGTGCCAGGGTCCTACCTGCTGGTCGTCGGCCACAAGCCCGTGCCGGACCTGCGGCCCAACACGACGTAGGGACGTCTGCGGCCGGGCGCCGTTTGCCACGCTGCAGGCGTGCAGGAGACGGCCCCCGATCCTCCGCCGGTCGCGCAGCCCGTGCCGCGCGAGTCCTTTCGCGCCGGGATGCGCGCCGGCCTGCCCTTCGCGGCGGTCGGGTTCATCCTCTCGCTGTCCTTCGGGGTGCTCGCGCGCGAGGTCGGCTTCTCGGCGCTCGGCGCGATCGTCATGTCGGCGATCGTGCATGCCGGATCGGCCCAGTTCGCCGCGATCTCGATCCTCGCCGGCGGCGGTGGCGCAGTCGCCGCGACCACCGCCGCCGCGCTGATGAACTCCCGCTTCCTGCCGATGTGCGCCTCCGTCGCGCCGTCGCTGGCGGGCGGATGGGCGCGGCGTGCCGTGCAGGGGCAGGCGGTCGTCGATCCGTCGTGGGCGATGGCCCGGCGCGCCGGCGGGCGCTTTGATCGCCACTTCCTCTTCGGGGCGACGGCGGTGCAGTACGTCGCGTTCGTCAGCGGCACCGCCGTGGGGGCGCTCGGCGGCAGCGTCATCGGTGACATCGAGGCGCTCGGCCTCGACGCGGTCTACCCGGCGTTCTTCCTGACGCTGCTGCTCGCCGAGCTGCGCGACCGCCGCTCGCGCCTGGTCGCGCTGGCAGGCGGGATGATCGCGCTCGCGCTGGTGCCGTTCTCGCCGGCGGGGATTCCGGTGCTCGCGGCGAGCGCCGCCGCGTTCGCCGGCCTCGCTCGCCGCCACCGGGTGTCCGGATGAGCTCGCAGCTGTGGATCGTCGTCGCCGGATGCGCCGTGGTGACCGCGCTGATCAAGGGCCTCGGGCCGGCCGTGCTCGGGGGACGCGCCCTGCCGGCCCGGTCGGCGGGGGTGATCGGCCTGCTCGCGCCGGCACTGCTCGCGGCGCTCGTCGTCACGTCCGTGCTCGCCGAAGGCCAGCGCCTGGCGGTCGGCGCCAAGACCGCCGGCGTCGTGCTCGGCGGGTTCGTGCTCGTGCGGGGCGGGTCGGTGCTGAGCGGCGTCGTCGTCGCCGTCGTCGCGACGGCGGGCTTGCGAGCGATCGGCTGAAGCGCTACTCCCAGCGCATGATCTGCGGCGCGTCGCGCATGCGGATCACGCGCACCGGAACGCCGGCGGCGACCGCGTTGGCGGGCACGTCCCTGCTGACGATCGTCGACGTGCCCAGCACGCTGTTGTCGCCGACCGTGACGCCGCGCAGGATCGCCACGCCGTAGCCGATCCAGACGTTGTGGCCGACGTGCACGTCGCGCTTGTAGATGCCCTGGTCGCGGATCGCACGCTCGGTCTCCACGACGCCATGGTCGAAGTCGATCAGCATCACGCGGTCGGCGATGATGCACTCACGGCCGATCGACACGTGTCGAAACGCCGAGATCGTGCACTCCTGGCCCAGTACGGACTTGGCTCCGATGCGTGCCTCGCCCTCGTGCACGCGGATCTTGCAACCGTGGCCGATCCACGACCAGCGCCCGAGATGCAGCGTCGCGTCCTTGCCGATCTCGATCGTGACGCCCGGGCAGACGAAGCACAGCCCGTCGGTCGTCAGCCGCCCGCGGAATCGCAGCTTCAGCCACAGCCAGCGGGCGATGAGCGTCGCGTAGCGGCGCGTGAGCATCCCGTGGTCGCGCAGGAAGCGATACAACGCGAGCGGGCCGCCGCGCAGCGGTGGCGGAGCGCCGCGGACCTGCGGGGCCGCGTCTGCAACGGGCTCGGCGATCGAGCTGATGGAAGCCACCGCGCCTGATGCTACGTCGGCAGGCCCGTCAGTGGCGCGTGACGTGCAGCACGGCCTTCGCCGGCTGGATGAGGATCGCCCCGCCGTGCACCTCGGCCCACCCGTCGACGATCAGCGCGTGCTCGCCGGCCACGGGGGCGGGCCACAGCAGCACGATGACGTCGTTGTCGCGGACGTTGGCGGCGGTACGGGTCCCGGCGCCCGTCATCAGCACCCGGCCCTGCCACTCGACGCGCACCGACGTCGCGCGCGGCGCGTAGTCGGCGCCGACCGTGACGATGTACGGCGTGTTGCCGAAGCGCTCGATCGCGGCGGGCAGCTCGGCGAGGGGGACGGGGACGGACATGCGCCCATGCTACGGGTCCCACGAGCCGCCCGCCCCGACTGGCATGATCGTCGCCCGTGCCGTCCGACAAGCCCCTCGCCCAGCGCCTGCTCGACGGCGACCGGCGCGCCCTGGCGCGCGCGATCTCGCTCGTCGAGGACGACGATCCCGCCGGCTGGGAGCTCGTCCGCGAGGTGTATCCGCACACCGGCAGGGCGGCCGTCGTCGGCGTGACCGGGGCGCCCGGGGCGGGCAAGTCGACGCTGATCGGCAAGGTCGTCGCCAACCGCCGCGCCGCCGGGCGCAGCGTCGCGGTGCTGTCGATCGATCCCTCCTCGCCGTTCACTCACGGCGCGCTGCTCGGCGACCGCATCCGCCTGACCGATCACTTCCTCGATCCCGGCGTCTTCATCCGCTCGATGGCCAACCGTGGCGCGCTCGGGGGCCTCAGCGAGGCGTCGCTGCAGGCAGCGCTGCTGATGGACGCCGCCGGCCGCGACGACGTGCTGCTGGAGACCGTCGGCGTCGGCCAGGCGGAGATCGACATCATCGACCACGCCGACACCGTCGTGCTCGTGCTGATGCCCGGCGGCGGCGACTCCGTGCAGGCCCTGAAGGCCGGGATCATGGAGATCCCCGACATCATCGTCGTCAACAAGGCCGACCATCCGATGACCCAGACGATGGTGCGCGAGATCCGCGGCGTGCTGTCGCTCGCGCCGCAGGGCGACTGGAAGGTGCCGATCGTTCAGACCGAGGCGACCGAGGGCACGGGCGTCGAGCAGCTCGTCGAGCAGCTCCTGACCCACCGCGCGCATATCGAGGAGCAGGGCACGCTGGCCGAGCGCCGTCGCAACAACCTGCGCAACGAGGTCATCGCGCTCGCCACCACGAAGCTGCGCCGCAGCCTGGAGGCGCGCGTCTGTAGCGACCCGGCATTCGAGGGGCTGATCGACGACGTCGTCGCACGGCGCCTGGATCCCGCCAGCGCGGCGCACGCGCTGCTTGACGACACGCGGTCCTGACGGTGCTACGCCCCGTCGAGGACGCGAGGCAGCCATCCGGTCACCGCGTCGACGAGCGCCGGGCGGTCGCTGCGCAGGCTGTGGTTGCCGCGCACCGCCACGACCTCGCGGCCCGGCCCCGCCGGCGGCATGCCGAAGGGGTCGCTCTCACCCTGCACGATCAGGACGGGCACGCTCACGGCCTGCAGCTCGGGCAGGCGGTCGGCCGCGCGATCCTTGCCCCCGCGCGCCGGCGGCTGCAGCGGAAACGCCAGGCACAGCACGCCGCACGCGCCACTGGCGGCGGCGGTGCGGCACGCCACGCGGGCGCCGGAGGAGCGACCGCCCACGACGAACGGCAGGCCGGACAGCACGTCGTCGAGCAGGTGCTCGACGACCGCCGTCCATGCGTCGTCGAGGTGGTGGGCCGGAGCGGGCGAGCGGCGGCCGGCGACGCGGTAGGGCTGCTCGACGAGGGCGACGCCGACGCCCAGCGAGATGGCCACCTGCGTGACGGCGAGGAGGTCCGGCGCCGCGACTCCCCCGCCGGCGCCGTGGCCGAGGATCAGCGCGCCGACCGGGTCGGCGCAGCGATGCAGATGGGCGGCTGCACGGCCGCGCGGGGTGGGGATCTCGACCGCGGTCATTGGCGGTGATCCTGACAGCGAGATAGCATCGCGACGTGCCCGACCGCCTGCACTTCACCGACTCCGACGAGGCCAACGCGCTGATCGCCTCGGATCCGATGGCGCTGCTCGTCGGCTTCGCGCTGGACCAGCAGGTGACGGTGCAGAAGGCGTTCGCCGGTCCGCTCGTCCTGCGCGAGCGCCTCGGTGCGATCGATGCGGCCACCCTCGCCGAGGCCGACCTCGAACCCGTGTTTCGCGCCAAGCCCGCGATCCACCGCTACCCCGGCTCGATGGCCAAGCGCGTGCACGACCTCGCCGTGCACATCCGCGACACCTACGACGGTGACGGCGCCCGGGTCTGGACCGGCGCCGCCGACGCCGAGGCGCTGCGCGCCAACCTTGCCGCGCTGCCCGGGTTCGGCCCGATGAAGGTCACCTCGATGGGCGCGGTGCTCGCCAAGCACTTCGGCGTGCCGGCGGCCCGCGACCTCGTGCCGTGGCATCCGACGCTCGGAGACGTCGAATCCGCGCAGGGCCTCGCCGACTACCAAGCCGCCAAGCGCGCGCACAAGAAGGAATGGAACGCGGCGCAGCCGGGCGCCTGAGGCTCAGCGCCTGCCGGCCCCGATCGCGGCGTTTGCGGCGGTGACCAGCCGCCGGCGCGCGCGGGCGTTCGTGCTGTCGGGGACGCGGGCCGAGATGCGGTACAGGTTGCCCCGCGAGCGCCACTGGATCGCGGGCGGCGAGCACGAGGCGCCGCAGCGCAGCGGCCGGAAGTAGCCTGATCGCCCGCCGCGCAGGCGGACCTTCGTCCTGTAGCTCGGCGACCCGCCGCGCCGGGCGCTGAAGCTGGCCAACAAGCAGACCGTCGACGATCCGCAGCCCGGTGCGCCTGCCAGGTACAGGACGTAGGAGCTGCGCGTGCCCCGGCCCGAGGCGTACACGCGGCCGTCGTAGTCCAGGGCGATGCGGTTGGGCAGCAGGATCGCGAGCTTCGTCTTGGCGCGCGTCGTGTCGAGGGCGCCGCCCAGCGACGACGCGACGCGATAGTGCTTGGCCTGCGCCGGCGAGGAGGCGACCGCGAGCGCCGCGAGGGCGGCGATGGCACAGCACGATCGCAGCATCGCCGGATCATCGCGCAGCGTGTTGCTCGCCGACTGTGGTGCTCGTCACACGCCCGGCAGACGGGCCCGCCACGCACGCCATTCGAAGGCGAGCAGGCAGGCCAGCGCGGCGCCCGCGAGCGCCAACGTCACGACCGCGCCGGCCGACCCGGCGCCGAACAGCGGCAGCGCCCCGTCCAGTGGCCCCAGCGGCGCGCGCGATGACGGGCCGATGATCGCCCCGCCGCCGATCCGCAGTTCCGCATACCACCACACGCTCGTCACGGCGGTGACGGCCACGAGCACGGCGCCGGTGCGCGGGGCGTGGCGCAGCCCCCACGCAACGAGGGCAACGGCGAGCGGCAGCGCCGGGATGAGGTAGCGCCCGGGGAACCAGAACCCGAACATCGTCGGCGCGACGAAGGCCGCGACGAAGACCTGCGCGCCACCGATCAGCGCACACAACCCGGCGGCGACCTCGACGTCGCGCCGCTCGAGCAGCAGTCGCGACAGGTGGTCGCGGCGTGAGCGCCACAGCAGCCACAGCGCGAAGACCGCCAGCGCCAGCACCGGCGCCCAGCGCAGCAGCCCGTAGGAGCGATCCAGCCACAGCCCGACCAGCCGCGGCGCGCGATCGGCGATGTCGGCGACCGACAGGTCGTCCAGGCCCCGCCCCGCGACGTCGGCCGCCGTCGGCGTGAAGCCGCCGAAGAGCTGGTCGTTGATCGTCACGAACATGACCGCGGAGAACAGCAGCACCTCGAGCGTCACGAGGACCGCGAAGCCGCGCGCGCGGCGGCGCAGCCAGCGCACCATCGTCAGCGCGACGACCGCGCCCGCGAGCGCGAAGGACAGCCCCAGCCACGGCAGTGCCGCGAGCGCGATCGCCGCGCCGACGACCCAGCGGATTCGCGGCAGGTCACGGATGCGCAGCGCGAGCACCGCGGCGAATGCGAGCAGCGCACCGGCCGCAAGCTCCGGCCCGATCGCCGTCGAGTACGCAAGGGCCGGCGGCGAGAGCCCGCACGCGAGCGCCGCCGCGGTCGCCCACGGCTCGGGCACGACGCGGCGAGCGAGCGCATGCCCGAGCGCGAAGGCCAGCGCCGCGATCGCCGCCATCAGCAGCTGGACGGCGAGCGGCCCCCCGAGCGCATAGGCGGGCGCGATCAGCAGCGGGAAGCCGACGCCGTGCGGCTCGTTGGCCTGCCCGTTGGTCAGACGCCCGTGGCGCTCGAGCACGTACGGATACCAGTCGGCGTACGCGCGCACCGCGTACTCGTCGCGCAGGTCCAGATCGTGGTCTGAGACGATCGACTCGGCGGTCAGGAGGTAGTGGGGCTCGTCGCCGCCGAACCGCGAGGACCCGAACGCATCCAGGCCGATCGTCGCGGCATACGCCGCGAACAGCACGATCCAGATGGCCGCGGCGCGACGCATGACCCGCATGATCGCGCCTCGGCCGGCGAAGACCCCCCTGTGGCAGGCTACGGCGGGTGAACCCCGCGTTGCGTGGCGGGCTCGTCGTCGTGATCGTCGCGGTCACCGCCGTGCTCGTCTTCCGGATCCTCTTCGCCGGGCCTGACCCCAAGACGGGCAGGTGCGTCGACGCGCGCAGCGAGCTCGTCGAATGCGGCGGCGCGGCCGCCGTCTTCAAGCTCGTCCGCGAGGTCGATTCCGCCGACGAGTGCCCCTCCGACAGCCGCAAGACCTACCAGTTCCGCAGCAGCCTGTTCTGCGGCGTCGCGCTGAAGGGGGCGCCCAAGCCCGCCACGGAGTACGTCTCGTGCCTGCTGCTGGCGGGCGCCACGCTCGCGGACGATGGCGCGGACCTGCGCTTCGCGGCCTCCTACGCGGGCGGCCCCGGCGTCGCGCGCGCGGGTGCGGTCACGGTGACCGGCGACGGCTGGCGGATCTTCTACGTCCTGTCGGAGGGTCAGCTTGACCCCGGCGTCGAAGCGGTCGTGGCCGACCCCGAGAAGGTCGCCTTCGCGGCCTACATCGACGATGCGAGCAGGCGACGCGCGGAGGTCGCCGCCGCCGCGCGCTGCGTGCCCGGCGCGCCCCCTACGTGACGCGGTTGCCGTCGGCGTCGAAGCGCAGCGGGCGCTCGATCGCGTGGACCTGCGGCCGCTTGGCGTCGCGCGGCTCGAAGCGCGGCGATGGAGCGCGCTCGGTGAGGTCCCAGTCTCGGCAGATCCTGTCGACGCCGAGCGGGTGGATCGTCAGCGCGCCGCCGCGATCGAGGCAGATGCGCAGGAGGTTCTTGTAGTCGACGATCGACTGGCCGGTGAAGACCTCGTTGGCGGCGTTCTGGGCCTTGCGATCGCGGATCCGATGCACGAGCCAGAGCACCAGCGCGAACACCGTCGTGCCGAAGAACCGCCCGACGACGAACGCGACCGCCAGGCCGGCAACCCACAGCGCGAGCTTCGCATCCCAGACGTCGGGCACGAGCCGGACGGCGAGCCAGATCACGAGGCTTGCGCCGAGCAGGTGCACGAGCGTGTGCAGGAACGCGACGATGGCGCGCGCGGGGGTGCTCTGCTTGAGGTCCAGGCCGCCGAACAGGCCGCCGAAGATCACGAGCGCGAGCACGACCGTCAGCGCGCTGAAGGACGTGGAGACGAAGTCGAGGTAGCCCTGCTGGCCGACGGCCTCGTACACGCTGATCGGGGCGTACGCCGTCGATCCCTCCAGCGCGACGGGGCCGGCGACCCCGGACTCCGCCCCGCTGAGCAGACCGGCGCCGACGAGCGCGTAGACGACGCCCATGAGCGTGCCGAATCCCGGGTTCAGCAGGGCGAGCTTGAGAATGCCGTTGCTGCACCGCCGCGAGTCCTTGGCGGCCGGATAGATCTGCGCGAGGCGGTTGACGACGGGCTCACGTTCCTCGTAGCGGTCGGCGGCGGTCTTGCGGGGCAGGGGCTTGAGCAGCAGCTCGGGCTCCAGCGTGTGGGTCGCTGAGAGGTAGGCGCCGCCGCCGCCCGCGGTGATCCGCGTCGGTCCGACATCGGGACCCTCGCCGTCGGGCTCGTAGCGCGCATAGTGGTGGCGGTCTCCGGTGATCGTCGCCACGAGCCGGGCGCCCGTGTCGCGCACCATGCGCTCCTCGAAGAAGTTCAAGAAGCGCCACGTCGAGGGCTCGACGCGCCCGTCGACGGCCGCGACCCAGCTCGGCTTGGCCGTCAGCAGCACGACCTTGTCGCCGGGGCCGATGCTCTGGCTGGCGAAGTACTCCAGCTGGACCTCGTCGATGTAGGTGTCCAGCTGGATGTCGATCGCGAAGACCCACCAGTCGCCAGGCAGCTTCAGCGCGAAGTAGCTGCGCCGCTGGCTCGTGCGCCAGCCGCCGATCCAGTTCTTCGAGCAGAACAGGCGCAGGAAGCTGACCAGCCCGTCGTACCAGTCGTGGTTGCCCGGCAGCGCGAAGAGGTCGGGCTCCTCGCCGGCGGCCGACTGGGGCAGTGCCGCGGCGAAGGGTCCCTTGAAGCGGTCCTCGTAAGCCTCGGGCGTGGCGGTGGGGTAGACCTGATCGCCGCCGAGCAGCAGCATCCTGCCGCGCGGCAGCACGCGGTCCTCGATCGTCAGGCTCGGTTGCGCCAGCAACCACGCCATCGTCTGGGTCGCCGCCCAGCCGTCGCCGGTGTCCGACAGGTAGTCGATCCACAGCTCGCCGTCGTGGGCGGAGTAGTCGAACGGGCCCTGCTCGGCGGTCTGGATCTCGCGCTTGTCGGCGAACTTGCCGAACGTGCCCGACACCGCGACCTCGACGCCGGCCCTGGCGAGGATGCCCGGATCCAGCCAGCGCACCTCCGGCTGGCGGATCCACCCGCCGAGCGCGTCACGCTCCTCGCGAAGCTCGGCGGCCGAGCGCCTGCGCAGGCTGTCGTTCAAGCGCTCGGAGGCCACGACAGCGCAATCTAGTGGCCACCCTCACCACAGTCCAACGTGGGTGCGCGCCGGCTCGGACGCCGGGGCCCGGGGTGCGGGACGATCCGGGTCGCCGGACCTCAGGCGCACGCTCCAGCGGACCGCGAGCATGGCCAGCGGCGGAAGGACCACCGCGCCGGTCAGCACGAGAAACCACGGCTCGGCGGCATCCGTGCCAGATCCGAGCGCGTGGCCGGCGCCGAGCAGCCAGAACAGCGCGACGAAGCGGTGCAGCACCCGCCAGCGCGCGACGCCGATGCGCCCGCGGGCGTAATAGGACAGCGACAGCGCCGCCAGGCCGTAGCCGCCGATGACGCCCAGGCCCGTCCACAACGGGCGGTAGGAGCCGGCGAACGGCACCACGATCCCGGCAAGGCCGGGGTGCAGCCAGCCGTCGCCGAGCAGCGCCAGGCCGTGCAGCGCCAGCGCCGCGAGCGTGGCCAGCGAGAGCGTTTCGTGCAGCGTGCGTACGCGTGTGCCGCGAACGCGCTTCGTGCCGATCGCCAAGCCCGCGGCGACGGCGGCGCTCGCGAGCACGAGCGCGCTGATGCCGGCCGCGCGGCTGGTGATCCAGAACAGGTGCGTGCCGGGGTCGGTCACGCCGCCAGCAGCGCCGTCGCGCCGTCCACGACCTTGACGGCGCCGTCGTCGAGCACGAGCACCCCGCCGTGCGCCAGCAGCTCGCGTCCGCGGCGCGGCCCGGCGAGCAGCGCGGCCTTGGCCAGCGTTTCGGCCTCCAGCGCGGTCGGCGCCAGGGCGGTCGCCTGGACGACGCCGGTCCAGGCGGGCCGCCCGGTCGCGGGATCGAGCAGGTGGTGCATTGCGGCGCCGGTCCGATCGCGCCAGCTGCGCCGCGCGATGCCGCTCGTCGCGACGGCGCCGCGGGCCACGCGCAGCTCGCAGACCGGCGCCGCGCCGAAGGGATCCTCGACGAGCACCGCGCGGGGCGCCCCGTCGCTGCCGCCGATGCGCACGTCGCCGGCGCAGTCGACCGCGAAGCGCGGGTGATCGGCGAGCGCCGCGGCGACGATGTCGGCGGCGAGGCCCTTGCCCAGGCCGCCGCTGTCGATGCGCAGGCCCGGCGGGCGCGTGATCGTGCCGGCCGCGTCGTCGACGACGATGCGCCGCCACCGCCGATCGGGATGCGGCCCGGCCGGGCGTGCCGATCGTCGGTGGCGCTGCAACTCGCCGGCGGGCAGGCCCGCGACGTCGGCGCGCGAGGCGCCGTATCCGGCACGCTCGAGCTCGTCGAGGAGCGTGGCGTCGACGAGCCCGCCGCTGCGCTCGGCGGCGTCCACGACCGCTCGCGCGAGCCGGCGCATCAGCCTTCCCGCGTCGATGGTGACGCGGGGATCGGCGTTGCATCGCGACAGCTCGCTGTCGGGTGTGAAGCGCGACAGCCGCGCGTGCAGCGTCAGCAGCTTCGCCTGCGCGAGAGCGCCGGCAAGCTGCGGCGTGACCGCAGCTGCCGAACGTCCGGCGACGCGCACCTCCACGCGGGCGCCGAAGCAGTCGAAGCGCCGCACGCACTCGCCGCCTGGGCTCACGACTGCCTCGTGCTCACGGCCGGCGGCGCGGAGGAGGAGAGCGATCCCTCGTCGGACGCCTCGTCGCCGGCCGGCCAGGCGTCGTCGATGCCGCCCTGCTTGTCGGTCGCGATCTGCTGACCGGTGGACTGCGACGAGACGGTCGCGGCCGCGTTGGCGAGCGCGGGGTCGCGACCGCTGATGAGCTGCACGAAGATGCCCGCCCACAGCGCCAGGAACAGCCCGACGGCGATCGCGACGACGCGCATGCGCAGCGCGTAGATCTGCTCGGAGCGGGCCAGGCGCGCCGCGGCGGCGCGCTCCCTTGGATCGGTGGCCTGGGTCATGGCGGCAGAGTCGGGCACGTCGGTGAGCGCCGCGTGAGGGGCGTGTAAGCGTTTCCTGAGAGTTTGCGCTCGTGGCATCCTTGCCGCCGTGGCCCAGCGCTCGCAGCCTTCTCCCGGCCCGCCGCGGCCCGTGCTCGCGCTGCTGCTCGCGCCGCTGCTGCTCGGCGGCTGCCTCAGCGCACAGGCGGCGCCGCGACAGGCCCGGCAGATCGCGCCGAACCACACGATGTCCGGGCGCGTGAGCACGTGCGCGCGGGCGCTGCGCCCGACCCTCCGCGCGGTCGACATCCGGGGGCGCGCGCTCGGCTTCCGGGTCACGCCCGGTCGTGAGCCGCGCTGCCTTCACGACAAGCTGCGGATCCTGCGCATCCGGTCGTTCACCGTCGAGGGCAAGGACACCTTCGTGCGTCGCGGCGGCTGTGACCGACCGCGCCGCGCAAGCCGCTGCGCGCGCCAGCCGACCGCGCACGTGCTGGCATCAGACCTCGCGCCGGTGGCGCTCGCACCGCAGCTCGCCAACGGCAACGGAACCCCGGTGAGCCCGTGCGAGCGCGCGGTGCGGGTGTATCCGGCGGCGGTCGGCCGCGAGCTCGATCGGATGTTCTACAAGCAGCCTCGCGACCTGCCCGGCAGGTCGATCTCCGGGGCGCGCTGGTCGAACTACGGCAATCCCGGAAAGCGCTTCGGGCAGCGCAGCAGCACCTACATGCTGTGGAACCTGCCGCGCACCCGCACGGGCGTGCTGCCCGGCGGAGGGATCGTCGAGGCGGTCCTCGCTCAGGGGCGGCGCGTCAGGCTCTGCGCCGTCCCCGGGGTCACGCTGGCGTCCTTCGACGCGCGCGGTCGTCGCAACGGCAGCGTGCGCTTCGACTACGCCCAGGTGCGGACGACCGGGCAGACGCTCTACGGCTGGGTGCTGCGCGGCTACACCTATCGCGATCGTGCGTTCAAGGACACGGTCAGGCGTTGATCGAGCGCGCCAGCGCTACCATGAGCCGCACCCCGAAGCCGCTGCCGCCCTTCGGCGTGTAGGGCTTGCCGGCGCCCCAGGCCGTGCCGGCGATGTCCAGGTGCGCCCACGGCACGCCGCCGGTGAAGCGCTGAAGGAACTGCGCGGCGACGATCGAGCCCGCCTTGCGCGTCTCGTTGACGTTCATGAGGTCGGCGGTCTCGGACTCCAGGGCCTTGGCGTAGTCGGCGTGCAGGGGTAGCCGCCAGACGAGCTCGCCGCTGGAGCTGCCCGCTGCGCTGACCTGCGCCACCCAGTCGTCGTCGTCGCCGACGACGCCCGCATGCGTGTTGCCCAGCGCGGTGATGATCGCGCCGGTGAGCGTCGCGATGTCCACGAGCCGCTCCGCCCCCTCGGACACCGCGTGCGCGAGGCAGTCGGCCAGCACGAGCCGGCCCTCGGCGTCGGTGTTGATGATCTCGATCGTGATCCCGTTGGCCGCGCTGACGACGTCGCCGGGGCGCATCGCGCGGCCGGAGGGCATGTTCTCGGTGGCGCCGACGACGGCGAGCACCCGGATCGGCAGCGCCAGCCGGGCGATCGCCTCGACCGCGGCGAGCACAGCCGCGCCGCCGGACATGTCGAACTTCATGTCCGACATCTTGTTGGCGCCCTTGATCGAGATCCCGCCGGTGTCAAACGTGACGGCCTTGCCGACGAGCCCGAGCACCGGGCCGGCGGCGTCCACGCCCTCGTAGCGCACGGTGATCAGCGCCGGCTCCTCGTCGGAGCCCTGCGCGACGGCCGCGAACGCGCCCATCCCGCGCTCCACGATCGCGTCCCGGCCGTCGACCTCGACGCTCACGCCATCGAGCTCGGCGAGCTCGTGGGCGGCGTCGGCGAGGTGGCGCGGCGCCATCTCGTTGGCGGGCGTGTTCTGCAGGTCGCGCGCCCAGTTGACCGCGGTCGCGACGATGCTCGCCTGCTCGACGACGCCGGACAGGTCGCCGTGGGCGGACACGATCAACGCGTCGACGTCGGTGGGCTCGTCCTCGGGCGCGGCCTTGAAGCGGTCGAAGCGGTAGGCGCGCAGCATCGTCCCCTCGACGATCGCCGCGGCGATCTCGGGATCGACCTTGTGCGGCACCTCCCAGCACAGCCGGCGGGCGCCGAGCTCGCGCGCGCGCTCGAGCGCCGTCGCCGCGGCAACGCGCATGAGCTCGCCGTCGAGCTGCTCTCGGGAGCCGAGGCCGACGAGGATCCAGCGCTTTGCGCCGGCATGCGCGACCGCCAGGTGGCGGTGCTTGGCCTTCGCCTCGCCGGCGTCGACGAGCCCCTGCAGGATGCCGTCGACATCGTGGGCGATGCCCTCGCCATCGAGGATTCCGAGCACCGCGGTGTCGGCGTCTGAGTCCGCTGGAAGCGCGGTGGTGGATTCAATGACCATGTGCCGAGAAACCTAGCGTCAATACACTGCCTTGCCCCCTGAGAGCGAACCGATCCGGAGAGGCTGCGCCATGCCCAAGACCGTCATCCTTGCAAGCGCCCGCACGCCGATCGGCAAGCTCGGCGGCGGTCTTGCCTCGCTCGACGCGACGGTGCTCGGCGGCGTGGCGATCAAGGCGGCGCTCGAGCGCGCCGGCGTGGATCCCGAGGATGTCCAGCACGTGATCATGGGTCAGGTGCTGCAGGCCGGCCAGGGCCAGATCCCGTCGCGCCAGGCGCAGATCCAGGCGGGGATCCCGAAGGAGGTCAGCTCCGAGACGATCAACAAGGTCTGCGCCTCGGGCATGCGTGCCGTCGGAATCCTCGACGCCCAGATTCGTGCCGGAGACGTCGATGTCGCGGTCGGCGGCGGGATGGAGTCGATGTCCAACGCCCCCTATCTGCTGCCCGGCGCGCGGTTCGGCTTTCGGATGGGCGACGCCAAGGCGCTGGACGCGATGGTCCACGACGGGCTGACCAACCCCTTCAGCGGTCGCCAGATGTTCGACGAGGCCACCGAGGTCGGCGACGAGCTCGAGCTGACGCGTCCGGATCTCGACCGCTGGGCGCTGCGCTCCCACGAGCTGGCGATCGAGGCGACCGACGCCGGACGGCTGCCGGAGGAGATCGTCTCGGTGACGATCAACGGGCGCAAGGGCGACACCGTCGTCGAGGTCGACGAGGCGCCCCGTCGCGGCAGCTCGCTGGAGGCGCTGGCCAAGCTGCGCGGCCTGGCCAGCAAGGAGGGCTCGCACACCGCCGGCAACTCGCCCGGCGTCAACGACGGCGGAGGAGCGATCGTCGTGGCCTCCGACGACTGGGCGGCCGCCAACGGCAAGGAGGTGCTTGCCGAGATCGTCGCGCAGGCCGCCGTCGCCGAGGACTACGCCTACCTCGCGCGCACCCCGGCGGCTGCCGCCGCCAAGGCGCTGGCCAAGGCCGGCCTCAGCGCCGACGAGATCGATCTCTGGGAGATCAACGAGGCCTTCGCGTCGGTGGCGCTGCACACGATCCGCACGCTGGGCATCGACGAGGACAAGGTCAACGTCAACGGCGGCGCCGTCGCCCTCGGCCATCCGATCGGGGCCTCCGGCGCGCGCATCATCGGCACCCTCGTCCACGAGCTGCGCCGTCGCGGCGGCGGCCTGGGCTGCGCCGCCATCTGCTCCGGTGGCGGCCAGGGCGACGCCGTGATCGTGCGCGTGGACTCCTGATCGTCGGAGGCGCACCCTGAGCACGATCGACGAGCATTCCGACAGAGCGCTCGCCGGTGACCCCGCCGCGGCGCTGCGCGGCGGCGCGTTCTTCGATCTCGATCGCACGCTGATGGCCGGATCCTCCGGCCTGCACTTCGTGCGGGCGGCCTACCGCCACGGGATCGTCACCCGCGGCCGGCTGGCACGCGACACGTGGGCCGCGCTGCGCTTTCGCCTGTTCGGCTCGACCGACGCCGCCACCGCGAAGGTGCGCGCGCGGATGGGCGCCTACGTCGAGGGCCGGGAGGTGCGCGAGATGCGCCGCCTGGCGCCGACCGTGCTCGCCGGCGTGCTGCCGCGCTTGTACCCGCAGATGCTCGAGCTCGCCTACGAGCATCAGGATGCCGGCAGGCCGATCTTCATCTGCACCGCGGCCTCGCAGGACATGGCCAGCGCGCTGTCCTACATCCTCGGCTTCGACGGCGCGATCGGCTCGCGCTCGGAGGTGCGCGACGGCGTCTACACCGGGCGCGAGGGCGGCCTGTTCGCCTATCGCGAGGGCAAGGCCCAGGCGGTGCGCGAGCTCGCCGCCGCGGAAGGGATCGACCTCGCGGCGTCGTATGCCTACTCGGACTCCGAGTCCGACCTTCCGATGCTTCGAGCCGTGGGCAATCCCGTTGCCGTCAATCCCGACACCGCGCTCACCCGCGTCGCCCGCGACGCCGGGTGGGAAGTGCTGCACGTCGATCGCCTGCATCGCCGCCTGAAGGTCGCCGCTGCGCTCGTCGCCGCGGCAGCCGGTGGGGCGGGGCACAGCGTCTTGCGGCGCGGCACGGCCGCCGACAGCGCCACGCGCCGTCGCGCGCGATCGATACGCCGCAGCTAGCGCGACCATGCTCGCCCTCGACGCCACGCCCGTCGCGCAACCCACCGGATGAGCCTCCACGAGCTCACCGACGAGCAGCGCGACATCCGGGCGCTGGCGGCGCGC
This sequence comes from Solirubrobacteraceae bacterium, assembly GCA_029263125.1. GTDB lineage: Bacteria > Actinomycetota > Thermoleophilia > Solirubrobacterales > Solirubrobacteraceae > CADCVQ01. The sequence continues at coordinate 66,312 of JAJCYD010000005.1, read as the reverse complement.
TTCGCCGACGAGGTCGTCGCACCGAAGGCGATGGAGTGGGATCGCGAGCACCGCTTCCCCAAGGAGGTCATCCAGCAGCTCGGCGAGCTCGGCCTGATGGGGGTCTGCATCCCGACGCACCTCGGCGGCGCCGGCGCGGACTTCCTCGCCTACATCCTCGTCCTGGAGCAGCTCTCGCGCGGCGACGCGGGGCTCGGCGTGACGCTCGCCGTGCACACCGGAGCCGGCACGATGCCGATCATCGACCACGGCTCGCGCAAGCAGGTCGAGCTGCTCGTGCCACCGCTGGCCCAAGGCCACGAGATCGCAGCATTCGCGCTCACCGAGTCCGATGCGGGCTCCGACGCCGGCGCGATGCGTACCCGAGCGCAGGACGGCAAGATCACGGGCGCCAAGCAGTGGGTCACCAACGGCCGCTACGCGCACGTCTTCCTCGTGTTCGCCAAGGACCCCGACAAGCCCAGCGCGTTCATCGTGCGCCGCGGCGCTCCCGGATTCAAGCCCACCCGCGAGGAGGAAAAGCTCGGCCTGAACTCCTCCAGCACGTCGGACATGACCTTCGACGAGACGCCCGGCGAGCGGCTCGGCTGGCGCGGGCACGGCCTGCGGATCGCGCTGGCGACGCTCGACGGCGGGCGCATCGGGATCGCCGCGCAGGCCGTCGGCATCGCCCAGGCGGCGCTGGACCTCGCGGTCGCCTACGCCAAGGAACGCCGCACGTTCGGCAAGCCGATCGGCGCCCACCAGGCCATCCAGCAGAAGCTCGCCGACATGCAGACCGTGATCGAGGCGGCCCGGGCGCTGACCTGGAGGGCCGGCCGGCTGAAGGCCGCCGGGCGCTCGCACACCGTCGAGGGCGCGCAGGCCAAGCTCTTCGCATCCGGCGTCGCGCGGCGCGTGACCGGCGAGGCGATCCAGGTGCTCGGCGGCGTCGGCTACACCAAGCAGACCGCCGCGGAGCGCTACTACCGCGACGCGAAGGTCACCGAGATCTATGAGGGCACGTCGGAGATCCAGCGCCTGGTGATCGCGCGCGCGCTGCTCGGCAAGGTCGCGCGCGAGTAGGGGCCGAGCGGATCCTTGGGGAGCCCAATAGCCTTGGGCCACGATGCCCCCCTTGCGGATCGATCCGATCGCCGAGGCTCGCCGCCATTGGGAGGAGCGCTGGGGTGATGAGCCGGCCCGCCCGATGGCCGCGATCACGTCGATCATGCGCGCCCAGCAGGTCCTGCTCGCGCGCCTGAACGAGCTGCTCGGTCCGCTGGACCTGACCTTCCCGCGCTACGAGGCGCTGATGCTGCTGTCCTTCACGCGCACCGGCGCGCTGCCGCTGGGCAAGGTCAGTGAGCGCCTGCAGGTGCATCGCACGAGCGTCACCAACATCATCGACAAGCTCGAGAAGGACGAGTTCGTGCGCCGCGTCCCGCACGAGGCCGACCGGCGCACGACGCTCGCGGAGATCACCGATACCGGCCGCGACGTCGCGAAGCGCGCGACCGTGCTGCTCAACGACGACGCGTTCGGGCTCGCCGCGCTGGACGACGCCGAGCAGGAGCAGCTGACCGACCTGCTGCGCACGCTGCGCCTGGAGGCGGGCGACTTTGCCGAGGACCCCATGCAGGTCGACGGAGCGCCGTAGCTCAGGGCGCCGGCTTCCGGGGCGGGTTCGGCGGCGGCTTGGTGTCCCGGTCCGGGGATCCGTCGGGCTTGCGCGGCGGCAGCGTCGGATCGCGTGGGGGCGGATCGATCCTCGTCGGCTCGCGTACGGGGGGATCGGTCGTCGTCGGCTCGCGCACCGGGGGAGCGGTCTTCGTCGGCGTGCGCACCGGAGGATCGGCGGGCGCGGCCGGAGGCGGGGATGTCACGGACGCGGCCGGGCTGGGCGGCGACGAGCGGGCGCCTGCGGCCAGCGGGCATGGGAGCGAAGGCCTGGCGTGGCCGTCTGCGTGCAGGCTCTTCAACGCCCCGGCCGGCCCCGAATCGCGCTCGCCTCACGGGTCTGGGCGGCCGGCGAAGCGTTTCGCGGCGCCCGCAAGTCCGCGGCGGCGAGGCGGCCGCACGAGCACCACGTACGACACCTCGCTGAACTACCACTCCTGCGCGACGACGGGCTCGGACGGGTTCGCCTAGTCAATATGGACGGCTGTCGACCGTCCGATCGTGAACCGCCCGAGACCGTTTGCGAAGCGGACAGCCCAATTAGCCGCGAACCTCGCCATGCCAGCCCGCGTAGGCGATCAGCTCGTCGCGTGACAGCAGCGGGATCTCGTAGGCCTCCGCCGCGCCCTCCAGGCGCTGTCCGCGCTCGCGGATGTCGTCGGGGTAGCGGTGGTCCAGCAGCGCGAGCGGGCGCGCGAACTGCGCGCGAAAGCCCGTCTCGCACTCGATGATCGTGCCCCACGCCACGACCGCTCCCCAGGCGCACTCGGGTGCCGGCAGCTCCGGCTCGGCGTCGAGCGCGTAGTAGGCAGCCCAGCCGCAGTTGCAGTTGGCGAACGGTGCTCGGTGGCCGTTGAGCGCGAAACATTTCGCCTCGCGGTCGGCGTCCACGGGCCACGGCTTCTGGGCGGCGCGCGGGGCGACCATCCCGAGGGCGGGGTTGGGAATGAACCTGCCGGCGACGAAGATGCCGGAGTACAGGCCGCCACGCGTGGCGCCCCACCGGCGAAAGCCGACGAGCGGCTGCGCGACGGGTTCGGCAGTCACGTCTTCGCGGGTTCGGGTTCGGGCTTCGCCGGCTCGCGATCGGGCTGGGGCTCGGGTACCGGAACCCGCACCGGAGCTGGCCGTTCGGTCTCGCGAATGGGCTTGCCGATGTCTCCCATGGCCGTGCCAGATGGTACGCGAGCCGGGGACAGGGCATGCTGGGTGCATGACCGACGACCCCAGCGACGAACCCGAGCGCGGCGACATCCGCGACGACATCACCAAGGAGCTCGCGCGGCTGTTTCCGGACGACCGCATGCAGCGCATCGGCGACCGCCTCGCGTTGTCCGGAGACGAGGATTTCCAGTTCATCATCGACCTCATCTCCGCGACGTTCACGCGCGGCGTCGAGTTCGGTGCGATCGAGGTCGCCGCGCAGCAGATCGAGGCCGGCAGTGACATCGCGCCGGTCGTCGAGATGGTCCACGTCGACCTGCCGTAGCCCGCCGAACGGTTCGCCCGCCGCAGCCTGGGCGGCTTCTGCATCGCCTGCCTGCGAAACCCGCCAAGCCTCGTGGGAGGCTTCGCCTCAGCCGCTGCCGGGCGCCTTCTGCCTGGTCTGTGTGCGAAACGCGCCCAGGGCTGGTGTGGCGGCTGCGTCCCGGCCGCTGCAGGGCGCCTTCTGCATGCCCTGTCTGCGAAACCCGCCCAGGCCCGGTGTGGTGGTCTCGCCCGAGCCGCTGCTGGGCGGTTTCTGCATGGCCTGCGTGCGAATGCCGCCCAAGCCGTAGCCAGGCGCGGACGTTGCGTCCGCCGAAGCGCTACCCTCAAGTCAGAAACGCGGACGACCGACTATCTGACTACCGACAACATGGCGACCACGCACCACCCACCGACGACCGAGGCTCAGTGGCGCGCCGCCTACGCGCTGGCCGCAGAGCGCGACGTGCCGTTCACGAACCTCAGCGGCGCGCCCGTCAAGGCGCTCTATACGAAAGACGACCTCACCCGCTACGACGGCTACGACGGGCGGCCGGGCGTCTACCCCTACACCCGCGGCGTCTACCCGTCGATGTATCGCGGGCGCCTGTGGACGATGCGGCAGTTCGCCGGCTTCGGCACCGCCGAGGAGACCAACGAGCGCTTCCGCTACCTGCTGGCAAACGGCCAGGACGGCCTCAGCACCGCCTTCGACATGCCCAGCCTCATGGGCTATGACTCCGATCACCGCCTCAGCGAGGGGGAGGTCGGGCGCGAGGGCGTCGCCGTCGACACGCTCGACGACATGCGCACGCTCTTCGACGGCATCGACCTCGGTGAGATCTCCGTCTCGATGACGATCAACGCGCCGGCCGTCGTCATGCTCGCCTTCTACGTCGCGGCCGCGCAGGAGCGCGGAATCCGGGCCGACCGGCTGCGCGGCACGATCCAGGCCGACATTCTCAAGGAGTACATCGCCCAGAAGGAGTGGTGCTTTCCCGTCGACCCCGCGATGCGCCTGTGCGGCGACATGATCGAGTGGTGCACCGCCGAGATGCCGCGCTGGCACCCGATCAGCGTGTCCGGCTACCACATCCGCGAGGCCGGGGCGACCGCCGCCCAGGAGCTCGCCTTCACGATCAAGGACGGCCTCACGTACGTCGAGCAGGCCGTGCAGCGGGGCCTGGACGTCGACGACTTCGCCCCGCGGCTGAGCTTCTTCTTCAACGCGCAGATCGACTTCTTCGAGGAGGTCGCCAAGTACCGCGCGGCGCGACGCATCTGGGCGCGCGAGCTGCGCGAGCGCTTCGGCGCGCAGGACCCGCGCTCGTGGCGGATGCGCTTTCACACCCAGACGGCGGGCGTCAGCCTGACCGCCCAGCAACCGCTGAACAACGTCGTCAGAACGGCGATCGAGGCGCTGGCCGGCGTGCTCGGCGGGACGCAGTCGCTGCACACCAACTCCTACGACGAGGCGCTCGCGCTGCCGACCGAGCAGGCCGCGAAGATCGCGCTGCGCACGCAGCAGATCATCGCCCACGAGACCGGGGTGACAAACACGATCGACCCGCTCGGCGGCGCCTACTTCGTCGAGGCCGAGACCGATCGGCTCGAGCGCGAGGCCTACGACTACTTCGCGCGCATCGACGAGATGGGCGGGATGGTCGAGGCCGTCAAGCGCAACTTCCCTCAGGGCGAGATCGCCGACGCGGCGTTCACCCTGCAGCGCGAGTACGACGCGCGGGAGCGCATCCTCGTCGGCGTCAACGAGTATGTCGACGCGACCGGCGACGAGGAGATCCCCACGCTGCACATCGATCCCGAGCTGGAGCGCAAGCAGTGCGGCCGCCTGCAGGCGGTGCGCGCTCGGCGCGACGCCGGCGAGGTGCAGCGGACGCTTACGGCACTGCGCGCGGGCGCGGCGACCGCGGGCGCCAACCTCATGCCGGCGCTGCTGGACTGCGCGCACGCCCACGCCAGCGAGGGCGAGATCGTGCGTGCGCTGCAGGACGTCTTCGGTACCTACACGGAGACGCCGGTGTTCTGAAGCGGCGCGTGGCCGCCGAAGAAGTTGTCCAGTGCCCAGCGCCTTGCCGGTACGTTGGCTTGCATGAGCCCCGTCCGCCGCCCCCTCACGCACGTGGTGGCGCTGCTGCTCGTCGCCGGCATGACCGCGCCCCTTGCCAGTCAGGCGCTTCCCGCCGACAGCTCGCCCGGGACCTGTGGGCCGCGCGAGGCGGGGGTGAAGTGCGGTCCTGGCAACGACCGCGTCACCGCGGGTGGCACGGGCACGGGCAAGGTGCCCCACAACGACGGCGCCGGTCGCAAGTGGCCCCCGATCAGCGGGTTTCTCTGGCACGTGCTCGACAGCAAGGATCGCACCAAGATCGGCGGGCCGAAGGCCGACGAGCTGCTTGGTCACCACGGCAGCGAGCGCCTGTCCGGCGGCGGTGGCGACGACATCATCTGGGGTGACTGGGATCCGAAGGGCAACACCACCAAGCAGCGCGACACGCTGATCGGCGGGAAGGGCAACGACTGGATCTATCCCAGCCACGGCCGCACCGTCGTCAGGGGCGGACCGGGCAAGGACTACGTCTGGGCCTACTACGGCAAGGGCACGATCGACTGCGGACCGGGCAAGGACACCGCTCGCGTGCGCACCAACGGCGCCTTCAAGCTGCGCAACTGCGAGAAGGTCCGCCACTTCTGCGCTCACGGTGAGAACGCCAAGGGCCAGTGCCTGTCGCCGAGCGGCAAGGCCGTCCGTCGCGCCCGGCGCCAGAGCCGCTGACTACTCAAACAGCGGAGTGTTCGACGGCGATGGATCGCCGCTGCTGGTGAACGTGATGTCACCGAAGAGCAGGACGAGCAGCAGCATGCCGATGCCGACCCAGCCGAGCACGATGCCCGCGATCGCCAACCCGCGACCACCCTGAGCGCCTGCGGACGCGTTGATCTGGCCCTTGGCGATGTAACCGAAGATCAACGCCAGGATCGAGCCCAGCCAGAAGATCCAGATGATGCCCAGCACGAGCGAGGCGACTGCGAAGCCATTCGTGCTCTGCGAGTGGACGACGACGGGCTCTGGTGGCGGCGCACCGAACGGTGACGGCTGTTCGTCGGGCGGAGGTGGAAATGCGGACATGAGTTCAGTACCAGGCGAGTGACGACGTGCCGACCGCGATCAGCACGATGAACACGAGCAGGAGGCCGACGCCGACCCAGCCCAGCACGATGCCGGCGACGGCCATGCCACCGCCGGACTCACGTCCGCCGGCCTGCTGGATCTGGCCCTTGGCGATGTATCCGAACACCAGCGCGAGGATCGAGCCGATCCAGTAGATCCACAGGATTCCCAGCACCATCGACGCGACCGCGAATCCGTTGGTCTTCGTCGTGACATACACCGGCTGGGCTCCCACCGGCGTGCCGGCCGGCGGGGGCGGGGACGATGGGGGCGGGGACAGTGGTGGCGTTTGCCATGGCTCGGTCATGGGATTGACACTATTGTCCGATTGTGGGAATCGCAACGTGCGTTGGTAGGTTGCGCGGGTGCTTCCGCCCACGCCCGGACCCGCGGCAGGCTGGTATGCGGATCCCGAGCTCCAAGGCGGTGAGCGCTACTGGGATGGCGCGCAGTGGTCCGAGCAGCGCCGGCCGGTACAGGTCGTCCCGGTCGTGTTCGCGGCGCCGGTCGAGCCTCAGGCCACCAACGGGTTCGCGATCGCGGCGCTCGTCTGCGGGATCGTCGGCGTCGTCTTCGGCATCCTTCCCTGGACGTTCTGGGTCGCCTGGGTGCTCGGTGTCCTGGCGATCGTCTTCGGGGCGATCGGACGCCGGAGAGCCGACCGAGAACCTGTCGTCGGGAAGCAGTCGATGGCGACCGCCGGGCTGATCCTCGGCATCGTCGCGATCGTCTTCGGGATCATCGGCCTGATCGTCCTGCTGTCGTTCCTCGACGGCGTCGGCTCGTTGTTCGACGATCTGGAGAGCTGCGTGAGCAACCCCGATCAGATCTTCTGCGACTAGAGGGCTCACCAGACACGCGGCCGGGCTGGCGGGCCGAGCCCCAGCCCGCGCGACTATCATCTCGCCGGCCCCTCGGGGACCTATGTCGCAGCCTTCCACCTCCACCAGCGCGAAGATCCGCGTCGTCGTCGCCAAGCCCGGCCTCGACGGCCACGACCGCGGGGCGAAGATCATCGCCCGCGCGCTGCGCGACGCCGGCATGGAGGTCATCTACACGGGCCTGCACCAGACGCCCGAGCAGATCGTCGAGACCGTGATCCAGGAGGACGCCGACGCCGTCGGGCTGTCGATCCTCTCGGGCGCGCACATGACGCTCGTCCCGCGCATCGTGTCGCTGCTGGCCGAGCAGGAGATCGACGACGTCGTCGTCACGGTCGGGGGCACGATCCCCTCCGACGACATTCCCGAGCTCAAGCGACTCGGCGTCGCCGCGGTGTTCGGGCCGGGATCGAGCACGGAGGCGATCGTCGACTTCATCCGCGGCGCGGTCGCCGCGGTCTGATCCGCGCGCGCCGACGGCACGCGATTGACTGGTCAGTCAATGGGTTATCCTGACCGCATGCGACCCCTCAAGGAGGCTCTGGACCGATGAAGATCTGCGTCCTCGTCAAGGAGGTGCCCGACGCCGCCGTCGAGAAGCGGATCAACCCGCAGACCGGCCGCATGGACCGTGCCGGCGAGCGCGCGCTGAATCCCTACGACACGCACGCGATCGAGGCAGCGATGCAGGTCAGGGAGGGCGGTGTGGTCGAGGTCGACGAGATCGTCGCCGTCACGATGGGCCCGAGCACCGCGGTGCGCGCCCTGCACAAGGCCGTCTCGCTCGGTGCCGACCGCTCGGTGCATCTCTCCGACGACGCGCTGGCGGGCTCTGACGTCGCGGCCACGGGCTACGCCCTGGCGAAGGTGCTGTCCCGCGAGAGCCCCGACCTCGTCCTGCTGGGTCAGCAGTCAGACGACGGCGAGTGCTACACGATCGGCGCGGTCGTCGCCGACCACCTGATGATGCCGTCGCTGACGCAGGTCATCAAGATGGACGTCGCGGAGGGCTCGCTGCGCTGCGAGCGCCAGGCCGAGTACGGCTATGACACCGTCGACATCAAGCTGCCGGCCGTGATCTCCGTAGGAGACGCCATCAACGAGCCGCGCTACCCGTCGCTGAAAGCGATCATGGGTGCCAAGAAGAAGCCGCTGGACGCGCTGGCGATCGCCGACGCCGACATCGAGGCCGACCGTGTCGGCGAGGCGGGATCGAAGGTCGTCTGCGGCGCGTTCAAGGCGCCGCCCGAGAAGTCCGGCGGCACGATCATCGAGGACGAGGACACCAACGACACCGTCGAGAAGATCGTCGCCTGGCTGGACGAAAGGAAGCTGTTGTCGTGAACATCCTCGTCTACGCCCTGCACTACGAGGGCGCCTTCAACAAGAACTCGCTCGGCGCCGTCGCCGAGGCCGCGCGCCTCGCCGGCGAGCTGGGCTCCGAGGCGCACGCGGTCGTCATCGGCGATTGTCCCGACGACCTTGCCGCCTCGCTCGGCGGCTACGGCGCGAGCAAGGTCTTTCGCGCCAAGGACGCGCCCGAAGGCCTCGCCCAGCCGGTCATCGACGTCATGGCCTCGGTGATGGACGAGGGCGGCCACGGCTACGCGCTGTTTGGCGGCGGTCTGCTCGGCTTCGAGATCGGCGCCGGCCTCGCCGCGCGGCTGAACGCGGGCGTCACGATGGAGGTCACGAGCGTCTCGGCCGCCGATGGCAAGCTCACCGCCGAGCGCCCGATCCACGGCGACTCGTCGATCTCGACGTCGCAGTACAAGGACCGCGGGATCATCATCGCCCGCCTCAACGCGTTCGACGTTCCCGTGGCGGGCGAGGACACCGCCACCGTCGAGGACGTGAGCGTGCAGCTGTCGCCGTGGTCGACGCAGGCGACGATGGTCACGCGCGGAGAGGCCCGTGGGGCGGAAGTCGACATCGAGGGCGCCGACGTCCTCGTCGCCGGCGGCCGTGGGCTGGGCAAGGCCGAGGGCTTCGAGCTCTGCGAGGCGCTCGCCGAGGCGCTGGGTGGCGCCGTCGCGGCGACACGGGCTGTGGTCGACGCGGGGTGGTACCCGTATTCGACACAGATCGGCCAGACCGGCAAGACCGTCGCGCCGAAGCTCTACCTCGCCGCGGGCATCTCGGGCGCGATTCAGCACAAAGTCGGGATGCAGGCGTCAGAGCACATCGTGGCGATCAACAAGGACCAGAACGCCCCGATCTTCGAGTACTCCGATCTGGGCATCGTCGGCGACCTCAACAAGATCCTGCCCAAGCTCACCGAGGCCGTGAAGGCGAAGAAGGCGTAGGCCGCGAGCATGCCGATCGTGCAGACCACGGCACCCGACGAGTACCCGCCCCCGGTAGACCCGCAGGCGGAGTTCGTCAAGCACGGCCTGGATGACGAGGACGACCTGATCGAGGTCGGCGTCGCGATCGTCGGAGGCGGCACGGCGGGGCTTGCGTGCGCCAACCGGCTGCTGCAGTTACTCGACGACGACGAGGAGCTGCTGGAGTCCCTCGGCGAGGTCCCGGTCGCGGTGATCGAGAAGGCCAAGACGTGCGGCGGCCACAACCTCTCCGGCGCGGTCATGCGTCCCGCCCCCCTGCAGGAGCTCTTCCCGGACCTGGAGCGCAAGCACTGGCGCCTTGAGGGCTTCGGCTTCGGCGAGGTCACCCAGGAAGCCGTCTACATGCTGCCCAACGGCAAGCGGGCGCTTCGGATCCCGGCTCCGCCGCCCTTTCAGAACCACGGCAACGAGGTCATCTCGGTCTCGGCCCTGGCGCGCTACCAGCAGCGCATCGCCGAGGAGGCCGGCGCGACCATCCTCACGGAGACGGCGGCGTCCCAGCTGATCGTCCAGGACGGCGCCGTCGTCGGCGTGCGTTCGGGCGACAAGGGCCGGGGCAAGGATGGCCAACCGCTGAAGAACTTCGAGCCCGGGACCGATGTCAAGGCCCGCGCGACCGTCCTGGCGGAGGGGTGCTGGGGCCACCTGACGGGTGCCGCCATCCGCGAGTTCGACCTCGCCGACGGCTGTGAGACGCAGGTCTGGGAGCTCGGCGTCAAGGAGGTCTGGAAGGTCCCGAAGCCCCTTGATCGCATCATCCACACGATCGGGCCGTGGCCGCTGAAGCTCTCGCCGCGCTACGGGCAGATCGGCGGCACGTGGATCTATCCGATGAACGACGAGACGACCGGTGAGGCGTATGTCAGCATCGGCTTCGTCGTGGACCTTGAGTACGCCGACGCGACGACCTCCGCCCATGACCTGCTGCAGCAGTTCAAGCTGCACCCGCTCGTGCGCGACATCCTCGAGGGGGGAGAGCGCGTGAGCTGGGGCGCCAAGGCGCTGCCCGCCGGCGGCTACTGGTCGATGCCCAAGCTCACGATGCCCGGAGCGCTGCTGGCCGGTGACTCGGGCGGCATGGTCGACACCGTGGCGCTGAAGGGCGTGCACCACTCGATCCGCTCCGGGATGCTGGCGGCCGAGGCGATCTACGCGGCGCTCGGGCGCGGCGACGACGACCTCAGCTCCTACGAGGATGCCGTCGAGCAGTCCTCGATCGGCTCGGAGCTCTATGAGGTGCGCAACACGCGCCAGCCGTTTCAGAAGGGCTTCCTGCGCGGCGGGCCGCTCGTCAACCTCCTGATCGCCACCAAGGGCCGCTTTCCGGGCGGCCGGCGGCCGTGGCATCGCAACGACCAGCGCGAGATGTTCGTCGGCGACACGAAGGACGGCTATCCCAAGCCCGACGGCACGTACACCTTCGACAAGCTCTCCTCGGTCTACATCACCGGGAACGCCACGCGCGACGACGCGCCCAACCACATCCGCGTGCAGCAGCGCGTCCCGCGCGAGCTGGCCGAGACGTGGGTCTGGATGTGCCCGGCCGGCGTCTATGAGATCCCCGAGGACGCCCCCGAGACCGGCAAGGTCGACCTGATCGTCAACTACACCAACTGCGTGCAGTGCGGGGCGATCACGGCCAAGGGCGGGCGCTTGACGGTGCCCGAGGGCGGCGACGGCCCGCTGTACCGCGACACCTGATCTGAGCACCGATCATGTGTCCGCTCATGGGCGCTTGGGCGTGCCGGGAGCCCGCGACCCTGCCGATAGACTGCTCGGCACCATGAAGACCGACATCCATCCCGAATACGTCACCGCCCACGTCCGCTGCACGTGCGGCAACGAGTTCGAGACGCGCTCGACCACGCCGGACATCAAGGTCGAGATCTGCTCGAACTGCCATCCCTTCTACACGGGCCGCCAAAAGCTCGTGGACACCGGTGGCCGCGTGGACCGCTTCAAGCGGCGCGCCGCCAAGCGCCAAGCCGCCGGGTAGAGCCCGCTCTTGGCAGCCGCCCCGGACGGACATCGGCTGCCTGACGGCGCACCAGTAGCCGGTCGTGACCTGCCCGTCGGCGGGCAGGCCGTGATCGAAGGCGTGATGATGCGCGGCGTCTCGGCATGGGCCGTGGCGGTTCGCGCTCCCGCCCCCGAGCAGATCGCCGACGGCCGCCGCATGCAGCTCGGCGAGGCCACGCGCGGGGCCGTCGAGATCCAGCGCTTCCCGCTGGACTCCGTGCTCAAGCGCCATCGCTGGATGCGCGTGCCGATCGTGCGCGGTGTCGTCGCGCTCGTCGAGTCGCTGCGGATCGGCTTCCTCGCGCTGAACATCTCGGTTGACACGCACACGCCCGACGAGGACGCACCGGTCTCCGGCGGCACGTGGTTCGGGACGGTCGCGTTCGCCCTGGCGCTGGCAGTGGGGCTGTTCTTCCTGCTGCCCGTCGCGTTGACGAGCCTCATCAGGGACTCGCTGCCCAATTCGCTGGTCTTCGTGCTCGTCGAGAAGGTGCTGCGGATCTCGATCTTCCTGACCTACATCTACCTAGTCTCGCGGATGAAGGACCTGCGGCGCGTGTTCGAGTACCACGGCGCCGAGCACAAGACGATCTCCTGCTACGAGGCCGGCCTCGAGCTGACGCCCGAGAACGCGCAGCGCTTCAGCCGCCTGCATCCGCGCTGCGGGACGAGCTTCATGCTGATCGTCATGGTCGTCGCGATCGTCGTCTTCGCGCCGCTCGGGACGCCCGCGTGGTACTGGCTGTTCGCCTCGCGGGTCGTCGGCATCCCGCTCGTCGCGGGGTTGGCGTTCGAGGTCATCAAGTGGATGGGGCGCAACCGCTCCAAGCGCTGGGCGCGGGCCCTGATGGTGCCCGGGATGAAGCTGCAGCTGCTGACCACCCGCGAGCCCGACCTCGGCCAGCTCGCGGTCGCGATCGCGGCGCTGCAGGCCGTGTTGGTGCTCGACGCGCCGGTCGAGGTCACCGACGACGACCGCATCGCCATCGAGGTCGTCGCCTGATCGAGCCGAGCCGAGCGCTGCGGGTGGTCAGCGCCGAGCGCCGGGCCCGACGGCGCTCGCCGGCCCCTCGTCGTCGGCGACGACCTGGTTGCGCCCGCCGTTCTTGGCCCGGTAGAGCGCCTGGTCGGCGCGGCGCAGCAGCTCGTCGGCGGATTGCCTGGGTCGTACGCCGGCGACGCCGATTGACAGCGTGACGGGTTGGCGCCCGCCGAGCTCGACGTCCGCTCCGATCGCCAGCAGCATGCGGCCGGCGACATCGGCAGCTTGGCGCGAGCCACAGTCGGCGAGGATCATCGCCAGCTCGTCCCCGCCGACACGTGCCAGCAGATCGCCGAGGCGCGTGGCCGCTCGTAGGTCGCGGGTGACGTCTGCGAGCACGCGATCGCCGGCCGCGTGGCCGAGGCGGTCGTTGATCGCCTTGAAGTGGTCGATGTCGACGAGCATCAGCGACAGCTCGCGGCCGTGGCGATGCGCGCGCTCGGTCTCTTCGATCAGGCGTCGATCGAAGGCGCGCCGGTTGGCCAGCCCGGTCAGCGGGTCGGTCAAGGCCTGCGTGGCGAGGCGCTCGCGGACGCGGGCGTTGGCGACCGCGACGCTCGCGAGCTGTGCCAGGCGCACGATGCGCTTGTCGTCATCGCGCGCGAACGCGCCGCGGCGGTCGCGCAGCGCGACGATCATGCCCCACGGCGTGCGCTCGACGACGATCGGCGCGGCGATGCGGTGCAGCTGTGGGAACAGATGTTCGCCCGCGGGGACGCTGCGCCGCCGTGCGCCGCGGCCGCGGCGAAGCTGGGCGCACAGCCCGTCGGGCGCGGGGATGCGGACCTCGCCGGGTTCGAGCACGTTGGTGTCCGCACGCCCCCAGGACCCCATCGTCGTGAACTCGTCGCCGTCGGCGGCGAAGCGCAGCACGTAGCCGGCATCGGCGCGTAGCAGCTGGCCCACCTGCCCGGCGATGAGCTCGAAGACGCTGGCGGGATCGCTCTCCGCCGCGACCGCCGTGGCGACGCGCTGCAGTGCGGTCTGGTCGCGCGCCAGCGTGCGGGCTTGCGTGGCGCTGCGGCGCAGCGCATCGGCGCCGTGAACCTGTTCGATCGCCAGCCTGGCGAGATGGATCGAGCGCTCGATCACGATCTCGTCGCTGGGCTTCGGTGGGCGCGTGGACCCGTAGTACAGGGCGAAGGTTCCCAGCACGCCGCCGCCGCCGGACATGATCGGCGTCGACCAGCCCGCGTGCAGGCCGTGGGCGGCGGCGATCTGCACGAACGGCGCGGTGAGCGGATCGGTGGCGATGTCGAGCACGATCACCGGCTCGCGGCGGTGTGCCGCCGCCGCGCACATGCCGTGTCCGTCTCTGACCGCGATGCGGTCCACCCGGCTCGTGAAGCTGCGCGGCAGGCTCGGCCCGGCGGCATGGCGCAGCACGTCGCCGCCGCGCGCGTGCTCGACCAGCAGGACCGAGGTCAGCATGCCGGGAGCATGGGCCTCGGCGACCTGCAGCAGCGTGGTCAGCGTGGCGCGCAGCGGGGCCCGCGCCGCGATCGACTCCAGCACGGCGGCCTGTCCGTCACTCCAGCGCTTCTCGCGGTCAGCCATCGCACGCGTGGTGCGCAGCTCGAGCTCCGTCGTCGCCGAGCGCGCCAGCTCGCAGACCAGCTCGTGATCGTGCGCTGACCACGCCCGCGGTCGCGTGTCCGTGACGCACAGGCACCCCAGCACGCAGCCGGTGCTGTCAATCAGCGGGGCGCCGAGAACCGCTCCGTCGTCGGTCGCATGGGCGCTGGCGCTCTCGACGATGGCTTCGCAGTGCGCGAGTGTGTCCGGCGAGCGCAGCGCCTCGCCTGCGCTCGTCTCCAGCCCGCCCCGGCAATCGACGAGCAGCACGAACGCATCCTGGGCGCGCAGGGCGCGAGCAGCCCAGCGCGTGAGGCGATCCAGCGCCGCGGTCGCGTGAACGTCGAGCGGTGCGAGCGGGATCCCGCGTGCGGTTGGGCGCATCGTCGACCGGTCGGCCACGGCGACTGCATCGGATGCTTCGAGCGCCAGCTTGAGCAATCGAGCTGGATCGTTGAAAGCCTTATATGTCCTGAGCCTTCGCTCAATCCTCGAGCGAACGCGGCAGACGAGCTGCATTACCCTCGGTTCCGTGATCGAGCAACTCGTCGAGCAGATCGAGGCGCGCTTCGCCGACGTGCAACGCGAGCTGTCAGATCCCGACGTGTTCGGGGATCGTCACCGTGCGGCCGAGGCCGGCCGGACGTTCCGCCAGCTCGAGGTGGCGGCCAAGCTCGCCGAGCAATGGCGCGAGGCCGTCTCCGACGAGGCCGAGGCGCGCGCGATGCTCGACGAGGGCGAGGACGCCGAGGTGCGCGAGATGCTCGGAGACGCACGCGCGCAGATCGAGCGCCTGGAGGAGGAGATCCGCCTGGCGATGGTCCAGCGCGATCCCCTCGACGAGAAGAGCGTCATCGTCGAGGTGCGCGGCGGCGCCGGGGGCGACGAGGCCGGCCTGTGGGCCGGCGACGTCGTGCGCATGCTGTCCAAGTACGCCGAGCGCCTGCGGCTGACGGTGGAGTTGCTGGAGGCGACAGACGGCGCCTACACGTTCGCGATCAAGGGCGACGGGGCGTACTCGATCTTCAAGTTCGAGGGCGGCACGCACCGCGTCCAGCGTGTGCCCGAGACCGAGTCCCAGGGCCGCACGCACACCTCGACAGCGACCGTCGCGGTGCTGCCCGAGGCCGAGGAGGTCGACGTGCAGATCGATCAGAGCGACCTGCAGATCGACGTCTACCGCTCCTCGGGGCCCGGCGGGCAGTCGGTCAACACGACCGACTCGGCGGTGCGCATCACCCACCGCCCGAGCGGCATCGTCGTCTCGATGCAGGACGAGAAGTCCCAGCTTCAGAACCGCGAGCGGGCGATGCGCGTGCTGCGCGCGCGCCTGTATGACGCGGCGCTCGCCGAGCAGCAGGCGGAGGTCGCGGCCGACCGCCGCTCGCAGGTCGGCACGGGCGAGCGCGCGGAGAAGATCCGCACCTACAACTACAGCCAGCGGCGCGTCACCGACCATCGCATCAACTTCACCGTCCACAACCTCGACGACGTCCTCGAGGGCCAGCTCGACGAGTTCACGGCGGCGCTGCAGTCCGACGAGAAGCGCCGCGCGCTGGAACTGCAGGCCGCTACGCCCTCGTCGTGAGCTTCGGCGGAGTGACCGTTCGCGAGGCGCTGGACTCCGCCGTGATCGCGATCGGCGCCGCCGGATCGGACTCGCCGCGCCTGGACGCCGAGCTGCTGCTCGCGCATGCGCTGGGCGTGGATCGGACCGCGCTGTTCACCGACCCGTCGCGCGAGGTCACGGGCCCCGCGGTGAGGGGGTTTCAGGACGCCGTGCGGAGGCGCTCGGTCATGCGCGAGCCGGTCGCCTACATCCTGGGCAGCAAGGGCTTTCGCCACATCGACCTGCTCGTCGACCCGCGGGTGCTCGTCCCGCGGCCGGAGACCGAGCTGCTCGTCGAGGCCGGGCTGACGCTGCCCGCAGGCGCGCGCGTGGTGGACGTCGGCACCGGCAGCGGGGCGGTCGCGCTGGCGCTCAAGCACGAGCGCCCCGACCTCGATGTGCTCGGCACCGACGTCAGCGCGGATGCGCTGGACGTCGCGCGCGCCAACGCGGCCGTGCTGAAGCTCGACGTGCGCCTGCAGGAGGGCGATCTGCTCGCCGGCGTGCGGGCGTGCGACGCCGTGCTGTCCAATCCGCCGTATGTCGCCGAGGACGAGCGGGCGTCGCTTGCGCCCGAGATCACGCAGCACGAGCCGGCGGGCGCGCTGTTCGCCGGCGAGGACGGGCTCGACGTCATCCGCCGGCTCGTGCCCGCGGCCGCCGCGGCGCTGACGGCCGGTGGCCTGCTCGCGATCGAGCACGGCGCGGGGCAGGCCGGCGCGGTGCGGGCGCTGCTCGAGCACGTCGGCTTCGAGGGCGTGCGGTCCCACCGCGACCTCGCTGGGATCCAGCGCATGGCTGCCGGGAGGCAACCCGCCGGCCCGGGCGTGGCCGAGCGACCGTGACGCTCGGGCGGCCGCCGCCGCGGCGGTTTCACGAGCGGCGGTCTCGCCGAGGTGCTGACCAGCAATCACGAGACGAGGCTCATCCGCGGGCCGGATACGATGCTCGCATCAGCGTCCCGTTTCCCAGACCCCGCACATCGTGACGTCGCCGACGGTCTGCCTCGACATCTCGAACGCCGAGGAGCTGGAGGAGGCGATCGCTGCGGTGCTCGGTGCTCTGCACGACGGTGGAGTCGTCGTCGTCCCGACGGATACCGTGTATGGACTCATGTGCCTGCCGGCGCATGACGATGCGCAGCGCGCGATCTTCGCGATGAAGCAGCGCCCGCCGGATCGTCGCCTGCCGATCATCGTGGCCGACGCCGAGCAGGCCAGGTGTGACCTGTCGCTGGACTGGACCGCGGCGGCCGATGCGCTGGCGACCACGTTCTGGCCGGGCGCGCTCACGATCGCGTGCGCGACGCGGGCGCCGCTTCCCGGCTGGCTGGCCGGACGCGACGAGGTCGCCGTTCGCGCTCCGGCGCACGCGCTGGTCCAAGGGCTGGCGCGCCAAGCGGGTCCGCTGTTGATGACGAGCGCCAATCGCCATGGAGCGCCGACCCCCAACGGCGTAGGCGATGTCCTGGCCGGCCTCGCCACCGCCCCGGCACTCGCCGTCGACGGTGGCCGGCTGACCGGCGCGTCGTCGACGCTGGTCAACACGAACCTGTCGGTGCCGCAGATCGAGCGCGAAGGAGCGATCCCGGTGTGCGAGATCGAGGCGATACTCGGCCGTGGGCGCTAGTCACCTCATCCTTGCCATCGAGACGTCGTGCGACGAGACCGCGGCCGCGGTGGTCAGCGACGACTATCGGGTGCTCTCCTCGGTCGTGGCCAGCCAGGCGTCGCTGCACGCACAATGGGGCGGGGTCGTCCCCGAGGTCGCCAGCCGGGAGCACGTCACCGCGATCACCGCGACCGTGGCCGCCGCCTTGTCCGAAGCAGCCGTCCTGCCCGGCAGCGTGAAGGCCATCGCCGTCACGGCCGGTCCCGGGCTCCCGGGATGTCTCGCCGTGGGCGTCGCGACCGCCAAGGCCCTGGCGCTCGCATGGCACCGTCCGCTGGTCGCCGTCAACCACCTCGAGGGGCACCTGTTCTCGGCCGAGCTCGACGGCGCCGACGTCACCTATCCGGCCGTGTTCCTGCTCGTGTCCGGCGGTCACTGCATGCTCGTGCACGCTCCGCAGCGGGGCACCTATGAGGTCCTCGGAGCCACGAGGGACGATTCGGTCGGCGAAGCGTATGACAAGGTGGCTCGCGAGCTCGGTCTGGGCTACCCCGGGGGGCCGATACTCGACCGCCTCGCGGGGACCGGGACCGACACGTATGCCCTTCCTCGGCCGATGCTCGGCGCCGGCTACGACTTCTCCTTCTCCGGCTTGAAGACCGCCGTGCGCCGCACGATCGAACGCGGTGATGTCGATGTCCCGGATCTGGCCGCGTCGTTCGCCGCGGCGTGCATGGATGTCCTCCTCGGCAAGCTCAAGCGCGCCGTGGAGGACTTGTCGCCGCACAGCGCCGTCGTCGTCGGTGGTGTTGCCGCCAGCCCGATCCTGCGCGAGCGCCTGCGGACCGAACTCGGCCACAGGACGCAGATCCGGCTGCCCGACCTGCGCTATGCGACGGACAACGCCGCGATGATCGGCGCCGCCGGGTGGTGGCGCTTTGAGCAGTCGGGCCCGTCGCCCGAAGGGTTCGGCGTCCGGGCGCATCTTCCGCTGGGATGAGAGGAGGACGGTCGTGTGGACCTTGCATCTGGAGTCGCTGGAGGACACCCATGCTCTGGCAGCAGACCTCGCGCGTGTCGCGCGGCGTGGAGATCTGATGCTGCTCAACGGCGGGATCGGCTCGGGGAAGACCGCGTTCGTCCAGGGGTTCGCAGCGGCGCTCGGCGTGCGCGAGCACGTCACGAGCCCGTCCTTCGTCGTCCACACCATGTACGAGTCGGGGCGCTTGCCGATGAGCCACTTCGACCTCTATCGGTTGGAGGACCCCTCGTCGATCGCGCAGCTGGGCATCGAGGAGTACGTCGACGACGGCGTCACGCTGATCGAGTGGGCTGAGCGCAGCGGCGGCTTTGCGCCGCCCCACGTGACGATCTCGTTGGACCTCGGAGCCGGCGACGACGAGCGCATCGCGACGATCGCCGCGACCGGCACCTGGTGCGAGCGCTTGGACTGGCTCGGGGAGGCCTCCTGATGCACGTGCTGCTCGCGATCGACTGCTCGTTGCGGACGCCGAGCTGCATGGTTCGCACGGGGCCAGACGAGCATCCCCTCAGGACCGGCGATCGCGCCGTCGAGGAGCTGTCGGGGCTCATGCGCGAGGCGCTTGGCGAGGCGGGCGTCACGATCGAGGAGGTGGATGACATCGCGGTCGGCGTGGGTCCGGGCTCCTACATGGGTGCTCGGGCGGCGGTGGCCTCGGCGAACGCGCTCGGCTTTGCTCTTGGCATCCCGATCACCGGCGTGGTGAGCCCGGATGCCGCAGCCGTGCTCGTCGAGGATCTGCCGGCCTTCACCGTCGCCGCCCCCGCGGGACGGGGGCGTGCGTTCGTCGCTCGCTATCACCGCGACCCCGACGGACGGCTGCTTCGCGAGCATCTCCCCGAGCTCTTCGACGAGGGTGGGCCACGTGATGTCGATGGCTTCCCGACGGTGCTCGCCATCGACCCTGCGCCCGGCTCGCACCCGCGGGTGCCCGAAGATGACGAGCGCGCCGTCATCGCGCTTTCAGCACTCGGGGTCGCCCGCATGTTCGATGGCGAGCCCCAGCTTGTCGCCGAGCGGCGTGCGGCACGGGCCGCGACGATCCTGCCGCCACCGGCGATCGGACGCCCGGCGTAGGATCAGGGCCATGCGCATCGCTATCGCCTCAGATCACGCCGGCTTCGAGCTCAAGGAGCACGTCAAGTCTCAGCTTGCCGCCGCGGGACACGACGTCGTCGACGTCGGCCCGGACACCGACGAGTCCGTCGACTATCCGCGCTACGCGGCCCCGGCCGCCCGCCTCGTCGCCGAGGGCGACGCGGAGAAGGGCGTGCTGGTCTGCGGCTCGGGAGTCGGCGTCGCGATCGTCGCCAACAAAGTGCCCGGCGTGCGGGCGGTCAACGCCCACGACGTCGAGGAGGCCCAGCTCGCCCGGGCGCACAACGACGCGAACGTCGTGACGCTCTCCGGCCGCCGGCTGGACGGCGCGCAGGCCGATGCGATCGTCGACGCGTTCCTCGCGGAGGCGTTCGAGGGCGGCCGTCACTCGCGCCGCGTCGCCGCGATCGAGCAACCGCCGCAGTAGGCGCCGGGCAGGCGGGGCGGGCCGCGGCGCGGAGTGCCCCGAGCCGCCGGGCCGGGCGGGTACAGTCGCGGGCGTGCTGGACGGCTTCGATGCGCTGACGGCCTTCGCGATAGCGCTGGCGACGACCGCCGCGCTGACGCCCCTGACGACGCGCTTCGCCCGCTCGATCGGAGCGATCGACCAGGCGCGCGGCCGCGGGCTGGCCGCGGGCGGCACGCCGCTGCTCGGCGGCCTGGCGATCTTCGCGGGCGGCACCGTCGCCGGGATCATCGTGCTGCCCGGCAGCCAGGAGCTGCATGGCGTGCTCGCCGCCGCGGCCGTGATCGTCTTCGTGGGCGCGCTGGACGACCGCGTGGAGCTCGATCCGGGGATCAAGCTCGCCGGGCAGGTCGTCGCTGCCGTGCTCGCCGTGCGCGCCGGCGTGCGGGTGGACTTCGTCACGATCCCGTTCGCCGGACGCCTGCAATTCGGCGACGTCGGCGGGCCGCTGACGGTCGTCGGGCTCGTGGCGGTGATGAACGTCGTCAACCTCTCCGACGGCATCGACGGGCTCGCCGCGGGCGTCTGCGCGATCAGCGCAGCCGCGCTGGCGGTCATCGCATTCGACCTCGGGCGCACCGAGGGCGGCGTGCTGGCGGCGATCACCGCGGGGGCGGCACTCGGGTTCCTGATCCACAACTTCCACCCCGCCTCGGTCTACATGGGCGACTGCGGGTCCAACCTGCTCGGGTTGCTGCTGGGCTGCGTCGCCGTGCTCGGCTCGGCGAAGACGAATGCCGTGCTGGCGCTGATCTTCCCGCTGATCGTGCTCGCCGTGCCGTTTTTGGACACGACGTTCGTCGTGCTCAAGCGGATGAAGTACCGCAAGCCGGTCTACGCCGCCGACCGCGAGCACTTCCACCATCGCCTGGACCGCATCGGCTTCTCGACGCGGCGCACGGTGCTCTACCTCTATGCGTGGACGCTCTCGCTGGCGGGCCTGGCGGTGGCGCTGCGCTTCGTGCCCTATTCCGACAACGGCGGGACGCTGCACGCCGGCTGGGCCGCGGTGATGGCCGGTCTTGGCCTGGTGGTGCTGATCGCGTCCGTCTACCTCGTGTACGTCCTGGAGATCCTGAAGTTCAAGCGCCTGGACGCCGCTCGCCTGCGCCGCACGCGGCCGACCCTCAGCGACGAGGAGATCGACGCCGACGTCGTGACGCGCTTTGAGACCGGAGAGTTCGAGGCCGTGCGCCGCGAGGAAGAGGAGCTCGAGCGTCATGACTCCTGAGCGGGCCGCTCGCCGCGCTACCGTGCACGCGATGCATCTCGCGCACATCGACGCGGCCGAGCGCTTTGAGTCCGTCGATGGCTCGACGATCCGCGAGCTCGCGGGAATCGTCTCACTGCCATCGCGCCAGCAGTCGCTGGCGGAGGCGTCGGTGCCGGTCGGCGGAGAGACCGGCGAGCACTACCACCCGATCGCCGAGGAGCTGTATTTCTTTGTGTCGGGGACGGGCCGGCTGCGGATCGACGGCGAGGAACGCGACGTGGTCGCCGGGGACTGCGCGCTGATCGCGCCGGGCGCGATCCACAAGCTCGTCAACGCCGGTGACGAGCCGCTACGGCTGCTGTGCTGCTGCGCACCACCGTGGACCGCCGCCGACACGGTGCTGACGGGCGGCTGATGGGCGCGGTGGCACGTCTGGCCGTCGCGGCCATGCTGGTCCTGCTCGCCACGCTCGCGCTGACGTCCGCGAGCGCCGGCGCCTCGATCCCGAGGTCCTCTTCGGCGACCGCCGCGTCCAGGTCGACGCAGGCCGCGGCCAAGCTCCGGCGCACCGTCAGGATCGGGATCAGCGACCAGAAGGCCGACATGTTCTCCGACGAGCGCTTCGGCGAGCTGGGCGTCCGCCATGCTCGGCTGGCGATCAGCTGGGACGCGATGCGGGTCTCCTGGCAGGTCGCCGAGCTCGACGCCTGGCTTGCGGGCGCCCGCGCCGCCGGTGTCACGCCGCTGCTGTCGATCGGGCATTCGCGCACCAAGCGCCGCTCGCTGCCCAAGCCCGCGGAGCTGCGCAGGGAGTTCCGGCGCATGCGCGCGCGCTACCCGTGGGTGAAGACGTTCGCGACCTGGAACGAGGCCAACCACTGCGGCGAGCCGACCTGTCACCGCCCCCAGCTCGTCGCCGCCTACTACCGCCAGCTGCGCAAGGAGTGCCGCAGCTGCACGATCCTCGCGCCCGAGCTGCTGGACTCGCCTAACGCCGTGAAATGGATCAGGGCGTTTCGCCGCCAGCTCGGCTTCACGCCCAAGCGCTGGGGACTGCACAACTACATCGAAGCCAACCGCTTCAAGACGGCGCGCCTGCGCAAGGTCCTGCGCGCGCTGCCCGGCGCCGACATCTGGCTGACCGAGACCGGCGGTCTCGTCCGCCGTGACAACGGCAGCAGGACGACGATTCCCGAGGGCTCGATCCACGCGGGCGAGGTGACGCGCTTCATCTTCGATCGCGTGCTGCCGCGAAACCCGAGAATCAAGGCGGTCTACGTCTACCACTGGAACGCGGGCTCGCGCGACACCACGTGGGACTCGGGGCTGATCAACGTGCACGGTCAGACCCGCTCGGCGTTTCGCGTGCTGCAGCGGGTCCTGACGTCGGGCTCGCGGCCGACGATGAGCTACCGCTCCGCGTCGCGCAAGCGCTGAGGCGCCCGCCGCAATGCTCGTCGACTGCGCGCATTACCAGGAAGGCAGTCGCCGCGACACCGCGCCGCTGGCGCCCGAGGAGGCCGCGCGGCGGCGGGAGCAGGACGGGTTCGTCTGGCTGGGCCTGCACGATCCGACGCACGACGAGCTGCGCGAGATCGCCGACTGCTTCACCCTGCCGCCGCTGGCGGTCGAGGACGCGATGAAGGCGCACCAGCGACCCAAGATCGAGGACTACGAGGACGGCTTCTTCCTCGTGCTGCACACCGCGCGCTACATCGACGCGACCGAGGAGGTCGAGTTCGGCGAGGTTCACGTGTTCACGGGGCCGCGCCACGTGATCGTCATCCGCCACGGCGCCGCCAGCGAGCTGCATGGCGCGCGCGAGCGCCTCGAGCAGCATCCCGAGCTGCTGGCGCTCGGTCCGCCGGCTGCCGTGTGGGCGGTGATGGACAAGGTCGTCGACGACTACCTGCCCGTCGTCCAGGGGATCGAGAACGACGTCGACGAGGTCGAGGAGGTCGTCTTCTCCGAGGGCGGCGACCAGACCCGCCGCGTCTACTTCCTGCGCCACGAGCTGGCGGACTTCCATCGCGCCGTGCGCCCGCTGCTGGGAGCGCTGGACGTCCTGGAGTCGCGCACCCGAGCGAACACGCCCAAGCTGCTGCGCAACCACCTGCGCGACGTGCAGGACCACGTCCGCCGCGTGGACGAGGAGATCGCTGTCCAGCGCGATGCGCTGGCGAGCATCTTCCAGGCCAACCTGGCGGTGATCGGCCTGCAGCAGAACGAGGTCGTGCGCAAGATCTCCGGCTGGGCGGCGATCATCGCCGTGCCGACGTTCATGGCCAGCATCTGGGGGATGAACTTCGAGCATATGCCCGAGCTGGGCTCACGGATCGGCTACCCGACCGCACTGCTGGCGATGGCGCTCGTGGGCCTCGGGCTCTTCACCGCGCTGCGGCGCGCGCGCTGGCTGTAGCAAGATCGTGCGATGGCGCGCGAGGGACTCTTCATCCTGGTCGCGGGCGGACTGCTCGCGCTTGGCCTCGTGGCCTCGCTCGCAGCCGGGCGCCTGCGCATCCCCGGTCTGGTCCTGTTCCTCGGCGTCGGGATGGCGCTCGGCTCCGACGCGCTGAGCCTGATCGCCTTCGACAACTACGAGCTGGCGCGGACGATCGGGGTCATCGCGCTGGCGCTGATCCTCTTCGAGGGCGGCCTCGCCGCGGGCGTGCCAGAGATCCGCCCGGTGCTCGGATCGGCCCTCAGCCTCGCGGTCGTCGGGACGATGATAACGGCGGTCATCACCGGGCTGGCGGCACACTGGCTGCTGGACCTGACGCTGCTGCAGGGCATGCTGATGGGGTCGATCGTGTCCGCGACCGACGGCGCCGCGATCTTCGCGCTGCTGCGCGGATCGACGCTCAAGCGCCGCCTTGCGCGCTCGCTGGAGGGCGAGGCCGGCATGAACGATCCGGTGGCGATCCTGCTCGTGCTCGGCTTCATCGAGTGGATCAGGCTGCCGGACTTCGGCCTGCTGGACATGGCCGGCCTGTTCGTGCAGCAGATCGGCATCGGCGCCATCGTCGGCGGGGTCGTCGGCTGGCTGGCGGTGCAGGCCTTTCGCCGGGCGAACCTCGCGACCGGCGGGCTGTATCCCGTCGCGTCGCTGGCCGTCGTGGCGATCGCCTTCGGCTCGGCGGACACGCTGCAGGGGTCGGGCTTCATGGCCTCCTATCTGGCGGGCCTGTCGCTGGGGTCGGCGGCGCTGCCCGCCCGCCAGACCGTGGCGGCCTTCCATGACGGCCTCGCATGGCTCGCGCAGTTGACGATGTTCTTCACGCTGGGCCTGCTCGTCTTCCCATCGGACCTGGGTCCTGTCGCGCTGAAGGGCACGGCGATCGCGCTGGTGCTCGTGTTCGTCGCGCGGCCGCTGGCGGTGATGGTCGCGACGGCATTCGCGCCGATCCGCACCTCCGAGCGGATCGTGCTCGGGTGGGCGGGATTGCGCGGCGCGGTGCCCGTCGTGCTCGCGCTGTTTCCGATCATCGAGGGGATCGACGGAGCGATCACGCTCTTCAACATCGCGTTCTTCGTCGTGCTCGTGTCGACGCTGCTTCAGGGCTCGACGTTCACCCTGGTCGCCGAGCGCTTCGGCGCGCTGACGACCGAGCCCGCGCTGCGCAGCCAGCTCGTGGAGGTCGGCTCGATCCGCCAGCTCGGGGCCGACGTCGTCGAGGTGCCGCTCGTCGAGGGCGACGCGGCGATCGGCGTGCGCGTGCGCGACCTGGGCCTGCCGCGCGAGGCGCTCGTCAACGTGCTCGTGCGCAACGACGAGGCGCTGCCTCCACGCGGCTCGACGCGCCTGGAGGCCGGCGATCGCCTGTACGTCCTCGTTCGCCAGACGGCGATGGAGGCGCTCGAGGACGCCCGCGAGCGCTGGCGCATCGGGCCTGTCGGTCCGGCGCCGCGCCCGGAGCGCTCGTTGCGGGCTACGGGCGCGCCGATCTTCACGTCGCGCCCCTGGATGGAGAGCGACGGCGATCCCGACGCTCCCGACGAGGTGCTCGATCTGGAGGTCATCGAGCGGCTGGGTACGCGCTGGGACGTGCCGGGCGCGCTCGTCGTGCTGTCGGACGGCCGCTACGCCGTCACCGGGCCGCATGTGATGGTCGGCAGCCGCGAGCAGATTCAGTGGCACGCGCGCAGGCGCCTGCGGCTGGCATCGGCAGATGCCGAGCGCGCGTGGTGGCAGGAGGTCATCGGGTCCTCGGCGCTGTAGCGGTCAGTCGGGGGCCAGCACCTCCGACGGGAACGCCCCGGCGCGCATGTCCTCCACGAACGTCGTCCAGTAGAGCTGCGGCGCCAGCGCGGGCGGGTCGATCGCCTCGACGATCGCGGCGACCTCGGTCGCGGCCGCGCCGACCTCATGCGGGCTGGAGGCCATCGAGTAGTACGGGTACCGGTCGACGACCGTGCGGACGGTCTCGGTGAACTGCGCCAGCGAGGAGTTCACGAACGCCGGCACGGCGCCGCGGACGGTGACGAGGAACAGCACCTCGCCGAGCGCCGGTTCGACGAGGATGCTCGCGCCGAGCCCCGAGCTCGCGAAGCGGATCAGCCGGCCGAGCGGCGGGACGTCGACGGCGCGCAGCTCGCGCGACGCCGCGTAGCCGGCATAGAACCAGGCCTTCGGCACGCCGTCGCGCGTGAGCGCCCGCGTGACCGACGCGTCGGGATGCGGAATCGAGCGCGGAAGGCTCGCGGCGGGATAGACGACGAGCTCGCAGCGTGGAGGCCAGCCGGGCATGGTCGTGCGTGGTTACGGGCGCGGCGACACGTTCGGCTCAATCGCGCGTGCTGGGGGCCAGCGGTTGGATCTCGACGAGCTGCTGCCAGGACTCGTGATCGACCTGCAGCGTCGTGTGACGTATCCCGAAGCGCTCGCGCAGCAGCGACTGCAGCTCGCGGCGGCAGCCGTGGCAGTCGGCATCGGCGTCGACGACGACATGTGCGGCCAGAGCGGGGAATCCGGAGGTGACCTCCCAGACGTGCAGGTCGTGGATCTCCACCACGCCCTTGTGGGAGGCGAGGGCGTTGCCGACCTCGTCGGGGTCGATCCCCGACGGCGCGGCCTCCAGCAGCACCCTGGTCGACGCGCGAAGCAGCGACCAGCCGGAGCGCACCATCAGCGCCGCGACCGTGAGCGCGGCGATCGTGTCGACGCGCGCCGGCCCGCCCGAGGCGATCACGAGACCTGCGCCGATCGCCGCGAAGGAGCCGTAGAGGTCGGCGAGCACGTGCGCACGGGCTCCCGCGACGTTCAGGCTCTGGCGCTCCGAGCGCGACAGCGCCCAGAACGCCGCGACGTTCACGAGCGCGCCGACGGCGCCGACGACGATCACGATCGACCCGTCGACGTCCGCAGGAGAGCCCAGACGCCGCACCCCCTCGAAGGTGATGACGCCGGCGAGCACGAACAGCGCGACGCCGTTGATCTGCGCCGACAGGATCTCCGCGCGCCCGAATCCGAACGTGAACGCGCCCGCTGCGGGCCTGGCGGCGAACCGCGCGGCGAGCAGCGCGAGGGCGATCGAGGCCGCATCGGTGAGCATGTGCGCGGCATCGGACAGCAGCGCCAGCGAGCCCGCCAGCAGGCCGGCGACGATCTCGACGCCCACGAAGCCGGCGATCAGCGCCAGCGCGACGGTCAGCCAGCGGCGGTCGGCGTCGGCCGACGGGGCGTGCGCGTGGGCATGCTCGGCGTGGTCGTGGGCGTGCGCCGCGGTCATGTGACGATGCTACGCCCGCGGGTCGGCTTCGCGCCAACTGAAGAACCATGACGCTGGGCGGGTTCTGCATGCCTGCCGATCACAACCCGCCCATGCTCGTGGGTTCGCTGGCCCAACTCCCGCGGTGGGCGCGTTGTGCACATATGTCATGCGAACCCCGCCCAAGCGCGGCGACTGCGGCTCTCGCGCCGGGCCCGCTCCCGCGCTGGCACGCCGGCGCCAGCGGGTCGTACCGGCTGTCACTAAGTTGTTACAAAGTCCGCACTTCGGCTATCGTGCGGCCAGGCCGCCCTGCCCCGCCGTCCGCGCTGCCTCGCGCGCGCGCCGATGTGTAGGGTTGCGCCCCTCTTCATGCCCGAGCCTCTGAGACCCGCGCGCCAACCCGAACTTCGGGACCGTCGTTGTCCGTAAGCGCGTCCGCGAGCCTTGAACGCGGATCCGTGGCCCTGCTGTACCTCGACATCGTCCTGGTCCTGATCGTGGCTGGTCCCGCGCTGGCGTCGGGCGCACCCGCGCTCGGGTTCACGATCGGCGGCGCGACGTGGATCCTCGCGCGGATCGCCTCGATGCTCGTCGAGCGGCGGATCGCCGATGTCGGCGACCTGCGCCGTCGCCTGGCGGTGAGCGTGGTGTTCTCGATGGCCCGCGTCTGGGTCTTCGCCATCGCGATCATCGTCGCGGGAGTCGGCGCCTCGCGCGCCGACGGTCTCACTGCCGCGCTGGTCATCTTCGGCGCCTTCTCCGTGCGCTTCGCGTGCGCCGCGATCATGCACGTCACGCAGAAACGGAGCACGAACTCTTGAGCACGCGCCGCAAGATCACCTTCGGCATCCTCGGCGTCTACATCACGGGCATGGTCGCGATCGTCGCGATCTTCGGCGCCACGCGCAACGACAACAACGCGTTCAGCCCGCAGAACGAGTTCAAGCTGGACCCATGGCTGAACCTGCCTGGTCCGATGGACCTCAACAAGGGCGTGCTCTACCTCTTCATCGCCATGTTCCTGACGCTGGGGCTGACGGTCTGGGTCGCCAAGCGCATGCAGGCGCGGCCGAACCGCGTCCAGACCGCCGTCGAGTGGGCCTATACCGGCATGCGCGACAAGATCGTGCGCGACAACATGGACGACGCGATGGCCAAGAAGTGGTTCCCGCTCGTCTTCACGCTGTTCGTCTTCATCTGGGTCTCCAACCTCATCGGCTACCTGCCGCTGCCGGTCAACACCGAGCACAAGGTCGAGATCTTCGGGACGATGCTTCCCTCGTTTCAGATCTACGCCGCCACCGCGAACGTCTCGGTTCCGCTCGTCCTCGCACTCATCGTGTTCATCTCCTACAACGTCGAAGGTGTCCGCGCCAAGGGCATGTGGGGCTACACGAAGAGCATGATCCCGCCCGGTCTGAGTGGACCGATCCTCATCATGATCTTCCCGCTGGAGCTGCTGTCGAACTTTCTGCGCCTGATCTCGCTGACCGTCCGGTTGTTCGCGAATATCCTCGCGGGGCACATGCTGATCCAGTTCATGTCCGGCGGCCTGGCGGTGTTGCTCGGCCTGGAGGTCCTCGCCTGGTTCACGCTGCCTGCCGGAATCGCGATCTTCATCTTCGAGGTGGTCCTGATCGCCGGTCTTCAGGCATTCATCTTCGCCATCCTGACGTGCATCTACCTGGGTAGCGCCGTCTCCCACTCCCACTAGAAGGAGCTTCAACGCAATCATGGGCATCGTTACTGAAATCGTCGCGCAGGCGGCGCAGACGCCGGACCTGTACGGCCAGAAGGCCGGCCGCGCGATCGCGCTCGGCGTCGGCGCGGGCGGCGGCGCAGCGGGTGCCGGCGCCGGCATCGGCATGCTGTTCGGCAAGGTCATCGAGTCGGTCACCCGCCAGCCGGAGATGAAGGACGAGATCGCCTCGATCCAGTGGCTCGGATTCGCGCTCACCGAGGCGTGCTTCTTCTACGGCCTCGTCGGCGGCCTCATCGCCTTCTTCCTCTAGGCCGCGATGGACGTCGTCAGCCTGATCAACGCACTGCCGCTCGCGGCCGCCGAGGGCGGCGAGGCCGCCGCGGATGAGGGCGGGTCGTTCCTCGTCTCGCCCGACGTCGGGCTGATGATCTGGACGCTGCTCGTCTTCGGCGTCGCGCTCTACGTCCTGCGCAAGGCCGTGTTCCCGCGCATCCAGGAGGCGATCGACAAGCGCCAGCACGCGATCGACGAGTCGATCGACGCGGCCGAACGCACGCGCGTGGAGGCCGACGAGCTGCTCGGCGAGTATCGCGAGCGCCTGTCGGCGGCACGCGAGCAGGCCGACGAGATCCTCACCCGCGCACGCAAGGCGGCCGACGCCTCCGAGGCGGCGGCGATCACCGAGGGCAAGGCCAAGCGCGAGGAGATGCTCGAGCAGTCAAAGCGCGAGATCCAGGCCGAGACGCGCCGCGCGATCCAGGACATCCGCAACGAGGTCGCCGACCTGACGATCCTCGCGACCGAGAAGGTCACGCGCAAGACGCTCGACGACGCCGATCAGCGCAAGCTCGTCGAAGAGGCGCTCAGCGAGCTGGACTTCTCCGCGCTGGCGGGCGAGCGGAGCTGATCTGATGGAAGAGATCGCCGAGGTCTACGGCCGGTCGCTGTTCGCCGTCGCTCAAGAGCACGAAAAGCTCGACGAGATTCGCGAGCAGCTCGCGCAGTTCGCCGACGCGCTGCAGGACAACCGCGACCTGGCGATCTTCTTCTTCTCGCCGTACTTCTCGACGCCCGAGAAGAAGGACGGCCTCACGAAGACCGTCCAGGACGCGGACCCGACGCTGATCAACTTCCTCGAGCTGCTGATCGAGAAGCACCGCATGCCGGCGGTGTTCCGCATCCGGCGCTACTACGACGGGCTCTGGGAGAAGGAGAACAAGGTTCTTCCGGTCCAGATCTCGACGGCCACGACGCTCGACGACGCGATCGTCAAGCAGATCGGCGACCGCATTGCCAAGGACACCGGCCAGCGGATCGAGCTCACGGCGGACGTTAACCCCGACATTCTCGGCGGGATCGTCCTGCGCGTGGGCAACTCGATCCTCGACGGCTCGATCCGCAACCGACTCGACAACCTGAGAAAGCACGTCGCCCGCGGCGCCTGACCCAAGGCACCCGAGCACCAAGGAGCTGACACGACCTCCATGAAGATCAAGCCAGATGAGATCACCTCCATCCTCAAGAGCCGCATCGAGGGGCTGGACGCCGGCTCGGCCGAGCTGACCGAGGTCGGCACCGTCCTCTCCGTCGGCGACGGCATCGCGCGCGTCCACGGCCTCGAGAACGCCATGTCCTTCGAGATGCTCGAGCTGCCGCATGGCGTCACGGGCCTCGCGCTGAACCTCGAGTCCGACAACGTCGGCGTCGTGCTGTTCGGCGACTGGGCGAAGATCGTCGAGGGCGACACGGTCAAGCGCACCGGCAGCCTGCTGGAGATCCCGGTCGGCGACGAGCTGCTCGGGCGCATCGTCGACCCGCTCGGCAATGCCCTGGACGGCAAGGGCGACATCAACGCCAAGGAGCGGCGCCCGGCAGAGTTCAAGGCCCCGGGCGTCGTCCAGCGCCAGCCTGTCGTCGAGCCGATGCAGACCGGCATCAAGGCGATCGACGCGATGATCCCGATCGGCCGCGGCCAGCGCGAGCTGATCATCGGCGACCGCCAGACCGGCAAGACGACGATCGCGGTCGACACGATCATCAACAACCGCAAGTCCGGCGTCATCTCGGTCTACGTCGCGATCGGCCAGCGCATGGCGACCGTCGTCGCGCTCGCCGAGACCCTGCAGGAGAACGGGGCGCTGGAGAACACGATCATCGTCGCGGCGGGCGCCGACCAGGCGGCCCCGGTGAAGTTCCTGGCGCCCTACGCGGGCGCCGCGATGGCCGAGCACTTCCTGTACAACGGCGGCGCCGCCCTGTGCGTCTATGACGACCTCACCAAGCACGCCTTCGCCTACCGCCAGATGTCGCTGCTGCTGCGCCGCCCACCGGGTCGCGAGGCCTACCCGGGCGACGTCTTCTACCTGCACAGCCGCCTGCTGGAGCGCGCCGTGAAGCTCAACGACGACCTCGGTGGCGGGTCGATGACGGCCCTGCCGATCATCGAGACGCAGGCGGGCGACGTGTCGGCTTACATCCCGACGAACGTCATCTCGATCACCGACGGCCAGATCTTCCTGGAGCCCAAGCTGTTCTTCTCGGGCGTGCGGCCGGCGATCAACGTCGGCATCTCCGTCAGCCGCGTCGGCGGCAACGCCCAGATCAAGCCGATGAAGAAGGTCGCCGGGCGGCTGAAGCTCGAGCTGTCGCAGTACCGCGATCTGGAGGCCTTCGCGCAGTTCGGATCTGACCTGGATGCCGACACGCAGGCGACGCTGGCCCGCGGTGAGCGGCTGGTCAAGACGCTCAACCAGAACGAACGCTCGCCGATGGCGGTCTCCGAGCAGGTCATCGTCATCTACGCGGCGACCAACGGCTTCCTGGATCGGGTGAGCGTCGATCGCGTCGGAGAGTTCCACGAGGCGCTCGTCGCGCGGATGCGCGCCGAGAACGCCGACGTGCTCGAGAAGATCGAGGGCGGCTCGTGGGGCGACGACATCGTCGACGAGGTCCGCTCCGCCATCGAGGACTTCGCCAACGACTTCGGCCAGGACCTCGACGAGGACGGCGCCGCGATCGAGAGCGACGGCGCGACCGGCGCCGGCGCGACATCGGCCGACGCCGACGACGAGACCGACGAGACGGCCGAGGAGACCGAGAAGGAGGCGGCACCGGCGTGAGCGCATCCCAGCGCGACGTCAAGACCCGCATCGGGTCCGTCAAGAACATCCAGAAGATCACCCGTGCCATGGAGATGGTCGCGGCGGCCCGCCTGCGCCGCGCCGAGCAGCGGATCGCGGCGCTGCGCCCGTACGCCGGCGCGATCCGGCGGATGACCCAGCAGGCCGCCGAGGCCGCCGGCTCCTCAGAGGTCTCGGGGCTGCCGATCCTCTCCGAGCACGACAGCGAGAACAACGTCGCCCTGCTGCTCGTCACCGGCGACCGCGGCCTGGCCGGCGCGTTCAACTCGCAGATCGTGCGTGCCGGGCTGCGCGCGGGGCGCGACGCCGAGAGCAGCGGCCAGGGCGTCCGTTACAGCGCCGTCGGGCGCCGCGGCGTGTCGACCCTGAACTTCCGCGACAAGGACCCCGACGGCCGCTATGTCGGCTTCACCGACCGGCCGTCCTACGCCGACGCTCGGGCGATCGCAGAGGATCTCATGGCCGCCTACATCGACGGCAAGGCCGACCGCGTCGAGATCTTCTACAACGGCTACATCTCGCCGCTGACCCAGGAGGTGCGCCGCGAGACGCTCCTTCCGCTGCAGCAGGCGACGATCCTCGAAAGCGACGACGAGGACGAGCAGGACGGCGACACGAAGCCCAGCCGCGCGCTGGTGGACTACGAGCCCGACGCCAAGGAGATCCTCGCCAAGCTCGTGCCCGACTACGTCGAGATCTCCGTGTACCGCGCGCTGCTGGAATCCACGGCGTCCGAGCACGGAGCCCGCATGACCGCGATGCGCAACGCCTCCGAGAACGCCGGCGAGCTCATCGAAGACCTCACGCTGGAGATGAACCGCGCCCGTCAGGCCGAGATCACCCAGGAAATCATGGAAGTCGTCGCGGGCGCCGAGTCCCTGACGTAACGTCGACCGAAGGGCGAAACGAGGAGATACGAGTGGCTACGACAGAGACCA
Organism: Solirubrobacteraceae bacterium; assembly: GCA_029263125.1. Taxonomy (GTDB): domain Bacteria; phylum Actinomycetota; class Thermoleophilia; order Solirubrobacterales; family Solirubrobacteraceae; genus CADCVQ01. The sequence goes on along the minus strand of JAJCYD010000005.1, from coordinate 33,601 downwards.
ACACGACAACGGGCCGGATCGAGGAGATCCAGGGCGTGGTCATCGAAGCGACCTTCCCGACCGGCAACCTGCCGGAGATCTACAACGCGCTGACGATCGATCGCGGCGAGGACGGCACGCTCACGCTCGAGGTGCAGCAGCACCTCGGCGACGACCGCGTGCGCTGCGTGGCCATGGACTCCACCGACGGCCTCGCGCGCGGCATGGACGTCGTCGACACCGGCGGCCCGATCACCGTGCCCGTCGGCAACGGCACGCTCGGGCGCATCCTCAACGTGCTCGGCGAGCCGATCGACAACGAGGGCGAGATCGAGTGCGACGACTACTGGCCGATCCACCGGCCCGCTCCCAACGTCGAGAACCTCATCCCGACGACCGAGATGTTCGAGACCGGCATCAAGGTCATCGACCTGCTTGCGCCCTACGCCAAGGGCGGCAAGGTCGGCCTATTCGGCGGCGCCGGCGTCGGCAAGACCGTGCTCATCCAGGAGCTCATCAACAACCTCGCCAAGGAGCACGGCGGCCTGTCGGCCTTCTGCGGCGTCGGCGAGCGCTCGCGGGAAGGCAACGACCTGTGGCTGGAGATGAAGGAGTCGGGCGTCATCGACAAGACGATGCTCGTCTTCGGCCAGATGAACGAGCCTCCGGGCGCCCGCATGCGCGTCGCGTTGACCGGCCTGACGATGGCAGAGTACTTTCGCGAGCAGGGCGGCCAGGACGTGCTGCTGTTCATCGACAACATCTTCCGCTTCGTGCAGGCGGGCTCGGAGGTCTCGGCGCTGTTGGGCCGGATGCCCTCGCAGGTCGGCTATCAGCCGACCCTGGAGACCGAGATGGGCCTGCTGCAGGAGCGCATCACCTCCACGCGCGACGGCTCGGTCACCTCGGTGCAGGCGATCTACGTGCCCGCCGACGACCTCACCGACCCGGCCCCCGCGTCGGTGTTCGCCCATCTCAACGCCACGACGACGCTGTCGCGGGCGATCTCCGAGAAGGGCATCTACCCGGCCGTCGACCCGCTGGACTCCACCTCGACGATCCTCAAGCCCGACATCCTCGGCGTCGAGCACTTCACGGTCGCCAACCGCGTCAAGGAGATCCTCCAGCGCTACAAGGAGCTGCAGGACATCATCGCGATCCTCGGCATCGACGAGCTGTCCGACGAGGACAAGCTCATCGTGGCCCGCGCGCGTCGCGTCGAGCGCTTCCTGTCGCAGCCTTTCGACGTCGCCGAGCAGTTCACCGGCCTGCCCGGCGCCTACGTCAAAATCGAGGACACGATCCGCGGCTTCAAGGAGATCATCGACGGCCAGCACGACGACGTGCCGGAATCGGCGTTCTTCTTGAAGGGCACGATCGAGGACGTCGTCGCGGCCGCCAGCGGCAAGAAGGACGAGTAGGTCGTGGCTCGCACGCCGTTTCGCGTCGAGGTCCTGACGCCCGAGGGGCTGGTCTTCGACGACGAGGTCGGGATGGTCTCGACGCGCACCGAGATCGGCTCGATCGGCATCATGGCGCGTCATCAGCCGCTGCTCGGCCGGGTCGTCCCGACCGAGCTGCGGCTGTACAAGTCGGAGTCCGACATCGTGCGCTTCGCCCAGGGCGAGGGGTACGTGCAGGTCTCCGAGGACGGCGTGCTCGTGCTCGTCGAGGAGGCTCAGACGCCCGGCGACCTCGACGTCGCCGACCTCAAGGAGAAGCTGCGCAAGGCCGAGGACGACTACGCGGCGGCGGAGGAGAACACCGAGCAGCAGCGCCGCGCCGGCCGCGACAAGCGCCGCTGGGAGGCGTTCCTGGAGATCGCAGAAGGCGCGTAGGCGACCCACTGTGGCCCCTGCTCGCTCGTGAGCTCGGGCGCAGCACATCAGCGGAGGTGCTGGCGCTCGCCGAGGCGGTGTTCGGAGACCGCCTCCAACCGGCGGCGCGACTTCGTCGAGGAGCTGTTCGCGCGTGCGTGACGTTCACGCCCGCGAATGTGCGAGCCTGCACGCCATGCTCGACGGCCTTCGCGGAAGCTTCATCTACGTCCTCGCGGCGCTGCTGCCGCTGGCCGGCGTGATCGTCGCGATCACGCGCTTCGCCGAGGGCGAGCGCGACGAGGGACTCTGGGTGCTGGCCGCGTCGCTGCTCGGCGCCTTGGTGTACTACCTCGCGCTGGGCTGACCGCGCCGCTGTCAGCCGTCGCCGAAGCGCAGGCGCTCGTGCAGTCGGCGCAGCGGGCCCGGCGCCCACCAGTTGCGTTCGCCGAGCAGCTTCATCAGCGAGGGCACCAGCAGCGCGCGGACGATCGTCGCGTCGATCATCACGGCCATCGCGGTCCCGAGACCGACCTGCTTGACGAAGACGATCTGCGAGGTCGCAAACGCGCCGATCGCGATGCACAGCAGCAGCGCCGCCGCCGTCACGATCCGCCCGGTGCGCTGCAGCCCGATGGCGACGGCCTCGTCGTTGCTCGCGCCCGCGTCGCGCGCCTCCTTGATGCGGGTGAGCAGGAAGACGCCGTAGTCGGTGCTCAACCCGAAGGCGATCGCCAGCAGCACGATCGGCTGGGTCACCTCCAGCCCTCCGGAGGACGAGTAGTCGAGTAGCCCCTTCAGCCGCCCGTCCTGGAAGATCAGCACGAGCAGGCCGAACGCCGCGCTCAGGCCGAGCACGTTCATGAGGAGGGCCTTCAAGGGCAGGACGACCGAGCCGGTCATCGCGAAGAGGATCACGAGCGTCGTCAGCCCGAGCAGCGCGAGCGCGAGCGGCAGACGCCCGCCGAAGCTCGACAGCTGATCGACGAAGCGCGCGGACTCGCCGGCGACCGCGACGGCACCCGGCGCCGGGCCGTCGCGCACGGAATCGACGAGCTTCAGCGAGCGGTCGTCGAGCGCGGGCCGATCGGGCGTGAGCGTCACCAGCCACGTCTGGCCGCCGAGGTACGCCGGCGCCGCGACGCCCGCGACGCCGTCTCGCTCGGCGAGCCGGCCGGCGTAGTCCGCGAGCGCGCTCGTACTCGAGCGCGGCGCGCTGACGGCGACGATCAGCGGTGAGGTCGGGCCGGGCGGGAAATCGTTGCGCAGCGCGCTGTCGACGATCTTCGCGTTGGAGCTGTCGGGCAGCACGCTGGCGTCGACGCCCGTGAACTCGACCCGCAGGAACGGCAGCCCGGCGGCGATCAGCACCGCTGCGGTCACCAGCGCGATCGTCGCCGGCCTGCGCATCACCAGGCGCGAGAGCCGGTAGAAGAAGCCGCGCTCGGTGATGACCTCGCGGTGGCGCAGGCGGGCGGGAGCGAGCGCGTTGACGCGGTCGCCGAGCACGTACAGCAGCGCGGGCAGCGCCGTCAGCGCGACGATCCCCGCGATGACGGCGGCGATCGCGCCGGCGATCCCCATCGAATACAAGAAGCGCGCTGGGAAGACGAGCAGCGACAGCATCGCCGCCGCGACCGTCAGCGAGCTGAAGACGACCGTGCGTCCCGCTGTCTGGAGGGTCCGCACGAGCGCGTCGCGCCCCGGTCCGAGGTGCTCCATCTCCTCGCGATATCGCGACAGCACGAACAGCGAGTAGTCGATCGCCAGCCCGAGACCGAGGCCGATCGTGAGGTTCAGCGCGAAGATCGACAGCAGCAGGCCCTCGTTGACGATCCGCAGTCCGAGGAACGTCCCCATGATCGTCAGCAGGCCGACGAACAGCGGCAGCAGCGCCGCGACGGCGCCGCGGAAGATCACCAGCGAGAGCAGAAACAGCAGCGGGAAGGCGAGCATCTCCGCGCGCGCGAGGTCCTCGGAGACCTGGTCTGAGACCTCCGGCACCGCCACGGCGTAGCCGCCCACGACGACGCCGGGGACGCCGGCCAGCTCGTCGCTGATGCGCTCGCCGGCCGCCGTCTGCGCGACGTCGGTGCGCAGGAAGGCGAGCACGTATGTCGCCCGCCGATCGCGCGCGATCAGCGGACTGGACTGCTCGGCTGGCGACCGCGCCTTGGGCTCACCGTCGAGCACGGAGTCCACGCGGACGACCGCCCGGTCGTCGCGCAACACGTCGACGACCCCCTGCACCTTGCGCCGTCCGGCCGCGCCGGTCACCGGCCCGGCGGTCGGCACGAGCACGATCACGGCCGGGCTCAGGGTCCGTCCCAGGGCCCGCTCGAGCCGCTGGGAGGTCACGAGGCTCTCGGCTGCGGGGTCGACGAAGTCGTCGGCGTTGCCGGCCGACAGCAGCCCGGCGACCGGGGTGCCCGCGACGACGGCCACCGCCAGGAACGCCACCGCGGCGATCAGCACGCGCCGCGGGCGGTTGGCGAGGCGATGCGCCAGGCGCGTCAGCATCGGCAGATCCCCGCATCGGCCGCGCCGCGCTCGAGCTCGTCGTGACCGAAGGCCTGGACGGGCCCGAGGGCGCCGCTGCCAGACACATGGCCGTCGGCGGCGCGCATCGCCGCCCACGCCAGCATCTCGGCGGTGAAGTCATACGGGCTGGACCCGGCGAGGCGCACGGTCGCAAGCTCGCCGCCGGCGCCATCGCTGGCGACCGCGACGATCCGCGACCGCGCGCGCGCGCGTGTGAGCGCGTCCGGACCGCCGGTCGAGCCGCGCACCATGCGCGCGGCGGACGTCGTCAGCGCCCAGCGCACGCCCGGCGCTCGCGTGGCCAGCGCCGTCGCGCCGGACAGCAACTGCAGCGGCCGTGAGGCATGCCCGAACCAGCCGAGCCAGACGCCGACGTCGCGCAGCGACGGATGGGTGGCCGGGAGCGTGAACTGCTCGGTCGCGCCGATCGAGACCGCCGGCGCGCCGTCGAAGTGACGCACGTGACGGGCGTTGGACCGGCTGACGAGGCGCCCGCCGGCGAACGCATAGGCGGGCTCGGCGAGCATTCCCGCGGCCGACGCGCGCGTTCCGCCGCTGAACTGGCCGGCGCGGTCGCCGTCGACGAAGTAGCCGACGTCGACGCGCACGGCGTCCGCGCCGGCCTCGCGCAGCACCAGGTCGGCGGCGAGGTTGCCCGGCACGTAGTCGTAGCCCATCGCCGTCAGCACCGCGCAGCCGGCGTCGCGCGCCGCCGCGCCGTGGCGCTCGAACACCGCTCTGATGAACCGCGGCTCGCCCGTCGAGTCGAGGTAATGCGCACCGGCCGCGACGGCGGCTCGCACGGCGGGCTCGCCCCAGCGTACGAACGGCCCGACCGTCGACACCAGCACGTCGCCGGGGCTCAGCAGCGCCGCCAGCTCCGACGCCGCACCGGGCGCCGCCGCATCGGCGACCGCGCAGTCGGCATCCAACTCGGCGGCCAGGGCGCCGACGCGGGAGGCGTCGCGGCCGACCAGCAGCGGGCGGGCGCCGCGAGCGATGAGTGCGCGAGCCGTCAGCTCGCCCGTGAAGCCGGTGGACCCGAAGAGCACGATGCGCGCGGACACGGTGCGCAACGCTACCCGCCGCAGGCGACGGTCTTGGCGAGCTACCCTCTCCGGATGGACGAGCGGGTTCTGGCCGAGCGCCTGATGACCTATGACACGTCCACCGGCGATGGTCTGCGCGCAGCCGTCGGCTTCGTCAGGGGCTGGCTGGAGGCGCGCGAGATCCCGATCCAGGGGCGCGAGTTCGGGGGTCTGCCGGTGGTCATCGCCGACGTCGGGCCGGCCGGCGGCCCGTCGGTGATCCTGCACGGCCACATCGACGTCGTGCCGGCGCACGCCGACCAGTTCACGCCGCGCATCGAGGGAGACCGGCTGATCGGCCGCGGCGCCTACGACATGAAGGGCGGCCTGGCGGCGATGATGTGCGCCGTCCACGACGTGGCGGCCAATCGCCAGGTGCGCGTGCGCCTGATCTGCGTCCCCGACGAGGAGTCCGAGAACGTCGAGCATCGTTGCACCGAGGCGCTCGTCGAGGAGGGGTTGCGCGCAGACTTTGCGATCACCGGTGAGCCGACCGACCTGCACATCGGGGTGCAGGCCAAGGGCGTGCTCGCGGTCCGCGTCGAGGTCTCCGGGATCGCCGCGCACGGCTCCACGCCGTGGCTCGGCGACAACGCGATCCTCAAGGCATACGACGTCTTTCGTCGCATCGAGACCCTAGGATTCAGCCGGGAGTCCTCCGAGCTCTTCGACCGGCCGTCGATCAACGTCGCCCGAATCGATGGCGGGGACGCCTTCAACAAGGTGCCCGATCTCTGCAGCATGGACGTCGACATTCGCTACCTGCCAAACCAGGACCCCGGCGAGATCCTCGCCGACATCCGCTCGTTGCCCGACGTGCGGATCGTCAACACCTTCCAGCGCGCGCCGGCGCACGTCTCGCGTTCGAACCCCTACGTTCGCGCGCTGCGCGACGCCGTCTCGAAGTCCCTGGACGGCGAGGCGCTGTCGGTGGGTCGCGACGGCGCATCGGATGCGATCTCCTTCCTGGAGGCGGGGATCCCCGCCGTCGAGTTCGGGCCGATCGGCGCGGGCCACCACGGGCCGCAGGAGTGGGTCTCGATCGAATCGCTGCGCCGCTACCGCCGCGCCCTCGGCGACTTCGTCAACGAGCTGCCGGCCTGGCTGGCGGGCGGCGTCGTCGAACCGGCGCCGCTGCGCGCGGTCGAGGGCGGCCTGTAGGCGTGCGTCGGTGAGCGTCTACGAGGAGGAGCCCCCGCGCCTTGGCCTGCAGATGGGCAAGCGCTTCGCGCTCGCCGCGCTGGTGATCGTGCTGCTGACGGCCGGCGCCGTATCCAGCGCCGTGCTGCTGGAGGTCAAGCAGGACGTGAACTTCTTTCAGTCGCAGTCCGATCCGATCGCCGGGATCGCCAACGTGCTCGACGACGTTCCTCCGGGGCAGCCGCAGACGATCCTGCTGCTGGGCTCCGACAAGCGCTTCGCCGACGGCAAGGGCGCGTCGGTGCGGTCGGACACGATCATCGTCGTGCGCCTGGATCCCGACAAGAAGGCGACGGCGATCATGTCGCTGCCGCGCGATCTGAAGGTGCAGATCCCCGGGGTCGGGACCAGGAAGATCAACGAGGCCTACGCCAACGGGGGGCCGAAGCTCACCGTCCGCACGGTTCGCGCGCTGCTGGGCATCCCGATCCACCACGTCGTCAACGTGAACTTCGGGGGCTTCAGCCGCGCGGTCAACCGGCTTGGCTGCGTCTACGCGGAGATCGATCGCCGCTACTTCAACGACAACTCGCGCGGTGAGAACTACGCGACGATCGACCTCAAGCCCGGCTATCAGAAGCTCTGCGGGCAGGACGGGCTGGACTACGTGCGCCACCGCCACTCCGACTCGGACCTCGTCCGCGCCGCTCGCCAGCAGGAGTTCCTGCGCCAGGCCAAGCAGCAGTTCGGGCTGGGCAAGCTCTTCGGCGATCGCGAGGGCCTGCTGAAGATCTTCGGGCGCTACACGCAGACGGACATCTCCGAGAAGAACACCGAGGCGATCTTCCGGCTGCTGAAGCTCGCCTTCGAGGCGTCCAAGACCCCGCTGCGCGAGATCCCCTTCCCGGCAAAGGACACCTCCAGCGGCACCTTCCTGGAGATCTCGCCCGAGAGCCTCGCGAAGACCGTCAAGCGGTTCGTCGAGGTGCGCGGCAGCACCAGGTCCGACGGGAAGGCCAAGAACAAGAAGCGCAAGATCAAGAAGCGCAAGACCCTCGCGCCCGGGTTGATCGAGGCCAAGCGGGAGGGCGAGGACACGGTGCTGCCGATGGACGCGCGCATCGGCCGACTCGGGTTGCCCGTCTACTTCCCCAGGGTGCGCATGGGCCGCGGCGGCTACGTCAAGACCGCCAGCCCGCGTTCCTATGAGATCTTCGACCGCAACAAGAATCGCTACCGCGCCTACCGCATCGTCTTCTCGCTGGGAGGCGACGAGGTCGGCCAGTACTACGGCGTGCAGGGCACGACCTGGAAGGCGGCGCCGATCCTCGACAACCCGACCGACGAGGTCATCCTCCGCAAGCGCACCTACAAGCGCTACTTCGACGGCAGCAAGATCCGCCTGATCGCCTGGGAGACGCCACGAGCCGTGTACTGGGTCTCCAACACGCTCTCTCAGGTGCTCACCAACAACCAGATGATGGGCATCGCGGGCTCGCTTCAGCGCATCGGCCAGTAGTCGCCGGCCGTCAGCGGCAGATAGGGTGGCCGCCGCATGGGCGACAACCGCCAACCGATCGGCGTCATCGGCACCGGGTACGTGGGCCTCGTCACCGCCGCCGGCTTCGCGCATCTCGGCAGCGACGTCTTCTGCATCGACATCGACGCCGACAAGGTCGCTCGCCTGAAGGCGGGCGAGATCCCGATCTACGAGCCCGGCCTGGAGGAGATGGTGCAGGCCAACCGCGAGCGCCTGCACTTCTCGACGCAGATCGCCGACGCGCTCGAGCATGCTCGGCTGCTCTTCGTCGCGGTCGGCACGCCCCCGACGTACTCCGGGGACGCGGACCTCAGCGCCGTGCGCGCGGTCGTCGACGCGATTCCCGCGTCCGATCGGCACGCGCTGGTCATGAAGTCGACGGTGCCCGCCGGGACGGGGGCGTCGATCAAGCGGGTGCTCGCCGAGAGCGGCAAGCAGAGCCTCTCCTACGTCTCATGCCCGGAGTTCCTCAAGGAGGGCTCGGCGGTCAAGGACTTCCTGGATCCCGATCGCGTCGTCATCGGCGACGAGGGCGACTGGGCAGGTGACGCCGTCGTCGAGCTCTACGCGCCACTGGACGCCCCGCTGGTGCGCACCGACATCGCTTCCGCGGAGATGGTCAAGCTCGCCTCCAACGCCTTTCTCGCCACGAAGATCTCGTTCATCAACGAGATCGCCAACGTCTGCGAGGAGACGGGCTCGGACGTCATCGAGGTCGCCCGTGGCATGGGCCTGGACGACCGCATCGGTCCGAAGTTCCTGCAGGCGGGCATTGGCTTCGGCGGCAGCTGCTTTCCCAAGGATGTCAACGCGCTCAAGCAGCTGGCTGGAAACTCCGGCTACCACTTCCAGCTGCTCAACGCGGTCATCGAGGTCAACGAGCTGCAGAAGCGGCGCGTCATCGGCAAGCTGCAGAAGCACCTCGGTTCCCTCGTCGGCCGCACGGTCTGTTTGTTGGGACTCGCGTTCAAGCCCAACACCGACGACATGCGCGAGGCATCGTCACTCGTGCTCAGCGCCCGCCTGCAGGCCGACGGCGCCAAGGTTCGCGTCTATGACCCGATCGCCGAGGAGGAGGCCCGCCAGCTGATCCGAGGCGTGCATTTCGCCACCGACGCGCTGGACGCGGTGCAGGGCGCCGACGCGGTCGTGCTGGTCACCGAGTGGGACGAGTTCGCGCAGCTGGATTGGCGGCAGGTCGCCGACCTGATGGCCGGCACGCTCGTGCTCGACGGCCGCAACGCCCTCGACGCGGACGCGGTCCGCGCCGCGGGCCTGACCTACGAGGGCATCGGGCGCGGGGCGCTGACCGCGATCGCCTGATGGTGAGGAACCGCACCCGATGCAGGCGGTGATCCTCGTGGGCGGGGAGGGGACGCGCCTGCGGCCGCTGACCTCCTCGGTGCCCAAGACGGTCGTGCCGCTCGTCGACCGCCCGCTGATCGTCTACATGCTGCAGTGGCTGCGCCGCCACGGCGTCGACGACGTGATCATGTCCTGTGGCTTTCTCGCGACAGGCGTGCGTGAGGTGCTCGGCGACGGCTCGCAGCTGAACATCCGCCTGCGCTTCGTCGAGGAGCCAGAGCCGCGCGGCACGGCGGGCGCGCTGAAGTTCGCCGAGGAGCTGCTCGACGATCGATTCCTGATGCTCAACGGCGACGTGCTCACCGATCTGGACCTCAGCGCGCAGATCGCCCAGCACGAGGCGACCGGCGCCACCGGGACGCTCGCGCTCGTGCCGGTGCCCGATCCCTCCAGCTACGGCCTCGTGCGCCTGCGAGCCGACCAGTCCGTCGAGGAGTTCCTCGAGAAGCCCTCGCCGGATGCGGAGCTGGACACGAACCTCATCTCGGCCGGCGCGTACGTGCTGGAGCGCTCCGTGCTCGATCTCATCCCGCCCGACGAGAAGGTCTCGATCGAACGGCGGGTCTGGCCCCGGCTCGTCGACGACGGGCTCTACGGGTTCGTCGACGACAGCGCCTACTGGATCGACATCGGCACGCCGGCGCGCTACCTGCAGGTCACCTTCGACATCCTCGAGGGCAAGGTGCGAACCGACGTCGCCGAGCGGCTGGGGGACGAGTTCCTCGACGTCGACCCGTCCGCCGAGGTGGCTGGGCGCGTCGTCCCGCCCGCCGTCGTCGAGCGCGCCGCGCGGATCGCCGCCGGCGCGAACGTCGGCGGTCTGGCGGTGCTCGCCGAGGGCGTCAGCATCGGCGCCGGCTCGACGGTGCAGCGCAGCGTCGTGCTGCGCGGCGCGAGCATCGGTGAGGAGTGCGTGCTGCGAGACTGCATCGTGTGCCCCGGGGCGCTCATCGGCGACCGCACGCAGGTCACCGACGGGGCGATGATCGGCGAAGGTGTCAGTATCGGCGCCGACAACGTCGTGTCTCGCGGCGCACGAGTGTTCCCCGGCATGGAGGTACCCGATGGCGGCCTCGCCTTCTAGCACGACCGAGCAAGGGCTGGATGCGGCATCGATCGCGATGATCGACACGTCCGACCTGCTGGCGGACATCGTCGGCCTGCCCGAGCAGGTTCGCGATGCGATGTGGAAGGTCGAGTCCGCGCAGCTGTCGCCATGGGACTCGCCGGGCGGGCTGATCGTGGCGGGCATGGGCGGGTCGGGGATGGGCGGCCTGCTCGCGCGGGCGATGCTCGGCGACCATGCGTCGCGGCCGATCCTCTCGGCCCGCACGTACGGCCTGCCGGCGTGGACGACCCCCGACACGACGGTGCTGTGCGCCTCCTACTCGGGCAATACCGAGGAGACGCTCGCCTGCTATGAGGCGGCGGGAGCGCTCGGCGCTCGGCGCGTCGCGGTCACCAGCGGAGGCCGCCTGGCCGAGCTCGCACGCGCCGACGGCGTGCCGGTGATCCCGGTCGCCGGCGGGTTTCAGCCGCGGGCGGCCGTCGCGTACATGACGGTCGCGGCGCTGGAGGTCGCGGGTCTGTGCGGCGCGGGCCCGAGGATGGGCGCCGAGCTGGACGTCGCGGCCGACCACCTCGAGCAGCTCGTCGTGGAATGGGGCGCCGATGGCGCGGAGGACTGCGAGTCCAAGGCGCTCGCGCGGGCGCTCGCCGGCAGCGTGCCGGTCATCGCGGGCTCGGGCCTGACCGAGCCGATCGCCTATCGCTGGAAGACGCAGTTCAACGAGAACGCGAAGATCCCCGCCTTCTCGCACGAGCTTCCCGAGCTTGACCACAACGAGATCGTCGGCTGGCAGGGCGCGTCGTCGTTCGGTCGTTTCGCGGCGGTGTTCTTCGACGACGCGGACACCCATCCGCGTGTCAAGGAGCGCATCGCGCTGACACGCGAGCTGGTCGCCGAGCAGGCGAGCTCCACGCATGTCGTCGCGTCGCGCGGGGTGACCGCCGTCGAGCGCGTGTTCTCGCTCGTGCTGCTCGGCGACCTCGTGTCGCTGTACAGCGCCGTGCTGCGCGGTGTGGATCCCACGCCCGTGGACGTTATTGAAGGATTGAAGGGGCGGCTGGCCGGCGAGGGCTGAGCGCGCATACCGGATCGGCGATGTTGTCGGGCATGTCTGATGCTGGCCGCCTGATCCGCGAGCGCCGCGTCGCGCATGGGCTCACGCAGGCTCAACTCGCCCTGCGGGCCGGGACGACGCAGACGGCACTCAGCCGCCTGGAGCGCGGCCAGCTGTCGCCAACCGTCGCGACGCTGCAACGGCTGCTGTTCGTGCTCGGCGAGTCGCTCGAGGTTCGCGCCGCGCCGAGCGAGCACTCGTCATCGAGCTGGGAGCCATCGAGGTCGCCGTCGCGGGTCGCGACGACCTGATCGCGATGAAGCGGGAGTCCAGCCGGCCGATCGATCGCGGTGACGTCATCGCGCTCACGGCGTCCGAACGGCCTGCCGCCGACGAACCTTGACATCGCCGTGGTAAGGTTCTCGGTCGATGAACGCCCTGACGATCCAGGAGGCCGCACAGACCACGGACTGGTCGCCACGGATGCTGCGCTACATCGAGCGCGCCGGGCTGATCGAGCCCCAGCGCTCGGCTGCCGGCTATCGCCTGTATGGCCCGGCCGAGCTGCAGCGCCTGCGCACGCTGCGCGAGCTCGTCACGCGCTTCGACATTGGACTGGGTGAGATCGGCTTCGTCCAGCGGCTGCGCGGCGACGAGGAGCTGGCCGGCGCCATCGACGCGTGGCTGCAGGCCCAGCCACGCCGTCCAGAGCACGTCCCCGCGGCCGAGTGGCTGCGCTTCGAGCAGGACAAGCACTCAAAGCTTCTGGCCCTGGCAGGCGCAGCGGCCACCACCAACGCCTGAACGACCGAGGAGACAACCAGCACATGACACCCGAGACCGCCCTGCAACTGAAGGACGACCACAAGGTCGCCGACATCTCGCTGGCCGATTACGGCCGCAAGGAGATCGAGATGGCCGAGCACGAGATGCCCGGCCTGATGCAGACCCGCGCCGAGTACGCCGACGCGCAGCCGCTGAAGGGCGCCCGCATCACCGGCTCGCTGCACATGACGATCCAGACGGCGGTGCTGATCGAGACGCTGACGGCGCTCGGCGCCGAGGTGCGCTGGTGCTCGTGCAACATCTTCTCAACGCAGGACCACGCGGCGGCCGCGTCGGTCGTCGGCAAGGACGGCACGCCGGAGGATCCGCAGGGCGTTCCGGTCTTCGCCTGGAAGGGCGAGTCGCTGGCGGAGTACTGGTGGTGCACCCAGCAGGCGCTGGTGTGGCCGGACGGTGGCCCGAACCTGATCCTCGACGACGGCGGCGACGCGACGATGCTCGTCCACAAGGGCCGCGAGTACGAGGCAGCCGGCGCCGCGCCGGATCCCTCGACCGGCGAGTCCGAGGAGTTCGTGCACTTCCTGACGCTGCTCAACGCCTCCCTCGAGGAGGACGCCCAGCGCTGGACGACGATCGCCGACACCATCATCGGCGTCTCGGAGGAGACGACGACGGGCGTCGGGCGCCTCTATCAGATGGCCAAGAGCGGCGACCTGCTGTTCCCGGCGATCAACGTCAACGACTCGGTCACGAAGTCGAAGTTCGACAACCTCTACGGCTGTCGCCATTCGCTCGTGGACGGCATCTTCCGTGGGACCGACGTCATGCTCGCCGGCAAGGTCGGCGTGGTCTGCGGCTACGGCGACGTCGGCAAGGGCTCGGCCGCCTCGCTGGCCGCGCAGGGCTGCCGCGTCGTCGTCACCGAGATCGATCCGATCTGCGCGCTGCAGGCCGCGATGGAGGGCTACGACGTCAAGACCGTCGAGGACGTCGTCGAGACCGCCGACCTGTTCATCACGACGACCGGCAACAAGGACATCATCACCGCCGAGCACATGTCGAAGATGAAGCACCAGGCGATCGTCGGCAACATCGGCCACTTCGACAACGAGATCGACATGGCCGGACTTGAGTCCACGCCGGGCATCGAGCGCATCAACATCAAGCCGCAGGTCGACAAGTACGTCTTCCCCGACGGCCACGCGGTGATCATCCTGTCCGAGGGCCGCCTGCTGAACCTCGGCAACGCGACGGGTCACCCGTCCTTCGTGATGTCCAACTCCTTCACCAACCAGACGCTGGCGCAGATCGAGCTGTTCACGAACTCCGACGCCTACGACAAGCAGGTCTACGTGCTCTCCAAGGAGCTCGACGAGAAGGTCGCGCGCCTGCACCTCGGTGCCGTCGGGGCGAAGCTCACGACGCTCAGCAAGGAGCAGGCCGACTACATCGGCAAGCCCGTCGAGGGCCCGTACAAGCCCGACACCTACCGCTACTAAGCGAGCGGGCACTGAAAGCGCGGCCACGGGGTCTGAAGATCGCACCCGTGGCCCAGCACGACGTGGCGGACCTGTCGCTGGCCGAGGCCGGGCAGGTCCGCATCACATGGGCCGACGGCCAGATGGCCGTCCTGGCCTCGGTGCGCGCCCGCTTCGAGCGCGAGCGCCCGCTGGAGGGCCTGAGGATCGCCGCCTGCCTGCACGTCACCTCTGAGACCGCGAACCTCCTGCGGACGCTGATCGCAGGCGGCGCGAGCGTCGAGCTGTGCGCGTCGAACCCCCTGACCACGCAGGACGACGTCGCCGCCGCTTTGCTGCACCACGGCGTCGAGGTCCACGCGATTCGCGGCGAGGGCGAGGAGGCCTACGGCGCGCACGTCATCGCTGCCGCCGCGCGTGCGCCGCAGATCACGCTGGACGACGGCGCCGATCTGCTCAGCGTCCTGCACACCGGCGAGCAGGCATGGCGGGCGGACCTCATCGGCGGCACCGAGGCGACGACGACCGGTCTCGTGCGGCTGCGAGCGCTGCAGGAGCAGGGGCGGCTGCGCTGCCCGGTGATGGCGGTCAACGAGGCGCTGACCGAGCGCACGTTCAACGACCGCTACGGGACCGGGCAGTCCACGCTGGACGGCATCCTGCGCGCGACGAACCTGCTGCTGGCGGGGCGCACCGTCGTCGTGCTCGGCTACGGCTGGACGGGCAAGGGCGTGGCCGTCCGCGCGCGCGGCGCCGGAGCATCGGTGATCGTCTGCGAGGTCGAGCCGATGCGCGCGCTGGAGGCCCGCATGGACGGCTGCGAGGTGATGCCCGCGCTGGACGCGGCCGAGCGCGGCGATGTCTTCATCACCGTGACCGGCACCCGCGGCGCGCTGGCCGGCGAGCACTTCGAGCGCATGAAGGACGGCGCGATGCTCGCCAACGCCGGGCACTTCGATGTCGAGATCGACATCGAGGCGCTGGCGTCGATGGCCACCGCTCGCAGTCAGGTGCTCCCGCTCGTGGAGTCCTTCGAGCTACAGCCGGGGCGCCGGCTGAGCCTCATCGCCCAGGGTCGCGTCGTCAACCTCGCCGCGGCCGAGGGCCATCCGGCCGCGGTCATGGACATGTCCTTCGCCAACCAGGCGCTGTGCGTCGAGCACCTCGCCCGTCATGGCGCCGACCTCCCAGCGCGGGTGTTGCCCGTGCCCCCGGACATCGACCGCGAGGTCGCGCGCCTGAAGCTCGCCTCGCTGGGGATCGAGATCGACGAGCTCACCGCTGCGCAGCGCGTGTACCTGACGAGCTGGCGTGCCTGAACCGCAGGCTGGCGGTGCCGATGCGAACTTCCGCGACGCGAGCGTAGTTCGGGCCAGTCTCGCCGGTTGGGTCTCGACAACCCCGCCAGGACTGCAGATCACAATGAGCCGCGTACCGTGGGCGAGCAGGTTCGCTTGGGCTGCGGCTGTCGCCGCCGGCTTCTCCTTTGGACCGCAAGGGCCACGGCGTCTGTACGCTGGCTCCGAGCTGAATGCCTACCTGGATATTCAACTCCGTCAGTACTGCGATCGGCGCATGGCTGACCTACGTGCAAGGCGCCGCGGACGGTGCAGAGGAGGGCGGGAGTTTCACCGTCAGTCCCAACGCTGGCCTGATCGTCTACACCGTCATCTTCGTCGTCCTGATCGTCGGGGTGATCGGGTTGATCGTCTATGTCGCGAAGAAGCGCGGCGCCTCGGGCGCCCCGACGAGCGAAGAGCGCGAGGAAGGCGCCAACAACTCGGCGTCAACGGATGCGGCTCCTTAGATCGAGGTGCCACGGGTGGCGCTGACATCTGGCCCCTTGAATGCGCGTAGCGCCGCCACGGAGGGGGACGCGAGAACGATGTCACACAACGAGAAGACGAGCCGCATCACAGGCAGGAGCCGATCGCGGGCCAGGCCAGCGCCGTCGTCGCGCGATGCTGCTCAGCGCAGCCCGCCTACGTGCCAGTGGGAGCGGGCCGCGCACACGCTGCAGTTCCTGCGCGACAGCGGCAAAGGAATCCGACTGGCGGCATGCGAATGCGCCCTCGGCCCGCCGTCGTGGACCGGTCGGGCCCAAGCCGTCCGACAGGGCGGTCTCCGACTAACCGCCGCTTGCTCATATTCGTCCACTGCGGAACCGAGCGCGACCGCACTGCGACCGTCGAGAACGCATCGCGTGCGCATCGCCCGTCCCGGAGTCGTCGGACCCGTGCACAACTGACGTCTCGTTCGATGCCAGCCGCCGATACGGCAGTTCTGCATCCAGGTGATGCATAACCGCCGGATCGAAGATCAAGCGGTGTCGAGCCGTCACTTGTGCACGCGTGAGCCGCGGGATGGCCTGCCGCATTTCGCGCCGAGCGAACCTTGGCCCGCGGGGCCCACGTTCTCTGGACCTGGCCCACGTTCTCTGGACCTGCTCCCGCTCGAGGGTTGCGGATCCGTCGACAAGGGAGCGTCTCGGTGGGTGATCACCGTCGCCTGCGATCACCGGGTTGGGCGCCTTCTGCATGCAGGCCATGGGAAACGCGCCCAGCCGGACTCGCATCGCATCGAGCTGGGCGCCTTCTGCAGGTCTGTCATGCCACACCCGCCCAGCCGCTCGGACAGCCGTGAGAGCACGCCCCTCGCGCACCGGCGCTTTCCCCGCATCGCGGGCCTGCGGCGCGCTGCCGCTTTCCATGCATCTGGGAAGCGCAGCGTCGGGACCGCCAGAGTTTCGTCAGCGTCATCGTCGCTGGGACCGGGGCGGAGCGTCGCCTCTTGCTCTGCGTGACCGACGGCGGCCGTGCGCTGACAATCGTGATCGAAACGGACGGTGTCACGGGTTGGAACTCAACCGCGGCCGAGCTCAACCTGCTTCAACGACGATGACCTCGAGCCCTTGGGCTGACCCAGATCCGCAGCCCGGAGACTCGAGCTCTGCGATTACCTGGGGCGAGTGGTTATACTGGCGCGGTATGACCTCGCGAGTCGGTGCCAAGGGTCAGGTGGTGATCCCCAAGGATCTTCGTGACCGTACCGGTCTGCACCCCGGTGCCGAGGTCGAGTTCGAGCTGCGCGGCGACGTTCTCGTGCTCGTCACACACAGCGGGCCAACCGAGCTGGCGGGTCGCTTCGCCAACAGCGGGATGGCGAGCCGGCTGCTTGCCGATCGCGACGCCGAGCCTCGGTGAGCGTGTGCCTCGACAGCTGGGCGATCCTCGCCTGGCTGGACGGCGACGAACCCGCGACGACGCGAGTGCAGGGGCTGCTCGCGACCCGGCCGACGGTCAGCTGGATCAACCTCGTCGAGGTCTGCTATCGGGTGCAGCGCGACCACGGCCGCGCGGCGGCGGACGGGGTGCTCGCCGAGATTCGCATGATCGCCGAATGCGATCTGCCCGGTACCGGCCGGATGGTCGAGGCGGCACGACTGAAGGCGATGATGCCGATGGCCCTGGGCGATTGCTTCGCAGTGGCCACCGCGGCGGCGTACGGACTCCGTCTGCTGACCGGCGATCCCGAGATCATCGAGCAGGCGGGACTGCCCTGCAGCGTCGAGGATCTGCGCTGAAACGACGTGGCCGGGCCAAAGGTGAGCGATCACGGCGCGCGAAAGGGCTGTTCAAGCCCCTTGGGGTCCCGCGGTTCTGACGTCCGTCCCCATCACCGCGCGCGGATAGGGTCCGCGCGGTGAGCGACGATCAGCTGCAGGCGGCGGTGCGCAAGATGCGCGATGCCGGCCTCCCGGAGGTTGCCGTCGCGACGTTCGCCCACTACGTCGAGCTGCTGCGCTGCGGCGCGGCCGGCGAGCTCGCGGAGTCGGAGATCGAGCCGGTCGCCACGCTGCCGCACGCCGGCGAGCTGCCCGTCGACGAGGCCGGCGCCGCCGAGGCGCTGCAGCGCACGGTCGTCATCAAGCTCAACGGCGGCCTCGGTACGAGCATGGGGATGTCGGGGCCGAAGTCGCTGCTTGAGGTCAAGGACGGCCTGACGTTTCTCGACATCGTCGTGCGCCAGGTCCTGCGGCTGCGCGAGCGCACCGGCGCGCGGCTGCCGCTCGTGCTGATGAACAGCTTCGCGACGAGCGAGGCTTCGCTGGGGGCTCTCGAGAACCACTCAGATCTGTCCGTCGACGGCATTCCCGCGGACTTCGTGCAGAGCAGGGTTCCCAAGCTCCGGGCAGACGGCCTCGAACCGGTGCAATGGCCCGCGGACCCGGCGCTCGAATGGGCGCCGCCCGGCCACGGCGACCTGTATCCGTCGCTGCTGAGCTCGGGCATGCTCGACGCGCTGCTTGACGGCGGCTACGAGCACGCCTTCGTCGCCAACATCGACAACCTCGGCGCGGTCATGGACACGCGCATCCTCGCGTGGTTCGCGCGCGAGCGCATGCCCTTCCTGATGGAGGTCGCCGACCGCACGGCCGCCGACCGCAAAGGCGGCCATCTCGCCCAGCGCGAGGACGGCGGGCTCGTGCTGCGCGAGGTGGCGCAGACCCCCGAAGAGGACCTCGACGCCTTCCAGGACATCGCCCGCCACCGCTTCTTCAACACCAACACGCTGTGGGTCGACCTGCGCGCGCTGGCCGGCGTCATGCGCGAGCGCGACGGCGTGCTCGGCCTGCCGATGATCGTCAACCGCAAGACCGTCGACCCCGCCGACGCCGGATCCCCCGCGGTGCTGCAGCTCGAGACGGCGATGGGCGCCGCGATCGACGTCTTCGAGGGGGCCCGCGCGATCCGCGTGGGGCGCGAGCGTTTCGCGCCGGTCAAGACGACCAACGACCTGCTCGCGCTGCGCTCGGATGCCTACGAGCTGCGTGACGACGGACGGATCGTGCTCGCGCACGGCCGGACGGCCGCGCCGCTCGTCGACCTCGACCCCCGCCACTTCAAGCTCGTCGCAGATTTCGACGCCCGCTTCGCCGCGGGCCCGCCGTCGCTGGCCGCGTGCGAGCGGCTGACCGTCCGCGGCGACGTCGCCTTCGGCGCCAAGGTCGTCGTGCGCGGCGCGGTGACGATCGAGCACGACGGCCCGAGCCAGCACCGCGTCGAGGACGCGACGATCCTCGAAGGCTGAGCAGGCGAGCTCGGGTGACGAGACGCGAAACGCTGGCCCGCAACCAACCCGCCCGCGGAGTGGATGAGTCATCCTGAGAGGAATGCGCTTCCGATCGGCCGCCGCCGCCGCGCTCACCGCCGCCGCCATCGCGCTCGCCGCATGTGGTGACAGCGGCGACGGCACCGCCCGCACGGACCCCGGTTCCGCTGCGACGCGGGCCCCGGCGACGACCACCGAGGCGAAGGCTTCGCCCGAGCTGGGCACGAACGTGCCCGCTGCGCTGCGCGTCAACGTCAAAGACGCCAACACGCTGGCGGGCGAGGGAGAGGACGCGCTCAAGCAGCGCCTGAAGAAGCTGCGCGGCCATCCGGTGGTCGTCAACCAGTGGGCGTCGTGGTGTCCGCCGTGCCGGGCCGAGTTCCCCTACTTTGCCGACGCGGTCGCCAAGCACGCCGGCAAGGTCGCCTTCGTCGGCCTGGATTTCACCGACGATCGGGATGGCGCCAACGGTCTGCTGCGCGAGAAGCCGCCCGGCTTCGCGAGCATCTTCGACCCCAAGGGCGAGGCGACGCGCTCGCTCGGCGGCGGCCGCGTCTCGCCGTCGACGTTCTTCATCGCACCCGACGGCAGCCTCGCCCACACCAAGCTCGGCGGTTACGCGGACGCCGCGGCTCTGGAGGCGGACATCCGCCGCTACGCCATCAAGTAGTGGCTGATCCGGCTTCGGGTGTCGGCATCTTCGCCGCGCTGGCCGCCGGCTTCCTCTCGTTCCTGAGTCCCTGCGTGCTGCCGCTCGTTCCCGGCTACCTGTCGGCGGTGACGGGCGTGATGCCCAAAGATCTGCAGCGCGCGCCGCTGCGCAGCGTGCTGGGGCCGAGCCTGCTGTTCGTCGCGAGCTTCTCTGCGATCTTCATCGTGCTGGGCCTGGGTGCCACCGCGCTGGGCTCCTCGCTGAACGCCAACCGGGTGACGCTCGAGCGCGTCTCGGGCACCATCATCATCGCGCTCGGGCTGTTCTTCCTGGCGACGCCGTTCATCGCGCGGCTGAACCGCGAGTGGCGCGTGGACGCGCTGATGCAGCGCGCCGGCCGCGGCGGGCCGGTGCTCGCCGGCGCCGCCTTCGCGATCGCCTGGACGCCGTGCGTCGGGCCGACGCTCGGCGCGATCCTCAGCGCTGCCGCCCTGTCGGAGTCCACCGGACACGGCGCCTACCTGCTCAGCTGGTACTCGGCGGGCCTGGCGATCCCGTTCCTGCTCACGACCGTCGCCTTCAACCGCATGACGACGATGTTCGACTTCGTCAAGCGCCACTACGCGGTGATCGTGGCTGCGGGCGGCGCGATCCTGATCGTCATGGGGGTGCTGATCGTCACCGGCGAGCTCACGCAGCTGAACATCGAGGCGCAGAAGCTGCTCGACAAGGTTGGCCTAGATTTCCTCTACGGCATCTAGGGCGCGTTCTTCGCGCTCGTTCTGGCGGTCGCTCTCGGCGAGTGCGCGCATGAACAGGTACGCGAGGGCGATGCCCATGACGATCGACTGCTCGGTCGCCATGATCAGCCCGCCGATCGCCTGGTCGGTGCCGGAAGCCACTCCCCAGAAGCCGGGCTGGCGCTCGTAGAAGTCGTAGATCGCATCGGGCGCGAACGCCAGGCCGACGCCCAGCAGCCCGACGAGCACCTTCGTGGAGACCATGTAGAGGACGGGTCCCATCCCGCCCAGCCGCTTGCGCGAGCGGATCGGCGACAGCAGATGCCACCAGTACAGCCCGCCCGCGACCGCGAAGGACACGTGCTCCAGCACATGGATGCCCGCGTAGCGCAGCGCGGCGTCGTAGAGCGCCGGCACGTGCCAGGCCCACATCACCACGACGTAGCAGCCGATCGCGAAGACCGGGTGCGCGAGCGCTCCGGCGGCGCGCTCCAGGCGCACGAGCCGGCGCGTGGCGGGCCTCAGGATGACCTTCGTCAGCCCCAGCAGCACGAGGATCGCCGCGAGATCCAGCAGCAGCAGATGCTGGATCATGTGCATGAAGAACAGCTGCTCCGCCAGCCGATCGATCGGGGAGACCAGCGCGGCGAGGACCAGCGCCATGCCACCGGCAAAGCACGCCAGCCGCCCGATCGAGCCCCTGACCGCGCGCCAGCGGCGGACGTACATGACGCTCAGCAGCGCGACGACGGCGATCGCGCCGGGCGCGAACGTCCACGAGGCGTCGGGGGAGACGGCGAGGGCGATGCGGGCGATTGTGGCACCCGGCGCGGGAGGGCGCCTGCGCGAACTTGTCGCAGTCCGCGCGCCCCATGCAACACGTCGGCGGGGAGCATCGGCTGCCATGTTGGAAGAGCTCGCCGCCCTTGTCGTGCCGCCACGTTGCGCGGCTTGCGGCGCGCCCGGCCGGCGGGCCGCGGGCGTGCTCTGCGGCGACTGCCGCCGCGCGCTGCCGTGGCTGGGTGTCGCGACCTGCGCGCGCTGCGCCCTGCCGCTTCCTCACGTCGCTCGCTGTCCCGCGAGCGATGCGCCGTTTCACGCCGCCTGGAGCGCTGTGGCCTACGAGGGGGCCGCGCGCGATGTGCTGCACGCGCTGAAGTTCGCCGCCGCGCGCCCGCTGGCCGACGTGATGGCGGCGCAGATCGCCGCCGGCGCACCGCGCCACCTGCTGGCGCCCGGCGCCATCGTCGTCTCGGTGCCCGCCCATCCGGTCCGCCGGCGTGGACGCGGCTTTGATCCGGCTGAACTGCTGGCCCGAGCGGTGGCGCGGCGCAGCGGCCTGCCACTGCACCGCGCGCTGCGTCGGGGCGGGGCACGGTCGCGCCAGCTGGGCGCCTCACGCGAGCTGCGCCTGCAGGCCGGCCGGCTGGGCTTCGCCGCGCGCGGACCGTCACCGGCGCAGGTAGTGCTCGTCGACGACGTCCACACGACCGGCGCCACACTGTCGGCGTGCGCCACGGCTCTTCGGGATGCGGGCGCGCAGCGCGTCGTCGCGGTCACCTGGGCGCGCACCCTGTAGCGGACGATCGTTGTCTTGTGGACGACCGGTCGCAGGCGTAGCATCAGGCTCTCGCACGTCCGTTCGACAGAGAGGACCCCGAGATGCAGATCGAGGTCAAGGGCCGCAACGTCCCCGTCAACGACGAGCTGCGCGAACTCGTGGAGCGCAAGTTCCGCAAGGTCGCCGCCCAGGTGTCTGACCTCGCGCGGATGGAGGTCGAGCTGCGCGAGGAGCGAAATCCGGCAATCCCGGAGTCGCAGGTCGCGTCGGTGACCCTCTTTCTCAAGGGCGTGACGCTCCACGCGGAGGGCACGTCGCGCGAGCAGCGCCATGCCGTCAAGCTCTGCTCGCTGGAGCTCGCGCGGCAGGTCAAGCGCCACCGCGACAAGCAGCGCCATCGCCGCGAAGCGCGCGCCGCAGCGGCTCAGCCCGCGGCCTGACACCACTGACGATCGAAGTCCCACGCGGCGGGCCACGGCCCGCCGCGTTGGTACGCTGAACGCCTATGGCGATCCTCGACAAGGCCCTGCGTCTGGGCGAAGCCAAGCAGTTCAAGCAGTTCGAGAAACGCGTCGCCCGGATCGGCGACTACGAGCCCGAGCTGGAGCTCGAGGACACGGCCGAGCTGCGCGAGCGGGTGGACGCGCTGCGCGAGCAGGCTCGCAACGGCGCCAAGCTCGACGACCTGCTGCCAGAGACCTTCGCGATCGTGCGCGAGGTCTCCAAGCGCGAGATGGGCATGCGCCACTTCGACGTGCAGATGATCGGCGCGATGGTGCTTCACGCGGGCTCGATCGCCGAGATGCGCACAGGCGAGGGCAAGACGCTCACCGCGACGCTCGCGGTCGTGCTCAACTCCCTGCCGGGCACCGGCGTGCATCTCGTCACCGTCAACGACTACCTCGCCCGACGAGACGCCGAGTGGATGTCGCCGATCTACCTCGCTCTCGGCCTGAAGGTCGGCGTGCTGCAGAACATGCAGGGCTACGAGGACAAGATCGAGGCCTACGCGGCGGACGTCACCTACGGGACGAACTCCGAGTTCGGCTTCGACTACCTGCGCGACAACATGGCCACGACGCTGGAGGAGAAGGTCCAGCGCGGTCACCCCTTCGGGATCGTCGACGAGGTCGACAACATCCTCATCGACGAGGCGCGCACGCCGCTGATCATCTCCGGCCAGCCCGAGGCGGCGGCCGACATGTACGGGCAGTTCGCCCGCCTGGCCAAGCGGATGGTTCCCGGCAAGAAGCCCGAGGGCATGGATCCGCGCGCCAAGAAGGACTTCGAGGCCGACTACGACTTCGAGTTCGAGGAGAAGCACAAGACCGTCGCGGTGACCGAGCAGGGGGTCGCGAAGGCCGAGAAGTTCCTCGGCATCTCCCACCTCTATCGCGCGGAGAACGGCCCGCTCGTCAACCACCTGCAGCAGGCGCTGAAGGCCGAGTCGCTGTACAAGAGCGACGTGGACTACGCCGTCGTCGACGGCCAGGTCATGATCATCGACGAGTTCACCGGGCGTATCCTCGAAGGCCGGCGCTGGTCTGAGGGCCTGCACCAGGCGGTCGAGGCGAAGGAGGGCGTGCACGTCCAGGAGGAGAGCCAGACGCTCGCGACGATCACGCTGCAGAACTACTTCCGCCTCTACGAAAAGCTCTCGGGCATGACCGGCACGGCGCTGACCGAGGCGACCGAGTTCATGAAGATCTACAAGCTGGGAGTCGTCGAGATCCCGACGAACCGCAGCATGGTCCGCTTCGACCGCAACGATCAGGTCTACAAGACCAAGACCGGCAAGTGGGATGCCGTCAGCCGTGAGATCGTCGAGCGCCACGGCACCGGGCAACCGGTGCTCGTCGGCACGGTCTCCGTCGAGGTCTCCGAGCTGCTCTCCACCGAGCTCGACAAGCATGGCGTCAAGCACACGGTGCTGAACGCCAAGCCCGAGTACGCCGAGCGCGAGGGCGCGATCGTCGCCGAGGCCGGCCAGTCGGGTGCCGTCACGATCGCGACGAACATGGCCGGCCGCGGCGTCGACATCAAGCTCGGCGGAAACCCCGAGCATCTCACCGAGACGGAGCTTTCAAAGCTCGGCCTGAAGCCCGGCGACCCCGACTACGAGGAGCGCTACGCCGACGTGCTGCCGAAGATCGAGGCGCGCATCGCCGAGGATCGCGAGGTGGTGCTCGCCGCAGGCGGGCTGTACATCGTCGGCACCGAGCGTCACGAGTCGCGCCGCATCGACAACCAGCTTCGCGGTCGTGCCGGTCGCCAGGGCGACCCCGGCGAGTCGCGCTTCTTCCTGTCGGCCGAGGACGATCTCGTGCGCCTGTTCGCCGGCGATCGCATCTACAAGATCCTCGACCGCCTCGGCACGCTCGACGACGAGGGCCACGAGGAGCCGATCGAGGCCGGCATGCTCTCCAAGCAGATCGAGAAGGCCCAGAAGAAGGTCGAGGAGCAGAACTACCTGCAGCGCAAGCGGGTGCTCGAGTACGACGACGTCATGAACGAGCAGCGCCGGATCGTCTACCGCTACCGCAACGAGATCCTCGAAGGCAAGGACATGGGCCCCGTCGCTCGCGAGGAGATCGGCAACGTCATCGCGCGGATCGTGGGCGAGTTCACTCCCGGCGACTTCATCGAGGACTGGGACATCGACGGGCTCTTCACCGCGCTGGAGGATCTCTTCCCGATGGAGCTCGCGGCCGACGACCTCGCGGTCAAGCAGATCGACCGCACCGAGCTCGTGGCGAAGCTGCACGAAGACGCGCTTGCGTTCTACGACGAGCGCGAGACCGAGCTCGGCGAGGAGCTCATGCGAGCGGTGGAGCGCTACGTGCTGCTGCAGTTCATCGACCAGCGCTGGCGCGAGCACCTCTACGACATGGACTACCTGCGCGAGGGCATCCACCTGCGCGGCTTCGCGCAGATCGAGCCGATCGTCGCCTACAAGAACGAGGCGTTCACGCTCTTCGAGGATCTGATGGCCACGATCTGGGCGGACTTCACGCGCATGATCTTCAACCTCGAGGTCGAGGAGGGCGTGGAGGAGGACGAGGCTCCCGAGCAGCGCTACGAGCCCAGCGGGACATCGACGCGGCCCGGCCGCGTGTCCTACTCCGGCGGCAGCCAGGCGCAGCCCAGCGCGCTGGCGACGGCGGCGGCCGAGGACGGCGAGGCCGAGGAGTTCGTGATGCCCGAGCCCGTCCAGCAGCGCGTGTTGTCAGACGACGAGCAGGTGGGTCGCAACGATCCCTGCTGGTGCGGATCGGGCAAGAAGTTCAAGAAGTGCCACGGCGCCTGAGCGCCTGCGCAGCGCTCGCCACGAGCGCCTCCAGACTGGCGAACGCCGGGGACCGATTCTTCGCCCGCCGTCCATATCGAGCCCCCGCCGGCCAGCCGTAGCGTAGCCACGGTCGCGCTGTCCGCAGCGCCCACGCCGTGTTCTCAAACGTGGAGGGGTTCCATGATCTGCCGCATTCTCGGCCCGCGGGCCGGGCGCCGTTGCCTTGCCGCCGTGGGCGTCGTGCTTGCCGTCGCCGTCGCGGGCTGCGGCAGTGACGACTCCAGCACGAGCGCATCGACGTCTCCAGATAGCGGGGACACCATCGCAGTCGGCGTCCTGCACTCGCTGTCGAGCTTCATGGCGATCAGCGAGGTGTCGGTGAAGGACGCCGAGCTGCTGGCGATCGACGAGATCAACGCCGCCGGGGGCGTGCTCGGCAAGCAGCTCAAGCCGGTCGTCGAGGACGGCCAGTCCGACTGGCCGACATTCGCCGAGAAGGCCCAGAAGCTCATCTCCGAGGACAAGGTCGCGGTCACGTTCGGCGGCTGGACGTCGGCCAGCCGCAAGGCGATGCTGCCGGTCTTCGAGCGCAACAAGGCGCTGCTGTACTACCCCGTGCAGTACGAGGGCCTGGAAGCCTCGCCGTACATCTTCTACACGGGAGCGACGACCAACCAGCAGATCATCCCGGGCCTGGAGTTCCTCAAGGAGGAGCTCAAGGTCAAGACGCTGTTCCTCGTGGGCTCCGACTACGTCTTCCCGCGCACCGCCAACAAGGAGATCAAGGCGTGGGCGAAGGCCAACGACATGAAGATCGTCGGTGAGGAGTACTCGCCACTGGGCAACACCGAGTACGCCACGACGATCAACAAAGTCAAGAAGGCCAACCCGGACGCCGTCTTCCAGACGATCAACGGCGACTCGAACGTCGCCTTCTGGAAGCAGTTCTCAAACGCCGGCCTGGACGCCAAGAAGCTGCCGGTGATCTCCGTCTCGACCGCCGAGGACGAGGTCCGCGGCGTCGGCATCAAGAACATCGTCGGCCAGTACGTGGCGTGGAACTACTACCAGACGACTCCCGGCGAGCGCAACGCCAAGTTCGTCAAGGCCTACAAGGCCAAGTACGGCTCCGATCGCGTCACCGACGACCCGATCGAGGCCGGCTACGTGGCCGTGCACCTGTGGGCCAAGGCGGTCGAGAAGGCGGGCACCACGGACGTCGAGAAGGTCAAGCAAGCCTCCAAGGGCCTGACCTACGACGCCCCCGAGGGCAAGGTCACCGTCGATGGCTCCAACCAGCACATCTACAAGACGGCGCGCATCGGCAAGCTGCGTCCGGATGGGCTCATCGACACGGTCTCGGAGTCCGACGAGCCGATCAAGCCCGATCCGTTCCTGAAGACCTACGACTGGGCCGAGGGGCTCTAGGCACTCCGCGCGCGAGCGGCGGGACGACGCGATGGACGTCATCTTCAACCAGCTCTTCGTCGGGCTGAGCATCGCATCGATCCTGCTGCTCGTGGCGCTCGGGCTGACGTTCACGTTCGGCCAGATGAACGTGATCAACATGGCGCACGGCGAGTTCATCATGGCCGGCGCCTACACCACCTACGTGTTGCAGACGGCCTTCGGGACCGGGCTGCTCACGCTGTCATTCGGACTCGCGCTGCCGGCGGCGTTCCTCGTCGCCGGCACGCTGGGCCTGATCCTCGAGTTCCTCGTCATCCGGCGGCTGTATGGCCGGCCGCTGGACACGCTGCTGGTGACGTGGGGCGTCGGCCTCATGCTCCAGCAGCTCGCACGCGACATCTTCGGTGCGCAGAACGTCAGCGTCAGCGCACCCGGGGTTCTCAACGGCGGCATGGAGATCGCGGGCGTGTCGCTGTCCTATTCGCGTCTGTTCATCATCGCGATCGTCGCGCTTGTGGTGGTCGTGATCGCGAGCTACATGAAGCGCACGCCGGCCGGGCGACGGATGCGCGCCGTCATGCAGAATCGCTCGCTCGCGTCGGTCAGCGGCGTGCGCACGAGGCGCGTGGACCGCACGACGTTCTTCATCGGGTCTGGACTCGCGGGCGTCGCCGGCGTCGGCATCTCGCTGCTGGGCGCCGTCGGCCCGACGATCGGCCTGAACTACATCATCGACGCGTTCCTCGTCGTCATCGTCGGCGGTCTCGGTCAGCTGCGCGGCGCGATCCTCGCCGCGATCGCGCTGGGCATGGCCAACTCCTTCATCGAGTACGGCACGACGGCGAGCGTCGCCAAGGCGGGCGTGTTCCTGCTGATCGTGCTGTTCTTGCAATGGCGCCCGCAGGGCCTGGTCGTGCAGGCACGCCGGGGCCTGGCGTCATGAGCACGATGGCCAAGCTGCTGCCGACGGGCACGCCGAGGCCGTCGGCGTTCCTCGTGCGCTTCGTGATCATGGCCGCCACGCTGCTGCTCGTGGCGCCGTGGCTGCTGTCGGACTTCCGGCT
The DNA here is from genome assembly GCA_029263125.1 of Solirubrobacteraceae bacterium. Taxonomy (GTDB): domain Bacteria; phylum Actinomycetota; class Thermoleophilia; order Solirubrobacterales; family Solirubrobacteraceae; genus CADCVQ01. The sequence goes on along the minus strand of JAJCYD010000005.1, from coordinate 5,916 downwards.
GTCGCTGCTGGCGAAGTTCCTGTGCTTCGCGATCATCGCGGTCGGCATCGGCCTGGCCTACGGGCAGGGCGGCATGCTCGTCCTCGGCCAGGGCCTGTTCTTCGGCATCGGCGGCTACGCGATGGGCATGCACCTGAAGATCGTCGATGCCGGCGAGGGTCAGCTGCCCGACATCCTCACCTACAGCGGCAAGTACGACTCGCTGCCGGCGTTGTGGAAGCCGTTCAGCTCGGCGTGGTTCGCGATCCCGATGGCGATCCTGCTGCCGATGGCCATCGCCGCCCTGCTCGGCGCCGCGATCTTCCGCCAGCGCATCCGCGGCCCGTACTTCGCGATCCTCAGCCAGGCACTCGCCGCCGCGTTCGTCGTGGTGCTCGTCGGCAACAACGCGCTGACGGGCGGCACGAACGGCCTGACGAACTTCCAGAGCTTCTTCGGGCTCTCGGTGACCAGCCCGTCCGATCAGCGCACGCTGTACTTCATCGTCGTCGTCGTCCTGCTGATCGTCTTCCTGCTGACGCGCGAGCTCGTGCTCGGGCGCTACGGGCGCGTGCTGATCGCGACTCGCGACGACGAGGACCGCGTGCGCTTCCTGGGCTATGACCCGGCTCGCGTCAAGCTCTTCGCCTACGTCATGGCGGCCGGCATGGCGGGTCTGGCCGGCGCGCTGTTCGTTCCCGTCGTCGGCATCATCTCGCCCGCGCTGCTGGGGATCGTCCCCTCGATCGAGATGGTCATCTGGGTCGCGCTCGGCGGCCGCACGGTGCTCGCGTGGGCCGCTGCCGGAGCGGTGATCGTCAACTGGGCGAAGACGAGCGTCTCCGAGCAGTTCCCGTCGGGCTGGCTGTACCTGCAGGGCCTGCTGTTCGTCGTCGTGATCCTCTACCTGCCCAAGGGCATCGCCGGTGCTGTCGAGCACATCCGCGCGTATATCGGGCGCCTGCCGCCCACCGGCGGGCTGCGGATCCTCATGTCCTCCGGCGACCGGCCGCCCAAGCAGGCGGCGAAGCCCAACCCGACCGAGGAGGCCGCATGAGCAGCGTCATGCTCGAGGTCCGCAACCTCGTCGTCGCCTTCGGCGCCTTCCACGCCATCGACGACCTCGACCTCACCCTGCACGAGCACGAGGTGCGCTTCGTCATCGGGCCCAACGGCGCCGGCAAGACGACGCTGATCGACTCGATCACGAACCTCGTCCGGCCGACGAGCGGCTCGATCCGGTTCGCCGGCGAGGAGCTGATCGGCAAGTCCGAGCATGCGATCGTCCGCACCGGCATCGGCCGGACCTTTCAGAAGCCGTCGGTCTTCGACGAGCTCACGGTGCTGGAGAACGTCGACATCGCCGCCTCGTTTCGGTTGAGGTTTCGCTCGCTGCTCAAACGTCGCCGCGGGATCTCCGACGAGGTGGCCGAGTCACTGGATTCCGTCAACCTCACCGCCCAGCGCGACGAGCCGGCCGGCTCGCTGTCGCACGGGCAGAAGCAGTGGCTGGAGGTCGCCATGGTGCTCGTCCAGCGCCCGCGACTGCTGCTACTCGACGAGCCGGTGGCCGGCATGACCGAGAAGGAGCGTCTGCACACGGGCGAGCTGATCACGCAGATCGCCCAGCAGGGCACCACGGTGCTCGTCATCGAGCACGACATGGACTTCGTGCGTCGCTTCGCCCACAAGGTGACCGTCATGCACGAGGGAAAGATCCTGACCGAGGGGACGGTGGCCGACGTGCAGCAGGACGAGACGGTCCGCGAGGTCTACCTCGGTCGTCCGCGCGACGCGCGCGGCGCCGCCGAGGCGCTGGCATGACCGCCGAGCCCGTCCTGAGACCGTCTGATCCCGGCGCGCACGTCGACCCGCCGCCGATCCTCAGCGTCAAGGATCTGCAGGTCGCCTACGGCCCGACGCAGGTGATCTTCGACGTCTCGCTGGACGTGCCCGAGGGCGGCCTGTGCTGCCTGATGGGGCGCAACGGCGTCGGCAAGAGCACGCTGCTGCAGACGATCGTCGGGCTGCTGCCAGCGAAGGCCGGCACGATCTCCCTGGGCTGGAAGGAGATCACCAAGCGCGCGCCGTACGATCGCGTGAAGGCCGGGATCGCCTACGTCCCGCAGGGCCGCGACGCGTTCGCCACCCTGACGGTGTTCGAGAACCTGCGCGTCGTCGCGGAGGCCTCGCCGAAGTGCGAGGTTGATGTCGTCGAAGCGGCGTTGCAGCGCTTTCCCCGCTTGCGCAAGATCCTCGACCGCCCGGCCGGATTTCTGAGCGGGGGAGAGGCCCAGCAGCTTGCGATCGCCCGCGCGCTGGTCACTCGCCCGCGGCTGCTGCTGCTCGACGAGCCGACCGAGGGCATCCAGCCGTCGATCATCCTGGAGATCGAGGACGCGATCGCCGACCTCAAGAAGGAGGGCTTGTCGATCCTGCTCGTCGAGCAGTACGTCGACTTCGCGATGCGCCTGGCGGAGACCTACGCGGTGATGGACGTTGGCAGGATCGTCGCCAGCGGCCCGACCGAGGACTTTGACCGCGAGAGCATGCAGCAGCTCATGTCCGTGTAGCGGACGAGCACGCCCTCATGGAACGCCCACGCAGTGTGGGTTGGCCGATCGCCAACTACGTCAGTGCTAGCAACGCGTCGTTGCCGAGGCGGCCGTACCAGGTGTTCTTCGAGGCCGCCGCTCGCTCGAAGGCAGCGCGCGCAGCCTCGACATCACCGGCGGTCTGCAGCAGCCCGCCGAGCCTGTATGCCGCCGCTGCCGCGTTCCTGGCGTGCCCGGACTCGACGGCTTGGCGGTAGGCAGCCGCCGCTTGCTCGTTGTCACCGAGTTCCTCCAGCAGCTTGCCGAGATGAAACGCCGCCACGGGCGCGTACTCGACATCTCCCGACTCGGCCGAGGCGCGCAGGGCGTCGCTCGCGGCCTCGCGGTGCGCGCTGAGATGCAGCAACCTTCCAAGATGCAGACCCGGCCACCCCACGCTCGTGGGATCGTAGGCGAACGCCATCTCGTAGTTCTCGCGCGCCCGCTTGAGGGCTGGCACGGCGGTCGTTGGGTCTCGCCGGTCGTCCGACACAAGCCGATCCTATCCCGCGCCGCTGGTGTTTTCGCGCCGTGAATCGTGCTCCGGCGAGCACACGCCAACGATGCTCGCGGCTCGCCGGCGCCGAGCATGTTTGGACCCGGCGCCGTGTGGCGATGCTTTGAGCATGCGCCTCGTCGTGGACAACAGCACCGGTGCCGACGCGCCGCTCGCCGCCAGCGTCGTCGACGGGCTGCGCGACCGCGGCTACGCCGTCGAGCTGCGCGAGCCCGATGGCTCGTCGATGTACGACACCTCGGTGCACCTCGTGTCGACGGGCATCGTGCTGCGCGTGGAGGAGCGCCCGCCACATGACGCGCTCGCGGAGATCGCCGAGATCGTGCGCGGCGCGCTCACCCGCCACCCCAGCCCGCGTCGGCGCACTCGCGCGATTCCGGTGGCGCTTGGCGCCGGTGGCCAGATCATCACCTGGATCGACGCCTTCGATTGAACGCACTGCGCTCGTCCCGCGCCGCACGCCGAGCATCCGGCCACGGCAGCGGCTCGCGGCTTGTCTGAGGAGGCTCGAACTCGAGCACGCCGTGCGGCTTTCGGATGACGACCTCGCCGGGCCACAACTCTGAGGATCGTATGGCCCTATGGTCGATGTGTGGCAGCCCAGGTTCGGGCACGCTCACAGCGTCGGCTTGGCCACGAGTGCACGCAGCTGTGCTTCATCGACGACATCGCCGGCGGCCACCGCGGCCTCTCCCTCGCGCAGCCGCTGCATCACCGCCGGATCGGAGAGCACATCGAGCGTCTCCTCCAGCGCCTCAAGTTCGGCCGGATCGATCATCACGGTGGGACGCCCAACGACATCAGCGCTGGCCCTCCAAGAGGATCTCAACGCGGCGATTGCGCGCGCGGCCACGCGGACTGTCGATGCCGTTGGACGTCGTGTTGGCCGCGACCGGGTCCTGTTCGCCTCGCCCGCTCGTGGCGATCGCCGGCATGTCGCCGCCGGCCAGGGCGGCCTTGAGCTGACGTGCCACCGCCGCTGCGCGGCGCCGCGAGAGGTCGAGGTTGTACGCCGTCGAGCTCTTGCTGTCGGTGTGGCCGACGACCTGCAGGCGCGCCGATCCGCGGCGTCGCAGCTCCCGCGCCGTCTCTGCGACGCGGGCGCGGCCCTTGGCGCTCAGCCTCGCCGAGGTGAAGGCGAACAGGACGTCGGCGGTCAACGTGACGCGATCGGCGCCGATCGTCACGCTCTGGTCGAGGTTGGAGATCGGTAGGTCCAGCGGGATGACCGGCAGCGTCCGCCCCTACATCCGCCAGCTCTCACAGCAGGTGGACCGAAGAACGGGGTCCGGCCAAATCGCTTCGTCCCAAACGGCGTAGCGTTGCTCGTTGCCGATCTGCATGATCACGAAGGCCTCGTCCATGATGGTCATAATCGCGCACGCGCTGCGGGTCGCCATGTCGTGATCATCTCCGCGGCGCGACACGCCGATCGCGAGAACCCCAACGCCGCGCTGGCCGAGATCTTCCGCGGTCTGTCCGCCGAGCGATGACGGCGATCCGAGCAGCCCCGTGCTGCGACGATCCTCAGACACCGCCTGCGCTCAGTGCAGAGCTCGACTCGATCCTCTTCGACGCCTGCCGGCTTCCCGTCTTCCGCCGCCAGCGGCAACGCCCAATGCTGACGGCGCTGCGCGAACTCCGCAGGAAACAGCCCACTACCTGCGAAGACCGGAGTCGTCTTGCCGACGTCGCCGGTGCGAGCGGATCGGCTTGCGAGATGGCGCTCCCGACGCGAGGCGCCAGAATACGCGAGAACGAGCGCCCTCCTCAGCGCCTGGCAGAGCGCCCCTTGCACGCGATAGGGAAACTCTCGCCGTCCGCGTCTGCGACTGCCCAGTCGCATGGAAAGCGGCAGCGCGCAGCAAGGCCCGCGATGCGGGGAGAGCGCTCGGAGCGCGAGCAGCTTTACGGCGCTCCCACAGCTGGCCGAGCGGCTGGGCGGGTTTGGCATGACAGACATGCAGAAAGCGCCCAGCTCGATGCGATGCGGGTCCGGCTGGGCGCGTTCCCCATGGCATACGTGCAGAAGGCGCCCAACCGGGTGATCGCAGCCGACGGCGATCGCCGCCCGAGGCCGCCCACGTCAACGATGCTGCGCTGGCGGGAGCGCTGGTAAGCGCGAAGAGGAGCGCTTTGCCGTTGCGAGGGGAGTCCGTCTGCTCGCCCGAGTAGACCGTGCGGGTGCCTACGATCTCGATGCTGCTGGCTACCGATGTGGCGTTGGACAAGCTCGCGGCTCGCGGCATCTCCGCAGACGAGGCGCAGCAGCTGCTTCGCAACGCACACGCTGTGGTCAGCAACCCGCGCGCGGGCAGTGAGCGAGGTGCGCGTCGACTGCTGATCGCCCGGACCGACGGTGGTCGAGCGCTGACGCTCGTCATCGAGTCGACCGTGGATCCAACGACGTGGCTGATTGTGACCGGATGGAACTCGACAGCTGTCGAGCGTAACCTGCTTACACGGCGATGACCTCGACTCCTTGGACCGACGCAGATCCGCAGCCCGGCGACTTCGACGCCGAGCTCGCCAAGCTCGATCCGCGCTACGTCGAGCACCATGCGGGTGATCCTGACGCCAAGTTCGTCGTGCTCGTGGGCGTTCAAGGCCAGGACGCCAGTCGGCTTGAACGCATCGCCGCGGCGCGCGGACAAAAGGCGGCCGACGTCGTCGCCGAACTGCTTCGCGACGCCGAGCGCTCCCGCGCCTGACACGAACCGATCCGATCACTCGATCACCCACCGTAGCTCGCGCTTTGCGCGAGAAGGAGCGCTCATCCTGCGAGGGGCCAGAGCGCCCGGTTCTGCCTCAACTCAGCAGCGCGTC
>JAJCYD010000004.1 GCA_029263125.1 Solirubrobacteraceae bacterium | reverse complement strand
CGGCAGCCTGATCGCCTGGGCACGACGACCTCAGCGGGCTCAGGTGCAGCACCCACGATGCCGGGTGATCCACGAACATCGCATCTCGCCACTCGCGGGCCATCAGTCCTCCCCACCGGCGGACGCGCGAGGCGGGGTGAGGCGGCCAGACTCGGCCCTACGGGCCTCCCCTGACCGCCTCACCCCGCCTCACCTCGCGTCAGCGCTTCCCTGCGGGCTACGATCGGGTCGTTCCGTTGCGACGTTCGCTGGAATTCCCACCGTCGCGCTGGGGCCAAGCGAAGCCGTCGCTCTCAACCTGCCAAGCCGAGCGCTACATGAGAACCATCTCGCCGCGTGGAAGGTCCCCGCGTGCTGTCCCACGCCGCTCCTAGAGTCAGTGCGCTGTGGCAGGGATCGTGGACAGACTTGAGCGGATCATCAGGCAGCACGTGCTTCGCGCGATGCCTGCGGAGGGTCGAGCCAGCCTCGAATCCCTCAGCCTCGATGGTCTGCTCATCGAATACCGGGCGTGGCGGAGCCGCTTCATCGCACCGCAGCAACGCAACGTGCATCGCTCGGCCGAGCTTCAGACCAGCCCGAAGGCGGTTGAGCATTCGCAGTCGCTTCACGCGCTGAGCGAGAAGATCTCCTCGGGCGAGGATCTGACGCCCCATCTGAGCAAGAGAATCCACCGACCATTGCAGAACGTCGCGGCTCCCGACTTGGAGCACCGGACCGACCGGGACGCGCTGCTTGCCGATTGGGGCGTCCATCACCTTCATCTCTCGGCCAACCGACGAAGCGACGACGTGTTGCTGGCCATGTTTTCCGATGGGGACGCCTACTTGATCGGCATCTACCGGCACCCAAAGCACGCCAACTGGGCAGCCGAGGAGATCGTCGCCGTCATCGTGCGGAACTGGCCGCGCGCCGGTCTCGTTCATGAGTCGCGCTTCGCCACTGGCCTACCACAGCACTACAGCGACGAGGATCGTCGCGCGTTGCGCAACGCGGGCACCAATATCGCCTTCGAGTTCGACGGCAAGGTCTACATCCCTGGCGGCTTCGGGCAAACGGTTGCGGGCACCCCGATGGCCGCGACCATCGCGGTCAATAAGCTGATGTCGGAACTACAAGCGTGGCGCGACGACGATCCCCACGAGCGACTGCGCCGAATGAAGGGCGCGCCGAGCAACGCCTATTGGGTGCCTGCGGTGCACCTGCCACGTCCCGGTTTCGAGGAGTACTGCGGCTTTCAGGCCGGCTCGAAATTCTGCCCTGTAGGTCGGATCTGCTGAACGACGAACGGCGTCGACCGTCAGTTGAAACCTAGCCGACGCCGGGAGCCGTACTACACCGCGAGTCGGTGCGAACGACCCCCCGGACAGGAACTCGTAGGGCGTGGTCATGCTGCCAAATCGCGCTGCCGACTTGGCAGCGCGGGGGGCTCCTACACGACGAAAGCCCCGTAGATGCAGGGCTTCCGTACCATCAGGGTATAGAGAGTTGCTACTTGATGAACAGGATCTCGTGGTACTTCGGCAGCGGCCAGAGGTCGTCGGCGACGAGCTTCTCGAGCTTGTCGGCGACCGCGCGGACCTCGGTCATCGCGGGGATGACGGTGTCGCGCATGTAGTGGGCGAGCTCCAGGCCCTCCAGGCCCGGATCGCCGTTGGCTGCCTCGAGCGCCACGATCGCGTTGTGGAACTCGGCGACGTGCGGCGCGAACTCGTCGATCAGGCCCTGGCGCTGTGAGGCCATCAGCTGGGTCAGGTGGCGCACGGCCGCCGGCAGCAGCATCGTGCGGGCGATCGAGGACGCGGTCTCGGACTCGATGTTGAGCTTGACGAAGTACTGCTCGACGGCCACCTCGTAGCGGGCCTCCATCTCGCGCTCGGACAGGACGCCGTACTTGCTCATGACCGCGACGGTCTGCTTGTGGACGAACCACGGCAGTGCGTCGGGGGTCGTACGCAGGTTGGCCAGGCCACGTGACTCGGCTTCGGCGTGCCAGTCCTCGGAGTAGTTGTCGCCGCCGAAGACGACAGCCTTGTTGGCGTTGTAGGCGTCCTTGACGACCGCGATGACCCCCTCTTCGAGGCTCATGCCGCCGTCGATCTTGCCCTCCAGCGCTCCGGACAGCTCGTCGATCGCCTCCGCGGCAATCGTGTTGAGCACGGTGTTGGGGAAGCCCAGCGACGAGGTCGAGCCCAGCATCCGGAACTCGAACTTGTTGCCGGTGAAGGCGAACGGCGACGTCCGGTTGCGATCGCCTCCGTGCAGCGGCAGCGGCGGCAGCACCGGGGTGCCCAGGCCGAGGAAGCCGTTGTCAGAAGACACCGCGGCATCCCCGGCGCCGATCGCGTCGAAGACCTTCTCCAGCTCCCCGCCGAGGAAGATCGAGATGATCGCCGGCGGCGCCTCGTTGGCGCCCAGGCGGTGGTCCTGACCGACGTTTGCGACCGACGCGCGCAACAGCGCCTGATGCTTGTTGACGGCCTGCACGACCGCCGCGCAGAAGAACAGGAACTGGATGTTCTCGTGCGGCGTGTCGCCGGGCTCCAGCAGGTTGGCGCCCGTGTCGGTCCCCATCGACCAGTTGTTGTGCTTGCCCGAGCCGTTGACGCCGGCGAACGGCTTCTCGTGCAGCAGGCACACCAGGCCGTAGCGCCGGGCGATGTTCTGCAGCAGCTGCATCGTCAGCATCTGGTGGTCGCAGCTGACGTTGGAGTTCTCGAAGATCGGCGCGAGCTCGTACTGGTTGGGAGCGACCTCGTTGTGGCGCGTCTTGACCGGCACGCCGAGCTTGGCCAGCTCGCGCTCGGTCTCCATCATGCAGGCGAGGATGCGCTCGGGGATCGAGCCGAAGTAGTGCTCGTCGAGCTCGTGGCCCTTCGGGGGCTTGGCGCCGAACAGCGTGCGCCCTGTCGTCACGAGGTCCGGGCGCTCGAAGTAGTACTGCTCGTCGATGAGGAAGTACTCCTGCTCGGGTCCGACCGTCGTGAAGACCCGCGATGCCTCGTCGTCGCCCAGCAGCTTCAGGGCGCGGATCGCCGCGGTTGACAGCGCGTCCATCGAGCGCAGCAGCGGGATCTTCGAGTCAAGCGCCTCGCCGGTCCACGAGACGAACGCCGTCGGGATGCACAGCAGCGCCCCGTTGGGGTTCTCGAGGATGAACGCGGGGGAGGTGGGGTCCCAGGCGGTGTAGCCGCGAGCCTCGAAGGTCGCGCGGATGCCGCCCGTGGGGAAGGAAGAGGCATCCGGCTCGCCCTGGATGAGCTCCTTGCCGGAGAAGTCGGCGATCGCCGAGCCCTCGCCGGTAGGCCCGTAGAAGGAGTCGTGCTTCTCGGCGGTCATCCCCGTCAGCGGCTGGAACCAGTGGGTGTAATGGGTGGCGCCGCGCTCCAGCGCCCACTCCTTCATCGCCTGCGCGACCGAGTCCGCGAGCATCGTGTCCAGCGCGTCCCCGCGCGCGAGCGACCCCTGCAGGGCCTTGAAGACGTGCTTGGGCAGGCGCTGGCGCTGGGCTTCGACGCTGAACACGTTGGCGCCGAAGACCTGGTTGACGGGGAGCGTCAGATCCGGCGAGCCGAGCGCTCCGCCGTTTGCGCTCCACTGCGCCGCTGTGACGTTCTGCTGCCTGATGCGGGTCATGCTCCTCCTCGTGGGTGGCCGCGTCCGTGCGGCTGCTGGTTGGTCGCAGCCTACGAAGCGCTCGCCGCCGAGTCCAATCCCGCATGGCGAAGACTGCGCGGCGATCTTTGAACTTTGGGACAAAGACCCCGCGGGCCGCCGACCGGAGACTGGCACGGCACTCGAACCTCCAGGGAGGAATGCCTACATGAGACCCACGACCGTGGTCGGAGGCGCCCTTACGGCGATCCTGGCCCTACTAGCGTTGCCGGCAGCAGCACTTGCCCAAGACGCGCCGATGCTCGAGTCCGTCGTCAGCGAGCTGAACGTGACGTGGGTGCTCGTCGCGACCGTCCTCGTGTTCTTCATGCAGGCGGGATTCGCGTTTCTGGAGATCGGCTTCTCGCGTGGCAAGAACGCCGGCATGGGGATCGCCAAGATCCTCGTCAACTTCTCGATCGCGAGCATCGTCTGGTGGGCCGTCGGCTTCGGCATCGCCTTCGGCGGCGATGGCGTGATCGCCGGCAGCAGCGGCTGGCTGTTTCAGTTCGGGCGCGACGTCGCCGGCGAGGGAGCCAGTGGAGAGACCGCGTCGTTCTTCATCTTCCAGTTCATGTTCGCCGCGGTGTCGCTGGCGATCGTCTGGGGCACGACGCTGGAGCGCATGAAGTTCGCCGCGTACATCCCGTTCGCGATCGTGTTCTCCGCGGTGATCTACCCGCTGATCGCCCACTGGGGCTTCGGCGGCGGACTGTTCGCCGAGTTCGGCGACGGCGTGCAGGACTTCGCGGGTTCCACGGTCGTGCACCTCACCGGCGCCACCGGCGCCCTGGCAGCGGTCCTCCTGCTCGGCCCGCGCAAGGGCAAGTTCGGATCTGACGGCAAGCCCCGGGCGATACCAGGGCACAACATGCCGCTCTTCGGCCTTGGCGTGCTGATCCTGTGGCTCGGATGGTTCGGCTTCAACGGCGGCTCGACGCTTGGCACCGCCGGCAACAGCTTCGCGGAGGTCATCGCGGTGACCAACCTCGGCGCGGCCGGCGGCGTCATCGGCGCAATGATCATGGGCGCGATGAAGCAGAAGACGCTGGACATCGGCATGGTCGGCAACGGCGCGATCGCCGGTCTGGTCGCGATCACCGCCCCGTCGGGATATGTGGAGTTCTGGGCCGCTCCGATCATCGGCCTCGTCGCCGGCCTGCTCGTCGTGGTGTGCGTGCTCGCGTTCGAGAAGAAGCTCGACGACCCGGTCGGAGCCCTGTCCGCACACGGCGTCGCCGGCATCTGGGGGACGCTCTCCTGCGGCCTGTTCGCATCGCCGCGCCTGGTCGAGTCGGTTGGGGTCGGCAAGGCAGGCCTCGTCTATGGCGGTGGGCTCGGCCAGCTCGCAGCCCAGGCTGCGGCGGTCGTGGTCGCGTTCACGGTCGTCTTCACGCTGTCCTACACCACGCTGTGGATCATCAAGGCCACGATCGGCCTGCGCGTCTCCGACGAGGAGGAGGATGCCGGCCTGGACATCTCCGAGCACGGCATGTACGGGTACCCGGAGCAGTTCATCCCGAGCGCCGAGCTCGTCGGCTACGGGGGCGGACCCACGGCCACGATTCCGCCCGCTCCGGTCACCGCGATGTCCTCACAGGAGATGTCGGTATGAAGATGGTCATCGCCTACGTCAGGCACGAGGCATTCGAGCCGATCCGGACGGAGCTGCTCACGCTCGGGTTCCCCTCGCTGTCGATCAGCGAGGTCAAGGGCTCCGGACGCCAGAAGGGCATCACCGAGCGCTACCGCGGGGCGGAGCTGACCAACTACCTGCGCCCGAAGGTCAAGATCGAATGCGTCGTCGCGTCCAAGGACCTGATGACGATCGTCGACACGATCCTCAAGCATGGCCGCACCGGAGCCGTCGGCGACGGGAAGGTCTTCGTCATGCCTGTCGAGGAGGCATACCGCATCAGGACCGGGGAATCCGGCGAAGAGACGTTGCAGGCTCACCCGGACGCCGCCTCCGCGGCGGCGGGCTAGGAGTTGGGGAGAGTGGCCGCCCCGACAGCGGCCACTCTCGTCGAGCGGCTGAGAGGGCTGCATCTACGGATGGTCGATGCCGTCCTCAGCGGTGACGGCCTCGAGCGCGTCGCCGAGCTGACGGCCGAGGCCGTCGGTGGATCGGTGGCGATCGTCATCCCCCGGCTGGGCAGGGCCGTCATGGCGCCGGCCGGGACGGTGGCGGACGAGCGCCTGCCCGAGTTGCGCCACTATGTGGCCGATCTCGTGCAGGACCGGCCCGCCCATGCACCCCGCGGCGTCGCCGTGGAGATCCCGATCGTGTCCGGTGACGAGTCCGTCGGGACGGTGCTGCTGCTGGAGGGCAGCGTCCACGCGGTGAGCGAGGCGGCGGACTACCTGCATCTCGCCGCCGTGGCGTCGCTGACCGAGGTCGCGGTCGAAGAGGCCCGCGACGAGGTCGAGCAGAACCTGCGGGGCTCGTTCTTGGAGGACCTGCGAGCCGGCAACACGCTGACGACCGACGAACTCGTACGCCGCGGTGCGCGGCTGGGATGCGACCTCTCGCGGGGAGCGATCGCGCTGTGCGCCGAGCTGCACACCGATCGTCCGCGCCACGTCGTCGCGACGATCGCCGAGGACGTGCCCGGCGCACTCGCGCAGCACATGGACGGAACGGCCACGGGTGGCTCCGGTGGCCGCGTCTACGCGCTGCTGCCGGCGGGTGCGGTCGACCATGCCGCGGAGGCCACCCTGGCCGCCGCGGCCAGGCTGGCCGCGCGGCTTCAGCGCCACGGCACGGTCGGCCTGTCCTCGTTCTACGCGGACCCCGCCGAGCTGGGACGTGCCGTCCAGGAGGCCGAGCTCGTGCTGGACGTGCTCATGGTGTCCGGCGAGCCGATCGCCGAGGACATCAACCAGGGCACGTACCGGCTGCTGTTCCGCGTGCTGGCGTCGCACCCCGAGGAGGTGCGCTCCTTCTATGAGGACACCGTGGCTCCGGCCGTGCGTTATGACGACCAGTACCGCACCGACCTCGTCGGAACGCTCGAGGCCTATCTCGCGGCCAACTGCCACATGAGCGCGACGGCGACCGCGATCCACGCTCACCGCCACACCGTCGCCTATCGCCTGGAGCGCGTGCGCGACCTGACGGGCCTTGACCCTATGCAGTCCGAGGATCGCGAGCGCCTGGGACTCGGACTGAAGGCCTATCGCATCATCGCGCCGCGGCTGCCGCGTTGAGCAGGCCGATCAGCAACGGCGTGCTCGCGGGTCAGACCGCGGCGGTGTGCGCGAGCGCGTCGGGAGCGATCTCCAAGCGCTTGTCCTCGATGCGGCTGCGCTGGTCCTCGGCGCGCGCGATGAGCGCGTCGATGTCGAGCTCGCCGAGGGCGGGGTAGCCGTCGGCCACGGTCTTCAGCGCCTTCCACATGCAGGCCTTGCCCTCGACGCCGATCGACAGCGTCTCCAGCGCGACGAACGCGTTGAGGCCATCGTCGTCACCCGTGAACTTCGGGGTCATGACCTTGGAGCCGATCTCGGCGGCGGCGGTCTTCGTCGCGCTCCTATCGACCGCGAGATCCTCCATCAGGGTCTCGAGCGTGGTGAAGTCGGTCTTGATATCCGATGCGATCTGACCGAAGAATGGGCCGTGGTCGTCCTGCCTGTGCTCTGCGGAAGCCATCTCGGCGAGGTTCACACCTGCTGTGGCCCCTGCGAGGTGATCGTTCAGATAGGTGTCAAGACCGTGGTAGGCCATCGTCGCTCTCCGTTTCCTAGGGGTCCTTGCCGAGGGATGCGCAGCCGGTGGCGCGCGGGTCTTCGACAGCGGAAGAGTGGTACCCGATCGTGGGTGATCTACTCCCGTGACGCGCGGACCGGCAACCGCGATCCCCGCCGTCGCGCCGCCGCGATGCGCACGTGGCACGGTGGCGATTGGCACAGGCGCTCTCGTTGACGTACGCTGGCGACGGCGCTCGGTCCGCGCTGTGGCCGGGGAATCCAGAGGAGCCATCTGATGGTCCGCAACGTCGCCGATCGAGCGTTTCTCCCGGCGAAGAACCTCCTCGAGGAGATCGGGGACATGTTGATCCTCACGGGGAGGACGATCGCGTCGGCGCTGAGGCCGCCATATTCCTATGGCGGCGAGTTCGTCAACCAGTTCCTGTTCGCCCTGAAGCTGTGCTGGTTTCCGCTGCTGATCTCGACGATCGCGTTCGGCTACGGCGCTCCGGGCCTGCAGGCGGCGAACTTCCTCGTCCTGTTCGGCGCGCTGGACCGCCTCGGCGGGTTCTTCGTGCTGGCCGTCATCCGCGAGTTCGCGCCGTTCGTGACGGCGATCGTGCTGGCCGGCGTGGCGGGCACCGCGATCACGGCCGACCTCGGCGCGCGCAAGATCCGCGAGGAGCTCGACGCGCTGCAGGTGCTGGGGGTCGACACCGTCAAGAGCCTCGTCGTACCGCGCTTCTTGGCGCTGATGCTCGTGACGGGCCTGTTCAACATCTACGCGCTGATCTTCGGCGTCGTCTCGGGGGTGCTCGCGACCGTCGTCAACGGCGGCACGATCGGCGCCTTTCAGGCGACGTTCTTCACCGGCGCGTCGCTCACGGACCTGTGGGGATCGATGCTCAAGACGACGCTCTTCGGCGCCATCATCGCAATCGTCTGCTGCTACAAGGGGATGTCTGCGTCCGGTGGCGCGGAGGGCGTGGGGCGCGCCGTCAACCAGGCGGTGGTGATCGCCTTCCTGGGCATCTTCGCGTTCAACTACGTCTTCACCCAGACGCTGCTGGCTACCAACCCCGAGCTCGCGAACCTGCGCTGATGGGCGGTTGGTTCTCCATTCCGCGCGACTGGGTCTCGAGCTTCGGCGAGATCGCACGCTTCTCGGGCAGGATCATGGGCCAGGTCTACGGGCTCAGGGTCTTTCGCTTCTTCGGCGAGAGCCTGCGCCAGGCCCAGATCCTGATCGTCTCGTCCACGCTTGTCATCTGGGGTCTGGTGTTCATCATTGGCCTGCAATGCGGGATCGAGGGCGCCTACTTCAACCGCTCGGTCGGCAACCCGGCGTACGCCGGCGTGTTCGCGGCGTGGTGCGACCTGCGCGAGCTCGTGCCGTACGCGTTCGGCTACATGATGGCCGCGAAGGTGGGCACCGGGATCGTCGCCGAGCTGGGATCGATGCGGATCTCCGACGAGATCGACGCGCTGGAGGTCATGGGGATCAGCTCGGTCACCTTCCTCTGCGCGACGCGCCTGCTGGCGTCCTGGATCGTGCTGCCGTTCGTGTTCATGGCAGCGATCGGGGCGGGCTTCCTGGCGTCGTACATCGCCGTCGTCGAGCAGATCGGCGAGGTCTCGCGCGGGGGATACCTCGACATCTTCTGGATGTTCCAGAACCCGCTGGATCTCGTGTACAGCATGTCCAAGGGCATGGTGATGGCGACGGCGGTCGTGCTCGTGGGGTGCTACTACGGCTACCACGCACGTGGTGGCCCGGTCGGCGTCGGGACGGCGACGGCGAAGTCGATGGTGTTGAACATCGTGCTCGTGCACCTGATCGGGATGCTCGGGACGCAGCTGTTCTGGGGCGCAAACCCACGCGCTCCGATCGGAGGATGAGGGTAGGCGGCGAAGGTGAGCCGGGGCAGGGAGCGAGGCGACAGGTTTCCGACGCGGAGTCCGATGTGGCGTCCGCAGCGAGGCGGGAGAAGACATGAGTGAGGGTAAGGAGGACCACGCGACGGTGGCGGCCAAGGCGGCGGCGGCGGGCGCTGATGCCTACGAGCGGTTCATGAAGAAGGCAAAGTCCGTCGTGTCCTCGGCGGTGTCGGCGGTGACCGAGACCGTCAAGGATGTTCCCGAGCGGGTCAAGGACGTTCCGGAGGCGATCATGGACAGCGCGCCGGTGCAGCGCTTTGGCCATGGGGCGATTCGCCTGCGTGGGCGGGAGACCGCCGAGCCTCCGGCGGACGTGCCGGCCGAGGCCGCCCCGCCGGCGTCCGCCGGCGAGGACCTCGCGGCGAGGGCGGCCGAGGCCGCCGCCGCGTCGGCGGCGGCGTATGAGCGCTACGCGTCTGCGTCCGCGCCCGGTGTGCCCCGGGCGCCGGCTGCTGCCCCGGACGGTGACGATCTGGCCGCGCGCGCCGCGCAGGCGGCGGTCGCCTCGGCGGAGGCCTACGCGCGCTACGCCGCGCCGCCGGTGGCTGGCGCTGCGGTCGTCGCGGATGCGGGTCCGGACCATGCGGCGCAGGCGGCTGAGGCGGCGGCTGCGTCGGCGGCTGCCTATCAGCGCTTTGCCGCGCCGCCGGAGGCGGTCGCGACCCAGCAGCCCGCGCCGCCGCCAGCCTCGGCGCCGGCGGCCGAGGAGCCGGCGGCCGCGCCGGACAGGTTGCGTCTCGGTGGGGCGACGTACGGCGGGGCCGGCGCCGTGGCGGACTCCGAGTCCGCCGCCCCGGCTTCGCCGCCGGCGCCGCCCGCGCCGCAGGAGGCTGCGGCACCCGCGGCCGAGACGCAGGCACCAGCGTCCGCGCCGGCGGAGCCCGTGGCCGAGGAGGCGCCCGCGGCGGCTGCGCCGGGGAGGCTTCGCCTTGGCGGGGCAACCTACGGTGCAGCCAGCGGGGCGCCGTCCGAGCCGGCCGCACCGGCGCCACCACCTGCCGCGGCTGAGCAGGCTCTCGCGCCCGAGCCGGCCGCGGACGTGAGCCCGCAGGGACCGCCTTCAGAGCCGGCGGCGCGACCGGATCCCGCGCCCGCGCCCACGGCCGAGGAGGCGCCGGCCGCGCCGGGGAGACTGCGCCTGGGCGGGGCGACCTATGGCGGGGCCGACGTCACCGCGACGCCCGAGCCCGCCGCAGCGCCCGAGCCCGCCGCAGCGCCCGAGCCCGCCGCAGCGCCCGAGCCCGCCGTGGCGCAGGAGCCCGCCGCAGCGCCACCGGAGCCTGCTGCGCCGCAGCCCGCACCGGCCGGAGCGTCAACGGGGCACGGCGTCACGCGGCTGTGGGCACCCGGCGAAGGCGCGCCGTCATGGGTCAGGGCGTCCGCGCCGGCACCCGTCGCGGCCGACGCCGCACCCGAGCCGACGGCAGAGGTCGCACCGCCGCCGGCCGAGCCCACGCCCGCGCCGTCACCCGCCGCGACGGCGCAGGATCTCCACGCCGTCTACCTCGCCGCGGCCAGCGAGGTGATGGCGGCTCGCGCCGCCGCGGGCTCGCCCGACGGCGACGCGCGACTCGCTGAGGCGATCGCGGCGCGAGACGCGGCGGAGGCCGCTTGGCAGGCCGCCGGCTGACGGCGGCGATCAGCCGGCCGGACACCCGGGACGCCCGCTGGACCCGACGGGCGCGGCGTTCGCGGGTGACCACTACATTGACCATGAGGACCGATGTCGATCATTCCTGACAGCACGGCGGCCGCGGGCGCGGGGGGCGATCCCAGCGGGCCGGCGGCCGGGGGGCCGGCGGCGGTGGAGTTCATCGACGTCCACAAGGCGTTCGGCGCCAACAAGATCCTGCGCGGCCTGAACCTCGGCCTGCCGGAAGGCAAGATCTCGATGATCCTGGGGCCCTCGGGCACCGGCAAGTCGGTCTGCATCAAGCACATGGTCGGGCTCCTCTACCCCGACCGGGGTGATGTCCTGGTGCACGGACAGTCGGTGCCCAACATGGCCGACGACGAGCTCCTGCGGATGCGCCAGAAGTTCGGCGTGCTGTTTCAGGACGGGGCGCTGTTCGGCTCGATGAACGTCTTCGACAACACGTGCTTCCCGCTGCGCCAGCACACCGAGAAGAGCGAGGAGGAGATCGGCGAGATCGTCAGCCACCGCCTCGCCGAGGTCGGTCTGAGCGACGCCCACGACAAGATGCCCAACGAGCTCTCCGGCGGCATGCGCAAGCGGGCCGGCTTCGCGCGCGCGCTCGTGCTCGACCCCGACATCGTGCTCTTCGACGAGCCCGACTCGGGCCTGGATCCGGTGCGCACCGCGCTGCTCGGCGAGCTGATCCAGGAGATCCACGCCGAGATGATGGGGGAGGCCCAACGGCGCGGAACGCCGCCGCCGGCCTTCACGCTGATCACGCACGACATCATGACCGCGCGCCGCGTCGCCGAGCACATCTCCGTGCTGTGGAAGGGCCAGATCGTCGAGTCGGGGCCGGCCGAGCAGCTGTTCGACTCCGACAACCAGTTCGTGCGCCAGTTCCTGGCCGGCGAGTCGGCGGGTCCGCTCGGCATGGAGTGAGCGACCGAGCGGGCAGCGCCGCGGCGTGAGGCGCCCGCTGCATGCAGGCGTCGCGCTGGCCGTGCGCCGCCCGGCGCTCGTGCTCGCCGCCGCCGCCGCGCTCGTGCTCGCCGGCCTGGCGCTCGCCCTGCGCCTGGAGGCCGACGCGGGCGTCGACACGCTGGTCGGCACGTCCACCGAGTCCTATCCGGCAACCCAGACGCTGCGCGAGCGCTTCGGCGACGACGCGATCATCGTCCTCGTCCGCGGCGATCTGCAGAAGCTGCTGCTCAGCCAGGATCTCGAGCGCCTGCTGGGCCTGGAGGGCTGCATCGCAGGCACCGCTGCGGCGGGCGTCTCACCGCCGGGCGGCGCGAGCGGGCCCTGTGCGCGGCTCGCCGCGACGCGGCCGGTGAAGGTCGTGCTGGGTCCCGGCACGTTCATCAACACGGCGGTGCGCGAGCTGCGCGCGGGCTATGAGCGGCGCGTGCTGTCAAACCGCGTGCTCGCCGACGCCGCGGCG
Organism: Solirubrobacteraceae bacterium; assembly: GCA_029263125.1. Classification (GTDB taxonomy): domain Bacteria; phylum Actinomycetota; class Thermoleophilia; order Solirubrobacterales; family Solirubrobacteraceae; genus CADCVQ01. The sequence continues at coordinate 141,585 of JAJCYD010000004.1, read as the reverse complement.
GCGACCGCGAGCAACCGCGCGCGGCGCGATGGCATCGGCGCGGCCGAGGCTCGCCGCCGCGGTGCGAGGGCCCGCGCGAAGGTGCAGCGGCGCCTGGCCGACGAGCTGCTGTCGCTCGCGTCGCGCTACGGGCTCACCGCGGTGCCCAGCCTGGACGACCCAGGGTTCGTCTCGACGCTCGTCTTCGATCCGTCCAAGCCGGCGGGTACGCCGAAGCGCAGGTTCGCCTACCTGTTCCCCGCCCAGGGCGGCGAGCCCGGCCGTGCGGCGCTCGTGCAGGTGCGATTGAAGGCGGGCCTGTCCGAGCGCGAGCGCTCGGAGGCGATCGGGCTCGTGCGCGCGGCGGTCGCGATGGACGACTGGCGGCCGGCCAGTGGCGCGACGTACACGGTGACGGGCGCGCCGATCGTCGTCGAGGACCTGGCCGCGTCGATCGGCGGATCGATGCGCGAGCTGCTGATCATCGCCCTGCTGGTCATGGCCGGCGTGCTGGCCGTCGTCTTTCGCCGGCCGTTGCGGCTGCTCCCGCTGGCCGTCGCGCTGGGCGCGGCCGCGCTGACGTTCGGTGCCCTGTCGCTGGCGGGCGCGGCGCTGACGATGGCCTCGATCGCCGTGCTGCCGGTGCTGATCGGGCTCGCCGTCGACTACGCGATTCAGCTGCAGTCGCGGATCGTCGAGGAGCGCGACGGCGGTGCGGGAGGCGCGGAGGAGGCGGGGTCGCCGCTGGGCATCGGAGCGGCGGCGCGCCGCGCGGCGCTGCTGGGGGCACCCGCCGTTGCCGTCGCGGCGGCCGCGACGGCGGCGGGGTTCGCCGTGCTCGCCCTGTCGCCGGTTCCGATGGTGCGCGGCTTCGGGATCCTGCTCGTCGCCGGCATCGCGTTCGCGTTCGCGCTGGCGCTGCTCGCGGGGACCGCCGCCCTCGTGCTCGTCGCTCGGGCGCCGCTGTCGCGGCGGTCGCCCGCGAGCTCGGGTGCCCGGCGTGGCGGCGCCGGCGGCGGCGCCGCCGGCCGCGCCATACGCCGGGCGGGCCGCGGCGCGATCGCCGCTGTGTGCCGCAGGCCCGCCCGGGTGCTCGCCATCGCCGTCGCCGTCGCGGCCTGCGGCTGGGCGCTGGACGGCCAGACGCGCGTGGAATCCGACATCCAGCGGCTCGTGCCGCAGGACACCGCCGCGCTGTCGGACCTCGACACGCTGCAGCGCTCGACGGGCGTCGGCGGCGAGATCGACGTCGTCGTGCAGGGCGACGACCTGACTCGCACCGAGGTGATCGGATGGATGGTCGACTACCAGACGGCGGTGCTCAAGCGCCACGGCTTCAACGAGCGGCGCGGCTGCGGCGAGGCCGAGCTGTGCCCGGCGTTCTCGCTGCCCGACCTCTTCACGACGGCGGCCTCGCGCAGCGACGGCGAAGCGGTCAAGGCGCTGCTGGACGCCGTCCCGCCGTACTTCTCGCGCTCGGTCATCACCGCCGATCGCCGGACCGCGACGCTGGCCTTCGGCATCCGGCTGATGGACCTCGGCGAGCAGAAGCGCGTGATCGACGCGATGCGCGCCGGCCTGAGCGACGGCCGTCCCGAGGGCGTGAGCGCACAGCTCGCCGGGCTCCCGGTGCTGGCCGCCGACGCCAACGCTCAGATCTCCTCGAGCATGCGCCGCCTGCTGACGCTGCTGGCGGGCCTGGCGGCGGTCGCGATCGTCCTGCTCGGCGCCTTTCGCGACCTCAGGCGGGCGCTCGTCCCGCTCGTGCCGATCGCGCTTGCGACCGGCTGGTCGGCGCTGCTGCTCTACGGCCTGCGCATCCCGCTGAACCCGATGTCCGTGACGCTCGGAGCGCTCGTGATCGCGATCACGACGGAGTTCAGCGTGCTGCTCAGCGAGCGCTACCGCGAGGAGCGCCGCCGCGGGCTGGGTCCGCAGGACGCGCTCGCCCGGACCTACCGCTCGACGGGGATGGCGGTCACGGCATCCGCGGCCACGGCGATCGCAGGGTTCGCGGTTCTCGTCTCCTCAGACATCCGGATGCTGCGCGACTTCGGCTTCGTGACGGTCCTCGACCTGACGGTGTCGCTCGTGGGCGTGCTGCTCGTCCTGCCTGCGGCGCTGATGCTGTCCGAGCGCCGCGCTGGAGGCCCGGCCTGACGAGTCGCGGCCTCGCCGGAGTCACTGCTCCGGCGAGACGGCGCTCGCGATGCTCACACCATCGCTGCGAGCGCGCGGCGCTGGCGCTCGGTCATCGACCCGACGGTCTTGGTCTCGGTCATGCCGATGCTCGCCAGGAACTTGCTGCAGCGCGTGGACCCCCAGCGGCGCTGGCTGAGCAGCAGCTCTGAGATCGACATGCTCGCGACCTCCCACGGGCACGCCAGGATCACCACTGCGACGGTCGTGCTTCCCTCGGCGACCCTGCGCTTGAGCTCCGCGCGAGCGAGCCTCACCTCGTTTGCGCGTCGAAGTGCCTGCATATGCTGGGGCGCAGGGGCAACCGTCGCTGTTGCGTTGGGCATGTGTCCTCCTGTCTGCCCCGTCGGTGTCAGGGGCAGCGTGTGATCGTGAATGGACCTGCAAAGTTCGCGTCAGCGGTTCCCGAGGCACCCGTCCGCCGACCGCCAGAGCAGTGCTACCCGCGCTGACGGGTCCGGCTGCCTCTCCGCACCGCCTTGCCGCTGAACGCACCGCGAAGCTATGCCAGGTGAGGCGTCGCCGTCAACGCGCCGTCAATCGATCCGGGCGCTCAGAGCGATGTTTTTTTTCGGGGGAGCCCTTGTGAAGATCTGGACAAGGCGCACTCCCGAAATCTCACGCGGGCAGCGGGCCGTGCTCGCGCTCGAAGTCCGTCCTGACGGTCGAGAACGCGTCCAGCGCGCGGTCCAGCGTCGCGTGATCGTGCGTGGCCATGACGCTCGTGCGAAGCAGCGCCCCGCCCGGCGGGACGGCCGGATGAATCGCGACGTTGACGAACACGCCGGCGTCGTAGAGGGCGCGCCACAGCAGCACGGCCTTCCAGTCGTCGCCGACGATCACCGGCACGACCGGCGTCATCGCGTCGCCCTCGTGCTCGACGACCTTGAAGCCGCACTCGCGTAGCCCGGCGTGCAGGTAGGCAGCGTTGTCGAGCACGCGCGCCAGCAGCGGCGGCCCCTCCGCCGAGCGCAGGATCCGCAGCGCGGCAAGCGCCGCGCCGACCGCCGCGGGAACTCCGGACGCCGTGAAGAGGAAGGCGCGGCTCTGCACGCGCAGGAAGTCGATCACCTCGTGGGTGCCCGCCAGGAAGCCGCCGCAGCTGGCGAGGCTCTTGGAGAACGTGCCCATCCGCAGGTCGACGCGATCCTCGACGCCCAGCAGCTCGCTGGCGCCGGCGCCGCGCGCGCCGAGCACGCCGGCGCCGTGGGCTTCGTCGACCATCAGGCGAGCGCCGAAGCGCTCGCACAGGTCGGCGATCTCGGGCAGCGGGGCGATGTCGCCCTCCATCGAGAACACTCCGTCGACGACGACGAGGATGCCGCCCTCGTCGCGTGTCGCCTTCTCGAGGGTGCGCTGCAGCCTGTCGATCCTGTTGTGGCGAAAGACGCGCAGCTTCGCCTTGCTGAGGATGCAGCCGTCGAGGATCGAGGCGTGGTCGCCGGAGTCGGCGACGACCGTGTCGCCGGGGGACAGCAGCGTCCCCAGCGCGGTGAGGTTCGCCTGCGCGCCTGTCGAGGTCACGAGCGCATCCTGCGTGCCCATCCAGTCGGCGATCTCCGCCTCGAGCTCGAGGTGCAGCGAGATCGTGCCGTTGAGCAGTCGCGAGCCCGTCAGGCCGGTGCCGAAGGTGTGCAGCGCGTCGGCGGCGCCCTTGATCACGCGCTCGTCGGCGGTCAGGCCGAGGTAGTTGTTGGAGCCGAGCATGATCCGCGTGGCCCCCTCCATCTCGACGACCGGGCCTGCCGGACCCTCCAGCGTGCGGAAGTACGGGAGCAGGTCAGCCTCCCGCGCGGCGCGCAGCTGCTCGGCGCGCTCGTGGCCGCTGGCCTTGGCGAAGACGTCTTGCGTCGTGGATGCCATGTAGCGTGGGCCCCTGTGAGCGTCGAGGTGAGGGCCGTGAGGTCACGGCGTGACTGGCGGGAGTTCATCGAGCTCCCCTACCGGCTGCATGCTACCTCCGAGCAGTGGATCCCTCCGATCCGCCTTGAGCGCAAGCTCTTTCACAGCCGCAGGATGAACGCGTACTTCAAGCACGCCACGGCGCAGGAGTTCGTCGCGCGCCGCGGCAAGCGGGTCGTCGGGCGCATCAGCGCGCAGTTCGACGAGGCCTACGACGAGCAACATGGCGCCGGGACGGGCATGTTCGGCTTCCTGGAGCTCGAGGACGACGTCGAGGTCGCGCGCGCGCTGCTGGACACGGCGCGGGGATGGCTCTCCGGTCACGACCGCACCCGCATGATCGGCCCGATGGACTACACGATGAACGACGAGTGCGGCGTGCTGATCGAGGGCTTCGAGCGCGAGCCGATGATCAAGCAGCCTTGGCATCCACCGTATTACCAGCAGCGCGTCGAGGAGGCGGGCCTGGACAAGGCGATCGACCTCTACATGTGGGCGCTGGACATCTCCGACCGCGCGAAGATCCTGCCGGTCATCTTCGAGCTCGCCGAGCAGGCGAAGGGCAAGCACGGCGTCACGCTGCGCCATCTGCGCCGCCGCGACCTCTCCAAGAACATCAAGGGCGTCTTCGGCGAGGTCTACAACGCCGCGTGGAAGCGCAACTGGGGCTTCGTGCCCTACTCCGACTCAGACCTCAAGCACTACGCCGAGGAGCTGCAGCTCGTCTACGACCGCAACTGGTTCATGTCCGCCGAGAAGGACGGCGAGACGATCGGCATCGCGATCACCGTGCCCGACGTCAACCAGCTGCTGAAGGTCATGGACGGCAAGGTCTTCCCGTTGGGCTGGTTCACCTTCCTGTTCAGGCGCAAGAAGCTCATCGACCGCGTGCGCGTCGGCTTCCTCGGCGTCAAGCCCGAGTACCAGCACACCGGCACGGCTGCGCTGTTCTACGTCGAGCACTTCGACATGGCCATCGCGACGAACCAGAAATGGGGTGAGATGGGCTGGATCCTTGAAACCAACCGCGCGATGAACCGGGGGATGGAGGCGATGGGCGGCGAGATCGTCAAGCGCTTTCGCGTCTACGAATCCAGCTGGTGAGCGGCCGACGTTCTTCTGACCGGCCCACCGGGCATGCTGGGTGCTGCAACCTCGCTTCGCCATCGTCATCCTGTTGACCGTGCACCAGCTCCTCGCCCACCAAGCGCCATCGTGACCGGCGAGCCCTACGACGCCGAGATCGTCGACGCGGTCGCCGTGCTCGGCGAGCCACGCGTGATCGAGCGCCCGCGGGCCCGCGGCATGCTGGCGCCGATGGTCGTCCAGACCGCCGCCGTGGCCGGCGCGAGCATGGTCGCCGGAGCGACCGCCGTCGCGCTCGCGCGCCGCGGCAAGACCAAGCGCCTGCAACGGCGAAGCAAGGCGACGGCGCCGGTGCTCGCGAGCCGGTCGTTTCTGATCGACGTCCACATGCTCGGGGATCGCCGGTAGTCGCTCACCCGCTCGGCGGCCCGCCGAGCAGCAGGGTGTCCAGCAGCAAGAAGACGCCGAGCAGCCCGACGACGAGGGCGAACCCGCGGCCCAGCGCCGCCTGGGGGACGCGCTGGGCGAGCAGCGAGCCGACCAACGCGCCGAGCGCGGTGGACACGGCCAGGGCGATCGTCAGCGAGACGTTGATCGAGGCGCCGATCGCCAGGTGGCTGGCGAGCGCGACGAGTCCCGTGAGCGTGATGATCACCAGCGACGTGGCGACGGCACGGCGGAAGCTGAAGCCCAGCCACAGCGTCAGGACGGGGACGATCATGAAGCCGCCGCCGACGCCGAAGAACCCGGTGAGCGCACCGACGCCGAGGCCGGCGACGACGATCTGCGACGGGTCGGCCGCCGGGCACTCCCCGGCGTCGTCGCCGTGGGTGTGGCGTGCCCGCTGCCATGTCGCGGCCGCAGCGACGAACATCACCGGCACGAACGCGAGGATCAGCAGCTCGTCGCTGGCGGCGTGGTTGCCGATCGTCCCGAGCACCGATCCCACGGCGGCGGGCGCGAAGAACGTCAGCGCGATGCGCCAGCAGACCTGGCCGCGCAGCGCGAGCGTGCCGGCGCCGATGCTCGCGGCGATCGCAACCACGATCAGCGAGGCCGTCGACGCCGGGCCGACGGGCTCGCCGAGGACGTAGACCAGGATCGGGAGGGCGAGGATCGCGCCTCCGCCGCCGACGGCGCCGACGATCAGCCCGATGACGATCCCCATCGGAATCGCGATGACGACCGGGTCCACGAGGTCAGCTCTAGGCGAGCTGCACGCCGAGGCGCCCGAGCTTTGGGACGCCGCCGTCGACGACGTGCAGGACGTTGCCGGCGCCGTGGCGGCGCACGAGGCTCGCGCCGGTCGCCGCGCGCTGGCCCGAGCCGCAGATGACGGCGATCGGCCTGGCGGGGTCCAGTCCCGACGGCAGCGCGGTGATGTCGTGCCACGTGGTGAGCACCGAACCGGGCAGATGGCCCGCGTCCCACTCCGCGCGGTCGCGGACGTCGAGGACCTGCAACTCGTCGTCGGCCTCCAGGCGGCCGGGGAGGTCGGCCGCGTCGATGCGCTCGGTGACGTCGGTGTCGCGGCGCTCCTGGCGCCAGCTGGTCATGCCGCCGCCGAGGAAGCCGGCGAGCTGGCGCATCCCGATCGCGACGGCCAGCCGGCCGGCGTGGCGGCCGTCCTCGTCATCGCGGCCGACGAGCACGATCTCGTTGCCGTGGTCGGCGATCCAGGCGAGCTTTGAGCCAAAGCCGGCATGGTGGATCGGGATGCAGACCGAGCCGGGGATGTGCGCCTCGTCGAACTGCAGGTCGGTGCGAACGTCGACGATCAGCGCCCCGGCGGCGCGCTGCTGCTCGACCTGGCGCGGTGACAGGGGAAGCAGCTCGACGCCGGCGGTCAGCAGCGGGCCGGTGTTGAGGTCGACGATCGCCTGGAAGTTCGGCGGCTGGGGCCCGAGCTTGGCGAGCGCCTGCTTGACGAACTCGTCCTCGTCGGCGATCCGCAGGACGGGATTTGAGTCGCGTTCGTAGCCGATCGTGGAGCTGATCTTCATGTCCATGCCCGGTCCGCCGCACATCGAGCCGCCCAGATGGCCGGGCCAGACCTCACAGCTGTCGGGCAGCGTCAGCAGCTGGTCATGCAGCGAGCGAAAGATCCCGCGCGCGCCGTCGGACTTCTCGATCGCGAGGTCCGGCCGCGCGACGTCGCCGACGAACAGCGTGTCCCCGGTGAGCACCGCCCAGGGCTGGCTACTGCGGGCGGCGTCGATCAGCGCGAAGGACGTGTGCTCGGGGCGGTGGCCGGGGGTGTGCAACGCGCGGATGCGCACGGTGCCCAGCTCGAGCTCCCAGCCGTCCTCGAAGGGCTCGTGGTCATAGCTGGGAGCTGCGTGGGCGTGGATGTGGATCCTCGCGCCGGTGGCGGCGGCGAGGCGCCCGTGGCCGGAGACATGATCGGCATGGTTGTGGGTCTCGAGGATGTGCTCGATCCGCACGCCCATGTAGCGCGCCAGCTCGAGGTACTCATCGATCTCAAAGCGCGGATCGACGACCGCCGCGATCCCGGCGTGCTCGTCGCCGACCAGATAGGAGGCGCACCCGAGGTCGTCGTGGGTGAGCTGGCGAAAGATCATCGGTGCTCCTGTGGTCGAGTGTGGGATCGGCGCATACGCTCAAGCATGGCCGAAGCGCACGCTGCGGACCGCGACCAGCACAGCGCCTGCCGCGAAGACGACGCGGCCCGGCCGCGTGATGGCGCCGATCATCGCCTCGCGCTGGTCGTGCATACGGTCCCACGGCTGCTTGGCATGGCACGACAGTACGCAACCACCGGCAACGCCCCGACGTGCGTCCTGCATGCGGCGTAGGGTCGCGGGGGTGTCCGTCGCACCCGTCGAGCTTCGCGTCGAGGTCGTCCCGCCGTGGGCCTTCCGGCTGCCCGCGCGGGGCGGGCGCGACGGCGTGCTGCGCTGTCGCGGCCGGGTGCTCGAGCGGCTGCTGCACATCGACGGGCGCCCGGCCGTCGTCCGCGTGGCACAGGCTGGCGAGCACCGCGTGCTGTTCGGGGCGTGGGCGCGCGACGACGACGATGCCCGCGCGGCGATCGGGCGGATGCGCTTCGCGCTGGGCGTGGACGACGACCTCGGCGCGTTCTATGAGCGCTACCGGGACGATCCGCTGATCGGCGCGTCGCTGCGCCGGCGGCCGTGGATGCGGATCTCGCGGCGCCCGGTGGCCTTCGAGGCGCTCGCGTGGGCGATCTGCGAGCAGCTCATCGAGTCCTCGCGGGCGTCGGCGATCGAGCGGCGCATCGTTCGGGCGATGGGCCCACGCTGCCATGCCAGCGGGCTGCGCGACGTGCCGTCCGCGGCGACGATCGCCCGCTGCGCGCCCGCTCGCCTTGAGTCCTTCGACCTGGGCGCACGCCGGGCGGTCGCCCTCGTGCATGCCGCGCGCGAGGTCGCCCGCGGGCGCCTGGATCTGGAGGGGCCCGACCACGAGCGGGCCTGGCGGCGGCTGCTGGCGATCCCGACGATCGGGCGCTGGACCGTGGAGGTGCTCGCCGCGCAGGGGCAGGGGCGCTACGACGTGCTGCCGGCGGGCGACCTGGCCTATCTCAAGCTGCTCGGAAGCTGGCAGTCGGGTGGCGATCCCGCCGCTCGCGCGCAGGAGCACGAGGTGCGGGCGTACTTCGAGCGCTTCGGCGCCTGGCGCGGGCTGGCCGCCAAGCACGCGCTTGGCTCCCCGGCACCGCCGCGCCGGCAGCAGGTCGCGGCATGAGGCCTGCGCGCGCGGCGATCGCCGCGACCGCCGCCGCCGCGGGCGCGGGCGCCGCGTGCGGGATCGCTCGCCGGATCCTGCGCCGTCGAGACACATCGTGGACGCGTTCCGGGACCGAGGGCGAGATCTGCATCGAGCGCGATGCGGCCGGTGTGCCGCACATCCGCGCGAGCTCCTACGCCGACACGCTGCACGGCCTCGGCTACTGCCACGGCCGCGACCGCCAGATGCAGATCGTCCTCACGCGGCTGATCGGCCAGGGTCGCGGAGCGGAGGCGACCGGCAAGCGGGAGCTGGTCGCGGTCGACACGCTGTTTCGCCGGCTGGGCTTCGGACGCGGCGCCCAGCAGCAGGTGGATCTCATGGACCCGCAGCGCCGCGGCCAGCTCGAGGCCTATTGCGCGGGCGTCAACTCCGCGCTTGGGGAGGCCCGCCCATGGGAGCTGCGGATGCTGCGTCACCGGCCCGAGCCATGGCGGCCGGTCGACGCGGTCCTGCTGTCGCGGCTGATCGGCTATGTCGGGCTCGCGCAGATACAGGGCGAGACCGAGCGCATGGTCATCGAGCTGCTGCAGGCCGGGATCGACGAGGTGCTGCTGCGCGAGCTGCTGCCGCGCGGGCTGGAGGGCCTGGATGGCGATCTCGTGCGCGACGTGCGCCTCGGCGCGCGCGTCCTGCCGGCGAAGGGCGGCCTGGCGTCGATCGCGGGCTCCAACGCCTGGGCGATCGCGCCCGAACGCACCCGCGACGGCGGCGCGCTGCTGGCGGGCGACCCGCACCTGGAGCTCAATCGCCTGCCGGCGGTCTGGTACGAGGCGGTGCTCGACCACGGCGAGCGCTGGTGCGCGGGCGCCACGATGCCGGGCCTGCCGGCGATGATGATCGGCCGCAGCGACGATGTCGCGTGGAGCCTCACCTACGGGTGCGGCGACGCGATCGATTCGTGGGTCGAGGACTGCCGCGACGGCTGCTACGCGCGCGACGTCGACGGCGAGCGCCGCTGGGTCCCGTTTCATCGCCGCGAGGAGGTCATTGAGGTCCGCGGCGCCGAGCCAGTGACCGTGACGGTGTTCGAGAACGACCACGGCGCGCTCGACGGAGATCCACGCCGGGAGGGTCGCTATCTCAGCACATGCTGGGCGTCGGCCGAGCAGACGGGCGGCGCGTCGCTCGCGGCGATCCTCGAGCTGCCCGCCGCCGCGGATGTCGCGACCGCGGCCGGCCTGCTGCGCCGGATCGAGTTCTCCTTCAACTGGGTCCTCGCCGACCGCGGTGGCGGGGTCGCCCTGCAGACCTCGGGACGGATCCCGCGGCGCCGGCGCGACAGTGGCCTCGTGGCGCTGGCCGGCTGCGATCCGCGCAACGACTGGCAGGGCTTCGTGGAGGCCGACGATCTGCCACGGCGCGTGCATCCCGACGAGGGCTTCGTCGCGTCGGCCAACGAGGACATCAACCACATTGGCCGCGTGGCGCTCATCACGTTGCCCGCCGCCGGCTACCGGGCCGAACGGATCGGCGAGCTGCTGAGGGCTCGCGAGGACTGGTCGGCCGCCGACGCCGCGCACATGCAGATGGACCTCGTCTCGCTGCAGGCACGCCGCTACGTCGACGTGCTGCGACCGCTGCTGGCGGACGATGCTCGCTTCGCGCCGATCGCCCACTGGGACTGCGCGTACGACGGCGACTCGGTCCAGGCGGGATGGTTCGAGACGTTCTACGTCGCGCTCGTCGAGCAGGCGCTCGTCGCCGCGTGCGGCGAGGTCGGGCGCTTTCTGGTGGCCGAGACGGGCATGGTCGCAGCCTGCTTCGGCCTCTTCGACGAGGTGCTGCTGCGCCCCGACGGCGCATGGCATGGTGACGAGGGACGCGACGCGCGCCTGCTGCGCGCGGCCGAGCACGCGTTCGCCGCCGCACCCGTGACGCTGGCCGAGCTGCAGCCCCTGCGGCTCGGGCATCTCATGATGGGCGGCACGCTGCCCCCGTGGCTGGGCTTCGATCGCCGGCCGGGTGCATTGCGCGGCGGTCGCGCGACGATCCATCAGGGCCAGCGGCTGCGCATGGCCGGCCGTGAGGTGACCGTCGGACCCTCCTACCGGATGGTCACCGACCTGGCGTCAGCCGCGCTGCTCACGTCGCTGCCGGGTGGCCCATCGGACCGCCGCTTCTCGCGCTGGTATGCCGGCGGGATCGCCGACTGGTTGATCGGGCACGCCAAGACGCTGGCCAGATGACTGTGCGCGCGATCACGTGCCGGCGACGCTGACCCCGCTCGCACCGCGCCACGTCGCCAGGCGCTCCAGTGCACGCATGACCGCGCGGTCAAGCGCCGGCGTGCGGCGCACGCCGCCCTCGCGATGCAGCGCGTGGACGCGCAGCACGCCGGCCCTTGCATCCAGTGCGGCATCGGCGCGCGCGACGATCCGCTCGCGGTGCAGGATCGGCAGCACGTAGTAGCCCCAGCGCCGCTGTGCGGCGGGCACGTAGATCTCCAGGCGGTGCTCGAAGCCCAACAGCTCGGCGGCGCGAGCGCGGTCACAGAGCAGGTTGTCAAACGGCGACAGCGCCGTCGTGCGCGCGCCCGGGGCGAGGTCGACGGCCTCGTCGAGGTCGCCGGGCGCGGCGAGCCACCCCCCGCCGAGCCCCGCGATCGTCACGCGCTCCAGGCCACCGGCGCGCACGAGCACGTCCAGCGTCGTGTTCAGCGACCCGTAGCGGCGGCGCAGGAAGTGCGCGCGCACGTGCGCCGGCCGCGCGACGCCGAGCATCCGCACCGCGCGCAGCACCGCCGCGCGCTCGGCCTGCTCGTCGGTGAGCTGCTCAGACGGCGCACCCGCGGGCAGGCAGCGCTGGAAGACGTCCCACAGGCGCTCGCCGCTCTCGCGCCGGCCGACTCCGACGCGCCCGCTGAGCCACAGCAGGTGCAACAGCCGCGCGATCGTCTGGCGTCCGGAAACCTCGTCGGTCCACCAGCCATGACGCCATGGCTCGCAGGAGCGATCCTCCAGCTCGCGGGCGCGCAGCGGGCCGCGGCGGACCAGCTCGTCGACGAGCTCGTCGCAGAACGCGGCGTTCGCGCGCAGGAAGTCGCGCGCGCGGACGGCACGGGCGCCGTCGCCGGCGAGCACGGTGCGCATCGCCCAGCGATGCAGGGGCAGGTCGGCCGTCGCTACGAGCGACGCCTCGTGCGCCCAGGCATCGAAGAGCGCTCGATCCCCATAGGCGGCGCGCTGAAGGGAGGCCTCGCGCACGGCGCCCAGGCGCGCGAACAGCACGAGCAGCGGGCTGCGCGCGACGGCGCTCACCGGATCCAGCTGCAGGCAGCCGATCCTCTGCACCGTCCGCGCGATCGCGCCAGGTCCGCGGCCACCGTGCGGAGGCGCGGCCGCGAGCCCCTGGGCATGCAGGGCCATGCGGCGCGCGAGAGCCAGCGGCAGCTCGCGGGTGCTCAGATCCCCTCGCCGGGCAGGAACTCGTTGGTCAGCGCGCGATTGGCGCCGGCGGGGCTTGAGATGAGGTCGTTGTCGAGCATCCACCGCGTGTAGCGCTTCCACGCGACGGGGTCCTGGTAGCCGAAGGGCCGGTCCTCGTCCTCGGGGAAGAAGACCGGCAGCGTCGCCTTGATCTGCGCGCGCTGGAGCTTGGTGTCGAGATCGGGGTTGGCCTTGACCAGCGCCTTGACGCCCACCTCGATGTCGTCGCGCAGCGCGCGATGGCCGACGGCCAGCGCGCGCATGAAGCGCCGCAGCAGCGCACCGCGCTCGCGCACATCGCGTTCGCGCGCGACGATGACGAGCTCGTTGTAGGTCGGCACGCCGACCTGGTCCATGCGCAGGATCCGCGGCTTGCGGTCGCGGCGCTTGAGCTCGACGCCCTCGATGTTCCAGAAGGCGCCGAGCGTGGCGTCCACGCGCTTGGTCAGCAGCGCCGGAACGAGGTTGAAGCCGACGTTGATCGTTCGCACGCTCTGCGGGTCGATGCCGGCGCGATCGACGATCGTCTTGAGGTAGGCGTCCTGGTAGGGGAGCCCGGCGGTGCCGACCTTCTTGTCCTCCAGCTGGCCGGGTTCGACGATCGCCTTGTCGCCGAGCGAGATGATCGACGTCAGCGGCTTCTGCACGAGCGCCCCGATCGCGACGAGCTTGGCGCCCTTGGCGCGTGCGAGCAGCAGCTCGGGCTCGTAGGAGATCGCGAGGTCGGCGCGTCCGGCGCTGAGCAGCTTCAGCGGCGCGGAGGGGTCCGACGGCGTGCGCAGCCGCACGTCCAGGCCGGCCTGTTGGAAGCCGGTGCCCGCCTTCGCTGCGTAGATGCCGGCGTGATCGGCGTTGGGGAGGTAGTCCAGGACGAGCTCGACGCGCTCGCTGCCCGCGGCGCGCACCGGCTCGTCGCGTTCGCCGCACGCGGCCAGGGCGATGGCGGGCAGCACGGCGAGCAGGGCTGGCAGGACACGGCGAAGCGTCACGGGTGCATCCTCTCGATCGGGTGGTCGGCGTGCATCAGCCGGCGATCTTCGCCCATGGGAGCAGGCGGCGCTCGGCAAGCGTCAGGACGCCGAACAGCGTGACGGAGAAGACGGCGAGGATCAGCACCGCCGCGTAGGCGCGCGCGGTCTCAAACTGCGGGAGCGCCTGGAGCACGAGGTGGCCCAGGCCGCTCTCCGAGCCCGCCCATTCGGCGAGGATCGCGGCGATACCGCCGAAGGCGAGGCTGAGCTTCGCGCCCGTGACCAGGCCCGGCAGCGCCGCCGGAGCATCGACGAAGCGCAGCGTCTGCCAGCGCGACGCGCCGAAGGAGCGCATGAGCTTGCGGCGCTGGTTGTCGCTGCGATCCAGCGCGTCGAGCGTCGGCACGACCACGGGGAAGAAGCAGACAAGCGCGACGATCGCGATCTTCGGCGTCAGGTCGTAGCCGAACCAGACCACGAGCAGCGGCGCGATGACGGGGATCGGGATCGTCTGGCTTGTCACCAGCAGCGGGTACAGCGTGCGGCGCACGGGCCTGGACAGGTGGATCGCGACCGCTCCGGCGAGGCCGAGCAGGAGCGCCGCCGCGATCCCCAGCCCGATCTCGAGCGCGGTGACGGTGAAGTTGCTCCACAGCAGGCCGCGATCCTCGACGAGCGCCGCCGCGATCGCGCTCGGCGCCGGCAGCAGCAGCTCGTCGACGCCGCCGAGGCCGACGTAGGCCTCCCAGCCGCCGAACGCCACGAGCACGACGAGCAGCGCCCTCACGCGGCCAGCTCCCGCAACGCGCGGCCTCGCAGCGCGACGAGCTCGGGCGCCATGCGGTTGCGCGGGCGCGGGACGTCGACCTCGAGCGTCGCCACCACCCGCCCGGGGCGTGGCGACAGCACCGCGACGCGGTCGGCGAGCACGATCGCCTCCTCGACATCGTGGGTGACGAGCACGACGGTGCGCGGGTCGGCGCTCAGCGCTCCGGCGAGCCAGTCTTGCATCTGCAGGCGCGTCAGCGCGTCCAGCGAGGCAAACGGCTCGTCGAGGCACAGCACCGGGCGCCCCGCGAGCAGCGTCCGCGCGAACGCCACCCGCTGGCGCATGCCGCCCGACAGCTCGTGCGGGCGAGCGGCCTCGAAGCCGCCGAGACCGAAGTCCACAAGCAGCGCCGCGGCTCGGCGGCGCGCGGCCGAGCGCTGCAGGCCCGCTACGCGCAGCGCGAGCGCCGCGTTGTCGACCGCATCGGCCCACGGCAGCAGCAGGTCGCGCTGGGCCATCAGCACGGCGTCCTGGGCGTCGATCGTCCCCGCGTCAGCAGTGGTCAGGCCGCAGATGAGCTCCAGCAGCGTCGTCTTGCCGCAGCCGCTGGGACCGACGACCGCGACGATCTCGCCCTCGCCCACGCGCAGCGTGAGGTCCTGCAGCGCCGTCACCGCCGGCGCGCGGCGGCGCGCCGGCGCGAAGCTCTTGCAGACGGCGTCCAGGCGCACGGCGTCGACATCGATCCGGGGCGCCGCCGAGGGCGCTGGTGTCTGCGTCTGCATCGCTCTCTCCGCGGTGGGCGGACCCCGCGAAGTCCGGCGAAGAGCCTAACGCGTGCGCGCGTCGTGGCATCGGGCATCGCCTGGCGCCCGCGCCGCCGATCGCCTGCGATTCAGGCTCCCGGGGCCACGATCGGGGCGTGAGAGCCGTTGGGCTGCCCATCGCCGCGCGGCACGAGGACGAACGTCTCGACCGCCATGTCGGGAGCGATGTGGTTGGAGCTCATGAACGCGATCACGCGGCGCTGGAGGATCTGCTCGATGCCGGCCGTCAACTCGGCGCCATGATCATCTTGGGAGGTCCGCCGTGTGCGCAGCACGAGATCCTGCTGGCCGGCGTCGACGAGGACGACCTCGCCCTTGGTCATCGTGTCCTGCAGCACGACCGTGACGAGGTCGTCGTGCAGGTAGGTGCGCGCCTTGGTCGGGCCGCGGCCGGTGTACTGGTTGAGCAGGCGAACGGTGAGGTTCGAGATCGCCGATGAGACAGAGCCCGCTGGCGGGCGATATCGGCCATGAAGGCACCTAGAGCTGTCCTCTCTCTCCTTATGGGGGAAACGGGAAACGCGCCGGGAGCAGGAGGAAAGCAAGGCAAGCCACACCCACAGGTCCGTGCGCCGGTGCATGTGCCCGGATGCCCCGCGCGGCGCTCAGGCCGCGTGCACCGGCCGCGTCAGCGCCTTGACGAAGTCCTCGAGCTGGTTGGTCGTCCAACACTCGAACGCCTGGCAGTGCTGCTCGTAGGTCGCGATGACCGAGTCGCCGTAGTTCCAGTACAGCCGCGGCTCGGGATTCAGCCAGAAGGTTCGCCCGGCGCGGGCGGCAACCTCGGCGAAGATGTCCGCGCGCGGGTCGCGCCCGTTCGTACGGGCGTCGCCGAGCACGATGACCGTCGCGCGGGGGTGCAGGTCGTCCTCGACGAGGGCGCGAAACTCCGACCACACGCGGCCGTAGTCGGTGTAGCCGCTGACGTCGGCGACGCCCGCGTCGCGTCCGATCGCCTCCGACACCGCCCGGAAGTCGCGCTCGCGATCGAAGACGTCGGTGACCTCCGAGATGCGCTCGATGAAGACGAAGGAGCGCATCTTGCGAAAGGAGTCGTGCAGGGCGTGCAGCACCGACAAGAAGAACACCGACGCGCTCGTCACGCTCGTCGAGACGTCGCACAGCACGTAGATCTCCGGCCGGCGCGGTCGCTGCGGCTTGAAGCGCAGCGACACCGGCACGCCGCCGGTCTGCAGCGACGCGCGCATCGTGCGCCGCACGTCGACGTGGGCGTGGCGGCGATGGCCGCGGGTCTCCTGGCCCTGGGTCTTCAGGCGGCGTTTGAGCTGCGCGACGACGCGGTGCACCGCGGCGAGGTCCTGAAGCGGTCCGGACGGCAGCGCGCGGTCGAGCTCTGACAGCGGGCGCGACGGGGGGAGGGTCTGGGTGCGCTCGATCTTGCCGCGCTGCAGCTCGCGGCGCAGCAGCGATTCGAAGTGTCTGAGGGCGTCGCGGGGGACGCCGTCGCGGCGCGGGTCCTCGGCGGGCAGGTCAGGCTGGGGTTCTGAGCGCAGGCCGAGCTGACGGCGGATGCGCTGCACATCCACGCCGACGACGCCCGAGCCGGGTCCGGCGCGCCCGAACGCCGCGATCGCCAGCCGTGCGAGGTCGCGCATCGCTCCCTCGGAACCCTCGCGCAGCGCGGCGGCGATCTGCTGGCGCAGGGTCTCCAGGTCGACATCGGCGCCCTCGCCGCCGGCAGCTCCGCCGGCCGATCCCTCGGTGATGCTCTCGACGATCGCGGCGGTTTCCGCTGCGCGGAAGAAGAAGCGCTCGAAGACCAGCTCGAAGATCCGCCGGTCCTCCTGGGACTTGGCGAGCGTCGCGGCGAGCCCCTCGCGGAAGTCCTGCGGCTCGGTCCACGAGACCTGCTCGAGCACGGCGACCGCGTCCAGCAGTTCCGCCGTGCCGCTGTTGACCCCTTCGCAGCGCAGCTCTGCCGCGAACGCGACGAGGTGCGACGCGATGCCCGAGGCGTGCGGTGGTGTGCCTGCGGAGGGGATCCAGATGAGGATAGGGCGCGACCAGCTCACGTCGTGGCGTCTGCCTGGCGGCATGAGCCACCCAGCCGACACGATTGCGGATCGGTGCGCTGGTCAGGGCGCGGCGGCGCGCTGCCCGACGAGCTTGACGCCGACGCGCTCGGCGACGAGGTCCATGTCGGTGCGGTGCTTGACGATCACCGACAGCGTCTCCTCGAAGACGGCGCGGTCGATGTCCTGCGCGCCGAGCAGCAGCAGCGTGCGCGCCCAGTCGATCGACTCGGCGATCGACGGCGGCTTCTTGAGATCCAGGTCGCGCACCATGCCGACGATTTCCACGAGCCGCCGCGCGATCGTCTCCTGCAGCTCGGGCGCGTGCAGGCGGACGATCTCGAGCTCGTGCTCGAGCTCGGGGTAGTCCAGCCACAGGTACAGGCAGCGGCGCTTGAGCGCCTCGGTCAGCTCGCGCGAGTTGTTGGAGGTCAGCAGCACGACGGGGTGCGAGCGCGCCTCGATGCGGCCGAGCTCCGGGATCGAGATCTGAAAGTCCGACAGCAGCTCGAGCAGCATCGCCTCGAACTCCTGGTCGGTCTTGTCGATCTCGTCGATCAGCAGGACGATCGGCTGCTCGGAGGTGATCGCGTCCATCAGCGGCCGCGACAGCAAGAACTCCTCACCGAAGATGTCGTCCTGCACCTCGTCCCATCCCGTGTCCTGGCTTTCGGCCTGGATGCGCAGCAGCTGCTTGCGGTAGTTCCACTCATACAGCGCCTTGGCCTCGTCGAGGCCCTCGTAGCACTGCAGGCGCACGAGCCGGCGGTCGAGCACCTTCGACAGCGCCTTGGCGAGCTCGGTCTTGCCGACCCCAGCCGGGCCCTCGACGAGGATCGGCTTGCCCAGCCGTGTCGCGAGGAACGAGACGAGCGCCGTCGACGCGCCGGGCAAGTAGCCGGCCTCTCGCAGGCCGGCGGCCAGCGCCGAGACCGAGGCGGCCGCCGCGCCTGCGCCATTGTCCGAAGCGGCAGCCATGGGTGACCGATGATAGGAGTTCGCCATGCTCGTGCCAGCCATCGTCGCCGTTGCCGTGTCCGGCAGCCTGCCCGCGGCCCTGATCGCAGCGGGCGTGCTGATCGCGATCGCCGGCTATCTCGTGGGATCGCGCCGGATCGTGATCGGCGGTCTGGCGGTGTTGTTCGCGGCGAGCGCCCTGATGCTGGCCGGCGCGTACGCCGCCTACCGCGAGGACCCCTCCGATCCTCGGCCGTGCGCCGAGCCGGGCACCTGCCGCTGAACCCCGTCACCCGGCGATCGGCGGCGTGGGCGCGCGGCGCGTCGCACACCCCGTCGCCGCCGGCGCCGCCGTCAAACGCGGTCGTCGCCGCCGCCGGGCGCCGTCAGCGATCCGTAACGCCCGTCTGCGAGCCTGGCGGCATGAGTCCCAAGACCCAGGTCATCGTCCTGTTCGTCGTCGCCGAGGTGCTGTTCGTCGTCGCGGTCGCGGTCGTCGCGCTGACGTAGGCCGCGAGCGCCCTCAGCGCACGCCGCGCAGCTGCGAGGCGACATCGCCGGTCAGCGGTCCGAAGTGCCCCGGCCAGCAGGTCGCCGGCTCCAGCGCGGCGAGCTTGGCGATCGACTCGCGCACCCGTTCGGTCGACCAGTTGAACGCCGGGTGGGGGATCCGCGGCTTGCCCGCACGCGGGAAGGCGGGATCGAAGAGCGCGAAGCAGTCGTTGCTGAGCGCGAGGCGGTTCGACGCGCGCCACAGGCCCATGCACCCGGGTCCGTGGCCCGGAAGATGGACGACCTCGAAGTCGCCGACCGCGTCGCCCTCCTGGAGGGTCTTGTCGACCGCCAGCGGGCCGTCGTCCCAGGAGCCCATCAGGTGCGCGGTCAGCGGCCGCGCGAAGAACGGCAGGGCCTTGTAGTCGAAGTAGTGCACGCCGCCATCGCCCTCGACGTCGGCCCGCTCGTCGAGGTGGCACTGGATCGGGGCGCCGAGCGCCCTGGCTCCACCGCGATGGTCGGCGTGCGCGTTGCCGAGGATGACGCGGGTGGCCCCGCCGAGGCTGTCGGCGGCGGTGCGGATCTTCGGCCCCAGCTGCCTCGAAGCGGCGTCGAAGACGGCGACGCCGCCGTCCTCGGAGATCAGGAAGGCGTTGATCTTCAGCGGATAGCCGAGCGTCACCCTCCAGACGCCATCGGCTACCGGTATCGGCTCGCTCATGCCCAAGGCTTACCACGTCCGCTGACAGCATCGCGCCAACCTGGCTCCTGGCGGTGGGCGATCCTGCATCCTGTCGCTGATGCGTCGCCGCGCCACGCCGATCGTCGCGGCACTCGTCCTGCTGGGAGCGCTGGTCGCGGCTGCCCCGTCGCAGGCCGTGACCGTCGGCCTCGCTGACCAGCGGGCGGCGTCCTTCGAGGATCCGCGTCTGACGGAGCTGCCCGTGCGACACGCGCGGCTCACCGTCCCCTGGGATGCCATGGCCCACGACTGGCAGCGCGCCGAGATCGACGCGTGGATGCGCGCGACGCGAGCCGCCGGCATGCGGGCGCTGGTCACCTTCGGTCGCAGCCGCACCCGGGCCTTCAGCCTCCCCAGGACGGCGACCTACAAGCGCCACGTGCGCCGCTTCCTGCGCCGCTACCGCGATGTGCGTGAGTACAGCCCCTGGAACGAACCGAACCTTGCCGTCCAGCCGCGCAACGCCGATCCGCGGCGGATCGCGACGTACTACCGCACGCTGCGCTCGCTGTGTCGCAGATGCACGGTGCTTGGCGCGGACGTCGTCGACAACTCCAGCCTGGCGACCTGGATGCGCGAGTACCTGCGGGCGTTCGGTGGCGGCTCGCTCCCGCGGGTGTGGGGGCTGCACAACTACGTCGACGTCAACTCCGCCTCGAGCTGGGGCACGAACACGATGCTGCGCCTGGCTCCCGGCAGGATTTGGTTCACCGAGACCGGGGCGATCGTGGGGCGCAAGAAGCCGTCGAAGGGCAAGCCCGATCGGCGCAAGCTCATCCGCACCGGCCGCAGGCGCGCCCCCAAGGCGACACGGCGCATGTTCCGCCTCGCCGCGAAAAGCTCGCGGATCGAGCGGGTCTACGTCTATCACTGGCGCGCGTCGCGCAGCACGAGCTGGGACTCCGCGCTGGTTACCGAGAAGGGCACGCTGCGCCCGTCGTTTGAGGTCTTCGCTCGCGAGGCGCGGCGCGGAAGCTAACCCCCGTCCTTCGACGAGCGCCGTCGCGGCCGGGGCGCCCGGCCGGGCGGCTCGCCGATGTCCGGCGCTTCGAAGGTCAGCTCCTCGGCGTCCTCCCGGCGCAGGGAGCGACCGCGCGGTCGCCGGTGCGGCTCGGGCGGCGCGACGGGGGTTGATCCCGCGGGCTGGGGCACGACATCAGCCCCGTCGGAGGTGGAGTCATCGGGAGGCGGTGTCCGCGGGCGCCGGTGGCGGATCGGTTGCTCGGGACGGGCCGCGACGCGCATGCGCTGGCCCGCGAACGCCAGCGCCCCGGCGGCGACGAAGGCCACGAAGAAGCCCCACTGGATGCCGACCGTTCCGGCGTTGCCGCTGACGTCGGGGCGGTCGAAGACCCGGTAGAAGATCAGCAGGGTCGCCCAGCACCCCGCGACGAGGATCACGGTCCCGTCGCCGCCCGGCAGGTGATAGCGCCCGCCTCCGGCACGCGTCAGCACGAGCAGCAGCGCACCGGCCGACACGAGGAAGATCGCGGCCTCGACGAACGACACCGCGCCGAAGGCGCTGATCCTGTCGCTGGCGAAGGCCGACGTTCCGGGGATCAGCGCCGTCTTCTCATACCAGGGCAGGAACATCGTCGCCAGCAGCCCGAGCGCAGCGCCGGCCGCGAAGCGCTGGTCGCGGTCAAGCGCGCCGCCCGCCGCGAGCAGGCGCGACAGGCGCCCGATCACGCGACCGCGCCGGCTGCCGCGTGCATGCGATCCATGAGCAGCGCCGCATCGGCGCCAGACACGGTGCGCAGCTGGCCCTGGAAGGCGAGCTTCCAGTGCTCGGCCGGCCACTTGCGGATGTGGGCGAGGTCGTCCTTCAGCGATTCCGCGGTCACCCACAGCGGCTCGTCGAGCACGAGCTCGGGCTCGCAGTCAAAGCGCCACGGGTAGTCGTCCTCCTTGCCCGGCTTGCCCGGCCAGATCTTCGTGCGCTCCTCGTACAGCGCGCCGGTCAGGCGGATCGCCGCGGCGAAGCGCATCACCTGCGTCAGGTACAGCACGATCCGGTCGCCGGGCTCCATCTGCAGTGCCTGGTTGCGCCGGCGCTCCTTCATGCCGATCACGGTGAAGTCGCGCGCCGCCGTCGCCGCATGGTTGTCAGGCGAGCTGGTCAGGATCCACGTGCGCGGAGCGTCGCCCATCGGCCGGATTGTACGCGCGCGTCGGCGGCACGCGACGCGGGTCGCTCAGCGCTTCTTCTTGCGGGCCTTGAGCACCTTCAGCTCGCCCTCGGCCGAGCCGACGTTGCCCGCCAGGTCGGTCGCTCGCAGCTGCACCTCATAGCCCGATCCGGCGCGCGGCTTGCGCCAGCGCAGCGAGCGCCGGCCGCTGCCCAGGCGCGCCGACAGGACGGTCACCGTTCGCGTCCCGCGCTTGACGGCGAGCTTGACATACGCGGGCTTTGAGACCTTGAGCTTCAGCGATGCGGGCTTGCCGGCGCGGGCGCGGCGCGACACGAACGAGATCTTCGGCGGCTGGTCGAGGTACGTCGTGAAGCGCTCGGCGGCGTCGCAGTAGATCGCCGGATCGACCGGGGCGGGGGAGGGGACCGGGGCGGGCGCCGGCGGGACGACCGGCGTGGCGCCGCCCGCGGGGGCGCCCTGTCCGGTTGCGGCCGCGGCGCGAGCCGCGTCGTCGGTGGCGCGGGTGCACAGGTTGCGCAGGAAGTCGCGCGAGAGCTTGTGGTAGCTGAGGTCGGCCTCGCGATGCAGCGAGTAGCGAGACCATGCGCCGGTGTCGTAGCGGGGGAGCTCCGCGCGCAGCTGTGCCTCGCCGGCGGCGTAGAGCTCGCGGCCGACGGGGTCGTTGGCCAGCAGCGCGAAGTCGTGCAGGCCGTTGACGGCCTGCGTGAAGGCG
Source organism: Solirubrobacteraceae bacterium (assembly GCA_029263125.1). GTDB lineage: Bacteria > Actinomycetota > Thermoleophilia > Solirubrobacterales > Solirubrobacteraceae > CADCVQ01. Next base: position 119,561 of record JAJCYD010000004.1, on the reverse strand, counting down.
TTGAGCACGCGCAGCTTGGACGCGAACGAGTAGATGAGGTAGTGCGCTCCGGCGTCGGTGCTGACACGCACCCCGCTGGGCGGCGCCGCGCCGAAGATGCCAAGCCCGGCCCTCGCGGCTTGGAAGTAGCGGGGCTCGCCGAGGCGCACCGCGGCCCGCGACAGTGCTTGCAGGGCGGTGCCTTGCGACAGGCCGCTCACCCACGGCGGCCGTCCCCCGTCGAAGTCGAAGAGGTACTCGAAGGCGATCCCGCCGGCACGCTGCGCGGCGAGCCCGAGCGCCGCGTCGAGCAGCTCGCGCAGCTCGTCGTCGTGCTTGCGCGACTTCCACAGCGCGTTGGCCTTGCCGAAGGTTCCCAGCCACTGGATCTGCAGGCCCTCGCCGCTGTAGTACTGCCAGACGAGCGGGCTGCCGCGGAAGCTCACGCGGCGGCCGTAGCTCAGCAGCGGCCCGTCCGACCACCACTGGCGGTTGCGCGCGACCGTCTCAAAGAGCGCCGGCAGCCGCGACGCGGTGAGGTCGCCGCGGGCGGCGACGTCGTCGAGGTTGTCCAGCACGGCGTCCATCGCTGAGCGGCGCGCCCCGCGCAGCTTGCTGCGCAGCTTGCGCGCCTGGGTGTAGGTGGCGCGGTGCGCGCTGTAGGTCGTGCGGTCGATCGCGCTCGCCTTCAGCAGGCGCGAGAGCTCGCGGCGAACGGTGCGCTTGGGCTTGCGCTTGCGCTTGGCGGCCGACTGGACGGTGAGCCTCGTGGGTGCCTTCGCGGTCGCCGACGGGGTCGTGCGTGCGCGCGCCACGGACGCCAGCCGCTCGGCCGGCAGGTAGCGATCCTCGCGGACGAACGTGCTGCCGTCCTCGCGCAGCGTGAGCAGCGAGGAGGCGGCGGTGGTGGGGGCGAACACGAGCGCGAGCGCCAGCGCAAGCCCGGCAACTGAGATCCGGCGCACCCCCTCGATGCTAGGTTGCCGATGCCCTCGCTGTTGCAGTTGCCATTGCAGGCCGGGGACACGAACCGTGAACCACCCGACATTCCGCGCGCTGCTCGTCCTGGCCGGCCTCGCCCTCGCGGGCCTGGCGCTCGGAGCCTGCGGCGATTCGGACGACGACGGTGCGAAGGCCGCGCTCGCGAAGACCGTCAGCGCGACGTCGAAGATCCAGAGCGGCCGCCTGACGGCGAGCCTCAAGCTCGAGCCCGAGGGGCTGCTCGCGCTGGGTGGCCCGATCACGTTTCGTGCCGCCGGCCCGTTCGCCGCGACGGCCGAGGGTGAGCTGCCGCTGGCCACGCTGAAGCTGTCGGGCTCGCTTGGCCGCCAGGACCTGAGCGCGACCGCGACGACGACCGGCAAGCGAGCCTTCCTGCGCCTGGGCGGCAAGGACTACGAGCTCGACGACGAGTCGATCACGTCGTTGACCGAGGCGCTGGGCGCCGGCTCCAACGCCGGCTTCGCATCGCTGGGCCTGGATCCGTCCTCCTGGATCACCGATGCCAAGACCGAGGACGACACCAAGGTCGGCGATGTCGACACGACCCACGTCAGCGGTGGGATCGACGCCGGCAAGCTGCTTGCCGACGTCGGCACGCTGCTCGACGCCGCGGGCCTGGGCGGCGTGCTCACAGCCAAGCTGCGCGACCAGATCGCCGCCGGCGTCGAGTCCGCGAAGGTCGATGTCTACAGCGGCGCGCAGGACCAGATCCTTCGCCGGCTCGTCCTGTCCGTCACGTTGGACTTCGACAGCGGCGAATCGCCGATCACCGGTCTCAACGGCGCCACGATCGACCTGACGGTGCGCATCGACGACGTCGACGAGACCACCGTCGACGTCACCGCGCCGAAGAACGCGCGCCCGCTGTCGGAGCTGCCCGACGGCGGCGGGCTCGGCTCGCTGCTCGACGGGCTCGGCGGCGGAACGCTGCCGGGCGGGGAAGAGGGCGAGTCCGACAGCAAGGACAGCAAGGCCTTCCTGGACTGCGTCCGCAAGGCCGACGGCGACGGCGACGCGGTCGCCGCCTGCGCCAAGGAGCTCGCTCCATAGACGCACGGCAAGGGCGTGATCGCGCGGCGAGCCCTGCTGTCGCGCGCCCCGTAATCTGTGGCGATGCGCCGGCCCTCACACACCGCGATCGGGACGTGGAGCGGCGGCCGCTACCTGCATTTCGGCGAGCCCGTCGACGAGCGGCGCCTGCAGGCGCTGCTGCGCCCCGGCGGCGGTCTCGACACGCTGTTGACCGCCGACGCCTACGGATCCGGCGAGGCCGATCTGGTTCTCGGCCGGGCGCTGCAGGGGTGTGGCCGCGACGACTACTGCGTCGTCGGGGCGATCGGCCACGACTTCTACAATGCCGAGCGCGACGGCGCAAGGGGCTTTCCGCGCTTCACCGACCCGTCGCTGCGCGGGCCGCAGGAGTACGGCGACTACGTCCGCATGGCTGCCGAGCAGAGCCTGCAGCGCCTCGGCATCGACGCGTTCGACGTGCTGCTGCTGCACAACCCCGACCGCACCGGCTACACGAGCGAGGCGGTGTGGAACGCGATGCGCGCGGTTCGCGACGAGGGTCTCGCGGCCAGCCTCGGCGTCGCTCCGGGGCCGGCCAACGGCTTCACCCTGGATGTGATCGACTGCTTCGAGCGCTTCGGCGAGCTGATCGACTGGGCGATGGTGATCCTCAACCCGCTGGAGCCCTGGCCCGGCGAGCTGTGCCTGACCGCGGCCGCCTCGCACGAGGTCGAGGTCATCACCCGCGTCGTGGACTACGGCGGCATCTTCTGGGACGACGTGCGCCCGGGCCACGACTTTGCTGCCCGCGACCATCGCCTCCATCGGCCCACGGGCTGGGTCGACGCCGGGGTGGACAGGCTCGCGGCGTTGCGCCCGTTCGCCGAGCGCCACGGGCTGACGACGATGCAGCTCGCCGCCCAGTGGTGCCTGGCGCACGGGCCGGTCGCGTGCGTCGTGCCGACCCTGATCCAGGAGCCGGGCGGTCGCCCGATCGAGGACAAGCGCGCCGAGCTGCTGGCGACGCCGTCCGAGCCGCTGCTGGACGCCGACGAGATCGCCCGGATTCGCGCGATCGGCGACAACACCGGCGGCATGGCGCTGAAGGGGGCCGGTCCAGATCACGAGGGCGACGCTCGCCCGGATCGCTGGCCGATGGACGAGCCGTTGCGCGAGCTCGCGCGCCGCTGGGACATCGACCCCGATCGCGATCTGCGCCAGCTCGCCGCCAATGGCTGAAGCCGACGCGGATCCCTCACGATCGGGCGGAATCGGCGGGCTGCGCAGCTTCCTGCTGCGCGACAAGATGGACCTCGCCGTCAACATCGCGATCGGCTCCAGCGCGCAGATCGCGCTGTTCGCGGCGCCCGTCCTCGTGCTCGCCTCCTTCGTGATCGGGCCGAACCCGATGGCGCTCGTCTTCAACGGCTTCGAGCTGGGCGCGGTCTTCCTGGCCATCCTGATCGCCAACCACGTCACGCACGACGGCGAGTCGACGTGGTATGAGGGCGTGCAGCTGCTGGCCGTGTACGCGGTGCTCGGCGTCGTCTTCTTCTACGCGTAGTGCACGGCTGATGGAGATCCTGGAGTTCGGCGGCCTCGTCGTCGTCATGATCGTCCTGCTGTTCGTCGACGTGCGCTTCTTCGCCCACGGACGCGAGGCGACGTTCCGCGAGAGCGTCCTCTGGTCGCTGGGGTGGCTGGTGCTCGGCCTGTCGGTCACCGGCGTCGTCTTCGCGCTCAACGGCAGTGGGGACGGCATCAACTACCTGACCGTCTACCTCATCGAGCGCTCCCTGTCGCTGGACAACCTGTTCGTCTTCATCCTGCTGTTCGCGTACTTCGGCGTGCCCCACGCGCACCGCGCGCGCCTGCTGTTCTGGGGCATCATCGCCGCGCTCGTGCTGCGCGGGCTGGCGATCCTCGGCGGCACGGCGCTGATCGAGCAGTTCCACGTCGTGCTCTACCTGCTCGGCGTGCTGCTGCTCGTGCTCGCGTACCGCATCTACCGCGGCGTGGGGGAGAACGTCGATCCCGACCGCAACCTCGTCGTGCGGGGCGTGCGCAAGGTCTTCCCGGTGACCGACGGCTTCCGCAACGGCCACTGGTTCGCGCGCGAGAACGGCCGCCGCCACGTGACGCCGATCTTCCTGTGCCTGGCGGCGATCGTCGCCGCCGACCTGGCGTTCGCGGTCGACTCGATCCCGGCGGCGTTCGCGATCACTCGCGAGCCGCTGATCATCTGGGCGGGCAACGTCTTCGCGCTGATCGGGCTGCGCGCCCTGTTCGTGCTCGTCGAGGGCCTGATCAAACGCTTCCGCTACCTCGACGAGACGATTGCCGTCGTCCTGGCGCTCGTCGCGGTCAAGCTCCTGATCGAGGACATCGTGAAGATCGGCCCGCTGCTGAGCCTGGCGTTCGTCGCGGTCGCGTTCGCGGGGGGCATCGGCGCGTCGCTGATCGGCGACCGCCGCGATCCCGGCGGGGCGGCGCGGCGACGCGCCGAGACGGAGCAGCCGGTCGAACCCGAGGGCGCCCAGGACGATCGGGGCTGACGGCCACGCGCAGCGTGACGCCGCCGCGCCGATGCCTTCGGGAAGGCGGCGTCAGCCGGGCAGCCTGACCATCCGCCGCACACCGGTCGACGTCTCGCCGTCCGGCTCGGTGAGCACGATGCGGACGGAGGCCGTGGAGCCGCGGGGCAGGCGGATCGACGCGCGACGACCATGCTCCAGGCGTGCGCGGTGCGTCGTCCACCAGCCGAAACGATGCTTGACGTAGGGCTGCAGGCGCACGATGGCGCCCGGCAGTGGCGGGCTGACCGTCACGCGCACGACCTGGTGGCGGCGGCCCCGCACCGCCGAGACGCGCAGCACGCGCGCTGCGGCGACGTCGATGCGCACGGGCGCGCTGGCGTCGGTGCCCGACACCGCGCGGAAGCTCGCCGGCCCCTCGGCCGGGACGCTGGCGCTGAACGATCCGTCAGAAGCCAGCGGCACCGACGTCACGGGCACGAAGCCGCCGCCCGAATCGCGCTCGATGCCGACGGTCCCGGCGGCCGGGTGGGTGCGTCCCTTGAGCACCACCTTGTCCCCGCGGACGAACGACCGGGCGGGAGCGCTCAGCAGCACGGGCGCCACATCGACCGTGCCGGTGATGAACGGATGGATGCGGCAGAAGTAGGCGAAGGATCCGCCGGCGGAGAACTCCTGGCTGAAGCGCCGGTTGGACCCGATGACGCCGGAGTCGAAGAGCCCGTCCCTGGAGGTGATCGTGTGGTCGCGAACCGACGCGTTGTGCCATTCGACGCGCTCGCCGGTGAGGATCGCGATGTTCGCCGGATCGACAGCCGTGGCGCCGATGGAGACCTGCGCCGGCTCGCCGGGGGCGTGTGTGTTGTCGTCCGCGGGTTGCGCGAGTGCGAGCCCGGGCACTGTCGCCGCGAGCGCGGCGAGCAGCCCGGCGACCCGAAGGCATCTCATCGCGTCACCCGGTAGATGCCGATCATCCCGCGCTCCATGTGCTGCTCGACGTGGCAGTGGTAGAACCATGTGCCCGTCGCGTCCTCGCGCCAGCGGAAGCGGAAGCTCTCCGCGGGGCCGACGGTCTGCGTGTCGCGTGGCACGCCGTGCTCGAGCCAGCGATGGCCGTGGACATGAAAGGTGTGGTGCTCGGAGCCGATCGCCATGACGTCCCACTGCACCAGGTCGCCGACCCGTGCGCTGAAGACCGGCGTGTTGCCGACGAAGGCGTGCCCGTTGATCGTCTGCAGGTCGCCGGTCGGTGCGAGCACGACGACGAACTCGCGGTCGGGAGCGCGCTCGCGGCGGCCGCGGATCGAGAGTCCTCCGTACATGCCACCGGCGAGCGATTCGTGCATCGACGTCGAGTGGTCGTGGTATGGCCAGAAGCCCGCTGACTGCGGGCCGGCGCGCAGCTTGTAGGTCCACGTCTGCCCGGGCTTGACCTCGGCGTCGCGCCCGGAGAAGCCCGGGAGGTAGGCGCCGTCGGAGGACGGCTTGTAGCTCACGCCGTGGAAGTGCATGGAATGGGCGCGGTTGAAGCGCGTGTCGAAGTTCTTGAAGTGCACGACGATGCGATCACCGACCCGGGCGTGCAGCAGCGGCCCCGGAATCCGGTCGGAGTCGACGTTGCGGGCGGGGGCGTTGCGCAGCAGCTTCTTCCAGCCGCGCGTGTATCGGCGGTAGGTGACGGTCGGGAGGATCGTCTCGTTGCCGTAGCGCGTGCCGAGGATCGCGTCGACGCCGTTGGGCACGATGTTCCAGGTCGTCGGCGTCGCCCCGACCCAGTACTCGCGTGTGACTGCGGCTGCGGTTGCGGGCCCGGCGGCGGCCACCGCCACGAGCGCCGCGGTCGCGCTGCCGAGCAGGCGCCGGAGGGTCCCGGCGGGCGCCGGGACCCTCCAGATCCGGTCGATCATGTCGTCACTTGACCACGATCTTTGCCTGCATCCACGGATGGATGATGCACAGCAGCTGCAGCGTCTGGCCCTTTGCCGCCGTGAGCTTGACGCTGCCCTTCCCGTTGGGCGCGATCACGATCGAATCGCCCGTCCGGTCAAAGCCGGCCTTGCCCGTGTTGACGAGCGGCGTGGTCGGCGGACCGTCACCCTCGGGGAAGCCGTGCGCCTCGCCGAGCTTGCCGCACGGGCCCTTCATGAAGCACGTCTCAAATCCCTTGACGGTCTTCGGGTAGTCGGCGCGGCGGACCACCGACACGGTGTGTGGCTCGCCTGGCGTCTTGCTGCGGATCTGGATCGTCGTGCCGGACTTCAACCGGTAGACGTCCTTGTTGAAGCGCATCCTGTCCTGGATGTAGCGGTTGGCCTTGAACGACGCCCCCCCGAGGATGTCGATCTTCGGCTTCGACGTGGACGTGGTGACTGCCGAGCTGACCGCCGGTGCTGCCGTCAACGTCGCCACGGCAATCGCGGCGACACCCAGCGTACGTCTCTTCATCTTGCTCGCTCCGTTCCTGAGAAAAACAGCAGGTCGTCATCGCTCGAGCCCCCGCCGCAAACCCTGCTGGGCATCGGCTCGCTGTTTTCGGCGCGAGCACCGTACACCCACGCAGGTGGCCGGTCTAGGAGGCAGACCGCACTGAATGGGGTGGGGTAAACCGCACCCCGGGACGCGCGCCGGGGCCTGCGGTCGGCCGTGCCGGTCGCGGCCTCTGTGGCGACAGGCCAGCGGCGTGCGCGCGCTAGAGCTCTTCGACCTCGTCGGCCTCGGGCTCGGCGTTCTCCTCGGCGTCGACGATGTCGTCGCCGGCATCCAGGCCGGCGCTCAGCGACGCTCCATGGCGGACCTGGAAGGCCTGCATCTGCTCGTCGCGCACATGCTCGTCGATCGGGACGTCGTCGGAGATGAGCACCCAGTCCGAGCCTTCCCACTCCTCCATGTTGAAGACCTCGGTGTCGACATCTGGCGAGTCGTCGACGACGATCAGCACTTCGGTCTGCGGGTTGAAGTAGGTCCCGGGGCGGTTGACGAGATCCTCGAGGTCGAACTGTCTGGGGTTGGCCATCGACCGATTCCTATCAGAACGGGTCCTGCCGGCTGCGCGGTCTATGGGCTCGAGCAGGAATACCTGCGGTGTTTGGCCACCGTCTCGCGGCGCCAGATGCCACGCGCGATGCTCGACGGGCTGGCGCCCGCCTGCGCTCGCGCGCGTTGCCTGGCATCCACGATCCGGCAGCCAAGCCCCCGAACCGATTCCTGCTCGGACCCGATGCAGGCGGCAGCGCTCAAGGGTTCGGTGTTGCGCTCCGATATCCATCGGGTACGATGTTGACTGACCAGTCAATCGAGACCCTCACCACCTCTTCAGGAGCCCTCCCATGGTCGACTTCACCCTGACCGACGAGCAGAAGGACCTTCGCGATCTCGCGCACGACTTCGCGGAGAAGGAGATTCGTCCCGTGGCCTGGGAGCTTGACCGCGACGGGGGCTTCCCGCAGGCGATCATCAACAAGGCCCACGAGGTCGGCCTGATGAACACCCACATCCCCGAGGAGTACGGCGGGCCGGGGCTCAACAGCCTCGACGGATGCATCATCGAGGAGGAGATGTCGTGGGGCTGCTCCGGCATCCAGACGTCGCTGGGCGCCAACGGCCTCGCTGCCGCTCCGGTGATGCTCGGCGGCTCCGACGAGGTCAAGCGCGAGTTCAGCGCCGCGCTGCTGGAATCGCCCAAGCTCGCGTCATTCTGCCTCACCGAGCCCGACGCCGGATCGGACGTCAGCGGTATGCGTACCCGCGCGGTGCGCATGGGCGACAAGTACGTCCTCAACGGCTCGAAGTGCTTCATCACCAACGGCAGCTACGCCGACTACTTCGTCGTCTACGCCAAGACCGACCCCGAGGCCGGTCACCGCGGCATCTCCGCCTTCCTGGTCCATAAGGACGACACCGTCATCGTGGACAAGAAGGAGGACAAGATGGGCCAGCGGGCATCGAACACCGCGACCATCACCTTCAACGACACCGAGGTCGACGCCCGCTACCTGCTGGGCGAGGAGAACCACGGCTTCAAGCTCGCGATGCGGGTGCTCGACTACACGCGCCCGGGCGTCGCCGCGATGGCGACCGGCATCTCGCGCGCGGCGTTTGAGATGGCGACCGCGTACTCCAAGGAGCGCGTGCAGTTCGGCGTGCCGATCGCGATGCATCAGGCGATCCAGTTCATGATCGCCGACATGGCCACGAAGGTGCACCTCTCGCGGCTGGCCGCGTGGAACAGCGCCGTGCTGCTGGACCAGGGCAAGCGCAACACGCTGGAGTCCTCGCACGCCAAGCGCTTCGCCGCCGACAGCGCGATGGAGGTCACGACCGACGCCGTCCAGATCTTCGGCGGCTACGGCTTCATCAAGGAGTACAAGGTCGAGAAGTTCATGCGCGACGCGAAGATCATGCAGCTCTACGAGGGCACGTCGCAGATCCAGCGCCTCGTGATCGCCCGCGAGACGCTGCTGCCCCGGCGTATCGAGGAGCCGGCGACCGCCACGGCGTAGCGCCGGTCCTCGTGGGCGGACGCGCGCCATACTGCACCGATGGCGCCACGCCGTCCCTCGACCGAGGCGGCCGTCGCCGAGACGGCCGCCCGCAACGACGTCCGGGCGGCCGCCGGGGCGAGGCCGGCGAGCGGCGGCGGGCCGGGCTCGACGGACCCCCTGCTCGGCGGTCTGCGCAGGGCCGGCCTGCTGCGCCTGCTGGTCCTGCACCTGCTCGAGCGCGGGCCGTCCTACGGCAACCAGCTGATGGAGCGTGTCGGCGAGCTGACGGGCGGCCTCGTTGGGGTCAACCCGAACACGATGTACCCGCTGCTGCGAACGCTGGAGGCAGAGGGGCTCGTCGCCGGGGAATGGGAGCATCCCGAGCGCCGCTCGCGTCGCTTCTACCGTCTGACGCCCAGCGGCGCCGCAGCACGCGACGCGCTGGTCAGCGAGATCGGTCCGCGCCTGCGCGAGCTGGCGGTGGGGGTCGATCTGCTGCGCCGCGAGCTGCTGGCAGAGCGCGAGCCCTGATGGGGCTCTGAGGATTCAGAAGACGCGCGCGGCCCCTGCGCCGCGCCTCAAACGACAAGGAGTTGCTCACTGTGTTCGTGTTCAAGGCCGCGGTTGTCGGCGCCGGGACGATGGGCGGCGAGATCGCTGCGGTGATCGCCTCCGCCGGCGTGCCCGTGGTGCTCAAGGACGTCAAGCAGGAGTTCGTGGACCTCGGCCTGCGCAAGGCCGAGGAGGTCACAAGGGCCCAGCTCGCCGGCCTCGTCGCCAAGCAGAAGATCGACGAGCAGCAGGCCGCCGCGCAGGCCGATCAGATCCTCGGGCGGATCACCGGCACGACCACCTATGAGGATTTCGGCGATGTCGACTTCGTCATCGAGGCCGTCCCGGAACGCATCGAGATCAAGCAGGCCGTGCTCGCAGAGCTGGACGTCGCCACGCCGGGGCACGCGATCCTCGCGTCGAACACGTCGTCGCTGGCGATCAGCGAGATGGCCGACGCGACGAGCCGGCCCGACAAGGTCGTCGGCTTTCACTTCTTCTATCCCGCGTCGATGATGCGGCTCGTCGAGATCGTCGAGGGCGCCGACACCTCGCCCGAGACGATGCAGGTCGCGACGACGTTCGCCCAGGCGATCCGCAAGATGCCGATCGCCTGCGGCGAGGAGCCCGGGTTCGTCGTCAATCGCATCCTCATGTCCTCGATCAGCGAGGTGTGGCGCTTTCAGGAGTGCAACGAGCTGGCGATCAAGGCGATCGACGACGCGATCTCCTCGTCGCGCGTGGCTCCGATGGGCCCGTTCTTCCTCACCGACCTTCTCGGCCTCGACACGGTCTTGCACGTTGCCGAGCACGTCCGGCACAGCTATGGCGACAGCTTCTACGTCCACGAGGGCATGCGCGCGCTCGTCCAGGCCGGCGAGCTCGGCGCCAAGACGGGGAAGGGCTTCTACGACAGCGGTCAGCCACGCACCGAGGGAGCGACCGAGTTCGACGCCGAGGAGCTGACGCAGCGCTTCGTGCTCAAGGCGTTCGTCGAGGCCTGCCTGGTGCTCGAGGAGGGGATGGCGACGGTTCGCGACATCGACCTCGGGATGATGGCCGGCGCCGGGCTGATCCCACCGCCGTTCGCTCGTGCCGACCAGACCGGACTCGACGAGGTGCTCGCCCAGCTGGACACGGCCGTCGTCGAGTGGGGCGAGCGCTACGAGGCGCCGGCGATCCTGCGGCGCCTGGTCGCGCAGGGCCGGCTCGGGGCGAAGTCGGGGCAGGGCTTCTTCGCCTACGCGCAGCCCGACGCCCAGGGCTTCGAGCAGGGCGAGTCGGTTCGCCTGGAGACCCGCGGCGACATCGCGATCGCCTGGCTGGACCGCCCGCCCGCCAACTCGCTCTCGCCACAGGTGATCGCCGAGCTCGCGCGGGTCTGGGACCACGTCGACGCCGAGCCGACGGTGCGCGTGCTGGTGATCGCGTCGGCGAACCCGATGCTGTGGTGCGCGGGCGCGGACATCAAGGCCTTCACGACGCTGGACCGCGCCGCCGGCGCGGAGCTGCTCGACGACGCCCACGGCCTGATGCGGCGCATGGAGCGGTCCTCGACGGTGACGATCGCCGCCGTCAACGCCGTGGCCTACGGCGGCGGCTGTGAGCTGGCGATGGCCTGCGACGTGCGCATCGCCGCGCAGTCGGCGAGCTTCGGCCAGCCCGAGATCGGGCTCGGCATCATGCCGGGCTTCGGTGGCACGCAGCGCCTGCCGCGACTTGTCGGCACGGCGCGAGCGCTCGAGCTCAACCTCACCGGCGATCCGATCTCCGCCGCCGAGGCCTACGAGATCGGGCTCGTCAACCGCGTCGTGCCCGACCACGAGCTGTTCGACGCCGCGCTCGCGTGGGCGCGCAAGCTCGCCGGGCAGGCGCCGCTCGCCGTCCGGGCGATCAAGCGCACGACCGCCGGCGACGCGGACCTCGACGAGGGCATCGAAGCCGAGAAGGCCGCGTTCGAGGACGTCTTCGCAAGCGCCGACGCTCGCGAGGGCATCGCAGCGTTCCTCGGCAAGCGTCAGGCGGTGTGGAAGGGCCAGTAGCCGACGATCATCCGATCCCGCCGGCGGTGCGCGCACGCAGGGCGGCCTCCAGGCGGCCGAGCGCGTGGCGCACGGCGGCGATCTGCGCGTCCTGGAGGCCGCCCTGCTGCGCGGCCCGCGCCGCGGCGCCGGCGCTCTCGCGGAGCTGTCCGAGCTCGTCGAGGCGCTCGTCGAGCCGCGCCTGCCGGCGCCACGGTTCGAGCTCGGTGAGCGCCGCGCCGAGCGCCACGTCGAGCTGAAGTGCCGCCTCGCGCCAGCGCTCGGCATCGAGGTCGGCGCGGGCACGCAGGGTCAGCTCCTCGCACGCCAGCACCGCGTCGCGGCCGGTCAGCAGCGCGGCGAGACGTTCCTGATCGCGCAGCGCGGTGGGCCGCCGGTGGCGATCGCCGGTCGGCGGGGCGAGTGCGATCGCGCGGTCCCAGCGGCCGTCGGCGACCTGCTCGCCGTCGCCATAGCCGACGCGCACGACGAGCGCCTGTCGCGCCGAGACCTCTCGGACAAACGCGTCGGCCGACGCGACCCGATGCGCGTGCAGCACGCGGTTGAGCCGTGCCAGCGCCTCGGCGGCGACCGCCTGGAGGTCGGCCTGGCGCAGCCACTGCTCCGCGGCGTGCGGGTCGCACAACGCCGTGGTGTCGATCAGGGTCGCGCGGGACGTGACCACCGGCACCGGAGCCGGATGGGATGGGGCCCGACGTGCGCGGGCTCGGCGCACGAGCCGGCGGCGCTGCGCGGCGCCCAGGGTGTCCAGCACGAGGACGTGGCGCACGCCCTCGCCGACGTGCTCGCGCATCGCGTAGCGGCCCGGCTGCGGTCCCAGCGCCCACGGATACTCGACCTGCACAAAGCGAAACCGCCGTGACGATGGCGTCACGGCGGTCTCGATCCTGCCTCCGACCGGGATTGCCGGTCGATGTGTGTCCTACTCGGCTACGTGGGCCTTGCTGGCACGGCTGGTGGCTGCCTTGATCGCGTACTTCGACGGTGCGACCGCCACCGTCGGGTTGTCGATCTGGCCGAGACGGTCGATGAGCTTGACCCACTGCGACGGCTTGAGGATCGACTCCGCGAGCTTGCCGTTGGCGTCGAACTCAGGCCGGAACCCGAGATGGATGTGGTCGGCGTGATCGCCCATCGCGAGGGTGTTGTCGGTGCCCTCGTACTTCATCAGGGTGATGATCTGCGCGGGCTTCATCGTGCCCTGCAGCGTGAGCAGCCTGCGAACCGCGATGTCGGTGATCGAGCCGGCTCCCTGGTTGCCCAGGATCGGGATCCCGTTGATCTTCGCGATGTCGACGGCGTTGCCCGAGGAGTGCGCCGAGACGCGACCGCCCGAGGTGTAGAAGCCGTGGCCGCAACGCAGCGACGTGACGGTGGGCTTCAGTCCGCTGGCGGCCAGGAACTCCAGTGAGGCGAGCACGCGGCGATCGGTGATGCCGCCCAGGATGTCCTGGCGACCGCACGAGTAGACCTCGATCCGCGGGTTGGCCAGCACGCGCTTGGCGAGCGTCTCCTTGCTCATCAGCAGGATCTGCCCGATCGTCGCCTGCTGGGCGTCGTTTCCGAAGAACGGGTTCCTGCCCTGCGCGCGGTAGATCGCCGTGGCCTCGAGGACCTTCCAGCCGTCGAGGATCGGCTTCGGATCGATGCGCGGAGCGCCGCGACCTGCCGGCCGGATCTCGAACAGCACGTGCGGCGCCATCCGCTCAGACGTCGTGCCGATGCGACCGAGGATCGTCCCTGCGATGACGCGGCGCCCGGGGACGAGGCTCTTGAGGACGACGTCCTTGCTCTTGAGCCCGATCGGTCCGGAGAAGTAGCTCTTGACCGTCGCGCCCTCCGCCAGCGAGGACCCGCTCTCCAGCAGCTGCGCCTTGCCGCCGGCCTGAAGGGCCTTCGGGCGCGTCGGGTTGGCGAACAGCCGCTCCTTGGTGACCGCGGCCGCCTCGTCGGTGGCCTTGGCGGCGGCATCGGTCGTCTTCTTGACGACGTCACCGACCTTCTTGGCTGCGCTGTCGGAGTTGCTGCCGGCGCTCGCGGCGGCCTTGGGCTTCTCGTCGGCCGGGAGCTTGAGCTCCTTGGCGATCGACTGCTTGCTCTGCTTGCGCTGCTTGGGCACCGCGACCTTCGTGGCGACCTTCTTCAGGCCGGCGTAGGTGTACGAGTTGCCGTAGACGTCCTTCATCGTCACGAAGTTGCCAAGGCGCTTGCTGTTGCCGACCTTGACGATCTTCCCGTCCTGGACGGCGACGACGGGGGCTCCGGCCTTCGCGTAGATGTTGATTCCGCGGCGCGACGCCTTGCCCTCGATCGGCCGCGCGGCGTTCTCGCCGCGTGCGACCCGGCGGCTGGCCTCGCGCTCGGAGATGTCGTCGGCGTACTTCGCCTCGGCGTACACCGGGAAGCGACCCTGCGTCAGGCCGCTCAGCGAGCCGACCAAGTCGGCGGGCATGCCGCCGATGAAGCGTGCGCGCATGAGGACGGAGTTGACGTACCAGTCGGCGTGGTTGTAGGCGAAGATCGCCTTGCGCAGATCCTGTTCGGCCCCTGCGGCCTTGAGGTAGCGCGCTGCGGCAAAGATGGCGTCGACGGGGTTGTACGGGTCCTTCTCGCCGTCGCCGTTGGCGTCGACCCCGTAGGCCTTCCAGCTGGAATCGATGAACTGCATCCAGCCCTTGGCGCCCGCGCTGGAGACGTTGAGGTTGCGGCCGTAGTTCGTCTCGATCTCGTTGATCGCGGCGAGGATCTCCCACGGCACGCCGTACTGGATGCCGGCGGCCTGGTAGATCGGGAGGAGGAAGACGGGGATGCTGAACTTGTCGATGAAGAAGCTCGGAACGCCGACCGCGACCGGGCCCGGCATCGCGAGGGAGAACGTCGGGTTCTGTGCGGTCGGGATCCCGTTGCCGAAGCGCAGGTCGGTCTTCTTGGGCCGTGCCCGCTCGACCTTCGTGATCGCCTCGTCGATGACGTTGCCAGCGGAGTCCAGGGCGCGCTCGCCCGAACGCGGCGTGCGCTTCTTCTTGCCGGTCGTCGCCTGGTCCTGCTCCTCGTTGGCGCTCGGCAGCAGTTCGTCGTCGATCGCCTCCGAGGCTTTCGGCGCCTCGGATTTCGGCGCCTCGGCGGGTGCCAAGGGCGCGGGCAATGCCTGCACCAGACCCTGCGTGATCTCCTTGATGTCAAGGACGGGCAAGCCGAGGATCGACGGCAGCTTGATCTGGTCGAGCGGCACGTTGGCGCCGACGTCGACGGTGATGGTCTTCTTGAGATTGCCGACGACGGTGACGACGAACGTCCGCGGTGTGGCGTTCGCGGTCGTGGCGATCGATCCCAGACCAGCGAACATCCCGCCGGTTGCGACCAGAGCGATAAGCAGCCTACGCTTGCGGTGCATGTGTTCCTGCATCTCCCCCCTGGAGGTGTTCCAAGTACGCGACTCCCGATGCGCGTGGGCGGCAGCCTATCGGGAAATCGCCAAAACTGCGAAGCCCCGGTTGCACGACCGCTTGCGAAGCGACATTCCACAGTGTCGTGTGGACGGAAGCGCGCCGGGCCGCTCGCGCGGCGCTCCATCATGCCGATCGCGGCGCCTTCGCGCGTGGTGCTCTGCGCTAGCCTCCGATTGGCCCCCTACCGGCTGGAGGATCGCAGCCCGATGAGCGACGAGACCGAGTCCGAAGGGCTGCGCGAGCGGCTTGCCAAGCAGAGCGAGGACACCCTCGGCAGGCTGGCCGAGGATCTGCTCGCAAACCCCATCGTGAGCGGCGCCATCGCGCGGGCGTCCGAAGCGCGCGAGAAGGCCACCGCCGCTCAGGAGGCGGCCTTCGACGCGCTGAATCTCCCCACGGCGGCCGACATCGAGCGGCTCACGCGCCGCGTGCGTTCGGTGTCTCAGCGCCTGGAGGGCATCGAGGATGGCATCGATCGCCTCGACGAGCGCCTTCCGGCCGTTGCGGAGAGCTCGGGCATCGACCGGCGCCTGGAGGCGATCGAGGGCCAGCTCGCCGCGATCACGCACGAGCTGACGGCGCTGCGCAGGGCGATGCCCGACGGCAACGAGCAGGTGCCAGACCACCAGGAGCGCATGAAGGTCAGCGGCTGAGCAGCGCCGCGGCCGCGACCTCGCCCAGCCGCTCGGCGGCTCGCACGAGACCGTCGCCGTCGAGGCGATGACGCGCGCCCTCCTCGTCGAAGACGTCGCTGACGGCCAGCAGGCAGGCGACCGCGACGCCGCGCAGCTCGCCGACGCGCAGCAGCGCCGCCGCCTCCATCTCGATCGCCAGCGCGCTCGCGCGCTCGGTCGCCCGCGTGCCCGCGGGACGCGCGTCGTAGAACAGGTCGCTGGAGACGATCGTGCCCACGCGCGCGGCGTGGTCGCCCGCGGCCGCGCGCAGTGCGTCGACGAGCGCGGCGTCGACCACGAGGCGATCGCCGGCGCCCAGCGCGCGGCTGGTGCCGTCGCAGGCCAGCGCGACGTCGGCGATCACGAGGTCGCCGAGCGCGAGCTCCGGATGCAGCGCACCACACGTGCCCACGCGGATGGCGTGACGCAGACCGAGGTCACACAGCTCCTCGAGCACGATCGCTGCGCTCGGGCCGCCCATGCCGGTGCTCTGGATCGTGAGCGCCTCGCCATCGGCGGCCGTTCCCGTGTAGCCCCACAGGCCGCGGTTGTGGTTGAACATCTTGGGCTCGGAGGTCAGCAGCTGGGCGAGCGCCAGCGCGCGTCCAGGGTCTCCGGGCAGCAGGGCGCGCGGCGCGATGGTTGCGGTGGGGTGGATGTGGATGGGCATCTGGCGTGGTGGCGCCCGTCATACGCGCGGCGACGCGCCTATCATCGAGCCATGGCAAAGAAGAAGTCCACATCACGAGCCGACGCCGTGCGCAACGCCGTCGACCAGGCGTTCCAGACCCAGATTCCCCGCGAGCGGATCTCCGAGCTGATCGACGAGCTCGGGAGCACCGCCGGGCGCCTGCGCGGAGCGGTCGACGATCTGCGGCCCGCGTCCGCCGAGGAGGTCAAGGCGCTACGCGCCGACATCACCGCGCTCGGAGCCCGCATCGACGCGCTCGAGGCCGCGGCGAAGGAGAAGCCCAAGCCCGCGGCCCGCCGTCCGGCGGCCAAGCGCGCTCCGGCCGCCAAGCCGCGCAAGTCCGCGGCGGCCAAGCCGAAGGCCAAGCCCAAGGCCGACGGGGCCTGATGGCCGTCGAGTTCTCCGGCGCGAAGGAGTTCCGCGAGGTGATGGACCGCGTCTTCACGCTGATGAGCGAGGATCCGGACATGGGCCCGAAGCTGCGCGACGCCGACGTGCCGCAGCGCTTCGAGTTCGAGGACCTCGACCAGGTCGTCAACATCCGCGCCGCCCGGGACGGAGAGGACGGCTGCCTGCACTGGACCTGGAGCGACGACGTCGACTGGACGTCCAAGGTGCAGATGCGGATGTCCTCGCAGACCGCCAACCGCTACTTCCAGGGCAAGGAGAACGTCCCGTTGGCGATCGCCAAGCGCAAGATCAAGACCGGTGGTGACATCAAGGCCGCGCTGGCCCTGATCCCGATCACCAAGCCGGTCTACGCGCAGTTCTCGGCGGTCGTCGAGGCGGAGTATCCGCATCTCAAGGCCTGATCACGGCGGCCGTGCATATTAAGCCCCGTTGACAGCGGACGACGCGGGGCGTATCCCTTGCAGACAAGGTTGAGCAGTGGGCGTGAGACCGCCCGCAAGGCGCCGCCGGCAGCAAGACGAGCGCCGTCGACCGAGGCAGCGGGCCACGTAGCCCGCAGACGGCGGGGCCACGGTCCCGCCGTCGTCACGTCAGGCTTCGTCGTCATCGAGCATGCGGCGCTGCTGCGCCCAGCGCGACAGCTCGTGGCGGCTGGAGAGCTGGAGCTTGCGCAGCACCGCCGAGACGTGGGCCTCGACGGTCTTGGCGGAGATACCCAGCCGCAGCGCGATCTCCTTGTACATATAGCCGCGGGCGATGTGCTGCAGGACCTCGCGCTCGCGCGGAGTGAGCTGGTCGAGCTCGGCGTCGGCGCCGGCGGCGGGAGCCGGACCAGCGGGCGCCCCGCCGGCGAATGCGTCCAGCACGAAGCCGGCCAGGCGGGGAGAGAAGACGGCGTCGCCGCCGTGGACGCGGCGTACCGCGTCGGCGAGCTCAGCGGCGGAGATCGACTTCGTGACGTATCCGCGTGCGCCCGCGCGCACGACCGCGATGACGTCCTCGGAGGCGTCGGAGACCGACAGCGCCAGGAATCGCATGCCGGCGGAAGGCGGCGCGCGGCGGATGACCTCCAGGCCGCCGCCGTCGGGCATGTGGACGTCCAGCAGCACGACGTCCGGTTCTAGCGCGCGGATCGTCTCGATCGCCGCGGCGACCGTGTCGGCCTCGCCGACGACGTCGACCAGGCCCTCCAGCTCGGAGCGCACGCCCGCTCGAAACAGCCCGTGGTCGTCGACGAGCACCACGCGCGGCGTCGCCTCGCCGCTCACGACGCGCCGCCGCGCTGCACGACGAGCTCGACCTCGGTGCCGCCACCGGGGGATGCGTGGATCGTCGCCCGTCCGCCGTGACGACTCATCCGGCCGACGATCGACTCGCGCACGCCGCGGCGGTCCGCGGGCACCGCCGACGGATCGAACCCCGGCCCGCGGTCGCGCACGAAGACCTGCATGTGCTCCTCGCTGGCCTCCGCGTAAACCGCGATCGGCGTTCCCTCGCCGAACTTCGCCGCGTTGAGCATGGCCTCGCGCGCGGCGCTGACGAGCGCTTCGCCGTCGCGATCCAGGCGCGCATCTCCGACGGCGACGACGTCGACGACGACGCCGTGCGCCTCCTCGATCTCCAGTGCGGCGGACTCCAGCGCCGCCGCCAGCCAGCGCTCGCCTGCCTCGCGCGCGGGCGCGCCCGAGAGCCAGGTGCGCAGCTCGCGCTCCTGGCGGCGGGCGAGCGCGGCCACGGCGCGTGGATCGCCGGCGCGCTTCTGCACGAGCGCCAGCGTCTGGAGCACCGAGTCGTGCAGGTGGGCGGCGAACTCGGCACGCTCCTGAGAGCGGATGCGCTCCGCGCGCTCGATCGACAGCGACGTCGCCATGCGCATGAACCACGGCGCGAAGATCACGCCCAGGGCGATCGCGACGACGATCGCCGCCAGCGCGACGTCGGTGGCGGCGGCGAGCGCGCCGCTGAACTGCAGGAACACGATCGCCGCGGCGATCACGAGCGTCACCCCGATGCCGATGCGCGAGACGACCGCGGGTCGCAACTCGGCGGTCGCGCCGGCGTGCGAGACGTCGCGAGCCTGCACCGCGGATGCCCTGTGCATCGGCGCGGCCGGTGCGCCGGGGCTCGCCACGCCGGCCGAGCGGTGCCAGATCAGCGCACCGCCCGCGGCAACGAGAACCAGCGGCCAGATCAGCAGGTCCGAGAACGGCAGGCCGAGCGCCCGGACGGCCAGCAGCACGGCCAGCAGCAGCAGGCCGGCGCCCGCGGAGACCTCGGCGGTGGCGCGATGCCCGCGGCTTGGCGGCGCCGGCTGCGCGTCGCCGCGCTCCTGCGCCGGCAGCAGGATCCACGCGACGATGTAGGCGATCAGGCCGATGCCGCTGGCGATCGTCGTGGCGGCGAAGAGGATGCGCAGCAGCAGCGGATCGACCTGCATGCGCCTGGCGAGGCCCGCGCAGACTCCGGCGATGATGCCGTGCTCGGGGTCGCGGCGCAGCTCGCGCCGCAGCGTCGCCGCGCGACCGCTCGCGGATCGCGTCGCGGTGCTCATCGCCGCGACGTTCCTCGCGACAGCCCGCTGGCCAGCAGGATGGCCCCGACGACGCCGAAGGCGACGGGGGCCATCGCGCTGAAGTCCATGCGCAGCACGCCGGCATTGTCGAGCAGCAGGACCGTGCCGAGGGCGATCAGCACGATCCCCGCCGTCAGCGACGTCTGGTCCGGGCTACCCGTTCGACGCACCGCTGCCCACGCTCGCCGTCGTCGTCGCGCACGCGTCGTTGCGCTCGTCGGAGCGCTCGCGCCGCGCGCCACGCCGGTCGCGATGGTCGCGCTTCTCGCGGCGCACCTCCAGGAAGCCGACGCCGACCTTGCCGTCGATGACGAGCCTGGGGGTCGTGCGCGGGGCACGGCGGTCATCGCTCCAGTCGACGTCGAAGCCGGCGCCGTCGCGATCGAAGACCTGCACGGCGCCGATCCCGACCGTGGCGGTGCTCGCCACGCACACGTCTTCGTCGACGAGCACGACCGCGTATCCGGTGCCGATCGAGACCTTCAGTCGGCGATCGCCCGCGGGTAGCCGCACGTCGCGCAGGTCGACGACGAGCTCGCCGGCGCCGAGTCGATAGCCGTCCTTGACCTCGGCCAGCGTCCCCGGCCGGATGTCGCGCTCGCCGAAGCCGCCTTCGAGGTCGATGTCCGCCGCTGACACGAAGGCCAGCGGCAGCGCGACCGCGAGCGCCGGCAGGACGAGCCAGCGCGCGCCGCCCACGAAGGCGGCGACCACAAGCGCTGCGCCGGAGGCGATGACGATCGAGGCGACCGCGACCCCGCCGCCGAAGCCGCTGGCCAGGAAGCTGCCGAACGCCAGCGCGGTGCAGCCCAGCAGCAGACCCACGCCGAGCGCGGCGCGTCGCAGGACCGATGCCGGGCGGCCGGTCGGCCGCTCACCGGAGACCAACCACCAGACGGCCAGGCCGGCGACGCCGAGCGCCGCGACCGGGAACAGCACGTCGCCGAGCCCCGATCCACTCGTGATCACGCAGGCGATCACGAGCCCGACCACGATGATCGCCGCGATCACGCGATCGCGGGTGCTTCGCGGCTTGGTCGGGCCGGTGCCGTCCGACGGGACGAGGATGAGTGCGGCGGCGTAGACGATGAGCCCGGCGCCGCCCAGCAGCGCGAGCGCGACCATGCCGATCCGCACGAGCGTCAGGTCGACCGAGAAGTACGTGGCGAGGCCGCCGCAGACCCCGCCGACGAGACGATCGGAGCCTGAGCGCTCGAAGCGCTTGGGGCCGGAATCCGGTGGTGGTGGAGCGGGAGTGTCGGGTGTCGAGTGCATGCGTGACAGTCTCGGCTCGATCGGGCCGGCTGACCATCGGGAATGATCCCTAGGGGTCACCCTCTAGACCCGCCTCGCGCGACCACGCGACATCGATATCGACCGACGCGGTGCGTTGGCTGTTCTCGACGCTCGACGAGTGTGGCTGGCGGCGGTCCGCGTGTGCTAGTTGCTGCGGCCGCAGTTCTTGAAGCCGTATGCGCGCATGCGGGCGTCGAGCTGGTTGGCGAGCTTCGTCTGACGACCCTGTGCGACGCGGTCGAAGGCGCTTCCAAGCCGTTGCACGCGCGCCACGTCGCCGGCCTCGATGGCGGCAAGGATCTCCTTCGCGACGACCTTCTGGGCGCGCGCGAGGCTCGCGAGCCGCTTGGCGTCGCTGACCAACTGCGTGGCGTCCTCGTCGCCGGAGGGCGGATCCTTGGCGAGGACGGCACTGAGATCCCGCGCGAGTTCTCGAAGGACGCTGACGCTGGCCAGCGTTTCCTCCGGGGTCGAGGAGACGGGATTGTCCAGCAGCACTCTCGCCCGCTTCGCGAGGTTCGCGCAAAGCTTGTCACCGTCGGCGATGAAGCGCTCCTTGGAGCCTTCCGAACCCGACTCACCACATCCCGCGGCCAGCGCGCTGCCGGCCAGCATCGCTACGACGAGGGGGCGGAGCGACACGCGCCGACCCTATCCCGCGCTCACAGCCGCGGTCAAGCGGTCCGATCGCGGTCAGCCGTCGGCATCCGGTGCGGTGACGCCCAAGCCACGATCGGAGGACCCTAGACTCGCCCCGATGGGACCGACCGACGATCTGCTCGAGCGGGTTGCGGCGACAGGGCTGCTCCCGGCGGGGCGGCCGGTCGTCGTTCTGCTGTCGGGCGGGCGCGACTCGGTCTGCCTGTTGGACATCGCGGTCCGCCTCGTCGGCGCGGCCTCGGTGGCGGCGCTGCACGTCAACTACGGCCTGCGCGCCCAGGCGGGCGACGACCAGTCACATTGCGAAGAGCTCTGCGAGCGCTTCGAGGTGGCATTCCAGCTGCACGCAGCCCATCGCCCGCAGGACGCCGGCAACTTGCAGGCGTGGGCGCGCGATGTCCGGCTCGGCGTGGGAGCGCGCCTGGCGACCGCCCGCGGCGCGTTGCTGGCGACGGGGCACACGGCCTCCGACCAGGCGGAGACCGTCCTGTACCGCCTCGCTGCCTCACCGGGCCGGCGGGCGCTGCTGGGTATGAGCGCGCGCGACGGTCTGCTGCTGCGGCCGTTGCTGGGTGTCACGCGTCAGCAGACGGCGGCCCACTGTGTCGCCCGTGCTCTCGCGTGGTGCGAGGACGTGTCGAACTCCGATCCCGGCTACGCACGCAATCGCGCCCGCGCGGGACTCGTCCCAGCCCTGCGAGAGCTGCATCCGGCGGCAGAGGCGAACGTCGTGCGCACCGCCGAGCTGCTGCGCGAGGAGGCGGCGGTGCTCGACGAGGTCGTCGCGACCGCCCTGGCCGGTCGCGACCACATCGCGGTCGACCATCTCGCCGCGCTGCCTCCAGCGCTCGCCCGGCTCGTCGTGCGACGCCTGGCCGAGGATGCCGCGGAGCGCCTGTGCGCTCGCGCCGCGAGCCGCCTGCCCGACATCCTCGCGCTCGGTGACGGGGCGCTTGACCTCGGCGACGGCGCTCGCGCCATCGTGAGCCGCGGCGTGCTGCGCGTCGACCTAACGCCGCCGGGGCGGGCCGCGCCGCAGCCCAGCGAGGCCGTTGGAACGCCCGATGGGCCGTAGCCCACGAGCGCGGTGTTCGGCGCGCCAGCACGGCCGCTTACACTGCGACGGGCATGCGCGACGACGCCGTGGGGGAGATCCTCGTCCAGCCCGATGACCTCTCCCGCCGGGTGCGCGAGCTGGGAGCCCAGATCACGGAGGACTACCACGGCCGCGATCTGCTGCTGGTCGGGGTGCTGAAGGGCGCGGTCTTCTTCTTGTCGGACCTCATGCGCCACATCGACGTGCCATGTGAGCTGGACTTCATGGCGGTCGCCAGCTATGGCTCGACGACCGACTCCTCCGGCGTCGTGCGGATCCTCAAGGACCTCGACGCGCCGATCGACGGTCGTCACGTGCTGATCGTCGAGGACATCGTCGACTCCGGCCTGACACTGCAGTACCTGCTGCGCAACCTCGGCGCCCGCGACCCGAAGTCGATCGAGGTCTGCGCGCTGCTGACCAAGCCCGAACGGCGCAAGGTCTCCGTCGAGCCGCGCTACGTCGGCTTCGAGATCCCCAACCGCTTCGTCATCGGCTACGGCCTCGATCACGGCGAGCGCTACCGCAACCTTCCCTACGTCGCGGCACTCGTCGAAGGCGCCTGACCGCGCGGGCTGATCCATACCTGGCACGTCCCGACCAACGGTCAGGACCGCCGGCGGCACTTGCTAGGCTCACTGCTTCATGTCCGCCCGGAAAACCTCAGCGTGAGCAAGTTCTCCAAGAGCGCGGCGTTCCCGATCCTGATCGTCGTGATCCTCGCGTTCTTCGCGACGCAGATCATCAGCGGACCGGACGAGAAGAAGGACGTCGGCTTCGGCGAGTTCCAGACGCAGCTGGCCAACAACGAGATCAAGTCCGTCGAGATGCGCAACCGCTCCAACGAGCTGCAGGTCGTGCGCAAGGACAAGACCGAGTACCGCGTCGGCTTCGCGACGAACTACGGCGACACGCTGACCAAGGATCTGCTGAAGGCCGAGGACGCCGGCAAGCTCGCGCAGTTCGAGGTCAAGGGCACGGGCGCGGCCTGGTGGTCGTCGCTGATCTACATCGTGCCGTTCATCCTCTTCATCGGCTTCTGGTTCTTCATCATGAATCAGATGCAGGGCGGCGGATCGAAGGTCATGTCCTTCGGCAAGTCCAAGGCCAAGCGGATGTCCGTCGACGCCCCGAAGATCACCTTCCGTGACGTCGCCGGCGCCGACGAGGCGGTCGAGGAGCTCCACGAGATCAAGGAGTTCCTCGAGAACCCCAAGAAGTTCCAGGCGCTCGGCGCGCGCATTCCCAAGGGCGTGCTGCTCTTCGGCCCTCCGGGCACCGGCAAGACGCTGCTCGCCCGTGCCGTCGCGGGCGAGGCCGGCGTGCCGTTCTTCTCGATCTCCGGCTCGGACTTCGTGGAGATGTTCGTCGGCGTCGGCGCCAGCCGCGTGCGCGACCTCTTCGAGCAGGCCAAGACCAACAGCCCCTGCATCATCTTCATCGACGAGATCGACGCCGTCGGGCGCCACCGCGGCGCGGGAATGGGCGGCGGCCACGACGAGCGCGAGCAGACGCTCAACCAGCTGCTCGTCGAGATGGACGGCTTCACGATGACCGACAACATCATCCTGATCGCCGCCACCAACCGGCCCGACATCCTGGACCCCGCGCTGCTGCGTCCCGGCCGCTTCGATCGCCAGATCGTCGTCGACCGCCCGGACCGCAAGGGCCGCGCAAAGATCCTCGATGTCCACACGCGTGGCAAGCCGCTGGGCAAGGTCATCAACCTCGACGACCTCGCGGGCCAGACGCCGGGCTTCACCGGCGCGGATCTCGCGAACCTCGTCAACGAGGCAGCGCTGCTGGCCGCGCGCACCGGCAAGCGCGAGATCGGCCAGCACGAGCTCGAAGAGGGGATCATGCGTGTGATCGCCGGCCCGGAGAAGAAGACCCGGGTCATGAGCGAGAAGGAGCGCCGGATCACCGCCTACCACGAGATGGGCCACGCGCTCGTCGGGCACTTCCTCGAGCACTCCGACCCGGTGCACAAGATCTCCGTCATCGGGCGCGGTCAGGCGCTGGGATACACGATCTCGATGCCGACAGAGGATCGCTTCCTGACCACCCGCGCGGAGCTCACCGACTCGCTGGCCATGACCCTGGGCGGCCGTGCGGCCGAGGAGATCGTCTTCGGCGAGATCACGACGGGCGCGTCCAACGACATCGAGAAGGTCACGGCGACCGCCAAGGCGATGGTCATGCGCTACGGCATGAGCGAGCGCCTCGGGCCGCGCGTGTTCGGCCACGACCAGAGCCAGCCGTTCCTCGGACGCGAGTTCTCCTCGCAGTCGGACTACTCCGACGAGATCGCCCGCGAGATCGACGACGAGATCCGCCGCGTCGTGGAGTCCGCGCACCAGTGCGCGAAGGACATCCTCACCGAGCATCGCGAGACGCTGAACACCGTCTCGGAGATCCTCGTCCGCCGCGAGACGATCGAGAAGAACGAGTTCGAGGCGCTGATCAGGGGCACGGCCGAGGAGGAGGTCTTCCCCGAGGAGGTCAGCAGCCCGTCCGAGCTTCCGCCGCCCGCCACGCCGGCTGACAAGCCCGGCCGAGACGCGCCTCGCACGCTGCCCCGTCCGGGTCTCGCAGGAGGCCTGGAGGCTCGCGGCCGCGAGCCCGAGAAGCCCGAGCTGCTCTGAGGGTCGCACGCCCGGCGCGAGACGCCGGCGCTCGAACACGGCGATGACGGCGAACGTCCCCGATCCCGTCGTCATGGGGATTGTCAACGTCACCCCGGACTCCTTCTCCGATGGCGGCCTGAACCTCGATCCGGACGCGGCGATCGCTCACGGGCACGCGCTGGTGCGCGATGGCGCCGCGATCCTCGACGTGGGCGGCGAGTCCACGCGGCCGGGCGCCGAGCCGGTCGACGAGGTCGAGGAGCTGCGCCGGGTGCTGCCGGTGCTGGAGGGTCTTCGGGGCTGCGGCGCGAGGTTGTCGATCGACACCTCCAAGGCGCGCGTCGCGCAGGCGGCGCTGGACGCGGGCGCGTCGATCGTCAACGACGTCACGGCGCTGCGCGCAGACCCGCGGATGGCCGCGCTGCTCGCCGAGCGCGGCTGCTGCTGCGTGCTCATGCACATGCTCGGCGAGCCGCGCACGATGCAGCGCGAGCCTCGCTACGACGACGTCGTCGCCGACGTCGTGGCGTTTCTGCGCGAGCGCCTGGCGGTCGCGGTCGCGGCGGGGATCGACGAGCGGCGCGTCTGGCTTGATCCGGGCATCGGATTCGGCAAGACGATCGACCACAACCTCCAGCTGCTGGCGCGCCTGGACGAGCTCGCCGCACTCGGCCGTCCGTTGGTGATCGGAACGTCGCGCAAGTCGTTCCTCGGCACGATCACGGGCCGCGAGACCGGCGACCGGATCGCGGGAACACTCGCGACGAACGTTCTCGCCCTGGCGGCCGGCGCGAGCATCTTCCGCGTCCACGACGTCGGCCCCGCGCACGATGCCCTGCGCGTCGCGGCTGCTACGTTGCGCGGCTCGTGGACGACGATGACGACGACGACCTAGACGGACCGCTGGACGACGAGGACTTCGATCGCGAGGATCGCGTGCAGACCGTGGTGACCGTCGAGGTCAACGGGCTGTCGCTCTACACCCACCACGGCGTGAGCGCCGCCGAGCGCGACGTCGGGCAGCGGCTGATCCTCGACATCCGCCTGGAGCTCGGCGAGGCCGACGCGACCGTCACCGATCGCGTCCAGGACACGGTGGACTACGGGCGCGTCTGCGAGGTCGCGGCGCTCGTCGCCACCCAGCGCTCGGACAAGACGCTGGAGCGGCTGTGCGCGGCGATCGCCGACCGCCTGCTCAAGGACTTCGACGCGCTGGCGATCTCGGTGAAGACCTCAAAGCCCGAGCCGCCGATCCCGCTGCCCGTCGAGAGCGTCTCGGTCGAGGTCTGGCGTGAGCTGGAAGAGCTCGACGACTGACCCTCGTACGGTGATCGGCTACCTCGGGCTGGGCTCCAACGTCGGCGACCGCCGCGCCCATCTGCAGGCCGCGGTGCACGCGCTGGCGGCACACGGCGTGACGCCGCTGAAGAGCTCCTGCACCTACGAGACCGATCCCGTCGGCGAGATCCTCGACCAGCCGGACTTCCTCAACGCGTGCCTGCGAGTCGAGACGGCGTCGCGGCCGATCGCGCTGCTGGATGCCTGCAAGGCCGTCGAGCGCGAGCTGGGGCGTGCGGCCGGCGGCCCGCGCCACGGACCGCGCCCGATCGACGTCGACGTCCTGCTGCTGGGAGACGTCGAGCTGCACCACGAGCGCCTGTCGCTGCCCCACGAGCAGGTGCTCGCGCGGCGTTTCGTCCTGATTCCGCTGCTGGAGCTCGACTTCGACCTTCAGACGCCGGCCGGCGACCGCCTGGCCGACGCGCTCGCCCGCCTCCCCGTGACCGAAGGCGTGCGTCGTGGTGGTCCGCCGCTCGCGACCTGAGTAGCGTGTGAGCCGTATGAGCGACCACGGCAGCGACTCCCCAGACCAGCCCGACTACAGCGGCCGCCGCAGCCCCGCTGAGGAGGCGCGCACGCTCGTCTCGCAGATGGCGGTGGGCCACCTCGCGACGGTCGGCGAGGGCGGAGATCCGTGGTGCTCGCTGGTCGTCTACGGCCCGACAGCCGGCGGCGATCCTGTTCTGCTGGTCTCCAGCATGGCCCAGCATGGCCGCAACCTGCTCGCAGACCCGCGCGCCAGCCTGGCGGTCAACGACCCCAAGGCCGATGGCGATCCGCTCGACCTGCCGCGCATCACCCTCGGCGGCACGTGCGTGCGACCGCAGGGCGACCGTGCCGAGGAGGCCTTCGAGGCGCACGTCGCCGCGGTGCCCGGAGCTCGCCTGTACGCCGGCTGGGAGGACTTCACGCTGTGGGTGCTGGAGGTCCAGCGGGTGCGCTGGGTGGGTGGCTTCGCGCGCATGGACACGATCGACCGCGGCGAGTACGGATACGCCGAGCCCGATCCGACGGCCGCCGGCGCGGCCAAGGCCGTCGACCACCTCAACGCCGATCACGCCACGGGCCTGCTGCTGATCGCGCGCGAGCTGACCGGCGCTCGCGGCGCGGTGTCGGCCTACTGCACCGGCATCGACCGCTATGGGATCGATCTCGCGTGCACGGGCGCCGGCCAGTCGGCGGCGACGCGCGCGCTCTTCGCCGAGCCGCTTGAGAAGGGCGCCGACATGCGTCCGGCAACGGCCGCGCTGGTGGAGCTCGCCCGCGCCGCGCAGCAGGGCTGACGGCCGGGCGGCGGCAATGCTGCTCGCGGTCGACGTCGGCAACACCCAGACGCACTTCGGCACGTTTGCGGACGGCCGGCTCGTCGAGCACTGGCGCTTCGCGACGGTGCCCGAGTCCACAGCCGACGAGATCGGCGCGGTCATGCGCAACCTGCTCGAGCTGCGCGGGGTCGGGCTGGCCGACATCAGCTCGTCGATCGTCTCGTCGACGGTCCCGGCGCTGGAGCGCGAATGGCTGGCGATGGGCGAGCGCTACCTGGCCAGCAGCATGATCGCCGTCGGTCCGGGCCTGAAGACCGGGATGGCGCTGCGCTATGACAATCCGCACGAGATCGGGGCCGACCGCCTGGCCAACGCCGTCGCGATCCGCGAGCGCTTCGGCGGGCCCGCCGTCTGCGTGGACTTCGGCACGTCGGTGAACTTCGACATCGTCGGCGCGAACGGGGACTTCCTCGGCGGGATCCTCGTGCCCGGCGTGGAGATCTCGCTCGCGGCGCTGACCTCGCGCGGAGCACGGCTGCCGACGATCGATCTCGCGCCGCCGAAGGCCGTCATCGGCAAGAGCACCGTCGACGCGATCCGCTCGGGGGTCGTCTACGGCTTCGCCGGGGCGATCGACGGCATCCTGACGCGCGTGTTCGACGAGCTCGGCGAGGACACCGACGTCGTCGCCACCGGCGGGCTGGCGCACTCCATCGTTCCCTTCACCGAGCTGATCGACGAGGTCGATGATCTGCTGACGCTGACGGGGCTGCGGTTGCTGCACGAGCGAAACGCCTGAGCGCTCCGCGACGGCCGTTCAGGTGGGGTCTGGACCCTTGCTATCCTCTCGCGCGCCAACCGCCGAACTCCCGCCCGCTGGGGTCGGAAATCACAGCCGCCGCACGAGCCCCCGGGAGCCATGCCCAAAGACGTCATCCTCACCACAGTCGGTCTCGAGAAGCTCAAGGTCGAGCTTGCTCACCTCCAGGGCGACAAGCGCCGTGAGGTCGCTCAGCGCATCAAGGAGGCCCGCGAGTTCGGCGACATCACCGAGAACTCCGAGTACGACGACGCCAAGAATGAGCAGGCCATGCTCGAGGCGCGCATCGCGCAGGTCGAGGATCGCCTGCGGTCGGCCACGGTGGTGGCGGCCGAGGACGTCTCGACCGACGTCGTCCAGGTCGGTTCGATCGTCAACGTCAAGAACGAGCAGACCGGCAAGACGCAGAAGTTCACGATCGTCGGGTCGCCCGAGGCCAAGCCGCCGGAACGGCTGTCCTACGAGTCGCCCGTCGGCAAGGCGCTGCTGGGTCGCAAGCGCAACGACATCGTCGACGTCGCCCTGCCCAATGGCAGGAACGTCCGGTTCAAGATCACGAAGATCGACATCGGCCTCTAGCTCGACGTCGACCGCGGGGCGATGCCGCGGCCCGCGGGCGGTTTGTGCGGCGTCGCCGTGTGGCAACGCACCTTGGACCCGTCAGGTGCGTTGGTAGACTGACGACGTTCCGCCGGTCTTCTCCCGATCAAGTCATCTGTTTCGTCGATGGAGCCGAAAGGATGGAGAGTCGGGTATTCCGTCAGTTATAGAACGCCCATCCGGACAACGCCAGAACCGACGCTAGAGGCCCCGCCCCAGCAGGAGGGATCAGCAGAATGTTCGAGCGATTCACAGAACGAGCCCGTCAGGTGGTCGTTCTCGCGCAGGAAGAGGCGCGCACGCTCAAGCACAACTACATCGGGACCGAGCACATCCTGCTCGGCCTCCTCCGTGAGGAGGAAGGTCTCGCCGCGCGGGTCCTCGAGAGCCTCGACATCACCGTCGAGCGTGTACGCGCCCAGGTCGTCCGGATCGTCGGATCGGGCGAGGAGGTCACCTCCGGCCAGATCCCCTTCACGCCGCGCGCCAAGAAGGTCTTGGAGCTCGCGCTGCGCGAGGCGTTGAGTCTCGGCCACAACTACATCGGCACCGAGCACATCCTGCTCGGCCTCGTCCGCGAGAACGAGGGCGTCGCAGCGCGCATCCTGCTGGACTTCGACGCGGACTCCGAGAAGATCCGCAACGAGGTCATCCGGATGCTGTCCGGTCCGGGCGGTCGCCGCCAGGGCGCCGGTGCCGCGGCGGGCGCAGGGGCCGGAAGCTCGGGCAGCGCGTCGGGCGAGGGCAAGAAGTCCTCCAAGCTGCTCGACCAGTTCGGGCGCAACCTGACCAAGCTCGCCGAGGAGGGCAAGCTCGATCCGGTCGTCGGTCGCGAGACCGAGATCGAACGGATCATGCAGATCCTCTCGCGCCGCACGAAGAACAACCCCGTGCTCGTCGGCGAGCCCGGCGTCGGCAAGACCGCCGTCGTCGAGGGCCTCGCTCAGCGCATCACGACGTCCGACGTGCCCGAGCTGCTGAAGGGCAAGCAGATCTACACGCTGGACCTCGCGGCCCTGGTCGCCGGCTCGAAGTACCGCGGCGAGTTCGAGGAGCGCCTGAAGAAGGTGATGAAGGAGATCACCCAGCGCGGCGACATCATCCTGTTCATCGACGAGCTGCACAACCTCGTCGGCGCGGGCGCGGCCGAGGGCGCGATCGACGCGGCCTCGATCCTCAAGCCGGCGCTCGCCCGCGGCGAGCTGCAGACGATCGGCGCGACGACGCTCGAGGAGTACCGCAAGTACCTCGAGCGCGACAGCGCCCTGGAGCGTCGCTTCCAGCAGATCCGCGTCGAGCAGCCCTCGACGGAGGAGACCGTGCAGATCCTCAAGGGCCTGCGCGACCGCTACGAGGCCCATCACAAGGTCAGGATCACCGACGAGGCCCTCGAGGCCGCGGCGGAGCTCGCCGACCGCTACATCTCCGACCGCTTCCTGCCAGACAAGGCGATCGACCTCATCGACGAGGCCGCGTCGCGCATGCGCATCAAGTCGATGACCTCCCCACCCGTCTATCGCGAGCTCGAAGAGGAGATCGAGACGACGCGGCGCGACAAGGAGACGGCGATCGAGTCGCAGGAGTTCGAGAAGGCCGCAAACCTCCGCGACACCGAGCGCCAGCTCACGCAGAAGAAGCGCGAGCTGGAGGAGCAGTGGGAGGCCGGCGAGGCCGAGACCGAGCGTCCGGCGATTGGCGAGGAGGAGATCGCCGACATCGTCTCGATGTGGACCGGCATCCCCGTCTTCAAGCTCACCGAGGCCGAGACGGCGAAGCTCATGCGCATGGAGGAGGAGCTGCACAAGCGCGTCATCGGCCAGCAGGCCGCGGTCGAGGTCATCTCCAAGGCGATCCGCCGCTCCCGCGCGGGGCTGAAGGATCCCAAGCGGCCGACGGGCTCGTTCGTGTTCCTCGGCCCGTCGGGCGTCGGCAAGACCGAGCTCGCGCGCACGCTGGCGGAGTTCCTCTTCGGCGACGAGGAGGCCATGACCCGCGTCGACATGTCGGAGTACATGGAGAAGCACTCCGTGTCGCGCCTGGTGGGCTCGCCCCCGGGCTACATCGGCTTCGACGAGGGTGGCCAGCTGACGGAGGCGGTCCGGCGCAAGCCGTACTGCGTGCTGCTGCTCGACGAGATCGAGAAGGCCCACCCGGACGTCTTCAACATCCTCCTGCAGATCCTCGAGGACGGGCGCCTGACCGACTCCCAGGGCCGCACGGTCGACTTCCGCCACGCGATCGTGATCATGACGTCGAACATCGGCGCATCGGAGATCGCTCGCAACACGCCGCTCGGGTTCGCGGTCTCCGACGACGAGACCGGCATCACCTACGACGACATGAAGAACCGGATCATGGGCGAGCTGAAGAAGGTCTTCCGGCCCGAGTTCCTCAACCGCATCGACGACGTGATCGTCTTCCACAAGCTCCAGAAGGCGGAGATCCGCCAGATCGTCGACCTGCTGATGCGTCGCATCCGCGAGTCGATGGCCGACCGCGGGCTGCAGCTGGAGCTCTCAGACGAGGCCAAGGATCTGCTCGTCGACAAGGGCTGGGACCCGTCGATGGGCGCCCGGCCGCTGCGCCGCGCGATCCAGCGCTACATCGAGGATCCGCTGGCGGACTTCGTCCTGCGGGCCGAGCTGCCCGCCGGCGCGACGGTCATGGTCGAGAAGGCGCCCGAGGAGGACGACCGCGAGGTCTCCCTGACGGTCGTCGAGCCGACGAAGGTGCCGGCCACGGTCGGCGCCGGCGCGGCGGAGGTCTCCGACGACGAGGAGGGCCCTGCCGAGCCCGGCGGCGCGCTGGACCAGCCGACGATCGAGGAGCCCCCTCCGGCCGACTGACCTCGGCTGCACCTGACAGTCCTACCGAGGGCGGCCCGCGAGCCGCCCTCGGTTGTTGGGGGGCGAGAATCGCGGCGCCGCGCCCTTTGAAGGGTGATGAAGCCCCTTGGAACGCTCGGAGGACGGAGCTACGATGAACGCGATGCCAGTCGCTGCACAGATGACGGCAGACGAGTACCTGCTGCTGCCGGAAGGTCCACCGTGGACGCAGCTGATCGACGGTGAGGTCGTCGTGAACCAGCCGGTGCCCCCGCATCAGCACGTCTGCACGGACCTGCTCTTCGCGTTGGTGTCCTGGGCGCGAGCGGAGGATGGACGCGGTTTCGCGATCATGCCGCTCGACGTCCGCCTCGACGACCGCAACGTCTACGCGCCGGACATCCTCTGGTATGCCGAAGGCCGAGGACCCGGACGCAACGCGGGCGCACCTTCGCCGATGCCCGACATCGCCGTCGAGGTGCGCTCGCCGTCGACATGGCGCTTCAACGTGGGCGTCAAGCGGGCGGTGTACGAGCAGCAGGGGCTGCGCGAGCTCTGGCTCGTCGACACCCGCGCGCACAGCGTGCTCGTGTTCCGCCGCAGCGAACCCGAGGCATCCTGCTTCGACATCGCGCTCGAGCTGGAGCGCGACGAGCTGCTGCAGTCGCCCCAGCTCCCGGGCTTCGCGCTCGCGCTCAGCGAGCTCTTCGCCGGCCTGGGCTGACTCTGCGCCCGGCTACGCGTCGTCGAGATAGGCGCGGGCTACGCGTTTGGGCGCGCGATCCAGCCATGCCTCGACGATCAGCTCCTCAAGGATCTCGAAGGAGATGCGCTCCAGGCGCACGAGGACCGCGGCATAGCCGTCGAAGTGCGGGGTCGTGAAGAAGACGTCCGGGTCGTCGGCGAGCAGCGCCTCCTTGGCCACGAGATGCTCGACGCGCACGCCGAGGATCGGGCCATCGGGCGCTTGGTCGCCCAGCGCCCGCAGATCGGTTTTGCGCAGCGGGCGCTCCCACACGAAGAGCTTGTCGCGCACGCGCCACGACGCAGAGCCATACGCCGGCTTCTCCGTCGTCTCAGGCAGCGCCAATGCGATTCGCCGCACGTCATCCCAGTCGGCCACGCTCCCATCATGGACGAATGAAATGAACGATGTTCGGTCGTTCGTTACGCCGTAGGGGCAGTGGAGAGCCTCCAGATGGCATCGCTGACGCACCTTCAGTCGCTGAGCTTCCAAGAGCTCGAGCGGCTCGCTCCGCATGCCGCAGAACAGCGGCTTGCGGCGGGGCGGCGGGTCCTGCTCGGCGGATCGATGCACTACGAGCTGGCCTTCATCGCCACAGGTCGCGGCATCGTCCGCTGCGCCGGCGAGACCGTCGACGAGCTCGGTCCAGGCGACGTGTTCGGCCTGCTGTCCACGCGGCGCGCCGCATACCCGGTCGCGACCGTGCTCGCCGCCACCGACCTGCAGCTCGTGGTCTTCGACGCGCGCGCCATCCGGCACCTGCGCGAGCACGAGCCCGAGGCGATCGACGCGCTGCTGGCCGCATGCTCGCTGGACGCCTCCGAGCGCTCGCGCGCGCTCGCCGGGCCGCGCCCCTCGCCCGAGCTCACGCTCGTCTGCGAACGCGCCGCGTAGCTTCGGCGCACCCGGGACCTACGCCTCGGGGGGCGAAGACGTCGGCCCCAGACCCTAGGCTCAGCAGATGGCGCGACCCACGACCGTCCACGTCTGCTCGGATTGCGGGCACTCGACCGCGCGCTGGCACGGGCAATGTCCGGGCTGCGAGGCGTGGAACACGCTCGTCGAGGAGCACGCGCCCGTAGCGGCGCCGGGCAGCCGTGGCGGCGCTGCCCGAGCGACGAGGACCGCCGGCAAGCCGGTCCGACTGGCGGACGTCAGCACCGAGCGAGTGCCGCGCCTGCGCACGGCGATCGGCGAGCTCGACCGCGTGCTCGGCGGCGGGATCGTGCCGGGCTCGCTGGTGCTGCTCGGTGGATCGCCGGGCATCGGCAAGTCGACCCTGACGAACATGGCGCTGGGCAACCTCGCGGCGGCCGGGCGGCGCACGCTGTATGTCTCCGGCGAGGAGTCCCCGGCGCAGATCCGGCTGCGCGCCGAACGCCTGACCTGCGGAGACGGAGCGCTCGACGTCCCGGTGCTCGCCGAGACCGACCTCGACACGATCCTCGCGACGCTGCGCGCCGAGCGCCCGGAGGTGTGCGTCATCGACTCCGTGCAGACGATGCACGCCGCCGATCTGAGCGGCGCGCCCGGCTCGGTGGGCCAGGTGCGAGAGGTCGCCGGGCGGATCATGCAGGCCGCCAAGGCGCAGGACATCGCCGTGCTGCTCGTCGGCCACGTGACGAAGGAGGGCTCGCTCGCCGGTCCGCGCGTCTTGGAGCACCTCGTCGACTGCGTGCTGCAGTTCGAGGGCGAGCGCGAGCGCACCTACCGGACGCTGCGGGCGTTGAAGAACCGCTTCGGCTCCACCAACGAGGCGGGCGTCTTCGAGATGCGCCAGAGCGGCTTGGTCGAGGTGCTGGACGCCAGCGCGCGCTTCGTCGCCGAGGCGACCGGCAAGCCGGGATCGGTCGTGCTCGCCGCGATGGAGGGCACGCGCCCGCTGCTCGTCGAGGTGCAGGCGCTCGTCTCGCCATCAGAGCTCGTGCCGCCGCGGCGCGTCGTCAACGGCCTGGACCGCAACCGCCTCGCGCTCGTGCTGGCCGTCCTCGGTCGCCATGCCGGGATCGGCGCCGGCAGCAGCGATGTCTTCGTCAACGTCGTCGGCGGCGTCCGCATCGACGAGCCGGGCGCCGACCTGGCGATCGCGCTCGCCGTCGCGAGCGCCGTGCGAGGGGTCACGCTGGGCGTCGGCGATGCGGCGGGCGCGGCTCCTGTCGCCTGCTTCGGCGAGCTCGGCCTGACGGGAGAGCTGCGCTCGGTCGCCCACCCCGACCGCCGCCAGGACGAGGCCGCGAAGTTCGGCCTGCGCAGCGTCGTCTCGCCCGAGAGCGCCCCCACGCTGCGCCAGGCGTTGCGGTCGGTGCTGCCGGCGGCGGCCTCCCCCCGCGCGGCGTAGCCGTCCGCGTCGCGGGTTCGTCCAGATCGCCACGAGCCTAATTACCCGCTAAAATGGTCCCAATGGTCCAACGAGTAGGGGATGAATCACACGAGCTTGAGTCTCGTCAAGAGCCCCGATTGGTGAAAGCGTTGGAGATGGTGGCCCCCGGTACCACGCTTCGGGAGGGCATCGACAACATCGTCCATGCCCGCACGGGTGGACTGATCATCGTGGGCGAGGTCGACGAGCTGAGCTTCCTGTTCTCTGGAGGCATCAAGCTCGAGATCGACTACACCCCCGCCCTGCTCTACCAGATCGCGAAGATGGACGGCGCGATCGTGCTCAACGCCAACGCGACGCGCATCGCGATGGCCAACGTCCAGCTGATGCCCGATCCCACGATCCTCTCGTTGGAGACCGGCACCCGTCACCGCACCGCCGAGCGCGCCTCCAAGCAGACCGACGCGCTCGTGATCGCGGTCTCCCAGCGCCGCGAAGTCGTCTCGCTCTACGTCGACGGCGGCAAGTACATCCTCGAGGAGATCCCCGTCGTCCTGGCCAAGGCCAACCAGGCCCTCGCGACGCTCGACAAGTACCGCACACGCCTCGACCAGGTCTCAACGCGCCTGACCGCCCTGGAGTTCGAGGGCGGCGCGACGCTGCATGACGTCCTGACGGTGCTTCAGCGCTCCGAGCTCGTGACGCGCATGGCCGTCGAGATCGAGCGCTACATCGTCGAGCTCGGCACCGAGGGCCGGCTGATCGAGATGCAGCTGGAGGAGACGATGGTCGGCACCGCCGCCGACAAGGCCGCGCTCGTGCACGACTACCTCGCCGAGAACTCCGACGAGGAGTACGCGGGCGCGCTGGATCAGATCGGCCGCCTGCCTCACCACGACCTGCTGGACTTCGGTCGCCTGGCCGAGCTGCTCGGCTATGACCGCAAGCTCAACACCCTCGACTATCCCGTATCCCCGCGCGGGTTTCGCATCCTCGGGCGGATCCCGCGGCTGCCGAAGCTCGTCGTGGCACAGATCGTCGGCGACTTCGGCGGGCTTGACGAGATGCTCGCCGCCACCGACGCCGAGCTCGAGACCGTCGACGGCGTGGGGGAGATCCGGGCGAAGGACATCCGCGAGGGCCTTCGCCGTCTGCAGGAGATCAACCTCGTGGATCGTTACCTACAGACGTAATGCTTGCAGGGCATTCAGTCAGCGTAAGTCGTCGTGGCGCGTCAGGCCCACGCTAATAAAGGAGATCATCATTCCCGAAGCGATCGAAGAGCAGCTGCTTGACGACCTGCAGGCCCGCGCCATCGAGAACATCGAGTTCGAGCTCGGCGACAACGTCGTCTACCCCCACCACGGGGCCGGCCAGGTCCTCAAGAAGGAGCGTCGGGTGATGTTCGGCGAGGAGCGGGAGTACCTCACGATCAAGATTCTCCACAACGACATGACCGTGATGGTCCCGTGTGAGAACGCAGGCATGGCAGGGCTGCGCCGCGTGATCGACGAGGAGACCGTTCAGAAGGTCCTCACCGTCCTCGCCGACGATGTCTCCGAGATGCCAAAGAACTGGAACCGTCGCTTCAAGCACAACCGCGACAAGATCAAGACCGGAGACATCTACGAGCTCGCCGAGGTCGTGCGCAACCTCGCGATCCGCGAGCACGAGAAGGGCCTGTCGACCGGCGAGAAGCAGATGTTCACGCGGGCCAAGAAGGTTCTCGCCTCCGAGCTCATGTACGCGCTGGACAAGGACGAGGACGAGGCCGAGCAGCACCTCGACGACCTGCTCGCCGACAGCGCCGGCGTCGTGGCATAGGTGCTTCGGTTGCCGGCACGGAGGAAGCACTAGTACCCGTACTCGCGCTCGTCCTGGCAGCGGGTCGCGGAGAGCGCCTTGGGTCTGACGGACCCAAGGCGTTCGTCGTCGTGGCCGGGCGCCCGATGCTGCAGTGGAGCATCGACGCGCTGCGGGAGGTCGCAGGCGTCGGGCAGATCGTCGTCGCGCTGCCCGCCGGTGCGCGGGCTCCGGAGGGCACGACGGGCGTAACCGGCGGTGAGCACCGTTCGCAGTCCGTGCTGGCGGCGCTGCGCGCCGGGGAGGGCGATCCGGTGATCGTGCACGATGCCGCGCGGGCGCTCGTCACGCCGCGGATCTTCCGCGACGCGCTCGACACCCTGGCAGCGCACGGCTGCGACGCGGCGATTGCGGCGGCGCCGGTGACCGACACGATCAAGGAGGCGCGCGACGGCGCCGTGACGCGCACGCTGGACCGCCGCGCACTGTGGGCGGTGCAGACGCCGCAGGTCTTCCGGCGCGACGTGCTCGAGCGCGCGCTGTCCGGTCCCGAGGAGCTGCTGGCGGCAGCCACCGACGACGCCTGGCTCGTCGAGCGTGCCGGTGGCAGCGTGCGGATCGTGGCGGCGCCGCGCGAGAACATGAAGATCACGACGCCAGGGGACCTGCACGTCGCGGAGATCGCATTGCGCGAGCGCTGCGCATGCTGACCGACTATCACCTGCACCTGCGCCCCGACGACCCCGGCACGCACGCGGCGCAGTACTTCACGGCCGCAAACGCCGATGGCTACCGGGCGGTCGCCCAGGAGCGTGGAATCGGCGAGCTCGGCTGCGCCGAGCACGTGTACCGCTTCGCCCAGGCGCTTGACGTGTGGCGCCACCCGCTGTGGGTCGCCAGCGCCGTCGACGACATCGACGCCTACGCCGGCTTCGTCCGTGAGGAGACCGACCTGCGATTGGGAATCGAGGCGGACTTCGTCGCCGGGCGCGAAGACCGGATGGCGACGCTCCTGGAGGCTCGCGAGTGGGACTTCGTCGTCGGCTCGGTGCACTTCGTCGGCGAGCACGCCGTCGACCACGACGGCTACGAGGTCTTCGATCACCGCTCCCAGCGTCCCGACACGCTGTGGCGGCGGTACTTTCAGACTCTCGGCGAGGCCGCGCGGTCGGGCCTGTTCGACATCCTCGCGCACCCCGATCTGGTCAAGATGTGGGGCGGCCGCCGGCCCGTGCCCGAAGGCGACCTGCGTCGCTTCTACGATCTGGCGATGGACGGCATCGCCGAATCGCAGATCGCCATCGAGGTCTCGACCGCCGGGCTGCGAAAGCCCGTCGGCGAGCTCTACCCGGCGCAGGCGTTCCTGGAGATGTGCGTCGACGCCGGCTGCCCGGTCGCACTGTCAAGCGACGCGCACGTCCCCGGCGACGTCGGGCGCGACTACGACGCCGCCCTGGCGCTGCTCGAACGGGTCGGCGTCGGCGAGCTGGCAATCTTCGAACGGCGCTCGCGCCGCCTGGAGGCGATCGGATGAGCGGCGTGCGCACGGGCCTGGGATGGGACTCGCACCGCTTCGTCGCCGGGAGGCCGCTGATTCTCGGCGGGGTGACCTTCCCCGATGCGGAGCGTGGTCTCGACGGGCATTCCGACGCCGACGTGCTCACGCACGCTGTCATGGACGCGCTGCTCGGCGCGGCGGGCCTGGATGACATCGGCGTGCAGTTCCCCGACTCAGACGTCGCCTACGCGGGCGCGGATTCGATCGAGTTGCTCGGCGAGGTGATCCCGCTCGTGCTGGCGCTCGGCCTGCGGGTCGTGCACGTCGACGCGACGGTGCTGATGGAGCGCCCGAAGCTCGGCGAGCTGCGCGGGGCGATGCGCGAGCGCTTGGCGCAGGCGCTGGGGCTTCCTCGCGGGTCGGTCAACGTGAAGGCGTCGACCGGCGAGGGCATGGGCTTCGTCGGGCGCTTGGAGGGCGTTGCGGCCCTGGCGATCGCGACGCTCGAAGTAGCCTGAGCCGCACGATGATCCGTCTGCACGACGCGCGCTCGGCCGCGCTCGCCGAGCTGCGCCCCGGCCCCGGGGAACGCGTGGGCATCTACGCCTGCGGTCCGACGGTCTACGGCCGCGTGCACGTCGGCAACGCCCGGCCGTTCGTCGTCTTCTCGCTGCTCAAGCGCTTCCTTGCACACGAGGGCCACGACGTGACGCTCGTCGTCAACATCACCGACGTCAACGACAAGATCTACGACGCGGCGCGGCCGCTGGGCGTCACCAGCGTGCAGCTCGCCGCGGAGATGACGGCGCACTACCTCGCCGACACGGCCGCGCTCGGCCTCGGGCGCCCGGATGCCGAGCCGCTGGCCTCCGAGTCGATCGAGGGCATCGTCGACCTCATCGCCGCGCTGATGCAGCGTGACCACGCCTACGCCGTCGACGGCGACGTGTACTTCCGCGTGCGCTCGGACGCCGAGTACGGATCGCTCAGCCATCGCGCGATCGACGAGATGAGCCAGGGCGAGGATGGCGAGGGCACCGCACGCAAGGAGGATCCGCTGGACTTCGCGCTGTGGAAGGCCCAGAAGGAGGGCGAGGACTCCGCATGGGACGCGCCGTGGGGGCGGGGACGGCCGGGCTGGCACATCGAGTGCTCGGCGATGGCCGAGCAGCTGCTCGGCGTGGGCTTTGAGATCCACGGCGGCGGCAACGACCTCGCGTTCCCCCATCACGAGAACGAGGCCGCGCAGACGCGGATGGGGCGCGGCGCCGAGCTCGCGCAGATCTGGATGCACAACGGGATGCTGCAACTGCGTGGCGGCACGATGGGCAAGAGCCTGGGCAACGCCGTCCGCCTGCACGAGGTCCTCGACGAGGTTGGCCGCGACGCGCTGATCATGCTGTTCGCGGGCGCGCACTACCGCCAGCCGATGGCCTTCGACGACGAGCGCCTGGCGGAGGCCGGGGCGCGGATCGCGCGGATCCGCGAGGCGGCGCGGCGGCTGGCCGACGGCGAGTCGCCCGCCGACATGCGCGTGCATCGCGACGCCTTCTTCGCCGCGCTGGCCGACGACTTCAACACCGCCACGGCGCTCGGCGCCCTCTTCGAATGGGTTCGTGAGGCCAATCGCCGCGGCGAGCCCGTGGGCCGCGCAGACCTCGTGGAGATGCTCGGCGTGCTGGGCCTGGAGAATCTCGTCGAGGCCGGCGACGAGGCAGGCGCGCCGGAGCACGAGCTGCTGCAACGGCGCGAGGCCGCTCGTCTCGCCAAGGACTACGCTGAGGCCGACCGCGTGCGTGACGAGCTGGGCGCGATGGGCTGGACGGTCCGCGACGGCCCCGAAGGGCCGTCGCTCGTGCGGGCGTGATCCTCTACGGGCGCAACCCGGTGCACGAGGCGCTGCGTGCGGGCCGCAGGCGCCTGGAGCGCATCTGGGCGACCGAGGCCGCCGCTCGCGAGCCGTGGCTGCGCGGCCTGGCGGATGTGCAGATCGTCGATGGAGGCGCGTTGCAGGCGCGCTGCGGGTCGCCCGACCACCAGGGGATCTGCGCCGAAGCCGGCGGCTACCCCTACGTGGGCGCGGTCGAGCTGCTCGCGCGCGACGAGCCGTTCATCGTCGCGCTGGACGAGCTTCAGGATCCACAGAACGTCGGCGCGATCTGCCGCACCGCGGAGTGCGCGGGAGCCACCGGCGTCGTGCTCTGCGAGCGCCGCGCCGCCGCGATCACAGCGGCCGTCGCCAAGGCGTCGGCGGGCGCGGTCGAGCACCTGCGGATCGCGCGGGTCCGCAACCTCGCGGACTTCCTGGGAGATGCCAAGGCGGCCGGATGCTGGTGCTATGGCGCCGACGCGGAGAGCTCGACGCGCTACGACGAGCCCGACTACGCGGGCGGCGTCGTACTCGTGATCGGCGGCGAGGGCAGCGGCCTGCGACCGCGCGTCGCCGCGTCCTGCGACGTCCTCGTCGCACTGCCCCAGCGCGGCAGCGTGCAGTCGCTGAACGCCAGCGCGGCAGCCGCGGTGCTGATGTATGGAATCGTGCAGCACCGAACGATCCCTTGACAGGGATCCATAACGGCGTATACGGTCCCGCCCGACTCGGGGCCTGACCCTGAGGTTCAGCATCGGTTTCATGCAGCTGGCGCCCTGGGAGGGGACCGCCACTGAGCAACTCCGACCCGTGAGCGGGTCGGGAAAGGACCTGCTCGTGGCCCGTCTTTCCCAGAAGTCTCACCCTCAAGCCCACGTCGATGATTACTTTCTCATCGCGCTGGCCAAGCAGGGTGACCGCAATGCCTACGACCGGATCGTGCGCCGGTACTACGGCTTCGTGCGGCTCAAGGCCTCCTCGTACTTCCTCGCCGGCGGCGACGCCGACGACCTCATCCAGGAGGGACTCGTCGGCCTCTACAAGGCCGTGCGCGACTACCGCGCCGACCGCGAGTCGTCGTTTCGCAACTTCGCGGAGCTGTGCATCACGCGGCAGATCATCACCGCGGTCAAGACCGCGACGCGCAACAAGCACACGCCGCTGAACCAGTACATCTCGTTCTCGGCGACGCCGGCCGGAGCCTCGGGCGACGGCGAGCCGACGCTCGAGGACGTCATCCCGGGCTCCACCGTGCACGACCCTGTCAACCAGGTCATCTCCACCGAGGAGCTGCAATCCCTCGTCGGCTGCCTGTCGACGGCGCTGTCGGAGCTCGAGTCGCGCGTGCTGGCGCTGTACCTCGACGGTCGCCCGTATGAGGAGGTCGCGCTACGGCTGGGCTGCGACGCCAAGACCGTCGACAACGCGCTTCAGCGCGTCAAGCGCAAGGTCGGCACGCACCTGAGCGCCCGAGCCGTGCTGAGCTGATCGACGCTAGGAAGTAGCATCTTCGTCGGTGTCCGTCCTGCTCATCGTCCTGCTGGTCGTCCTCGTGCTCGTCGTCGGCCTCGGCGCCGGTGGCTACATCGCAATGGGCCGCCGCACCCGCGACGGTGAGGGCGAGCTCGTCGCATCGTTGCGGCGTGCCGAGCGCGAGCTGGCCCAGGCGCA
Source organism: Solirubrobacteraceae bacterium (assembly GCA_029263125.1). Lineage (GTDB taxonomy): Bacteria > Actinomycetota > Thermoleophilia > Solirubrobacterales > Solirubrobacteraceae > CADCVQ01. The sequence continues at coordinate 77,726 of JAJCYD010000004.1, read as the reverse complement.
CGCCTCGGACAAGGGGTGGGACCGCGCGACGCTCGAGGAGGCGGCGCGCGCCGCCGCGATCCAGCGGCTCGGCGCGACGGAGATCGCGAGCCTTCGGCTCGTGCAGGTCATCGACAAGCCCGGGACCGACTCCGACCAGGCCGTGTTCCGCGTCGAGACCGAGAGCGGCGAGCATTCGATCACGCTCGGCCGCACGGGTGGGGTCTGGGGCGCCGCGTAGCCGCGACGCCCCGTGGCTCAGCCGATCGACTTCAGGTCGATCACGAACATCAGCGTGGCGTTCGGCGGGATCGTGCCCTGGCCCTCCTTGCCGTAGGCCAGATCGGGCGGGATCACCAGCAGCCTGCGACCCCCCTCCTTCATCCCGACGACGCCCTGATCCCAGCCACCGATCACGTTCTGCGCGCCGAGCTCGAACGGGAACGGCTCGCCACCGTCCCACGAGGCATCGAACTGCTCGCCCGTGTCGTAGTTGACTCCGACGTACTGCACCGACAGGTTGTCGCCGGACTTCGCCGCGTCGCCCGTGCCCTCGACGATGTCGCGCTGATAGAGCTTGTCGGGCGGGTCGCCCGCCGGCTTGGGGATCTCCGGCTTCTTCGTGAGGTCCTCGGAAATCTCGATCTCCTGGATCGGCTTGCCGCTGGACGCCGTCGTCGCGGTCGCGGTCGTGGCGGTCGTCTCGGGGCTCGTCGCGAACTCGGCGATCTGGTCGTTGCCGAGGTCCTCGCCACAGGCAGCCGTGCCGAGCGCGGCGACGGCGAGCAGGGCGGCGGTCGCGGTGCGGATGCTCATCGCGCTCAACCCACCTTCAGCAGATCGACGACGAAGACCAGCGTCTCGTTCGGGGCGATCGGACCCATGCCGCGCTCGCCGTAGCCCATCACCGGCGGGATGACCAGCGTGCGGCGCCCGCCTTCGCGCATGCCCGTCACGCCGAAGTCCCATCCCTGGATCACGCGGCCGGCGCCCAGCGGGAAGTCGAACGGCGCGCCGCGATCCCAGGAGGAATCGAACTGCTTGCCGGTGGAATGCGAGACGCCGACGTAGTGCACGGTGACGTGCTTGCCTGGCGAGGCGGCGGTGCCCTCGCCGACGACGACGTCGTCGCTGGTCAGCTCGCTTGGAGGATCGCCGCTGGGTTGGGGGATCGCGGGCTTGTCGGACAGGTCGTCGGAAATCTCAAGCTTGGTCATGGCCCAAGCCTAAGCGCTTGCCCGAACGCGCTGCGCCGACGTCCGTTCCCGCACGCGCCGACGCGCCAGCCGAGCGGGCCGACGCCGGCGGCCGGTCGCACGCACCGTGCGACAATGCGACGGGGGATGAGCCGGCACGAGGACATCGCGATCGTCGGCCTCTCATGCCGGTTGCCGATGGCGCCCGATCGCGCGGCGCTGTGGCGGCTGCTGTCCGACGAGGTCGAAGCGATCACGGACTTCCCGGCGACCCGCCTGGGCGGCTGGGACGGCGACCCGTCGACGCTGCCAGCCGCGGGATTCGTCGACGGCGTCGAGGATTTCGACGCGGACTTCTTCGGCGTCTCGCCCCGCGAGGCGGTGGCGATGGACCCCCAGCAGCGCCTTGCGCTCGAGCTGGCTTTCGAGGGCATGGAGGACGCCGGCCAGGACCCCGAGCGCTGGCGCGAGGGTGCGGTCGGCGTGTTCGTCGGGATCATGTACGGCGACTACGCCGACGTGCTCGACGCGGCCGGCGAGGCGCCTGGCCGGCACACCCTCGCCGGCCTCGAGCGCGGGATCGCCGCCAACCGGGTCTCGCACCGCTTCGGCTTTCACGGCCCGAGCATGGCCGTCGACACCGGCCAGTCCTCGTCGCTGGTCGCCGTGCACATGGCGTGCGACAGCCTGCGCTCCGGCGAGTCGCAGCTGGCGCTCGCCGGCGGCGTGAATCTCATCCTCTCGCCGCAGTCGATGCTGCGCGCGCAGAGCATCGGAGCCCTGTCGCCCGATGGTCGCGCCTACGTCTTCGACGCGCGCGCGAACGGGTTCGTGCGCGGCGAGGGCGGCGCCTTCGCCGTCCTGCGGCGGCTGGACGATGCGGTCGCGGCCGGCGACCGCATCCACGGCGTCATCCGCGGCAGCGCCGTGAGCAGCGGCACGGGCGCGTCGGGCATCACGGCGCCGAGCGCCGAGGCGCAGGAGCGGGTGATCCGGGCGGCGCTGTCGCGTGCGGGCGTGCGCGCCGAGGAGGTCGGCTACGTCGAGTTGCACGGGACCGGCACGCGCGCCGGCGATCCGGTCGAGGCGACGGCGTTGGGACGCGTCTACGGCGTCGGGCGGTCGGCCGACGCGGCGCTCGCGGTCGGCTCGATCAAGACGAACATCGGCCACCTGGAGGGGGCGGCGGGGATCGCCGGGCTGCTGAAGGCGACGCTGTGCCTCGGTCGCGGCGAGCTCGTCGCGAGCCTGAACTTCTCCGAGCCCAACCCGGCCATCGCGCTCGACGAGCTGGCGTTGCGCGTCGTGCGCGAGCGCGAGACGTGGCGGGGCGAGGTGATGGGCGTCTCGTCGTTTGGCATGGGGGGAACCAACTGCCACCTGCTGCTGTCGGCGGCGCCGCTTCGCGAGCCGGCCGCGCCGCGCCCGGCCGGCGCTGTCGTGCCGTGGATCGTCAGCGGGCACGACGAGGCGGCGCTGCGCGCCCAGGCCGATCGGCTCGCCGAGCATGTCGCGCGGCGCCCGGAGCTGACGCCGGACGCCGTCGGATGGTCGCTTGCCACGGGGCGCGCGCGGCTGGGTCGCCGCGCCGTGGTCGTCGGGGCGGACACCGAGACGCTGCTGAGGCGCATGAGGGCCGTCGCGGCCGGCGAGCTGGGCGATGGGATCGCGCTCGGGACCGCCGGGCAGGCCGGCAAGGTCGCGTTCGTGTTCCCGGGCCAGGGATCGCAGTGGCCGGGGATGGCGCTTGAGCTGTGGCGCACGGCGCCGGCGTTCGCGGCATCGATCGAGGCGTGCGCCGAGGCGCTCGCGCCGTTTCTGGACTGGTCGCTGGAGGATGTGCTGCGCGACAGGCCCGGCGCCCCGCCGCTTGAGCAGGTCGACGTCGTGCAGCCCGTGATGTTCGCGATGGCCGTCTCGTTGTCTGAGCTCTGGCGCCACATGGGGGTGCGGCCCGACTTCGTCGTCGGCCACTCCCAGGGCGAGGTCGCCGCGGCATACGCCGCCGGAGCGCTGTCGCTCGCCGACGCGGCGCGCGTGGCGGCGATGCGCGGGCGCACGGCGATGGCGCTGGATGGTCGCGGCTCGATGGTGTCGGTGCTGCTGGACGCCGAGTCCGTGCAAGCGCGCCTGGACCGGTTGGAGGGCTTGTCGATCGGGGTCTACAACGGGCCCGGCTCGGTCGCGGTGACCGGCGATCTCGAGCCGCTCGCGCAGCTGCTGGAGGCGCTGGAGGCCGACGGCGTGCGGGCCAGGCGGATCGCCGGGGCCTACGCCTCGCATGGCCCGCAGGCCGAGCTGATCCGCGACACGCTGCTCGAGCAGCTCGCGCCGATCGCGCCGCGGTCGGGCGACGTGGCGTTCTGCTCGGTCGTCACCGGCGATGTCATCGACGGCGGCGAGCTGGGCCCCGAGTACTGGTTCTCCAACCTGCGCCATCCCGTGCGCTTCGAGCAGGCCACCAGGGCACTGGCTCGCCACGGCGCCACGGCGTTCGTCGAGATCAGCCCGCATCCGGTGCTGACGGTCGCCGTCGAGGGCACGCTGGCCACCGAGGACGGCGACCGCGCGGTCATCGGCTCGCTGCGCCGCGACGAGGGGGGCCTGGAACGCTTCATGACATCGCTCGGGGAGGCGCATGCGCGCGGCGTGGACGTCGACTGGGAGGCCGTCTACGGCGATCCGGCCCCCGAGCGCGTCGACCTGCCTGGGTACGCATTTGCGCGCCGGCGCTTCTGGGTCGGCGAGGAGCCGCAGGGCGCCCCGGAGCCCGCCGGCGGCGCGTGGGGTGCCGACGGCGCCGATCGCGGCGCGGCGCTGCTGCAGCTCGTCCGCACCAACGCGGCGGCGGTCCTCGGCCACGACACCGTGGCGGCCGTCGCCCCCCGGCGCGCATTCAAGGAGCTGGGCTTCGATTCGCTCGCCGGGGTCGAGCTGCGAAACCGCCTGGAGCAGGCGACGGGGCTGCGACTGCCCGCGACGCTCGTCTTCGACCATCCGACGCCCGCCGCGGTCGCCGAGCTGCTGAGCAGCTCGTTGGGCGGCGGCGAGCGGGCCGCGCGTGCCGTGACGCCCGCGCGGACCGACGACGACGAGCCGATCGCGATCGTCGGCATCGGCTGCCGCTATCCGGGCGGCGTGCGCTCGGCCGAGGAGCTGTGGGAGCTCGTCGACGGCGGCGTCGACGCGATCGGCGCCTTCCCGACCGATCGCGGCTGGGATCTCGACGGGTTGTATGACCCCGATCCCGACCACGAGGGCACGAGCACGACCCGCGCGGGCGGCTTCCTCGACGGCGCGGGCGAGTTCGACGCGGCCTTCTTCGGCATCGCGCCCAACGAGGCGCTGGCGATGGATCCCCAGCAGCGCCTGCTGCTGCAGACCGCCTGGGAGGCGCTGGAGCACGCGGGCATCGATCCGCAGTCGCTGCACGGCACGGCGACCGGGGTGTTCGCGGGGGTCAGCACGCAGGACTACGGCTCCTTCGCGCCGGGAGGCGGCGCCCTCGAGGGACTGCGCCTCACCGGCTCGCTGTACAGCGTGGTCTCCGGCCGCGTCGCCTACGCGCTCGGGCTGCAGGGTCCGGCGCTGACCGTTGACACCGCGTGCTCCTCGTCGCTCGTGGCGCTGCACCTCGCCTGCCAATCGCTGCGCAGCGGCGAGTGCACGATGGCCCTGGCCGGCGGTGTGACGGTGCTCGCCACGCCCGGCGTGTTCGTCGAGTTCAGCCGCCAGCGCGGTCTCGCCGCCGACGGGCGCTGCAAGTCCTTCGGCGCCGGCGCGGACGGCACCGGCTGGTCGGAGGGAGCGGGCCTGCTGCTCGTCGAGCGCCTGTCGGATGCTCGCCGGCTGGGGCATCGGGTGCTCGGCCTCGTGCGCGGGAGCGCGACCAACCAGGACGGCGCGAGCAATGGCTTGGCGGCGCCCAACGGGCCATCCCAGGAGCAGGTCATCCGCCAGGCGCTCGCCAACAGCGGCGTGGCGCCGGGCGAGGTCGACGCCGTCGAGGCTCATGGCACGGGCACGCGGCTGGGGGACCCGATCGAGGCGCAGGCGCTGCTGGCCACCTACGGGCGCGAGCGCTCCGGTGGGCCGCTCGCGCTCGGCTCGATCAAGTCCAACATCGGCCACACGCAGGCGGCCGCGGGCGTCGCGGGCGTCATCAAGATGGTCATGGCGATGCGGGCCGGCTCGCTCCCGCGCACGCTGCACGCCGCCGAGCCGACGCCGCAGGTCGACTGGTCCTCGGGCGGCGTGGCGCTGCTCGGCGACGCGAGCCCGTGGCCGCGTGCGGCCGACCGTCCGCGCCGGTCGGCGGTGTCGTCGTTCGGCATCAGCGGGACCAACGCGCACGTCGTGCTCGAGGAGGCTCCGGCGGTGCAGGAACCCGTCGAGGGCGACGACGGCGACGTCGTGCCGTGGATCCTGTCGGCGACGTCTGAGACGGCGCTGCGCGAGCAGGCTCGCCGGCTGCGCTCGCACGTGCGGGCGCACCCGGCCGTGCGCGACGGCGACGTCGGCTGGTCGCTGGCCGCCGGGCGTGCGCGGCTGTCTCATCGCGCGGTCGTCGCCGGGGATCGAGCGACGCTGCTGCGCGGGCTGTCGGCGGTGGCCGCGGGGGAGCCCGACGACGCCGCCGTGCAGGGGGTCGCGCGCGCCGACGGCGGGGTCGCGTTCGTCTTCCCCGGCCAGGGCTCGCAGTGGCGTGGCATGGCGCTCGATCTGTGGGATGCCTCGACGGTGTTCGCCGAGCGCATGGAGGCGTGCTCGCGGGCACTGCGCCCGCACGTCGGCTGGAAGCTGCGCGACGTCGTCAGCGGCGCCGCGGGCGCGCCGGCGCTCGAGCGGATGGACGTCGTGCAGCCCGCCTCGTTCGCGGTCTTCGTGTCGCTGGCAGCGCTGTGGCGCTCCTGCGGCGTGCATCCGGCGTTCGTCGTCGGGCACTCGCAGGGCGAGATCGCCGCCGCGCATGTCGCGGGCGCGCTGTCGCTCGACGACGCCGCGCGCGTCGCGGCGTTGCGCAGCGCGGCGCTCGTGCAGCTGGCCGGAGCGGGCGGGATGATGTCCGTGTTCCTGGGCGCCGACGAGGTGCGCGAGCGGATCGAGCGCTTCGACGGGCGCATCTCGCTGGCGTCGTTCAACGGGCCGCGCTCGACGGTCGTGTCGGGCGAGCCGGCGGCGCTCGAGGAGCTGCTCGGCGCGTGCGAGGCCGATGGCGTGCGGGCGCGGATGATCGCCGTGGACTACGCCTCGCACTCGCCGCAGGTCGATGCGATCGCCGACCGCCTGCTGAAGGATCTCGCGCCGATCGTGCCGACAGCGGCCGCGATCCCGATCATCTCGACGACGACCGCGGAGCTCATCGACGGCGAGGCGATGGACGCGGCGCACTGGGTGCGCAACCTGCGTGAGCCGGTCCGCTTCGAGCAGGCGACGCGGGTGTTGCTGTCGGCGGGGGTGACCACGTTCGTCGAATCCGGCCCGCACCCGGTGCTGACCTGGGCGCTGCAGGAGACGATCGACGATGCCGTCGACGAGCCCGACGACGTGGCCGTCGTCGGGACCCTGCGCCGCGGCGAGGGGACGCTCGCGCGCTTTCAGACGTCCGTGGGGGAGGCGTTCGTCCACGGCGTGCACGTCGACTGGGAGGTCGCGTTCGCCGGCCTGCAGGCCCGAGCGGTGACGCTGCCGAGCTACCCGTTCGCACGGACGCGCTTCTGGCTTGCGCCGGGGTCGGGAGCGGGCGCCGCCGGGGCGGGGGTCGCGGCCGCCGGACTGCAGCCGGCTGAGCATCCGCTGCTCGGCGCCGCGGTGCGGCTCGCCGGCCGCGATGCGTGGTTGTGGACGGGGCTCGTGTCGCTACAGGCGCATCCGTGGCTGGCCGATCACGAGATCGGCGGCGAGGTGCTGCTGCCGGCCTCGGCGTTCGCCGAGCTGGCGCTGCACGCCGGGTCGCACGCGGCGTGCGACGTGCTCGACGAGCTGACGATCGAGGCGCCGCTGATCCTGGGAGACCGGAAGGGCGTGCGGATGCAGGTCAGCATCGGCGAGCCCGATGGCGACGGCGCGCGGCCGATCGAGGTGTACGCCGATGACGCGGGCGACTGGGTGCGTCACGCAACCGGCACGATCGCCGCCGCCGCGGCCGCCGCCGCCGCGGCCGCGGCCGTGGCGCCGTCGCCGATCGGCGACTGGCCGGTCCCCGGGGCGGCGCCAGTGGAACCCGACGCGCTCTATGACCGGCTGGCCGATCGCGGCTTCGCCTACGGGCCGGCCTTCCAGGCGCTGCGCGCGGCGTGGGCCGCCGACGATGTGCTGTTCGCCGAGGTCGCGCTCGCACCCGAGCAGGCCGCCGAAGCCGGGCGCTACGTTGTGCATCCCGCGCTGCTGGATGCCGCGCTGCACGTGGCCGTCGGCCAGGGCGGCGACGGAGGGGTGCGGCTGGCGTTCAGCTGGGCAGGCGTGCGCGTGCATCGCCATGGAGCGGCCGCGTTGCGCGTGCGCGTCATCGACGACGGTGACGGCGTGCTGCGGCTGAGCGGCTTCGACGAGGCGGGGGAGCTCGTGCTGTCCGTCGACGCCCTGGTCACGCGTCCCGCGGCCTCCGCCGGCTTCGCGGGGCTGTGGACGGTGCGCTGGACGCCCGCCGGCGATGCGACGCGCGAGCCGCCGGCCCGGCTGGCCGTGCTGGGGGAGGGTCTCGCCCTCGCGGGTGCGCCGCAGGTCGCCGATCTCGCCGCGCTGCGGGAGGTCACGCCCGTCCCGCAGGCGGTGCTCGTGGCGCCGCCGCCGAACGCCGGGGCGCTGCTGGAGCTGCTGCAGGCCTGGCTGCGCGAGGAGGGGCTGGACGACATCGTCCTGGCGATCGTCACAAGGGGCGCGATGGCCGCAAGCGCGGGCGAGTCGCCATCCCCCGAAGCCGCCGCGCTGTGGGGGCTCGTGCGCAGCGCGCAGTCCGAGCACCCGGGCCGCTTCGTGCTGATCGACGGCGACGACGGGTCCGCGCTGGAGTCCGCGCTCGCGTCCGCGCTGGCGACCGGCGAGCCGCAGCTGGCGCTGCGCGACGGCGCGGTGCTCGTTGCGAGGTTGGCCCGCGCCGATCGGCCGTCGCGCGCAGCCGCCGGCACACCCGATCCGGATGGGACCGTGCTGATCACCGGCGGGACGTCCGGACTTGGCGCCGTCGTCGCGCGCCACCTCGCACAAGCGGGCGCGCGCCACCTGCTGCTCGCAAGCCGGCGCGGCGGTGACGCGGACGGCGTGCCGTCGCTGCGAGCCGAGCTCGCGGAGCTCGGGTGCGCCGTCGAGGTCGCGGTCTGCGACGTCGCAGACCGCGACGCCGTCGCCGGCCTGCTCGCGTCGATCTCTGCCGAGCACCCGCTCACGGCGGTGGTCCATGCGGCGGGCACCTTCGAGAATGCCACGATCGCGTCGCTGGATGCCGGCGCCCTGGAGCGCGTCATGCGGCCGAAGGCCGGCGGCGCCCGCTGGCTTGACGAGCTGACCGCCGGCATGGAGCTCGAGGCCTTCGTGCTGTTCTCCAGCGTCGCGGGCACGCTCGGGCATCCCGGCCAGGGCAACTACGCCGCCGCAAACGCCTACCTCGACGCGCTCGCGTGCAGGCGCCGCGCCGCCGGGCAGGCCGCGACGTCGATCGCCTGGGGCCTGTGGGACCTGGAGAGCGGCATGCTCGGAGACCTGCGCCGCGAGGACGTCGAGCGCCATGAGGCGACTGGCCAGCGGTTGCTGAGCCGCGACCATGCGACGGCGCTGCTGGACGCGGCGCTGGGCTCAGGCGAGCCGGCGGTCGTGGCGGTCGAGTTCGACCAGGCGGTCCTGCGCTCACAGGCGCGTGACGGCTCGCTGCCGTCGATACTGCGCGATCTCGTCCGTGCTCCGGCTCGCCGCGATCGCGCGGCGACCGGCACGCTCGCACAGCAGCTCGCCGCGGTGGCGCCCGAGGAGCGCGACGAGCTCGTGCTCACGCTGGTGTGCGCGCAGGCCGCGGCAGCCCTCGGACACCAATCGTCCGATGACGTGGCACCGCAGCGGCCGTTCAAGCAGCTGGGATTCGACTCGCTCGGCTCGGTCGGCCTGCGCAATCGCCTGGCGAAGGTCAGCGGCCTGCGACTGCCGTCGACGCTCGTCTTCGACTATCCGACGCCCGTCGCGATGGCGGCCTTCCTGCGTTCGCAGGCCGAAGGCGCCGAGCCGCCCGCCGCGGCGATCCCGCCACCACCGGTTGCGATCACCCCGAGCACCAACGGTGTGCACGCGGCGATGCCCGCCGCGTCGCCGGTAGGGGATGGTCAGCCCGATCGCGGCTACCGTGGCGCTGTGCTCGGCACCGCCGCCAACGTCGTTCGCAGCGCGCGCTTTGCTGCCTGGGTCCTGCAGACGCGTGCGCGCCTGGCGCGGCTGGGGTGCCACTTCACCGCGACGATCGATGGCGTTCCGCGCTTCGACGACCTGCCCCACATCGCCATCGACACGATCGGCGAGGGCCGTGGCTCGCTGACGCTGCGCATCGGGCGCGACTGCCGCTTCGGCCGTGACCTGACCTTCGACCTCTGGACGCACGTCGATGCCACGATCGAGATCGGGGACGGCTGCCACTTCCAGAACCGCATCCGGATCCAGCCGTGGGGCGGCACGATGCGCTTCGGTCCGCTCGCGCAGGTGCGCGACGGCAGCGAGCTGAAGTCCAAGGGCACGCTCGTCATCGGTGAGTCGGCGATCGTCGGGCGCAACGTGACGATCCACTGCCACGAGCGCATCGAGCTCGGCGATCGCGTCGGTCTCGCGGAGGGCGTCACGGTCATGGACTCCGATCGCACGCACGACGGCTCGGACACCCATGTCGCGCGCCAGCCGGTCCTGTCGACGCCGGTGATCGTCGAGAGCAACGTCTTCGTCGGCACCAACGCGCTGATCCTGCGCGGATCGCACGTCGGGCGCAACGCGATGGTCGCGACCGGCTCCGTGCTGACCGGCGGCGAGTACCCGGGCGGGCACCTGCTGGCGGGCGTGCCGGCCAGTGCCATCCGCCCGCTGGACGCGCCCGCCGACGTCGTCTGACGGCGTCTCGACGAGACGCGCGAGGCTTGGGCGGGTGCCGGCCGGAGGCTTGGGCGGGTGGCGGCCGGAGGCTTGGGCGGGTGTTGCGTGCGGGTGATGCAGAAGCCGCCCAGCGTGAGGCTTGGGCGGGTGGCGGCCGGGGTCTTGGGCGGGTGTTGCGTGCGGGTCATGCAGAAGCCGCCCAGCGGGGCGACGCGGTCGCGGCTACCGGTGGCGTCGACGCGTCGGCGTCAGCAGCGGCGGCGGACCGCCCGGCAGGCCCAGGCCGCCCAGCGTGCCGCGCACCTCGCGCGGATCTTCGCGCCCGGCCACGCACAGCAGCGCGCCGACCGCGACGTCGGCGAGCAGCAGCGCCGGCAGCGCCGCACGCTGCGGCCGCGACCAGTGGCAGGCGGCGTAGCGGCGCAGCGAGGCCACCCACTCGGCACGCATTCGCGCGGGATCGGCCCGCTGCGCGCGCTTCACGCTCGTCCCATAGCCGTGGACGGCGGTCGCGGCCGGAACGATCTCCACGCCGCGGCCGGCGTCGCGCAACCGCGCGCAGAGGTCGCCGTCGTTGAAGAACAGCGGGAAGCGCTCGTCCAGCGGCGCGGGGGAGAGGTCGTCCCGCGCGGCCATCACGCACGCCGCCGCCGGGCAGAAGACGGCGACCGGCTCGCGCGGCGCTCCGCCGGCCCACAGGTCCTCGTAGCGCCGCGCGGCAAGCGCGCGGCCGCCGCGCAGACCGGCGTCGATGCGCCGCCCTGTCGCCGTGAACGCCCACAGCGCTCCGCCCAGTCCCGCGTCGCGCCGGGCGTGCAGCTGCGGCGTGCCGTCCGGATCGCGCAGCAGCGCCGCGGCAAGCGCGACCCTCGGCCGAACGCGCAGGTGCTCGCGCAGCGCGCCGGCGCAGCCGGGGTCCATCACGCAGTCGGGGTTGAGGATCAGCACGTGCTCACCGGTCGAGGCGTCGAACGCCGCATTCACCGCGGCCGCGAAGCCGCGGTTGGATCCCATCTGCAGCAGCCGCACCCGGTCGTCCGCGCACGCGGCCACGCGCGCCGCCGTGTCATCGCCGGACGCGTTGTCGGCGACGACGATCTCGACCGCCAGGTCGTCAGCCGTTTGCGCGAGCGCGCCGCCGAGGCACGCGCCGATCTCGTCGCCATGGTCGTAGGTGACGATCAGGACCGACACCACCGGCATCGCTAGTGGGTCGTCCAGGGACGTTGTGCCTGAAACGCCGGGATGCCGGCGCCGACCACCGGCTTCGACAGCGGCGCCCGCAAGGGCGCAGGATCGAAGGTGTGGCTCTGCCACATCGAGATCCGAGGACGCCGCATGGCGGTGATCGGCGCCCGGCGTTTGAGGTGCAACATTTCTGGATGGCCCACTAGACCGGCGCTTTCTCGGGCTCCGGCTCGGTCTTGGGATCGCGGACCTCGTGTGCCTTGCCCTTCATCGGTCGCAGCCCGGGCGCCCACGGCAGCCGCCGTTGCAGGCACGGCTCCTCGACGTACTTCCACGACAGGCCGGCGAGCGCGCACGAGATCGGGAAGCCGACGAAGAAGACGATCAGCCCGAGCACGAACGGCTCGAGGTTCGTGCCGGCGACGTGGATGACCTCGAGGATCACCCACACATGGATCAGATAGAAGGCGTAGGAGCGCACGCCGAGCCAGGTCGTCCAGCGGTTGTCCAGCCAGCGCGGCACCGTGTTCGTCCCAAGCTGCACGACGATCATCGCGCCGACGAGGGAGAACCCGAAGATCGCCTGCAACAGCGAGCGGCGGCCGAGCGCGTGGTGGATCTGCGTCGTCCCTGCCTCGTAGTCCCAGCGCATGTAGAGAAACCAGCACAGCACGCAGACCGCGACGGCTCCCCAGATGAAGCGCCTTGCGCGCTCGGGTTGATCGCGGAAGTAGGGCACGACGAACGGTTCGATGACCGCGAGCGCGATGCCCGGCAGGAAGACGTAGACGATCAGCGGGGGGCTTGTCAGCAGCTCGAACGAGTTGTCGGCGAGCTGGCGCAGCGTGATGCTGACGAGCGTGAGCCCGCCGATGAAGCACAGCGCGGCGATCGCTCGCGTGCGGGGGGTCTTCAGCGGCTGGCCGACGCGGTAGGCGATCATCGCCGCAAGCGGGATCGCGAGGTAGAACGCCACCTCGACATCCAGCGTCCAGCCCTGCCCGATCGGCAGCGTGACCGAGCCGCCGGTGTAGCTCTGCGTGAACGTGTAGACCGACAGGACTTGCAACCAGTTCGACTCGGCGCCGGTCCCGCCGGGGTTGTCCGGCGTCGGGCCGATCGCGCCATCCAAGCCGAAGCGCAGCATGACGATCGTGACGATGATGTAGAACGCGGGCATGATCCGCAGGGCGCGGTTTCGCAGGTAGCGCCGCACCGACGGCCGCCTGGTGTTCAGGACGAACGAGCGCAGGAACGGCCGTGCGATGAAGTAGCCCGACAGTGCGAAGAACGTCGACAGCGCGAGGTCGATCCGCGCGATCGGCTGCTTGGCCCAGCCGTAGTTCTCCAGCGTGGGCGCCGGGTCGGTGTTCGCGAGCACGTGCGCGATGAAGATCAGCAGCATCCCGATGCCGCGGAATCCGTCGCCTGCGAGCAGGTTGCCGACGCCGGCGTCGCTGGCGGCGTGATCCTTCCTCTGCTCGACGACGCGCGTGGTTCGGGCCATGTGCTCGCAGAAGGGTGCCAGAAGGCCGGGACGGTGGCGGCGGGCAATCCCTCGCCATCGCGGGCGCCTCGGGCTCGTCGCGTGGGGCGCTAGCCTGCGCTGCGGAGCGCCTCGCGTGACCAACACACCGCGCCCGTCATGCCCGCCTAGCTCAATTGGCAGAGCACTTCACTTGTAATGAAGAGGTTTTCGGTTCGAGTCCGAAGGCGGGCTCTGCGCTTGCGGGCACTCCGGTCGGTCGCGCCAAAGGCGTTCTCGCGACATCGCTACGGCGTTGGCCCTTTGCGGACGCGCTTCGCCGGAGGGCCTTCGGCCTGCGCGAGAACATCTCCGCCTACGACGTCTCCGCCTACGACGCGGCGTATGTCGCGCTCGCACAAACGCTGGATCGCCAGCTGCTGACACGTGATCGCCGGCTGGCAGGCTCCGGCGGGCATGGCGCGGTCATCGACGTGCGCTGATCGGACCCTACCCGCCGGCCACCATGTGCTCGAGCTTGCCGTGCCCGTTGGTGGACACGACGTGCTCGTAGGCGACCGGCTCTGGGTCCGGCGGGGCGTTCAGACGCCGTTCGAGCTCGCCCATGACGACGCCGAAGAGCAGGTGTCGCCACGTCGCCTGGGCGAAGGCCCGGCCGCTGCCGGCCAGTCGCGGCATGTCGCCGCGGGCGGGGTGGAAGCGATCGACGACCACGGTCAGCGGCCACGTCGCGAGGTGCTCCGCGAGCCCGACGATCGGGCCGCGCGCCCATGACGGGACGGGCATCCGCGCTGCCACCCCCGCGTACGCGGCGCCCAGCAGCGCGCCGTTACCGAGATGCAGCGCCAGGCCGACCGCCGGCCACGCGCGCCCGCGCGTGACGAGCTTGCCCAGCAGCTCGCAGTCGTCGTAGTCCACGCCGAACAGCGGCTTGTCCAGCGGCTGCTGCGCCGCCCACACGCCCGCGGCGACGGCACCCGCGACGGCTCCGCGAATCGTCTTGTCGCGATCGATGACCATCAGGCACCGGACTGTAACGGTCGTCACCAGGCCGGGTATCCGATGGCATGGATCGCAATCAGTTCTTGGCGCGCGCTCGCGGGCGCGGTGTCAACCCGCTGGTGTACTGGCTCTCGCGCGCGGTCCTGGAGCCGTTCTTCCTCCTGTACTTCCGCATGCGCCGCATCGGCCGCGAGCACATCCCGAGCACGGGCGGCGTGATCATCGCGTCCAACCACCGCTCGTTCCTCGATCCGTTCGTGATCGGCACGCTCGTCAAGCGCCCCGTGTACTTCATCGCCAAGCGCGAGCTGTTCAGCAACCCGGTGATCGCGTGGTGGCTGAGCTCCCTCGGAGCGTTTCCCGTCGACCGCGGCAACGGTGACCGCGACGCGATGGACACCGCCCGGCGGATTCTCGAGCGCGGCGACTGCGTCGTGATCTTTCCCGAGGGCACGCGCACGCGACCGGGCGGCCTGGGCACGCCCAAGCGCGGCGTCGGACGCCTCGCGCTGGAGACGGGCGCCCCGATCGTCCCCGTCGCGATCATCGGCAGCGAAGCCGTGCGCCGCGGCTGGCGCATCCGCCCGCACAAGGTCAGCATGCGCTGCGGCGCGCCGCTGCGCTTCTCGCGTATCGACGAGCCCTCGCCGCAGCTCGCCCGCGCGGTCATGGAACGCGTCTGGCCGAACGTCGAGCTGCAGTGGGAGTGGCTGGGCGGCACCGCGCCGCTGCGCCGCGCGGCCATCGTCGGCGCCGGCGCCTGGGGAACCGGTCTGGCGGTCGCGCTCGCCCGAGCGGGCGTCGAAGTCGAACTCGGCTGCCGTACGGCCGAGCAGGCCCGGCGCCTGCGCGAGGAGCGCGTCAACGAGCACTACCTCCCCGACGTTTGCCTGCCCGATGACGTGCGCGTGACGACCGCGGCCGAGCTCGTGCTCAGCCGCGCCGACATCGTCTGCTTCGCCGTTCCGGCGAATGCACTGGCAGCTGCCGTCGAGGCGCAGGGAGCGGCCATTGCAGAGCGCTCCAGCGTGCTCGTGATGTCCAAGGGCCTCGTGGCGCCGCTTGGCACGCTTCCCAGCGCGTATGTCTCCGAGCGCGTCAGTGCGCGCGCGGTCGCCTGCATCGGCGGTCCCGGTCACGCGGCCGACGCGCTGGAGCACGGCGCGTCGCTGGTCGTCGGATCCGTTGACGGCGTGTTCGCCACGCAGCTGCAGCGCCTGCTGCGGCGCGCCGGCTTCGACGCCTCCAGCACGCGCGACGTCGTCGGCGTCGAGCTCGCCGGCACCGCCAAGAACGCCGCGGCGCTGGCCGCGGCCGTCGCGGGCGTCAGCTCTCCGAACGCCGCGGGCGCCGCCGCCGGCAAGGTCGTCGCCGAGATCGACGCGCTGGCACGCGCGCGCGGAGCGGACCCGCAGACCTTCGCGGGACTCGCGGGGGCCGGTGACCTCGTCGCGACGGTGATCGCCGAGGGCAGCCGCAACCGCCGGGCAGGTGAGCTGTTGGGAACAGGGATGATCGCATCGCACATCGGCGACGAGCTCGGGCAGTCCAGCGAAGCGCTCGATGGTGTCGCGCTGCTCGCGCAGACGCTGCGCCGCGAGGGCCTGCCGTCGGCGACGCTCGACCGTCTCGTCGCGCTCGTCGATGGGCGCATCGACCCGCAGACCTTCACCGCGCACGTCACCTCGCCTCCGGGCCGGCTGCGGCCCCCCGCTTCGGTGAACGGCGCCGCGCCAGCCGCGCCCGCCGTGATCAAGCCGGCCGACAGCAGCGCCACGCGGCGCCGCAACGGCTCCGCGCGGCCGGCGATCGCACCGCTGGCAGCCGTCGCCGGCGAGCACGGCGAGCCCGAGCAAGACGTCTTGCCGGAGTAGGCTCCGATGCGTGGATCCAGCGGACAAGTCGAGGCTGGATGCAGACTTCTCCGACCTGTACCGGGCGCATCTGCGCGACGTCTACTCGTACTCCTACTATCGGGTCGGCAACCACCACGACGCCGAGGATCTGACCGAGCAGACCTTCCTGCAGGCCTACCGCCACTTCGAGCGCGCGCAGGCCGAATCGGATGGACGCCCGCTGCGGCCGTGGCTGATCCGCATCGCTCACAACCTCGCCGCGAACCTCTATCGCGACCGGTCGCGGCGACCGCAGACGCCGATCGACGACACGACCGACCTGCGCACGATGCACACGACGGAGGACCTCGTCGAGGGCCGCGACGAGCTGGCGCGCATCATCGACGCGATCAAGACCCTGCCCGAGGAGCGTCGTGAGGCGCTCATCATGCGCTTCGCGCTGGGCATGGACAACCGCGAGATCGCACGCGCCATGGGCAAGACCGACGGCGCGACCAAGGTGCTCCTGCACCGCGCGATCAAGCAGCTCGAGGGGATCGTGACGAGCTCGTGAGCCAGCCCGCACACGCCGACTTCGAGTCGATGCTGCGCCTCGCGCTGCACCCCGTCGACCCACCCGAATCGTTGAAGACGCGTGTCGAGTCGACGCTCGTCGAGCTCACCGATGCCGCGGTCGACGAGCTCGAAGCCTGGGAGATCGGAGCCATGAGCGACCCGCGCAACTGGGTCCGGCCGCTCGTCGCCGGCGCCGTCGGCGTCAGCGCCGGAACGGCGCTCGTCGTGCTGCGCGTGCGCGCCGAGCGCAAGAAGCGCGCGGAGGCCTCGCGCAACCCGCTGGATCTGCTTGGACGCACGGTCCGCGCCGCCGCCGGCGAGGCTCGCAACATCGCCCGGCGCGTCTGAGCCCTCAGGGCTGATCCGATCGCATCGAGCCGTCGTAAGTTCCCGATACATGGCTCTCCTGCGCAAACACGCCCAAGCCGGACCGACCGAGCTTCGTGATCTCGCAGACGAGGATCTCATGCAGCTGGTCCGTCGCGGTGAAGCACCGGCCTTCGAAGTCGTCTACGAGCGCCACTCCGGCGCCGCCTTCTCGCTCGCCTATCGCATGTGCGGAGCACGCTCAGCCGCCGAGGACGTCGTGCAGGAGGCCTTCCTGTCCCTCTGGCGCAGCGGCGCCCGCTATGACCGCGCTCGCGGCTCGGTGCGCACCTGGGTGCTGGGCATCGTCCACAACCGCGCGATCGACTCGCTGCGCCGCTCCGTCGTCCACGACCGCCGCCGCGCCAGCGACGAGGGCATCGAGGAGCGCTTCGAGGCCCGCGACCGGACCGACGTCGAGGTCGCACGCCTCGACGAGGCGCAGGAGATCCGCACGGCGCTGAAGACCCTGCCCGTCGAGCAATGCCGCGTCATCGAGCTCGCCTACTTCGGCGGCTTCACGCAGACGGAGATCGCCACGATGCTGGACACGCCGATCGGCACCGTCAAGGGACGCATGCGCCTCGGCCTGGAGAAGATGCGCGCCCAGCTCGGTGGGTTGCGCGAGGTCATGCCATGAGCGGATACGAATGCCCGCAGATCGAGAACGCCGGCGGATACGTGCTGAGTGCGATGCCCGAGGGCGAGTGGGAGGCCTACGGCTACCACCTGGCCGAGTGCGGCGACTGCTCCGCGAAGGTGCAGGAGCTCGGCTGCGTTTCGCACGCGCTGCTGTCGGGCGTCCCGCAGCTCACCGCCCCGCCTGACATCCGCAGTCGCGTCATGGCCATCGTCGAAGCCGAGTCCGAGCTGCTGCGCGCCTCGGGCGCCGCAGCCGACCGGCCGACGCCCAAGTCGTCCCGGCGCTTCGGCTTCGCTCGCCTGCGTCCGCTGACGACCGGGGCGCTGGCCGCGTCACTGCTCGCGGTCGGGCTCGGAACCGGCGCGCTGCTTCAGAGCGATTCGGCCGCGTCCTGCTCGACGCGGTCGGCCACCGTCGTGGGAGCGTCGCCGCTGGCAGCCGCGGAGCTCGAGGTCTGCGACGGGAACGCGCGGCTTGTGCTGGAAGGCATGAAGGCTCCGCCGGAGGGCCGCATCTACGAGGCGTGGCTCGACGATCCTAACGATCGCCAGGGCCCAAAGCCGGCCGGACTGTTCTCCGTGCGCGACGGCACGGCCTCGGTCGACGTCGGCAGCGTGAGCCCCGGCCAGCGGGTGCTCGTGACAGACGAGTTGCTGCCCAACGGCAGCGAGCTGCCGACCCGCACGCCGATCGTCACGGTCACGACCTGAGCCTGAGCGCATCGTCGAGCCGCGGCGTTCAGTCGTCGTTCGGCGACTGCTAGCGTCACTCCCGTGGCCAGCACGTCGAGCGAGAGCGAAGTGGCGACGACCTGCTATCGCCATCCCAGCCGCGAGACGGGCGTGTCGTGCTCGTCCTGCGGCCGCCCGATCTGCACGGACTGCATGACCTCGACCTCGGTCGGCATGCGCTGCCCGGAGTGCTCCAAGCAGAAGACGAAGGTGCGCACGGTCCGGTCGCTGACCGGCACGCCGCAGCTGACCTACACGCTGATCGCGATCAACCTGCTGGTGTTCGTCGCGATGGCGGCCGCGGGCGGCGGGACGACCGGCACGTCGGGCGCCGTGTACCAGAACGGCGCCCTGTACGGGCCGCTGGTCGCCGATGGCGAGTGGTGGCGCATCATCACCGCGGGCTTCCTGCATGCCGGCCTGCTGCATATCGCCTTCAACATGTACTTCCTGTACTTCCTCGGGACGCTGCTGGAGCCGGCGATCGGGAAGCTGCGCTTCGGGGTCATCTACTTCGTCTCGATGATCGGCGGATCCCTCGGGGCGTTGGTGCTGTCGCCCGACGCCGTCACCGTCGGCGCCTCGGGCGCGGTCTTCGGATCGATGGGCGCGGCGATCCTCGCGCTGCGCGCCCGCGGCATCGATCCGATGCAGTCGGGGCTGGGCATCACCCTGCTGCTGAACCTCGCCATCACCTTCCTCATCCCCGGCATCTCGATCGGCGGGCACCTCGGAGGGCTCGTCGCCGGTGGCCTGATCGGCTACCTCATGTTCGAGATCGCCGATCGCCGCGGTCTTCCCCAGCGGATCGTGCTCGGTGTGTCGGCCGGGTTCGGCGTGGCACTGGCGGTCGTCGCGGTGCTCGTCGCGCAGTCCGCGACCCCGACCTTCTAGCACCGGTCCGCGCGAAGCGTGAGCGCCGCGTTTGCCGCGCAGGCCCGTCGTCGCGTGCAGGGCCGGGCACCTGCGGTCGCTGCTGGCGCTTGTCGCGGGCTGCGCTGCCGGGCTGGGCGTCGCTGAAGGAGGGCTCTGGAGAGTGACGGGCGGGGCGGTGTCGGTGCGGGCTCACGCACGGCGCGGGGCGAGCGTGGGTGGGCGGGGACTCATACAAACGTCCGGTGGCGCCGATGGACCTTACATCCGGCCGTCAGCGGCGTTGCAGCATCGAACCGTCCACGAGTGCTCCCCGAGAGCCTCGACCGCGACCCAAGGAGCACTTCGTGTCCTCTCACCTTCGAATCGGCGCGTGCGCGCTGATCGCATCGGGCGCCATGGCGCTCCCGGCCACCGCGAGCGCCGCCGACATCCAGACCGCCGTCAACGCCGTCAAGTCCCATACCACGCGAGCCGACAGCGCCCTGGACCGCGCGGTCTCGAAGTTCGCCAACGGCAGTGATCGCACGGCCCGCGTCTCCTACGCCAAGAGCCGCAAGGAGATGGGACGCGCGAAGGCCGCCGCCGCCAAGGCCCGCCGCCAGGCCCATACACCCAACGAGCACGCGAAGGCCGCGCTCGCGCAGGCGCTCGTCGGTGCTGAGCTGGGCGAGAACATCGAGAAGCTCGCCACGGCGCTGCGAACCGCAGACGGCCGCGACGAGAGCAAGATCGCCGTCGCCGCGCGCGCAGACACCCGGGGCCGCGAGAAGGCCATCGCGATCCTCACGGCACTGCTCACCGAGGTGCCCGAGCAGGCCCGCACCGGCATCGCCAAGGCGATCGCCGCCCTCTCGCAAGACCGCGACGACGAGACGCAGCTCGAGGCCAAGGCACTCATCAGCAAGCACGTCTCCACGACCAACAAGAAGCGCGTCGCTTCCACGATCAAGATCAGCATCGACGGGCAGACCAAGGCATCCGAGACGCTCGCGGGCCTGATCGCCAGCACTGACATGCCCGCCGAGAGCAAGCAGGGCCTGCAGACCGCCTATGACAGCGTCACCGCCGAGCACGGCTCAGTGGCCGACATCCTCAGCCGCCTCTCGCCGCGGATGCCCGCATTCGCCCGCGCCCGCGTCGAGCAGATCATCACTCAAGCACGCACCGACGCGCAGGGCATGCGCGACAACCACCCCACCGGCCCTCCCGCCGGCACCCCGGGTGGTCCGACCGCCGGCCCCAACGGCGGCCCCGGCGCCACCATCCCCGCCGGTCCGATGGCCGGCACGCAGGTCGGACCGCCCGCCTGAACTCCGCGCGGCCCGTCCAGCGCCACATCAACCGCAGACAACGCAGCGATTCGGGGTCCGGCGCCAACCGCCGGGCCCCATGCGCGACCGCGAACCACAGATCTCGTAGCCCGCGGGTCCTCACGGGAATTGCACCATTTCCGCACCCATGAGCGTGCGGTTGCAGGAGATCAGCGCGACCGGTCTACCGAGGCCACCGTCGTCCGCCGCTGCTCGGCGAACAGCCGCATGGCGAACCGGCCAGCCGGGTGCTCGCGCCAGGCGCGCACGCGGTCGGCCATCCGCGCGGGCATGTCGTCGGGGGCAGGCAACGGCGTGCCGTACTGCGGCGGCACGATCAGCGGCGCCGCCAGCGCGGCGAACGCCAGGTCGGCCGCGGTGAAGCGCTCGCCGGTCAGATAGCGGCGCTCGTCGGCCAGCCGGTCGGCGACCGCGTCGAGCTCCTCGTCGACGAGCCGCAACGCGCGTGAGACCGTGTCCTCGTCGATGTCGAGATAGCGGTTGATGTAGACCGTCGCTGCCGGCAGCGCGAACGGGAACACCATGCGCTCCCAGCGTGGCACGCCGGTGAGGTTGTAGGACATGAACGGCCGCGGGTCCTTGAAGACCTCGTGGTACAGCCAGCGCCGGCCCTCGACGCCCAGCACCGCGTCATAGCGGCGTTCGAGCGCGACGACGTCCGCGCGCAGCGTCGTGTCGGCGGGGTACAGCCACGCCGGCTCGGGGAGGAACGTGTCGGCGTAGCGCAGGATGTCCGTCGAGTCCGAGAACACGCCATCGGCGGTGCGCAGCACCGGCGCCGTCATGCCGCCACCCGCAAGCCGGGCCGCGACCTGGTGGACGATCTGGATGTGGCGGCGCTCGACGTGGTCGATGCCGGCGCGCTCCAGCGCCCAGCGCGCCTTCTCGCAGAAGTGGCTGATCGGGATCGTGACGAGGATGTTGGCCTGCGATCGTCGCATCGGCTACCCCCGGGCGAGGACGTCGTCGTAGAGGGCCTGCGTGCGATCGAGCAGGCGCTCGGGCGCAAAGCGCTCGCGGACGTCGGCGGCAGCAGACGCCCCCAGCCGGGCGCGCAGCCGCCGATCGCCCTGCAGCCGAGCGAGCGCCGCGGCCAGCGCGCTGGGATCGCCGGGCGTGACGAGCAGGCCAGTCGTGCCGTCGTCGATGATCTCCGGCAGCCCGCCGTGATCGGCGGCCACGACGCAACAGCCCGCCGCCGCGGCCTCCAGCGCGGCGTTTGGCAGCGGATCGGGTTGGGTCGATGGCACGCACACCACGTCAGCGCCACCGTAGACGTTCTCGACGTCCGCGCGGAACCCGCAGAAGTACACGCGGTCGCCGACCCCAAGCCGCGCCGCGAGCTCTCGCAGCTCGCCCAGGCGGCGCTCCTCGCCCTGCCACGGGGCGCCCGCCACGAGCGCGACGGCCCCGCCGGTCGCGAGCGCCGGCCGGGCAAGCGCGCGAATCAGCACATCCTGGCCCTTCCACGTCGAGATGCGCCCGAGGATCGCGCAAACGAAGGCGTCCGGCGGCAGGTCGAGCGCCGCTCGCGCCGTGTCACGCGCCGCACGCGTCGGGGTGATCGCGAGGCCGTCGTGGACGACGATCGTTCGCGGATCGCCTCCGAACTGCGCGCAGGTCGCTGCGGAGACGCACGGCAGCGCGTCGGCGCTCAGCAGCAGCCGGCTGTAGACGGGCCAGAACCGCTCGAAGCCGGTGAAGATCTCACGGAGGTGCCAGACGTGTGGGATCCGCGCGACCCGGGACGCCGCGGCGCCGCCGAGCGTCACCGAGGTGTTCGTGTGGATGAGCGCGACCTCGCGGCGGCGCGCGAGCCGGGCGATCCCGCCGCCGTCGCGTGCGAGCGCGGCGGCGATGCCCGCCAATCCGGCCGCTGACATCGCGGCGCGCCGCAGGACGGCCAGCGGGCGGACAAGCACCTCCACGCCGGCGGCCTGGAGGTCATGGCGCAGCTCGCCGTCCATCGCGAGCACGACGAGCGGGCGGTAGCGCGTGGGATCGAGGCCGCCCGCGAGCAGCGCGAGCTGGCGGTCGGCGCCGTAACGCCCCGCCGAGGAATGCAGGAACAGGATCGTGCGCGGTGCCGTCAGAGCGCCACCGTCAGCGCCTCAGCCGGCGCGCTGGGCACGCGGTCGGGGTGCAGGATGTGGGCCAGCAGCTCGAGGCCGTCGATCAGTCGCGGCCCGGGCCTGGAGAAGTAGGACGAGGCGTCGACGGCAACCACGTGCTGCGCGCCCACCGCACGCAGGCGCTCGGCGTGCTCCTCGGCCTCGACGAGACCGCGCGCGGCGTCGTAGCCGCAGGGCATGACGACGACGACGTCGGGTTGCGCCGCGGCGACGAGCTCCCACGTGGACTGCGCGGACGGCTCGCCGGCGAAACCGAGCACGTCCTCGCCGCCGGCCATCTCGATGAGCTGCGGCGTCCAGTGGCCGGCGACGAAGACGGGATCAAGCCACTCCAGCGC
This sequence comes from Solirubrobacteraceae bacterium, assembly GCA_029263125.1. Lineage (GTDB taxonomy): Bacteria > Actinomycetota > Thermoleophilia > Solirubrobacterales > Solirubrobacteraceae > CADCVQ01. The sequence goes on along the minus strand of JAJCYD010000004.1, from coordinate 54,987 downwards.
AGCGACGCGCGGGCGCGGCACGTCGCGCACCGCGAGGCGGATGATGTCCGCCCGCCGTGCGGTCCGGGCGATGAGGTCCAGCGCGGCGTCCTTGGCGTCCGTCGCCTGGGCGAGCGTGCGGACGTCGCCGAGCGTCTCACCGTAGGTCTTGGGATCCAGCGAGATCACGCGTGGCGGCCCGGGCAGCGTCACCGCGAGCGCCTGGACCTCGTCGTGGGAGACCGCGCAGACATGGCACAGCGCCTGCGTGACGATCAGGTCGGGCTCCAGCTCGCGCACGAGCTCCTCGTCGAGCTCGTAGATCGACTCGCCGCGCTCGGAGCGCTCGCGGACGGCGGCGTCGATCTCCGCGGCCGCCAGGTCCGCCGGCAGCACGTCCCGGGTCACCGGCTGAATCTCGCGCGCGAGCTCGGGGTAGTCGCACTCGTGGGTGACGCCGACGACGTCCTCGCCCAGGCCCAGCGCGAACAGCAGCTCGGTAGCGTGTGGGACGAGGGAGACGATCCGCACGATCGAGAGGGTATGGCACGGCATGACACGACTCAGCGACAGCGAGATCGACGAGCGGCTCTCCGACGGCGCGTGGCGGCGCGAGGGCGACGCGATCGTTCGCGACGTCGAGCTCGGCGGCTTTACCGCCGCGATGGCATTCGCCAACGTCGTCGCGGATGCGGCCAACGAGGCCAACCACCATCCGGACATCCTGATCCACGGCTACAAGCACGTCCGTCTGACCCTGTCGACGCATTCGGCGGGCGGAATCACCGAGAACGACGTTGCGCTCGCGCACACGATCGACGGCCTGGTCGCCGGCGGCTGATTCTGGCGATGTCCGTCGACCGTGCTGCTACGGTTCGACGGCAGCGTCAATGAACGACGACCTTCCTCGAAGTCGCGGCCGACACCCTAGGCCCGGCCCAGTCCGCGCCACTTGATCGCGCTCCTTCTCAGCGCGATCGTCGTGCTGATCTTCGCCAACGGCTTCTTTGTGGCGGCGGAGTTCGCGCTCGTACGCGCCAAACGTGCGACGTTCGAAGAGCTGGCCGCCGGTGGCGACCGTCGCGCCGGCGTCGTCCTCAAGCAGCTGGAGAACCTCAGCGAGTACCTGTCGGCGTGCCAGTTCGGGATCACGCTGGCCTCGCTGGGCATCGGCTTCCTCGGCGAGCCCGCGATCGCCACGCTCGTCGAGCCGGCGTTTGGCGGCCTGTCGCACGCCGTCGCGGCGCCGATCTCGATCGCGATCGCGTACATCCTCGTGACCGCGGGCCATATCACCGTCGGCGAGCAGGTGCCCAAGATCTACGCGATCGTCAACGCCGAGCGTGTCGCGAAGGTCGTCGCGCCGCCGCTGAACCTCTTCAACAAGATCATGCGGCCGTTCATTCACCTGCTGAATGCCGCGTCCAACGGGATGCTGCGCCCGCTGGGGATCAAGGCCGACGCGGGATTTGACGAGGATTCAAGCGCGGAGGAGGTCCGTGCCATCATCGCCCAGGCGCACGCGGGCGGGCATCTGGATCCCGGCGAGGCCGGAATGCTGACCGGCGTCTTTCACCTGCACGAACAGCAGGCACGGCAGGTCATGACGCCGATCCCGGCGGTCGTGACGGTCGATCTCTCCGAGGACGTCGGTACAGCGCTGCGCCGCGCGATCTCCACCGGCCACACGCGCCTCGTTGTGACCGAGGAGCACAACGCCGATCGGGTGAAGGGCGTCGTGCACTCCAACTCCCTGGCACGGATCCTCATGGCCGACGGCCTCGAAGCCTCGATCGCCGGCGCGGTGCGCGAGGTGCCGATCGTGCCCGAGACCAAGCCGCTGGACGATCTGCTCGCCGACCTGCAGCGCAACCGCTCGACGATGTCGGTCGTCATCGACGAGTACGGTCGCGTCGCCGGCATCGTGACGGTGGAGGACATCGTCGAGGAGGTCGTCGGCGAGATCGACGACGAGACCGATCCGGCCGGTGGCGAGATCCGGCGGCTGGCCAACGGCGACTGGTTCGTGCGCGGCCACGTCGCGATCAACGACCTCGCCGACTACGGCGTCAAGCTGCCCATCGACAGCGACGCATACAACTCGATCGGTGGCTTCGTGTTCTCGGAGATCGGGCGCCTGCCCCGGCGCGGCGACAGCGTCGACTACAACGGCTACCAGATCCGCGTGGACTCGGTGCGCGAGAATCGCATCGAGGCGGTGCGGATTCGTGAGCGGCGCTCCGATCCCCCGAAGGACGCCACACGGGACGACTAGGTCTCGGGCGCTGACTTCGCGCAAGATCGGCCTTCTCCGAACGTTTACATGTGCACCCCGCCAGTGGGATGGCGGAGGCAAGGCACGGTGGACTGGGGTGGTTCCGCCAAGCCAATAACCACGACGGGCCCGCGCAACGCGCGGGCCCGTCGAGGGCTTCTGGGAGGAGTGCGAGCTTGTCGCGGTATGAAGACTCCACCGAAGAGGTGAAGCACGGCTAAACCCGGATCTCAGCGAGCGTAGGTCTCCGGCGGGTACAGCCCGCGACCGGTCTTGCGACCGAGGGCGCCCTCGGCGCACAGGTCGCGCAGGCGCTGGGGCACGTCGGCCTCGATCGCGTCGCCGATCGCGACGGAGACGTCGAGCCCGATGTAGTCCAGCAGCGCGATCGGTCCCATCGGATGGGCGGCGCCGAGCTGCATGCAGGTGTCGATCGCCTGCGGCTCCAGGCCCGTGCGGTCCATGAAGTCCACGGCGCTGAAGAGATAGGGGAACAGCAGGCGGTTGACGACGAAGCCGGCGATGTCCGGCACCTGCACGGCCTCCTTGCCGAGCGCCGCGCACAGCGCCGCCGAGCGCTCGCGTGTGGAGGCGCCGGCCTGCTCGGGATAGGCGAGCTCGACGAGCTTCATCTTCGCCACGGGGTTGAAGACGTGCAGGCCGACGAACAGCTCCGGGCGGCCGGACGCGGCCGCCAGCTCGGAGACCGACAGCGACGACGTCGTCGTGCCGATGATGGCGTGCTGCCCGGCGAGGCCGTCGAGCTGGGCGAGCAGCGTGCTCTTGACGGCCGTGTCCTCAGCGATGGCCTCGACGATGAAGGTCGCGTCGGCCAGCGCGTCGATGTCGGTCACGATCCGTACCCGGTCGGGATCGCGGCCGTCGTCCAGGCGCTGACAGGTCTTCGCGATCTGCTTGCGCGCACGCTGCGCTGAGGCATCCGAGCGCGCCCACAGCACCGGTTCGCAGACCGCCGCCGCGCATGCCGCCAGACCAGTGGCGATCGCACCGCTGCCGGCGATCCCAAGCTGCTCGTCCACCTCGTGCCTCCTCACGTTGATCGATGGGCCGATCGGTACCTTAGTTGGGACTCTCAAGGCGCGAGGCGGCGAGGAACGGATGCGAGGATGAGCGGACAGCAGGGACGGGAGGTCGTGATCGTCGAGGCGGTGCGCACCCCGATCGGGCGCGGGCATCCCGGCAAGGGCTATTTCAAGGACGTCCACGCCAACGACCTGCTGGGCGCATGCCTCACCGAGGTCATCGCGCGGGCCGGTATCGATCCGGCCGATGTCGAGGACGTCCTCGCCGGCTGCGTGCAGCAGTTCGGCGAGCAGAGCTCCAACGTCGCCCGCAACGCGTGGCTGCAGGCGGGCCTGCCGATGCAGACTCCGGCGACCACGATCGACCGCCAGTGCGGCTCGGCTCAGCAGGCGGTGAACTTCGGCGCGGCGCTGATCGCCGCGGGCATCCACGATGTCGTGATCGGTGGCGGCGTCGAGCACATGGGCCACATCCCGCTCGGGGTCGGCTCGAAATGGGTCGAGGACGTCGGGTCGCCGTTTCCCCCCGCGCTGCTGGAGAAGCACGCGCTGATCCCGCAGGGCCTCAGCGCGGAGATGATCGCCGAGCACTGGGAGATCCCGCGCTCCGAGCTCGACGAGCTCGCGGTGCGCTCGCACCGCCTCGCGCACCAGGCGACGCAGGAGGGACGCTTCGAGCGCGAGATCGTCCCGATCGCCAGCAACGGCTCGACCTTCACCACCGACCAGGGCATCCGCCCGGACACGACGCTTGAGTCGATCGCCCGCCTGCGCCCCGCGTTCAAGCCCGACGGGCGCGTGACCGCGGCCAACGCCTCGCAGATCTCCGACGGCGCGGCCGCGCTGCTGCTGATGTCGCGCGAGAAGGCACTGGAGCTCGGCTGCACGCCGCGGGCGCGGATCGTCGACCAGACGACGGTCGGCGTGGATCCGGTGATGATGCTCACCGGTCCGATCCCCGCGTCGCGCAAGCTGCTGCAGCGCAACGCGATGGCGATCGGCGACATCGACCTGTTCGAGGTCAACGAGGCGTTCGCGCCCGTCGTCGCGGCGTGGCGGCGCGAGCTCGATCCCGACATGGATCGCGTCAACGTCAACGGCGGGGCGATGGCGCTCGGCCACCCGCTCGGGTCGACCGGCGGACGCCTGCTGACGACCCTGCTGCACGAGCTCGAGCGCTCGGACTCCGAGCTCGGCATGGTCGTCATGTGCTGCGGTGGCGGGCTTGGCACCGGCACGCTGATCCAGCGGGTGTAGCCGCCGCGCGGCTGTGGACGAATAGCGAGCTTGGAGGGTGCTTTCCCCGGGTAAACGCCACGCCAGCCCATCAACGTCCGGAGGTCGTCACATGATCGGAATTCTCATCGCGGTGCTTCTCGCCGCCGTCGTCTATGCGCTGTGCCTGTTCCTCGGCCTGCCGGCCATCGTCGGCATCATCGCCGCGGTGCTCGTGCTCATCAGCGGGATCGGCACGGGCGGCTACGGCTACGGTCGGCGCGGCCTGTAGCCCCATCAGCCCGGTCGGCCCCGCCTGAGCGGGGCGACCGGGCTGCGGTCGTCAGGTGCCTGCGCGCCCGGCTCAGCCCCAGCGAAAGCCCGTCGTCGACGGCGCGGGCGGGAGCGGGCTGGCGGGCAGGCCGGGCTCGGGATCGACGGCGTGAAATCCTGACGGCGAGGTGTCGTTGGGCGTGTCGGGATGAAACAGCGACGCCAGGTACTGGATCTGGCCGCGCCCCGGTCCGAGCTCGAACTGGCCGCCGCCGTATGCCCCGATGCCGTGCTCGGCTGTGTAGTCGTAGGCGTCGAACAGCGCCTTGATGCCGCCAAGCCGCGACGGCTTGAGGTTCACCATGCGCGGGGCGAAGGGCAGCGACTCGATGTCCGCGATCGAGTGGATGTTCGCGTCCCACGTGATGCGGCCGCGGTGCGGGGCGAGCATCTCGTCGATCTCCGGCGTGAGCTTCGGATCCTCAAGCCACGCGTCCGGGAACGCCTCGATGACGCGCCGGTAGAGGACCGGGTCGGCGTCCTGATCGACGATCGAGCCGACGTAGAGTCCCTTGAAGTCGACCGAGTCGACCGCCCCGGTCCGCACGAGGGCGCCGATCAGCTCCTCGTCCCACGATGACGTCGGATCGAGCTTGAAGCGCAGGGAGGGGTAGCGCTCCAGCCGGCGCGTCACCGGCTCAAGCGACGGCGGCTCGCCCAGGCGCAGCGAGACGACGAACGTGACCGGACGCGATTCGCGGCCGAGCACGGCGTGCAGCGGCTCGCCGGCTTGGCGCAGCGCGAGGTCAAGCGCCGCCGACTCGTACGCCCAGGTGCGATACAGCGGCGACACGTCGCGTTGCGCGGGCTCGGGGAAGAGCTCGAGCGTCGCCAGGTGCTCGGAGAACGAGCGGATCGTCCACTCGCCGGCGAGTGCCAGCACCGGTCCGGCCCGCTGGGCGATCTCGTGATCGACGGGTTCGTAGACGACGTCCTCTCCGATGCCCTCCTCGCCGGCGCCGTGCAGGTGGATGACGGTGGACTTGCGCGTGAAGTCGCTGGAGACGTCCCGCACCAGGCCTTCGAGCGCGTAGTCCTCGATGTGGACGGGAAGATCGGCGACAAGCTCGTAGGTGCTCATGGTTGCGGACCCTATCGCCGGGTAGCGTGCTGCTTGTGAGCGCTCCGATCCCGCCGCGTGCCGCGTGGCTGGCCCTCCTGCTGGCGCTGGCGTCCGCGCTGGGTGGCTGTGGCGGTGACGAGGACGCCTCGCGCTCCAGCTTGCGCGAAGGCCTGGTCGTCGGGATCGGCGAGCAGCAGACGGCGATGTTCGCGCTCCCGCGCTTCAAGGCGCTGGGCCTCCAGGACGCGCGGCTGGTCGTCGCCTACGACGCCGCGCGCGTGGACTTCGAGCGCGACCTCGTCACGACGTGGCTCACCGAGGCCCAGCGCGCCGGCGTGCGACCGTTCATCACGTTTGGGCATTCGCGCGTGAAACCCAAGAAGCTGCCCTCCGTGGCGGAGTTCCGCGCCGCCTTCCGAGCCTTTCGCAAGCTGTTTCCGCGGGTGCGCACCTACGCGCCGTGGAACGAGATCAACCACGCAAGCCAGCCGACGTCCAAGGCGCCCAAGCGCGCCGCCGAGTACTACAACGTCGTCAAGGCGGAGTGCGGTGGCTGCACGGTCCTCGCCGGTGACGTGCTCGACCAGGCCGGCATGACGAGCTACCTGACCGCCTACAAGCGCCATCTCGACGGCGAGCCCGAGATCTGGGGGCTGCACAACTACGCCGACTCCAACCGCTTTCGCAGGAGCGGTCTCACCGAGATGCTGGAGGCGGTCTCCGGAGACATCTGGCTGACGGAGACCGGTGGGATCGTGAAGTTCGGACGCAACTTCCCGCGCGACGAGCAGCGCGCCGGCCGCGCCGTCGCCTACGCGCTGAAGCTCGCGTCCGGCGCCCCGCGCGTCAAGCGCATCTACCTCTACAACTGGACGGGCGCCGAGCCCGGCGACCGCTTCGACGCCGGGCTCGTGGGGCCCGACGGCATGCCGCGGCCGGGGTACGGCGCGCTGGCGCAGGCACTGGGCGTCTGACGGCCGCGCATGGCGCCTCCGGGACATTGCGCAGACGCCTGCGGGCGATCACGTCTACTCCTACAAGCGCATCGCTGCGCGGCCGGGGATCGCCGCCCGGACCTACCGCACCGCCGGTGGCCCCCGAGCACCTTCGACGACCTGGTAGCCGGCGGACACGTGCGGTCAGCCCGCCCCCTCCTGCAGCCGTGTCACAAGCTCATCCAAGCGCAGCTCCTGCAGTCCCTGCCCCACGGCTTCGAGCTCGGTGGCGCATAGCTCGACCAGCCCCCGGCCCTCCTTGCAGAGCTCGAGCGTCTCGCGCAGGCCCGCCTCGCCGGAGTCCAGGCGCTTGATGATCGCCTCCAGCCGAGCGGTCGCGTCTTCGTATGTCAGCTCGGGGTCGGTCATGGCTCGTGGGTGATCGTCGCATCCACCACGCCATCGCCGAAGCGCAGCGAGACCTCGCCCGCCGCGCGCGCATCGGCCGCGCTCGTCACGACGTCGCCGCCGCGATCGGTGACCAGCGCGTAGCCCCGTTCGACGGTGCGGTCCGGGTCATGGGCGGCGAGCGCCATCGCGATCGCCTGCAGCCCCGTCGCACGCCGCGCATACAGCGCCGCGGCGTGCGCCTTGCGCTCCAGCACGAGCGCCCGCCGCGCCACCCGAGCACGCTCGTCGCTGAGGCGCCGCCGGCCCGACGCCCGCATCTCGCGCAGACCCTGATGCAGTCGCGTGCGCTCGTGCGCCAGGTGCTCGCCGGGAGCGCGCGACAGTCGCACGAGCACCTGCGCGCGATGCAGCAAAGCCCGCGAACCATGCACGCTGAGCCGCCGCGCGAACTCTACCGCCTCGGCGCGCGCCTGCGTGCAGTGCACGGGCACTGCCGACTCGGCCGCATGGGTCGGCGTCGAGCAGCTGAGGGCCGCGACATCGTCGATGAGCGTGCGGTCGGTGTGGTGGCCGACGGAGGCGATCACCGGCACGCCGAGCAACGCGATCGTCCGGCACAGCGTCTCGTCGCAGAAGCAGAAGAGGTCCGCCAGCGATCCGCCGCCGCGTGCGACCACGATCACGTCGACCGCGCCCGTCGCCGCGAGGTCTTGGACTGCGCGGGTGATCCGCGGAGCCGCGTAGCGGTCCTGCACCGGAGCGAATGCCCACACGATCCGGCCGGCCCAGCCGCGGCGCGCGAGGCCGGCGAGCACGTCGTCGCGCGCCTTGCCACCCTCGCCGGTCACCACGCCGATCGTGCGCGGAAGCGCCGGTCGCGCCAGCAGCTTCTGGCGCGCGAAGAGGCCCTCGGCGTCCAGCGCCTTGCGCAGCCGGTCCAGCTGGGCGAGCAGGTCGCCCTCGCCAGCGACGCGCAGCGCGCTGATCGCAAACGAGAACGCCGGCGAGGACGTGCGGCTGCCCGCGTAGTAGTCCAGGCCGCCGCCGACGACGACCTGAGATCCGTCGGCCAGCGCGCTCTCGCCGAGCGACAGCGCGTCGTAGTCATCGCGCCACATCGAGCATGGCAGCGCTCCGCCGGCGTCGCGCAGCTCGAAGTAGACCTTGACGCGGGTCACGCGCAGGTTCCACACCTCGCCGAAGAGCTGCACCTTCGCGCGTCCCCGCAGGTACTCACGCATCCTCGCCGTGTAGACCCCGACCGCGAAGGGCCCGGGCAGCAGGCTGCCGTCGATGCCGGCTGGCGCGGTGGCGGGCTGTGCCATGCGAGCAGTCTCGCGCATCGCGCGGTGCCGCCTGGCGGGAACGGCGTTCAGTGAGCGGAGGGCCCTGCGCCGGCCGCGTCGGCGGTCACCGACGCGAGCGTTGCCATCCCCGGCTCGGCCTCGTGTCCGCGGACCTCGCCGCTCTCGCCGAGCGCAGTCAGCCGGGCTACCTCGCGCTCGCCCTCGATCCGCGCGGGATGCCCGTCGGGCAGGCCGCGGATGAGCTTGGCGATCCGATTGCGCAGCTGCAGCGCGAAATGCGGGGTCGACGCGCCCATGAGCTGGCGCACGTCGTCGAGCGTGACCTCGTGGTCGGCGCGCGCGCGGTCGGGGTGCTCGGCTTGGCTCATGGGTTCGGGGTGGGCGGCGGGGCGTTAGGCGTTCGCACGAGGACCGCTTCGAGCAGGGCGTCGATGCGAACCTGCTGGGCGACCGAGATCGCCTTGGCGTTGCCGATGATCCAGCCGTGATTGTACGTCGCGGCCACGGGGTTGGTGTTGTAGCCCGGCAGGATGTCCAGCAGGTACTGCTGGGTGGCCTGCGGCAGCGCGCCCGCGTCGTCGAGCAGCAGCGGTGGGCCGTAGGAGCCCGCGCCCGACAGCGGCGATGCGGCGGCGGCGTCGAGCGGGCGGCCGGAGCGGACGAAGACGAGGCCGTGACCGGCCGTTCCCACGCCCCAGCCGAAGGTGCCCTTGCGGTAGCGGGCTGCCCTGATCGAGTTTGCCACCGGCTCCTGGCCGCCGTAACGCTCGACGGTGCCCAGCCGGCGCAGCTCGCTCGTGACCTTCGGCGAGATGACGCTCGACGGCCCGAGCACGTAGAGCTTGGGCTTGCTCAGGCCGCCGAGCGCGGCGAGCGCCGCTCGCGTCTCCGGCGGGACCGTGTCCTTCGTGACGAACAGGACCGGCTCGCCGGACTTGGCCGCGTAGCCCGCGGCGGGCGCGGCGAATGACGGGTCATCGGCGCTGGCGATCAGGACGTTGAGGTTCTTGCCGGGCCTGGCGTTGCGGATGAGCGCGGCGATCGAGCGCGTCAGGCCGAGCGCGTTCGTGCCGGCGACGTCGCTGCTCTTGAAGCCCGCGGGCTGGGCGACGTTGCCGATCCGGATGACCTGTGCCTTGCCCGCGGCGTCCGAGCCCTTGGGCGACAGCGCCTTGAGCGCGTCGGACGTCGGCCCGGGGAGGTCTGTGCCGTCGGAGTACAGCAGCGGGGCGTTGAACGGCGGCGCCATCAGTGCGGACGCGGCGATCGCCACGCGCCAGTCGCCGGTGCCCACGAGCGTGACGGCGTCCGGCCGGCGCTGGGGCTCGGGGAAGACCGCGCGCGCAACGGCCGCAGCGAGCTGGATCGGATTGTCGCCGGGGACCCGCGTGGTGTTCTTCGTCGCGCGCTCGGGGAAGCCGAGGTTCGCCGGCTCGGCGCGCTGTGGCGCGACGAGCGCCGGGCGCTGCTGGTCGGTCGCGGGTGCTTCGCGTCCGCAGCCGACCACGGCGACGGCGAGAAGCAGCACTGCGAGAAGCCTGGGGCGCGACATGCGCGCGCACATTAGCGGCAGACCCGGCACACGAACCCCGCCGCCGATCCGACCGGTCGCGTTCGCGCGCCTGCTAGAAATGGCGGTGCGGACCAAATTTCCCCGAGGAGGCGCAATGGCCGGAATGGCCGGGCGGATGTCGACCGTCATCAAAGCGAAGGTCTCGAAGCTGCTCGATCGGGCTGAAGATCCTGGCGAGACGCTCGACTACAGCTACCAGAAGCAGCTCGAGTCGCTGCAGGACGTCAAGAAGGGCATCGCCGACGTCGTCACGGCGAAGAAGCGCCTTGGCATGCAGGCCTCCAAGCTCGAGCAGTCCGTCGTCAAGCTCGACACGCAGGCCCGCCAGGCGCTCGCCGCCGGCAACGAGGAGCTGGCGCGCACGGCGCTTGAACGCAAGGGCCTCGCGCAGACCGAGCTGCAGGGGCTCGATCAGCAGGTCACCGAGCTCGAAACCCAGCAGGAGAAGCTCGTCGAGTCCGAAAAGCGCCTGCGTACGAAGATCGAGTCCTTCCGCACGAAGAAGGAGGTCATCAAAGCGCAGTACTCCGCCGCCGAGGCGCAGGTGCGCATCTCCGAGGCCGCCACGGGTGTCGGCGAGGAGATGGCCGACGTGGGCCTCGCGATGCAGCGCGCCGTCGACAAGACCGAGGACATGCGTGCGCGTGCCTCCGCCGTCGAGGAGCTCGAGGCTGCCGGGACGTTCGAGGACCTCACCCAGCTTGGCAGCGGCCAGGACGACATCGACCGCCAGCTCGCGGAGCTGGGGTCGGGCGGCATGGTCGACGACGAGCTGTCGAGGATGAAGGCCGAGCTGGGGATGGGCACGTCCGAGCCGGCTCCCGGAGAGCTTGGGTCCGGCGAGGCCGGCGAGGCCGGCGAGGAGAAGACATGATCATCCGCATCATGGGGGAGGGGCAGTACCGCCTCGACGAGGAGACGCTCGAGCGCGTCAACGTGCTCGACAACGCGGGCGTCGTCGCGGTCGAGGCCGACGACGAGGACGCCTTCCACGTCGCCTTCGAGGACATGCTGAAGATCATCCGCGAGGAGGGCCAGCACCTCGGCGACGACGAGATCGAGACCTCGGACGTCATCGTCCCGCCTGCCGACACCTCGTTCGCCGAGGCGGCCGCCGAGTTCACCGGGGATGGCCTGATTCCCGACTGATCGCGTTGACCACGTCAGGGGTGTCGTCGGACCGGTGCATAACTGACGCCTCGTTCAACGCCGGCCGCCGATGCGGCAGTTATGCATCCAGGTGATGCATAAGCGCCGAGTCGAGGATCAAGCGGTGTCGAACCGTCACGTGTGCACGCACGTCAGCGCCAAATCCGACGTGGCGTCAGACGTCGATCGTCACGCGATCGAGCGCTCCCACGATGCGCTGTCAGCCGCGTGGCACGATCCAATCCGCGGCTGGCGATTCGCGCTCCTCTTGCCTCTCAGGTCGGCGGGCGGTTCTGATGTGGTGCCCGCGCAGGTGCTGAACCGGTGATGGGTGCTTGGGCCGCCGGCGGCGGTGTGCGGTCATCTGCGGATCTATAGCGTCGTTCAGCCGGGCGCACCCGGCGCTCTTCCTCGACGCGCCGAGGCCCCGGCACGGATGATCGTGGAGAACTCCACCGGGGCGGCTTCTGCATGGCTGACGTGCATAACCCGCCCACGCCTGTGTGGTGCTGGACCGCTGCCGCGGCAAGGGCGGCTTCTGCATGACCTGCGTGCGAAACCGCCCAAGCCGGGTCGTGGGGTCTTCGCCCCTGCGCGGCGTGGGCGGTTTTTGCATGGCGTGCGTGCGAAACCCGCCCAGGCCTGTCTGGTGGCTGGATCTGTGCCGCAATCGGGAGGCGGCGTCTCGCTGTGGCGATTGGTGCTCTCCTCGAGCCGGGGAACCGCAACCCGGAGCCGGATCCCTAGATCGGGGTTCCCCAGAGCGGAAACCAGCGCTCCATCTCGGGTTCGATCGGCAGCTCGTCGGAGATGATCGCCTTGATCTGCAGCTCCCGCTCGCCGTCGCGGACGTTCTTGCCGGCGGGTACGAACGGATACCAGTAGCCGCGCTTGTAGTTGTAGATGAAGTAGACGGGGCGGCTCTTGGAGTCCGCGAAGGCGAAGACCGCCGCCAGGACGCGGTCGCCGTAGCCCCCGACTGCGAGCGCATCCGACACCGCGTTCACGCCGACGACGAGATCCTCGATGTCGTCGTCGCTCAAGACCATCCAGCGGTAGCCGTGCTCGTCGTCTGAGGTCTTGATCGTCGTGCCGGTGTCCTCGCCGGTGCTGCCGAGGATCTCCTCCATCTCGGAGACGATCGACTCGAAGTCCGACGTCGCCAGCGGCTGGAAGACGATGCCGGCGGAGCCCTTCGTCGTGATCTGATGGCCGGTGTCCAGCGTGACGTAGGCCGTCGACATCGCGAACAGCCGGCTCGGCGCCGGACCCTTGAGCTTCTTCTTGCCGCCCATCAGCGCGTCGAAGAAACCCATGTGAGCAGCTTACGCGGCGGCGATCGTGCCGCGCTGGAGCTGTGCCTCGTACTGCTGCAGGCGCTCGATGCGCTGCTCCATCGGCGGATGCGTCGAGAACAGCCCGGCGAGCCTCTTCTTCGGCGACGCGATGAAGAACGCGCTCATCTCGTTGGCGACGCGCAGGTCCTGCTGGGGCAGCTTGGCCATGCCCGAGGAGATCTTCTGCAACGCCGACGCCAGGGCGCTCGGGCGCCCCGTCACGAGCGCGGCCCCGCGGTCGGCGACGAACTCGCGGTAGCGCGACAGGGCCATCATCAAGAAGAACGAGATGACGTAGACGATCAGCGACACGATGATCACGAAGAAGATCCCTGGGCTGTCGTCGTTGTTGCCGCCGCGGTGCCCGCCGCCGCCGAACAGAAAGCCGAACTGCAGCACCAGCGCCGCGATCGAGGCGAAGAACGAAGCGATCGTCATGATCATCACGTCGCGGTTCTTGACGTGCGCGAGCTCGTGCGCCATGACGCCCTCCAGCTCGGCGGGCGACAGCAGGTTCATGATCCCGGTCGTCGCGCAGACCGTCGCCGACTTCTGCGAGCGTCCCAGCGCGAAGGCGTTGGGCATGTTCGTCTGCGCCACGGCGACCTTCGGCTTGGGCAGGTCGGCCTGGATGCACAGGCGCTCGATCATCGCGTGCAGCTCCGGCGCCTCCTGCGGCGTCACCACGCGCGCGCCCATCGCGTGCATGGCGAGCTTGTCCGACGTGAAGAGCTGAAACGCGGCAAGGCCGCCGCACACCAGCAGCACCGTCGGGCCGGACAGTCCGCCGCCGAGGATCAGCGCTCCGGCGAACGCCACGTACAGCGCGCCGAGGAGGAACAACGTGAGCAGCATGCGCAACTGCAGTCCCGGATCACGGTCAAACGATGTCTTGGTGGCGGCCATGCGAACCATTCTGCCAAACGCCCCACGCCGGCTCGCCGAACGGGACTCGCAACGATGCTCGCAAGGCTCCATAACGCCGGTTGGCGTTTGGGTGCGCGCTCCCGCCCGACCTAGACTCTTCGATGCATGCGCGTCCGCGTCCTTCTCGCAGCCGTGGCGCTGCCGCTCGCCCTGTGGGCGCTGCTGCCGCTCAGCTCGTCAGGTCAGTCCAAGCAGCAGGAGCTCTCAAAGCTCCAGCAGCGGATCGATAACGCGCGCAAGAAGATCGGCTCGAAGAAGGGCACCGAGCGCGAGCTGCGCGCGGACATCGCCGGCTATCAGCGGCGCATCCAGCGCCTGCAGGGCAGGATCGGCACGCTGGCCTCGCGCCAGCAGGTCATCCAGGACGACCTCGATGCCAAGCGCTCCGAGCTCGAATCCGTCCAGGCCGACCTGCGCAAGGAGCGTGCGCGGCTGCTGCGCCTGCGCAAGCGCTCGGCTGAGACGCGCGCGATGCTGCGCACTCGGCTGATCGAGATCTACAAGGCCGGCAAGCCGGACCTCATCACGGTCGTCCTGAACTCCGATGGCTTCGCTGATCTCATGGAACGCGGCGAGTTCATCGCGAGGATCTCCGATCAGGACCGTAAGATCGTCAAGCTCGTCTCCGCGGCGAAGATCGACTCGACGCGCAGCGAGAAGCGCCTGGACAAGCTCGAGGGCCGCCGCAAGCGGGTGACCGCCGTCGTCCAGCGCCGCCGCGACCAGGTCGCCGAGGTCAAGCAGGAGCTGATCGGCACGCGCGTCGGTTACACCCGCACGAAGGACGGCAAGGCGGCCGCGCTGAGCAAGACGCGCACCGACCGCACGCGCCTGCAGGACCACGTCGACGACCTCGAGGAGGCCTCGGCGAAGATCACCTCGCAGCTGGCCGCCGCCCAGAAGCAGAACGCCGGCAAGCTGCCGATTCGTCGAGGATCGGGCAGGATGATCTATCCCGTCAACGGTCCGATCACCGGCGCGTTCGGCGAGCAGCGCCCGGGTCACATCCATGCGGGCATGGACATCGCGGCGCCCGAGGGCACGCCGATCCGCGCCGCCGACACAGGCCGTGTCGTGCTGCTCCAGGGCACCGGCGCCTCGGGCGGCTACGGCAACTACACCTGCGTGCAGCACACCGCGACGCTGTCCTCCTGCTATGCGCACCAGGTGCGCTTCGGGACGAGCATGGGCGCGAACGTCTCCCAGGGCCAGGTCATCGGCTACGTCGGCAACACCGGCAATTCCTTCGGCGCGCACCTGCATTTCGAGACGCGCGTCAACGGCGCTCCGGTCTCGCCGCTGAACTACCTCTGAGCACCAGCGCATGAGCGTCGACCCGGGCTCGATCGCCGCGCTGTTGGACTACCGGCGACAGGTCTTCGAGCTGGATGCGGAGATCCGCCGGGCCGACAATCCGCGCGTGGCGCACGAGCGCTGGTGCACGGCTCGCCGGCGGTTGTATGAGAGCCACGGCCAGTCGCCGCTGCCCGAGGCGCTGCGCGCGAGCTTCGGCGGTCCGTACGTCTGGGAGTACGACCCCGACTGGCGCCTGCTGGCAACGGTCGAGCCAGTCGCCGAGGAGGCATTCGAGCTGCCTGCCAGCGGCGACACGACGATGCGCTTCGTGCGCTTCGCCCGTGCGCATGCCGGCGCCGTGTCGCTGGATATGTATTGGCTGGACGCCTATGGCGGCGGGCTCTTCGTCCCGTTCGCCGACGCGACGAGCGGGAAGCAGACCTACGGGGCCGGGCGCTACGTGCTCGACACGATCAAGGGCGCCGACCTCGGCACCCGGGATGGCCGGCTCGTGCTCGATCTGAACTTCGCCTACCAGCCGTCGTGCTCCTATGACCCGCGCTGGACGTGCCCGCTGTCGCCGCCTGTCAACCGCCTCGACGTCGCGGTGCGCGCCGGCGAGCGGCTGGCGAGCCACTAGCGTTCTGGCCGGGATGCAGCCCGAGATCGTCATCTTCGGCCTGTCGCTGAAGACGTTCGGCCTGTGCTTCGGCCTCGCCTTCATCGTCTCCGGGGCGATGGTCTCGCGCCGCCTGAAGGAGCTCGACCGGCCGGCGGACTGGGCGTACGAGATGGTCTTCGCCGCCCTCGTCGGCGGTCTGATCGGGGCGCGCGGCTACTGGCTGCTCGGGCACACCGGCGAGCTGGCGGACGATCCGCTCGGCGCGATCTTCGGAGGCTCCGGGCTCGTCTGGTACGGCGGCCTGGCGGGCGGCGCAGCCGGCGTGCTGATCTGGGCGTGGCGCCACGGGATGCTCAACACGCTGCTGCTGGACATGTGCGCGCCGGCGCTGGCGATGGGCTACGCGGTCGGTCGCGTGGGCTGCCAGGTCTCCGGCGACGGCGACTACGGCAAGCCGACGGACCTGCCGTGGGGGATGGCCTATCCCGACGGCGCCGTGCCGACGACCGAGATCGTCCACCCGACGCCGATCTACGAGACGCTCACGATGGGGTTGGGCGCATGGGCGCTGTGGATCATGCGCGACGCCGTCCGCCCGACCGTGCTGTTCGGCTTCTACCTCGTGCTCGTCGGGGGCGAGCGCTTCCTCGTGGAGTTCCTGCGACGCAACGAGCCGGTGTTCGCGGGGCTGACCGAGGCGCAGCTCGCAAGCGTCATATGCCTCGTCGGGGGTGGCATCCTGCTCGTGCGCGCGGCCCGTTCGGGCGGGCTGCGCGCTGTGTCGCCCGCGGCGGCGCAGCCCGCGACGGCATAAGCGCGACGCCATACCCCGGGGTCAGCGCTCGGCCCCCAGCGCCTCGACGATCGAGCGTCGTCGCGCGGTGCTTCGTGACGATCCTGCGAGCCCGGCCGCGAGATAGAGCGCGATCGCCGCCAGCGCCACCGCGCCGCCGGCCGCGACGTCGAGCTCGGCGCTGATCACGAGGCCGAGGACGCCCGCCGACGCTCCGAGCGCCGCGGCGAGCAGCACCTGAGCGCGGACGCTGCGCCCGATCCGCATCGCGGCGGCGGCGGGCGCGACAAGCAGCGCGAACACGAGCAGGTTGCCGAGGCTCAACACGGCGGCCACGACGGCGACGGCGAGGAGGGCGAGCACGGCAAGGCGTACGCGCGCCGGCCGCGCGCCGAGCGAGGGAGCCGATACCGGGTCGAAGACCGTGAGCGTCATCGCCCGGTGGCCCGCCAGCAGGGCGACGGCGACGATCACAGCGAGTGCGCCCGCGGCGAGGAGATCGGCCGTGGCGGCGCCGAGCAGGTCGCCGAACAGCAGCTTGTCCAGGCCCACCGGGACGTCCGGAGCGAGGGCCAGCACCGCGCCGAGGCCGAAGGTCGCGGTCACCACGACCCCGACCGCGATCTCCGATCCCAGACGCGAGTCGCGCGCGGCGAGCGCGATCAGCGCCGCGACGGCGAGCACGCCGCCCGTCGCCCCGAGCAGTAGCGGGACGCCGGCCAGCGACGCCAGCACGAGGCCCGGCAGCATCGCGTGTGCGAGCGACTCGGCGGCGTAGACCTCGCGCAGGTGCAGCAGCCACACGCCGAGCGCTCCGCAGGCGCCGCCGAGCACGACGACCTCGAGCAGGGCGCGCTGGAGCAGCCCCGAGTGCAGGATCTCCATCAGTGGTGGTGGTGCTGGATCGCGACCGCGCGATGGCCGCAGTCGAGCATCACGATCTCCGGGCCGTAGGTCGCCTCGAGGACCGCGTTGGTCAGCGTGTCGGCGGGCGCTCCGTAGGCGATCTGCTCGCCGCGCACGCACAGCACGCGATCCCAGCGCCGCGCCTGCTCGACGTCATGGGTGGCGATCAGCAGCACGCGGCCGTCCGCGCGCAGGTCGTCGAGGGTGTCCATGATTGCCTGCTCGCTGGCGTGATCGACGCCGCCGAACGGCTCGTCGAGCAGCAGCACCCGAGCGTCCTGCACGAGCGCGCGGGCGATCAGCACCCGCTGGCGCTGGCCTCCCGACAGCTCGCCGAAGCGGGTGCGTGCCTGGTCGGCGAGACCGACCCGCTCCAGCGCGGCCCGGGCCGACGCGCGGTCGGCGGCGGTCACGCGCCGGTACCAGCGCGTCCTCGCGTAGGCGCCCATCAGCGCGACGTCGAGCGCGCTGACCGGGAAGTCCAGCCTCGACCGCTCGGTCTGCGGAACATACGCCGTGGCGTCGCCGATCGTGATCGTGCCGCGCACCACGGCGATCTCGCCGAGCAGGGCCCGAAACAGCGTCGTCTTGCCGCCGCCGTTGGGCCCGAGTACCGCCACCGCCTGGCCTTCGTCGGCGGCGAACGTCACGCCGCTCAGAGCGGGAGGGCCGCTCGCGTAGGCCGCGGCGAGGTCCGCGGTCTCGATCACCGTCGTCATCCGGTCGCTCGCACCCCGGATCGCCACGGGGCCGCGGTCGCGAGCGCGGCGAGCGCGAAGGCGCCTCCGCCGACGATCGCGATCGCCGGGCCGGGCGGCAGATCGAGGTGGTAGGCGAGCAGCAGGCCCGTGACGCTCTCGGCTGCCGCGAGCGCGACCGAGGCCGCGAGCAGGGCCCCGATCGACGCGGTCAGCAGTCTCGCCGTGGCGGCCGGGACGACCAGCAGGGTCGTGACCAGCAGCGCGCCGACCGCGGGCAGCGCCGCGACGACGCTGACGGCCAGCAGGGCGAGCAGCAGCCCGTCGCCGCGCGCGGCGCGGACGCCGAGCGAGCGGGCCGCCGCGGGATCGAATCCGGTCATGAGCCACGTTCGGCCGAGTGCCGCGGTGGCGGTGATCGCGGCGACCGCCACCGCCAGCGTGAGCCATAGGTCAGCGTCGCTGAGACCCAGCAGCGTGCCGAAGAGCAGGCGGTCCACGCCGGTGCCCGACGGATAGACGTCGCTGGCCAGCACGATCCCGAGTGCGAGCGCGCCCGCGAGCAGCAGCCCGGTGGCGGCGTCCGAGCTCGTGGCGCCGCGGCGCGTCATCCGCGCCAGCATGCCGGCGAACCCCAGCCCCGCGGCGAGCGCGGCGATCGGGGGGGCGAGGCCCCAGGGCCCGGCGACGACGAGGCCCGGGAACGTGGCGCTGCCCGCGGCGTGGGTGAAGAACGCCAGCCGGCGCAGGACGATCCAGGTGCCGAGCAGGCCGCCGGCGACCGACAGCCCCAGCGCCGCAAGCAGCGCGCGCTGCATGAACGGAGCTGCCAGGGGATCGGTGAGCCAGCGCACGCCGCGAGACGTTATCGAAAATGGTTCTCACTTAAGGCGTGCCGGAGGGGACGGCCGCCGGGCTCGCGCGCAAGCCGACCGCGTACGCTGCGAGCCGCATGCTGCCCACTCGCACCCAGCTCTCCCAGGCCTATCCGATCGCAAGCAGCGTCGACGCCGACGGGCGCCTGCAGCTGGGCGGCTGCGACGCGCTGGCGCTCGCGCGCGAGTTCGGCACGCCGGCCTACATCGTCGCCGAGGACGACCTGCGCGCACGAGCGCAGACGTTCGTGGAGGCGTTTCGCGCGCGCACGAAGGACTTCGACGTGCTGTTCGCCTCCAAGGCGTTCCCCTGCACGGCCGTCGCCAAGGTGCTCGCCGGAGAGGGACTGGGTTGTGATGTGGCGTCGGGTGGCGAGCTCGCGCTCGCGCTGCGCGGCGGCTTCGATCCGGCACGCATCTACCTGCACGGCAACGCCAAGTCGCTGGTCGAGCTGCACGAGGCACGCGCGGCCGGCGTCGGGCACGTCGTCATCGACAACGCCGACGAGATCGAGCGTCTGGAGGCCGTCGTCGGCGACGAGGAGCCCCAGCGGGTGCTGCTGCGCGTCACCCCCGACGTGCGCGGCGAGACCAACGACAAGATCTCCACCGGCCAGGCGGACTCGAAGTTCGGCTTCTCGATGGCCGACGCTCCAGCCGCGATCGCCCGGCTTCGGGCGTCCGCGCAGCTGGACCTCGCCGGTCTGCACATGCACATCGGCTCCCAGATCCTCGAGCTCGACCCATTCCGCCGCGCGATCGAGGCGATCGCCGACCTCGGCGACTTCTCGACCTACAACCTCGGCGGCGGGCTCGGCGTGGCCTACACCGCCGCGCACCAGCCGCCGCGCATCGGCGACTACGTCGCCGCGAAGATCGAGACCGCCAACCGCGTGCTCGGGCCGGGCAAGCGGCTGCTGGAGGAGCCCGGGCGCGCGCTGGTGGCCAACTCGACGGTCACGCTCTACACGGTGCAGAGCGTCAAGCACAACGTGTCGAGGTGGGTCGCCGTCGATGGCGGCATGTCCGACAACCTGCGCCCGATGCTCTACGGCGCCGTCTACGAGGCGCAGATCGCCGACCGCTTCGGCGGGGGCACGCCGTCGAGGCTGACCGGCAAGCACTGCGAGTCCGGCGACGTGATCGTGCGCGACGTGGAGCTGGCCGACCCGCGCGTCGGGGACATCGTGGTCACGCCTGCGACGGGCGCCTACGGCTACGCGATGGCCAGCAACTACAACGGGGTGCCGCGCCCGCCCGTGATCTTTGTCTCCGGTGGCGATGCCCGCGTCGTCGTGCGGCGCGAGACCTACGACGACCTCGGGTCGCGCGACGTCGATGGCTGAGGCGTTTCGCATCGGCCTGCTCGGCCACGGCACGGTCGGCGGCGCGTTCGAGACGCTGCTCACCGAGCGCTGCGAGCAGATCGCGGCGATCACCGGGCTGCGACCCGAGATCAGCGGCGTGCTGACGCGATCGCGCGGGGACTTCGAGGAGATCCTCGGCGGCTGTGACCTGATCGTCGAGCTGATGGGCGGCCTGGACCCCGCGCGCGACTACGTCCTGCGCGCGATCGCCGCGGGCCGTCACGTCGTGACGGCCAACAAGCAGCTGCTCAGCCATCACGGCGAGGAGCTGTGGGGCGCCGCGCGCGAGCACGGCGTGCAGCTGCGCTTCGAGGCATCCGTCGCCGGTGTCGTGCCGGTGATCCGCGTGCTGCAGGAATCGCTGGCGGGCGCGCGCATCGACCGCATCCACGGGATCGTCAACGGGACGACGAACTACATCCTCTCCGAGATGGCCAGCCGCGGCTGCTCCTACGCCGACGCGCTCGCCGACGCTCAGCGTCTGGGCTACGCCGAGGCCGACCCGACCGAGGACGTCAACGGCCGGGACGCCGCCGCGAAGATGGCGATCCTCGCGCGCCTGGCCTTCGACACCCCGGTGCACATCGACCAGGTCACCTACGAGGGCATCGAGCTCATCACCGCCGACGACATGCAGTACGCCGAGGACCTCGGATTGGGTCTGAAGCTCATCGGCACTGCCGAACGCATCGACGGCAAGCTCGCCGTGCGCGTGCATCCGGCGTTCCTGTACTCCGGTCACCCGCTGGCCAGCGTGCACGGCCCGTTCAACGCGGTCACCGTCGAGTCCGAGGCGATCACGGAGATCACGATGTCCGGCCCCGGTGCGGGCGGACCGCAGACCGCGAGCGCCGTGCTCGGCGACGTCATCAGCGCGATGATCCCGCCGGCCTCCACGCCCGAGACCACGCAGGCCCTGCAGATCGTCGACGACGTCGAGTCGGCGTTCTACCTGCACATGGAGGTCGAGGACCGCCCCGGCGTGCTCGCGGAGGTCGCCGCGCTGCTGGGCGCCGAAGGCGCGTCGATCAAGTCCGTCGTGCAGCAGGGCCTGGGGGAGCGCGCGCGCCTGGTCATGGTCGTTCACCCGCTGCTGGAGTCACGGTTCTTCGAAGCGGTCGCGCGGATCGGGTCGCTGGACTTCCTGCGCTCGCCGCCGAGGGCGATCAGGGTGATCGACGAGGAGTTCGTCTGACGAGTGCGCAGCTCACGTCGTCAGGCGGCACTCGGGGGTCAGCGTCGCGACGCGGCGCGGATCGGGCACGCTGCGTTCACCGGGCACCGGGTTGACCTTGCAGAACGCGTAGCGCCCGGCGTCTCGGTCGACGCGAGCGGCGTAGGGGATCCCCAGCACGCCGCGCCTCCCCGCGATCGGCGTCGTGACCACGAGGCATTCGTACTTGTCGACGCGCGCCGGGTCAGCGCGTCCGTCGAGATAGCGCTGGCAGCCGGCCGTCCGCGCGCCGTCGTCGAAGCGCCGCCGCGCGTCGGCCAGGATGCGGCGCTCGACGAGCCGCCGCGCGCCGGTCTCGGTCGCGGATGCGGGGACAGATCCACGGCGCGCCCGCTGCTCGACACGCAGGCGGGAGTAGTAGGCGGACGCGAGCCGCGCGAGCCGCTGCTGCTCGAGCGCCGCGCCGCGGCGCTTGCCGCGGTCGATCGCCGGAACGACGGTGACGGCGATCGCCGCGGCGGCGGCGACGACCGCGGAAGCGGCGATCAGCAGCGATGGCCAGCCCGGGCGTGGGCGGACGTACACATCACGTGCGGTCGTCCAGATCCCCAGCCAGGAGCCGATCGTCTCCAAGCGTCCTGCTCGCGTGGTGCGGTTGCGCTTGCGCAGCACGGGGTGAGTCTGCCATCGACCGTTCACCACGGCCCGCTTGCGGGGTAGGTTCACCGCCATGCTTCCCACCCACAGCTCCACACCATGACCGGCGTCTCGCGGCTCGCCGGGGCGATCGGCAAGGGCCTCGTCGCCGGCTTCGCCGGGACGGTGGCGATGACCCTCTCCAGTACGGCCGAGATGAAGCTGCGCGGTCGCGCGGGCAGCTCGGCTCCCGCCGACGCGACGTCCAAGGTGCTGGGCATCGACGGGTTCACCGACGAGGCGGCCAAGGCGCGCTTCGGGACGCTCGTGCACTGGGGCTACGGGACCGGCTGGGGCGTCGTGCGCGGGCTGATCGGCCTCACGGGCATCGCGCCCGCCAAGGCAACGGCCACGCACTTCGCCGCCGTCTGGGGCCAGGAGGCCGCGATGCTGCCGGCGCTGGAGATCGCGCCGCCGTTCTGGACGTGGGGCGCCAAGGAGGTCGGCCTGGACGTCTGGCATCACGTCGTCTACGCCACCGCCACCGGGATCGCCTACGAGCTGCTGGACTGAGACCGATCAGGCGGCATGCGCATCGTCCTGAACATCCTGTGGCTCCTGATCGCCGGCCTGTGGCTGGCGATCGGCTACGTGTTCGCGGCGATCGTCTGCTTCATCCTCATCATCACGATTCCCTTCGGCATCGCGGCGCTGCGGATCGCGGCGCACACGATCTGGCCGTTTGGCTCGACCGTCGTGCGCAACCCTGACGCGGGCGCCGCCTCGATCGTCGGCAACGTCCTGTGGGTGGTGCTCGGTGGCTGGTGGCTGGCGCTTGCGCATCTTGCCGCGGGGGTCCTGCTGTGCGTGACGATCATCGGCATTCCGCTGGGCCTGGCGTGCTTCAAGCTCGTCCCCGTGGCGTTCTGGCCGCTGGGCACCGAGATCGTCAGCGTGCAGGACGCCCGGGCATTCGGGGTACGCGGACCGTTCTGATCACCAGGGCGCCGGCTCGTAGTCCTTGAGAAAGCAGCCGTAGAGCTCCTCGCCGGCCTCGCCGCGGACGATCGGGTCGTAGACGCGCGCGGCGCCGTCGACGAGATCCAGGGGCGCGTGGAAGCCCTCGCCGGCAAGGCGCATCTTCGTCGGATGGGGGCGCTCGTCGGTGATCCAACCGGTGTCGACGCTCGTCATCAGGATCCCGTCGCTGCGCAGCTCGTGCGCGCTCGTACGGGTGAGCATGTTCAGCGCGGCCTTGGACATGTTCGTGTGGGGATGGCCGGGGCCCTTGTAGCCGCGGTGAAACTGGCCCTCGATGGCCGACACGTTGACGATGTAGGTGCGCCGCGCGGGCGAGGCCGCCAGCGCCGATCGCAGCCGGCCGATGAGGATGAACGGCGCCGTCTGGTTACAGAGCTGGACCTCCAGCAGCTCGACGGGGTCGATGTCCTGGACGTGATGACTCCAGCTGTTGACCGCATCGAGGTCGGGGACGAGGCCGCCCGCGTCGATCGCGCGCTGCGCGGCGATCCGCTCCGGCGACGCCGAGCCCGACCGCAGGGCGAGGGCGCTCAGCGCCGCGGGAGTGGGGGTCCAGTGCGGTTGACGGGCGCCGTCGCCGGGCGCCGCCAGCTCGTTGACGTGGCCGGGGCCGAAGGTGCGGATCGGCGGCAGCGGCCCCGGTCGCAGCGGCGCCGCCTCGGCCTCGGCGAGCAGGGCGTAGCCGGCGGCCGAGCGGCGCACCGTCTGGCAGGCGTTGTTGACGAGGATGTCCAGCGGTCCCGCGGCTGCGATCTCGTCGGCCAGCGCGACGACCTGGGCGGGGTTTCGCAGGTCGATGCCGACGATGCTCAGCCGGTGCAGCCAGTCCTCGCTGTCGCCCATCGCGGCGAAGCGGCGCGCGGCGTCGCGCGGGAAGCGCGTCGTGATCGTCGTCTGCGCGCCGTCGCGCAGCAGCCGCAGCGCGATGTACATCCCGATCTTGGCGCGCCCACCGGTCAGCAGCGCGCGGCGACCGCGCAGGTCGGTGCGTGCGTCGCGGCGGTCGCGGTTGCGGGCGGCGCAGGGCGGACAGAGCTGGTGGTAGAAGGCGTCGACCTCGACGTAGCGCTCCTTGCAGACATAGCAGGCGCGGGGATGCACGAGCGTGCCCGCCGACGTGCCCGCAGCGCTTGCTCGCAGTGGCAGGCC
The DNA here is from genome assembly GCA_029263125.1 of Solirubrobacteraceae bacterium. Taxonomy (GTDB): domain Bacteria; phylum Actinomycetota; class Thermoleophilia; order Solirubrobacterales; family Solirubrobacteraceae; genus CADCVQ01. The sequence continues at coordinate 30,883 of JAJCYD010000004.1, read as the reverse complement.
CGCGGTCTCGTCGTCGATGCGGCCCGGCGCCCCCGTGGCCGTCGCGGCGGTGACCGCGGCCTCGGCGGCGAGCGTCGCCGCGCGGCGCTGCGCCCGGCGGCGCTGCTTGACCGCCTTGAACAGCGTGCTCGTCGCGTCGCGCACGGCGAGCGCGTCGGGATGATCGGCCGGCAGCGCCTCGGCCGCCGCCAGCACGCGCAGGCAGACGTCGAGATCGGCCGGGTCGATGCCGTCCACGGGCTGGAGTCTAGGAACCGGCGGGCTGGATGGCCGCCATCTGGGGTACGGTCATCGGCATGCCCGGCGGCGGAATGCTCACGATCGCCTACGTCGTCATCGGCGCGTTCGTCGCGGCGGCCAACAACTACTTCGACCGGGTCGGCTCGATCGAGGGTGTCGCGACGGCGATCCTCGCGATCCTCGGCTGGCCGCTGATCCTCATCGGCGTGGACATCCGCATCTCCTGACAGGAGTCTGGACACCGGCGGGCGACCGGTGGATGATTGCGCCGCCATGCAACATCCCGCCGCGCGCGATGACGCCGTGCTCCCCGCGATACGGGTGTGGCGCTGGTCGTGGTGGCGGTGCTGCTGCCCGCCCTCGTCATCCTCTGGGGCCTGCCCGGCGAGACGGCCGGCCTGTGGGCATGGACGATCAAGCCCGAACTGACGCCGATCTTCATGGGCGCCGGTTACGGCGCCGGGGCGTACTTCTTCGTGCGGGTCTACCTGGCCAAGCGCTGGCACGAGGTGTCCGTCGGCGTCCTGTCGGCGGCGCTCTTCGCCCTGCTGATGCTGATCACGACCTTTCTGCACGTCGAGAAGTTCAACCAGGGCCGTGCCCACGATGGCCTGCCCGATCCTCCGGCGCTCGCCACGATCGCCTTCTACGGCTGGACGAGCGTCTACATCCTGTCGCCGTGGATCGTCGGCTGGCTGTGGTGGCGCAATCAGCGCCGCGATCCGCGCGAGCCGGCCGGTGGCGAGGTGCTGGTCGCGCCGGCGGTCCGGGCGGCCGCGCGGGGGATGGCGTGCGGGGCGCTGGTCGTCGCGGCGATCGTGCTCGTCGCGCCGAGCGCCGCGATCGACACGTGGGGCTGGGATCTCACGCCGCTGACCGCCCGCGTCGTGGCGTGCTTCACCGCGCAGGTGGGCGCCGGCTTCCTGCTGCTGTCGCTGGATCCGCGCTGGAGCAGCTGGCGCGTGCTCGCGCCGACGTTCCTGCTCGCGGTCGGGCTGCTGCCGCTGCGCGCCGCACGGGCGTGGGGGGACGTTGACCAGGGCAGGGTGCTGACCTGGGGCTACCTCGCGGCGCTGGCCGGCGGGGCCGTCGCGCTGCTGGCGCTGTCGCGCTCGATGCGACTCGGCGCGCGCTGACCCGCCCGAGTGGGTACGTTCGTCGCGCGATGATCCTCGGCGTCAACGCCCCACCGACGGGCTGGCACGACGCGGCGGCGTGCCTCGTCGATCACGACGGCACGCTGCTGGCCTTCTGCGAGGAGGAGCGGCTGAGCCGCGACAAGCACGCCGAGCGCAGTGGTCCGCTGCTGGCGGTCCAGTACTGCCTGGCGCAGGCGGGCGCGCAGTTCGGCGACGTCGACCTCGTGACCGCGGGGTGGGACGTGCCGCTGGCCAGCCGCCTGTATGGCGTGCAGTGGTCGCTGAGCGACACGCCCGAGTGGTTGGAGCGCTACGTCGGATGGCGCTGCAGCGCCATCGACATGCCCGAGGTGCGCTTCGTCTCCCATCACCTCGCGCACGCGACGCTGGCCTTCAGGGCGTCGGACTTCGAGCGGGCCGCCGTGCTCGTCGTCGATGGCAACGGCGACGACGAGAGCATCTCGATCTACCGCGCCGATCGCGAGCGTGGTCTCGTCCGCGTGCGCGTGTGGCCGCGCTCGCACTCGCTGGGATACCTCTATGACGCGGCCTGCCGATACGTCGGCTTCGGACCGCTGGAGGCCGGCAAGCTCATGGGGCTGTCGGCCTACGGGCGCGTGGCGGCCACGCCGCCGTGGGATCTGCTCGCCGACGGCCGGCCGCGTGCCCCACGGGGCATCGACACGGGTGACGGGTTCAACCGCTACCTGCACGCCTGGACGGCCGAGCTGCAGCGCCTCGCCGATGGGCGCCGACCTGCGCGCCCGCGCGCGCAGCTTCATAAAGACGAGCTCGCCGTGCAGGTCGCGGTCAGCGCGCAGGAGGCCGTCGAACGAGCGGTGCTGTGGCTCGCGGATGTCGCGCGCGAGCTTGTGGGATCGGAGAACCTCTGCCTCGCCGGCGGCGTGGCGCTGAACTGCAAGGCCAATGGCCTGCTGCGCGGCCCGGTCTTCGCTCCGCCGGCGCCGCATGACGCCGGTACCGCGCTCGGTGCCGCGTGGCACGTCGCGCCTCCGCGGCGCGCGGCGGCCGGCCGGATCTCGGCCTTCCTGGGTCCCGCGCCGGGTGCCGAGCCGGACGGCGCGCTGGATGGCCTGCACCGTGAGCCGCTGTCGCTTGAGCGCGTCTGTGAGGCGCTGGCCCACGGCTGCTGCGGAGCGATCGTCGAGGGACGCGGTGAGATCGGCCCGCGCGCGCTGGGACATCGCTCGATCGTCGCCGACCCGAGCCATCCGGGGATGCACCGTCGCCTCAACGACATCAAGCGACGCGAGCGCTGGCGGCCGTTCGGTGCCGCCGCGCTGAGCTCGCGCGCGCCCGCGCTGTGGGAGCCGCGCCCACGCCTGTCGGACTACATGCTCGCGGGGACGCCGGTCTCGGACACGGGGCTGACCCGGCTCCCGTCCGCCGTCCACGTCGACGGCACGACGCGGCCGCAGGAGGTCGATCCGGACACCGGCGACGTGCTGGGCGCGCTGTTGGGGGAGTGGGCCGATCGGGCGGGCGGCGCGCTCATCAACACCTCCTTCAATGGTCCGGGTGAGCCGATCGTCTCCAGCCGCGGCGACGCCCTCACAGCATTTCGACGCCTGAACCTGGCGTTTCTGGTCATCGACGACGAGCTTGTCGCGACGCACCCTTCGTGGTGGCGTGCAGGTCGCGAAGCTGTCAGTTGACAGTGGCCGCTGAACTCCGCGACGCGAACCTTGCGTGCGTCAGTCGCGATCTCCCCACGAGCGCCGATCACGTTGTTGCGGCGGCGTCCGCGGATTGTTATGCGATCCGCGTGAAGAGGTAGGCGAAGGGGGATTTGATGTAGCCGATGCCGCGGCAGGTCTCGTGGAGGCGAGCGGCGGTGATGGTCTGCGGCTTCCTCGGAATGAGGTGGGTGTTCAGGCCGGTCGTGTCGATCTTGTAGTTGCCGTCCCGAGAGGTGACGACGCCGGTGAGCTCGTAGCGAGGATCGATCGAGGCCATCGCAGCGTCACCGTGGGAGGGGTTGACGAGCAGCGTGCCACCGACACGCAGGTGTTGCGTGCAGTGCTCGGAGACGAGGCCGGCGTAGAGCGAGACGAGCAGGTCGAAGTGATCTTCGGGGAGATCGAGCGGACTGGTGTAGTCGGCGTGAATGAAGGTGATGCCGGGGTCGGAGGGACCTTCGTGGTCGTCCACGATCTCGCGCACGCCGTTGGTGTCGGCGAAGAACCTCGGTGCTCGTGTGTCGATGTCGAGGTAGGTCACTGAGTCGAAGACGAATGATGGTGCAATGTCGACGTAGCTGCCCGGGTAGAGCACGGTCGTTGCCTGGATGCAGCGGGCGACGGCGCTGAAGAGGCGCCACCGGTCGCCTTGGTGCTGATCGTGCTTGACCCACAGGCCAGCGGTCCTCGGATTCAAGATGTCGCGCGGAGGGCTCGGCGGAAGAGCTGCTGGACGTTGGTGATTGCGGTGTCGGGGTCGGTGCGGTGGAAGCAGGGGCCGATGTACGCGTGCAGCAGGAACTCGACCACGACCTCGCCATCGAGATCGTCGAGGGCAAACTCGCCCGCATGGCTGCCGGCATCGACGATGTCGCGGAGCAATGTGCGGGCGGCTTTCAACGGCTCGTCGCTGTCGGTCGCAACGGCGTGGAAGACCGCGTGGTACAGATCGTGAAAGTCAAACTCGAAGCGCATCCAGTGCTCGACGACGGTGTCGAGCTTCGCGGCCCACGTCAGATCTAAATCCGCGACGATCTCTGTGGGACGAGCGAGCATCTGCGCCCACAGGTCGGCTTGGAGACCGGCCAGCAGGGCCTGTCGCGATGCGAACTGCAGGTAGACCGATCCTTTCGCGATCCCGGCCTCTTCGGCGACGCGTGCGATCGAGGTGTTTGCGAGACCCTCCTCGATGGCGAGCCGTGCGACTGCGTCGAGGATCTGGCGGCGTCGAACCGCGGGAGCCTGAAACCGCCCTGTGGGCTTGGCGCTCGCATGGGGTGCCACGCCGCACACGATACCGTGTTGCGAATCGACTGACCGTCGGTCATACTCGACTGACCAGCGGTCAGACACTACGCACGGAGCTCAAGCCATGACAACCGCAGACCACGGGACCCACGCTCTCGACCTCGTCATCATCGGTGGCGGACCGGCGGGCATGAGTGCTGCACTTGTCGCGGGCCGAGCACTGCTCGACACGGTCGTCGTGAACGCCGAGGCCCCTCGCAACGCGGTGACGTCGGCGTCCCACGGATTCCTCACCCGGGACAGGGCGCACCCAACCGAACTGCTCGCGATCGCCAAGCTGCAGCTCTCCACGTACGACACCGTCAGCTACCGCAAGAACACCGCAGCCTCGACATCCAGGACTGCCGCGGGGTTCGAGGTCGTGCTGTCCGACAGGAGTGTGTTGCGGTCGAAGCGACTGATCATCGCGACGGGCCACACCGACGACCTCGACCAGCTGGAACTTGACGGCATCGAAGACACGTATGGGAAGAGTGTGTATCCGTGCGTGTTCTGCGACGGTTTTGAACGTCGCGGTGAACGGCTTGCGGTGTTCGGCCGCGAGGGTGCGGCCCACTACGCCAAGGTGATTCGGCTCTGGTCCGATGATCTCATGGTGTTCACCAACGGCTCCACCCTCGACGCTGATGCGGTGCAGGACCTCGAACGGCACGGCGTCGCGGTCCACGCTGAGCCGATCCGGCGTCTGGAGTCATGCGACGGGATCCTGCTCGCTGTCGAACTCCAATCCGGCGAACGGATCGAGCGCGACGCCGGGTTCATCAGCGACGAGTACTCCAGGCCGGCCACGATGCTCGCGGAGTCGCTCGGCGTGACCAGCTCTCCAACCGAGTGGGGAACGACGGTGCTCGATGTCGACGACGCCGGCGCAACGGACATCGACGGCCTGTTCGTCGTTGGTGACGCCAGAACCGGTTTCAGTGGACTCGTCGCGGCCGCAGCTGAGGGAGCGGCGTGCGCCGAGGCCATCGTCCACGAGATCGCCGTCGAGCGATGGAGTCAACAATGACCAGGTCCATGTACGTGAGGGCCGGATCTCGTCGTCGGCCCTGCTGCGACGCTCTGCAACGAGCCCGCAGGAACCGAACCAGTGGCCGCAGATGCCCCGCACCATGTCGCGCGGAGCGATGTGTCGCGTCGCAGGTCGCCGGGTGGGGCGTGGGGCGTGTGCGCGTTGTAGGACCCCGAGGCGTCAGCCGATCGCGCGTCGCAGATCGGCGATCAGGTCGGAGGCGGACTCGATTCCGCACGACAGCCGCACGAGATCGGCGGGGACAGCCGCGTCGGAGTCCTCGACGGATTGGTGGGTCATCGCCTGGGGCACCTCGATCAGCGATTCCACCCCGCCGAGGGATTCGGCGAGCGTGAAGATCGCCGTCGAGCCGGCGATCCTGACCGCGTCGGGATGGCGGAAGCAGACCATGCCGCCGAACCCGGGCCAGCAGACGTGCGACGTGTCGCCGCGCTCGCGTAGGTAGCCGCTGACGGCCGCGCCGTTCTCGGTGTGTGCCCGCATTCGCACGTGGAGCGTGCGAATGCCTCGATGCACGAGGAAGCAGTCCATCGGCCCCGGAACGGCGCCGATCGCGTTCTGGACGAAGCGCACCTGCTGGTGCAGGGCGCCGTCGCGGACGACGACGGCTCCGCCGACCGTGTCGGAGTGCCCGCCGAGGTACTTCGTCGTGGAGTGCACGACGGCGTCGGCGCCGAGCTTCAGCGGCTGCTGGTTGACGGGCGTGGCGAACGTGTTGTCGACGGCGACGAGCGCCGCGCCGCTGCGGGCGACGACGCCCGCGATGTCGACGACGTTCAGCGTCGGGTTGGTCGGCGTCTCGACCCAGATCAGCGCCGTGTCCCCGCGTACCGCCGCCTGCAGGGCATCGAGGTCGGTCTGGTCGACCATCGTGTACTCCAGGCCCCAGCGCGTGAGGACCTTGTCGACGAGCCGGTAGGTGCCGCCATAGAGGTCGGAGGGGATGACGATGTGCCCACCGGCTGCGGCCACGGCGGTGATCAGGGCGTGCGTCGCGGCCATGCCACTGGAGAACGCGCTCGCCAGCCCGCCTTCGAGCTCGCCGAGCGCGGTCTCCAGCGCCGAGCGCGTCGGGTTCGCCGAGCGCGAGTAGTCGTAGTCCTCGACGAACGAGCCGGGTGCGGGCTGTGCGTAGGTCGAGGTCTGGTGGATCGCGGGGATCACCGAGCCGTAGTGCGGGTCAGGCTGCAGGCCCGCGTGCACCACGCGGGTGGCGATGTCGGCGTCTGCGGGGATCTCGCTCACCGCGCGAGCGCCTCGAGCAGGTCGGCGCGCGTCAGGATGCCGGAGGGGCGCCCGTCGAGCGTCACCAGCAGCGCCTCGCGGTCGCCGGCGAGGAGGGCGACGGCCTCCTGGATGAGGTCGGACGCGGCGACGGCGGGAAACGGCGCGCTCATCATGTCGACGACCTTCGCCGCGAGCAGGGCGGGCTCCTCGATCACGTGGCGCAGCAGCCCGCGCTCGGTGATCGAGCCGACGACGGCCGAGTCGTCGTGCGCGGAGACGACGGGCAACTGCGAGACGCCGTGCTCGTGCAGCAGCGCGACGGCTTGGCGAACCTCGTCGTGGGCGCCGACGGTGACGAGGTGGGGGATGTCTGAGCCCACGCGCTTGCGCATGAGCACATCGGCGACCGTCACGCTCGACGCGCGCTCGATGAAGCCGTACTGCGTCATCCAGGCGTCGTTGTAGATCTTCGAGAGGTATGAGCGCCCGCCGTCGGGAAGGATCACGACGACGAGGGCCTCGGGGTCGTCGATCTCCCGCGCGACCTCCAGTGCGGCGACGCAGGCCATGCCGCACGAGCCGCCGGTCAGCAAACCCTCCTTCTGGGCGAGGCGCCGCGTCATCAGGAAGGCGTCGCGGTCGGAGACCCTGACGTAGCGGTCGACGACGGAGGGGTCGAAGGTGTCGGGCCAGAAGTCCTCGCCGACGCCCTCCAGGAGGTACTGCTTGGGACCCTCCGCTCCGGCGGTGTAGATCGAGCCGGCCGGATCGGCCCCGATGACCTGGATGTCGGGGTTGCGCTCCTTGAGATAGCGCCCGGTGCCGCTGACCGTCCCGCCGGTGCCGACGCCCACGACGAGGTGCGTGATCGCGCCGCCGGTCTGCTGCCACAGCTCGGGACCCGTGGTGCGGTAGTGGGCCTGTGGGTTGGCGGCGTTTGCATACTGGTTGGGCCGGAAGCCGCCGGGAATCTCCGACGCGAGGCGTTCGGCGACCTTGTAGTAGGACTCCGGCGACTGCGGCGGCACATCGGTCGGCGCCACGACGACCTCGGCGCCGTAGGCGCGCAGCAGGTCCATCTTCTCCTTGGACTGCTTGTCGGGCATGACCGCGATCACGCGATAGCCCTTCAACCGCGCGGCGATCGCAAGGCCGGTTCCGGTGTTCCCCGACGTCGGCTCGACGATCGTGCCACCGGGCTTGAGCGTGCCGTCGCGCTCGGCGGCCTCGATCATCGCGACGGCGACCCGATCCTTGATCGATCCGCCCGGGTTGAGGTACTCGACCTTCGCGACGAGCCGCGGCGTCAGACCCGCGCCCAGCCGCGACAGCGCGACGAGCGGCGTGCGGCCGATCGCGTCGAGGATCGAATCGTCGATCTGCTGGGCTGCGGGCGGGCCGGCCATCGCCGCCCACTCTAGGCCAGGCGTGCTCAGGCGCCGTGGCAGCGCTTGTACTTCTTGCCGCTCCCGCACGGGCACGGGGCATTGCGCGCCGGGGCGTCGCCGACGACGCGCGGGGGCTGCGGGGCGTAGGCGGGCTCGGGCAGCTTGTTGATGCGCATCGCGGCCTTGTCGATCGCCCGCCAGCCGGCCGGGTTGGACTCCCGCGCCACCGCCAGGCGCCGAGCGTTGACCTCGCGCGCCGCCGCCCTGTGGGCGCCGCAGAAGTCCTCGCGCGCGTCCTCCAGGCCCGACGGGAAGTGAAACTCCTTGCCCGCGCAGGCGGCGCAGTCGTCGTAGGAGGGCTCGACGGGATCGAGCTTGACCATGCTTCGGTCCAGATCGACGGAGCCGAAGGCCTCCTGGACGAGGTCCTGCAGCGCGCCGAGCCCGACCGACCCCCAGCGCTGGCGCGCGAGGACGTCGGGCGCTGCGAAGTCGCCGCGGTCTCCGCCGGCGTCGGCGAGCAGGCGCGGCAGCGACCCGGCGATCGCGCGGTCGTGGTAGTCGCCGCCCGCCAGCACGAGCTCGTAGCGCAGCCCCGCGAGCATTGCCGGCCCGGCCCAGCGCCCGACGGCGGCGCTCAGATCGCCATCGTGGTTCTCGATCTCGCGCCGCAGCGCGGCGAGCGTGACGTAGACGTCGAGCTCGAGGACGTCCTCGGTGAGCGTCGTCGCCGCCCATGCCTCGCCGCGGTCGGCGATCCATCCCAGCGGATCCTCGGTCATCACGAAGAAGCGCAGCCACAGCTGATAGCGCTTGGGGTGGATCTCGAGCTCCGGCGGCCAGTCCAGGCGCAGCTCCAGCAGCGCGTAGGCATCCTCTGGCGCGTCGTCCAGCAGCGCGCCTGGGTCCAGTGATTGCGCGTGCATCCTGGCCGTTAGGCTAACGGCCATGCGGCTCGCGGATGCCTTCGTCGTCGATCGCGACTGGATCTCCGACGGCGACTTCGTGGTCACCTGCACCTGCGGCCAGGAGCAGCGTCTGGATGCGATGACCCTCGATGAGGGCAGCGACCTCACGGTCTATGACTGCACGCGTTGCGAGAACAGCCTCGTGGGAATCATGACCGACGGCGCGGCGACCGACCTGTGGCTGTCGATCAGCGCGATGACGCGCAGCCAGGGAAGCCAGGGCCATCGTGTCAACGGCTACCTCGTGGGCTCGAAGGTCGACATCGCGTTGCAGCCGTCCGGCACCGGTCTCGACGACGCCGAGCTGCTGCTCGGGACGCCGAACTTCTTCTTCGCGCTGCGCGACCTGTAGGTTCCGGATCGCGTCACATCTGGCGTCGTCGGGCCTGGGATGCTTGCGCCAACCCCGACCACGTCACTGCGGAGGCACGATGACCGATCTGTCCGACATCGACGAGCAGCTCTGTGAGCAGTCGCAGTGGGACTTCTCCGATCTGCGAGCGATCTTCATCAACTGCACGCTGAAGCGCTCGCCCGAGGTCTCCAACACCCAGGGGCTCGCCGACGGGTCGATCGCGATCATGCGCCGCAACGGCGTCACGGTCGATGTCATCCGAGCGATCGATCACGAGATCGCGACCGGCGTCCAGCCGGACATGACCGATCACGGCTGGGAGCGCGACGACTGGCCGGCGATCTCCGCGCAGGTGATGGCCGCCGACATCCTCGTGCTGCTGTCGCCGATCTGGCTGGGGGAGAAGTCCTCGGTCTGCACGCAGGTCATCGAGCGCCTCTATGGCAACAGCCACATCCTCAACGACGCCGGGCAGTACGCGTACTACGGGCGTGTCGGCGGCGCCATCATCACCGGCAACGAGGACGGCGCGAAGCACTGCGCGATGAACATCCTGTACTCACTGCAGCACCTCGGCTACACGATCGCACCGCAGGCCGATTCCGCGTGGCTCGGAGAGGCGGGCCCCGGCCCGAGCTACCTCGACGCGGGCTCCGGCGGCCCGGAGAACGACTTCACCAATCGCAACACGACGTTTCTCACGTGGAACCTCCTGCACCTCGCGCGCATGCTCAAGGACGCCGGCGGCATTCCCGTGCATGGCAACCAGCGCACGCTGTGGGACGCGGGCTGCCGCTTCGACTACGACAACCCCGAGCACCGGGCCTGACGTTCACATCGGGTTCCTCTCAGCCTGCGCTGATCGCGGCCCGTCAGCATCGCCGCATGCACCGCTGCTGCTGATGACGACCAAGCCCGAATCCGGCGGCTATGTCGGGGCCATGACCTTCGACGTCAAGCGGTCATGAGCAGACGCTGAAAGCCCGCTGGTGTGCTGCAGCGCAACGACGGCGGGGATCCGACGTGGATCCAGGTGTGGGCGAGCTCGTGGTCGTGTCGGACGGCTCCCCGGTCAGTGTCGCGCTGCAGTCGGTCGCCTCCGTGCGCTCCGTCGACGGTTGCTGAGACCGCGCCGCGCGGGGCCGGACGAGCTATTCGTCCTGGCGGCCCAGGATCACGACGAAGCGCTCGACGCGGCGGCGCTCGTCGTCTGACAGCGCCGCGCCCGTCGCGACGAGCAGCGTCATCGGGCCCCGGTCGTGCGCCCAGCTCTGGGCCCGTGCGCCGAAGGCGGGGGCGACCCACACCAGGGGCTTGGCCGACGCGTATCGCATCACCGTGTCCTCCTGGCGCTCGGCGCTCTTCTCGGGACGCAGCAGCGCGACCGTGTCGAGATCCAGCGTGTGAGCGACCTCGGAGATGGCATCGAGGCCGCCGTCGTCGACGAGCAGCGCGAGGTCGCCCTCCTCGAGCATCGAGCCGACCCAGCCCTCGGGAGCCGCGCCGAGGTTGGCGGGCGTGCAGACGAGTCGAAAGAGCGAGCCGGCCATCGCCCGCACGCTACATCGTCGGACGTTGTGCCCGCGCGCTCGCCGCAGCGGCGTCCTCCAGGCGACGGGCGCGTCGCCACAGCTCGGCGCGGGCCACGGCGTTCTCGGCAACGGATGCCGCCTCGCCGTAGGCGCGAGCGGCGCCGCGAGGGTCACCCAGGCGCTCGAGCAGATCGGCGTGCGCCGCGTGCAGCGGCGGATAGCCCGCCAGCGCGTCCACCGACAGCAGGGGTCCCAGTACCGCGAGCCCGCGCTCGGGGCAGCCGGCCCGGCCGAGCGCGGCGGCACGATTGACCTCCACGACCGGCGAGGGCGCCCGCCGGGCGAGCTCGCCGTAGAGCGCGGCGATCTGGACGTGGTCGGTCTCCTGCGGAGTCGGCGCGCTGGCGTGCAGCGCCGCGATCGCGGCCTGCAGCTGGTAGGGCCCGGGCCGCCGGCGCCGCAGCGCCCCATCCAGCAGCGTGGTGCCCTCGCCGATGCGCCCGCGATCCCAGCGAGAGCGGTCCTGGTCGTCGAGCGCGACGAGATCGCCATGCTCGTCGATGCGCGCGTCGCGGCGCGAATCGTGCAGCAGCATCAGCGCGAGCAGTCCCGCGACCTCGGGGTCGTCGGGCATCAGCCGCACGAGCGTGCGCCCGAGCCGGATCGCCTCGGCGCACAGCTCGCCACGCACGAGACGTTCACCGGATGACGCGCTCCAGCCCTCGTTGAAGATCAGGTAGACGACCGCGAGCACGCCCGCGAGCCGGTCGGGAAGCTCGTCGTCGGGCGGGACGCGATAGGGGATCGCCGCCGCGGTGATCTTGCGCTTGGCGCGGACGATGCGCTGAGCCATGGCGGGTTCGGCGACGAGGAACGCTTGCGCGATCTCGCCCGTGCTCAGCCCGCCGAGCGAGCGCAGCGTCAGCGCGACGCGCGCCGGCATCCCAAGCGCCGGATGGCAGCAGGTGAAGATCAGGCGCAGGCGGTCGTCCTCGACCGCGGAGGACGGGACCCGTTCGTCGGAGGTGCCGTGCGTCTCGAGCTCGGCGAGTTGACCGAGTCGCTGCACACGGTCGGCGAGCACGCGGTCGCGGCGCAGGCGGTCGATTGCTCTGCGGCGTGCCGTCGTCGTGATCCACGCTCCGGGGCGCTCGGGGACCCCGTCGCGCTCCCACGCGACGATCGCCGCCGCGAACGCGTCCTGCAGCGCGTCCTCGGCGAGCTGGAAGTCACCGAGCTGGCGGATGAGCGTCGCGAGCACCGCGGCGCGCTCGTCGCGAAACGCCGCCTCGGCGGCCGCGGTGCTCGGCGCGGTCACCCTTCCGGCGCGTCCGGGTCGGGGAAGGTGACCGTCGGGCGCACCTCGATCGAGCCGTAGCCGACGTTGGGAACCTTCGCGGCCCACGCGAGCGCAGCGTCGAGATCGAGCACGTCGATGAGGTAGTAGCCGCCGAGCGCCTCCTTGGTCTCGGCGAACGGTCCGTCGGTGACGACGGTCTCGCCGTCGCGCACGCGAACCGTCGTCGCCGCTTCGACGGGCTGCAGCGCGTCGCCGGCGACCATCGCGCCGGACTCCTGCAGCTCCTGCGTGTAGGCGAACCACTTCGGCATCTCGGCCTGCATCTGCTCCGGAGTCGGGCTACCGGAGGAGTAGATCAGGAGCATGTACTGCGGCATGGAGCACCTCACTGGATCTCGAGGGCCGGCGGATCCGGCCCATGCAACGACGACGAACGCGATCGTCGCAATTCGACACCCCGGAGGACACGGATGCAACCGCCGGCGCCTCTTGTCTCTCGTCGGGCACACCGCCGCGTGATACATCCTGCGGTCAAGAGCGGCCGCTGCCCAGCGCCGCCGGCAGGGACGCGCGTCCTAGCGCTTGCCCGTGATGTAGGCCTCGTACTCGGCCAGCGAGGAAGGGGCGGTCGCCGCGGGCGCCGGCGCAGCCTGCGTGTCACCGTCGCCCGTACCCGACACGACCGACCCGCCGGATCCGGCCTGTGCGTCACGGCCGTAGCTGCCGCCCCCACTCGCCGACGAGCCGCGGGCCTGCGGTCGCGAGACGCCCGCCGGCTCGCTGAGCTTGCCGGGGATCAGCGCTTCGGCCAGCGAGACGTCCTTCTTGACGACGCGAACGCCGTAGACGTAGGCCAGCGCGCCGCCGAGCGTGCCGCCGAGCGTCAGTAGCCCGAGCGCGGCGCAGCCGGCGATCAGTGCCTCGAGCGTGACCTCGCCGTCGAGGTAGCCCGGGCGGTGCAGGACGAACGTCGCCGCGAAGCATGCGGTCGCCAGGAGCATCACGGACAGGTGGTAGTTGGCGAGCTTGCGAGCGTTTGAGCCCTTGCTGATGTCTGCCCAATCCAGAAGACCGGTCAGGGAGGTCGGGATCGCGACGATCAGGCCGCCCGCGATCGCCAGCAGCGCGCCCGTCGCAAGCGCCTGCTCCGTGACACCGATCGAATCGAGGACATCGACGTAGCCGAGGATCAGCATCAGGACGCCGACGGTGTAGGCGCCGATGCTCACATCGGTGAGCGGGGCGTGCGATGGCTTGCCGGCAAAGCCCTTGATGAGGGTCATCATGAGATCCAGAAGCTCCTTACGACGTTGATGAGGCGTGCCCGTGAGCGCGGTCCTGGCCCGCCGCCACTCGCAGACTGATTACGACGCCGCGCGCCGACCGGATCTCACCACTCCACTATGGCGCTTTCCCGCTCACCCTCCGCGGCCCGGGGGCGCGGGCGAGATTCCTCCGCCTGTCGAATCGGCTTTGCACAGTCCTGGCCCTGCGTCCAATGGCCCTCCTCGCGGCAGCGACAAGACTGCGACGATGGCCGAGGTGGATACGAAACGACCGCTCCTGGACTACCGCCCGGCCGATGGCTACTTCGATGAGCTCGTCGCCGCCGACGGCAGCCCGCGCCCGCATGCCCAGGCACTGGCCGCGGCGCTGGATGCGATCGGGCCGTCGCAGCTCGTCGACGCCGGCCGGCGGCGCGACACGATCTTCGTTCAGCAGGGCATCACGTTCGACACCACGGGCGAGGACGGCCCCACGGTCGAGCGCCCGTTTCCCTTGGACCTCGTCCCCCGCATCCTGCCGGCGTCGGAGTGGACGCACATCAAGCGCGGCCTCGCGCAGCGCATCCGCGCGCTGAACCGCTTCGTCGACGACGTCTACCACGCACGGGAGATCGTGCGCGCCGGCGTCGTGCCGTGGCGCCTGGTCGTCAGCCGCAGCCACTTCGCCCGCGCCGCGCACGGCATCCGCCCGCCAGGCGGCGTCTACTGCCACGTCGCCGGCTGTGACCTCGTGCGCGACGTCGACGGGTCCTGGAAGGTGCTCGAGGACAACGTCCGCACGCCGTCGGGGATCTCCTACGTGCTGGAGAACCGCGTCGCGATGACGCGGCTGCTGCCGGGCCTGTTCAGCGCGTACCGCGTGCGCCCCGTCGACCACTACCCGCAGCTGCTGCTCGCCGCGCTGCGTTCGGTCGCTCCAGCCGCCGAGGGGGAGGCGACCGTCGTCGTGTGGACGCCGGGCCATCTCAACTCGGCCTACTTCGAGCACGCCTTCCTCGCCCGTCAGATGGGCGTCGAGCTCGTCGAGGCCTCGGACCTCGTCGTGCGCGACGACGTCGTCTACATGCGCACGACGAACGGATTGCAGCGCGTGCACGCCATCTACCGCCGCCTGGACGACGACTTCATCGACCCGCTGGAGTTCCGCCCGGACTCCGTACTCGGCGTGCCGGGGCTGATGCGGGCCTACCGCGCGGGCACGGTCGCGCTTGCCAACGCGATCGGCACCGGCGTCGCCGACGACAAGGCGATCTATCACTACGTGCCGGAGATGATCCGCTTCTATCTCAACGAGGAGCCGATGCTGGACAACGTCACGACGTATCTCATGTCCGATCCGGAGGCGATGGAGGCGGCGTTGAAGCGCATGGACGAGCTCGTCTTCAAGCCGACGGGCGAATCGGGCGGCAAGGGCGTGTTCATCGGCCCGGAGAACGACGCGCCGACGCTGGCCGGCCTGGCCGACGTGATCCGTCACTCGCCGGACAAGTGGATCGCGCAGGAGGTCGTTCGCCTGTCGACGATGCCGACCGCCGACAGCACGGGCGCGCTGTCGCCGCGCCACGTCGACCTGCGCCCGTTCGCGGTCTTCGGCGAGACCATCAGCATCGTTCCCGGCGGTCTCAGCCGTGTGGCGATGATCGAGGGATCGATGATCGTCAACTCCTCGCGCGGCGGCGGATCGAAGGACACATGGGTTTTGGAGGACGGCGAGGATCGCAGCGACGACGCCGCGCCGGCGCGCCCGGAGAGCCTGCCTCCCGCCCTTCCCGACCTGCGCTACGGCGCCTGGACCGGCCAGCAGCAGCAACAGCAGCAGCAGCAATGCTCGCCCGGATAGCCCAGGAGCTCTTCTGGCTGGGGCGCAACCTCGCGCGTGCGGAGCACACCGCACGGCTGCTGGAGGGTGTCTTCCAGGCCGACCTCCAGGGACGACCCGAGGGCCAGATCTCCGCGACCACCCTGTCGTGGGAGTCGCTCATGCACATCATGGGCGGGCGCCGCGACCGCGAGGTCTCAGACGGTCGCGACGCCGTGCTCGACGCCCTGACCCACGACCCGGACAACCCGGCGTCGGTCGTGGCGTGCGTGATGCGGGCGCGCGAGGGGGCGTCTGCCGTCCGCGACGTCATCTCGGCCGAGATGTGGGAGGCGATCAACACGACGCACCTGCGCCTGCGCGGCGGCGAGTTCGTGCCGCGCGACAAGACGGGCCACTACGACATCTACCAGCACGTCCGCGAGCGCTCTGCGCTGTTCTGGGGCCTGACCGCGCGGACGATGCTGCGCGACGAGGCAAGCGCCTTCCTGCTCGCCGGCGGTCGCATCGAGGCGGGAGACATGGTCCTGCGCATGCTGCGCGTCGCCCTGCCCGACGTGCCCGACGGCAACCAGGCCGACGGTCAGGCGCTCGCGCTGCTGCAGGCCGTCGGCGGCTTTCAGGCCTACCGGCGCGCGGTGCCGGCGCCGGCGCACGCCAAGCCCGTCGCGCGCTTCTTGCTCTTCGAGCGCAACTACCCGGACTCGGTTGCGGCGTCGGTCGACGCCGTCAACGCGTCGCTGCGCACGGCCGACTCCCGGCCGCGCGCCTCGGAGCCGATCCTGCGCCTCAGCCGGTTGAGCGCCGACCTGGAGTTCCGTCGCAGCGCCGAGACGGACGCCGACATGCGCGTCACCTGCCATGAGGTCCAGCGCGAGCTGGGGCTCGTCGACGGCGACATCGCCCAGCGATACTTCGGCGGCGCCCGAGCCGCATAGTCGAGGACGCCCATATGCACTTTCAGATCCGCTTCCGCACCGAGTACGTCTACGACGCGCCGGTGTCCGACAACCTCAACGCGCTGCGCGTGCGCCCGGCGACGACGTCGGGACAGCGCTGCGACGACTTCACCGTGCGGATCGATCCCGAGGCGCGCGTCGGGCGCCACTCGGACTACTTCGGCACCGAGGTGCTCGAGTTCGGCATCGTGCGCCCGCACGAGAAGCTCACGATCGACGTTCGCGCCCGCGTCGTGACGGCTGAGCCCTCCGAGCCACCCGACGTGCCGTGGCCGGCGCTGGACACCGAGGCCTACGCGGAGGCCGCGGGAGAGTTCCTGCTGCCCGCGCTCGACGAGCCCGAGGGCGGCACGCTCGACGAGCTGTGCTCGGCCGCGCGCGGCCAGACGCCGCTGGCGACCGTGCAGGGCCTGTGCGACCTGATCCCTGACCGCTACGAGTACCGCAAGGGCGCGACCTACGTCGGCTCGACGGTCCAGGAGTTCCTCGAGGCCGGCGCGGGCGTCTGCCAGGACTACGTGCATCTCGCGCTGATCCTGTTGCGCCGCAACGGCATCGCGGCGCGGTACGTCTCCGGCTACCTGTGGGCCGCCCCCGCCGACGGCGGCGACGACTCCGTCGAGGTCGAGACCCATGCGTGGCTGGAGGCGCTCCTCCCGGGCGAGAACGGGCGCGGCGAACCGGTGTGGGTCGGGGCCGACCCGACGAACCGCCGGCTGGCCGGCGAGCGCCACGTGAAGATCGGCCATGGCCGCTTCTACGGCGACGTCCCGCCGGTGCGCGGCGTCTATCAGGGCGGGGCCACCTCCAAGCTCGACGCGGCGGTCGAGATGACCCGCCTGGACCCGCAGGCCAGCGCGCGAGCATGACGCGCTAGACTGCGCGGCAGACCTGCCTTGCGCAGGTCGTTTTTCTGTCCTCTTGCCGTCACGGAGCGCGCAATGGCCCGCGGAGACGTGCGTATCGCTGTGACCCTCGCCTGCGAGGATTGCAAGCGTCGCAACTACATGACCAATAAGAGCAAGCGCAACAACCCGGATCGCATCGGGCTGCGCAAGTACTGCAAGTGGTGCAAGCACCACACGAGCCACCGGGAGACCCGGTAAAGGCTTCACAGCACCGCATCTCATGGCCCGAAACCGCCAGCGCGCAAAAGACCGCAAGCAGCGCAAGCAGTCCGGCAGCGATGCCGGACAGCTCGGCGACGATCGCTCGATCGACGATCCGATCATCGATCCCTCGCTCGCCGACGGAGCGCCCCCGGACGACCTCGGCACGCAGTCGCCGCGAGTGGACTTCGACGAGGAGCCCGACGACGACGAGGGTGTGGGCGACGAGCAGCTCGACGACGCGCCCTCCGACGAGGACGAGGGCAACCTCGCCGAGCCCGCCGCCGTCAAGCGGTCGGGCGTCGCGCGGATCGTGCCCTTCCTGCGCGCGTGCTCGGCGGAGCTTCAGCGCGTCCAGTGGCCGGACCGCCGCCAGGTCGGGCAGGCAACCGCGGTCGTCCTCGGTTTCGTCGTGATCGCCGGAGCGTTTCTCGGCCTGTCCGACGTCATCGCTCAGCGCATCGTCGACTTCATCCTTTAGCCCCCGATCACTCGAGAGCATTCATGTTTCGCTGGTACGTCGTAAACACCTATTCAGGCCACGAGAACAAGGTCAAGCAGAACCTTGAGCACCGCGTGGTCTCGCTGAACCAGAAGCGCAACGTCCGTCAGGTCGTCGTGCCGACCGAGTCCGTCTCGGAGATGAAGGACAACCAGAAGGTCACCGTCGAGAAGCGCACGATGCCCGGCTACGTGCTCGTCAACATGGAGCTCAACGAGGACTCCTGGGGCCTGGTGAAGGGCACGCCCGGGGTCACCGGCTTCGTCGGCGCGTCCAACGAGCCGGTCCCGCTGACCCAAGCCGAGGTCGACCGTCTGCTGCATCGCGATATCGTCATCAAGGATCGCATCAAGAAGGCGAGCTTCACGATCGGCGAATCGGTGAAGGTCGTGTCCGGTCCGCTGTCGGACTTCTCCGGGGAGATCTCGGAGATCAACGAGGACGCGGCTCGCTTGAAGGTGCTTGTGTCAATCTTCGGCCGCGAGACTCCGGTCGAAGTCGGCTTCGACCAGGTCAAGAAACTCTAAATGGCAAAGAACGTCCTCACCAAGATCAAGCTGCAGGCCGTGGGTGGCCAGGCCAGCCCGGCTCCGCCGGTCGGTCCCGCCCTGGGCCAGCACGGCATCAACATCATGGAGTTCTGCAAGGCGTTCAACGCGCAGACCCAGGGCGATGCCGGCACGACGATCCCCGTCGTCATCACCGTCTATGAGGATCGCTCGTTCACCTTCATCACCAAGACGCCGCCCGCCGCCGTGCTGATCAAGCAGGCGATCGGCATCGAGTCCGGCTCCAGCGAGCCGCACCGCGTCAAGGTCGGCAAGATCTCCCAGGCCCAGGTGCGCGAGATCGCCGAGCGCAAGTTCGCCGACCTCAGCGCCAACGACCTCGATCAGGCGTCGAAGATCATCGCGGGCACCGCACGAAGCATGGGGGTCGACGTTGTCTAAGCACGGCAAGACGTTTCTGGCCGCGCGCGGGCAGGTCGATCGCGAGCGCGAGCACGAGCCCGCTGCGGCGATCGAGCTGCTGAAGTCGCTGCCCGGTCCGAAGTTCAACGAGACCGTCGAACTGCATGTCCGCACGGGCCTCAACGTGCGCCACGCCGACGAGCAGCTGCGCGGCACGATCGCGCTGCCCAACGGCCTGGGCAAGGAGGTTCGCATCGCGGTCTTCGCGCAGGGCGACAAGGCCAAGGAGGCCGAGGAGGCCGGCGCGGACGTCGTCGGCGCCGAGGACCTCGCCAAGCGCGTCGAGGACGGCTTCACCGACTTCGACGTCGCCATCGCCACCCCCGACCTGATGCCGGTCGTCGGCCGCCTCGGCCGCGTCCTCGGGCCACAGGGCAAGATGCCCAACCCGAAGGTCGGGACGGTGACGATGGACGTGCGCAAGGCGATCGCGGAGTCCAAGGCCGGCAAGGTCGAGTACCGCACCGATCGCACCGCCAACGTCCATCTGGCGATTGGCAAGAAGGAGTTCACCGAGCGTCAGCTGCTGGAGAACTACGCCGCGATCATCGATGAGCTGATCCGCGCGAAGCCCGCCGGCGCGAAGGGCCGCTACCTGCAGACCATCACGCTGGCCTGCACCATGGGCCCCGGCGTGAAGGTCGACCCGTCCCGTACTCGCGACATCCTCGAGGAGAGCGCCCCGGCGACCGCCGCCTGAGCGTTCCATCGAGGCCACCGCAGACCCCGGGCACGCCTGACGGCGAGAAGTCCCGGCGAGGAGGCAGATGAACCGAGAGCAAAAAACTGCGGTGATCGACGAGATCGCCGCCGACATCGACCAGTCCGCGGCGATCTTCGCCGTCGACTACCGCGGCATGACCGTCGCCCAGGCCGCCGAGCTGCGCGGCAAGCTGCGCGACGCCGACGCGACGCTACGGGTGGTCAAGAACACGCTCACCAAGCGGGCCGCCGACCAGGCGGGCGCCGGCGCGCTCATCGGCCTGCTGGAAGGTCCCAGCGCGTTGACGTTCGTCAACGGAGACGCCGCCACGGCCGCCAAGGCCGTCGCGGACTTCTCCAAGGCGACGGGGCTGCTGCCGTTCAAGGGCGGACTGATGGACGGTGCGTCGCTGGGCGCCGAACAGATCGCCGCGATCGCCAAGCTGCCCTCGCGCGACATGCTCAACGCCCAGCTCGTGAACATCGTCGCGTCACCGCTGACCGGCCTCGTGACGAGCCTGTCCAATCTCATCTCCGGACTCGCCCGCCAGCTCTCGCAGGTGGCCGAGAAGAAGGAGTCCGGCGAGATCCCGGCGGGCGTCGCGGCGACGCTGGCCGCGGCCCAACCGGTGGCCGAGGCGACCGACGAGCCGGCGCAGGCCGAGCCGGAGGCGCAGGGCGAGACCGCACCGGAGGCGGAGGCTGCCGCCGAGCCCGCCGCGCAGCCGGTCGCCGACACCACATCTGACACTGACGACGAGAAGGAGTAACCATGGCTACGTCCACAGCGGACTGGATCGAGGAGCTCAAGGGCATCTCGGTGCTCGAGCTGAGCGAGCGCATCAAGGCGCTTGAAGAGGAGTTCGGCGTCTCGGCGCAGGCTGCCGCGGCGGCACCCGCCGCCGGTGGCGGCGGCGATGCCGGCGCACCGGTCGAGGAGGCGCAGTCGAGCTTCGACGTCGTGCTCACGGCGGCCGGCGACAAGAAGATCCAGGTCATCAAGGTCGTGCGCGCGGCCACGAGCCTTGGCCTCAAGGAGGCCAAGGCACTCGTCGACGAGGCTCCCAAGGCCGTCCGCGAGGGCGTCGACAAGGACGAGGCCGACAAGCTCAAGCAGGAGCTCGAAGAGGCCGGCGCGAGCGTCGAGATCAAGTAACTCGACGCGGCCATCGCCGCTTGTGCCGGACCGAAGGGCGCCCACGGGCGCCCTTCGTCATTCAGGCACCGCTCGGCGCTGGTTCCCGGTTCGGCGCGGATTTCAGCACGCGATTCGCACAGGATCGCCGCACCATCGCGACGTCATTGCGTCATCCTGCGACGCCGTGTCCGACGCCCTGATCGCTACCGCGCTGCGCAAGACCTACGGGTCTGCGGTGGCGCTCGACGGCGTCGATCTGCGCGTCGGCGCCGGCGAGCTCGTCGGGCTGCTGGGTCCCAACGGCGCCGGCAAGTCGACCCTGACGAAGATCGCCTGCGGCCTCGTGCGGCCGACGGCAGGACGCGTGGAGGTGCTCGGCCAGCCCTGCGGGAGCCCGCAGGCGCGGGCGCGCACCGGCTATCTGGCCGAGCTGTTTCGCTTTCCCGGATGGGCGACGGCTGACGAGGTGCTCGTCCTGCACCAGCGCCTCGCGCGCTCCGGCGGCGGCGCCGCCGAACGCGCGCGCCTGCTCGGGCTCGTCGAGCTGGCGTCGGCGAGCGGCCGGCGCGTCGAGGCGATGTCCAAGGGGATGCAGCAGCGCCTGGGCATCGCTCAGGCGCTGGTCGGCGATCCCGGGATCGTGCTGCTCGACGAGCCGACGAGCGCGCTTGACCCCGCCGGCCGGCGCACGGTCCGTGAGCTGCTTGAGGCCCTGCGCGCGCGGGGCGTCGCCGTCCTGCTCAACAGCCATCTGCTGTCGGAGATCGAGCTCGTCTGCGACCGGGTCGTGATCGTCGACGGCGGGCGCACGATCGCCGAGGGCGCGCCGTCGGATCTCGTCAAGGCCGGGGGCGTGGAGATCGAGACGGGGAGTGGTCACAGGCGCTTCGCTCACGCCGGGCGCGAGGACATCCCAGAGCTGATCGCTCGGCTGGTGGGGGAGGGCGAGCGCATCTACGGCGCGCGTGTCGTCGCGGGCTCGCTGGAGGACGCCTACCTGGATCTCGTTGGCAGCGCCGGTGGATGAGCTCCCCGCGCACCGAGCAGATCATGGACCTGCGCATCATCGCCGGCTACGCGCTGCGCGAGACGGCGCGCCGCAAGGTGCTCGTCGTGGTCGGCATCCTGACGCTCGCGTTCCTCGCGCTCTACGCCTACGGCAGCGCCGAGGCGTTCGACGAGGTGTCGCGCTTCGGTGGGGTTCCGGGCGACGTCGACATCGAGGAGGAGGTGCTGACCGGATCGACGCTGCTGGGCCTGGCGATGTTCGTGACGCTGTTCCTCGGCACGGTGCTCGCCGTGTTCGTCACGCTCAACGCCGTGCGCGGCGACGCCGAGCGCGGCCTGCTTCAGCCGCTGGTGGTGCGACCCGTCGGGCGCACGACGCTGCTGCTCGCGCGCTTCCTGGCCGCGGGCGCCCTGTGCGTCGCCTACGTCAGCGTCGTGTACGCGGCCGCCGTCGCTCTGACGGGCGCCGCCGGGGGCTATTGGCCCGACAACCCGGCATTCGGGGCGCTCGCGCTGTCGGCGGCGGTGATCGTCGTCGTGGCTCTCGCGCTGCTGGGCACCACGCTGCTGTCCTCGACGGCCAACGGGATCGCGATCTTCATGATCTTCGGCGCCGGACTCGCCGCCGGGCTGATCGGACAGATCGGCTCGGCGCTGAACTCCTCGTCGCTGGAGCGGATCTCCTCGATCGCCTCGTGGGCGCTGCCCTTCGAAGCGCTCTACCAGGACGGCCTGCACGCCCTGACCGCCGACGTGCGCGGCGCCACGGGGGTCATCGTGCAGCTCGGCCCGTTCGGCGGCGCCCAGGACGCCGGCCCGCTGCTGTATCCCTACGTGCTCGCCTACCTCGTCGCCATCGCCGTGGTCGCCGACCGGATCTTCCGGCGCGCCGACCTGTAGAAACGCGGCCGTCAGGCCGTGGCCGGTCTGCCGCTCGTAGTCCGGGCTCAGCCTGATCTGCAACCGAGACGCGCGCTACTCCGCGTCCTCGGCCAGCGCGTCGGGATAGGCGATGACCTCCACTCGGTGGCTGCCTGGGGCCCGCAGGTAGAACGAGCGGCTTCCGTCGCGGTGCTCGTCGACGGCGCCGTCGTGCTCGGCTGCCAGGCGCCGCAGCTCGGCGCCGGAGACCTTGAAGGCGACGTGGTCGGGATGCTGGTCGGCGGTGACGAACGCGAGCCTCGCGCCGCCGGCCTCGAGCAGGCCCCAGCTGTCGTCGGCGTACAGGATCGCCGCCCCGGGGACCGCCGCGCACCACCAGCGCAGCGCCTCGGCGATGTCCGGCACCTGCAGTGCGACGTGGTCAAACTGCACAGCCAGCAGGATACGCGCTACATTTCGCCGGTCGACCGATAGTCGCAGCCGCCATCGATTGGGTTTCGCGCCCACATAGCGCGAACTTCCGGCGGGGTCCGTGAGCGTCGACAGCCCCCCGGCGGGGGCCGCCTTTTGCTGTGCTATCCTCGGCAGTCCGCGCCAGTCGGACCAATG
Organism: Solirubrobacteraceae bacterium; assembly: GCA_029263125.1. GTDB lineage: Bacteria > Actinomycetota > Thermoleophilia > Solirubrobacterales > Solirubrobacteraceae > CADCVQ01. The sequence continues at coordinate 7,708 of JAJCYD010000004.1, read as the reverse complement.
GCCGCGGTGCCCGACGCCCAGCACCATCCCTCCCCGACCCGTTGAGGAGTCGTTGCCTTGCCCCGTGTTGACGCTTCCCGTACGCGCCGTAGCTTTGCGCGCCTGGACCGAGTCCATGACGTCCCGAACCTCATCGACATCCAACGCCGCTCGTTTGCGTGGCTGACCGATCCAGAGAAGGGTGGCCTCCGCGAGACGATCTCCGACATCTCGCCGATCGAGGACTACACGGGGAACCTGGCCGTCGACTTCGGCGAGTTTCACTTCGACGAGCCGGTCGCCTCGATCGAGGAGTGCCGCGAGAAGGACCTGACCTACGCTCGTCCGCTGACCGTCACCGTCGCGTTCGTCAACCGCGAGACCGGTGAGATCCGCGAGCAGTCGGTCTTCATGGGCGACTTCGCCTGGATGACCGAGCGCGGCACGTTCATCATCAACGGCACCGAGCGCGTCGTCGTCACCCAGCTCGTGCGCTCGCCGGGCGCCTACCTCATGGAGGCCAAGGATCGCGAGAAGCAGGTCTTCATCGCGAACCTCATGCCCGCGCGCGGGTCGTGGCTGGAGCTGGAGATCGACAAGAAGGGCAAGGTCTTCGTCCGCATCGACCGCAAGCGCAAGCTGCCGGTCACGGTGCTGCTGCGCGCCATGGGCTATGCGACCGACGAGGAGATCGTCAAGCTCTTCGAGGACAGCCTCTACATCCGCAACACGATCGAGGCCGACACCGAGCCGACGAAGACCGAGGAGGGCGCGCTCGTCGAGCTCTTCAAGAAGCAGCGCCCCGGCGAGCCGCCGAGCGTCGACAATGCCCGCGCGCTGCTGCACCAGCTGTTCTTCGATCCCAAGCGCTACGACCTCACGCGCGTCGGGCGCTACAAGCTCAACGCCCGTCTCGGCCTGGACATCGACCTCGAGACGCGCACCCTCACCCACGACGACATCCTCGCGCTCGTCAAGGAGCTCGTCTCGCTGCCCAAGCTGCTCGGCGTGCCCGAGCACCCCGAGGTCGAGATCAAGGACTATGCCGCGGAGGCCGCGACCTACCCTCGCGAGCCCGTCGCCGAGCACCTCGACGAGTACGAGCACTTCGGCAACCGCCGGCTGCGCACCGTCGGCGAGCTCATCCAGGAGGCCTTCCGCATCGGCCTGTACCGGATGGAGCGCGTCGTGCGCGAGCGCCTCACGACCGAGGACGCCGACACGATCACGCCGCAGACGATCATCAACATCCGCCCCGTCGTCGCCGCGCAGAAGGAGTTCTTCGGCTCCTCGCAGCTGTCGCAGTTCATGGACCAGACGAACTCGCTGGCCGGCCTGACGCACCGCCGCCGGCTGTCAGCGCTCGGCGCCGGCGGCCTGACCCGCGAGCGCGCGCCGATCGAGGTGCGCGACGTGCACCCCACCCACTACGGGCGGATGTGTCCGATCGAGACCCCGGAGGGTCCGAACATCGGCCTGATCGGCTCGCTCTCAAGCTACGCCGAGGTGTCAGAGCACGGCTTCGTGACGACGCCCTACCGCATCGTCAAGGACGGCAAGATCACCGGCGAGGTCGTGCGCTACGACGCCACGCAGGAGGAGGAGCTGAGGATCGCGCAGGCCAACCACCCGGTCGACGAGCACGGGCGGCTGCTGGGCGACGAGGCCGTCTGCCGGACGTTGGCCGGCCAGTACGTGACGGTGCACCCGAGCCTCGTGGACCTCATGGACGTCTCACCCGAGCAGATCTGGTCGGTTGCGACGGCGATGATCCCGTTCCTGGAGCACGACGACGCCAACCGCGCCCTGATGGGCTCCAACATGCAGCGCCAGGCGGTGCCTCTGCTGAAGACCGACGCTCCGATCGTCGGCACGGGCATGGAGCGCCGCGCGGCGCTGGACACCGGTGACGTGCTGCTGGCCGGAAACGCGGGCACGATCGCCTACGTCGATGCCGAGCGCATCGAGATCGAGACCGCCGACGGTTCGCGCGACGAGTACACGCTGGACAAGTACCGGCGGTCAAACCAGGGCACGATCATCCACCAGAAGCCCGTCGTGCGCTCCGGGGACGCGGTCGAGGCGCGCGGCGTGCTGGCCGACGGCTCGGCGACCGACCACGGCGAGATGGCGCTTGGCAAGAACCTGAAGATCGCCTTCATGTCCTGGGAGGGCTACAACTTCGAGGACGCGATCATCCTCTCCAAGCGCTTGGTCAAGGACGACGAGCTCACCTCGATCCACATCGAGGAATACGAGATCGATGCTCGCACGACCAAGCTCGGCGACGAGGAGATCACCCGCGACATCCCCAACCGCTCGGAGGAGTCGCTGCGCAATCTCGACGACCGCGGCATCGTCCGCGTCGGCGCCGAGGTCAAGTCCGGCGACCTGCTCGTCGGCAAGGTCACGCCCAAGGGCGAGACCGAGCTGACCGCCGAGGAGAAGCTGATCCGCGCGATCTTCAAGGAGAAGGCGCGCGAGGTTCGTGACACGTCGCTGAAGGTGCCCCACGGCGAGGAGGGCGTCGTCATCGACGTCATGACCTTCGGCCGCGACGACGGCGACGACCTGCCGCCCGGCGTCAACCACCTCGTGCGCGTGTTCGTCGCCAAGAAGCGCAAGATCTCCGAGGGCGACAAGCTCGCCGGCCGCCACGGCAACAAGGGCGTCATCTCGAAGATCGTCGAGGAGGCCGACATGCCGTTCATGGAGGACGGCACGCCGGTCGACGTGATCCTCAACCCGCTCGGCGTGCCGAGCCGCATGAACGTCGGTCAGCTGTTGGAGACCCACCTCGGCTGGGCCGCCGCCGAGGGCTGGTACGACGACGGCACCGAGGCCTACAAGATCGCCCAGACCCAGACGACGCCCGAAGGTCGTCCCGGCAAGGTCTACACGGCGACGCCGGTCTTCGACGGCGCGTCGGTGCAGGACGTCGACCACGCGCTGGTCAAGTGGCAGGACGAGCACAAGGGCCGCATCCGCATGGACGTCGACAGGTCGCGAACGCCGGGCATCCAGGCGTCGGGCAAGTTCACGCTCTTCAATGGACGCACCGGCGAGCCCTTCGAGCAGCAGGTGACCGTCGGCTACATGTACATCCTCAAGCTGCTGCATCTCGTCGACGACAAGATCCACGCTCGCTCGACCGGTCCCTACTCGCTCGTCACCCAGCAGCCGCTGGGCGGCAAGGCGCAGTTCGGCGGCCAGCGCTTCGGCGAGATGGAGGTGTGGGCGCTGGAGGCCTACGGAGCGGCATACACGCTGCAGGAGATGCTGACGATCAAGTCCGACGACACCGTCGGCCGCGTGAAGGCCTACGAGGCGATCGTCAAGGGCGAGAACATCGCCGAACCGTCGATCCCGGAGTCCTTCAAAGTGCTGCTCAAGGAGATGCAGTCGCTGGCGCTCGACGTCAACGTCGTCTCCGAGGAGGGCGCTCGCGCCGAGATGCGCGACGAGGATGACGACCTGCTGCGTGCCGCCGAGGAGCTGGGCATCGACCTGTCGGGTGTCCGTGCGGGCAACGGCACCGCCCAGCCCGAGGCCGAGGCAGCGGCCGAGACCGGCGACGAGGCCGAGGCGCCGGCGGCCGACGCTGAGGTCCAAGCCCCCGCGGAGACGTAGGCCGCCCGCAGTCGCCGCCGCATGACGTGAGGCGCGCGGGGCCGGACTCGCCATCCGGCCTCACCGCCACGACGAGGGGAGACGCTCCCCGCCGGCCCTAGGGCCAAACCCCCGAGTAGAGGATTCGCCTTGATCGACATCAACAACTTCGACGCCATCGAGATCTCCCTCGCGTCCTCAAAGCAGATCCGCGGCTGGAGCTCCGGCGAGGTCACAAAGCCCGAGACGATCAACTACCGCACGCTCAAGCCCGAGAAGGACGGTCTCTTCTGCGAGCGCATCTTCGGTCCGACGAAGGACTGGGAGTGCTACTGCGGCAAGTACAAGCGCGTCCGCTACAAGGGGATCGTCTGCGAGCGCTGCGGCGTCGAGGTCACCCGCTCGAAGGTCCGCCGCGAGCGCATGGGCCACATCGACCTGGCCGCGCCGGTCAGCCACATCTGGTTCTTCAAGGGCGTCCCGAGTCGCATCGGCTACCTGCTCGACATGGCTCCCAAGGAGCTCGAGAAGGTCCTGTACTTCGCCGCGTCGATCGTCACGTGGGTCGACGACGAGGCGCGCGAGCGCGACACGGCCGACCTCGAGGCCAAGGTCAACGAGGTCCTGGACTCCTACGCCGCCGAGCGCGAGGAGCGTGTGCTCGAGCTCAAAGAGCAGCAGGCGCGTCGCGAGACCTACCTCGAGAACGGCTCGCAGAAGGACTTCGACGACGAGGACCACATGTGGGCCGAGGCGCTGGACCTCGACATCTCCAAGCTCGACGACGACGAGCGCGCCAAGCTGCTCAAGGAGCTGCGCAAGACCTTCGAGGCCGACATCTCCGACACCGAGGCGTACATCGAGGACGCCGCCGAGCGCATGCGCCAGGTGTGGGAGCTGTTCAAGGACATGGACTCCAAGCGCATCGAGCACGACGAGACGATCTTTCGCGAGCTCAAGGAGCGCTTCGGCTCGCCCTACGGCTTCGGCGAGTACTTCCGCGGCGGCATGGGCGCCGAGGCGATCCGCGACCTGCTGCAGCAGGTCAACCTCGAAGAGGAGGCCGAGGAGCTCGGCGAGCTCGTGCGCACCGCCAAGGGCCAGAAGCAGGCGCGCTCGGTCAAGCGCCTGAAGGTCGTCTCGGCGTTCATCTCCTCGGGCAACCGTCCCGAGCAGATGGTGCTCGAGGCCGTCCCGGTGATCCCGCCCGAGCTGCGCCCGATGGTCCAGCTGGATGGCGGGCGCTTCGCAACGTCCGATCTCAACGACCTCTACCGGCGCGTCATCAACCGCAACAACCGCCTCAAGCGCCTGCTGGATCTCGGCGCCCCGGAGATCATCGTCAACAACGAGAAGCGGATGCTGCAGGAGGCCGTCGACGCGCTGTTTGACAACGGCCGTCGCGGCCGTCCGGTCACCGGCCCGGGCAATCGGCCGCTGAAGTCCCTCAGCGACATGCTCAAGGGCAAGCAGGGCCGCTTCCGCCAGAACCTGCTGGGCAAGCGCGTGGACTACTCCGGGCGCTCGGTCATCGTCGCGGGCCCGTACCTCAAGCTGCACCAGTGCGGCCTGCCCAAGCTCATGGCGCTGGAGCTCTTCAAGCCGTTCATCATGGCCCAGCTCGTCGAGCGCAAGGCCGCGCAGAACATCAAGGCGGCCAAGAAGATGGTCGACTCGATGATCCCCGAGGTCTGGGACGTCCTCGAGCAGGTCATCCACGAGCATCCGGTGCTGCTCAACCGCGCGCCGACGCTTCACCGCCTCGGCATCCAGGCGTTCGAGCCGGTGCTCATCGAAGGCAAGGCCATTCAGCTGCACCCGCTGGTGTGCACGGCCTACAACGCCGACTTTGACGGCGACCAGATGGCGGTCCACGTGCCGTTGTCGCTGGAAGCCCAGCTCGAGGCGCGGGTGCTGATGATGTCGACCAACAACATACTCAGCCCGGCCAGCGGAAAGCCCATCATCGTGCCTTCGCAGGATATCGTGCTGGGGCTCTACTATATGACCCTGGAGACCGAGGGGATGGCCGGCGAGGGCATGATATTCGGGGACGTCGGCGAGATTCAGCAAGCCCTCGACGCCGGTGCCGTAACCCTGCACTCGAAGATCCAGGCGCGTTACCGGACCGTCGACGAGGCCGGTAAACCGCAAACCGTGCGCGTCGAATCGACGCCGGGACGCATGTTGCTGTCGGAGATACTGCCGCGCCATCCCAACGTCCCGTTCTCCCTGATCAACTGCCTGTTGACCAAGAAAGAGGTCTCCAACGTCATCGACGTCGTCTACCGCCATTGCGGCCAGAAGGAGACCGTGATCTTCGCGGACCGCATCATGGCGATGGGATTCAGGTTCGCCTGCAAGGCGGGAATCTCCTTTGGCAAGGACGACCTCGTCGTCCCCGTGTCCAAGGAGCGCCTCGTTCGCGAGACCGAGGACAGCGTCAAGGAATACGAGCAGCAGTACCAGGACGGCCTGATCACCCAGGGCGAAAAGTACAACAAGGTGGTGGACGCGTGGTCGCATTGCACCGATCGGGTGGCGGACGCGATGATGAAGGAGATCTCGACCACAGCCGCCGGCGACAAGGTGAACTCGGTCTACATGATGTCCCATTCCGGCGCCCGCGGATCGGCGGCCCAGATGAAGCAGTTGGCCGGCATGCGCGGCCTGATGGCCAAACCCTCGGGCGAGATCATCGAAACCCCGATCATCTCGAACTTCAAGGAGGGGTTGACCGTCCTCGAGTACTTCAACTCCACCCACGGCGCCCGCAAGGGCCTCGCGGATACGGCCTTGAAGACGGCGAACTCGGGCTATCTCACGCGCCGCCTGGTCGATGTCGCCCAGGACAGCATCGTCCGCGAAATCGACTGCGGCACGAAACAGGGATTGACCGTGGGCGCGGTGGTCGAGGGCGGCGAGGTGCTGGTGCCCCTCACGGAGCGCGTTCTGGGGCGCAGTGCCGCCGCCAATATCACCGATCCCAATTCCGGAAAAACCATCATCAAGGCCGGTCAACTGATCGACGAGGAGGCTGCCCTGTTGATCGAGGAATTCGGAATCGAGACGGTGCTCATCCGCTCGGTGCTGAAGTGCGAGGCGAAGACCGGTGTCTGCGGTACCTGCTATGGCCGCGACCTGGCGCGTGGTACCAGCGTCAACGTCGGCGAGGCGGTGGGCGTTATCGCCGCGCAGTCGATCGGCGAGCCCGGCACTCAGTTGACCATGCGTACATTCCACATCGGTGGCGCCGTGCAGCGCGGTACCGAGGAATCGAAAGTAGAGGCCGCTTACGATTCGATTGTCGATCTGAAGAACTGCAGCACCGTGAAAAACAGTGATGGCGTGCAAGTGGTCATGAGCCGGAATACGGAACTCATGCTGGTTGACGACCAAGGGCGCCAGCGCGCCCGCTATCGTATCCCCTACGGCGCCAAACTGCTTGTCAAGGCCAAGGAAAAGGTCAGCCGCGGCGACCGAATGGCGGAATGGGATCCGTATACCCTTCCCATCATCACCGAAAAGCCGGGCATCGCCAATTACGTGGACATGGTGGAAGGCACCTCCTTGATCGAGCGCCTGGACGAGGCCACCGGCATCTCCTCGAAAGTCGTCATCGACTGGAAACAACAGCCCAAGGGCATGGACCTCAAGCCGAGGGTCACGCTGCGCAATTCGAAGGGCAAGGTCGTTACCCTCGCCAACGGCTTGGAGGCCCGCTACTTCATGTCCGTGGACGCCATCCTTTCGGTGGAGAACGGGCAAAAAGTCAATGCCGGCGACACTCTGGCGCGCATCCCGCGCGAGTCGGCCAAGACCCGTGATATCACCGGCGGCTTGCCGCGGGTGGCGGAACTCTTCGAAGCCCGCAAGCCGAAGGACCACGCCATCATCGCCGAAGCCGACGGCCGTGTCGAATTCGGCAAGGACTACAAAGCCAAGCGCCGTATCGTCGTCGTCCCGACCAGCGGCAAGGGCGAGCCCAGGGAATATTTAATTCCCAGGGGCAAGCATATCAGCGTACAGGAAGGGGATTACGTGGAAGTCGGCGATTCCCTGATGGACGGCAACCCGGTGCCCCACGACATCCTCAGGGTGCTCGGCGTCGAGGCGTTGG
>JAJCYD010000003.1 GCA_029263125.1 Solirubrobacteraceae bacterium | reverse complement strand
GTGCGCGAGCGCCGGCGGCTTGAGATTTCGGTCGCCGACACCCGCAGCGGCAAGCGCTGGGACGGCTCCATCGAGGGCATCGTCGGCGGCAGCCAGCAGACCGTGGCCGACGCGATGGCGCGTATCCTGTTGAACAAGCTTGGGCAAACCGTACGCCCGCACTTCGTCGAGGTGAAGGCCGGCAGCTGAGTTCTGCCGATTGCCCGGAACTCTTGACCTGAGATATTGCCGCCGGTCGCCGGACACCCCATATGTCTGGGCAGGCACGCGCCTGCAACCGCATTCCGGAAGGCTGGTTTCTCATGTCCGCAACCCTGCAACGCTTGCGTTTCGTCCGCGTCCGCACCTGTTGGCTCGGCGCGGCGACCGCTCTCGTGGCGGCCCTCGCCTTGTTACTCACCGCATCGGTGATGCCCGCCTCGGCGCAGTCCGCCAACGGGGCCATCAGCCAGACCGCGGCTGAGGAAAAGCCCAACGCCACCATTCACGCGGTGTCCTACGCGCCGCTGCTCAAGGGCGCCACGATGGTGCCGGAGGCCGCGATCTCGTCGGCCACCAACGAGAGCATCCGCGACCGCATTTCCGAGGCGCTGCGCCGGCGGGGCTTCAAGCTCGCCGACGACGGGCTCTATGTTGTGCAGTTCGACTACATCGACCCGGGGTACGAGGCGCGCAAGAAGGCCTTCCAGGACAGCGACAAGGGCAGCCCCGAGATCAGGATCGGCATCGTCGACGGCAAGGTCAAAACCGCTGAGTCGGGCGTGAAACTGCCGGTCAAGGACGGAAAGCTCGGCAAGCCCGACAGCCGGGTCCCCGCCGCCCGTCCGACGTTGCACCGCTTGCAGATCATCATCGCCAAGCCTGGCGGGGCCAAGATGTGGGAGGGCTCCATCGAGGGCCATTTCGCGGGCGGCCACCGGGAAGTCGCCGAGGCCATGGTCGAGGCGCTCACGCAGAAGATCGGCGAGACGGTCGAGAAATCCGGCTACCAGCTCGAAGCCGGCCAGTAACATCCGGCTCCTGGCTTTTTCCGGACTTTGCACATTCTTCATCCGGGCTCAGGCAAAGTTGCACAACTCCGCCCTGCCCTTGGCCGTATTCTGCGGCCACTAACCGGGGCCATGTTCAAAGGCATGAAAAAGATACTCACCACGGCGTCCCTGTTTCTGGTGTTCAGCCTCGTCGGCCCGGCAACGGTGCTGATGTCGGGCCGGCTCGACCTCGACACCCATTGGCGGGACGCGGTCAGCACCAGCACCCGGCTCGCCCCCGACCCGCGCGTGCACCGCGAGGCAATCGTGCAGGTCTATGCGGCGCGCGCCTACAACTGGCGCGGCGCCTTCGGGGTGCATCCCTGGATCGCGATCAAACCCGCGGGTGCTGCGAAATTCACGGTTTACGAGGTTTCGGGCTGGCGGGTCGCCTCCGGGCGCAATGCCATCGCCGCCAGCTACCGCCCGCCGGACGGCTCCTGGTTCGGCCATGCGCCGGAGCTGCTGTTCGATCTCCGCGGCACGGACGCGGCGGCCGCGATCCCGAAGATCCTCGCCGCCATCAAGACGTATCCCTACACGGACGTCTATCACGTCTGGCCGGGGCCGAATTCCAACACCTTCGTCGCCCATATCGCGCGCCAGGTGCCGGAGCTTCGCCTCGACCTGCCCGCGACCGCTGTCGGCAAGGATTACATCCCCGGCAGCTTTGTCGCCCGCACGCCCTCGGGCACCGGCTGGCAGGTCTCGCTCTGGGGACTCGCGGGCGTGCTCGCCGGCACCGAGGAAGGGCTCGAGGTCAATCTGCTGGCCATGACCTTCGGCGTCGATCCCGCGGATCTTGCGGTCAAGCTGCCCGGTTGGGGCCGCCTCAGCCTCAAGAGCACCGCGGTTGCAAAACCGCCGGCTCCACAGTCCGTGAATTAGGGCCGCGAATCAGGGCCGCGAATCAGGGCCGCCAACCAGCCCGCCAGGACAGATCCGCTCAGCCGCGCACGCCCTCGGGCTTTCGCTCCGGGCGCAGCGGCACGACATTGTCGGCCCGGACGGCCGCGTTGCAATTGCGGGCGGCAGCCGGCGTGAGTGCCGCCACCACCTCCTCGCGCGGGCCGGACCAGCCAATGCGGTCCAGCATGTCGCCGACGATCGCCGCCCCTTCATCCATCGCTTCCTCGATCAACGAGACCTGGGTCGGGAGCGTCAGCGCGATATTGCCCTCGCACATGCCGTAGTGGCACTTCACCTCGCCGCCGAGATCGCTGACGATCCGGCGCAGACGCAGGTTCTCGACCAGGCTCACCGTATGCACCGTCTCGATGCCCCGGTTGCGGGACGCCAGCAGCACCCGGCGCACCAGCTCGCCGCCGATGCCCTGGCCCTGATGCGCGCCCTCGACCGTCACCGCGAGCTCCGCCTCGCCGTGCCGCAGGGACGGAGTCACCGGGCTGGTCACCACCAGTTCCGCGCCGCCCCGCAGCCAGCCGTCGACAAAGGCGCCCATCACGAAGTTGCCGGGGCGCTGGATATCGCGGACATGCGCCTCCATCGCCGCGTCCTTCACGGTACCCATGAAGCGGCAGGCCCGTTCCTCGGGCGTGAGCCGCGTCAGATGCGCCGCGTAGAGCGGATATTCGAACGGGAGAAGCTTGCGTATGGCCGTCATGGCATCCATCCTTTCGGCTGCGGACCGGCGGCACGGCCCGAAATTCGGGCCGGCATCCACCGAGACAGCTGTAAGTACCATATTGTGCGGCGCAACATTCTTTCAATGTTGATTTTGTGACAGTTTTGAGGACTTATTGTGCGCTGCATTAGATTAGTGAGGGTTTCCGGGCCTTGAGCATCTGGGGCAAGATACTTGGCGGGGCGGCGGGATTCGCGATTGGCGGGCCGATCGGGGCGCTGATCGGCGTGCTGGGCGGCCATGCGGTCGACAAATACGCCGGTTCCGAAGCCCGGCGGCTCACGGCCGACGACCCGGACGCCCGCCCGGTCGCCTTCACCATCGCCTGCATCGCGCTCGGGGCGAAGATGGCGAAAGCCGACGGCGTGGTCACCCGCGAGGAAATCGAGGCCTTCAAGCAGGTCTTCCGGGTGCCGCCGGAAGAATCGAAGAACGTCGCGAGGGTCTTCGACATCGCCAAGCGGGACGCGCGCGGCTTCGAACCCTACGCCCGCCAGGTCGCGAAGATGTTCCGCGACAACCCGGCCGTGCTCGAGGAGCTGATGGGCGCGCTCTTCCACATCGCCGCCGCCGACGGCGTCTATCACCCGGGCGAAAAGGAATATCTCGCCACGGTGGCCAGGAATCTGGGCTTCGGGGAAGCCGATTTCCGCCGCATCGAGGCCCAGCACATGGGCCCGGACGAGGCCGACCCCTATGTGGTGCTCGGTGTCGACCACGAGGCCACCGACGCCGAGGTCAAGGCCGCCTGGCGCAAGCTCATCAAGGAACACCATCCCGACCGCATGGTCGCCGACGGCATGCCGGAGGAACTGGTGAGCCAGGCCAACGATCACCTCGCCACCATCAACGGCGCCTGGGAGAAGATCCGCGCCGAGCGCGGGATCTAGCGCGGGATCTAGCGGGCGACGGCAATTGCCTGGCAGCGCCTTCAATCCCTTGTTTGCGGGGGCCCCGCATCATATATGACATAATGCCTATTTATGGCGCATCCCGACCCCATGCTGCGCCGCAACAAATCACGCGCCCTGAAGACCAAAAAATGATAACAAATGCTAACATTCTGCTCCGGAATCCTTCGCGCCTGCAGCATCAGGGGCCTATAAACCCGCATGGCTGAACCACCCGTCATCACCCTGAAAGAGGGCAAGCTTGCTTTTGGCGGCAAGACGCTCTTCAACGGCCTCGAACTGATCGTCCACCGCGGCGACCGGGCCTGCCTTGTCGGCCGCAACGGGTCGGGCAAGTCGACCATGATGAACGTGGTCACCGGGCGGATCGAGTTCGACAGCGGCGACCTCTACATCGAACCTGGTCTGCGCATCCACCGGCTCGAGCAAGACCCCGCGGTCGACCCGGACCAGACCGTGCGCGACTTTGTCATGGCGGGCGGCACGGGGGACGGCCACCCGGACCACGAGATCGACAGCTGGCTGTCCCAGGTGGCCCTCGACGGGTCGCGCGACATGCGCCATCTCTCGGGCGGCGAGCACCGGCGGGCCGCGATCGCCCGCGCCTTTGCCGGCGAGCCCGATGTGCTGCTGCTTGATGAGCCGACCAATCACCTCGATCTCTCCGCGATCCAGTGGCTTGAAAATGAGATCCGTGTGTTCCGCGGCGCCATCCTGACGGTCAGCCATGACCGGACGTTTCTTGAGAACATCACGGCGGGCCCGGGCGGCCGCACGCTCTGGCTCGACCGCGGCCGGTTGCGGGTCAATGCACACGGTTTTGCCGGCTTCGACGCCTGGCAGGAGGAAGTACTGGAGGTCGAGCAGAAGACGCTCGAGCGGCTGAACTCAAGGATCGCTGATGAGTCCCGCTGGCTGCTGCGCGGTGTGACGGCCCGGCGCAAGCGCAACCAGGGACGGCTGCGCAAGCTTGACACCATGCGCGCGTCCCGCGCCGCCATCATCGCCGACCGCCCCCAGGACATGAAGCTTGAGGCCGAAGAAGGCTCGATCAAGAGCCGCCTCGTGGTCGACGCCAAGAATGTCTCGAAATCGTTTCGGAAACAGGATGGCAGCGAACTGGTCATCGTTGAGGATTTTTCGACCCGCATCCTGCGCGGCGATCGCATTGGCATCATCGGCCCCAACGGTGCGGGCAAGACGACGCTGCTGTCGATTCTCGGCGACATCCGCAAGCCCGACGGCGGGACGGTCCGCCAGCAGGGGCCGAACGCCGACAGGCGCATCGGCTGGGTCCCCCAGCAGACCGCGGTGTACTCCAAGCTCACGGTCGCGCAGAACCTGCGCCTGTTCGCACGGCTGGAGGGGGTGGCGGACATCGAGGCCACCGTGGTGCGGATGCTCGAGCAGACGGCGCTGACCGATCGCGCCAACGACGAGCTGGGCAGCCTGTCGGGCGGCAACCGCCAGCGTGTGAACATCGCCGTCGGCCTGCTGGCCGATCCGCCCGTGCTGCTGCTCGACGAGCCGTCGGGCGCGCTGGATCCGCGCCAGCGCCAGCGCCTGTGGGGCTTCATCACCGGGTTGACCGACCGCGGGACGAGCGTCGTCTTCGCCACGCACGACATCTCAGAGGCCGAGCGTCATGCTGACCGCGTGCTCGTGCTCGCCGATGGCGACCTGCTGTTCAACGGAACCCCCGCCCAGCTGCACGCCGACTCGGGCGCCGCACGGGGCGAGGACATGGAGCAGGCCTTCGTCGCGTTCCTCCGCGCCCAGGGGCACTAGGAGAAGCCGATGCGCTGGCTGCTGCTGAAGGACCTGCAGATCCTGTGGCGCTCCAAGCTGCTGCTCGGGCTGCTGATCGTCTACCCGATCGCGATCGCGACCCTCATGGGCTTGGCGCTGTCCAGCGGCCCGGACAAGCCGCGCGTGGCGTTCCTCAACCAGGTACCGGAGAACCGCAGCACGATCACGATCGGCGACCAGAAGCTCGACGTCGACACGTACACCGGCAAGCTCTTCGAGGCGATCGACCGCGTCGACGTCGACAACCGCATCGAAGCCATGCAGAAGGTCCGCTCGGGCGCGGTCCTCGCCGCGCTGATCATCCCGCCGGACTTCACGACGAGGCTCTCGAACTCCGGCTTCTCGTCGGCGAGCGTCGAGGTCATCTACAACGGCGATGCCCTCAAGCAGTCCTTCGTGCGCAACACGATCTCCTCGACCCTGGCACAGGCCGAGGCATCGCTGGCCAAGCAGGTCAACCGCCTGGCCTCGGGCTACATCGACGTGATCCTCGAGGGCGGGACGCTGAACATCATCGGCACGAATCTGCAGATCTTGGGACTCAAGCGCGCCAAGTCGCTCGTCGACTCGGTGGCCAAGAAGTATCCGGAGACTCGCGAGGACCTCGTTCCGGTGCAGGAGTTCGCGACGATCGTGTCGACGAACGCCGGCCTGGCCAAGGACGTCCTGAACACCGTCGAGCGGCCGGTCGTGGTCGAGAACACCATTCTCAGCGGGCGCCGCACGCCGCTGGATGCCTTCGCCGTCGCGGTCGCGGTGACGATCTCGCTGATGTTCGTCTGCGTCCTGCTCGCCTCGGGGCTGCTGGCGCTCGAGCGCGAGGAGAACACCTTCGGGCGGCTGGCGCGGGGGCTGGTTCCCGGCGGGCGGCTGATCATCGCGAAGATCGTGCTGTCGGCGTTGTGCGCGTTCGCCGTGTCGTTCGTCATGCTGGCAGGGATCAGCGCGTTCGTGCCGCTGAACTGGAGCAGAGCCTGGATGTGGGTGCTGGCGCTCGGCGCCAGCGCGCTCGCGTTCGCGGCGCTCGGCGTGGCGATCGGCAGCCTCGCACGCGAGGTGCGGGCCGCATCGCTGCTGGCCTTCCTGCTGTCGCTGCCGCTCGCGTTCCTCGCGCTCGTCCCCAGTGGCGGCGTGTCCCCGGCGCTCTACGACGTGATCCGCGTGATCTCGGCCGTGTTCCCCTTCAAGCCCGCGCTGAACGCGCTGGATGCCGCGGTCAACGGCTCGTCACCGCCGATCGGGCAGTCGCTGGCGCACCTCGCCGTGCTGATCGCCGTCTTCGGCGCCGCAGCGCGCGCGGGCCTGCGGCGCTTCGTCTGACGGACGCGTGGTCTAGCGGTCTTCGGCGGCGGCCTGCGCGGAGAAGCGCTTGCCGACCTTCGTCACGGCGGGCTTGGCCTTGTAGCGCACGTCGAACAGGCCCTTCTGGTTGATGCCGCGCAGCAGCTTGATGTTCGGGACCTGCTTGCGAATCGATCCGCCGAAGAACGTCGGCGAGACCGCGAAGTCGCGCAGGTTCCAGATCAGCGCGCCGGCCAGGTTCGGGAAGCTCGCGTAGGTTTTCAGGTGCAGGTCGAGCAGGTGGGCCTGAAAGCCGTAGCCGCCGGGCGCCGCCGTCGGGTTGCGCCCGTTGGCCTCCGCGCCGAACTCCGTCACCGCGATGACCTTGTCGGGGAACACGTCGCGCAGGTCGGACAGGCGCGTCTTGATCTCCTTGCGCAGCTGGTCGGAGCTGGCATTCGTCGACTCGTACCAGCCGATGTAGTTCGTCCAGCCGATCATGTCGATGTTGCGGTAGATCTTCGACGGCCTGCGCGGCGGGTGCGCGCCCCAGATGTCCAGCGCGACGGGCCGGCTCGGGTCGCGCTTGTGCAGCTCCTTGGCCATGTTGTCGATGTAGGCGATCTGCCCGCCGTCATGGCCGCCGCCGGCTACCTCGTTGGCGAGGTTCCAGGTGATGATCGATGGATGGATCTGCCCCTGGCGCACGCTCGTCCGGGCTCGTGCCTTCGCGGCGCGGTGGCGCCGCTTGCCGACGGAGGTCCAGTTGCCGGGGGCATCGGTGGGGCCGATGCCCTGCCAGATCATGATGCCGGCGGCGTCCAGGCGCTCGAGAAGCCCCGGATCCAGCGGATGCTGCGAGCGCGTCGCGTTGGCGCCGATCGCCTTGAGCTCGGCGACGAGGCGGTCCTGGTCGGCGGGCCGCAGCGCGTCGCCGCGGCCGAAGGCGTCCTCGTGGATCGATGCGCCGCGCAGGCGGATCTCCTTGCCGTTGAGCAGCAGGTCGGTGCCCTGCGTTCGGACCTCGCGTATGCCGACGCGGGCGCGGTAGGTCGACTCGCCCGGGACCTCGAGCTCGAGGTTCCAGAGGTTCGGCGTGCCGGGTGACCACAGCAGGGGATCCGGCACGCGCACCTGGGTCTGCAGCACCTGGGTTCCGCCCGTCGACGACGGCTTGGCGGGAAACTCGAACTCGATCCGGCGGTCGCCGCGGACCAGCGCGCCCGTGGCTCCCAGGTTGCGGGGCGCGGAGTTGTTGCGCACGTGGATCTTCAGGTCGACCGTCGCCGTTCCCGCGGTCAGCGTCGTGTTCATCTCCGGAAGGGAGATCTCGCTGGCTCCCACGCGGCGCACGCTCACGCCGCGGTTGATCCCGCCGAAGTTGAACCACAGCCGGTGCCAGCCGTCGCGCTTCATCGCCGTCGGCCCACGCCAGTCGGCGCGCACGACGAGCGCGTGGCGCACGCCGGCCTTCAAGGGGACGCGAACCTCGAAGGGCAGGTACTCACCCTTGTGGCGGCCGACCTCCTTGCCGTCGAGGTAGACCCGCACGCGATGGTTGACCGATTCGAAGCGGATCACGTACGTGCCGTCCACCGGCGCGTCGAGCTTCGTGCGATACCAGCCCACGAAGCCGCGGAAGACGAACAGGCCCTTGCGGCCGCTGATCCTCGTCGCGTCGGGGACGAAGGGCACGCGCACGAGGTCGCCGTCGAACGTGCCCTTGGGGTAGCCCTTGTCGATCCCGCGGTTCTTGAGGTCCTTCTTGAAGCGCCACAGGCCGTCCAGCTGGGCCCGGTCGCCCGGACCCTCGTAGATCCTGGGCGTGCCGCCGTGCGGCGCGAGCAGGACCGAGTTCGGCGCCGGATCCGGCGCGGCGGCCGACACGGAGACGAACCAGGCCACGGCGGCGAGCGCGATCGTGCAGAGGACGCCGACAAGCGCCGCGATCAGTCCTTTGCTCACTCGTGCCGGTTCCGTGTCATCGCGCTCCCCCAGGTCTGCGTGCACGCACGCAACGGGTGCGGGCGCGAACGTGTCGCCGCGTGACGTCGCGGCCAGCAGAATGTAGCGTTCCGAATGGATGAGCAAGCCACACCCCCAGCCGCTCGTGGCGCGTAGGCGCTGATATGGGCCGGCAGTACGACGAGATCGACGCCGACCTGGCGCAGTGGATCGCAGGACAGGCCCTGTTCTTCGTCGCCAGCGCGCCACTGGCCGGGGACGGGCACGTCAACGTCTCGCCCAAGGGACCGATCGGCTCGCTGCGCATCCTGGACCCGGCGACCGTCGCGTACCTGGACATCGTCGGCAGCGGCGCCGAGACGATCGCCCATGTGCGCGAGAACGGCCGGATCGTCGTGATGCTGTGCGCGTTTCAGGGTCCGCCGAAGATCGTGCGCCTCCACGGCCGCGGCGAGGTGCTCATGCCTGAGGACGCCGAGTATGCGGCGCTGCTCGCGCAGGCCGGCTTCGAAGACGCGTCGATTCCCGAGGGCCGGCGCGCGATCGTTCGCGTGCACGTGAGCCGCATCGCCACGTCCTGCGGCTACGGCGTGCCGCTGATGACACCCGACGGCCAGCGCGAGCACGCGCCGCTGTGGGCGCGCAAGAAGCTCGCGGTCGGGGGCGAGCGGGAGATCGCCGCGTATGTTCGGCAGCGCAACGCGGTCAGCATCGACGGGCTGCCGGCGATCGACCCCGTCGCCGACTGACGCGATGCCCAAGCGCGCCGACGCCAAGGTCGTCTGGTCGACCAGCGACGGGGATCTGCGCAAGGCGCGAGACCCAGGCCTCGCCGAGCGGCGGGCCGGCGGCGGGCGGGTCAAGGTCCGCCGGGAGACGGCGGGCCGGCGCGGCAAGGCGGTCACGACCGTGTCGGGCGTCGCGCTCGACGACGCGGGCCTGCGTGAGCTTGCGGGGCGCATGAAGAAGCGCTGCGGTGTCGGGGGATCGGCCAAGGACGGCGTGATCGAGCTGCAGGGCGATCATCGCGACGTCGTCGTCGAGTTGCTGCGCGCAGACGGCTACGACGTCGTGCTCGCCGGGGGCTGACGCGTCACGGCGCGGGCAGCGCGACGTACTTGGTCTCCAGGTACTCCCCGATCCCCTCGGGTCCGCCCTCGCGGCCGATGCCCGAGTGCTTGATCCCGCCGAACGGCGCGCCCGCGTTGGACACCATGCCCTGGTTGAGGCCGACCATGCCGGTCTCCAGGCGCTCGCTGACGCGCAGGGCCCGGGCGAGGTCGGCCGTGTAGAGGTAGGCGACCAGGCCGAACTGCGTGTCGTTGGCCTCGGCGATCGCCTGCTCCTCGCTGGAGAACGCGCGCACCGGAGCGACCGGGCCGAAGATCTCCTCGCGCAGCAGGCGCGCTCCTGCCGGGACGCCGGCCAGCACCGTCGGCTCGTAGAAGGTCCCCGGGCCGTCGACACGGCGCCCACCGCACAGCACCCGCGCGCCCTGCCCGACGGCGTCGTCGACGAGCTCCTGCACCTTCGCAAGCTGGTCCTCGTCGATGAGCGGACCGACCTCGACGCCGTCCTGCGTGCCACGACCGATCGTCATGGCGCCCATGCGCTTGGCGAGCCCGTCGGCGAACTGCGGCGCGATGGACTCGTGGACGTGGAAGCGGTTGGCCGCCGTGCAGGCCTCGCCGATGTTGCGCATCTTGGCGACGATCGCGCCATCCAGGGCATCCTGCAGATCGGCGTCCTCGAACACGACGAACGGGGCGTTGCCGCCGAGCTCCATCGAGACGCGCAGGATCTGCTCGGAGGCCTGCGCCATCAGGGCCCGGCCGACCTCCGTCGAGCCGGTGAAGGACAGCTTGCGCGTGCGCGGATCGCGGATCAGCGGCTCCATGACCTCGCCGGAGGAGGACGCCGTGACGACGTTCAGCACGCCGGCCGGCAGCCCGGCCCGCTCGAACACCTGCGCGAGCGCGAGCATCGACAGCGGCGTGAGCTTGGCCGGCTTGACGACCATCGTGCAGCCGGCCGCGATCGCGGGCCCGATCTTGCGGGTGCCCATCGCCAGCGGAAAGTTCCACGGCGTGATGAAGACGCAGGGGCCGACGGGCTGGCGCATCGTCAGCAGTCGCCCGCCGCCGGCCTGGTGGGTGCTGAAACGCCCGTCGATGCGGACCGCCTCCTCGGCGTACCAGCGCAGAAACTCGGCGGCGTAGGTCACCTCGGCGCGGGACTCCGCGACGGGCTTGCCCATCTCCAGGGTCATCAGGAGCGCCAGCTCGTCGGAGCGCTCGATGAGCGCCTCGTAGGCGCTTCGCAGGATCTCGCCGCGCTCACGCGGGGCGGTCTCGCGCCACGCCGCGAACGTGTCAGACGCAGCGGTCAGCGCGTCCAGCGCGTCGCCGGGGGTCGCGTCGGCGATCTGCGCGATCGTCTCGCCGGTGGCGGGATCGTGCACCGCAAGCGTGGCGCCCTGCGCGCCGTCGCGCCAGGCGCCGGCGATGAAGAGCTGCTTGGGAACGTCGCGGAGGATCTGTGCTTCGGTTCCGGCGGGTTCGGAGGACACGGGTGCCAGCTACCCTCAAGGGCCTGCGGCGCAACTCCATGTGTGCCGACGTGTCCCGGCCTGAAGATGAACGCGCGACGCATATCGATTCTGCTCGGCGCCGCGATCGTGTTCGCGGTGGCCGCCGTACCCGCGCACGGCGCATCGCGCCTGATCGTGCGCGGCGCCGGCTTCGGGCACGGGGTGGGCATGAGCCAGTACGGCGCTCACGGCTTCGCCAAGCGCGGCCGCAGCCACGCGCAGATCCTCGCCCACTACTACACCGGCACGCAGCTGGGCAGGCTCGGGGGCGACAGCGAGGTGCGTGTGCTGCTCAAGCGTGCCGGCCGCATCAAGTTCCGCGGCGCGAGCAAGGTCGCCGGCGGGCGCCGGCTGAGCGCCAAGCGCACCTACACCGCGCGGCGCACGCTGGGAGGCGGCTCGGTCAGGCTGTACTCCTCCAGCGGGCGCTCGCTGGGCACCTTCAAGCCGCCGCTGCGCATCGTCGGCTCGTCGGAGGGCGTGCAGGTGCGCGGCCGCGCCGACGGCGGGCGCAGCAACGGGCGCTACCGTGGCGATCTTGAGCTGCGCCCCGCGTCGCTGGGCATGTCGGCGATCAACGTCGTCAGCCTGGAGGACTACATCCGCGGCGTCGTCGCGGGCGAGATGCCCTCCAGCTGGCATCAGGAGGCGCTGCGCGCGCAGGCCGTCGCGGCACGCACGTACGCGATCGCCACGCGCAAGGACGGCGACGGCTTCGACCACTACGCCGACACGCGCTCGCAGGTGTACATCGGCATGGCCGGTGAGCAGGAGAGCACGAACACCGCCGTCGGCGCCACACGAGGCGAGATCGTCACCTACAAGGGCAAGCCGATCGTCACGTACTACTTCTCGACCTCCGGCGGGCGCACCGAGGACGTCGAGAACTCCTTTCTCGGCGCCGATCCGTCCCCCTGGCTGCGCTCCGTCGAGGATCCGTTCGAGGGCGATTCGCCGCGCCACACCTGGACGCGGCGGATGTCGCTGTCGACCGCGGACAAGCGGCTGGGCAACCTCGTCAAGGGCAAACTGCGGCGCATCAGGGTCCTGAGCCGCGGCAGCTCTCCGCGCGTCGTGCGTGCGCAGGTGATCGGCTCGCGCGGCAAGCGCAGCGTCAGCGGTCCGACGCTGCGCAGCAAGCTGGGGCTCTACGACACCTGGGCGCGCTTCACGGTGATCACGGCGACCGCCAAGCGCGGTGACGGCAACGCTCCCAAGCAGCAGAAGGGCAAGAGCGGGCCCGGCACGGGCGGGGCAGCGCCGTCCGCCGGAGCGGCGTCGACCGCCCGCGCACGGGTCGCCGGCACGATCCGGGGCCGCGTCTCACCGGCCGTCGCCGATCGTCGCGTCGTCCTGCAGCGTCGCGTGAGCCGGGAGTGGGTCGACGACGTGAAGACGCTGACGCGCCGTGACGGGACCTACACGGCGCGGGTCTCACAGCGCGGGCGCTACCGGGTGCGCTACGCGGGTGAGTCCGGTCCCTCGGTCCGCGTGCGCTGAGCCGGCGTCTTTGAACCTCCGCGGCGGCCGCTACTCCGGATAGACGCGCGTCAGCGAGTCGGCGACGCAGACGGGCTTCAGCGCGCCCTCGCCCTCGAAGGTGAGCTTCATCGTGATCTGCGCGCCGCCCAGGACATCCTCGACGGCGACGAGCGCGATCCGCATCCGAACCCGGTTGCCGACCGGCAGCGGCGCGGGGAAGCGCACGCGGTCCATGCCGTAGTTCACCGCGAACGCGAAGCCCTCGAACGCGACGATCTGCGCGGCGAACATGGGATGCAGCGAGAGCGTGTAGTAGCCGTGGGCGATCGTCCCGCCGAACGGCGTCTGCGTCGCGCGCTTGGGATCGACGTGGATCCACTGGTCGTCGCCGGTGACGCGAGCGAAGTCATCGATCGCCTCCTGCGTGACGTCATGCCAGTCGCTGACGCCGAGCTCGTCGCCGACCTTCACGCGCAGCTCGTCGAGGTCGGTGACGGTGAGCATCGCCGGAGTGTAGGCGGCGCCCGGCTCAGCCCGTTGGCGGCTCGCCGGGGCGCGCGGGTGGGCCGTACCGCGACCAGTCGATGCACGGGCATCGGTGCTTGGAGTCGTCGACGAGCCTGCGCTCGATCTCGCGACCGCGTGAGTCCAGCGCGACCACGGCCCGCGGTGAACGGTCGGGCTCGGCCAGCAGCACGAAGCCGCCACTCACACCGTCGACGCGCAGCGGCGGACCGCTGTCGTAGGTGAGCTGCACGCTGGCCACCGAGCGCGCGGTCACGCCGAACAGCGGGACATGCCCGTGGGCGTCGGCGGTCTGCATCGCGCCGGGGCCGAGCACGAAGATCGCGTGCTCGCGGAAGTCCTCGTCGAACGCGCCGCCGATGCCGACGCCGGCGTCGCCGAGCTCGAAGCTGATATCGCCCGACGCGTTGCGCGCGGCGAACAGCTTGTAGCCACCGGCCTCCGCGATCACTCGCGGGTCGGTGGAAAAGCTCGGATCGCGCAGGTAGTCGGGAGCATCTTCGCTGCTTTTGAGCGGCCTGCCCGGCGCCTGAGCGGCGTTTCCGCCCAGCCAGCCCGAGAACGTGCCGGTCAGGTCGTCGATCGCCGCACGCACCGGCGCCGCCGCCGTGTAACCGCCGGCGAGCGCCGAGGCCACCGCGAAACCCGCCAGTGCGAGGCGGCGCACCGGCACGCTCCGCGACCGCGAGCGGCGCGCAGCGGCGCGAATCGGGTGTTGAGCCTCGGCGGCGCGCGCGACGATTGCCGCGACCTCCTCGTCGGTCGGCTCGATGTCTCGGGCGGGCGAGAACGCCGCGCGCACGGCTTCGTCAGGCAGTGTCGTCATCGTGTGCCTCCGGGTGCGAACTGGGCGAGTTGTGGATCGCAGCGCAGACCCGCGCGGCCGCGCGAAAGCAGCGCGTGGACCGTGCCGAGCCGGCAATCCAGGGCGTCCGCGATCTGCTCGTCGGAGAGATCGTGGACGTACCGCAACGCGAGCGCGAGCCGTTGGCGCGACGGCAACTCGGCGAGGGCCGCCACGAGGGCGTCACGCGTCGCGAGGACGTCATCTCGGTCCAGGCCGCCCCCGTGAGGTGGCTCGTCGGGCTCGGCGAGCAGCGCGAGCGGCGTCTCCTTCGCCCGCGCCCGCCCGCGGCGCCTGAGATGGGCGCTCGCCTGCCGTACCGTGATGCGGTGCACCCAGGCGTCAAAGCACGCCGGGTCGCGCAGGCGGCGCAGCGACCGCAGGACCTCGACAGCCACGTCCTGTGCGATGTCCGCTGCCTCCTCGCGGCTCTGCACGATCGCCCCGGAGGTGCGCAGCGCCAGCCTGCAGGCACGCCTGGCCAGCTCCTCCACGGCCGCCGGTTCGCCGCGCAGGGTGCTCGCCACGACATCGCTGATCGCTGTGTCGGTGTCCATACGAACCTAGAGCGCCACCAGCCGCGAAACCTTGCACATCCGCGCCGACGCCTCCCGTCGCCGTCCCGTGGCGCGCGTAGGCTTGGCCCCAATGTCTGCTGCGCTGCTCGTCGTCGACGCCCCGTCGCTGCTGTACCGCGCGTTCTTCGCGCTGCCGCAGAGCATCACCGACGCAGACGGCCATCCGGTCAACGCGCTGCTCGGCACGGCGAACCTCGTGCTGTTCGTCGTGGAGCGCTACGCGCCGCGGGCGGTGGTGCTGTGCTTCGGCGCCGAGAAGGCCGCCTACCGCGCCGAGCTGTACGCGCCGTATCACGCCGATCGACCACCGATGCCGCCCGAACTGCAGCGCCAGTGGGCCGATGCGCCGGCGTTCTTCGGCGCCTTCGGCTGGCAGTGCCTCTCCGACGACGAGCTCGAGGCCGACGACCTGCTCGGCTCGCTGGCGAAGATCGAGCAGGACGCCGGCGGCGACGCGCTGCTGTTCACCGGTGACCGCGACATGTTCCAATGCGCCAGCGACCATGTGACCGTCCTGTTCCCGCGCGGCGGCAAGGATGGTCCCGAGGTCGTCGGTCCCGGCGAGGTGCGCGAGCGCTATGGGATCGAGCCGGCTCAGGTCCCTGACTTCATCGCGCTGCGCGGGGACCCGTCCGACGGCCTGCCGGGCGCGAAGGGCATCGGCGCGAAGGGCGCTCGCGACCTGCTGCGGGCGCACGGCACGCTCGAGGACGTCATCGCGGCGGCCGCCAGGCCGGGCACGATGACGCCGCGGATGGCGGGGGCATTGTCGGGCGATCCGGAGGCGCTGCGCGCCTTCAAGGACATCGCGACGCTGCGCGACATCGACGTTCCGAGACCCGCCGACGGCCCGGCGGACGGCGCCGGCGCAGCAGTCGCGGCTCGTGCGCGCGGGATGAATCGGCTCGCCGAACGCCTCGAGAAGCTCACGTGACGGCCCGGCGGATGAACGGCCCACCGCAACCGAACTTTGCGCCATCATGTGCGCCCACGTGCCCCGCGTCCTGATCTCCGTGCTCGCGGTCCTCGCCGCGCTCGCGTTCCCGACCGGGGCGCTGGCGGCTGACCCGCCCGCCCCCGTCAAGCTCGCCCAGGGCTGGCAGTACGCGCCCGACCCCGGCGATCAGGGACTGAGCGAGAACTGGCAGGGCGGTGGCGCGGGCAGCTCGTGGGAGCCGACGACGGTCCCGCACATCTTCCCCGACGACCTCTCCAGGAAGGCCTTCAACGGCACGATCGGCTGGTACCGCGTGAACTTCACCGGACCCGTCACGACTCCCGGGTCGGGCTTCTGGCTGCGCTTCGAGCAGGTGCGCCGGAAGGCTCGCGTGTGGCTCAACGGCCGCGAGATCGGGTCACATCGCGACCCGTACGTGCCGTTCGAGCTGCCCGCCGTCGGCTTGCGCGCCGGCCAGATCAACACGCTCGTCGTGCGCGCCGACAACCGCCGCGTGCCCGGCACGCGCGAGGGGTGGTGGAACTGGGGCGGCATCACGCGGGCGGTGTCGCTCGTCGCTCGCGGGCCCGTGGTGCTGCACGACGTCGGTGTGCTTCCGCGGCAGCGCTGTCAGGGCACGGACTGTCGCTGGGAGGCGATCGTCGACGGCTGGCTGGAGAACCGCAGCTCGCGGTCGCGACGCCCGTCGGTCCGTCTCGCGCTGCGCTCGCCCAACGGTGAGATCACGACGGGTGGCACCCGCGCCCGCAGGCTGCGTCCGGGGGAGCGTGTCCGCGTGCGCTACACCGTGAAGATCGCCGGCAAGCCGCGGCTGTGGACGCCCGACAACCCGCGCCTCTACGACGCGACGGTTCGCACCTCGCTGGAGGGCTCCGTCGTGCAGGCCGACCAGCGGCGAGTGGGCCTGCGCAAGGTGCGCGTCTCGGGCGGCACGCTGCGGCTCAACGACCGCGTGCTGGACCTGCGCGGCGCCTCGATCCAGGAGGATGTGCCCGGTCGCGGGTCCGCGCTCACCGACGCCGACGTCGAGGCCACGGTCAACGAGCTCAAGGAGCTCGGCGCGAACGTGACGCGCGCGCACTACCTGCTCGACGAGCGGTTGCTGCGCCGCTTTGACGAGGAGGGGATCCTCGTCTGGAGCCAGGCGCCCGTCTACCACCGCGACGCGATGCTCAAGACGCCGGGCCAGCGCTCCTATGAGCTGGGCTCGCTGCGCAACACGATCCTGTCGGCGCGCAACCACCCGTCGGTCATCACGCATTCGGTGGCCAACGAGCTCTCCTGGCATCCCGACGACATCAAGACGACCCGCCTGTGGATGCGCAACGCGGCCGAGCTGTCACGCGACCTGGACCCGACGCTGCCGGTCTCCGTCGACGTGCTCTCCTATCCGGGCGTGTCGCGCCAGAAGACCTACGACGCCTTCGACATGCTCGGCATCAACTCGTACTACGGCTGGTACAAGGGCAAGGTCGACCGCTCCACGGAGAAGCTCTCAGACCTCGAGCCCTACCTGCGGGCGATGCACGCGAAGTACCCCAAGCACGCGCTCGTCATGACGGAGTTCGGCGCCGAGGCGACCGAGGAGGGTCCCGCCGACGAGAAGCAGACCTACGCCTTCCAGACGCAGTACCTCAAGCGCAACCTGGACGTCATCGACCGCCTGGGGTTCATGAGCGGAGCGATCTATTGGACGTCGCGCGAGTTCGCCGTCAAGCCGCGCTGGGACGGTGGCGGCGACGAAGCGCGCCCGCGCGATTCCATCCACAACAAAGCGCTGATCGCCTACGACGGCACGCCCAAGCCCGCGTTCGCGGCCGCGCGCGACGCGTTCCGGGCGACGCCGCTGTACCGCGACGATCCGGCGGCCGTCGCGCGGGCCCAGCTGTCGGAGCCGACGTCGATCGTCTTCCGTGGGCTGCTGGTCATCCTCGCGCTGGGCGCGTTCGTCGGCCTGCTGGTGCTCGATGCGCTCTGCCTGCGCGACATCTACCGCTGTCGCCCGCGCGAAGCGACCGTGGTCGAGCTCAAGGGCCGCCGCGCCGCCTGACGACGACGCCTTCGCACCTTCAGGCGGGCTGCGCCGTGTCGCGCACGAGTCCCACGCCATCCAGCGCGCCGAGCAGACGGGCCCGCGAACGGCGGACGGGCTCGGCGGCCGGCTCGTGACCGAGCAACAGTCCGACGAGTCGGTCCGGGTCATCGCTGGCGACCGCCAGGCGCGTCGTGTACAGCGGCTCGTGCATCGGACGCTGCACGGCGACGGGCTCGGTCAACTCCAGCCAGACGTCCACGCGGCCGCGGGCTGCCAGCAACACGCCCTCGTCGCGCTGCACGACGGCGCCGTGGCCGACGCGCTGGGCCGCGGTCTTGACGGCCGCGATCGCGTCAAGAGGAACGCTCACGCGATACATCGGCCCGTTTCGCAGCACGGCTTTGCCGGCGCAGATGCGGTGCGGGAACGCCCGCGGACCCAGGGCATAGGCCCACAGCCAGACCAGCGAGTACGCATGGGCGGCGGTCATCGCCCAGGCGATCAGCCCGTTGCCGAGCAGCAGGTGAATCGCCGCTCCCTCGGCGATCACCATCGGCGTGAAGGCCATTCCGAGGGCGAACCCGTGGGTGCCGCGGTGATATGCGAGTCCGCGTCGCCTGTCTCCGCACAGGCGATTGACGAGCAGGCGCGGCAGTGCCGTCACCACGTCGAACTCGGCTCGCGCGAAGGCCCGGCCGCGAGGATGCATGAGCAGATCGCGCAGCGCCTCGCCGCGCGGTCCTCCGACGCGCCAGGCGACGATGGCGATGGCGATGGCCACGGCCACGCGCGCCGCGATCACGAGCGCTCCCTGCTGCACGCCGAACACGTGGGCGACGATCACGGCAACGGGCACCGTCACCATGAACGACCAGCGCCGCACCCGCCGCACCCGAGGCCGCATGAGCCAATCGATCAGGGTGTCGAGCAGGCGGGTCATGGCTTCGGCTAGCGCACCGCGCGGAACCTCAGCGTGGCCGGGTAGTCGCTGGCGCACCACAGCTCACGGGTCTTCGTTCCGTGCACCGTGTCGCGCCACTCCATGACGCGCGTCTCGACGCGCTCGGAGGATGCGTACATCCGCGCGGTGGACTCGGCGCGGCCATAGCTGTCCTGCGAGGACTCGAGGATCGTTCCATCTGCTGCTTCGACGAGGTAGGGCATCGTGTCAACTCCTCTTGGTGGTGACTCGGTGCGGAAGATCCGCTGACCCGACCGGACGTCGGAAGGAGGGCGGTCCGGTCGGGCGCGGGATCTGTTCGGGAGGAACACGACCATGGTTGCGCGTGCAGATCCAGATGTCCAAGGCGTATATCGTCACGTAGCCATAAGCAAGAAGCATAAGTCGGTTGGTCAGTCTGGCTCGAGCGCAGGGCGGCGTTTGGCGAGGTAGAGGTCGGTGCGGTAGGGGATGACGATCTCGCCGTGCCCTGCCAGCAGCGCGGCGACGTCATCGAGCACCGCGGCGCGCGCGGCGCTCTGAAGGTTGGCGATCCAGCTCCATGAGCCGATCTGCGCGAGGAGGTCGTCGGGCTCGAGCGTCTGCTTGTGGACGGCCTGTGAGTGCACGAGCCGTTCAAAGTGCCCGGCGCGCTCGAAGGGGTCCTTCCACGAGCCGTTGCCCGCGGGGTAGTCCCCTGCGGCGCGCCGGTGGTCAGCGACGATCTGGCGGAACGCGTGCAGCCATGGCGTGTCCTGCACCGTCCAGGTCGGTGTGTTCCACAGCAGCGCCACCCCTCCCTGCGCGGTGAGCACCCGCGCGATCTGCGCGCTCGCGGCAGCGACGTCGAACCAGTGAAAGGCCTCGCCGACCACGACCGCGTCGACCGCCGCGTCGGCGAGCGGGATGGCCTCGGCGGCGCCGTCGAGCACGGTGATCTGGAGGAGGTCGGCGGCGATCCTGGCTCGCATCGCCGCCACGGGCTCGACGGCGATCACGTGGCCGACGCGCCGCTGCAGCAGGCGTGAGAGCTGGCCGGTTCCGGCAGCGAGATCCAGCACGGTGCTCGACGCGGTCAACTCGAAGCGACCGACGATCCGATCGATCGCCTCGCGCGGGTAGCCGGGACGACCGCGCTGGTATGCCTCGGCAACATCGGCGAACCCGGAGGCCGCACGAGGGTCGACGGTCATGGAGTGACGGTCACATGATCGGCCCGCGGGTGCCGCGGTCCGGCGAGGGGGCGAGGTTCGCATGCTCGCGGATGACGGCCTCCGCGGCGTCCGGGTCATCGGGGGTCACGAACGGCTTCACGGACGCGCCGACGTCGAGGATCAGCGCCGTCTTCTTGCGCGGCCGCTGGAAGTCCAGGCCCGCCCAGTAGCGCGGGTTGGACGTTCCCCAGAGCCGCCCCCTGCCGGTCAGCGCGCCGATCGCCACGCGCCGCACCGAGCGAATCGAGTCGTAGGCGATGCGCTTGTCCCCTCCCCACGGGAAGTAGTAGGCGCGGAGGTGCACGGCGTCGGGCGTGCAGTGCATCCAGCGGTCCGTGTAGGTGGTGCTCATGCGCAACCTCCTCTGCTGGTCTCATGTCCGGTCGCACCTTGGAGTCTGCCCATCCCTTGCCTGCAATCAACGCCGCTGGCGCCATCCGGCCACACGGGAGAAGCGATCCTTCGCGACGCCCATCAGCACATCGTGGCCGGCCTGTGCGGCGAGGGTGCGAGCGCGCGGCCCGCCTGCAGGAGGCGTGCACCGCTTGTAGGCCTTTCGGTGTGCGAAGGGGTTCGGCGCCGTGAAGGGCGGCCGAGACACGGACGACCGGCGCGGAGCGCGCGGTTGCGAGGGTCGTGAACCGGGTCTACCGGTGCGCTTGGAGCGCTGGCCCGCGGCGCGCAACGCTACGTGCTGCGGGCGCGGCACTCAAGCTCGCGTCGAGCATGTCGACCATGCGCGCGAAGCTCTCCTCGATGCTCTCGGGCATGCCGAAGCCGCCGGCGGCGTCGAGGGTGACGAAGCCGTGCAGCGCGCAGCGCACCGCGCGGATCGCGTGGACGGCGTCCTCGTCGTGTAGGCCGTAGCCGCCCAGCAACGCGTGCAGCACGTCGACGACCTGCGCGCAGGCCGCGACCGCCGCGGCGTCTGCGGGATCGGGTGCCCGCTGCGCGGCGGCGTAGGTCCCGGGGTGTTCGGCGGCGTAACGGCGTAGGCGTCCGCGGCGCAGCGCAGGGCGTCGTGCCGGGACCGGCCGGCCGCGGCCCGGGCAAGCAGCTGGGCGAGATCCAACGCGCCGCGGGTGCCCAGCCTGCGGCACAGGTCATCAAAGCTGTCGACGTGGGAGTACAGCGACGGGGTGCGCACGCCGACCGCGGCGGCGACGCCGGCCAGCGTCAGCGCGTGCAGGCCGTCGGCATCGGCGATCGTCGCGGCGGCATCGACGACGGCGCCCGATGACAGTCCGGCGCGTGGCACTACGAGGACGCCGATCGGACCCGGCGGCGTTCGCCGCTCGTCGAGCTTGATGCGCGATCGATCGCCCGATCGATCGCGGCGAGGGGGTGGGCGAGACCGCGCCCGTGGCCGGGGGCCAGCAGCGTGGGCTCCAGCGCGCGCAGCTCGCAGGCGCTCTGGAGGGCGCGCTGCGCGTCCCATGTCGCCATCGCGACGAGCGGGAAGCGCCAGTTGCGCACGCCGGCGACGGTCGTGCCCCCGGCGGTGTGCAGCGCGTCGCCGCAGATCAGCGCGCGGTCGCGATGGCTCAGGAGCGCGACGTGGCCGGGAGTGTGGCCGGGGCTGGCGATGACCTCGAGGCTGCCGACACGGTCGCCCGGCACGAGCAGGACGCCGGGTGTCGTGGTCACGGTCGGCCAACCGCCCTTCACCTCGGCGCTGGACTCGCCGTGATCGCGCGAGGTGTCACCGGCGAGGATGCGGGCATCGCGCTCGGGCATGAGCACCTCGACCTCGCCGGAGAGCGCCGCGCATAGCGCGTCGAGGGAGCCGACGTGGTCGCCGTGGCCGTGGGTCAGGACGATGCGCCGGATCGGCGCGCCGAGCGTCTCGGCGGCCCGCAGCAGCGCGGGCGCGGCGCCCGAGGCGGTCGTGTCGACGAGCGTGAGGCCGTCGTCCTCGCGCACGAAGTACGCGTTCATGAAGCGCAGGCGCGTGGCCTGGGTGATCGTGTCGGTGAGCTGGCGTAGGCGCATGAGACTCCCTGTCGACTACGTGTCGTAGGAGGATACCTAAGTTCATTAGGTTTCGCGTGGGGGGAGGAAGGGGGTGTGTCGAATGAGTCGCGGCGGGCGAGAGTCGTTCGACACACCCCCGGGGCGGGGCCGAGGCGGAGGGCCGGGGCCAGGACCCGAAAGCTACGGCGTGAACTTGACGGTGAGCACGTCGCCGTCGCGCATCGCGTAGTCGCGGCCCTCCAGGCGCAGCGTCCCGCGGTCGCGGGCGCCCGAGTAGCCGCCGGCGTCCAGCAGCTCGTCCCAGGCGACGACCTCGGCGCGCACGAAGCCCTTCTGGATGTCGGAATGGATCTGCCCGGCCGCGTGCCAGGCCGTCAGGCCACGGCGCAGGTGCCAGGACTGCGCGGGCTTGTCCTCGCCGGCCGTGAAGAACGCGATCAGCTCCAGCAGCGAGAACGCGCCGCCGACCACGCGCGAGAGGCCCGATTCCGACACCCCGAGGTCGGCGCGCATCTCGGCGGCGTCCTCGTCCTCCAGCTCGGCCAGCTCGGCCTCGATGCGGCTGGAGATCGCCACCGCCATGGCGCCCTGGGCGGCGGCGTGCTCGGCGACCGCCGCCGGCACCTCCTCGTCGCCCTCGTTGACGTTGGCCACGAACAGCACCGGCTTGGCCGTCAGCGGGCCGAGGTCGCGCAGCGCATGCGGTGCATCGACCGGCGGCGCGACGGTGCGGGCGGGACGGCCCTCGTGCAGCGCGGCGATCAGCTCGCGTAGCCACGCCTCCTCGGCCACGGCCGCGCGTTCGCCGCCGCGTGCGTCACGCACGACGCGCGCGTGGCGCCGCTCGGCCTGTTCGAGGTCGGCGAACAGCAGCTCGGTCTCGATCGTCTCGATGTCGGCGAGCGGGTCGACGCGGCCATCGGGGTGGATGACGTTGTCGTCGGTGTGCGCGCGGACAACGTGCACGAGCGCGTCGGTCTCGCGGATGTTTGCCAGGAAGCGGTTGCCCAGGCCCTCGCCGGTGTGTGCTCCGGCGACGAGACCGGCGATGTCGTGGAAGTCCACGGTGTCGGGCACGATGTTCGACGCGCGCAGCAGCCCGGCGACGCGGTCCAGGCGGTCGTCGGCCACGGCCACGACGGCGACGTTCGGCTCGATCGTCGTGAACGGGTAGTTCGCGGCCTCGACGCCCGCCTTGGTCAGCGCGTTGAAGAGCGACGACTTGCCCGCGTTGGGCATCCCGACGATGCCGACCTTCATGCGCGGCCCGCCGTGCCGACGGCCGTGCCCAGCAGCGCACCCGCGGCGATGTCCGACGGGTAGTGCACGCCGAGGTACACCCGTGACAGTGCCATCGCCGTCGCGACCGCATACAGCGGCGCCGCCGGGATCAGCGACGAGTAGGCGCGCGCCGCCGCGAACGAGGACGAGGCGTGGGCGGACGGGAAGCTCAGCGACGTCGGCGTCGAGATCAGCGCGGGCAGCTGCTCGAGCGCCGGGCGCTTGCGCCGCAAAACGAGCTTCAGCACGGTGTTGAGCACGTAGGCACCGAGCACCGCTCGCGCCGCTCGCAGCCAGCTCGCCCGGCGCGGCGCGTCGACGGCGGCGCCCGTCGCGCCGAGCGCCAGCCACAGCCCGGCGTGCTCGCCGAGGCTGGAGAAGCGGCGGATCGGCTGCTCGAGGCTGGAGCGCTGGGCGTCCTCGCGCAGCAGGCGGTACAGCCGCACGTCGGCGCGTCCGATCGCCCGTGCGAGCGGTCCGCCCCGCAGGCGCGCGCGCAGCGAGCGGCGGGAGGCGGGATCGGCGGCGAACGGGGGCGCGGGGGCGGTACTCACGCGCGGCACGATAGAGCGCGGCCCGTCGCGCATCCCGGCGGGCGGGTTCGGCGGTGCGCCAATCGGGGAAGATCAGCGCGTGCGCCTCGCCCTCGTCGCCAATCCACGATCGGGCACGGCGCCCGAGCCGCAGCGCCTCGCCGAGCTGCTGTCCGCCGACGCGGCGCACGTCACGATCACCGCGATCGACGATCTGGCGGGCGACGACGCCGGCGGAGGGCTCGACGCGGCCGGCCTGGAGGCGGCCAGGCGTGCCCTGACCGAGCACGGCATGCCCGACCGCGTCGTCGTGGCCGGCGGGGACGGCTCGGTCGGCCTCAGCGCCCTGCTGGCCGCCGAGATGGGCGTCCCGCTCGCGGTCCTCGCCGTCGGGACCGCCAATGACTTCGCTCGCGCCCTCGACCTGCCGCTTGAGCTCGAGCAGGCCTGCGCGCTGGCGCGCGACCCGCGGGCCGCCACTCGCCGCGCCGAACTCGCGTTCGCCGGCGCACGGCCGTTCGTCAACGCCGCCGCCACCGGGCTGTCGGTCGTCGCCGCGCGCGAGGCCGAGTCCCACAAGTCGTGCCTCGGCGCGCTCGCCTACGCCGTCGGGGCCCTGAAGGCCGCGGTGACCGCCACGCCGCTGCGCTGCCACGTGGCCTGCGACGAGCGGGCATGCTTCGACGGCGGCGCGTGGCAGGTCGTCGTCGGTGCCACGGGCGCGTTCGGCGGCGGCAGCGAGATCGGCGTCACGTCCCCCAACGACGGGATGCTCGACGTCGCGATCGTGCCCGCGGGGTCGCGACTGGGTCTCGCGCGGCGCGCCTGGGGCATGCGCAGCGGGCGTCTCACCCGCCAATCCGACGTCGACCATCACCGTGGCGCAGCGATCGACGTGGACGTGCGCGGCGGGCAGGCGACGTTCAACATCGACGGAGAGGTCTGTGCATGCGAACCGGCGCGCTTCACGCTGCGACCCGGCGGCTTCAGGGTCGTCGTGGGATGACCGTCAACAAGCGCTGGCCCGCGGGGATCGCTGCCTTCGCAGGCCTCTGGTACGCCAGCGAGTCGCTGCGCCATCGCCGCGAGCAGGGCAGCGGCTACGACCTGCATGGCACGGAGCTCCGCGCCGGATCGCAGGAGTTCCTGCGCGCCGCCGAGGCGATCACGAGCTCGCCGATCGCCAGCGGCAACAAGGCCGAGATCCTCATCAACGGCGACGAGATCTTCCCCGCCTTCGTCGAGACGATCTCGGCCGCCAGCACGTCGGTGAACCTGCTGAGCTACATCTACTGGCACGGTGAGGTGGCCCGCTCGATCGCCGATGCCGCATGCGAGCGCGCGGGGGCCGGCGTCGAGGTCAACGTCCTGCTCGACGCCGTCGGCAGCGCGAAGATGGGCCGCGAGCTGATCGGCCAGATGCGCGACGCGGGCGTCACCGTCGCGGTGTTTCGTCCGCCCAAGCCCTACGCGATCCGCCGCCTGAACAACCGCACGCACCGCAAGCTCATGATCGTCGACGGCGAGGTCGGCATGATCGGCGGCGTCGGCATCGCCGACGAGTGGTCGGGCGACGCACAGGACCCCGACCACTGGCGCGACACGCACCTGCGCGTCCGCGGGCCGGTCGTGCGCGGGCTGCAGGGCGCCTTCGCCGAGAACTGGCTGGAGGCGACCGGCGACGTGCTCGTCGGCCCGGACTACCTGCCCGACCTGCAGCCGGTCGACGGCGGCTGTCCGATGCAGCTCGTGCGCTCGTCGGCGGGCGTCGGCGACACGAACGTCGAGGCGCTGTACTTCCTCGCGATCGCCTGTGCGAAGGAGCGCCTGAACCTCACGGCGGCGTACTTCGCTCCGCGGCCGGCGTTCATCGAGGCGCTGTGCGAGGCGGCCAAGCGAGGCGTCGACGTGCGCGTGCTGGTGCCGGGCGAGCACATCGACAAGGCCTTCGTGCGACTGGCGGGCCGCGGGGCCTACGAGGAGTTGCTGCAGTGCGGCGTGCGCGTGTGGGAGTACTGCCCGACGATGCTGCACGCCAAGACGCTGACGATCGATGGCTGCTGGGCGTCCGTCGGCTCGGTGAACTTCGACAACCGCTCCTTTCAGCTGCAGGACGAGGCGACCCTGTGCGTCGCCTGCGAGCGCTTCGCCGCCGACCTGGACGAGCAGTTCGAGCGCGACCTGGCACGCTCCGAGGAGATCGATCTGGATCGCTGGAACGGCCGCTCGCTGCCGGCCAAGGCCGTCGAGCGCGTCCTGACGCTGGCGCGCCGAGAGCTGTAGCACCCGGCGCGCCGGAGCTATAGCGTCCGCGGGGATGCCGACCGCGGTCAGTCGAGTGAGACTGGCCCGATGGGCCGCGCCGCTCATCGTCCTGGCGCTGGGGGTGGGGATCGCGGTTGCTCAGGCGCCGGACCGGGCCGTCCGCGCGTCTGCAGCCCAGCCCGAGCCCGCGGGCGGTGCACGGGGGCCGCTGGAGCTCACGAAGGTGACGCTCTCCCAGCGCGACGTGCGGATGGTCCTGCGCGTCGAGACGAGCGGCCGGTGGTCGGCGCGAGAGCTCGGCGTGCTGCCAGGTCGCGAGCTGTGCGTGAGGCTCGTCCATGGAGCGCCCGCGGTGACGGGCGGGAGGATCTGCGTGACGAGCCGATCGGGTCGCACGGCGCTGAGCTACGCGCCGCTGGCCGCTGACGGATCCACGCGCGTGCCCCGACGGCTCGCCGCCGGCGTCCGCCGCCCGCTTCCCAACGTGCTCGAGGCGACCTTCCTGCCGGTCGCCGCCGGCCTGTCGGTCGGGGCGTTCACATGGTCGGCAAGCAGCTCCTGGGGCGGCCCCGGCCCCTGCGTCCGCGGATGTGCCGATCGCCTGCCCGACGAGGGCGCGATCACGGGCAGGGTCAAGCTGCTCGGCGTCGCGCGCTGCTTCGGCGCGGCGTCGCGCAATCCCACGCGAACCTGTCGCAACGACGACCTGCACGCCAGCGTGCAACCGACGCTGCGGCGCGCGTCGGAGACCCTGCACCCCTTTTGCGACGACCGCGACCGCGCGCTCGTGACGGCCTGCTGGTTCGGCGCCCCTCCCGGGGAGGAGGCCGGGCAGTTCGCGCTGGTCGGCGACAGCCATGTCGGCGCGCTGAAGGCCGCCCTTGAGGTGGTGTCGCTCGCCAAGCGCTGGCGCGGCGCGTCGATCCAGCGCGCGGCGTGCCCGGCGACGCAGGCGTCATATCCGATCCTGCCAACGCCGGCTCGCTCGCTGCAGTGCGCCCAATGGAACGACCGGGTGCTGCGGTGGCTGGCCGACCATCCCGACGTCCGGACGGTCTTCCTCTCCACCCACGGGACCGCGGAGGTGCGCGCGCAGCAGGGAGGATCCAGGGAGCAGACCCGCGCCGACGGCTACCGCCAGGAGATCCAGGCGCTGCTGGGTCTCGTGCGCGACGTCGTCGTCATCCGCGGCACGCCCGCCGAGGCTCCCGGCCACCTGCGCTGCATCGCGCGGGCGCTGCAGACGGGCCGTGCGCCGGGAACGGCGTGCGCGCAGCCGCGCGAGCAGGCGCTGCGCCCCGACCCGCTGGCGCAGACCGCCGCCGCGCTGCGGTCACCGCGCGTGCGGGTCATCGACCTCACGCGCCAGGTGTGCGACGCGCGCCGCTGCTACCCGGTCGTCGGCGGGGCGCTCGTGCATCGCAACAGGACGCACCTGACGCCCGCGTTCTCGGCCACGCTCGGGCCCTACATCCTGCGGGCCCTGAAGGGTTGAGTCGCCTACCCGCCGGCGCTCGCGCCGAAGCCGACGCGGTGCTCGTCGAGGTTCGTGCGCACGTAGACGACCTCGCTGAGGTTCATGCGGATCGTGCCGTCGTCGACGGTGAGGTCGTGCCAGTCGCCCTTCGCGAGCGCTTGCAGAAGGCCGTCGAGGTCGGTCTCCTGGAGCCGGACGCCGAGGACCTGGGTGCCGGAGAAGCCGATCGTGACGCGCTGCAGAGCCATGGTGGTGTCAGTGTCCCTTCGCAGGTTGGACGATCTCGGTCAGCACGCCGCCGGCTGTCGCGGGATGCAGGAAGGCGACCCGCGAGTCGCGGATTCCGTCGCGCGGATGTTCGTCGATGAGCCGCAGCCCGGCGTCGCGCAGCGCCGCGAGCGTCGCGTCGATGTCGGACACCTGGTAGGCGACGTGATGCATGCCGGGTCCGCGCTTGGCGAGGTACTTGCCGACCGGTGTGTCGGGTCCCAGCGGCGCCAGCAGCTCGACGTGGTTCTCGCCGACGTCGAGCAGTACCGCCTCGACGCCCTGCGCCTCGATCACCTCGCGATGTACAAGCGTCATCTCGTAGTCGCGCTCGTAGAGCTCGAGCGCCGCATCGAGATCCTCGACGGCGACGCCGATGTGGTCCACGCGGGAGAACACGCGGCCCATCGTAGTGGCCGCGGTCGCCCGTCAGCGCGACGGGCTACTTCTTGGTCACCGGCCGCGGCTTGGGCGCGACCCGCCCACCCGGCGGCGGCTGGGGGCGCTTGCCCGTGGCCTGGGCCGCGACCACGCGCAGGCCCGTCGCCGCGCTGCGCTGCTCGACGCGCTCGACGCCTTCCATGATCACGTCGATGTCGTCGCGCTCGAGCACCTCGCGGTCCAGCAGCGCCTGCGCGAACTCCTCGAGCTTGTCGCGATGGACGCTCAGCAGCTCCATCGCCGTGCGATGCGCCTGGAAGGACAGGTCGTGTTGCTCCTCGTCGCGCACGCGGCGAAACTGCTCGGAGGAGCCGTCGTTGTCGGGGATCGCGCGCTGTGCGGCGCCCGGCGCGCCCATCGCGTAGTCATAGACCATCGCTCGCGCGACGACGGCGACGCGCTGCAGGTCGTCGCTTGCTCCGGTCGTGACCTCCCCGAATACGAGCTGCTCGGCGACGCGGCCGCCGAGCAGGACCGTCATGTGATCCAGCAGCTCCTCGCGCGTCTTGAGGTAGCGATCCTCGTCGGGCAGGTTCAGCGTGTAGCCCAGCGCCTGGCCGCGGGGCACGATCGAGATCTTGTGCACGCGGTCGACGCCGGGCAGCAGCTCGGCGCAGAGAGCGTGCCCGGCCTCGTGGTAGGCGACGACGGTCTTCTCGTGGGTGTTGAGCACGCGCCGCGACTGCACGCCGGCGATGACGCGATCCAGCGCCTGGTCGAAGTCCCCGTTGGTCAGGCGGCGCTCGCCACGGCGAGCGCAGCGGATCGCCGCCTCGTTGCAGAGGTTGGCGAGGTCGGCGCCGGTCAGGCCACTGGTCTGGGCCGCGATCTTCTCGAGGTCGACGTCGCCGACGGGCTTGTCGCGCGTGTGGACCTCCAGGATCCGCCGCCGGCCGGAGACGTCGGGCGGCGAGACGAAGACCTGGCGATCGAAGCGGCCGGGGCGAAGCAGGGCGGGATCGAGCTTGTCGAGCAGGTTGGAGGCGGCCATCACGACGACGTCGCCGGTCGAGTTGAAGCCGTCCATCTCGACGAGCAGCTGGTTGAGGGTCTGCTCGCGCTCGCCGTTGTTGTCCGAGCCGCGCTTGCCGCCGACGGCATCGAGCTCGTCGATGAAGATGATCGCCGGCGCGTTCTTGCGCGCCTCGCGAAACAGCCGCCGGATGCGCGACGCGCCGAGGCCCGCGAACATCTCCACGAACGACGCCGCCGACTGCGAGAAGAACTGCGCGCCGGACTCGTGCGCGACGGCCTTGGCCAGCAGCGTCTTGCCGGTCCCGGGCGGGCCGTGCAGCAGCACGCCCGCCGGGACGCGCGCGCCGAGATCGCGAAAGCGCTTGGGGGCACGCAGGAACTCGACGACCTCGCGCAGCTCGTCCTTGGCGTCGTCGACGCCCGCGATGTCCTCCCAGCCGATCGACGAGCTCGCGTCGGGCTTGATCTGCGTCGGCTTGGTCTTCGGCATGAGCTTCATCGTGCGGAAGAGGATCAGCACGATCAGGAACATGAACAGGACCATGAAGACCCCGGACCATTCGTTGCCGAAGTTCTTGACGTGATCGAAGAAGCTCTGGTCTGGCACCATCACCACCCCTTCGGCAGTCCACGATCCAAGCTCAAGAGGGCTGGACGGCTGTTGTCACGCGGGCGCTTCGACGCGCAGGATCTCGGTGAGCGCCGCGCGGCCCACCTCGAGCTGCGCCTCGGACGGCTCGCGCGTGCCGAGCAGCCGCTGAAGCTCGTGTCCGGGCTTGCGCAGGATGCGCGCCGCGGTGCTCGACGCGTGGCGCTCGCTCCAGACGAAGACCTCGACCGCGATCCCCAGCGAGGCGATGCCGACCGCCATCTGCGCGGCCGGGCCGGGACGCTGCAGCGTCCGGCGCAGCAGCGCGGCGCCCGCGAGGTTGGACGCAAGCAGCGGCGCCATGAGGTGCGACCCGCAGCGGTCATGCTCCTTCGCGGCGTCTGAGGCGTCCGCGGCATCGGTCTCGTAGGCGGCGATCGCCTTGTGCTCGACGCCGTGGTACTCGGCGAGATCGCCGCCGCGCAGGGCGACGAGGCTCGGCAGCAGCGAGACCATCGCGATCGCCGATTCGGTGCCCAGGCCCGACCGCATCGTCCCGCGCATGACGCGCCCGCCGGCGGCCGCGGCGACCATCGTGCCCAGCACCTTGGCGTCCTGGAAGGGCAGCTTCGCCGCGGGCAGCGCGCGCTTGACGAGCGGGATCACGAGCATCGCCTCGCCGAGCCGCACGACGCCGCGCACGCCCGCGACCTTGTCGACGCCCTTCAGGCGCGGCTTGCGCCCGGAGGCGGCCTCGATCGTGCCGTCGCCGCGACGCACCGCCGCGGCCCAATGCGTGGGCCCGTGCACGAGCAGCCCGTTTCGCAGCGCCATGCCGCCCAGTCGCAGCTTGGGAACGTCGTCGGGTTCAGGCACCCAGGATCTCCTTGGTGATGTCGCGGAAGAAGCTCGCGGCGAAGCCGAGGTCGCGCACGTCGATGCGCTCGTCGGCGGAATGGATCAGCGGCGAGGTCTCATAGAGGGACGTGTGGCGCTGCGGGAAGAAGCCGTAGGCGACGCAGTCGGGGAAGTGGTCGCGGAAGGTGCGCGAGTCGGTGAATCCCGGCAGCACCGTCGGGACGACCTGCGCGCCCGGGTCGTGCTCGGCGATCCACGCCGTGATCGCATCCATCAGCGGGGAGTTGACCGGCGACTGGTTGCCCCGCACCTTCTCGGTGAAGTCCAGCCGGTAGCCGTCCTCGCCGAGCACCTCGCGGATGCGAGCCAGCGCGTGCTCTTCGCCGAGCCCCGGCGGGATCCGGCAGTCGACGCTCAGGACCGCGCTGGAAGGGATGACGTTGATCTTCGCCGAGGCGGAGATCCGCGTCGGCGCGAGCGTCACGCCGAGCAGCGGCTCGACGAGCAGGGCGAGGCCCGCGTCGCGCTCGCGCAGGCGCCCCAGCGCCGCGGCGGGATCGCCGTTGGGCTCCAGGCCCAGGCCTTCCAGCAGCGCGCGCGGCCCGTCGGTGAGATCAAAGCCCGGCTGGCGAGCGTCCATCGCCGCCAGCAGCGGTGCCATCTTCAGCAGCGCGTTGTCGCCGATCTTCGGAATCGACGCGTGGCCGGCGACCCCGTCGGTCGTCAGGCGGAAGCGGAAGACGCCCTTCTCGGCGACGCAGACGCCGTAGTAGCGCCCGCCGTCGTAGGGGATGACCGCTCCCGCACCCTCGTTGAGCAGGAAGTCGCAGCGGACCTTGTCGGGATGGTGCTCGCAGATCCACTGCGCCCCGAGCGCCCCGCCGGTCTCCTCGTCGGCGAGCGTCACGACGAGCAGGTCGCCGCGCGCGGGCCGCCAGCCCTCGCGTACCAGCGACAGCACCGCGGCGATCTCGGCCGCGGTCTGGGATTTCATGTCCAGCGCGCCACGGCCCCACAGAAAGCCGCCGGCAAGGTCGCCCGACCACGGGTCGTGCGTCCAGTCCTCGGCGGTCGCGAGCACCGTGTCGACGTGCGACAGCAGGCACAGCGTCGGCCCGTCGGCGATCCCGCGCAGCCGCGCGACGAGGTTCGGGCGCTCGGGCTCGGCGCCGAGCAGATCGACCTCGAAGCCGGCGTCGCGCAGTTCGGAGCCGAGCATCTGCAGGGCGGCGCGTTCGGCGCCCGGCGGGTTGACCGTGTTGCAGCGGATCAGGCGCTGGAGCAACTCCGTCGCGGATTGCTGGAGGGTCTCCACGGCGTTCATGCTAATGACCGCCGAGACCCGGACCGGACACCGCTATGTCTGCGGCGTCGTCATCGCGGCGCCCTTCTCGCACGATCGGGCATAGCGGCCGCTGATCCTTCGACATGCAGCCTTCAGCCGCTTGGGCGTGGGCTCCAGCGAGACGAGCACCGATCCGAGGCCGACGTTGCAGCGCTCTCGATGCGTGGCCGGGACCAGCTTGCAGAAGCGCCCCGCGCGCTCGGCGCCCGCGTCGAAGCTCACGATGTCGCGCGACACGGCGTACAGGCAATCGCCCTCGTGGTCTCCGGCCAGCCTGCAGCTCGCAAGCGCCTTGGACGCGCTCGTGCCGGCGATGCCCGATGCGTCGCGGCCGAAGGACTGAAAGCACATCGACACCCAGTCGGGCTCGGCCTTGCGGCATGCCGCGACGGTCTTCTCTTGGTCATAGCCGGTCAGCCGCAGGATGTTCGCGGTGATCAGGCCGTAGCACTGCAGCTTGTGGCGCTCGGCGACCGCGTTGCAGGGATAGATCGGATCGTCGTCGCGCAGGTACTTCGACGTGACGCCGTAGGAGGAGTTGAAGTTCTCCATGAACACGCCGCCCTGGCAGGAGACCTGATCGAAGTTGGTCTGCAGGCCGT
This sequence comes from Solirubrobacteraceae bacterium, assembly GCA_029263125.1. Taxonomy (GTDB): domain Bacteria; phylum Actinomycetota; class Thermoleophilia; order Solirubrobacterales; family Solirubrobacteraceae; genus CADCVQ01. Next base: position 17,322 of record JAJCYD010000003.1, on the reverse strand, counting down.
CGCAGGTCTTCAGCGAGACGGGCATGTCATAGCCCGTGTAGATCATCACGCCGTGGCCGATGCCGTGGATGCACTGGTAGGTCAAGAACGGGTCGCCGGAGATCGCCTTGTCGCTGCAGAGCTTCTGCGCGAGCGGGCCGATCTTCTCGATCGGCTGACCGAGGAAGGCGCGCTCGATGATGCCGTGGTAGTAGCCCGAGAAGCAGAACGTGGTGCCGGCGACGAAGGCCGGTGAGACCTCGTCCTTGAAGTGCGCCAGTGCCGCCGAGCCCATGCGGTGGGCGATCTGATGGCAGTCGGACTGGACCGCCGGGGTCGTCGCGGCCATCTTCTGCAGGCGCTCCAGCGCGACCTTCGGCCCCTCGTTGAACGTCAGGTTGCCGAACGCCTGCTCCAAGCAGTGGAAGTTGCCGTCGCGGCAGTCCGCCAGGCGCTTGGAATCCGGGCGAAATGGTGCGGCGACGGCGTTGCCCGAGGTGCCGGGGCCGCCCACGAACGCGGCGAGGTCGTGCTTCTCGTCCTTCGAGAGCCGGGTCGCGTAGCTGGGCATCAGCCCCCCGGGATGCTCGAGCTGGCGCATGACCTTGTCGCTCGTCGGGCTGGCGGCATCCAGATCGGGACCCTGCGTGCCGGTCGACGAGGCGGCGCGGAACGTGTGACAGCCGCTGCATCCCGAGGCGGTGAACAGGCGCTTGCCGTCGACCGGATCGCCGCTGGACGTCCCGCCGCGGCCCACGGTGGACGTCAGCGCGACGCCGGTGACGACGGTGATCAGCAGGGCGGCCCCGACGATCGGCATACGACCTCGCGACATGGCACGCGACGATAGCGGCGCGCTGAGCGCGCCGCGACGGTCCGCCGGGCAGCTCGCCATCCTGCAATCAGCGTCGGCCCATCAACCGCTGGGGCGGCGTGCGAGGCGCCGGCGTTCGTCTGCGTCCGCCGGTGCGGCGATACTGGCCGCGTGGAAGGCCAGCTGTTCGCCCCGGAGGACGAGGACCCGCGCCGCACGCGCACCGGCGTCCCGGCACGCGAGGCGCCGCTCGCTGTTCGTCTGCGCCCGCGGACGGCCGACGAGGTCGTCGGCCAGCGCCACCTGCTCGGCGAGGGCTCGGCGCTGCGGCGCGCGCTGACCGACGGCCGGCCGCATTCGATGATCCTCTACGGGCCTCCGGGCACCGGCAAGACGACGCTTGCCCGGCTGGTCGCCGCGACCGCGAACGCCGCATTCGAGGAGCTCTCCGCCGTCGAGGCCGGCCGCGCGGAGGTGCGCAAGGTGCTCGAGCGCGCCGCGCACCGCCGCCAGTCAAGCGGCGAGCCGACGATCTTCTTCCTCGACGAGATCCACCGCTTCAACAAGGCCCAGCAGGACACGCTGCTGCCGGCGGTGGAGGAGGGCCTGGTCACGCTGATCGGGGCGACGACCGAGAACCCGTACTTCGAGGTCAACGGCGCGCTGTTGTCGCGCGCGCAGGTCTACGAGCTCAAGAGCCTCGAGGCCGCGGATGTCGAGCTGCTGCTGCGCCGGGCGATCGAGCGCGACGAGCTCGGCGGCGCGAGCGCTGACGACGACGCGATCGCCTTCCTCGCCGATCGCGCCGGCGGCGACGCGCGCACGGCGCTCGCGGCGCTGGAGCTCGCGGCCGCGACGGCCGGCGACGGGCGCGTCACGCTGCAGGGCGCCGAGGACGCGCTGCAGCGCCACGCGGTGCGCTATGACAAGGGCGGCGACCAGCACTACGACCTGATCTCGGCGTGGATCAAGGCCTGCCGCGCGTCGGACCCCGACGCCGGCCTCTACTACCTCGCGGTGATGCTCGAGGGCGGCGAGGACCCGCGCTTCATCGTGCGGCGGATGGTGATCCTGGCCTCCGAGGACATCGGTAACGCCGACCCCCAGGCGCTCGTGCTCGCGACGGCCGCAGCCGCCGCGGTCGAGCACGTCGGCCTGCCCGAGTGCCAGTTCGCGCTCGCGCAGGCGACGGTCTACCTGGCGCTCGCGCCGAAGTCCAAGGCCGCCTACAACGCGCTGGGCGCGGCGCGCGAGCACGTGCGGCGCCACGGCGCGGCCGCGCCGCCGCCGTGGTTGCAGTCGAGCGGCTACCCCGGTGCCGCAGCGCTCGGACGAGGGCTGGAGTACGACGACCCTCACCAGCATCCGGGGCACGTCAGCGCCCAGGACGTGATGCCGACTGATCTGGCGGGCACCCGTTTCTGGCGGCCCGACGACCAGGAGCGTGAGCTGCGCGAACGCCACGACGAGATCCGCGCGAAGCGTGGGCTCCCCGACGCGCCTTCCGGCTCGGGGTAGTCGCCCCTGCGTGGGTCAACCTGAGGTCGGCTCTTCAGCGAGAGCTCCGAGCGACAGCGAGACCCGGCCGGTATCGAACACGCCGACGAGCTCGAGATGACCGCCCATCGCCTCGAGGTAGCCCGCGAGGGTCGAGAGGTACAGGTCCGTCTGGTGCTCGATACGGGACACCTGCGCCTGGGTGACGCCCAGCGACGAGCTGAGCTGCTGCTGGGTCAGGGCGCGGGCCTTGCGAAGGTCGGCCAGGGAGGACGCGTAGGCCGTCTCCTCAGCCTGGATCTGGTGGCGATTGCGCGCACGGATCTGATTGCCCTCATCGTTGGGGAGCGCGTCGAGGCGTTCGTCGAGGTTTTCGCGGAGCGTGTTGAAGCTCTTCGCCATCACAACTTCCCTTCTCGTCTTAGACCGGACTCGCAGATGAGCTCCTTCATCTGCGGGTCGTGCCTTGAGCCCTTGATCTCGCCGACATGGGGGCGGCGCAGACTCGGGCCGCTGGCTTCGAGTCGAGCGACGCGCTGCGAGATGGCGTCCCGTTGCGTCTCGGTCAGTGTGCGCCACCATTGCTCGAACTCGTCGGTGAATTCGATCGCCCAAGCCACGACCTGAGCATACGCTTTGACGTATACAAGTCAAGACGTATGTCTTCAGGCGGCCGAGTTGCGCGCGCGCTTGGCCGCCATTCGCGCGCGGGGCGGGTTGGAGTGATCAGCCCGACTCGTCGAGGAACGTGACGAGCTGGCGGCCGAGGGTTGCGCGGCGGGTCATCACGACGCGCGTCGTCCCGCCGAAGTCCTTCGTGCGCACCTTGAAGCGGCTGATCCTGGTCGGGCGGCCGGCCTTCGCCCAGCGGCGCGCGATCGACCTGGCGCGCAGGCAGATCATGCCGATCCCGCGGGCGCGCACGTCACGCACGTCGCGCGAGGACACGCTGCCGCAGCGGCGCGCGGTCTTCGGCGCCGGGATCGCCTGCCAGTCGGGGGACTCGTCGCGGCCCTCGTGCGGCTGCAGCACGCCGAGCTGGCGGCCGGACGCCGTCATGACGTTGATGTCGCCGTTGAGGTTGTCGGGTCCGCTCGTGTAGACGATCTTGCGGCCGCGGTCCGGCGACCACGCGGGCCCCTCGTCATGCAGCGCGTTGCGCGTGAGCTGGCGGACCCCCGATCCGTCGGCGGCCATCGTCCAGATCTCCAGGTCCCCTTCGGGGTTGGCGCCGTCGATGTTCGCGTTTGACTCGAAGGCGATTCGCCGGCCGTTCGGCGACCACGCCGGCGCGGAGTCATAGGAGCCGGGCACGTCGAACACCGTCGTCAGGCCGCTGCCGTCGGCGTTGACGGTGAAGATCCCCCGATCGGTGTCGCCCTCGGTCGAGGTGACCGCCGTGAACACGATCTTCTTCATGTCCGGCGAGAAGGACGGATACAGCGGCGGGTTGGGCGGCTGGTAGCGCAGCTTGGGCATCTGCCCGGCTGTGCCCATCTGCCAGATGCTCGACGTCAGACCCGGTCCGCTGCGACGAAAGAGCAGGCCCTTGGAGTTCGGAAACCACGACGGCTGGCTCGATGCCTGCGGGTCGGCGGTGGTCGTGAGCCGGCGCAGGCCGGTGCCGGCCGCCGTCATCCGCGCGACCTCGTAGTTGATCGGCGAGCCCGGCTTGCGGATCGAGTAGGCGATCGCCGTGCCGCCCGGCGACCAGTCAGCCTGGCGGTCGGGCTCGGGGTTGGAGGTCAGGCGCGTGAGATCCGTGCCGCCGAGGGTCATGCTGAAGATGTCGCCGCTGCGCTGCACGCCCGCGGGCGGGTCGACGCGGAAGCTCGTGAAGGCGATGCGCCCGTCGAAGACGTCGGCGCTCGCCGGTGCGGCGGGCAGGCAGGCGGCCGCGAGCGCGGTCGCGATGGCTGCCCGGCGTGTGGCGCGGAGTCGTCTCATCCGTCAGAGGATGGCGCGTCGAGGCATAAGCTCACGCCGATGGCCAGCGAGATCGAGTCCGTCAGTCCGATCGACGGGCGCCACCTCGGCAGCGTGCCGGTCACACAACCGGAGGACGTGGCGGCCGCCGTGGCGGAGGCCGCGGAGGTCCAGCAGCTGTGGGCGCAGCTGCGACTGAGCGATCGCGCCCGCTATCTCGTGCGCGCGGCCCAGGCCGTCATCGACGAGTGGGACGAGCTCGTGCAGGTGATCGTCGCCGAGCAGGGCCGGCCGCTGGCCGAAGCGCAGAGCATGGAGCTGCTGCCCGCCGTCGAGGCCCTGCAGTGGCTCGCCGAAGCGACGCCGCGCGTGCTCGCACCCGAGCGCGTCGGGCTGGCGCGCTCGCTGCAGCCGTTCAAGCGCGCGCGGCTGACCTTCGAGCCGCTGGGCGTCGTCGCCGTGCTGACCCCCGGCGCCGAGCCGTTCGCGACGCCGCTGGGCGACGTGGCGGTCGCGCTGATGGGCGGCAACGGCGTCGTCCTTCACCCCTCGCCGCTGGCGACGCAGGCCGCGGAGCGCATCGGTCGCGTGTTCGTGCGCGCCGGCCTACCCGAGGGACTGGTGCAGATCGTCCACGGCGGCGCGGGCACGGCGCGGGCGCTTGTGTCCGCGCCGCAGATCGCCCACGTGCGCTTCACGGGCCTGTCGCAGGCGGGTCGCGATGTCGGCGAGGCGTGCGCGCGCGAGCTCAAGCGCTCGACGATCGAGGTCGGCGGCAAGGATCCGATGCTCGTGCTGGCCGACGCGAACATTCCGCGAGCGGTCGCCGGCGCGGTGTGGGGGGCGTTCGCGAACGCCGGGCAGTCGGGCGGCAGCCTCGTTCGCGCCTACGTCCTGCGCGAGCGCTTCGAGCGCTTCGTCGCGGGCGTCGTCGCGGGTGCGGGCGCCCTGCGCATCGGCGATCCCTTCGATGCGCGCACGGAGATCGGCCCCCTGTTGGCCGCCGATCGCGTGACGCGGCTGGTCGAGCTGCTCGACGACGCGGTCGCGGGCGGCGCGACGCTGCATTGCGGCGGCCCGCGCGAGGGCGCGACCTTCGCTCCCGCGGTGCTGACGGGCGTGCCCGCGGACGCGCGGCTGATGCGCGAGGACGCGCCGGGGCCGTGGCTGGCGATCGAAGCGGTCGACGACGAGCGGGAGGGGATCGCGCGCTGCAACGCCGGCGTCGGCGGTCTGGGCGCCTCGGTCTGGACGTCCGATCCGCACAAGGGAACGCGCGTCGCCGGAGAGATTCGCGCAGGGATGGTGTGGATGAACGATCACGTCGTCTCGCGCGCCGAGCCGCAGCTGCCGTGGGGGGCGGTTCACGGCACGGGCATCGGCCGCGCGCGCGGCGCGGTCGCACTGCGGGCGTCCGTCGAACCAAAGCTCGTGACATGGGACCCGCCGGTCGGGCGGATGCCGTGGTGGCAGCCCTACGACGCCTCGCTGGTCTCCGCCTGGCGGGCGCTGGCCTGCATGCGCTCGATCCGCGACGCAGACCGTGAGCGCGGCTGGCGCAACGGCGCGCGCCCGCTTGCGCGTGTCGCCATGCGCTCGTTGCGCGCGGCGCGACGGCGCTGAGGATCGCAGCGCGCAGGGATCCCGCAGCGACGGACGTGGCGTCTGCCTGGCGTACTGCGACAGCCAAGCGACATCACCGTGCGTCCGTCGCTGCGCGGTTCCTAGCGCGTACTCCCGAGGTGGCCGCGGCAGCTCAGCCGGCGCGGGCGCTGGACACCAGCCGCAGCCGCTCGGGCGCCAGCGGCACGAGCACGCGCTTGGCGTACTCGGCGCCGCCGCGCAGCATCAGCGCGCGCAGCGGGTCCCAGTGCAGGCCGTACTGGCGGCGCAGGTCGGCGGGCAGCAGGCCGACGGTGAGGAACTTCACGAACTCGACGATCGGACGCCGCTTCAGCGCCACCGGCGGGTTCATGACGATCTGAAGCGCCATCTCTCGCGCGGCGGGCGTCACGAACAGGTCACCGCCGGTGAGCATCTCGTGCATGTAGGCGTCGAAGGCATCGATGTCCGCCGGCATCTCGTCGTCGTTCAATCCAAACAGGCGACCGATGACGCGGTAGTCCCGCCAGTAGGCGTCGCGCTCGGCGTGCGACAGCGTCGCCACGTAACGCTCATAGACCACCAAGGCCGAGTCCGCGAGCGTCGCGAGCACCCACAGCAGCAGCTCCGGGTCGTCGGCGGCGAACGGCGTGCCAGCGGGAAAACGGCCGGCGGCCCGGGGCAGCTCGCCGCGCACGCGCTTGTGCATCGCCCGCACCCGGCGCGTCGCGCGGTCGGCGTCCTCGCGCGAGCCGAACATGATCGTGTCCATCACCTGCGCGGTGCGCCGCAGGCGCTCGTAGGGCTCGTCCATCGCGCCGGGATGCGCGAAGAACCCCTCGAACGCCACGGGGTGCGTGGCCTGCATGAGCAGCGCGCGCGGGCCGGAGAAGGAGACCGCCAGCTCGCGATGGACCCGGCGCAGCATCGAGGAGTCGTCGAAGTAGGCGTCCACTGGCAGTGGATTACGTGTCACTACCCTTGCTGGTTCATGCCCGCCCAGGCCTACGCCGGCAAGGATTGCGTCTGCCAGCTCCGCAAGGGGATCTGCGATCAGTCCTGCGTGCAGGGGATGCTCGACACGCCCTTCTACATCGCCTGCCTGAAGCTCTCGGGCCGGCGCTGTCTGGTCGTCGGCGGCGGCGAGATCGGCCTGGAGAAGGTCGAGGGGCTGCTGGCCTGCGACGCCGACGTGCGCCTGATCGCGCCCGACGCCGTCGAGGAGCTGCAGGCGCTCGCGACAGAGGGCTCGATCGAGTGGGAGCGCCGCGACTACGAGCCGGCCGACCTTGAAGGCTCCTTCATGGCGATCGCCTGCACCGACGACTCAGAGATCAACATCGGCGTCTACGAGGACGCCGAGCGCCGCGCGATGCTCGTGAACATCGTCGACGTGCCGCCGCTGTGCAACTTCATCCTGCCGGCGATCGTGCGCACGGGCCCGCTGGCGATCGCGATCTCCACTGCCGGGGCGTCGCCGGCGCTCGCCAAGCGCATGAAGCGCGAGATCTCCGAGCTGTTCGGCGAGGAGTACGCACGCCTGGCGATCCTGCTCAACGACGCTCGCGGCTGGGCGAAGGGCACGCTGCCCACCTATCAGGACCGCAAGGCGTTCTTCGAGTCGCTCGTCAACGGCGAGCCCGACCCGATCGCGCTGTTGCGCGCCGGCGACGAAGCCGCGGTGCTCGACCTCATCGCCGCCGCGCAGCGCACGCACGCCACCGCCTGACCGCCTGAGCCCGCCGGCACATAGGCGCCAGCGCCCGCGACCTCTGATGATGGGACGCGCGAGCCCGCGCAGGTCCGCCAGCGCGTAGCGTCCAGCGCGTGCCCGACTCCCAGCCAGCCGTCAGCCTGCGCGGGGTCGGGCGCCGCTACGGCGAACGCGTCGTGCTGCGCGACGTCACCTTCGATCTGGCGATGGGCCAGACGCTTGTCGTCTTCGGTCCCAACGGCGCGGGCAAGACGACGCTGCTGCGGATGCTCGCGACGCTGCTGCGAGCGCACCGCGGCGAGGTCAGCGTGCTCGGTCGCGCCCTGCCCGACGACGGCTACGCGGTACGCGGGCAGATCGGCTTCCTCGGCCACGAGCCGTTGCTGTATCGCGAGCTCAGCGGACGCGAGAACCTGCGCTTTCACGCGCGCCTGCATGGCGTGCTGGCGACGCGCGTCGACAAGGTGCTCGAGGCGGTCGGGATGGCCCACCGCGCCGACGACCCCGTCGCCGAGTGCAGCCGCGGGATGGTGCAGCGTCTGGCGGTCGCGCGCGCGGTCCTGCACGAGCCCGAGCTGTTGCTGCTCGACGAGCCGCTGGCGAACCTCGACCCCGCCGCCATCACGCAGGTGGATCCGCTGATCGGCGCGCAGAGCGGGCGCACCCGCGTGCTGACCAGCCACGACCCGGCGGCCGGGCTCGCCGAAGCCGATCTCGTGCTCGGCCTCAAGGGTGGTCGCGCCGAGCTGCTCGCGCCCGCCGCAGACGTCACGACCGATCAGATCGCCGAGCTGTACGCGTGAGGGGCACGGTCGCCGCGCTGCTTGCAAAGGAGCTCGCGCTGGAGCTGCGCACCCGCGAGTCCGTGCCGGCGATGGTCATGTTCTCGATCACGACCTACGTGATCTTCCACTTCGGCCTGGATGCCAACACGGTCGACGGCGATCTCGCATCAGGCGTGCTGTGGGTGACGCTGCTGTTCGCGGCGATGCTCGGCGTCAACCGGCTGTTCGTCGCCGAGCACGAGCAGGGCGGCTTCGACGGCTTCCTGCTGGCTCCGGTCGACCGCACCGCGATGTTCGTCGCCAAGGCGATCACGCTGTTCGGCTTTCTCTGCGTCGTGGAGATCGTCGCGGTGCCCGCATTCGCGCTGCTGCTGCTCGGCCCGCCGCTCGGCCAGGCGCTGCCCGGCCTGATCGTCGTGCTGCTGGCGGCGAACATCGGCATCGCGGTGATCGGCACGCTCGTCGCGGCGCTCGCAATCCAGACGCGCGCGCGGGACCTCATGGTGGCGCTGCTGGCGCTGCCGCTGCTCGTCCCGGTCGTGCTCGGCGCCGCGCGCGCGACAGCGCCCCTGCTGGACCACGGCGGCGCGCAGGCGCTGCCTGGTGACTGGCTGGCGCTGCTTGCGCTCTATGATCTGCTCTTCGCGCTGATCGCGTACGCGATCTTCGACTTCCTGCTGGAGGACTGACCATCGTCTACGGCAAGGGCCTGAAGAGCCTGTCCATCGCCACCGTCGCCGTGCTCACGACCGCGTTCGCGCTCGTGTTCTTCTATGCGCCCGTGGACGCCGACCAGGGGATCATCCAGAAGATCTTCTACGTCCATGTGCCGCTGGCGATCGTCGCCCTGTGCGGGTTCGTCGCGGGCGGCATCTTCGGCCTGATGCATCTGCGCACGCGCGACCGCCGCTGGGACATGCGCTCCTACGTGACGATCCACCTGTCGATCGTGCTCGCCGTCGGCGTGCTGATCACCGGCTCGATCTGGGCACGGGCGTCCTGGGGCCAGTGGTTCGTCTGGGACGAGCCGATGCTCGTCGTCTTCTTGATCGTCTTCCTGCTGTACGCGACCTACCAGCCACTGCGCTTCTCGATCGAGGATCCCGAGAAGCAGTCCCGCTACGCCTCGGTCTTCGCGATCACCGCGGGGGCCTTCGTGCCGCTGTGCTTCGGCGCCGTGCGCATGGCCGAGGGCCTGACCCACCCGCAGGCCGCGACGATGACCACCAGCGGACCGGCCAGCGTGTCGCAGACGTTCCTCATCTCCCTGATCGGCATGGCGCTGCTGTTCGTCACGCTGTGCAAGTACGAGATGGCCTCCAAGAACGCGACCTTCAAGCTGCGCGCGCTGCGCCGCCGACTCGCCGGCGAGGACGACGACTTCGCCGCCCCGGTCGCTCGCAGCGCCGCTCCCCAGCTCTGATGTTCCTGCTCGCGCTGTCCGGCGGGGATCGCTACGTTGCGGGCGCCTACCTCGTCTTCGTGTTCCTCGTGCTGGCCTACCTGGCGATCATGGCGGTCAAGCTCGCCCGCATCGAGCGCGAGGTCGTCGAGCTCGCCGAGATCGCCGAGCAGCGCGACCGCCCGACCGAGGACAAGCAGCCCGCCTCCGAGCGCGCCAAGGCCAAGAAGGAGACCGTCGCGTGAGCGAGCTGATCACGCTCGGCATCTCCCACAAGACCGCTCCGGTGCAGCTGCGCGAGCGTCTCGCGCTCACGCAGACGGCGGTGCGCGGCTTCCTGCAGGAGGTCGTCGAGCACCCGGAGGTTCACGAGGCCGTCGTGATCTCGACCTGCAACCGCACCGAGCTGTCGCTCGTCGTCGGCGATCCCGTGCTCGCCGAGAGCGGAGCCCTGGGAATGCTCGCCCAGCGTGCCCACGTGCGCCCGACGGAGCTCGCCGAGCGCATCTACTCGCCGCGCAACTGCGACGCCGCGCGCCAGCTCTTCCGGGTGTGCGGCGGCCTGGAGTCGATGATCGTCGGGGAGGCGGAGATCCAGGGACAGGTCAAGCGCGCCTACGAGGAGGCGCTTGCCGCCGGGACCACCGGACCGCTGACCAACCGGCTCTTCACCGCCGCGCTGAAGACCGGCAAGCGCGTGCGCAGCGAGACCTCGATCGGCCTCGGCCGCGCATCGATCTCCTCGACGGCCGTCGAGCTGGCGATGGACGTGCTTGGATCAAACCCCGACCCGCACGTCGTCATCATCGGCGCGGGCGAGACGAGCGAGCTGACCGCCAGGGCGCTGGCGGGACGCGGGGTGCGCACGATCTTCGTCGCCAACCGCCACGCCGACCGCGCCCGCGCACTCGCGAAGCGCTTCAACGGCGGCGTCGTCGCGCTGGACGAGCTGCCCGGGCAGCTGCAGCGCGCGGACGTCGTCGTGGCGTCGACCGCCTCGCCGCACCCGATCCTCGGCGAGGAGGAGCTCGATCTCGTCATGCGCGCCCGCGACCGGCGCCCGCTGCTGCTCGTCGACATCGCCGTGCCGCGCGACATCGACGCCGCCTGCGGGGATCTGGAGGGCGTGACGCTGTACGACATGGACGACCTGCAGTCGCGCGTCGCCCACACGATCTCGATCCGCGAGGCCGAGGCGGTGCGCGCGGAGGCGATCGTCGAGGAGGAGATCAGCCGCTTTGCCGAGTGGCTCGGCTCGCTCGCGGTGCAGCCGACGATCCGCGCGCTGCGCGACTATGGCGACGCCATCGTCGATCAGGTGCTCGGGGAGAACACGGGCCGCTGGGAACAGCTCTCCGAGCGCGACGCCGCGCGCGTCGAGGCCATCGCCCGCTCGGTCATGACGCGCCTGCTGCACGAGCCGACGCTGCATCTGCGCACGCTCGGAGAGGGCCGCAGCCACGGTCGCCTGCAGATCATGCGCGAGCTGTTCGGGTTGGAGGGTGCGCCCGACGGCGCCCTGCCCGCCGACGCGCCGGCCGAGGACCGCGGCAACGTCCGGCCGCTGCCGCGCCGCGCGTCCGGCGCCTCCTAGCACGGTGCGCGTCGGCACGCGCGCGAGTCCGCTGGCCCTCGCGCAGGCGCAGACCGTCGCCGATCTGCTGGGCGCGGACACCGAGCTCGTCCCGATCACGACGAGCGGCGACCGCGACCGCGGTCCCGCCGACGTCGGCGACAAGGAGCGCTGGGTCAAGGAGATCGAGCTCGCGCTGCTGGCCGGCGAGATCGATCTGGCGATCCACAGCGCCAAGGACGTGCCCAGCACCCTGCCCGACGGCCTGCAGCTCGTCGGGACGCCGCGGCGCGCGGACCCGCTTGACGCGCTGATCGGCGCCGGATCCCTGGAGGCCCTGTCTGACGGCGCGCGCGTGGGCACGGCCTCGCCGCGGCGTGCCGCTCAGCTGCGCGCGCTGCGCTCGGACCTTGAGGTGCGCGTCATCCACGGCAACGTCGGCACCCGCCTGCGGATGCTCGAGGAGGGCGACCTGGATGCGCTGGTGCTAGCAGCCGCCGGGTTGATCAGGCTCGGCCGCGCCGCGGAGATCGGCTGCGTGCTCGCCGAGCTCGTCCCGGCGGCGGGGCAGGGCACGCTCGCGCTCGAGGGCCGCGCCGGCGACGACGGCGCGCTGGCGGCGGCGCGCGCGATCACCGACGCCGACACGTGGGACATGCTCAGCGCCGAGCGTGCGCTCGTCGCGAGCCTGGATGCGAGCTGCAACACGCCGCTGGGCGCGCATGCCGTCATCGGCGGAAACGGCGTCGTGCTGCGGACGTTCGTCGGCCTGCCCGACGGGTCGCGCTGGCTGCGCGACGAGACGCCGCCCGCGCCGACGCCGCTTGAGGCGGGCGAGCTGGCAGCCAGCCGGCTGCTGGCCTGCGGCGCCGCCGAGCTGCTGCGCCTCGCCGAGGAGGCCGCGGCGTGACGGCCTACCTCGTCGGCGCAGGACCCGGCGACGCCGGGTTGATGACCGCCCGCTCGCTGGAGCTCATCGCGCGTGCCGACGTCATCCTCTACGACAAGCTCATCCCCGACGGCGCGCTGGCCGGCGCACGCGCGGACGCCGAGCTCGTCGACGTCGGCAAGATCGGCGCGGGCGCCCAGGTGCCCCAGGAGACGACGAACGAGCTGCTGCTGCGCCACGCGCGCGCCGGCCGGGAGGTCGTGCGGCTGAAGGGCGGCGACCCGTTCGTCTTCGGTCGCGGGGGCGAGGAGGCGCAGCTGCTGCGCGCCAACGCTCTGGATTTCGAGATCGTGCCGGGTGTGACGGCCGGCGTCGCGGCTCCCGCATACGCCGGGATCCCGGTCACCCAGCGCGGCGTGTCGGCGGCCGTCGCGTTCGTCACCGGACACGAGGACCCGGCCAAGCCCGACACGCTGATCGACTGGCCGGCGCTCGCGGCGTTCCCGGGCACGCTCGTCTTCTACATGGGCGTGCGCAGCCTGGAGCGCATCGCATCCGAGCTCGTCGCCGGGGGTCGTGCGGCCGGCGAGCCGGTGGCGGTCGTGCAGCGCGGCACGTTCGCCGACCAGCGGACCGTCAGCGGGACGCTGGCCGACATCGCGGCGCGGGCGTCAGAGGCAGGCGTGCGAGCGCCGGCGATCACCGTCGTGGGCGACGTCGCCGCGCTGCACGAGGAGATCGCCTGGTTTGCGGCCGGGCCGCTGGCGGGGCGCTCGGTTGCGGTCACCCGCGCGCGGGCGCAGGCGAGTCCGCTGGCCGCGCGGCTGCGCGCGCTGGGCGCGACCGTCGTCGAGGCGCCCGCGATCCGCATCGAGCCGATCGACGCGACGCTGCCCGACCTCTCGGGCTTTGACCTGCTCTGCGTGACGAGTCCCAACGGCGCCCGCCGTCTGCTGGAATGCTGCCGAGACGCCCGCGACCTGCACGGACCGCCGATCGCGGCGATCGGGCCGGGCACCGCAGATGCGCTGCGCGAGCGGGGCGTCGTCGCGGACATCGTTCCCGAGCGGGCCGTCGCGGAGTCGCTCGTCGACGCGCTCGCCGAGCGGCCGTTGCACCGCGTGCTCATCGCCCGCGCCGAACGGGCGCGCGAGACGCTGCCCGACGCCCTGCGCGCACGCGGGGCCGAGGTCGAGATCATGGCGCTGTACCGCACGGTCGCCGAGCCGCTGGACGAGCGAGCGCGGGAGGAGGCGCTGGGCGCCGACTACCTGACGTTCACCTCTGCCTCGGCGGTGGGCTTCTTCGTCGAGTCCGCCGGCCGGGACGCATTGCGCCCCGATCAGCGGGTGGTCTCGATCGGGCCGATCACGAGCGACGCGCTGCGCGAGCACGGCCTGCACCCCCACATCGAGGCGACGGAGCACACTCCCGACGGGCTCGTCGCGGCGTTGCTCGCGGCGGCACGCTGACCGGCCGGCGCTCAGCCGAAGCGGATCTCGACGCGGCGGTTGCGGGCACGGCCGCGCGGGTCGTCCTGACCGTTGGTGGTGTTGTTGGCCACGGGCTTGCTCTCGCCGCGCCCGACCGCGCGAATGCTCGGGCCGTCATCGCCGAGCCGTGAGCTGAGCGCGCGGCGAACCGCATCCGCGCGCCGTCGCGAGAGCTTGAGGTTGAAGGCCTTCGAGCCCTTGCTGTCGGTGTGGCCTTCGATCCGCAACCGCTTGGGATCGCGCTGTCGGATCTCCTTCACCGCCGCGACGATCCGGCTGCGCGCCCGCCCCGCCAGCCGAGCCGAGTTGAACGCGAAGAGGATGTCGGCGCGCAGCGTCACGCCACTGCGGCGGACCTCCACCGAGCCGCCGAGCGAGGAGACCGGCAGCTCGAGATCGAGGACGGGCAGCACGAGATCCAGGACCGCAACCTCATCCGGCGAAGCGGGCGGAGTCTGCGCGCTCGTGGGACCGGCGGCGAGCGCGACGGCGGCGACCAGCGCCCCCGCCGCGGCGCTAGCCCAGCGCAACATCCTTGAACGTCCCGAACTGCGGAACGAACACGTCGACGGCTTCGATGTCGGCGGGCGGAGCGCCGAAGGTCGCCGACAGCGTCAGCGGCCCGTCCGGGTTCACGAAGGCGCCGCCGAGGTCGACGTCGCAGGCACAGTTGTTCTCGGTGTCGCGGCCGACGAGGTACTTCTTGGAGTTCTTGGTGTCCACGAGGAAGACACCGTCGAGGGTGCTGCCACCGATGATCGACGAGGCATCCTTGCTGCGGCTCTTGTCGAAGGTGCCGTTGTCGAAGGTGCTGGAGACCTGGGCACGCTTGTCGCCGTCCGTCGTGAGCCGCAGGCTGAGCGCCGTCGTCTGCCCCGAGCGCTGAAGCTGGGCGATCTCCAGCGTGACGCGCACGCCGTCGATCGTGCCCGTGCGTGACGCCAGCGCCGGGCCGTCGGCGGTGGCCGGATCCCCGGCCGGCGTCGTCGCCGCGCCCGTGGTGCGCGGCGTCTGCGTCCGGGCGCCAGCACCCGCGTCGCCGACCGTCACGGTCTTCGTCTCGCCGTCGCCTCCGCAGCCAGCCAGCAGCGCGCAGCAGGCGACCGCGCCTCCCATCGGCATCCATCGCACGCCCGCCAGCCTACCGGGAACGCGAGAACAGTTCCGGCAGGTCTAGACTGCGCCCGCCGATGACGGTCGTGACCTTCCTCAGCGACTACGGCCTGGCCGACGAGTTCGTCGGCGTCTGCCACGGGGTGATCGCCGGCATCGCGCCTGAGGCGCGCGTCATCGACATCACGCACGGCATCGCTCGCCACGAGATCCGTTCGGGCGCGCTCGTGCTGCGTCGCGCCTTGCGCTACATGCCGCCCGGCGTGCATCTCGCGGTCGTCGACCCCGGGGTCGGATCCGAGCGCGGGGCGGTCGCGCTGCGGTGTGCCGGCGAGGAGGGCCGGATGCTCGTCGGGCCCGACAACGGGCTGCTGTCGCTTGCCGCCGAGGAGTTCGGCGGCGTCGCCGAGGCGGTGGACCTCGACGGATCGACGCAGGCGCTGCAGCCGGTCTCCGCGAGCTTTCACGGGCGTGACATCTTCGCGCCGGTGGCGGCGCATCTCGCCGCCGGCACCCCCCTGGCGGAGGTCGGAGCACCGCTTGATCGCGAGCAGCTCGTCACGCTGCGCCTCCCGCGCGCGCAGGTCACCGAGACCGGGCTGCTCGCTCACGTGTTGCACGCCGATCACTTCGGCAACGTCATGCTCGACGCCGGACACGAGGACCTCGTCGCCGGCGATCTGCAGGCGGGCGGCGCGGTCACCGTCAACGGCGTCCTCGCGCGCCACGTGTCGACGTTCGCCGATGTCCCGCCAGGCGAGCTGCTCGTCTACGAGGACGCCTACGGGGCGCTGTCTTTGGCGATCAACCGGGCGTCGGCGTTCGAGGCACTCGGACTGGAGATCTACGGCCGCGTGCAGATCGCGCGCGTGCGGTGAGCGGGCTCTCGGCGGGCGCACCCGCGCTCGGCACGCCGCGCCTGCACCTGCGCCGCACCGACTCGACGAACGACCGCGCTCGGCAGCTCGCCCTTGCCGGCGCGCCGCACGGCACGCTCGTCACGGCGGGCGAGCAGACGGCCGGCCGCGGGCGACAGGGCCGCGCATGGTGCGCCCCGCCGGGGCGTGCGCTGCTCGCGTCGGTCGTCCTGCGCGAGGTCCCCGCGCTGCTGACGCTTGCCAGCGCCGTCGCGGTTGCCGACGTCGCCGGGGCCGGCGCATCGATCAAGTGGCCCAACGACGTGCTGCTGGATGGGCGCAAGGTGGCGGGGATCCTCGCCGAGACGCGCGCGCGAGAGGACTGGGCGGTGCTGGGCATCGGGATCAACGTCGCGGTGCGCGCCGAGGATCTTCCGGCGCCGATCGCCGCCAGCGCGGCGGGTCTCGGGTTGCAGGTCGCGGACGTCGAGCGCGTGCTGGGCGAGCTGCTCGAGGCGCTGCGCCGCCGGCTGGCGCAGGGCAGCGCGGCGATCATCGCGGCATATCGCGAGCGCGACGCCCTGCGGGGCCATGAGCTGCGCACGTCATACGGCGGCGGCGTCGCGGCCGGCGTCGATGACGCGGGGCGGTTGCTCGTCGACCTCGTTGGCGGGGATCGCGTCGCGCTGCAGGCCGGCGAGGTGCACCTTGGCGGCCTCGACGAGATCCGCACATCCCCTTGAGCAGGCGCAGAGGAACCGGTGACTAGCATCCAACGATGCCGCGCCGGCCACAGCTGCTGCTGGGACTCGCTGCGTGCAGTGCTGCTGCAGCGGCCGTCGTGTGGTTCGTGGCCCTGCACCTGGACGTCGGGCGCAACCTCGACGACCGCGCTCTGCGGTCGTTCGCCGGCGTCGGACAACCCCGCCTGACCTCCTCGATCGAGGGCATCGCCCGGCTCGCCGACCCGACGCCGCTGCTGATCGGCGGAGCGCTGCTCGTCGGGGTGGCGCTGCTGCGCGGGCGCCGGCTGCTGGCCGCGGCCGTACCGGCGATCCTGCTGGCGGCCAACGCGACCACACAGCTGCTCAAGCCGGTGCTGGGCGACGTGCGCACCGTCGACCGCTTCGGGGAGCTGCTCGGCAACCAGCAGGTCTTCGCGGGGTCCTGGCCCAGCGGGCATTCGACCGCGGCGATGTCGCTCGCCCTGTGCGCGGTGCTCGTGGCGGGTCCAGCCCTGCGACCGCTCGCGGCGCTGCTGGGAGCCGGGTACGCGATCGCCGTGGGCTACTCGCTGGTCGTGCTGGGCCACCATCTGCCAAGCGATGTCCTCGGCGGCTATCTCGTGGCGGCGACCTTTGCGCTGCTGGGCGCGGCGGCGCTGTCGGCGCTGGAGGCTCGTGCTCCGCGTGTCCGGGCCGCCGCGCGGCCACCGCCGGCGTTGTCCCTGCCCGCGCTGACGCTCGCCGCATCGATGGTCATGGCCGCCGGCGGCCTCGCGCTGCTGGCAGGGAGGCCGGTACGCATGGTCGAGGTGCTCGGTCACACGACGGCGATCGTCTCCGCTGCCGCGATCGCCGTGATCGGGCTGGCGTTGACGGGCGGGCTGGCGCGCGCGCTGCGGCGCTGACCCGCGTGCGCTCGGGGAGCGTGTACTAGCCCGAGTCGTCGCCGCCGG
>JAJCYD010000002.1 GCA_029263125.1 Solirubrobacteraceae bacterium | reverse complement strand
AGGTCGTCCTGGGAAATGTCTCCGGCGTCGTACTGGGCGTAGGCCTCTTGAAGCTTGGCCGGCCGTGGCAGTGAACCGACGGGCTCGGTGGGAATACCCGTGTCAGTCCTCGGATCGTAATCTGACATGCGTTGTCTCCTCGCTGTTGACTCGCCGCAAGGGGCGCTGGCCGCCATCGGATTGACGGCGGCGAGATGGGACTCGACCTCGCCGGGACTGCACCCTGACCCTCACCCGTGGAGCGAGCGAGACAGACCCGTCTTCCTCGCATGCTCGAACATAGCTGCGCGCGGTCGCCCGCGTCAACCCGTCGGCCTTGCAAGGCGGTACGCGACATGTTATGTCGGCGGGCGTATGGCCCGCATAAAGGAGCCTGGGCCGGCCGCTCGTACAATCCTCGGCGATGCTGACGCCACGCCAGGAGCTGATCCTCCGCAAGGTCGTGCTCGCCCACCAGGCGACGGTGCAGCCGGTGGCGTCGCGCACGCTGGCGGCCGATCCCGAGCTGATGGCTGGCCCGTCGACGGTGCGCCACGAGCTCGCGATGCTCGAGGAGCACGGGCTGCTGGCACACCCCCACACGTCCGCGGGCCGCGTCCCCACCGACTCGGGCTATCGCTACTTCGTCGACCGGCTGCTGCCTGCCACTCGGCCCAGCGCGCGGACGATCGAGCTCGCCCTCACGCGCCGCGAGGTCGACGAGGCGATGCGCGTCACGACCGAGACGCTGTCGCAGGTGACGAACCTGCTGGCGATCGTGTCGGCGCCGCCGCTTGAGACCGCGACGATCCGCCACGTCGAGGTCCTGCGCCTGCAATCGCAGATCGTGATGGTCGTGATCATCACGTCGACCGGTGGCGTGTCCAAGCGCGTGCTGGCGTTCGACTCGCCCGTCGACAACGGCCTCGTCGCATGGGCGTCGGAGTTCCTCAACGAGGAGCTCGTCGGCCTGGGCCTCGGTGCCCGCAAGTTGCGCACGCGCCTCGCCGACCCGTCGATGGGGCACACCGAGCGCACGTTCCTCGACAGCCTCGTGCCGGTCTTCACCGAGCTGGCGGAGTCCGCGGAAGACAGCCTCTACGTCGACGGCGCGGCGCGCCTGCTGTCCGAGCACCGCTTCGCGGACCTGTCGCAGATCAACGCGCTGATGTACATGCTGGAAGGGCGGGTCGTCCTGCTCGACATGCTGCGCAGGGCGCTGGACGATCGCGAGGTGATCGTCCGGATCGGTTCGGAGAACACCGCGCCCGCGATGCAGTCGCTGGCGATGGTGACCGCGGGCTACGGCCTGCCGCAGCGCTCGCTGGGCACCGTGTCGGTGATCGGCCCGGTCGCGATGGACTACGCCGCGACGATCGGCGTCGTCCGCGACGCCGCGCTGCAGCTCTCGCACTTCGTCGAAGACGTCTACGACGCGTGAAGCGCGACGCCTATGAGGTGCTGGGCGTCGGCCGTACCGCCGACGAGAGCGAGGTCAAGAAGGCCTTTCGCAAGCTCGCGCGCGAGCTGCATCCCGACGTCAACAACCACGATCCGCAGGCCGAGGAGAAGTTCAAGGAGGCCGCCGAGGCCTACGAGATCCTCTCTGACGCCGATCGCCGCGCGACCTACGACCGCTACGGCCACGAGGGCCTCAAGCAGGGCGGGCAGAGCCCGAACTTCGACGGCTTCGGATCGATCAACGACCTCTTCTCGGCGTTCTTCGGTGGCGGCGGTGCCGGCTTCGGCGGCGCGGCCGGCGGGCCGCGCGGCGGCGCCGATGCGGAGGTCTCGATCGAGATCGACCTCGAGCAGGCAGCCGCCGGGGCGGCCGTCGACGTCACCTACGAGGTCGTCGATCGCTGTGAGCGCTGCCGTGGCAACGGCGCCGAGCCCGGCACGCCGATCACGACCTGCCAGCGCTGTGCGGGAAACGGGGTGCTGCAGGCGGTCAGCCGCACGCCGTTCGGGCAGATGGCGCGCACCGTCACCTGTGACGTCTGCGGTGGCGACGGCAAGCAGGCCGAGAAGCCGTGCTCGCGCTGTCAGGGTCGCGGGCGCGAGCTGCTCACGCACGCCGTCTCGATCGACGTCCCGGCCGGCATCGCCGAGGGCCAGCGCATCCGCGTCAGCGGCCGCGGCCACGCGGGCGAGGCGGGCGCGCACTCCGGTGATCTCTACGTGCAGGTGTCCGTCAAGCGCCACGAGCAGTTCGTCCGCGACGAACACGACCTCGTGACGGTGCTCGACGTGCCCGCGCCGCTTGCGGCGCTGGGCGCGAAGCTCGAGGTGCCGACGCTCGAGGGTCCCGAGGACATCCACGTGCGACCCGGGACCCAGCCGGGGGAGATGATCGAGTTGCGCGGACGGGGCATGCCGATCCTGCGCCGGCCCGGACGGCGCGGCGACCTACGCGTCGTCGTCAACGTCGTCATCCCGCGCAAGCTCTCCGAGACCCAGCGCGGGCTGCTCCAGGAGCTCGCCTCGTCGATGACCGACGCGAACCTCAAGACCGACGAGTCGATGTTCTCCAAGCTCAAGCGCACGCTCGGGGTCTAGTGGGCCATCCGACGGATCACGGGTGATCCGCCTGGCGCTGCGCGTCGCGACCGCAGACGCCGAGCTCGTGCTGGCCGAGCTGCTGGAGCTCGTCCCAGCGGGTGTCGAGGAGGTCGACCTCGGAGACCGCGTCGAGTACGCGCTCTACGGTGCACAGAGTGAGCTTCCGCCGCTGCCGGCACTGCGCGCGGCCGCCGGCGACGCGCTCGTCGACATCGCGACGAGCGAGATCGCCGACGACTGGGCGTCGCGCTGGCGCAGCTTCCACGAGCCGGTCACGATCGGCGGGCGACTGCACGTGCGGGCACCGTGGCACGATCGGCCCGACCGGGCCGCCGGAGTGCTCGACGTCGCGATCGACCCGGCGCAGGCCTTCGGCACGGGCGCGCACGCCACGACCCGGCTGTGCCTGCAAGCGCTGCTTGAGCTCGATCCGCAGGGCCCGCTCGTCGACGTCGGCTGTGGGTCGGGCGTGTTGGCGATCGCCGCGTGCAAGCTGGGCTGGGAGCCGGTGGTCGGCTATGACCACGAGGTCGAGTCGGTCGCGGCGACGCGCGACAACGCCGCCGCCAACGGCGTCGCCGTCACGACCGCCGAGCTGGACCTGCTTGCGGGCGGTCCGGTGCCGTGCGCGCCGACCACCGTGGCGAACCTCATGCGCCCGCTGCTGCTGCACATCGCCGCGGCGGGGTTCGCCGGCGAGTCGCCGCGCACGCTCGTGCTCAGCGGCCTGCTGGCACACGAGGCCGACGAGGTCGCGGCCGCGTTCGCACCCCACGGTCTGCGTGAGCGCGATCGCCGCCACGGCAACGAGTGGATCGCTTTGACACTCGTGGCGTAGCACGGTCAGACCCTTGTAGCCTCGCTGCATCGCCTGGAACGTCGTCATCGCTGGTGGGGGATTCGGGGGCTTCTACGCCGCCCGCACGCTGGGGCGGCTGCTGCCGCCCCACAGCGCCCGCATCCGCCTCGTCAACGACGTGAACTTCATGCTCTACACGCCGCTGCTGCCCGGCGCGGCCGCCGGCACGCTGGAGCCGCGCCACGTCGTCGTGCCGCTGCGTGAGCAACTGCCCGAAGCGGTGCACCTGCGGCTCGGGCGCATCACGGGCGCCGCGCCAGAACGCAACACGTTGCACGTCGAGAACCTCGAGGGCGAGGTCGAGGATCTCCTCTACGACCAGCTGATCGTGACCGTCGGGTCCGTCAGCCGCCGCCTGCCCGTGCCCGGCCTGGCCGAGCACGCGCGAGGCTTCAACTCGTTGCCCGAGGCGATCGAGCTGCGCAACCACGTGCTGCGCACGCTGGAGCATGCCGAGACGCTGGAGGACGGCGCGGCACGGCGCGAGTATCTGACCTACGTCTTCATCGGTGCCGGCTATGCGGGCCTGGAGGGCCTTGCCGAGCTGCAGGACTTCGTCGCCGACATCCTCGACTTCTACCCGCGCTGCCGCGTCACGGGAATCCGCTGGATCCTCGTCGAGGCCGGCGAGCGGGTCATGCACGAGATCCCGCGCAAGCTCGGCGACTTCGCCGAGCGTGAGTTGCGCGGGCGCGGCATCGAGATCCGCACGAACACGACGCTTCAGAGCGTCACCGAGCACCACGCCTTCCTGTCCGATGGCGAGCAGGTCCCGACGCGAACGCTGGTCTGGACGGCGGGCGTCAAGCCCCAGCCGGTCGTCGCCGAGCTCGGCCTCCCGCTCACCGATCGCGGACGGATCGTCACCGATGCCTGCATGCAGGTGCAGGGCAACGAGAACGTCTGGGCGATCGGCGACTGCGCCGCGGTCCCCGATCCCGCTCGCACGGGCGAGCCCTGCCCGCCGACCGCCCAGCACGCCATCCGCCAGGGTCGCGTGGTCGCGCGCAACGTCGCGGCGGCACTCGGCGCCGGCGGCTCAAAGCAGCCGTTTCGCTACAAGACCAAGGGCGTCTTCGTCGACATGGGACGCCGCGAGGCCGTCGCGATGACCGGTCCGATCCGCTGGAGCGGGACGCCCGCCTGGATCCTCGCCCGCTCCTATCACCTGGCGATGATGCCCGGCGCCGGCCGCCGCGCGCGGCTGCTCGTCGACTGGAACATCGGCCTGCTGTTCGGCCGCGATACCGCCGAGCTCGGGGGCGTCGCGGCGGTCAAGGCACCCGCCACCCACGACGCCGGCGTCCCGGTGACGCCGCGTTGACGAGTTCGCCTGACGCTCCCCCTATGCTCAAGTCCAGATGACGCTGGTCGACACGGTCAAGCAGGATCTCACGACGGCGATGAAGGCCCGCGAGGCCGACCGCGTGGGCGCGTTGCGCCTCGTGCTCAGCGAGCTGCAGAAGTCCGTCAAGGAGGGCGACGGCGACGAGATCGCGGTCCTCAGGCGAGAGCGCAAGCGCCGGATGGAGTCCGCCAGCGCCTTTCGCGGGGCGGGGCGCGACGAGCTGGCCGACGGCGAGGAAGCCGAGGCGCGGATCATCGAGGTCTACCTTCCGGCCGAGATGCCCGAGGGTGAGCTGCGCGGGATCGTGCGCGAGTGCATCGCCGAGGTCGGCGCGTCGTCGGCGAAGGACCTCGGCCAGGTCATGAAGGCCGCGATGGCCAAGGTGGACGGCAGGGCGGACGGCAAACGCGTGTCGACCCTCGTGCGCGAGGAACTCGGTGCGTAGCCGGATCGAGCTCGCCAACGAGGTCGCCGCGGAGCTCGCCGGCAGTGAGGACTCCGTCTTGCGCGCGCTGGAGGGCCACGTCCAATGTGAGCTGTACCTGCGCGGAAACGTCATCACGCTCGACGGCGACCCGGTCGCCGTGCAGGCGGCGGCGACCGTCGTGCGCGAGCTCGCCGAGCTCGTCGAGCAGGGCCATGACATCGCGCCCGGCACGATCGATGCCGTGACCGCCGCGCTGGATCAGCACGCCTCGCCGGCGGCGATTCTCGAGGACGTCGTCTGGCGCCACCGCTCCAAGCAGATCGCCCCGAAGACCGTCAACCAGAAGATCTACGTCGACTCGATCCGCCGCAACACCGTCACGTTCGGGATCGGTCCCGCCGGCACCGGCAAGACGTTCCTCGCGGTCGCGCTCGCCGCCGCCGCGCTCAGCCGCGGCGACGTCAACCGCATCATCCTCACGCGCCCCGCGGTCGAGGCCGGCGAGCGCCTGGGCTTCCTGCCCGGCGACCTGATGGCGAAGATCGATCCCTACCTGCGCCCGCTGTTCGACGCGCTGCACGACATGCTCGAGGCCGAGAAGGTCGCCTCGTTCCTCGAGCGCGGCCAGATCGAGGTCGCCCCGCTGGCCTTCATGCGCGGACGCACGCTGAACGACAGCTTCATCATCCTCGACGAGGCGCAGAACACGACGCCCGAGCAGATGAAGATGATCCTCACGCGCCTGGGCTTCAACTCCAGGATGGTCGTCACCGGCGACGTCACGCAGATCGACCTGCCCAAGACCGACGGCTCGGGCCTGGTGGTCGTCAGCGACATCCTCGACGGCATCGACGGCATCGAGTTCGTGCGCTTCGGCGGCGAGGACGTCGTCCGCCACCGCCTCGTGCAGCGGATCGTCGAGGCGTACGCCGAGCATGCCGAGAGCCGGACGTCGGAGCTGCGGCCTGCGGATCGCCGGCGCGCTTGAGTCCGCTGGATCCGCCAGAGCCAGGATCTGATGCCGAGCAGCTCGATGTCGACGTGCTCGGCGTCAGCCGCGTGCCGCTGGAGGAGATCGAGCGGCTGCTGTCGCTGGCGCTCGCATCGGGAGGCATCGACGGCGGGCACGTGGCCGTCGAGTTCGTCAGCGCCGAGCGGATCGCAGAGCTCAACGCCGAGCACCGCGACGAGGCCGATCCCACCGACGTGCTGTCGTTTCCGATCGACGGCGCCGATCCGTCGCCGGGGCCGCGCGAGCTCGGCGACATCGTCATCTGCCCCGAGCACACCGCCGATCTGCGCGAGGCGATCGTCCACGGCGCGCTGCACCTGACGGGCATGGATCACGAGACCGACGACGGCGAGATGCTCGCGGTGCAGCGTGAGATCATGACCTGGGTCACGCCGTGAGCGACGGCGTGTCGCGCGCCGGCTTCGTCGCGCTGGCGGGTCGCCCGAACGTCGGCAAGTCGACGCTTGTCAACGCCATCGTCGGCGAGAAGGTCGCGATCGTCTCCGACAAGCCCCAGACGACCCGCCGCGCGATCCGCGGCGTCGCGGTGCGCGCAGACGCACAGCTCGTGCTCGTCGACCTGCCGGGCGTGCAGCGCCCGCGCGACGCCCTGACCCAGCGCATGCAGAGTCGCGTCGAGCGCGAGTTCGGCGACGCGGACGTCGCGCTGCTGATGCTCAACGCCGAGCAGGGCGTCGGTCCCGGCGACCGCTTCATCGCCGCCGCGCTGGCCAAGGCCGAGGTGGCGGTCGTGATCGCCGTCAACAAGGTCGACCGCATCGACCAGGCCCACACGCTCGCCATGCTCCAGGCGGCGGCCGACCTCGCGGTCGCAGACGAGATCTTCCCGATCTCCGCGCGCAGGGGCACGGGCGTGGGAGAGCTCGTCGAGCACCTCGCGTCGCTGCTGCCCGAGGGCCCGTTCATGTTCGGCGCCGGGGACGCCTCCGACCAGCCGGAGTCCGTGATGCTCGCCGAGCTGATCCGCGAGCAGATCCTGCGCCGGACCTTTCAGGAGGTGCCCCATGCCGTCGAGGTGATCGTCGACGACGTTGACGACACGACCCGTGACGATCTGATCCGCGTGACCGCGCTCGCGTGGGTGGAGGCGGAGTCTCAGAAGGGGATTCTCATCGGCGCGCAGGGCAAGATGATCAAGGCGATCGGCACCGCCGCGCGCCGCGAGCTCGAGCGTCACCTGGATACCAAGGTCCATCTCGATCTCTCCGTGCGCGTGCGCCGTCACTGGCGCGCCGACGACGCGCTGCTGGACCGGCTCGGGATCGAATAGCCCGCGGGATAGGCTGAAGCGATGACTGATCTGCGCAGCATCGACGTCCTGCTGATCGGCGGCGGCATCGCCGCCGCCAGCGCCGCCGAGGAGCTCCGCGAGCAGAGCTTCGCGGGCTCGATCACGCTCGTGACGCGCGAACAGGACCCGCCGTACCACCGCCCGCCGATCACCAAGGGCTACCTCCAAGGCGCAGACGACCGCGACTCGACGCTGATCCATCCGCCGGCGTGGTACGCCGAGCACGACGTCGAGCTGCTGACGCGCACCCCGGTGATGTCCGTGGACTTCGCGGCGGGCACGGCGAAGGTCGGGCGCGAGGAGGTGCGCTTCGGCCAGGCGCTGTTCGCGACCGGGGCGATGGTGCGCCGCTTGCGCGTCGACGGCGCGACGCGCGAGAACATCCACTACCTGCGGGCGCTGGGCAACGCCGACACGCTGCGCGAGGCCGTCGAGCAGGCCGAGCGGATCGTCGTCGTCGGTGGCTCGTACATCGCGACGGAGGTGGCCGCCTCGCTGACGCTGCTTGGGAAGACCTGCACGCTGGTGATGCAGGAGAACCTGCCCATGGAGCGCGGCTTCGGGCCGGTCGCCGGCCAGTTCGTGCACGATCTGCTGACCGGTCACGGCATCGAGATCGTCGGCGGCGCGGACGTCGTCGGCTTCGACGGCGACGGCGATGACGACGGACCGGTCGGCGCCGTGGTCTGCGAGGACGGCCGCCGAATCGAGGGCGATCTCGTCATCGTCGGCGCGGGCGCGCTGCCCGACGTCATGCTGGCGCGCAAGTCGGGCCTCGTGATCGGCGATGGCGGCGGTGTCGTCTGCGACCGCACGCTGCGCACCTCCGAGCCCAACGTCTTCGCGGCCGGTGACATCTGCGAGTACGACAGCACCCTGCATGGCCGCCAGTTGCGCATCGAGCACGAGGAGGTCGCCGCGGCACAGGGCCGCCACGCCGCGCGCGCGATGCTCGGCTCCGACGAGCCGTTCGCCGAGGTGCCCTACTTCTGGTCAGACCTCGCGGACTGGACGACGCTCGAGTACGTCGGGCCTGCCGCGCGGTGGGACGAGGAGATCCTCCACG
This sequence comes from Solirubrobacteraceae bacterium, assembly GCA_029263125.1. Taxonomy (GTDB): domain Bacteria; phylum Actinomycetota; class Thermoleophilia; order Solirubrobacterales; family Solirubrobacteraceae; genus CADCVQ01. The sequence goes on along the minus strand of JAJCYD010000002.1, from coordinate 23,630 downwards.
GCGACCCATCATCAGGCGCGTTCAGCGTCTTCTATCTGCATGAGGACCGCCTGCGGGCGGCGCTCGCCGTCGGGCGCACCGACGACATCGAGCGGGCGTCGGCGCTGATCGTCGCCGGCGCGAACGCCGAGCGCGTGCGTGGCATGCTCGCCGGTCTGGCCTGATCAGCTCAGCAGCGCACCGACGACGATCGCGACGCCGCTGGCGATCAGCACCGGCGGGCCAGGGCCCGCCGAGTTCGTGACGAGCGCGTTGGCGAGCGTCTCCTGGATCACGCCGCTGCCGTCAGTCTCGATCTCGACGGCGTTCGAGACGTAGTACTGCAGTCCGACCCCGGCGGCGATGACGAGCAAGCCAAGCGCGAGCAGGAGCTTGCGGGCGACGTTCAGGATGGCCAGCAGCGCGACGAGCGCCGCGACTCCGATCAGCACCGGCCAGATCGAGGTGTCGGTACCGCTGACGGTCTTCGCGCCGGGCGCGACCTGGGCGCTGATGAGCCCGAGGTCCAGCGTGACCCCGCCGATCGTGACCCACGGAAGCAGCGCGGCCAGGCCCATGCCCGCTGCGCCGGCCAGCAGGAGCAGTCGTGAGATGAGCTTCATCGTCGCCACCGTAGCGGGTTGCCGATGGGTATCTGGCAGGCGCATGGCGCCGCGAATACGGTGCCCGGATCCCGACTGGCCGCTATGTGGAGATCGTCGGACGAGCGCGCATCGCGATCGTGGCGCTGGCGGTCGTCCAAGTCGTTCATCTGGTCGCCGTCGTCGTCGACGTCGTCGCGCTGCAGTGGCTCGATGACGTCACCGACTCAGACGCGCTCGACCGGTTTGACACGGTCACGCTCCTGTCTGCAGGCGCCCAGTACCTCGCGCTGGTCGTTGCGGCGATCGTCTTCGTCCGCTGGTTCAACGCTGCACATCGCAACCTCGACGCCCTGTGTCCCGGGGTACGCCGACATGAGACGTGGTGGTCGATCACCAGCTGGATTATTCCGATCATGGGGCTCTTTCGCCCCAAGCAGATCCATAACGACATGCTTGCCTGTGCCCTCGGCGAGCGCAAGCGGCATTGGTGGGCGTCTTGGTGGTGGATCCTCTTCCTCGTCGGCTCGTTCGTCGCCAACGTCGCTGCAAGGCGCTTCTCCGACGCCAACACGCTCGAGCTAGCGCGGTCGTCGACGATCGTCCACGCGACCAGCGGTTGCATTCTTATCGCGGGAGCGTTCCTGGCGATCATCGTCGTCCGGCGGACGACCGATGCGATGGAGACCAAGCGGCGTGAGGTCGCGCGGCAGCCGCAGCCGCAGCCGCCGGAGCCAGAGGCCCTGCTGCCCACGCCCTGAGCGCGGCCATAGACTCCACGACCCATGGAGATCGCCTACGACGAACGCGGCCTGGTGCCCGTCATCGTGCAGGACTGGCACTCGGGCGAGGTGCTCACGCTCGCCTACGCCAACGCCGAAGCGGTGCGCCGCACGCGCGAGAGCGGCGAGCTGCATCTCTACAGCCGCTCGCGCGCCGAGCAGTGGCACAAGGGTGCGACGAGCGGCAACACGCAGGCCGTCCGGGCGCTGCGCCTGGACTGCGACGGCGATGCGCTGCTGGCGCTCGTCGAGCCCGCCGGGCCGGCCTGCCACACCGGCGAGCGCACGTGCTTTCACCATGGCCAGCTCGAGCCGCCCGCGCCGCACGAGGCGCTGGCGATCCTTGAGCGCACGATGCGCCAACGCGCGCGCGAACGGCCCGAGGGCTCCTACGTCGTGACGCTGCTCAACGACCCCGGGCTCGCTGGTGAGAAGGTCCAAGAGGAAGCCGAGGAGGTGGTGCGGGCGGTTCGGGAGGAGACCGACGAGCGCGTCGACAACGAGGCCGCCGACGTGCTCTTTCATCTCGCCGTCCTGCTGCGAGGTCGTGAGCGCTCCCTCGGCGACGCGGGGGTCGTGCTCAATGGCCGTCGCGGCTGACGACCCCGCGCGCCGATCCGGCCGGTCCTGCAGCGCCCCGGACCTGCCTGTCCAGCCGAGCCTCGACGAGGTTCGCGAGCTCGCGAAGGACTACAACCTCATCGCGGTGCGCCACAGCTTCATCGACGACACCGAGACCCCGGTCTCGGCGTTTCTGAAGCTGCGCGGCCGCACGCCCGAGTTCCCGGCCTTCCTGCTGGAGTCCGCCGAGCGCGGCCAGCAGGTCGGGCGCTACTCGTTCATCGGCGTGCGCCCGCGCAAGGTCGTGCGCTGGTCGCTGGGCGACGATCCCGCCGACCCCTACCAGCTCGCGGCCGACGAGACCGGCGCCTACCGCCAGGCGCCATGGCCGGACATGCCGCCCTTCGCCGGCGGCGCCGTGGGCTTCTTCGGCTATGACCTCGTGCGCACCGTCGAGCCGCTCGGCGACCCCAACCCCGACCCGGTCGGCCTGCCGGACATGGCGCTGATGCTGTCGGATGTGCTCGTCGTCTTCGATCACCTCAAGCACACGATCAGCGTGCTCGTCAACGTCTACGCCGACGACCCCGACCTCGACGCGGCGTACGCGGACGCCGTCGCGACGATCCAGAAGGCGCGCGACCTGCTCGCCGGGCCCGTCCCGCGCCCCGAGCCGACGCCCGCCCGTGCGCGCCCGACGTTCTCCTCGAACATGCCGCGCGAGCAGTTCGAGTCGATGGTCGCGCGGATCGTCGAGTACGTGCACGCCGGCGACGCCTTCCAGGTCGTGCCGTCACAGCGCTGGTCGGCGGACCTCGACATCGATCCGTTCTCCGTCTACCGCGGCCTGCGTGTCGTGAACCCGAGCCCGTACATGTACTTCCTGGACTTCATGGACTTCCAGGTCGCCGGCGCGTCGCCCGAGCCGGTGCTGACGGTGTCCGGGCGCCACGTCGCGACGCGACCGATCGCCGGCACGCGACCGCGCGGCGCGACGATCGCCGATGACGCGCGCATCGCCGAGGAGCTGCTCGCCGACGAGAAGGAGCGCGCCGAGCACGTGATGCTCGTCGACCTCGGCCGCAACGACCTCGGCCGCGTCTGCGAGTACGGCTCGGTCACGGTCGACCGCTTCATGGCCGTCGAGACCTACTCGCACGTCATGCACATCGTCTCCAACGTGTCGGGCACGCTGCGCGAGGGCGTCTCGGCGATGGACGCGCTGCGCAGCGCCCTGCCGGCCGGCACGCTGTCGGGGGCGCCGAAGGTGCGCGCGATGCAGATCATCGATGAGCTCGAGCCCGTCAAGCGCGGCGGCTACGGCGGCGCGATCGGCTACCTCTCCTACACCGGCGATCTCGACACCGCGATCCACATCCGCACCGTCGTCATCAAGGACGGCCGCGCCCACGTGCAGGCCGGCGGTGGCACCGTCGCCGACGCGGTGCCGGCCTATGAGTTCGCCGAGTCCGAGGCCAAGGCGCGCGCGGTCCTGCGCGCCGTCGAGCTCGCCTCCCAGCAGCCGGACTGGTCGTAGCACTCGGTCGCCGATTTAGACTCGCAGGATGGCCAAGGTCATGATCTCGATCCCCGACGACGAGCTCGCGCGTATTGACGACGAGGTCGCGCGGCGCGGAACGTCCCGCAGCGCCCTGCTGCGCGAGGCCGCGCTGTGCGACACCAACGTCGTGATGAAGTGGTTTCACGACGAGCCGGGTGACGAGAGCCTCGCCGCGCGGCAGATCGCGCTGGCCTCCGAGGATGGCGCCGTGGAGCTGCGGGTCATCGATCTGACCTACTACGAGACCGCCAACGTGCTGCGCCGGTCGGGGAGATCCGCGGCGGTCGTCTCCGAGATCCTCGCCCACCTGCACGAGGTCTGCGGTCCCGGGATCGTCATTGAACGCCGCGGCTGGGCGGAGGCGGCCGACGTGTCGCAGCGGGTGGGCTTGACGTTCTACGACGCCGCGTACGTCGCCGTCGCGTCCCGAGACCGGATGACGCTGGTCACTGCCGACACGGCGATGATCACGGCTGGGGGAGTCCTGCCGAGCACATTCGCCCAGACGCTGGGTGTCGCATGACCTCCGTCCTCGTCGTCGACAACTACGACTCGTTCACGTACAACCTCGTGCAGTACCTGGGCGAGCTGGGCGCGGAGATGGATGTCGTGCGCAACGATGTCGCGTCGGTCGACGAGCTGATCGAACGCCGGCCCGACCGCGTCGTCGTCTCGCCCGGACCGTGCACGCCCGACGACGCCGGCATCAGCGTCGAGACGATGCGCCGCTTCCCCGAGGCGGGGATCCCGACGCTCGGCGTCTGCCTCGGCCACCAGTCCCTCGCGCAGGCCTTCGGTGGAACGGTCATCCGGGGCCAGCCGATCCATGGCAAGACCAGCGAGATCACCCATGACGGGCGCACGATCTTCGATGGCCTGCCGGAGACGATCACCGTCGGGCGCTACCACTCGCTCGTCGTCGACCCCGCGCGGCTACCGGATGCCTTCGAGGTCTCCGCCGAGGGTGACGGCGTCGTGATGGGCATCCGCCACCGCGAGCTGCCGGCCGAGGGCGTGCAGTTTCACCCGGAGTCCGTACTGACCGCGGAGGGCCGCCGTCTGCTGGCAAACTTCCTAGGAGATTGAGCGCGTCGCGCGCGGCAAGCGCGGCTGAGGCCGGGCGAGCGCCGCCGCGCTCGTCGGGGATGTCACAATCGCCGCGATGCCCGCCGGCGAGCACATCACGCGCACCTACAAGGCCGCTCTCGGGCTGTGCGTCCCGACGGTGCGTTGGTGGGGCCGCCTGGAGGTCGAGGGCCTGGAGTGCGTGCCGCCGACCGGGCCGCTGATCGTCGCCTCCAACCACGACAGCTACTGGGACCCCGTCGTGGTCGGCATCGCCGCGATCAGGCTGCGTCAGATCCGGGCGCTGTCGAAGTCCTCGCTGTGGAAGGTCAAGGGCATGAACCTCGTGCTTGACGGGATGCGCCAGATCCCGGTCGTGCGCGGCACGAAGGACAGCGACGCGCTGGACCGCGCGATGAGCGAGTTGCGCGAGGGCGCCTGCGTCGGGATCTTCCCCGAAGGCACGCGCAGCCTCGGTCGCACGCTGCGAGCGCGAAGCGGCCTCGGCCGGATGGCGGCCGCGGTTCCCGAGGCGACGATCATCTGCGCGTCGGTCGAAGGGACCACCGACATCACTCGCGCTCGTCGTCCGCGCCTGCGCGTCGTCTTCTTCGAGCCCAGCGGCGGTCAGATGCGCCCCGGCGAGGACCCGACGGAGCTCGCCGTGCGCGTCGTCGGGGATCTCCGTGCACGGGCGCCGATCGCCATCGCGGGGCGCAAGCACCGGCGCACGCTCGCCGCCGGCTCGTAGCGCCGGAGCCGGTCAGCCGCTGGTCTCGACGAACACCACGTCGGCGCCGAGTGCGGCGTAGACGCGTTCGGCGCGCCGGTCGGCGCTGAGCAACGCGTGCCCGAAGTGCAGCGCGGTGCCGGCGATCAGGGCGTCATACAGCGCGCCGCCGCGGATGCCCGCCGCGACGGCGGTCTGCAGCGCATGCTGCGCCTGCGGGCCCGGCAGCGCCAGCCACGGATCTTGGAAGGAGCGCGCCAGCCATTCGAGCACCACGGCTGGCGCGAGCCGGCGGCCCAGCGGCATGCGGCTCAGGGCGGATGTCGTCTCGAACGCCACGTGGGCGATGAGCGCAGCGGGTTGGCTGCTGAGTGCGGCGACGGCTTGTTCGTGTGCGACATGTGACGGCGCGGCGGCAGCGATCGTCAGGCTCGAGTCGACGGCGATCACCGGCGCACGCGGTCGATCGCCGCACGCACGTCCTCTGCGGTGATCGGGGCCATCGGCTCGTCGACGACGATCACGGGACGGCCATCGCGGGTCTCGACACGCGCCGGGACGTCGGAGACCGACAGCTCGATCAGGCCGTCGCGCGCGGTGAGGTCGAGCTCCGCCGGTCCTGTGATCCCAAGCGTCTCGCGAACGTCCTTCGGGACGACGAGACGCCCGACGGCATCGATGGAGATCCTCATGGCACGAGATTACCAAGCCATGGGTCCGCGCAGGAGCGGCAGAGCACGCAGCCGAAGCCGTAGTCTGCGCAGCGCAGTGCCCGACCCCGTCCTCACCAGCGCGATCGACGCCGCCGCCTCCGGTCGCGACCTGAGCGCCGACGAGGCCGCCGAAGTGCTCGCGATCATCATGGCCGGCGAGGCGTCGGAGACGCAGATCGCCGGGCTGCTGATCGCGCTGCGCACGAAGGGTGAGACCGTCGCCGAGCTCGCCGGACTCGCCCGGACGATGCGCTCGTTCGCGACCCCGGTGCGGACCGCTGTCGACGAGCTCGTCGACACCGCCGGCACCGGTGGCGGGCGCCCGACCTTCAACGTCTCCACGACCGCCGCGCTGATCGCCGCGGGCGCCGGCTGCGCGGTCGCCAAGCATGGAAATCGCTCGGCGACGAGCCGCTCGGGCTCGGCCGACGTGCTCGAAGCGCTCGGCGTGCGCATCGACCTCACGCCCGAGGACGTCGGGCGGTGCATCGACGATGTCGGCTTCGGCTTCATGTTCGCGCCCTCCCACCACCAGGCCACGCGCTTCGTCGTGCCGGTGCGAAAGGAGCTCGCCGTCCGAACGATCTTCAACTTCCTCGGCCCGCTGACCAATCCCGCAGGCGCCAGACGCCAGGTGATCGGCGTCTCCGATCCTGGGTACGTGCGGACGATGGCAGGAGCCCTGGCATTGCTCGGCGTCACGCGCGCGCTCGTCGTCTCCTCGCAGGACGCGCTCGACGAGCTGAGCATCGCCGCCCCCACGACCGTCGTCGAGGTCAACGGCGACGATATCACGACCTACACGGTGCGTCCCGAGGACGTCGGGCTTGCCACCGCGACCGATCCCGGCGCCATCCTCGGCGGCTCGCCGCAGGACAATGCCGCCACGACACGCGCGATCTTCGCCGGCGAGCGCGGTCCACGTCGCGACATCGCGGTCCTCAACGCCGGCGCGGCGATCTATGCCGCCGGACGCGCCGCCGACCTCGCGTCCGGTGTGCAGGCCGCGCAGGCGGCCATCGACGACGGCGCGGCGTCGAGCACGCTCGACGCCCTCGTGCAGCGCACGCAGGAGCTCGCGGCGCAGCCGGCATGAACGTGCTCGAACGCATCGTGGCCGGCACGCGCGACGACGTGCGCCGCCGCCGCCGCGAGATCCCGCTGTCGACGCTGCAGAGTGCGCTCGAGGGCCGCGGCGACGACCGCCCGTTCTGCGAGGCCCTGACGCTGCCCGGCGTCTCGGTGATCGCCGAGCACAAGCGCCGCTCCCCGTCGGCCGGGGAGATCCGCGAGGGAGCGACGGTCGCCGACATCGTCGGGGCCTACGAGCGCGGCGGCGCCGCCGCCCTGTCGGTCCTCACCGAGGGGCGTCACTTCGGCGGCTCGCTCGACGACCTGCGCGCCGCGCGCGCCGCGTCCACGCTGCCGATCCTGCGCAAGGACTTCATCGTGGACGGCTACCAGGTGTATGAGTCCGCGGCCGCCGGCGCGGACGCGATCCTGCTGATCGTCGCCGCGCTGGACGCCGACGACTTGGCGCAGTTGCACGGCGAGGCCGCCGGCCTGGACCTCGACGTGGTCGTCGAGGTGCACTCCGAGAGCGAGCTCGCGCTCGCGTTGGAGGTCATCGATGCCGATGTCATCGGCATCAACAACCGCGACCTCTCCGATTTCAGCGTCGACATCCAGCGCACCTTCGAGTTGCTCGCCGACATTCCGGCCGGCAAGATCGTCGTCTCGGAGTCGGGCTTTCACACGCGCGAGCAACTCGACGAGCTCGAGCGCGTCGGCGTCGACGGCGTCCTCGTCGGCGAGTCGCTGATGCGCGCGCCGGATCCGGAGTCCGCGCTGCGCGCGCTGACCGGCGTCGAGGGCGGTGTGTGATGCCACAGGCGCTGAGCTCCTTTCTCGCGGCGCTCTTCGGCGGCATCCTCGTCGCCGTCGTGCTGCTGCTCGTCGACCCAGGTGGCGACGACAGGACGGTCGACTCGGCTGGGGTCGCCCCCGCCAACCCGCAGAAGGGGGCGCTCAGCCCGCGGACGATCTACAAGCGCGATGCGCCGGGCGTCGTCTTCATCCGCGCGCGCATCTCCGAAGGCGGGCGCACCGGGATCTCGACGGGCTCGGGGTTCGTCATCGGCCGCGGCGGCTCGCTGGTCACCAACGCGCACGTCGTGGGCGATGCCAAGCGCGTCACGGTGAAGTTCAGCGACCAGAAGATCGCCACGGCGAAGGTCGCCGGGGCGGACCCGTCGACCGATCTCGCGCTGCTGCTCGTCGACCCCGACGAACTGGACCTGCACGCCCTGGAGCTCGGGTCCTCCAAGGACGTCGAGGTCGGCGACCAGGCGCTGGCGATCGGTAACCCGTTCGGTCTGGAGCGGACCCTGACGACGGGCGTGATCTCGGCGACCAAACGCGACATCCCGTCATTGCAGAAGGGATTCACGATCGGCAACGCCCTGCAGACCGACGCGGCGATCAACCCGGGCAACTCGGGCGGTCCGCTGCTCGACGCGCTCGGCAGGATCATCGGCGTCAACTCCCAGATCGAGCCGGGGTCCAGCGGCGGCAACCTCGGCATCGGCTTCGCGGTGCCCGTCGACACGCTCAAGGAGGTGATCCCCCGGCTGCGAAAGGACGGCTCGATCCAGCGCGCCTTTCTCGGCGTCGGCACGCGCACGATCGACAACGGGCTCGACAGGCTCGACCTCCCCGCCGACGACGGCGCCCTCGTGCAGACCGTCGAGGCCGGCGGCCCCGCAGCAAGCGCCGGGATCCGCGCCGGAAGCCGCCGCACGTCCGTCGGCGGGGAGACGGTCGCGGTCGGCGGCGACATCATTCGCGCGATCGACGGCAAGCGGGTCAAGACCAGCAACGACATCGCGCAGCTGATCACGGTGAAGCGACCCGGCGACAAGGTGGAGATCGAGGTGCTGCGCGGGGACGACAAGAAGACGATCACCGTCACCCTCGGCCGGCGGCCGGGCGACGGCGCCCGCTAGCAGGCTGGGCACCGCGGGCGCGCCACTACGATTGGGCGCATGCCCACGCGCATCAAGCACTGCGGGATCACGAACCTCGACGACGCCCACCGGGCCGCCGAGGCAGGCGCCTGGGCGCTGGGGATGATCTTCTGGCCCGGCTCGCCGCGCCGCTGCGAGCTCGACGAGGCGCAGCGCATCGCGGCGTCGCTGCGGCGGACGGTCGCGCTGACCGGGGTCTTCGTCAACGCCAGCTTCGAGGAGATCGACGCGACCGTGCAGTCCTGTGGCCTATCGATGGTCCAGCTGCACGGCGACGAGGGCCCTGCCTTCTGCAACGAGGTGGCGCGGCGGACCGGTGCGAAGGTCATCAAGGCCTCGCGCGTGCGTTCGAAGGCCACGCTGCAGGCCGCGGCGGCGTTCCACGGCGACTTCCACCTGCTCGACGCGCACGTCGAGGGCGTTCCGGGCGGCACCGGCCAGACGATCGACTGGGAGCTCGTGCGCCGCCACCATCTGACCGCTCCGGTGATCCTCAGCGGCGGGCTGAACCCCGACAACGTGGGCGCCGCGATCCAGACCGCGGCGCCGTTCGCCGTCGACGCCGCCAGCGGCACGGAGTCCTCACCAGGCGTCAAGGATCCCGACAAGCTCATCGCCTTCGCTCGCGCGGTCCGCGCGACGTGGGCCCCGGAGGACGAGCTGGCCGCGCAGGCCGCCGAGGCGGCGCGCGCCGCCCGCGAGCAGGAAGGCGCCCCGCCCGAGCCCGAGCCGAAGGCGGTCGCGTGAGCCTCGTCGAGGCCGGTGTCGAGCATCGCTTCGGCCCCTACGGCGGCCAGTATGTGCCCGAGACGCTGATGCCCGCGCTCGCCGAGCTCGAGACGGCGTGGGTCGCCGCGCGCGAGGATCCCGGCTACCGTGCCGAGCTCGGCGGCCTGCTGCGCGACTACGCGGGCCGGCCGACGCCGCTGTATCTCGCTGGGCGCCTCTCGGAGGTCGCCGGCCGCGAGATCTGGCTCAAGCGCGAAGACCTCATGCACACGGGCTCGCACAAGATCAACAACGCGCTCGGACAGGCGCTGCTGGCCAAGCGGATGGGCAAGCAGCGCATCATCGCCGAGACCGGCGCCGGCCAGCACGGCGTCGCGACCGCCACCGCATGCGCCCTGCTGAATCTCGAGTGCGTCGTCTACATGGGCGCCGAGGACATCCGCCGCCAGGCGCCCAACGTCCAGCGCATGCGCCTGCTCGGCGCGGAGGTCGTCAGCGTGCAGGCCGGCGCGCGCACCCTGAAGGAGGCCGTCTCCGAGGCGATTCGCGACTGGGTCACGACGGTGGCCACGTCGCACTACATCATCGGCTCGGCGGTGGGACCGGCGCCGTACCCCGCGCTCGTTCGCGACCTGCAGCGCGTGATCGGCGACGAGGCGCGTGCGTCGCTGCTGGAGCGCGCCGAGCGCCTGCCCGACCGCGTCATCGCGTGCGTCGGCGGCGGCTCGAACTCGATCGGCATCTTCACGGCGTTCGTCGGCGATCCCGACGTGCGGTTGATCGGCGTCGAGGCGGCGGGGGAGGGCCTGGACTCCGGGCGCCACGGCGCGCCGCTGACGGCCGGCGGGCGCGCCGGGGTGCTGCACGGCTCGCTGTCGGCGATCATGCAGGACGAGGACGGCCAGGTCACCGAGGCGCACTCGGTCTCCGCGGGCCTGGACTATCCGGGCTCGGGCCCCGAGCACGCCCACCTGCGCGACTCCGGGCGCGCGAGCTACGTCGCGGTGTCCGACGAGGACGCGCTCGCGGCCTACCGCGAGGTCGCGCGGCTGGAGGGCATCATCCCCGCGCTCGAGACCGCGCACGCGCTGCACTACGCCATGCACGAGGACGGCGGCGGATCGACGCTGGATCTCATCTGCCTGTCGGGCCGCGGCGACAAGGACCTCGCCGAGGTCATGTCACACGATGGGTAAGCCGGCCAGGGATCGCGTTCCCGAGGTCCACACGACCGGCGAGGACCAGATCGCGACGGCGTTCGCCGCGCGGCAGGGCCGCGCGGCGCTGATGCCCTACCTGATGGGCGGCTTCCCCGACGTGCCGCAGTCGCTGAGCATCGGGCTCGCGTGCGCCGACAACGGGGCCGATCTCGTGGAGCTCGGCGTCCCCTACTCAGACCCCCTGGCCGACGGGCCGGTGATCCACGCCGCCGGTACCGCTGCGCTGCGCGCGGGAGTCCGGATGGGCGACGTGCTCGGCGTCGGCGAGGAGTTGTCTCGTCGCCTGCCGGTCGTGCTCATGTGCTACGTCAACCTCGTCCTCGCGCGGACGCCGGACGGCTTCGCGCGCGATCTCGCGAAGGCCGGCGTCAGCGGCCTGATCGTGCCCGACCTGCCGCTGGAGGAGGCGACGGAGATCCGCGCCGCGTGCGACGAGCATGGCGTCGCCCTCGTGCCGCTCGTCGCGCCGACCACGCCGGATGATCGCCTGCGCGCGATCGGCGAGCAGGCGCGCGGCTTCGTGTACACGGTCTCGGTCGTCGGCACGACCGGCGAACGAGCCGGCGGCGACGGCGGATACCGCGAGATCCTCGACCGCGTCCGGGCCCACGCCCGGGTGCCGGTGGCGATCGGATTCGGCATCTCAGCGCCCGATCAGGCGTGTGCCGCCGCCGACGCGGGAGCCGACGGCGTCATCGTCGGGACGCGGCTCGTGCGTGCCGCCGCAGAGTCCGATGCTCCCGCAACCGCCGTCGGCGACCTCGTTGCGCAGCTTTCGGCCGGTCTCATCCGTTAGGCTGCCGCGCTCAATGGGTCTCGTTCTCACCACCACGGCCGCGCTCATCGTCTGGGTCATCCTGTGGTCGATCGGCGCGAGCGGGTTCGATGCCTTCCTGGTCGCCTTGGTGATCATCACCGTCGGAGCGACGGGCCGGATCCTGAAGCCGTACCTGCCCGGCCGGGAGTAGGGCTCACACGATGGGCCCCCGGGCCGTCCTGGCCTGCGCCGCCAGCGCCCTGGTGCTCGCCCTCGCGGGATGCGGCGCCGACGAGTCCCAAGACGGCGGTCCCCTGGAGGGCAGCCGCACCGTGACGATCTACTCGAGCCTGCCGATGCACGGCTCGGACCGCATGAGCTCGCAGGACATGGTCAACGCGATCAAGCTCGCGCTCCAGGACGCCGGCGGCAAGGCCGGCGAGCTGAACGTCACCTACGTCTCGCTGGACTCCTCCACGCGCGAGGAGGGCACGTGGACCAGTGATCGCGTGCTCGACAACGCGCGCCAGGCGGTCCGGGACATCAACACGATCGCCTACATCGGTGACCGCGAGTCCGCGGCGACCGCGCTGTCGCTGCCACTGACCAACGAAGGCGACATCCTGCAGGTCAGCCCGACGAGCGCCTACGACGGCCTGACCCGGCCCGGCGGCGTGCGCACCGGCGAGCCGGAGCGGTTCTACCCGTCGGGCAAGCGCACGTTCGGGCGCATGGTCCCGGCCGACAACGTTCAGGCCTCGGCGCTCGTGGGATACATGAAGGACGAAGGCGTCAAGACGCTCGCGATGCTCGGGGACCGCGAGCTCGTCGGTGGCGGCATCGCCGATCAGGTGTCCAAGGCGGCCAAGCTCCAGGGCATCGCGGTCGACGACCTGGGTCGCATCGATGCTCGCAAGGGCGACCTCGGTCGCGATGCCGCCGACGTCGCCGCGACCGGCGCCGACGCCTTCCTCTTCGCCGGCGACGGCGACACCGGCGCCGAACGGATCTTCGGGGCCGTCGCGGGCGTGACGACGAAGATGCTGCTGTTCGCGCCGGGCGCCGCCGCCGACCAGGCGGTCATCAAGGAGCTGCGTCCGCAGGTCCAGCGACGCATGCGGATCACGACGGCGGCGCTGCCGACGCGTGAGCTGCCCGCGACCGCCGGGGCGTTCGAGGCTCGCTTCCGGACGACGTTCGGCCGCCGGCCCGCGCCCGAGGCCCTGCTGGCCTATGAGGCGACGCAGGCAGTCCTCAGCTCGATCGCCGCGGCGGGCACGAAGGGCAACAAGCGCGCGGTGGTCATCAACAAGTTCTTCGACATCGAAAATCGCCGTTCGGTGCTTGGCACGTACTCGATCGACCGCTATGGAGACACGAGCCTCAGGCGCTTCGCGGGCAACAAGCTGCGCAACTCGCGACTCGTGCTGGACAAGGTGCTCGATGTCCAGCGCTGAGCCGGGTGCCGTGCACGCCCGCCACCGTTGTGCGCCTGAGCCAGTTGACGGGTGTAGCATCGCGCCGATCTGCTTCAGTCCCATCGAGGAGGGAACACCTTGCGCATGAATCGAGCAATCCCGATCGGCATGCTGCTGTCGGCGCTGGCGATCGGCGTGGCCGCCTGCGGCGACGACGACGACACGGCCTCCAGCGGCGACACGAGCGGTGCACCCGCCGGCGGCACCCTCACGGTGTATTCGAGCCTGCCGCTGCAGGGCGCCGCGCGCCCGCAGACCACGGACCTGGTCAACGGCATCAAGCTGGCGCTGAAGCAGGCCGGCAACAAGGCCGGGCCGTTCACGATCAAGTACGAGTCCAAGGACGACTCCAGCGCGCAGGCGGGGCAGTGGACGGCCGAGCAGGTATCGGCCAATGCTCGCTCAGCCGCTCAGGACGACAGCGTCGTGGCCGTCATCGGCGAGTTCAACTCGGGCGCCAGCGCGATCTCGATCCCGATCCTCAGCGAGGCCAAGGTGCCGCAGATCTCGCCGGCCAACACCGCCGTCGGACTGACCTCCGACGCGCCGGGCGCCGACAAGGGCGAGCCCACGAAGTACTACCCGTCGGGGTACCGCAACTACGTCCGGATCGTGCCCAAGGACACCATCCAGGGCGCGGCGCTGGCGACGATCATGAAGAAGGACGGCTGCGAGAAGGTCGCGATGGCCAACGACAAGGAGGTCTACGGCGCAGGGCTGGCACGCAACATCGAGATCGCCGCGAAAGCCCAGTCGTTGAACCTCGCCTTCAACCAGGGCATCGATCCGAAGGCCGCGAACTACCGTTCGGTCGCGTCGCGGGCCAAGTCCCAGGGCGCGGACTGCTTCGTCTACGCGGGGATCACGTCCAACAACGGAGTCCAGATCTACAAGGACTTCGAGGCGGCGCTGCCCAACGCCAAGCTCTACGGCCCCGACGGCGTGGCAGAGGCTGCGTTCTTCGATCCGAAGGAGGGCGGCGTGCCGGCGAAGGTCGCCCAGAAGGTCAAGCTCACGGTGGCGACCCTGTCACCCGACAGCTACGGCGAGGTCGGCAACAAGTTCTTCGCCGACTACGAGAAGGAGTACGGCGAGAAGAACCCCAACCCGTACTCGATCTACGGCTATGAGGCGATGTCGCTGGCACTCGACGCGATCGAGCGCTCGGGCACGGGCACGCGCGAGGACATCGTCAAGGCGCTGTTCGCCACCAAGGATCGCGAGAGCCCGCTGGGCACCTACTCGATCGACGAGAACGGGGACACGACGCTGACCGACTACGGCGTCTATGAGATCAAGGACGGCGAGCAGGTCTTCCTCGAGACCGTCAAGGCGGACGTCTAGCGCACTACCACCAGCATGTCCGGGGGCAGGTCGCCCGCCCCCGGACATGTATGACCGCAAACGGCAGAGAGGTCTCCAGGCATGGCAGCCGCAGGTCTTCCTGCATCGACGTCGGGCGCCGTGAGCTCGGTGCGTAGGTTCCTCGCCCAAAACGGGCTGATCGGCGTGCTGTTGATCATGCCGCTGGCGTTCGCGTTCCACGACCTGCGCACGGAGGGCGACCTCTCGCGCCTGGGCAACAACCTCGTCGACGGCCTGTCCAACGGCTCGATCTGGGCGCTCGTCGCGATCGGCTATACGCTCGTCTACGGCATCGTCGAGCTCATCAACTTCGCCCACGGCGAGGTGTTCATGCTCGGCTCGTTCGTGTCGGTCAGCTTCTTCTCGACGATCGGCCTGACCGTCGCGACCGGCATACCCGGGCTCGTGGCGGGACTGCTGCTGACGCTGCTGGTCACGATGTTCGCGCTGGGCACCCTGAACACGATGATCGAACGGGTCGCCTACCGCCCGCTGCGCAACGCGCCCAAGCTCGCGCCCTTGATCACCGCCGTCGGCTTCTCGTTCATCCTGCTGAACGTCGGGCTGCTGTGGCGCGGGGGATCGCAGAGGAGCATCCCCAACCTCATCGACTCGCAGGCGCTGCTGGTCAGCATCGCGGGCGTCAACATCACGCGGGGTGACCTGCTGGCGATCGCGGTCACGATCCCGCTCGTGCTGGGGATGACGATCTTCATCAGTCGCAGCCGCCTGGGCAAGGCCATGCGCGCGACGGCCCAGGACCCCGATGCCGCGAGGCTGATGGGCATCAACGTCGACACGACGATCTCGGCGACGTTCATGATCGGCGGCCTGCTGGCGGGCGCGGCCGGATTGATCTACGCCCTCTACCAGACGACGATCTGGTTCTTCCAGGGCTTCACCGCCGGGCTGATCGCCTTCACGGCGGCGGTGATGGGCGGCATCGGCAACATCCGTGGCGCCGTGCTCGGCGGCCTGATCATCGGCTTCATCCAGCAGCTCTCCGACAACCGCATCGGCAGCCAGTGGACGCCCGCGGTGGTGTTCGCCTACCTCGTGCTGATCATGGTCTTCAAGCCCTCCGGCCTGCTCGGCGAGCAGACGCGCGAGGCCGGCTGATGAGGGCCGCCTCGACCGCCGGCCCGTCCTTTCGCGACCGCTTCGAGCTGTCGCACCGGGTGCGCGTCGGGATCACCGCCGCAGCGCTGATCGCGGGCGGGCTGCTGCCGCTGTTCGTCGACGGCGGTGGCGGCTTCATCGACGACGCGACGGTCGCGCTCGCCTACGTGATGATGGCGCTCGGGCTGAACATCATCGTGGGCTTCGCCGGGCTGCTGGACCTCGGCTATGTGGCGTTCTTCGCCATCGGGGCGTACACGATGGGCTACTTCGGGTCGCTGTTTCACATCACGGCCAACGGCGGCGAGGGCGTCCACATCCTCGTCGCCGGTCCAGCGGCGCAGCTGCCCGGCCTGCACTTCAACTTCTTCATCATCATCGTCCTGGCGATCGCCGCGACGACGATCGCGGGCATGCTGATTGGGCTGCCCACCCTGCGCCTGCGCGGGGACTACATCGCGATCGTGACGCTGGCCTTCGGGGAGATCGTCGGACGAATCGCGATCAACGGCGACGAGATCAAGTTCCTCGACACGCGGCTGACCGCCGGCCGTCAGGGCATTACGCCGGTCGACAAGATCGACCTGCCGTTCCTTGAGACCTTCAACTCGCTGGAGCTCAGACCGTGGTACTGGACGGCGTTCGTGCTCGTGCTGATCGCGGTGTTCGTGAACTTCCGCCTGCGCGACTCGCGCCTGGGCCGTGCCTGGATCGCGTTGCGCGAGGACGAGGTCGCGGCCGTCAGCATGGGCGTGCCACAGGTCAAGACGAAGCTGCTGGCCTACGGCACGGGCGCGGCGTTCGGCGGCGTGTCGGGCGCCTTCCTGGGCTCCTATCTCAACACGGTCAACGCCGACCAGTTTCAGTTCTCGTTCTCCATCTTCGTGCTCGCGATGGTCATCCTCGGCGGCCTGGGCTCGATCTGGGGCGTCGTCGTCGGCGCGATCGCGCTGTCGTTCATCAACAACCGCCTGATCCCCGACGTGCTCAACGACGTTCCCGGCAAGATCGGCCTGGACTTCGACCTCACGGAGCTGTCATTCGGGATCTTCGGATTCCTGCTGGTCATCATGATGGTGCTGCGTCCCGAGGGCCTGATACCCGAGCGGCGACGAAAGATCGAGCTGAAGGCGGGCATCGAGGGTCTCGTGGTCGACGAGGACACCGAGAAGCAGCCATGAGCACGACCCAGGACAACCTGCTCGAAGCGACGGGCATCACGAAGCGCTTCGGCGGCCTGACCGCGGTCAGCGAGATCTCCTTCTCGATCCCGCGCAAGGCGATCGTCTCGTTGATCGGCCCCAACGGCGCCGGCAAGACGACGTTCTTCAACATCCTGACCGGCCTGTACAAGCCCACCGAGGGCCGCGTGAGCTTCGATGGCACGAACATCACGGGCGGGCGACCCGACAAGATCATGGCCCTCGGCGTCGCCCGGACATTCCAGAACATCCGCCTGTTCGGGACGATGTCCGCCGTGGAGAACGTCATGGTCGGCGCGCACTCGCGGATGAAGGCGGGCCTGTTGGGCAGCATCCTGCGCCCGCCACGGGTCGGCAGGGAAGAGCGTGAGGTTCGCGCGAAGGCTGTCGAGACGCTCTCCTACGTCGGCCTGCGGCCCGCGCTGCATGACCAGCTCGCGACGAACCTGGCCTATGGCGACCAGCGTCGCGTGGAGATCGCGCGCGCGCTGGTCTCCGAGCCCAAGCTGCTGCTGCTCGACGAGCCGACGGCGGGGATGAACGCCCAGGAGTCGGCCGATCTCACGCGCTTCATGCAGCGCCTGCGCGACGACGTGGGCCTGTCGATCCTGCTGATCGAGCACGACATGAAGGTCGTCATGGGGGTCTCGGAGCACGTCACGGTGCTCGATCACGGCGAGGGCATCGCCGCGGGCGCGCCGTCGGAGGTCCGCAACGACCCGCTCGTCGTGGAGGCCTACCTCGGCAAGCAGGAGAGCGAACGCCAGCGGCAAGAGAGCGGTGAAGGCTGATGGCGATGTTCGAGGTCGACGAGATCCACACGTTCTACGGCAACATCGAAGCCCTCAAGGGGATCTCGCTGACCGTCGAGGAGGGCGAGTGCGTCACCCTGATCGGCTCAAACGGCGCCGGCAAGTCGACGACGCTGCGTTCGATCTCCGGGCTGACGCCGCCGCGCACCGGCGACATCCGCTTCGATGGCCAGAACATCACGCGCACGCCGCCCGCGGAGATCGTCAAGCTCGGCATCTCACAGTCGCCCGAGGGGCG
The DNA here is from genome assembly GCA_029263125.1 of Solirubrobacteraceae bacterium. Taxonomy (GTDB): domain Bacteria; phylum Actinomycetota; class Thermoleophilia; order Solirubrobacterales; family Solirubrobacteraceae; genus CADCVQ01. The sequence goes on along the minus strand of JAJCYD010000002.1, from coordinate 5,691 downwards.
GCGCTGCTTCTCGCGCATGACGGTGCGCGAGAATCTCGACATGGGCGCCTACCTGCGTCGCGACAAGGGCATCGAGGAGGACATGGACCGGGTGTTTCACCTGTTCCCACGGCTGCTGGAGCGCGAGAAGCAGAAGGCCGGCACGATGTCAGGCGGAGAGCAGCAGATGCTCGCGATGGGCCGCGCGCTGATGGCCAGGCCCAGGCTGCTGCTGCTCGACGAGCCCTCGATGGGCATCGCGCCGATCCTCGTCGAGCGCATCTACGAGACGATCGGAGAGATCAACCGCCAGGGGACGACGATCCTGCTCGTCGAGCAGAACGCCAACTACGCCCTGTCGGTGTCCCAGCGCGCCTACGTGCTGGAGACCGGGGTCGTCGTGCTCAGCGACGCGTCGGACAAGATGCGGACGAACCCCGAAGTGCGCAAGGCCTATCTCGGCGGATGACGATCCTCGCTGTCATCGGCGCGAAGGCCCTGTTCCTGCTCTACGGATGGCTGCTGTCGGCGATCGTCGCGTCGTTCTTGTCGGCCAAGAAGGGCTACGGCGAGCGGCTCGGGCTGGCGTGCGGACTGCTGCTGTCCGGCGTCGCGGTGCTGATCTGGATCGTCATGCCGTCGAAGGCGACGTCGGACTGGGGGCGCCGCAAGTCCGCCCGCAAGGCGCGGTAGTCAGCCGCCGGCGAGCGTGTCGCGCAGCGCCTCGGCGAGATCTGGGTGCTGGAAGGCGTACCCGAGCTGCGGCGCTCGGCCGGGCACCATGCGCACGCCGGTCAGCACGATCTGCGACATCTCGCCGTACATGCCCTTGATGACGAGGCCGGGCACCGGGGCGACCGCCGGGCGATGCAGCGCCGTGCCAAGCGCCTTGGCGAAGACCTTGTTGGTGACGGGGTCGGGCGCCGAGGCGTTGACCGGGCCGTCGAAGTCCTCGGAGTCGATCGCCGCGAGGTAGATCCCGACGAGGTCGTCGCGATGGATCCAGGGCATGTACTGCCTGCCGCCGGCGACCGGGCCGCCGACACCGGCCTTGAACGGTGGCAGCATCTTCGCCAGCGCCCCGCCCTCGGCATCGAGCACGATGCCGGTGCGAACCTTCACGACCCGGGCGCCCCGCGCCGCCGAGTCGGCGCTCTGCTCCCAGCGCACGCAGACGTCGGCCAGCCAGTCACGGCCCGGCGGGCTGGACTCGTCGACGATCTCGTCGCCGCGCGGGCCGTAGTAGCCGGAGGCCGACGCGCTCACGAGCAGGCTCGGTCGCGGCTGCGCGGCGAGCATGCCGGCAACGAGGTTGCGCGTGCCCTGCTCGCGGCTGGAGCGGATCTCCGCCTTGGCGCGGTCCGTCCAGCGCTGGCCCACGTCCTCGCCGGCGAGGTGGATTACCGCGTCGCGGCCCTGCAGGGCCTGCGATGGGGCGTCGCCGGCCTTCGGATCCCATCCGACCGCCTCGACGCCGAGCGCCGTGCTCGCGCGATCGGCGTTGCGCGAGAGGACGCAGACGTCATCGCCGCGATCCTTCAGCGCCTCGACGAGCCGGCTGCCGATGCGCCCCGTGGCGCCGGTGACGGTCACCCGCTTCATCGCGGGGCGACCGGGCATGAAGCGGGGGGCATGAGCGCGAGCATATGCCCAGGGGTACGGCCGGGGGAGGGGCTTGGTCTCCGTGCGCGGCGGCCTGCGCGTCAAATTCTCGAGCATCGCCGCAACGTTCTCGATCGGCGCTCGTCTGAGGTACAGTCGAGGTATGTCCGCGCGATCAGGGGACGGCGTTGGATCGAGCATCGAGCGTCTGCTTGCGGGTCTGAGCGGTCCCTCGCTGGAGGATCCGCCGCAGAGCGTCGAGACGATCGACCGCCCACCCAGCGGGGCGGAGTACAAGTGTCCGGTCTGCGAGGCCCGTAGCGACGACTACGCCACCGAGCAGGTCGACCGTTACGACGAGGACTTCGACTACTACTGGGCCGGCTACCGGCTGCCCCTGTGGATCGCGCTCATCTGGCAGGTCCCGTGGCGCCAGCGCCTGGACATCTTCGTCATCGGCTTCATCATCGGCATGGTCGTCGCCGGAGCCGGGCTGCTGTGGGGGTTCGTGCTGTCGCAGTACTGACGGCCGGGCCCCGGGCGCGCGGCGCGTAGAGTGCCCGCGCGATGGCGGATCGCCCCGACGAGCTGTTTCTCATCGACGGCAACTCGCTCGTGTACCGGGCGTTCTTCGCGCTGCCCGAGTCGATCGCGACGTCGACGGGCTTCCCCACCAACGCGATCTTCGGCTTCGCGTCGATGCTCGTGAAGATCCTCACCGAGCACGGCACGAAGCCGACCGTCGTCGTCTGGGACGCGGGCTCCAGCGGGCGCAAGGAGGTCTATCCGCCCTACAAGGGCACGCGCTCGACGCGGCCTGACCTGCTCAAGGAGCAGTGGCCGCACTTCGAGCCGCTCGTCGACGCCTTCGGCTACACGAACGTCCACCTCGACGGCTTCGAGGCCGACGACGTCATCGCGACGCTCGCCGAGCGCGCGCGCGAGCAGCGCATCCCCGTCGTCATCGTCACCGGCGACCGCGACGCCTTCCAGCTGATCGACCCCGAGGGCATCGTCAAGGTCATGGCGACCGCGCGCGGCATCACCGAGACCAAGCTCTACGACCACCCCGCGGTGATCGACCGCTACGGCATCGCGCCCGAGCTGATCCCCGACTTCTACGGCCTCAAGGGCGACACGAGCGACAACATCCCCGGCGTCCCGGGCATCGGCGACAAGACCGCCGCCGCGCTGCTGCAGGCCCACGGCGATCTGGAGGGCGTGCTCGGCGCCGTCGATGAGATCACGGGCGCCAAGCGCAAGGAGAACCTCGTCAACCACGCCGAGGACGCGCGCGTCTCGAAGATCCTCGCGACGATGCGGCGCGACCTGCACGTCGACCTCGATGTCGCGGCCGAGGCCGGCCGTGCGCCCGATCGCTCCAAGCTGCGCGAGGTCTTCCGCGAGTTCGAGCTGCGCGACCCGCTGCGCCGCCTGGAGGAGTTTCTCGGAGCCGAGGCGGCGGCCCCGTCGCCGGAGGCGGACACGACGTTGTCCGCACCGGTCCGGGCCGGATCGCTGGCTGACATCGCTGCGCTGAACGGGGAACTGGTGCTCGCGGTGCGTGCGCCCGAGGTCGCCGAGGGGGAGCTGCTCGCCGTCGATCCGACGTGGCGCTTCGCGGTCGCGACCTCCGACGCGATCCTCACCGGGACGATGGACGACCCGTCGGAGCTCGTCGAGGCCGCAGGCGAGCGCGCCGTCGTCGCCCACGACGCCAAGGCGCTCGGCGTGGTTGCGTCGAACCTCGTGCATGACACGCTCATCGGCGCCTACATCCTCGAGCCGGCCCGTCGTGGCTACCCGTTGCGCGAGCTGCTGGAGGAACGCGGCCTCGCGTGCGGCCTGGACGACGAGCTCGCCGCCGAAGCGCTGCTCGTTTCAGAGCTCGCGGCCTGGCAGCGCGAGCAGATCGTCGCGCGCGAGCTGACGGTCGTCATGGAGGAGATCGAGCTGCCGCTGGTCGCGGTGCTGCGCTCGATGGAGGTCGCCGGCGTGCGGCTGAACACCGACCGCATGAAGGAGATCACGACGCGCGTGCGCGAAGAGGTGCACTCGCTGGAGCTCGAGGTCTGGCGCCTGGCGGATACGGAGTTCGTCATCGGCTCGCCCCAGCAACTCGGCGAGATCCTCTTCACGAAGCTGGGCCTGTCCAAGAAGCGTCGCGGCAAGACGGGCTTCTCGACCGACGCTCGCGTCCTTCAGGCGATCCGCGACGAGCACGAAATCATCCCCCTGATCGAACGCTGGCGCGAGCTCAACCAGCTCGACAAGACCTACTTCTCCGTGCTGCCCCAGCTCGCCGCCGCGGACCCCGAGTCGCGCATCCACACGACGTTCCTGCAGGCGGCGGCGACGACCGGGCGCCTGGCCTCGACCGATCCGAACATGCAGAACGTCCCGATCCGCACCGATCTCGGCCGCGAGGTGCGCGGCTGCTTCGAAGCCGCGCCGGACAACGTGCTGCTCAGCGCCGACTATTCCCAGATCGAGCTGCGCGTGCTCGCTCACATCGCCGACGAGCCGGTGCTCAAGGAGATCTTCGTGCGCGGCGAGGACGTCCACACCGCGACCGCCTCGACGGTCTTTCAGACCGCGCCCGAGGACCTCACGCACGGCATGCGCTCGAAGGCGAAGATGGTCAACTACGGCATCGTCTACGGCCTGTCGGACTACGGCCTCGCCGAGCGCCTCGGCATCGAGCGCTCCGAAGCCAAGGCGTTCATCGACGCCTACCTCGCCCGCTTTGAGCGCGTGAAGGCGTTCATCGACGAGACGATCGCGCAGGCGACGACCGATGGGCATGTCACGACGCTGTGGGGCCGCCGGCGCCAGATCCCCGAGCTGAAGGCGCGCAACTACCAGGTGCGAACGCTCGGCGAGCGCCTGGCGGTCAATACCGTCATCCAGGGCACGGCGGCGGACGTCATGAAGCTCGCGATCGTGACGGTCGACCGTGCGCTGCGCGGCTCGCCGGTGCGGCTCATCCTCACCGTCCACGACGAGCTGCTCTTCGAAGGGCCGGCCACAGACGTCGCGGCGGCCAGCGACGTCATCCGCCGTGAGATGTGCGGCGTGTGGGAGCACGACCCGCCGCTGGTCGTCGACATCGGCATCGGCCCGACATGGATGGAGGCCAAGTAGGTGGACCGCGGCATGGCGATCGGCATGACCGCGATCGCGGGCGGCTTCGTCGCGCTGCAGGCGCCGATCAACTCGACGCTCGGCCGCCAGATCGGGACCTTCCAGGCCGCGTTTCTCTCCTTCGCGCTGGGGTTGGTCGCGCTGTCGCTCATCGTGGGGCTCGTCAAGGGCGGCTTCGGCACGGTCGGCGAGGCGCGCCACCTGTCCTGGTACTACCTCACCGGCGGTTTGCTCGGCGCGATCTACGTCACGACGGTGCTCGTCACCGTCCGCTCACTCGGCGCCGGCGCCGTCGTGGCGGCGACGATCACCGGCCAGCTGACGATGTCGGTCGTCGTCGATCACTTCGGCCTGCTCGGCGTCTCGCGCGATCCGGTCAGCGTGCTGAAGCTCGTCGGTGTGGCGCTGCTGGCGCTGGGGACCTACCTGATCGTGCGCAAGTGAGCGCGGGTTCGGGGTGGCGTGGTCGCTTCCCCGCCGTCGCGTGTCCCAGCGAGCGCTCGTTCGTTGAGGAGCGAAACGCTCGGACGTGCAATGGGCCTGTGGCGAACACGTGCCGCCGGCCGGTTCATCTTCGACACACCCTGAGATCGCCATTGCGTTACGTGGTCGAGCGTCGCGGAGATCGCCCAAGGGGGGCTTGCACCAGTCGCGTGCGGCTACTCCTGGTCGTCCACTGCGTAACCGAGCGCGACCGCACTGCGACCGTCGAGAACGCGTCGCGTGCATCGCCCGGATCCCGGGGTCGTCGGACCCGTGCATAACTGACGTCTCGTTCGACGCCAGCCGCCGATACGGCAGTTATGCATCCAGGTGATGCACAACGGTCATGTCGGTAGAAGTGGTGTAACGGAAGTTCGCGGAGGTTCCGGGGTCGCGTGAGGCGCCGGTCATCGCGGGCTCTGAGACTCGTCGGTCGACAACCAATCGATCGATGAAGAGGAGCACCACGATGACCGACACGCA
>JAJCYD010000001.1 GCA_029263125.1 Solirubrobacteraceae bacterium | reverse complement strand
GCCGCGCCCATACCCTTGTTCTGCGCACGTCGCATCCCGCTCCCCTCGGTTCCAGCCGTCAAGAAGCCAGAACCCTAGGCGCGGCGCGGCGTGCGCCCTCGCTCAGCCGCTCACCTCACCCACGGGAACAGCAGGAGCGCCTCCATTGCTCCTGGCGGGCGCGATCGGCGAGCTTGGGCAGCGCCTTCGCCGCGGCTGGTGCTTTCAGCGCGCGAAACAGATGCGCCAGCTCGCTGCTGGGGCGGCTCATGCGATCAGCTCGTCATACAGCGCGAGCGAGCGGATCTCGACATCGGGCTCGCCGCGACGCTCGCCGCGTTGGGTCTTCAGTGTGCGGGCGTGCTCGAGCGCGGTGATCGTGCGGTGTTTGGCAAACGAGCGTGGGTGCCGGCACGCGAGCTCGCCCGTGTCCAGCGCGACCGCGGTGATCTCACGCTGATCGACGCGAACGTCGACGCGGCGCCCAACAAGCCCGGGATCGAGGGAGTAGTCGCAGGTATCCAAACGCAGATACGGATCCGGTGGCACGCGCAGCACCCACCTGCGGTCGGTGTCGGGCATGCTCGCGGGCAGTGGCGCCATCACCTGGCGTTCCTCGATGAGACGGTCGATCGGACGGGCACGCAGCGTCTTGTGCATCCTTGCGTTCGCTCGCTCTGAAAACCAGCAGTCCAGCTGCAGCTGGCAGTCCAGCTCGTTGGCGAACGTCCTGCCCGGTTCAAAGGAGCGTTCCATGAAGTCCTGCAGGCGCTCGACGACGCCCTTGGCCTGCGGGTCACGCGCGTCGCAGAAGTGCCAGTCCACACGCAACTGCCCGCAGAACGCGGCGAACTGCGTCGTCGGCCGGCCGCTGGTGGCGTGCAGGCCGGCCTGGCGATCCCAAACGAGCGTCTGCGGCAACGCTCCCAGCGACCACAAGCAGCGGCGAATCCCAACAGCAAGTCCGGGATCTGCTTGGAGAAGATCACCGCGCCCGCGCCGGCCCGTGAGTAGCCCAGGCACGCAACGACGACATAGGCCTGGCGCGTCTGCCCATAACCGACGGGGATCTCGTCCTGCGGTTGCCAGACATCGAACTGGCAGATCTCGCTGGGCCGATAGACGGTCCGCTGAAAGGTGCGCTGATCAACAAACAACGGGCGCACCTCGCGCAAGTAGTCATCGACGATCGTCTTGCCGCCCGCGTAGCCCAACGGCGCGATCAGCTCACGAATACGCTGCCCGGGCATCGCCGCGTCGCCCTTCAGCAGCCGATGGATCTCGTCCTTGAACGGATCGAGCTTGGACCCCACCGGCGCGCGCTGATACTTCGGCGGCGCCGGCGCCCGCAACGCCGCGCGCACCGTATTGCGACCCAATCCGGTCCGAGCGACCAGCTGCTTGATCGAGACGCCACGCACAAAGTGCTCCCTGCGCAGCTCAGCCCACTGCTCCACGCCAACCAACCCCTTTGCCGCCTCCCTCGCTTGATCGCTTGACCAGCGAGAGTCCGGCCACCCCCGGACGCCTCCGCCACACGACCCGGGGGGTCAGAATTCAACCGGCAGAGAGGGGTCAGTTTTCACCCGGCGCCGACACGCGCTCCTCGGGAGACTCAAATCTGGGGCTTCTGCGTCCGATAGTTCGGGACCATTCCGGGACCATTTTGGCCGCCCGGCTAAGGATCCAGAATCCAGATTCTTGCGTTTTGCAGCTATTTCTTAGTGCCGGAGGAGGGACTCGAACCCCCGACACGCGGATTATGATTGGATTCGTGTTGAGGGTGCTGGGTGAGAAACCCAGCAAACACGGGGCATTACGTCAGGTTGCGTGAGGTAGAATCGGTCGAGTTCGGGATCATTTCGGGATGCTTTCCTGCTAGCCTGAGACCCCGATGAGCCGCGTCCCCGTGCCCGTCCCGCTCGCCGACCTGCGCCCACTGCCCGTCTCCGGGCATCTGCGCCGCGTCAAGCGCCAGTCCGGGGACCGCTGGCGCGCGAAATGGCGTGATGCCGCAGGGGTGGAACACATGCGCGTACTCGGACGTGTCTGGACCGCCAAGGGGCGCCCCCGCGAGGGCTATCTGACCAAGCACGAGGCGCAGCGCATCCTCGACGAGCTGCTCGCAGAGGCCCGGACAGTCGGGGCGGGCGCACGGCGCAGCGACAATCGCCGCGTCACGTTCGCCGACGCCGCCGAGGAATGGATGCGCTACCTGCAGTTTGATCGAAAGCGGCGCCCCAACACGCTGCGCGACTACCGCCAGGCCGTCGACCAGGTGCTGCTTCCGACCTTCGGTCAGCTGGCGCTGACCGACCTGACCAGCGAGATGATCGACGCCTTCCGCGCCCATCACGTCGACGAGCAGCGCCTGACCGCGCGCACGATCAACAAGTACCTCGTCGTCATCAACGGCATCCTCAAGCGCGCCCAGCGCCACTACGGCCTCGCCGTCAACGTCGCCTCCGGCGTCGAACGCCAGCCCGTACCCCGCGCGACCGAGTTTCGCGTCCTGACGGCCGAGCAGGTCGAGCTGCTGGCGCGCACGATCCGCGACGGCGCCCATCACGCGAGCGCCAGGCGCAGGCTCTCAGAGTCAGAGCTCGCCGCCCGCCCGGCATCTGACGCCCAGGACGCCGCATTGGTGCTGACCGCCGCCTACGCCGGGCTGCGCGTCGGCGAGCTGCGAGCGCTGCGCTGGCGCGACGTGGACTTCGAGCGGCGCATCCTGCACGTGCGCCGCTCCTACAGCCTGTCAAGTGAGGACGTGCCGAAGTCCGGGCGCGCCCGCGCCGTGCCGATGGCAGACCAGGTCGCCCGCGCGCTGGACGCCCTCTCACGGCGCGAGGACTTCACCGGCGCAGACGAGCTGGTCTTCCCAGGCCCCGACGGCGCGTTTCTGGATGACTCCGCGCTGCGCCGGCGCTACTACAGCGCCCTGAAGGCGGCCGGCATCGCGCACCTGCGCCTGCACGACCTGCGCCACACGTTCGGCACGCTCGCCGTGCAGGATTTCGCGCTGTCAGACGTCAAGGCCTACATGGGCCACGCCGACATCGCCACGACGATGATCTACGTCCACCACGTGCCCCAGCACGACGCTGCCGATCGCCTCTCGGCGAGGCTGGCCAAGGCCTCGACCGCGGCCGCCGCGCTTGACCGGGCCGTGCAGAAGGTCGACGACGAGCGCACCGAGTGATGGCGTGTCGCAGGGGGTCTGGGAGGGCAGGCGGCGTCGCCGGCCCGGCGTAGCCGGCAGGTGCTCGCACGCACGATGAGGTGGGGATGCTTGGAGTTGAACGCGACGTGCATGTTCAAGCAGTTGCGCGTTGTGCTTGAATTTGAACGAGACGTGCAACTTCGAGCAGGAACAGGACCATGCCGAGACGTGCTTTCGCCACCGTTGCAGAGATCGCCGCCGATCAGCACGGATATGTGACCCAGCAGGATGCGCGTGCCGCGGGCGTCGCGGCGACGACGCTCGCGCGCATGGCCGAGCGCGGCACGCTGGTGCGCGCGAGCCACGGCGTGTATCGCGTGCCGCTGATTCCGGCCGGCCCGCTGGATCAGTACATGGAGGCGACGCTGTGGCCGCGCGGCGTGCGCGCCACGCTCAGCCACGAGACCGCGCTTGACCTCTATGACCTCAGCGACGTCAATCCCGCGAGGATCCACATCACCGTCCCGCGTGCGCACCGCGCGCAGCGGGCGGTGCCCGCGCCGTACGTCGTGCACCGTGCCGATCTGCGTGACGAGGAGATCACGGCGCTTGAGGGCATCCCGATCGTGACGCCGATGCGCGCGGTGCTCGATGCCCACGCCGCCGGCCTGGGCCCCGCGCTGATCGGCCAGGCGATCGATGACGGTCAACGCCGCGGCCTCTTCAGCCGCGCTCAGGCTGCGCAGCTACGCACCGCAACCGGAGAGGCCCGCAGCGGTGAGTCCTGATCGGCGGCGGCCCGGCAAGGGTCATCTCGAGCAGCTCATCGGCCGCTACAGCCGCGATACGGGGATCGCCGCCGACCGCGTACGGCGCTGGGTGTCGACGATGGCGCTGCTCGGCGCCCTGGACCGCGTCCAGACCGACCACGACCTGCCGCGCTTCCTGCTGAAGGGCGGCGTGGCGATCGAGCTGCGGCTGCGCCTGGGCGCTCGCGCGACCAAGGACGTCGACATCGTCTTTCGTGGTCAGCCCGGAGAACTGGTCGACGCGCTCGACGAGGCGTTCGCCGAGCCGTACTGCGACTTCGCCTTTCTGCGCGGTGAGCCGGCCGAGCACGGTCCACACGCCCGGCGCTTTGACGTCCGCCTGAGCTACCAGTCGCGAGCCTGGGCGACCGTCCGCCTCGAGGCCTCTGGCGCCGAGGCAGGCGCCGACGAGGCCGAGTACATCGATGCGATCAGCCTGGAGGACTTCAAGCTCTCCGGCCCGCGCACAATCGCCTGCCTGCCGCTGCGCTTCCAGGTCGCCCAGAAGCTCCATGCCGTCAGCGAGCGCCCCGTCGATCGCGTCAACGATCGCTTCCGCGACCTCGTCGACCTGCTCGTGCTGCGCGATCTGATCGACGATCTGCCCGCGCTGCGCCTGGCCTGTGAGACGACGTTCGCCGGCCGCGCCACGCACGCCTGGCCGCCTGCACTGGACGCCCCCGCCTCCTGGCAGGCCGGCTACGCGCGCCTCGCGCGGGAGGTCGGGCTCGAGGTCGTCGACGTCGAAGTCGCCGCGATTGAGGTTCAGGCGTTCGTCGACGCGATCGTCGCGTCCCGGTAGCGCTGTCCGACACTCGGTCGCCGAACGGCGAACCCTGCTCAAGGCACCTGCTACATCGAGGATCGTCTCCGCGAGAGAGGCCGCCTCGGCTGCGGTCGCGGTGACGAACGCGGCGAAACCCGGGGTGCTGATGCAGCCTCATTTCGCCTGCCAAGCGCGGGCGTTGGGCAGTGCGCGCAGCGGTCCGAAGTCAAAGCGGCTCAGGGGGTTCAGGCTGTCGCGCAACGGTTCAAGCAGCGTCTGGCGCTGCCCGGCCTGCTCTCCGAGAGCGCCGAGGAGCGCGCGGACCGGGGGGGGGTTCGGTTAGTGAAGCTTGCGCCAACCGACGGAAGTCGGCCTCGTCGCGCAGCCGCGCAACCAGGCGGGCGATCGTCATCTCGGCGCTGGCCGAGATCATCCGAATCGCGCGACCCTGCGACGCTTGAGTGATGGCGCTCCCCGGACTGGACGTTGCTGCGATTCGCCACTTCTGCGAGCAGCGCGTGCCGCCGCACGCTCTCCACCAAGTCCGGATCGAGGCGGACGTGTCGCCGACCGCGGTGACGATCGTCGAGGTTCGCGCGCCGTGGCGGGAGGATTACGGTCCCCAATGGACGCGTGGCGGCGTCGCGCGCCTGCGGTACGTCGCCAAGCACAAGCATTGGGTTCTGTACTGGCGCGACCGCAACCAGAAGTGGCACAAGTACGAACTCCTGCAGCCGTCGCCCGACATCCTCGTCCTCCTCGACGAGATCGACCGTGACCCCACCTGCATCTTCTGGGGCTGAACCGCCGGGCGGTGTCATGGGCACTCGGCTCGCGGATCCGGCCACGGCGCTGCTGTCGGCGATGTCGCTCGCGAACGTAGATGATCACCGGCCCGCCGCCGATGAGTTCGTGCGCGCCACAGATCGCCTTGGACTGCGTGCGAGTCGCAAGCGTTCGATGGCCTCGGCGACATCCGAGCGCACGAACCTGCGGTGCCGGCCAAGCTTGATGCTCGGCAGCACACCGCGGCGGGCGTAGTCGTTCACCGTCGAGCGCGGGATGTTCAACAACTCGGCGACCTCCTCGGCGGTGAGAAGCTCGTCCAGGGTGCTCATCTCAAGACCCTCGACGATCGCCAGTGATCGGATGTCCACCCGTCCTCGCGCGGCGCGCAGATACGTTGTCGCGGCTGCTGGGATCGACTCGTACCCGCACGCACAGGCCGATGCCGGGCACGTTGAGGCGCTGACGGAAGGGGTTGTCGTACACCGGGCCGGCGGTGTAGTGGCGCCAGTGCGCGACCGGTGATCGCCGGGGTGCGCGCCCCGGCGATGGGGCGTCAGCGCGGGCCGCGCGGTCTGTTGGTGGGCTGGCCGTCGCGGATCGTTGCAACGCGCGACGAGCACGCTGCGTGATGACCAGCTCATCCGTCTGGTCGGCGAGGGCGAGGATCGCCAGCGCTCCCGCGCGGGTCAGCGGCACAGTCCAGATCTTGCGTTCGGCGTCAAAGCGGCGTTCGGGCAGCGCGCGTAGTGCCGGCAACCTGCGCTGGCTGTAGGGCCCGGTGATCTGGATCACCCCGTCGCGTAGGACTGCGCGTCCGGTGTCCACGCGAGTCAGGCGCGCATCGGCCGCCCTGGAGATCTCCACGTTGATGCCGCGTTCCTCGAGTTCGGCGATCACGCCGCAGACTGCCCGCAGGTGTTCGCGGCGCGCTGGGATGCACCAGTCGTGAGATTCGGGTCGGTAGCGCCGTTGGGGCAGCGTGCGGATCAGTTCGACGACCGTTTCGTCGTAGGGTTCGGCGGCCAGCCGAAGGAGCGCCTTATCGGCGTCGATCAGCAGCGCCATCAGCAGGGAGGAAACTCATCGCAGGCCGACGAGGCGGGGGATGCCGTTGGCGCCGTGCTTCGCCGCGGTGGCGCGGTGTGGTGCGACGCTTCGGGCTTGCCGTGTGGCCGTGTCGCTCGGGGTGGGCGGGCCACGCGCGTCGACGTGGCTCGAGCATCGACGTCGGCGCGTGAGCGCTTGCGTCTTGCGGTGGCCGCGTGCGCTCGGCGCTCGTGACGACGCTGCGTGGGTTCAACCGCCGGGGCGCGCCGGAGTTCTGGTTTGTTGCCGGCAGGTCGAGCCGGCGGCTTGCGAAGTGTCGTTGGGTTGGCCTCTGCACGTGGGACAGGTTTCGTGGTGTCCGCTGGTCCGGTTGACCTGCTCAGGGTGATCGTTGCCGAGACGATCGCGGCGAGCATCGCCACTGCAATCACAGCCGCGCGCCCGGTTACCTGAGAATCGGCACGCTGCGCCTGCGGCGGACGGCGAAGATCGCGTCTTGAGCTGCGGTAGCCATTGGATCGCGTGTGCTGTGGGCGGTCGTGTGGCCGGGTGCGTGGCGGGGTGTCGTCGGAAGCGGAGAACAGCGCAGCGATGGCGTCATCGACCGAAGCGTCGTCAGCCTCGACGTGCGGGTTCTCCCAGAGCGCGGTGAGCCGATGTTCGGCTTCCTCGGGTGTTCGTAGGCCTGAGCTCATCTGAGCGACTGTCGTCGTTCAGGGTCGGATGACCCCTTGCGAGCGAGCACAGCGGGCCGGTGGTCGCACTCGCGGTGCTGGCGGCCGGAGTGCGGGTGCTCGCACGCCCAGTTCGGCTGTCCCGCGGCGGGCGGCAATACGCCTTGCGCGGGAGCTTCGAGGGGGGTCATGGAGGCGTCGGAGGCGACAGCCATCCAGCTTGGACCGCGTCTCGACCTGCAGGAGTCAGCCATTGCGATCGCTGCGAGCCCCTCACCCGTGGACCCCTGCCAAGCAGCGATCAGATCGCTGCGGAGCTCGGGTTCTGGAGTACGTCAAAGAGCCGGCGGACTCATGAGCTGGCGCGGTCCGGAACGCTGGGTGGCGCTCACCGTGGGCTCGCGCAGCCCGGTGTCTTCCAGTCGCACGTCGCGCCGCGCACCGAGGCGGGGGTCGCCGCCGGTTGGCGGCGAGACAGATCATCGACGGTCGACCAAGCGCGCGAGCTCCGGTGAAGCGGGCTACGCCGCCTTGGGCGTGCTGGCGGTGCTGCTGGTCGTTGTGGTCGCAGCGGTCTTGGCGTTGGCGGTCGTGGTCGCGATCTTTGCGCCGGGTGCGGCCGACGGCTGTGACGTGCTGGATGGCGCTGGTGAGCCGGTCGGTCCAACGGTCGGGTCGCTTGGCGAGGTCGCTGGCAGCGGGGTCACTGCGACGGAGCTTGAGACGGTGCGGTCCAGTCGGCTTGCGGGCGGCACGTTGTCGTCGGGGTCGTTTGGCAGCACGGCGTATGGGCCGCCGTGGGGCGGGATTCAGGGACCTGGTCGATCGACTGCCGGTGGTCTGGTGATCGCGGGTGGGGCGCCGCAGAAGTACCTGATCGCTACCGATCCGCGCGTGATCTCGCTGGGGCAGTGGGTGTATGTGTGGCCGAATCCGTTCGGGTGGCGCGGTGCGTTCTTGGCGGCCGATACGGGTGGCGCGATCAAGGGCCGCAGGATCGATTTCTATGACTGGCGCGGACGCGCCTTTCAGAACCGGTGGAACCGCCAGGTGGACGTCAGTGACCAGCCGCTGTCCCCCGACGCGCCGCTCAGCGATGACGGCGCACCGGAACCGGGAGGTGTCGTGGACGTCGATGCTGCGGCCGGGCAGGCGGTCGCGAGGCAGTTGACCGGGCAGCCGGTCGGGTTCGCGTTGGTCGATGACCGTGGCAGGGTGCTGGGGGCGGTGGCGCCGAATGCGACGAACCGGTCGGCGTCGATCACCAAGGCGATGATCCTGATCGCTTTGACGCAGCGAGCTCGCGATCGAGCGCTGACCGCCGACGAGCGGGAACTTGCGGTCGCGATGATCCGCCGGTCTGACAACCGGGCCGCCAACGCGCTGTTCGCGCGTGTCGGAGCGGCCTCGGTGAAAGAGGTCGCTCGGCGAGCCGGGATGACGCATTTCGGGCTGGTACGCGGTAAGCAGACCGCGGACGGCTACGTCCTTGGCGGCTCGCGGGTGTCGGCGGTCGATCAGGCGCGACTGTTTGGCCGCATCGATCAACTCGCCGCCGCGCGGCACCGAGCCTTCGCAATGCGGCAGCTCGAGAGCATCGAGGGCGCCGGCCGGTTCGGGATCCTCGACGCGGGCCTGGACGCGACGATCCGCAGCAAGGGCGGCTGGCGTCCTGAGAATGACGGTGGCTGGACGGTCAACCAGGCCGCGCAGGTCACGATCGGCGGCCGGACCTATGGCTTTGCGGTCGTGCTGGGCAAGCAGCAGACCTTGCGGGCCGGCGCTTCGAGGATCGCGTCGGTCGCGCGCGCCGCATTCACCGGCGGTCAGTCCGGCGCCGTGAGCGAGGGCTGTGGGGAGGCTGACATCCCGTTGTCGGGCGAGACGGGTGAGCGCATCGGCCAGATCGCGCGGCGCTATCTGGGCAAGGACGCGCGCCGTCAGACGTTCAAGGGCTTTCGGCCCTCGACGACGCGGCTGGCGTGGTGTGCGTGGTTCTCGACGAACGTGTGGCGAGAGGCGGGCGTGCCGATCGACGTCAGCTGGTTCTCCGGCTATCACTACACATGGGCCCAGAAGAACCAAACGCTGTTCAAGGGGGTCGGCTCGCGGCCGCAGGGGCAGACGCCGCCGTTGGGGTCGGCGCTGATGTATGGCAGCGGGCCGCAGAACTCGACCACGTCTGTGCATCTCAACCTCGTGGACACCGTGAACGCGGACGGCTCGTTCATGGTCACCGGCGGCAACCAGGATTCAAGCCGTGTCACGCGCCAAGGGCCTTGCCGGCTGGTTCGCAGCGATCCCGCGCGGCTGCGCGGCCCGGGGTGTGACGGACGGCCGATCTACGCGATTGCCGCACCGACATCTCCGACGTGATCGCAATGAAGGCGCTTCTCATCGCGCTCGTGCTCGCCGCCGCCGTCCTGATCGGCGTGAACTTGCTCGCCAGCGGCCCGAGTGACGAACCTGGGGCGGTGGCGACGACTGGCGGGGGTCCCGTGCTGCGACCGGTCGCTGCTCCGAGGCTCAGCGAGCGGCAGATTGACCGTCAGGATCCTCCCGACGCTCGACGTCAACGCGATGAAGCACGGGCGTTTGATCGGCGCCCTCTGCTCAATGCGCTGCCGATCACGTTGCACGGCGTGCGTTTTCTCATCGGTGGGTTGGCCGCGGACGCTCGCACCACGATCATCGTCGCCGACGCGGGAGGATTGGGGCGCCGGCGAGCTGTGAGCGCGTGGGAGGCGCTGCTGCGGCGAACCGGTGATCGCTCGGGCGCCTACCGACTGAAGGTCAAGCCCTGAGCACACGAGCTGCGGCGAGCGGGTTGCGCGGATTTGTCCGCCCGGTCGTATGGCATCCTTGCTCGGGGAGACGGAGTCCGAATGTCACAGCCAGCACACCGCCAGGTCACAACGCCGAGGGACGCTCCCGCCGTCGAGCCGTTCGCGTCGGTCATGGAGTACGCGCAGCGACTCGGACATCGCCAAGTCTGGATGCTCCAGCAGCTGGCGAGACTCCGCGAGCGCCCCGAGCGATGGATCGTCGCCGGCCCCGCCAGAATCGAGAGCTGGCATGTCGGAGCGATCGTCGTTGGCCCACCCGGGGTCTTTCTCATCTGGCCCAAGGCGACGCGCGTGGAGCCCGCTCTGTGGGACACGTTGCGGGAGTGTCGAGACCACGTCCGACGCTGTCTGGGCGAGCGCGCGGTCACGAGCGTCGAGGTCGTGGTTTTCAGCCCCAGCGATGAGCGGGGACACATGCAGCGCTGGATTGACACCGAGGATGACGTTCTGACGGCGGACGGGCGCGATCTTGATCGGCTGTTGGCGGAATGGGAGCCGATCTCCGGCGTGTATCTCAGCGCGGCGTGGATGACCGAGTTTGAGAAGTGGTCAGCTCCGCGTGAAGAGCTGTACGGACCCGACGAGGGAGCACATCAGCAGCATCCCGATTGGGCGGCCTCGAGGGCGTCCACGGTGGTGGATCGCCCCGACGAGTAGGGCCGCATCAAGCCAACAAGACGGCTGGCGGCACGACGCGTTCATGACGGCCGCCATGCAGGGTCTCGGGTATGAAGACGCGCGGCGAAAGCGACGCCGGCTTGAGGGAGATCGCTTGCTCGTCGGGTGTGTGCGCCCGGCCGTCCGCAGCTCCGTGAACTGTGGGGGTGTCGGAGCGCGACTCGTAACGACAGGTCACCGAATCCAACGATCCGGGAGCGGAGACCATGGCGAGTGGCAAGTCGATCGGCAGGTTGGTGGCGCTGGTGGCCGTGGTGTCGCTTGGCGTCTGTGGGAGCTTGAGCGCGGTGGCGGGGAAGGTGATGGAGCAGATCGGGCTGCCGAAGATCGGTGGTCAGGAGCTGAAGTTTGATGTGGAGTCGCTTGCGACCGCGGTGCTTCGGCCGGCTGATGGTGCGGGCCAGTCGACGGTGTTGAGCGCGATCGTTGCGATCTTCGCGCTGCTGTTCTTGGCGGCGATCATCTACTTCGTCTTCGGTCTGATCCAGGGGTTGCGTGGTGCGCGGGGCGGTGTGGAGACGGCGTTCAGCGTGGTCGCGGCGCTGGTGATCGCGATCGTCGGCTTTCAGGTCCTCGCGTAGGCGGCCCACGGCATGCACCGCTCACAAGCTCTCGTGCCAGCAGCAGGCGCGTTCGTCGCTGTCGTGATCAGCGGCGGGACAGCGCAGGCGGTTGCGAACAAGATCAGTGTGCGTGCTGGCCGGGGTGCGTTTGAGAATGTCGGCGGGTTCATCCGCGCGATCTTCAAGGACCCCGTCCATCAGGACAGCGCGTTCATGCTGTTCACCGCGCTGGTCGCACTGATGTTCCTGACGGGGATCGTGACGATCGGCCTTGGTGCGCTGCAGGCGGTGCGCGGAGACCGCGGCGGTAGCGACATGATCGTCGGCGGTGCATACGGCCTGGTCGCCGTGCTGGTCATGTTCGCGGTGATCCTGTGAACCGGCGAACGCCGCGACGCTTCAAGGGCGTGCGCCTGATCGGTCTGGTGGCGCTGGGGACCGGCATCGGATTGTCCGTGTCGGCCTCAACTCCGCAGGATGCGGACGCGTCGATCCCGCTTCTGGGTCCGGCGCTTGGGATTGGTGGCAAGGCGCTGGGCTGGTTTGGCGGCAAGGTGACTAGCGCCGCGGGCGGCGTCGTGCTCGAAGGTGTGAAGGCGATCCTCGACTGGATCTTCGGTGGGTTGCGCGACACGATCACCCCGTTTGTCATGCGGTTTCTGACGCGCGTGGACCTCGTGTTCGGTGGTGGGCTTGAGCGGATGGTCGTGCCGCTGGTCGTCATCGGTGCGGCGCTGATGGTGCTCGGAGCGGTGTCTTCGGTCATCCAGGGCTACGGCGGCGTGATCGCCGGTACGGCAAGCTCGGCGAGCGTGATCAGCGGCGTGTTGATGCGCGTCGCCGGGTTGGCGTTGCTGATGGGGTCCTGGCACACACTGGTGCCGATCGGCGTCGATGTCGCGAACGCGTTCAGCGGTTACGTGCTCAGTGACCGCGCCGTCGATGACGCGCTGACCAAGACGTTCGGACTCAGCGCCGCTGGCGGGGCAGCGACCACGGGTGTGGCGGCGGCGGCGGGGGTGGCGCCGATCGTGCTGGTCATCCTGCTGGTGCTGTTGGCGATGTTCTTCATCGCGTTGTTGTTGTTGAAGTACGTCGTGACGTTCGCGTTTGCGGTGCTGTATCTCGGCGGGCCGGTGATGCTCGGTCTCGGCGCGTTTCCCGGGCTGGGAAGCGTCGCGCTGAACTCACTCGTGCGAAGCCTTTCCGTGCTGATCGTGATCCCGCTGTCGTGGGCGACCGTGTTCGCAGCGTGGGCGGCGGTCAACAGCACCCTCGTGACGGATGCGCCGAAGAGCGCCGGCGCGTTTGCGCTGGCGGTCATCAACGGACCCGGCATCTTCGTCGCGTCGTGTCTGGTCGTCTTCGGAGTCACCCGAGCACTGATCAAGATGGCGACCCCGCTCGGCGCCCCCCTGAGCATCCCCGGCGCACGACTGGCTATGGCGGCCCTTGCCTACAAGGCGGCCCCCGCGTTGTGGAGCAAGCTCGCTGCGGGGTCCGAAGGGCTCCCCGGAGCTGAGGCGGTCGCCGAGCACAACACCCGCTATGAGGGCACCCCGTACCACAGTGCGGTCGCTGCGAGCGCCGCGTGGGATGGCCCGGGCGTCAGCGAGGGAATGGACCTCGCTGCCGCGGGTGCCGGCGGCCAGGCGCACGGCAGGACCGTGGAGGCGGTCGGCGGCGAGGTCGCAGACGACGCTCCCACCGAGGACACGAGTGCTACTGCGGCGCAGGATCCCGGAGTCATCGATGGGACAGCGCATGAGATCGGGCCGCAACGCCAACCGGATGTCACGCCGCGCCAGCTGCCGGCAGGAGCCCCGGACTTCGACGCCGCGCGAGCGCGGATCGCAGAACAGGGACCCGTCAGCACCAATCAAATCGCGTCGTCGCTTGATCAACTCAGCGACGACGAACGTGCCCACGTGCGCGATGCCGCGCAGGGCGCCCGAGCCCTTCAGCAGGCCGCCGGCGGGGACGAGGGCGACGTGTACTTCCGCGAGCGGATCGCCGCCGGCATGGCCGACGGCAGCACGTTCCGCGCTGAGAGCCAGCAACACGCGGCGGTGGTCGGCGCGGGCTCCCACCAGACCGCCTTGGACGCTCTCGATCCTCCGACCGACCCGAGGACGCACCCAGCACAGACTCAAGGCAAATACACGGAGCGGGAGTTGCGGCGCGACTGGACCGAACCGGTACAGGGCGATGACGACGGGGCGCGGCGCTGATGGTGCATCCGATCCGCCATCAGGTCAACAGCCGCGTGCTGCACAAGGGCCTGTTCACCGACGAGCAGCTGATGCCCGCCGCGATCCTCGTGCTACTGGCCGTCGGCGTCGCCTACACCGCCGCCAGCGTGGCGATGGGCGTGATCTTCGCGGCGGTGTTCCTGCTGCCGGTCGGGGCGATGATCATCGACAACCGCGCCGGCCAGCTGTTGCACGGCCAGATCACCGCCTGGCTGGCTTACCGGCGGGCGGTCGGGGTGTATGACCCCGGCGCGGGCGACAGCGCGGTCGGCTACGAGCTCCTATCCGATGACGAGGCCCTGCTTGCCGCGGGAGCTCCGACGTCCGGTGAGCTGCGAGCGGTGCTCGGCGAATGAAAGGCGCAAGCACGATCAGACCGACCCTCCGTCGCCGTCGCAGTCGTGACGCAGAGCCGGTCCGGGCGTTGGCAGCGGGGACGCTGCTGCCGATCAGTCGGCTCGGTGCGGATGGGACGATCGTGCTTGAGGACGGGTCGTTCTCCCATGTCATCGCGTGCTATCCGCGCAACCTGCAGACCCTGACCGCCGACGAGCGGCTCGCGACGTTTTTGAACTTTCGCAACATCGCGGCGTTTCAGGAGCGCGGCCAGTCCTTGCAGCTGATCGTCGAGGGCGACCGCGTCAAGACGATGACGCACATGGCGTTCATCGACGAGCAGGTCGAGAAGGTCTACGGCTTTCGCCCCAGCAACGTCAGCCCGCACGCAGCGCAGCAGCTTGACCCGGTGCAGCGTGCACGGTGGGGGCTTCATCAGATGTTGCTTGAGAGCGTGCAACGCGGCGCGGTGGACGCTGATTTTACGCCGCGTCAGCGGGTGTACGTCGTGGTGCGCTACCGGCCCGAGGACGACGCCCAGCGCTCGTGGCGCGACGTCCTCCCGGTCGGGCTACCGGGGTCGCGGATGTCGCGGAGAACCGCCGCCTACAGCCCGCCGTGCCGTGGGTTGGTGCGCCGGTTGCGTGATCACCAGCAGCTCGTGCAGCTGGCGGAGATGCGGGCGTTTGAGCTGATCGGTCATCTCGCGCGTGATGGCATCACCGGCCGCATCCTCGACGGCCCCGGCGTGCTGCGCTATGTGAGCTCGCGGCTGAATCCGACGTCGGTCAGCTGGGATCGCGCCGAGACCCTCGATGGCGAGGCACCGGTCCTGTCGCGCGTTGACGACGCGATCGAGGGTGAGGATGCTGAGCGTGCGGCGTTGGCGCTGCGTGACCTGGTCGCGCGGAGCCCGTTGGATTTTCGTCGTTACAGCGATCACGCTGAGATCGAGCAGGACCTTGTGCAGGTGCTGTATCTGACGGGTGCGCCGTCGATGACGCGGACGTTCTGGATGGCTGAGCTGATGAACCAGCCGCTCCCCTACACCCTGACTGTCCATCTGCATGGGCTGGATCGTGTCGCGATCGCCGATGAGGCCAAGCGGCTGCATCACCAGGCTGCCCGGGAGATCGAGCGCGAGGCTCGCAAGGGGAGAAGCGATGCGAACACCAACGCCCAGGCGCAGGCGCACGCAGCGCTGGCCGAGCAGATGGCCCAGGACCCGCTGGCGAACCTGACGGACATGAGCGTCTACCTCGCCCTTCGGGCGCCCGGGCCCCGGCCCGACAAGCACGCCCTGGCCGCTGCCGTCTACAAGGCGCAGAAGACGGTGTCGCGTGCGACCAGCGGCGGCTCTTTGGATCGTGGCAACCGGCTGCAGGAGCAGCTGTGGCTCTCCACGCTGCCCTTCGGCGCTGATGTCGCGCATCGCACGCTCAGGGTGGGTGTCGAGCACGCGGCCGACAGCTTCCCGTTGATCGGGTCGACGTGTGGCAGCCCGAGCGGGATCCCGCTCTTCATCGAGCCCGTGTCCGGGCAGGTGCAGTACCTCAACCCGTTTGACCGTGCGCTGACGAACTCGACGATCGTCATCGCCGGTCGCTCCGGTGTCGGCAAGACCGTGACGGCGAACCGGCTCGTGGCGCAGATGGTCGCGATGGGTGCGCACGGCTTCCTGTATGACCGTGCCGGCCACTACGAGCTGCTCGCCGACCTCATCCCCGGCGCACGCGTCATCCGCATGGGCGCCGACGACGGCACGGTCATCAACCACTGGGACGTCTCCGATCCCGCGAACGTGCCGAGCGCGAAGATCAAGTTCCTGCTGCGCCTGCACGAGACGCTGCTTCGCCGCGAGCTGACTAATCACGAGCGCAAGGTGCTCGCCGACTCGATCCGCACCACCTACAGCCACTGCGCAAGGACCGGCAAGGTGCCACGCGAGGGTGAGCTCGTCGAACTCATGCGCGCCTCCGCCACCTACGAAGACACCAACGGCCAGCCCGGAGCGATGCTCGACGCGCTGCGCTGCCTGATCTCCGAGCTCTCAGAGTTCGTCGCCGGCGGCACGCACGCGGCGATGTGGGATCGCGAGACATCGCTTCCTGCCGACGCGCCGTTGTTGATCTTTGACTACCGCAGCGTCGATGAACAGAACCTGATCGCGCTCGTCCTGGCCAACATGGAATGGACGCGGCGTGAGGTGCAACGCGTTGACCGCCAAGCGCGCAGCAACCCGATCGACGGCGCCGTCTTTCACGGCCGGTCGATCGTCGGACTGGATGAGGGCTGGTCGTGGGCGCAGGTGCCGGTGCTGGCGGGGGAGGTGCAGACGTGGGCGCGCCAGGGCCGCGCATACGGCGCGGCGTTCATGGTCGTCTCCCAGGACCCCGAGGACTTCGACGGAGACGCCGACGCGGTCCTGCGCAACGCGTCGATCCGGATCTTTCATCAGCTCGACAAGGGCATGCTCGCGTTCGTTCGCGACACCGTTGACCTCAGCCCCGAGATGACCGACTCGCTGAAGTCATTGCGCAAGGTCGCCGGCCGCTACTCCGAAGCACTCGTCATGAACGGCCCCCGCGGCGACGGACGCGTCTGCGCGGTCCTCGGCGCCCACGAGTACTGGGCCTGGACGTCAGAGCCGCAGATCGACGTGCCGCGCCGCGAACGCGCGATCGCCGACCACGACGGCGACATCTGGGCCGCGCTATCCCAGCTGGCCGGCGAGGGGATCCCGCAGGTGGAGGAAGGCGCCGGCCAGTGAGCGCCGCCGCACGCGCGCTCGCACTGCGCGACAACGGGCCACGCCCACGCGTCGCCGCGGCGACGCGACGGGCGCTGCGAAACGCTTCCGAGCTCGTGGCCAGCCGCCTGGGCTCCAGTGCGGTGGCGCGTTCAGCGCCGGGTGCGGTCGTGACGTTCGCCGGGGTGCAGGGCGGGGCTGGCGTGTCGACGGTGGCGCTGCTTGCGTGCGGCGCGGTGACCCGCGCGAGTGACCGGCCGGCGGTGGCGATCGACCTCGCCGCCGGCACTCGCGGTGGACTCGGAGGACTCGCCGGCGCGTGGTCGCAGACCTCTGTCGAGACCACGGCCGAGCTCGTGATCGCCGGGGGACGCCTCGCCCGTCCCTACACCGAGAGCGCCGATGGCGTGCATGTCATCAGCGACGAGCCGCAGGCAGCGATCACGCTTGACCGGACCGCTCGCAAGCTGCTCGCCACAATAGCCACCGGCGTGCAGCGCGACGCATCCGACCATGAGCTCGCAGCGCTCGTGCGTGACTGCGTCGATGACGCGGCGATCGACGAGCTCGCAGGCGCACATCCGGCGACCCAACGGACCGCGCTGCACAAGCTCGTCCGCACGGCACGCGGCGCTCACAGCCTCGTCGCGATCGACCTCGGTCTCGCCGACGACGAGCTGCTCGCGCGCCACGCGGCCGCCAGCGACCTGCACGTGTGGGTCGTGGCGGCGCGCTGCGAGGATCTCGAGGTCGCGCGCCGACGGTTGCTCAGTCACGAGGTTCTCGCCGAGCGCGAGCTCGTGCTCGCGTGGCTGCCCGGCGGTGAACGTGTCGGCTCACGCGCGTTGCGAAGCCTCGGCGAGGCACGCGGCTGCCCGGTCGCAAGGCTCGCACGCTTTGACCCCCGGAGCTCGTGGGCTGAACGGGAGCGGGCGTGCCGGTCGGGGCTGGAGGCGCTGTGCAGGCACCTGGACTGAGCCGGCAGGCAGCGGCGCGCCCGGCCCGCCGCCTCACGGTCGCCTCCGCGATTGCACCGGCAATCGCCATCGCGACCGTGTTGCTGGCGGCGCTGGTGGTGTGGGTGCTGGCGCCCGGGTCGTGGCAGTCGCTGATCGCCGATGAGCAGCGCACCGACGCGAGCGTGCTGACGGTCATCTCGATCTGGGCCAACAACCTGCTGATCTGCTGCCTGCCGATCCTCGCGGGCGTCTTCGCACACCGCCTCACCAAGCGAGACCGCCGCGGATGGGCACGACTCGTGATCAGCGTCGCCGCGCTCGCGGTGACACGGTCGCTCCTGGTGATCGGCCTCGTCGGCGGCCTTGACCCCAGATGGCTTGCAAGCGCCGCGGCCTGGTGGATCCTTGAGGTCAGCGCGCTGGGCGTGTGCTGCGCGGCCGGCTGGCACGCGTTTCGCAGCACCGACTCGGCTGCCGTGTCCAAGCGGCTGGCGCACGCGCTGAGGTTTGCCTGTGTGGTGCTCGCGGTGGGGGCGGTCGTCGAGGTTGTGTTGACGTGATCGCTTGGCGCCCGATCGCGATCCTGGTCGGCAGCGTGCTGTTTCTGACGGTGCTCGTCGTCGGCTCGGGGATGATGACCGGCGTCGAGGGGCTGCGGGAGATGTGGCTTGAGATCCGCGTCTACGTTCTCGCTGCCGCCGCGATCGGCGTGATCGCGCTCACCCTCGTCGTCGTGATGGTCGTCCAGCGCCTGCGCGCACGCAAGCGGCGCGACATGGTGCGCTTTCAGCTCGTGCTCGGCCAGGCCGACGAGGCCACCCACGACGAGGTCGCAGCAGCCGCAGAAGCACTCGTCCAAGCCCTGCGCTCAACGCTCGTCGAGCGCGTGGCAGGCGGGCAGCCGTGGCTTGCGATCGAGTCCTGGCACGTCCCACCGACAACACCGGGGGAGACCGGCAACGCGCTGCTGATGGTCCTCTGTGAACCCGAGACCCTCGATCCGGCGCTGGCCGCGCTGCGCCGCGCCTACCCCAACCTGACGGTCCGTAGTGACCTTGAGACGGGGGAGCCGGTGCGCTTTGAGGCACCGCGCTTTGAGGCCGCGCATGTGCTGCGGGTGCGCAAGGCCCGCGACTGGGTGCTCCCGGTCGGCGGGTCGAGCGGAAGCCCCGATCATTCAAACGCCCGTTCGGTGATGGCGACCGTGATCCGCCAGCAGCAGAAGGCCGGCAACGAGGGCCTGCTCAGTTGCGTGCGGTGGTGTCTGTTGCCGGCCGATGAATCCGTCGATTCGCTCGCCGCCCGACGGCTGCGACGCCTGGCTGAGAGCACCGAGCATCAGAATTCGGCGGTCAGCGCCGACGTCGTCGAGGCCCAGCGCAGTGGTGGCGGCGCGCTGTGCTTCGTCGAGCTGCAATCCGCCGTCCAACGGCGACCGGGCAGCGACCCCGGCCGCTACGGGGATCTGCAGGCCGTGTGCCGGCTGCTGGTCAGCCCGGCGTTATCGATGCGCGGTGTCAACACGTTCGTCGAGCGCCAGATGGTCATCCGCCAGAAGCTCTACCGCCGCCGCTGGCCACGCGCCACACCACCGATCCTGCCCGATCAGACGGGCGCGACCTTGTGGTTCACCGGTGAGCTCGGGTTGTTCATCGAGCTGCCGTCGCTGGGCAGCGAGCACGACCTGCCGCTGGCGCGCAACACCGTCCCGCACCTGCCCGCCCCGGCCGCGCTCCCGCGCGGCCAGCACCGCGGACTACCGATGCCCCCGACTGCCGAACAGCATGCGCGTGGGTTCCGCACGACGATCGAGGTGCCCGCGGAGGACGAAGAGGTTCTCGTCGGCGAAATCGTCGGAGACGGGGTATAGATGCCAACCGCGACCCAGGCGTCTCGCCCGATGCTGCCCGCGGGCCGCACGGATCCGATGGTCGACATCGGGATCGCGCCGCCACGGGTGCGTTGGTCGCTGACGCATGAGGATCGCCGCAAGGGCGTGATCATCGCCGGCGGCCAAGGGTCCGGGAAGACCGCCACCTTGCAGAAGTTCGTCGAGGGAGACGTGCTCTCCCCGAACACCGCGACGATCGTCTTTGACATGAAGGGCTCGCTGGCTGAGCGGCTGCTGCGGATGATCCCGCCCGACCTGCCCAAGCGCTACTTCGACCACTCCGCACAGCTCTGGCGCGACGGTACCAAACGCCTGTGGTACCTGGATCTCGCCGACCCTGCGTTTGGGCTGACGCCGCTGCATGTCGAGCCCGGCTGGACGCTCGCGAAGCTGCCGAATGAGTTCGTGCGGATCGCCGGGATGGTCGTCCACGCGCTCATGGACCTCTTTGAAGATCAGATCTTTCAGTCCTCTCAGGACATCATCGAACGCTCGGTCATCGGCACGATGGCGATCGCCTGGTTTGAGCACGACGCACGTCACCGCAAGGCCGCCACGAACCCCGAGCAGCACGGGTTCGGCGGCTCCTTTGAGGTGCTGCACAAGATGCTCGCGCCAACCGACCGGCTCGCGACCAGCCCCGGTGACCGCCGCGCCGGCCCCAAGCCGAACCCGTGGCATCAGGCCGCCGGCCGCGCCTGCCAGCAGATCCCCGGGCTACGAAACGCCGCCGAGATGCTGCTCTACGAGCTGCCCGCGCTTGCGCGCAACAACCTCGCTCGCTTGGAGGACCGGCTGCAGCCACCGGCCAACAAGCTCGGCCCACTGGTGACGTCGCACGCGGCGGTCCGCGACTTCGTCGGCCATCCGTCGCGGTTGTCGTTGCGGTCGGTGATCGAGGCGCACGACATCCTGATCGTCAACCCCCGCACCGACATTCTCGGTCAGGACAGCCCGACGATCCTCGTCAACTTCCTCGTCCACATGATCGACGCGCAACTCGACCGCCAGATCAGCATGCCCGAACCCACCCGGCCCCGGGTCAGCCTGCTGATCGACGAGGCGCACACCGTTATCACCAAGACGCTGATGCAGATGGTCAGCCGCCACCGCGAGGCCGGCTTCTGCGTCGCGGCCGCCACGCAGTACCTCGCGCAGATCGGCGCGTCGATCAAGAGCAGCGGCATCCACCAGTACGTCCTGGACGCCGTCTCAAACCTGTTGCAGACCAAGATCTACTTTCGCATGGCCGACCCCGCTGACGCCGAGGCCGCCTGCCTGGTCGGCCGGCCGGTGCATGACTCGATGGTCCGCGGGGACCCCGTCAGCCAGGCACGCATGTCGATCAACCCGGCGTCGCTGATGGCCCTTGAGGACTACACCGCCAGCGCCCGCGTCATGTCAAACGGCCAATATTCCGCCGCATTGGGAGGGACGACCGCGCTGGGCGGCACGACCGCGCTACCGGTCTTCACGCACCGCTCGATCGCGATGACACCACTGCACCAGATCGCATCCACCTGGCGCGACATCCACTACGAACAGATGCGCGAGGTTCTCGGGGACCCGCCGGCATCCGAGGTCAGCCGCGACGCACCGCCCGTGATCCCCGAAGGGCTCGGCGGGCCGTCCGACGCTCCGCGGCAGCCCGTTCGCGAGCGCGACGAGGCCGCGCAGGTCGCGCGCGACACCATCGGACGTCGCGGCACCCCGCCGCAGCCTGCCAGCGAGGCTTCCGCACGGGAATGGGGCAGCATCCGCCGGACTCACGACGAAGACGCGACCGAGTTGCCACCGGCGCCCGAACGCGAGGCGCGGGATGTCGCCGTTGGCGGTGCCCGCATCGAACGCACCCCGCCACGCCCAGCACCGGCCGCCGCGACGGCGATCGAGCTGTTGGACTGGGCGATGCGACCGACCGAACGTCCAGCCCCACGCGACGACCTCCCTGCCCTGCCCGGCGTCGTCGCGGACGCCGTCGCCTACGCGGCCTCCGTCGAGCAGATCACGGCATTGGGCGAATGGAAGAACGCCGACGACGCAGCGATCAAAGACGCCGAAGCAGCCGCGCGCGCGGCGCGATCGACCGCGGCGCTTGAGGCACGCGCCGACGGCCGCAGCGAAGACAAGATCGAAGCCGCCGCCAAGGCCGCCGCGAACACGGCACGACGCCGCGAGCTGGCAAAGCACACAGACTCCGCCTGGCAGACCGACCTCACGACGCTCACGCTCAGCACGCAGGAGCAGCAGATCCTCGAGACCCTCGCCAGGCTGCCGCTCAGCGCCGCACCGTGCCTGGCGGCGCTGATCAGCAAGCCACCCAAGGAACGCCGCCTGCGCCAGCTCCTGCGCGAAGGACTGCACGACCGCGGCCTGATCAGCTCAAGCGCGCTGACGCTTGAACGCCGCGGCGGCCGGCCGGCGACCGTCTACGCCGTCAGCGCACGCGGCCGCGAATGGCTACGCCTCGAACACCAAAAGCTCCGCGGCGACCAGCGACCACCCGACTACCTAAAACCCGACCGCAACCTGCCCGCCCCAGGGCGCGGCAGCACCGTCGCGCACACCCTCGCCGTGCAGCTCGTCATCGGCGCGCTGCGCCAGTTCGGCGGAACGGACGTCAAGACCGTCTGGCGCACACCGATGATGCCCGGCGGCCGCTTGGACGTCGGCATGGCCCACAACGACCGCCGCGACAAACGCATCCGCCTAGAAGACCTCACCGGCCGCTGCGGCTTGACTGTCACCGGCGAAGCACTCTCGGCCGCCTCAGGTGTCGTCGAACCAGACGCCATCGTCCAGATGACCGGGCACCTCGCAGGACAACGACGCTCACTGACGATGCTCCTGGAGATCGACCGCACCGACGACGCCTCCTACAACACCAACAAGCTCATCGCCTATGACCACTTCCTCGCCGGCTGGTGCCTACGCACCCGAACCTTCGCGACCGCCCGCCCGCTCGTCGTCTTCGTCGCCAGCTCCCCCAGAAGCGCGCTGCGCCTGCTCGCCCGCGCCAACGACGTCATGACCGCCGGCGTCGGAATCAGCGGCCACGACCGCCAGACCTACCAGTACTACGGACGCACCCACACCGCCTTCACCTGCATCGACTGGATCCTCGGCGGCCACGCATACGCGCTGCGGATGGCGCCCGTACCCCCCGAGACGCCAGACGGCGCCCTCGCGTGTGACGCCGAAGCAGTAGCACTGCTGCCCGAGGCATGGTGGCCCAAGCAGCCCACCAGCGCCGCCGGCGGCAGACATTAGAGCCGGCCGTCCTTGCGCCCGCGATCGGCCTGCAAAGCGCCAGCACGTCGAAAAGCGGCCTCCAGCGTCAGCCAAGACCGCATTATGGCCGGTCGGCCGAAATCCGACAGGCAAGCTGCGAACGCAACCCGTATGACGTCCCGGTCCGGGACTTCCTTTCGGACGGCTCTATCGGAACCGCACCCACCGCGACGCTGCCCGAGGCAGTGCGGTGCCTCCACACATTCCGGTCGACGACCGGCTACCGGCGTCGCCGCATATCCCGGACGATCAGCGATCTCATAGGTCGGTCGGCAGGCGAGTCGGCACCGTGCCCTCGAGAGCGCGGTACTCACGCCTCCGGTCCGGGGTGTCGTCAGCCTCTTGAAGCACGCCGTCCTCGATGTACTCGATTTGCTCGGCACAGACGCCGATCGTGACAACCGCATCGGGCATCACCACGCGATAGGTGTCGCCGCACGGTGCTCCCCGAGCCGCGGCGACGTACACCGAAAGGCATCCCTCCTCGTCGCATCCACAGGTGGCGTGTATGCGGACCTCATCGACCTGCGCCGCCAGCTCAGCGTCTCCTTCGCGAAGCAAGGAGTCCCGCAGCGCAGCGGCCAGCGTCGGGAGCGCATCTACCAGCTTCGGAAGGTGGTCCACGACGATGACCTTAGAGCCGAGGGTCCGGCCTCGAGCAGAGCCGTAGCGTCCCCACACCCGCGCTGTCCCGACTGAGGTTCGGCGGATTCTGGCGGTCATTGCAACAGCAGCTCTGAGATCTCTTCGATTGGTTTGGCGAAGGCGAGGCGCTTGCGCGGCCGGTCGTTGAGTTCGTCGGCGACGGCGTCGAGCTGGGCTTCGGTGACCGAGTTGAAGTCGGTGCCCTTGGGGAAGTACTGGCGCAGCAGCCCGTTGGTGTTCTCGTTGGAGCCGCGCTGCCACGGTGCGTGCGGGTCGCAGAAGAACACTTCGATGCCCTCGTCGACGCGGACCTGCTTCCAGTCGCGCATCTCCGGGCCTTGGTCCCAGGTCAGCGAGCGGCGTAGCGCGTCGGGCAGCGTCTGGATCTTCTTGGTCAGAGCGGGCGCGACGTGCTCGGGCTTGTAGCCGTCGGGCAATGCGACGAGCATCGCGAAGCCGGTCGTGCGCTCGACGAGCGTGCCGATCGCGGTGGCGTTGCGCTTGCCGATCACAAGATCGCCTTCCCAGTGGCCGGGTACCGCGCGGTCGTCGGCCTCGGCCGGCCGCTCGGCGATGTTGACCATGTCGAGGATGCGGTTCTTGCGCTGGCCGGTCGTGCGACCGGGCTTGCGCAGCGCGCGGCCGGTGCGCAAGTGCTTGGTCAGCTCGCGATTGAGCGCGCCGCGCGACTGCACGTACAGCGACTGGTAGATCGTCTCCGTGGACACCCACATCTCCGGCTGGTCGGGGAACTGGCGGCGCAACCGGCCGGCGATCTGCTCGGGCGAGTAGCGCCGCGTCAGATCGTCCTGCACGAGCTCGCGCAGCGCGAGGTTCGTCGCGAGCTTCGCCGGCTTGGGCCGCGACGCGCTCGTAGGCGAGCGCGTGCGCGGTCGTCGCGCGGTAGCTGCCGCCGTGGTCGGCGTTGCGCCTGAGCTCGCGTGAGACCGTTGACGGCGCGCGGCCCAGGCGTCGGGCGATCACGCGGATCGTCTCGCCGCGCGCGCGGGCCAGCGCGATCTCCTCGCGCTCTGAGAAGGACAGGCAGCGGCCCTTCAGACCGCGGCCGCGGCGCGGGCGCACCCCGCCGCACGCGGCCACCCAGCGAGTGCCCTGCTTGCGATACGTGCCGGCCTCCAGCGCCGCGTCGGAGATGAACTCGCCGCGCTGTAGCGCAGCCCAGAACGGCTGGATCGCCTCGGCGACCTGCGCGTTGGAGAAGCGGACCATCGACACCCCCGGGAACCTCGGTAGCAGGATCCGCGACGCCAACCCACCCGCAGAGGGGGGGTCGGCGACGCGCTCGCGTCGATCGCCGCTGCGGCTCGCCCTACGGGCTCGCCTCCGCGCCGACCGACGCGCACCCCACCACCAACGTCGGACGACCCCTCAGCGCGCTCCCCGTCAGCCCCGTGTTGCGATCACCGCGAGAACCCAAGGTTCGTTTCGTGGCACGGTCGACCCGCGATTTCTCGCGGTTGACGCGCAGCTTCAGGCGCTTCTCAACAAACCGCGTGATGTTCGCCATGACGCGCTGGCCCGCCCGCTCACTGTGCTGACTTGGACCATCACGTCATCGGCTTCCCACCCCGCCTCACGACGATGCAGTTGCCTTCGGCTTGTGTCGGGATCATCACCTTCACGGACTCACACCCCCAAGCTGCCGCCCATGCCGGGCGTACACGCGGAGGGGCCGGGCATGTGCCCGGCCCCCTCGAGTCGAGGTGCGTCTGTTGAACTTGGGTTATGCGGACGGCGGTCCGAACTGGCTGCCGGCGAGCGGGCCGGCGGGGATCGTGGCGCCGGGGCCGCCGTTGGGGCCGCCGTTGGGGCCGGCGGTCGGGCCGCCGGGGACGCCGGCGGGCGGGCCGGTCGGGTGGTTTTCGCGCATGCCCTGAGCGTCGGTGCGCGCCTGCGTGATGATGCGCTCGACGAAGGTCCGTACGAACGCGGGCATCCGCGGCGACAGGCGGCTGAGGATGTCAGCGACGGAGCCGTGCTCGCCGGTGACGGCGTCATAGGCGATCTGCAGGCCGGGCTTGCTCTGCGCGGGCATGTTGGGGTTGGCGATCAGCGCAGCGAGCGTTGCCGAAGCCGTGGCCTGACCGTCGACGCTGGCCTCGATAGCCTGGACGATGCGGCGCTTGTTCGTGGAGGAGACGTGCTTGCTGACCAGCGCCTTGGCGGTGGCCTGTGTTTCGTCGTCGCGGTCCTGGGAGAGCGCGGCGATCGCGCGGGCGATGCCGAACCTGGCCTGCTCGGGCACCTGGCCCATCAGCGCGGTGAGGATGGCGATCGCCTTCTCGCGTCCGCGGGTGTCGGCGCGTGCGGCCGCGGCGATCTTGTTCTCATCGGCGCCGTCGGCGGGCAGCAACGCGGCGGCGAGCTTCTCGATGTTCTCGCCCAGCTCGGCGCCCACGATGGCCTGCGCGAGCGCGGCCTGGGTGTTCTCCGTCGGGGTGTTGGCCTGGCGACGGGCCTTGGCGGCGGCGGCCTTGGCCAGCCCCATCTCCTTGCGGCTCGTGGCAAACGCCTTGCGAGCGGCACGATCGCTGTTCTTGCCAAACAGCGAGACGGCGCGATCAAGCGCCGCGTCGGCGCGATCGGTGTGCGCCTGTACTGCGCTGACGGCGGTCTGGATGTCGGCGGCGTTGGCGCCCGCGGGGAGCGCCAGCGCACCGGTGGCGATCAGTGCGCAGGCACCGATACGAAGATGAGATGACACGATGTGGCTCCTTGCGGCGGGGGTTGGCGGCTGCCCGTGTGGGCCGTTCGATGCTGCAACGCGGGGTTTGGCGCTACGTAAGGCCCATCGACAAATCTGGACGTATGTATGAGCGGCTCCCGTCGCTGTGGTGCTATCGCCTTACTCACGGGATCGCCCGGCGTTGCCGATAGAACGTGTATGAAAGCGCTGACCACCTCACCGGCCGCAACCGTCTCGCCGCCCGCCGTGGCGTTGCGCGCGTTGTCGGACGAGCGCCTGGCGCGCTGGGCGGCGAAGGGCAGCCAGCCGGCGTTCGCGGTGATCTTCGAGCGCCATCACCAGGCGCTGCATCGCTACTGCCAGTCGATCATCGGCAACGGCCACGACGCCGCCGACGCGCTGCAGAACACGATGCTCAAGGCGATGCGAGCACTGCCCGGCGAGACACGCACGATCGCGCTGAAGCCATGGCTGTATCGAATCGCTCACAACGAGTCGATCTCGCTGCTGCGCTCGCGCCGCGACCACAGCGACCTCGACGCGGCCGCCCATGTCGGCGATCCGGGGGCCGAGACGATCATCCAGTCGCGCGAGCGCCTGCGCGACCTGACCAGCGACCTGCGCGAGTTGACCGAGCAGCAGCGCGGCACGCTGCTGATGCGCGAGCTCGCCGGGTTGGAGTTCGACGAGATCTCGGCTGCGCTGCAGCTCACTGCGACAGCGGCCAAGCAGAGCGTCTACGAGGCGCGCTGCGCCCTGCAGTCCTTGGAAGAGGGCCGTGCGATGAACTGTGACGTCATCCGGCGCACGCTGTCTGACGGCGATCGCCGCACGCTGCGCAACCTCAAGATCCGCGGACACCTGCGCACCTGCGCGGGCTGCCGCGACTTCGAGGCCGCGCTGCGCCAGCGCCCCGCTCACCTCGCCGTGCTCACGCCCGCGCTCCCGCTTGCCGCGGCCGCCTCGATGCTGCAGGGCTTGCTCGGCGCCGGCACCGGAGCCGGCCACGGTGGCGGCGGACTGCTGGCCGCACTTAGCGGCGGCGCGACGAGCATCGGCGGCACGTCGCTGGCCACCAAGGTCGCGACTGTCGCGGTCATCGCCGTCAGCGCCGGCGGCGGCGCGCTGTACATCGCGCCGGACGAACCAGCACAGCTCGCTGACAGCCCACGCATCACCCAACAGACCGCGCCCGCGGCGCCCGGCACCGCTGCCACGCCCGGGTCGCGTGCCCAGCACGATCGCCAACGCGCCACGCGCGAGTCGGCCAGCACCAACCCGACGCCGAAGGACAGCGCGACGCGGAGCGCTGGCAACGAGTCCGCGGCGCAGACGCAGCGACCGTCGGACTCTGCGCCCTCTCCGGCCGCGGCCGGCAGACCAGCGCGGCCCGCAGCCGACGCCGCGCCGGTCGGTGACCGCGAGACCGTTCCCGAGGTGGCCGCTGACGCGACAGCGCGCCGCCCGTCCGACAGCGCTGCGCCACCGGCCGCTGCGGCCTACGCGCCGCCGGCGCGCCCCGCCGGCGGCACGGCGTCCGAAGCCGCGCCAGTCACGCTGCCGCCCGCCGCGCAGAGCGCCGGCACACCGATGATCGCCGCGCCCGCCGATGCTCGTGTCGGACCGGCCGCCCCGGTCGCGGACGTACCGCCGCGCCCGCGCTGATCGCACGGCGCAACAGCAGCCCGCGCAAAAGGTTTTGACAGATGACCCTTACCCGGACCAACCGGCTTCGTTGTCAGAGCGAAAGACGATCTTCGACAAAGGCAAACCCGCCGCGAGACGGGGGCGCAAAACCAGGGGCGTCGCATCCTGCGAGGCAGCCCGGCTACCGAAAGGCACGACCATGAAGCACTTCACGAAGATGGCGGGCGGCGTTGTCGCCGTCGCCGTCCTGGCCGCTCCCTCGATGGCGTCCGCGCATTCCGAGCGGTCCGTCAGCAGCGTCAAGGCGCACGTGCGCAACGCCGACCAGGCGCTCACGATGGTCGCCGAGCGCGTCAAGGCCAACGACAACGCGGCCGCCGCGATCGTCCAAAACCTCCGCCAGACCCAAGCGGCAACCCGCGAAGCACGCCGTCTACAGGGTCGCGCCAAGAAGGCCAAGGCCCTGCGCCTCGTCGCCGACCAGCGCAACGACAACGTCCTCGTGCTCTCCGCGCTCGTCGATGAGGTCAGCGACAACGCACAGGCCGCGATGGCCACCGCACTGAACAACAACCTCCGCGGCCGCGAAACGGCGATCGCACGCCTCACCTCGCTGGCCACGACGCTGCCCGCACAGGCCCAGGCCGGCATCGCCACGGCGATCGCCGCAATCTCCGGCAACCCAACCGGCGTCGTCAACATCGCCGGGGCACTGAACTCCGGCGAGATCACGCCCGCGGTGCAGCCACAGCTTCAGCAGGCGCTGACGCTGGCCAGCGGCGCGATGTTCACGGGCGTCAATCAGCTCACGCAGATCGTCGGCATGCTGCCCGCCCCCGCCCAGGGCCCGGTCAACATGGCGATCACCCGGGTGACCGGCATCCTGCAGTCGATCTTCGGCAACGGCTCACCCACCGGAGGGACGACCGGCGGCATGCTCAGCAACCTGCCGATCCCGACCAACCTGCCCGTTCCCTGCGGACTGCCGATCCCCAAGTTCCTGCCGTTCGCAAAGGCCTGCTGAAGCGCTCAGACGTAGCACGCGGGGCTCCGTGATCATCATCACCTCGACGATCACGGAGTGCCCGCTTGGCCTTCGGTCATTGCGACGGGAGTGACGACCGTCCGGCGCCGGAGTGCGCCCGATGCAGCGGCGCGTTACGGCGCGGGAGAGAGGTCTTGGCTGATGAGCCATAGGTGGCCGAACGGGTCTCTGATTCTGCCTTGGCGTTTGCCCCAGGGGCGGTCCTCGATGGAGACGATGACCGTGGCGCCGCCTTGGACCATCGCGGCACCGACCGCCGATGCGTTGGCGACCGTGAGTGTCAGCAGGACCGGAGAGCTGGTCGCGGACTCGGGCGAGTAGAGGCGGTAGTCGTCGTGACCCTGCGTGAGCGAGATCGTGCTCTCGCCGATGCGTACCTCGGCGTGCCCGACAAAGCCCGACGGTTCGGCGTGACGAGGGCCTCGTAGGGCTCCGAGGTATCGCTCGTAGTACGCGATGGCGGCGTCGACGTCCTCGACGACGAGGCGCGGTTGAATGTGGGCGACGGCGAGGCGAGGCCGAATGCGGGGTGTTGTGTCTGCGGTGTGGGCGAGCACGTTGATGATGGTCCCGGCTGGATCCTCGACGAAGAAGCGCCGCACTCCCCATGGCTCGTTGCGGAGTGGGTAGACGATACGCAGCCCGCGCTGGAGCGCTGCTGCGTGCGCCGCGTCGACGGCGTCGGGGGTGCCCAGGTCGATCCCGAACTGTGGCTGGGGGTCTTCGGATCCGGCGGGCGGGATGAGGACTTGGGCGGTGCGGTTGGCCGGTGAAGTGAGCCCGAGCACTGGGTCTTGCATCGCCACTTCGAAGCCGAGCACCTCGGTGTAGAACGTCCGTGACGCTTCGAGGTCGTCCCCGCGCGCGTAGGAAACCACGCGCATCGGGAATACGGCGTCGGGCACGTCAACCATCGACGGTTCCTTTCTTCGCAGTCGGGGCGGCTGGGGTCCACTGCAAGTGCGCCAGCTGCCAGGGGTCGCCCTCGTCCATGACGGCGGTGATGAAGGTGGGGCGGACGGTGTCATCGGCGGCGGTGGCTACCTCGGCGGTGACGGTGATCAGGGTGGTCGCCGCTCCGAGCAGCCGAACGATTGGCTCCGTGAGAATCTGATGGCGTCGATACGGCGGGTGAGATGCGACCGAGTCGAGGCAGCCCTGCTTGTCGACCGGACGTGGCATGCCGGGAAACACCAACACGGCGTCTGGGCGCAGGTGGCGCTCGAAGTACGCGGTGTCGGAGGCGGCGAAGGCATCAAGGAATCCGCCCATCCGACCGAGCAGCTGACGCGTCTGTGGCTGGGCGGAGCCCGTCGCCAGTTCGACCGCCCAACTGGTGGAACGCAACCACCCGGCGAGGGCATCCAGCGCCGCCGGCCGCAGATGGTAGGCACGACCGCGTCCGTCGTCGGCGACGTCCACGCGCGCAACCATCTCCGCCTTACGCAGTAGACCCAAATGCCGACTCAACGCCGCCGCCGTCATGCCCGTCACGGCCGCGAGCTGCGCTGTGCGCATCGGGCCGCCGGTGAGCGCGTCGACGATCCGCACCCGAGTCGGGTCGCCGAGCAAGCTTGCTGTCGCCGCCGTGTCGATCACGCCTCGCAAGTCTACGCACGCAATCGTAAGTCATCAAGGGATTCGTTAGCGATATACGATATGCTTGTTCACTCACCCCGCGGACGAAGTCGCCAACATAAGCTCGGCACCCCATCCAAGTTTCGCAAGCGGATGGACTGCCGAGACTGATGCCGCGCCGCTGAACGTTGTCCGGCTTGCCGGAGCCCACGACATTCACGCCTTCGCACGGCTCGGTGGCCAGGAGCTTCGGTGCAGGACGGCGCGACAGCGCGACGTGGGCGACCAGGGTGCTCGCCGCTCGCGCCGCGGAAACCGTGCCGGAACCCGTTTTTGGTGCCGTTTCGTTGCCGTTTCCCCCTCCGGTTGCCGATTTGGTTGCCGATTCAGGGTCTGAAAGGGGGGAGCAATCGGCAATCGCGCTGAGGGCATTTGTCCCGTGAACACGGGCGATTGGGCAGTCTGGATGCGTGCGCCGTGTGTCGACAGAAGAGGAATCGGCACTGGTGGTGGTCTTGCGCTCGGCGCGCCCGGTGGTCACGCTGTGGTCTCTTCTTGCATGTGCCCATCTGGCACCCCGCGTGGTCGCGGATCCGAGCAGTAGCCCGCCGTTCAGCAGCACCCGCCTCACTACGACGTCCGGTCTTGACTTCGAGCCGTCAGCTCCGTTCGCGGCGCTGCTGGGACGCCACGAACACACCCACGCGATTCGCGTCGTCGGTTGACCGCCCGCGTCCGTGAGGCTGCTTGCGTCTGTGCGACCCCGTGGACGCATGAAGCGTCGCCTCTCGGCTGATCTGGCTCACGCACCTCGCCGCCGCCGTCCGTTCCGCGCATCGCGTTCGGTCGCGCGGCTGGGGTTGGTCGGGGAGACGCGACGTCTGAACTTGAGAGGCCCGCGGCCGGTCAGCCACGGCTGCTTGCAAGGGCCGCGGTAGGGCCGTCCTGAGCTGTCGGCGGCGAGCTCGTGCTCGCCGACGCCGCGCGGACGGTTCCGCCGCCGCTCCACCAACAACCCCCAGATGTCGGCGCGGACGGTACCGCCGCTCTACCACAACCAGAAGGAGGCCCATCATGGCCATCAGTACCCCTGCCAGCGGCGATCTGCGTCTCGCGCTGGACCAGATCCTCGTGCGCGACAACGTCCGCGACCTCGACGAGGCGCATGTCGACAGCCTCGCGCAGTCGATCGCGCTGCGCGGTCTGCTCGTCCCGTTGATCGTCCGACCCACCGAGGCTGGCTATGAGCTCGTCGCCGGCCACCACCGCCTCGCTGCGTGCCGCAAGCTCGACCTACCCGACGCGCCCGTCGTCGTCCGCGACACGGAGGGCTCGAGCGCCGACGCGGCTGCCGAGAACGTCACGTCATGCCGACGTCGGCATGACGCGACTTATGCCGACAGCGTCGTCATGCCCGATGTCCGAGTCGAGTCCCCACTGCTCGGTTGTGAACCCCGCGACGAGGTCGGCATAAGAACCCGAACGGATCCAGGCGGTCGGCGGACGACCTGGCTGAAGGTGGGCTGCCGCTCGACTTCCAAGCGAGCGCGCCAGCGGACAGCCAGCGGCACGCTTCGTGCTTCGTCAGCGGTAGGCATCTCGTCGGCGTCATCGGCGGGCGACTGCATCTGCCTCCAAGCGACAGCGCGTAACGATCTAACGTCCAAGGCGTGCGCGCTGAGGTAAAGCGGTTGTGGAGCGAAGACCTGGGCCTGATCGATGCGAAGTCGTTGCCCCCTCGCCCCGAACACTGCTGCGTGGCCATGTACGCCGATATCGGTCCCGTCGACGCCGACGGCGGCGACACGTTCACGTTCGAGGTCTGTACTCCGAGCGGCGTCGCAGCGCGGCTAGACCGCGACGGGCGGCCGTATTGGTCGCGCGGGACACTGATTGTCACCGCCTTCTCGTGGGAGGCTGTAGAGGCCGCGCTGAGGCAGTACGTGAGGTCAACGGACGGCGACACGTGGGCTGAGGTCGCCGAGAAGCTCAAGCGCTTCATGGTCTGGGAGTTCGAGGATTACCAGCCCTACAAGGGCGAGTAGCCCGACTACTGCTTCCGCCTGGTAGCGAGCGCCCGGCCAGTTGCGCGCCAGCCGATCGGAAACGACGAAACGCGAGCCTGCGGCTGGCTACCCGCAAGTGCGCTTGCGTTCGGCCGCCCACCGGTTGGGCGCGCGGGCAGGCTATAGGCCCTCGAGGAAGGCGAGCAGAGTGTCGGGTGCGCGGTACCGTCCCGGGCGGCCCTCGGGAGGCGTGATCCGGTCCAGGGTGCGTTGCTTGAGCGCGAGGTCGGCGTGCAGGTAGATGTGCGTGGTGCGTTCCTGCTCGTGGCCGAGCCAGAGCGCGATCGTGGAGGTGTCAACGCCGGCGGCGAGCAGGTTCATCGCCGCGGTATGACGCATCGTGTGCATCGTGACCCGCTTGGATCGCAGCGACGGGCACGCCTGCTGCGCGGTCGTGACGTGTTGGGCGAGGCGCCGCTCGATCGCGTCGCGGGTGAGCGTGCCGCCGTCGCGCGAGGGAAACAGCGGGCTTGCGGGTTGGTCGCTGGTTTCGCGCTGCCAGGCGCGGAGCACCGCGACGGTCTGCTTGGTGAGCGGCGCGACGCGTTCCTTTCTGCCTTTGCCGATCGTCCGGACGTGCGCGCCGGTGTCGAGCTGCGTGTCGGCGCGGGTGAGGCCGAGCAGCTCGGAGATTCGCAGGCCGGTCTGGACGGCGGTGAGCAGCAGCGCGTGGTCGCGGCGGCCGGCCCGTGTTGATCGGTTGGGGGCGTCGAGCAGCGCTTGTGTCTCGATCGGGGTGAGGAACGTGACGGTGCGTTTGTCGGCGCGTTTGCGCGGGATCGCGAGCACGCGTTGGATGAGGGCGGCGTGCTCGGGGTGGCGCAGCGCGCAGTAGTGAAAGAAGGAGTGGATCGCGGCGAGCCGGATGTTGCGGGTGCGGGCGGTGTTCTGGCGCTCCTGCTCGAGGTGCTGAAGAAACGCGCCGATCGTTGCCGCGTCGAGGTCGGTGATCTGTAGCCGCGATGGCGGCGTCCCGGTTGTCCGCTGCATGTAGGCGAACAGGAGTCGGAACGTGTCGCGGTAGCTGGCGATCGTGTGCGGGCTGGCGCGTCGTTGGCGGATCAGCCGGTCGGTGAAGTACGCCTCAAGCGTCGGTGCCAGGCTGGTCATAGCGGGTCCTTTCCGGGTTGGGCTCCAGTCGTGTGGCCACCAGGGCGAGCAGGTCCGGGGCGGCCGTGAGGTAGTAGTAGGTGCTGGCCGGGGTGACGTGGCCCATGTGGGTGCTCAGCAGCGGCAGCCGGGCCTGCACGTCGACGTCGTCCGCGTACCAGTCGCGCAGCGTGTTGACCGCGAAGCTGTGGCGCAGGCTGTGCGGCCGCGGACGACTTTGGGGCGCGCGGTCCTCGAGCCCGCAGGCAGCGACGAGGCGCATGAACACCGGGCGCACGCACTGGTAGAGCAGGCGGGTCCCGTTGCGCGACAAGAAGAACGCGTCACACCGCGGGCTGGGACAGATCCGGTCGCGCACCTCTGTGTAGCGGTCGAGCGCGGCGATCGTCGTCTCGTGGACGGCGACTTCGCGGCTCTTGGCGAACTTGCCGTCGATCACCCGGATCAGCTGCCCGGGACGGTCGACGTCATCGCGGCCGAGGCCGATCGCCTCGCCGACGCGGATTCCGGTCACGGCCATCAGGCCGATCAGCGTCTGCGTCGTCGCCGCATGCAGCTCGCCGCGTAGCTGTCCTGCGGCGCGCATTACCCGCTCGGTGTCCGCCGGCGTGAACAGGAACGGAATCGGCCGCTCACGGCGGTAGGGCAAGAGCAGCTTGGCCGGCACCTCACATGCTGGATCGGTGGTCTGCAGATAGCGGGCGAACTGCCGTACGACCGACAGCCGGTCAGACCAGTAGCCGCTGGTCGTGCCGGCCGGGAGGGTCGCCCAGGCGATCGCGTGCTCGATCGTGACGGTGGTCGCACCTGCCTCGTCGAGGTAGGCGATGAACGCCAGCAGCTGGCGACCCTGGCGATCGAGTTTGTAGCCCAGTGCGCGCCGGACGCGCAGGTAATCCTCGGCTGCCGCGGCGAGCGTGCTCACGTTCCGGCTCCCGCCAGCGGCCACGGACGCGCCAATGCTCGCAGTGCCGTGCGGTCGACCTTGGCGTAGATCGCGGTGCTCGACAGGTTCGTGTGCCGCAGAATCGGAGCGATCTCGGTCAACGGCGCGCCGGCAGCGAGCAGCTCGGTCGCGACGGTGTGGCGCAGCCGATGCGTCCCGACGCGCGGCACCCTCGCGCGGTCGCACGCGTCACGCAGCACCGACCCGATCGCCTTCGCCGACAACGCTCCATCGGGGGCGAACGTGCGCACGAACACCGCACGACACTCACCGGCCCGACGCGGATCACGCAAGGACGCAACGACGGCCTGCCCGACCTCACGAGGAAGCGGGAGCCGATCGATCTGAGCACCCTTGCCATGGATCGTCAGCTCCCCGGCGCGCCAATCGACGTCGTCGAGCGTCAGCGCGGCGATCTCGCACGCGCGCAGCCCCAGACGCGAGAGCAGCATCAAGATCGCGTAATCACGCCGACCGACCGCGGCATGCCGGTCGCAGCTGCTGATGATCCGGTCGACGTGATCGCGATCCAAGCCGCGCGGCAACGAGCTCAGCCGCCAGCCCGCGACGCTCGGGACAGCCGCCGCAAGCGGGACCGGGACTCTCCCCGTGACATGCAAGAACACCAGCAACGACCGCAGCCCGCTGACCAGCGTCGACGCCCACGCCGTCCCGCGACGAGCGTCACCGCACTGCGCTACGACAAACCGCGTCACATCGCCAGGGCGCAGCTGCGCCAGCGCAGCCTCGATCGGATCAGACATCTCGCCGAGAAACAGCCGCGCGACCCGGGCCCGCAGGACGACCGATCCCTCGACCAGCCCGCGCTCTCGCGCGAGGTACTCGCGGTAGGCAGTGATGACCGCCTCGGCCGGCGATCGCGGCGCGGCCGGCGCGGGCACGACGCCGACGCCCCGCAGATACGCCAGCAGCTGCTCCAGCCCACGACTTCCGCTCAAGGACGAGTGGCTCTGCCGACGAACCTGCTGATAGCGCTCGGCCACCTCGCTCGTCAACGCCGACGGCTCGAACCCCCGCTCGGTCATCCAGCGGCTCAGATGACCCATCAAGAACGCCTGGGTCTCCACCGACGACGGCCGATACCCGCGCTGCGCCAGCCACGAGCGAAACCCCGACGCGTACGGGCCAAGCGGCCCGAGCACCCGAGCGACCGAGGGCCGCTCCCTCACCACGATGTTCCCTCTCGACCGATGACCATCTCGGTCTAAAGCTCGGCCCGGGGTCCGCGGTTATGAAGACCTCACACCCGGCCGACCGCGCACTTTGCGCGACCTTTCACGCCCAGGTCGGCATGCCATCGCACTCGGCATAAGTCACGCGCAAGGCGCTCACGCCGCTGGAGGAGGCCAAGGCGGTCCAGGCGATGCTCGACGAGGGCTACACGCTCGACGGCGCCGCGCAGGCGCTCGGCTGGAGTCGCCAGCTCGCAACGGTGCGAGCGAAGATCCTCAAGCTGCCCGACACCGGCCAGCGGCTCGTCGGCACCGGCGAGATCCCCGTCAGTGCGATCGACACGCTGCTCGCAATCGTTGACGTGTCGCCGCAGATCGCCGGGGCGGTCGTCGCGACGATCGCGGACGGCAACGTCGCCGGGTCGCAGCTCGTCAACAACGCCGGATGGGCGATCGGGCAGGCGCTGCGCGACGCCCCAAAGGACACGTTCGGCGCGTACCTCAACACCGTCCACCCCAACGACCTGAAGTCGTTGCGGCTGGGCAAGAAGACCGAAGCGCTCGTCGCCGAGGCGGAGAAGCTGCACAAGCTGGTCGAGCAGTATGCCTACGGCCCGCCGACGTTCCGCTTCGATACCTCGGACGTCGACCAGGCCCGCGCCGGTGGTGTGCTGATCGAACTGGATGGCAGCGCGCCGATCATCACCGATCGTGCACTGTTTCGCGAGCTCGCCAAGCAGGCCATCGTCCGCACCGTCGAAGAGCTGCGGGAGAGGGCGGTCGACAAGGCCAAATCGAAGCGAGCCGGTGAAGGCCGGCGGGAGCGCACGCCGCGCGAGGAGCTCGACGTCGAGCACCGGGCCACGCTGCGCGAGCTCACCAGGCAGGCGCACGGCACGAACCTCGACCTCGGCGCCTCCCTGCTGACCGAGCTCGCCGCGGTCGCGCCCGACGACATGGACGTGGCCCGCGTGTTCGCATTCGGACTCCTCGGCCCCGAGAGCAGCAGCTACCTCGGCACCGGCGATCACGTCGCTCGGACGATCGCCGCCAACGGGCTGCGGCTCGTGCTCGACGAGCACCGCACGACGACGACCCCGACGCTCAAGAGCGGCAAGCCGGGCAGGACGAAGGTCGCCTACGGCGATGTCGATGTCGCTGCCAAGTGGCTGTGGCGCTTTGTCGATGGGGCGAAGACCGCGGGCGAGCTTTTCTGTAGGTCTCAGGGCCGCACCGGTCGGTGCTTAGCCCTGGCGTGAGGCCGGTGGCGGTGCGGGTTCTTTGGTGCGCCGTTCCGTCCGAACCGTCTGGGATGGTCGCGACCATGCTCACGGTCGTCTCTTCGCCGGTTCCTGTGCCGGGCTGCGCCGCGATCCGCGTGCGGCCCCCCGGGGATCTCGGGTACTGGAGCGTGCGTGACGGCGACTACGAGCTCGTCCCGGCGGCCGACACGTATCTGCGCTATTTGCGCTACAGCCGCGGGCGGGCGCTTGGCACAACCGAGAAGTACGCCGGCAACCTCGCTGTCTTCTTTGACTGGTGCGCCGTGCGGCAACTTGGCCTGATGGAGGCGGCGCGCCGCATGGACGATTTCGTCTTGGTGCTGCGCAACCAGATCGTGACTCGCCCTGGACGCGGCGTCGGGCAGCCCCGCGGGAACGGGCGGATCAACCACATCCTCGTGTCGGTGCGGGAGATGTACAAGTCGTCGCGCGCGCACGGTCTGGTTGGTGAGGAGGCGATCGCGGCGCTGTTCGTGATGGGCCAGTTGCCCGATCTCGGCATCTCGGAGCGGCGCTCGCAGCGCTTTGCCCTGCGTCCCCGCCATGTGTTGCGCGCCGAGGAGCAGGGCGATGTCAACCCGGTCGCGCGGGAGGAGTTCAACGCCCTGATGGGGGTCACGCATAACTGGCGTGATCGGTTGCTGCTCGTCCTGATGCGCCACGCCGGCCTGCGCCGCGGGGAGGCCGTTCTGCTGCTCGAGGAGGACGTGCATTTCATGCACGACTCCCGGGAGCTTGGTTGCGCCCGGGCTGGCGCGCACCTGCACGTGCGGCGCCGTACGACCGAGCAGGGCTCGTCGGCGAAGTCCAGTCGCGACCGGATTGTCCCGGTCGACGCGGTCACCGTGTTCTGCGCCGACCGGTGGCACTACGAGCGCGAACGGATCCCGGCCGCGGACGGCTCGCTGACGGTGCTCGTGAACGTTGCGGGCGAGAACATGGGCAGGCCGGTTCGGGTCGATCAGGTCAACTCGATCGTGTCGGACCTCTGCCTGCGTGCGCGGCTGGAGCGCAAGGTGACGCCGCACATGCTGCGCCACGCGTGGGCGACGGGGTTGGCGGGCGTTGCGGAGCTTGATGTCGTCAAGGATCTGCTCGGTCACCGGCACCTGGCGACGACGGCGCGCTACGTGCATCCGGAGTGGAACAAGATGCGCGACGCGATCGACGCGGCCTATGTCGACACGCTCGCGCTCGACGACGCGGCGGGCGCCGATGCTCGCTGAGGTCGCTCGTGTTCCGCGGCTTTCCGCGGTCGAGCTTGACCCGACGATCGCGCGTTTGCGCGCCGCTGTGGACCTCGAGGCGCTGATCGAGGTTGGCTATGACCCCGATCGGCGGGTGTTCGCGCCGTCGGCGGATCATCCGGTCTTTGGCTTCAAGGAGTGCGTGGTGCGCAATTGCTCTGCGGTGGCTGTGCAGGCCGGCGGCCTGTGCGGGCCTTGTACGTCGCGCCGGCGGCGCGGGTCCAACGAGATGACGCTCGAGGAGTTCGTCACGGTGCCGCGCGTCCGCGTTGACGTGGGCCGCAAGGCCGAGGTCCTCTGCCGGGTATGCCGGGCGCCGGGGTTCGAGCGTCCGGCG
Organism: Solirubrobacteraceae bacterium; assembly: GCA_029263125.1. Lineage (GTDB taxonomy): Bacteria > Actinomycetota > Thermoleophilia > Solirubrobacterales > Solirubrobacteraceae > CADCVQ01. The sequence goes on along the minus strand of JAJCYD010000001.1, from coordinate 34,504 downwards.
TACGGACCCCACCAGCTCTGCCGGCTGTGCGCTCGATCGTTCAAGCGCTCGATGGTGGCGTCGGTCGAGGAGTGGATTCGTGGGGGCCAGCCTCGCAACGGCCGGCGCACGCCACGCCCGCCGGCACAGCCGCGGCCAACGGCCGGTGCGTGTGAGCGCTGCGGCCGGCTTGCGAGCCACCGTCAACCGCGGTCATGTGTGGCGTGCCAGTTCAGATGGCGTCAGTTGGGCAAGCCCGACTGGGATACATGGCGACGCGAGCATCCCGTAGCGGTGTCGGTTGACGGGCGAGTTCTCGTGCTCGCCTCGGTGCCCGAGCGGCTGCGGCTGGAGTTTCTCGTCGGCGTCCAGGACGCCCTGCACGGCGAGCTCGCATTCAACGCGTGGGGCGACTTGACGTGCCTGGTCGGCCACCTGGCGCGGATGGGCGTCCGTTCAGTGCTCGAGATCGACAAGCGCCCACCCTCGACATCGATCGCGCGGCTTCTGCTCAAGCGCATCCAGTGGTCTGTCGAGCAGGCGCTGCTGGATCCCGAGGAGGAGCTCTCGCGTGATGTGTGGCGGTTGGGGTTGCTGCGCCGCGATGGCGCGCGACAGAACCTCGACCTCGGCCAGCTCACGCAGCCGTGGTTGCGAGAGATCTACCGCGACTGGGCACGCGAATCGCTCGCGGTGAAAAACGTGCACTACCTGAGGAGCACGTTGTGTCAGATGAGGCGCCTGAGCGAGTCGCTGCGCATCCGACACGACGGAGGCGTGGACCCCGCCAACGTCGGCCGCCGCGACATCGAGCAGTTTCTGATGCGTCTCGCAGGGCAGGCATCGGCGGGCAAGCTGGCCAACTCCACGCACCTCGATTGCATCACGATGGTGCGCCACTTGCTGCGGCGCGCGCGTGACCGCGGACTGACCGCCCCTGACGGCCCGCTGCATGGGCTCGCGGACACGTTTGCGATCTACGAAAGCGACAGTCCACGCACGGAGGAGCGCGACCCCGACGACGAGGTTGGCCGCAGCCTGCCCAACTCGGTGATCAAGCAGCTCGCGTCCAAGAACGCGCTCGCGCTCCTCGTCGATATCGCAAACCAGGACGTCGCAGATGCGGTCGAGCTGCTGATCCGCACTGGGCGGCGCCCGAGCGAGATTTGCCACTTGAAGGAGACGTGTCTGCAGTGGGACGAACGTGTCCGTGAGGACGGCACGCTTGACCGCCAGCCGGTCCTCGTCTACCGGCCCGAGAAGACACCCAAGCGCTCCAAGCGCTTGCCGGTACATGCACGCGAGGCGCTGATCATCAAGCGCGCCGCCGAACGTGCTCGGGCTCGTTTTCCGGACGTTGGCGCCGGCAAGCTGCCGCTGTTTCCGCAGCAGGCACGCAACCGCTCGGGCACGGTGCCGATGAGCGGACCGCGCGTCACGCATGCCGTTCGCGAATGGTCGCGGCAGCTGCCCGAGCTGCTCGACAGCGACGGCACGCCATATGACCGCGGACGCGTCTATGCCTACGCGTTTCGGCACTCCTACGCTCAGCGGCTGGCTGACAAGGGCTGCTCGCCGCATCTGCTGATGGACATCATGGATCACCGCAGCTTCGCGACGACGGAGGGCTACTGCCGGATTCGCCAAGAGCGCCGTCGTCAGGCCGTCGATCTCGAGCACCGCTGGCAATGGGACGCCGAGGGCAACGAGCTCGCGCAGATCGTCGAACGGTTCGCGGAGTCCGAGGACATACGGATGGCGATCGGGTCGACCGCGATCCCTTACGGGGCGTGTGTTGAGCCGTCGAACGTCGCAGCGCTCGGCTCGGCCTGTCCATACCGGATGCGCTGCATCGGTTGCAAGCATTTCCGTACCGACCTCACGCACCTCGCCGCGCTGGAGAAGTACCTCACTGACCTGCTCGCCGCGCGCGAGCGGATCCTCGCCGCCTCCGATGAGCTGGCTGACTGGGCCAAGCGCGACGCGATGCCATCCGACGAGCACATCGAGCGCGTCAGGTACCTCATCCGTCGCATGCGTCAGAAGATCGATGGCCTCCCCCGGGAGGAGGCCAAGGAGGTGCACCGCATCCTTGGAAGCCAGGCCAATGACCGTCGTGAGCTCGGCGACCTCACGCCTGCTGCGTTCCAGCTGAACGTGATCGACAGCAGCCCCTCATTTGACCCCGCGCTCGCTGGTGCCTGACCACCTCACCCAGCACCACCGCGTCATCTCCGGCCAGAAGCGCGCGGCGGTGCTTCACGCCGCTGACGCGATGATCGAGCAGGGCGTCGCGTTTCATTGGACGACGCTGGCGCGGCGCGCGGGGGTGAGCGTCAAGTTCATCAACGACCCCAAGCACGGCGATCTCAAGGAACATGTCAAGCAGAAGCTCGCGGCCGCATATGACCAGCAGGCGGCGCACGCCGTCGCGGCGAGCAACGCAACCGCCGCGCAGCTACGCGTCAAGGTCGCCAACCACGCCGCTCAGCTGCGCCGCCAAGATCAGGTCATCAAGCTGCTGGAGCGCAAGCTCGGCGAGCATCTGGGTAGCGAAATCGCCCTGGACCTACCCGCGATCACCGGCGCTGCGCTTGCATTCAAGCCTGAAACCGAACGGATCGCCGAGCTCGAGGGGCGCGTCGTCGAGCTCGAGGACCAACTCCTTACGCGCGACCAGGAGATCGACGGCCTTCGCGTCGCGCTGCGCCAGGGTATCCGGGAAGGAGCATTCGAGTGACCAGCTGGCCGGCGGCGCCCGCCGACGCGGCATTTCACGGGCCGGCGGGCGAGTTCGTGCTGCGTACCGAGCCGCACACCGAGGCACACCCGATGGCGCTGTTGGCCCAATTCCTCGTTGCGTTTGGCACCGCCTGCGGACGCGGCGCGCACTACGCGATCGAGGCCGACCGCCACTACCCCAACGAGTTCTGCGTCCTCGTCGGCCCATCGGCCAAAGGCCGCAAAGGATCGTCATGGGGCCACGTCCGCCGCATCCTCACCGAGGCCGACCCCGACTTCGTGCAGGGGTGCCTCGCCAGCGGCCTCAGCTCCGGCGAGGGCCTCATCGCCCAAGTCCGAGATCCCGTCGACCAAGCCGATAGCGACGCGCCCGCCGACAAGCGCCGGCTCGTGCTCGAGCAGGAGTTCGCTCAAGTCCTCAAGGTCCTCTCCCGCGAAGGAAACACGCTGTCGCCGATCGTGCGCCAAGCCTGGGACGGCGACGCCCTGCAGACGATGGTCCGCAACAACCCGCTGCGCGCCACCGCCGCGCACATCGGCATCGTCGGACACATCACCAAAGACGAGCTGCTGCGCTACCTCGCCGCCACGGAGCTCGCCAACGGCTTCCTCAACCGCTTCCTGCTCATCGCCGTCGATCGGTCCAAGCTCTTGCCCTTCGGCAGTGCCCTCGACGGAGACCATCTGGCCGAGATCCGCGACGCCCTGCGGCTGGCACTGCGCTTCGCCGCCGCCCATCGCGAACTACCGCTCGACCGTGCTGCCCGCGAGCGCTGGATCGCGATCTACGCCGACCTGTCAGCCGGCCAGGCCGGCCTGGCCGGTGCAGCCACAGCTCGCGCCGAAGCGCACGTCGTGCGCCTCGCGCTTATCTACGCGCTGCTGGACCATTCAGACACGATCGGCCTCGAGCACCTCGAGGCCGGCCTGGCCGTCTGGCGCTACAGCGCCGCCTCGACCACATGGATCTTCGGCGACACGCTCGGCGACCCGACCGCCGACGAGATCTGGGCCGCCGCCAAGGAACGCTCCGCCGGAGTCACCCGCACAGAGGTATCTGACATGTTCAGCCGCAACAAGAAACGCCGCGAAATCGAGCGCGCCCTCGGAGTCCTTGAAGATGCCGGCCGGCTGCGCCGCGAGACCCGCCAACCCGAACGCGGCCGCCCCGCCGAAGTCTGGGTGCCCGTGCTCGCCGACGCGGCCTGACCGCCCCGCGCCCGTGCCCGCGGCATCCAAGCGCGACCACGCCGGGGACGTTTCGGCCCAGCGGTCGCACACGCCCGCGTCGTTCGGTTGCTGGTTGCCCAGCCAAGGCGGGGGTAATCGCCATGGTGGTATCGGGCATTCGGGCCCTCTGCTATGTCGACCGTGAGCCGCATGGGCGCGGTGGCGTGACCGACGACGACTGACCAGGCCCTGATCGCGCTGGCGGCGCCGCAGGAAACAGCCCGTTTCCTGCGGAGAACGGACGGAGTCATCGTGCCGACGTCGCCGATGCAAGCGGATCGGTGGGCGGGCCGGACGCTCTCGACGCGACGCGCGAGTGTCAGAATGCCGCGAGATCGAGCAGCCGGGCGACCTGGTTGGCCTCACTGGATGCGTGGGAGCAACGACCCGGCGGCATAATGCGACGCGGTCACCCCCCCAGAGCGAGCGTGCGCGTTTCAGGCGAGCGCGAAGCGGCGCAGGCCGGCTCGCGCGGCGGCGCCGAAGATCACGATCAGCGCGCCGAGGTGGGCGAGTGCCACGCCCAGGCTGGGCGTCGTGTCGTTGATCGCAGCGTTGACCGCATCCAGTGCGGGTTTGAATGGGAAGATCGCGGAGACGACGCGAATGACGTCGTAGAGCGCGGGTGACACGCTGCCGCTGGGCACGAGCGCGAGAAACGCGAGCGGGAGCGCGAGCATGAGCGCGAGCAGTGATGCTGCGCGTACCTCGCGTGCGAGGCTGCCGATCGCGACGCCGAGCGCACCGAACGCCAATGCGCTGACGGCGATCGCGGCGAACCACAGTCCGACGCGCCCGAAATCCAGTGGCACGAAGGCGCTGATGCCGAGCAGCATCGCGAAGGTGACGACTGCTGCGCAGCCGCCGGCGAGCATGACCTTTCCTGCGAGTAGTCGGCCGCCGGGCATGAGGCCGCGTGCGAGCCGGGAGAACGTGTTCTCCTCGCGTTCGAGAGCAAGCAGCCCGGACGCGAGGAGGACGCAGACGAACATCAGCGAGATCGTGACCGCCAGCGCGACGGCGAACGTGTCCAGTGGCGCGCGACTTCCGCTGAGCACGGTCTCGTTGACCTTGACCGGCTGTTCGACGGTGTTCAGGACATCCTTGACGCGGTCGATGTTCGCGACGGAGAGCTCCGCGAAGTTCTGAACGGGGGCGAGTTTGCGCGAGACCTGTGGCTTGTCGGCTATCGCGATCGCTGAATCGATCAGCGTGTTGGTCTTCTTGAGGCCGATGAGGTTCAGATCGGTACCGAGCACGTCGATGTGCCCGCCGTTGGTGAAGATGTCGACGTAGTCGGTGGCGACCGTGTTGATCGTGCGGGCGAGCGCGGCGTCGGCTTGCGCGAGCTTGGAGGAGACCGTTGAGCGGACGAAGGACTGTTTGAGCGCGTCGCCGTTGTAGACGACCTCGACGCTGGCGGAGTTGAAGCCGCCGTTTGAGAGCTTGGTCGTGAAGTCCGGTGGAAGGATCAGTCCTGCCAGTGCCTCACCGGAGCGCACCTTCTCCAGTACCTGAGCGCGATTTTCGACGTCGATCCGGTCAACGGACCTGAACAGTTCGTCGGTGTAGACCTTGACGTCGATTTTCTTGCCGACGAGCTTGATCGTCTGGCCGCCTTCGGGGATGTGGCTGAGGAACGCCAGGCGCGGCTTTTCGGGTCCGCTTGACAGCGCGAAGCCGATCAGCAGCGCGATCGCGACGGGATAGACGATCAGCAGCCCGACGAGCAGCTTGGAGCGCCGCAGGATCTGCAGGTCCTTGAGGAGCATCCAGCGCATGTCAGTGGCCCCGTTCGCGCAGGAAGCCGACGAAGGCCTGCTCGAGGTCGTGCCCCTCGTCTGCGTCGGCGACGGCCTTGAGCTCGGCGGCGGTGCCGTTGAACAGGGCCTCGCCGTCGGCGAGCACGAGCACGCGGTGGGCGTGGCGCTCGGCTTCGGCGATGTCGTGCGTGCAGAAGATGACCGCGGTGCCGCGGTCGGTCAGCGCCGTGATGAATCCCCACAGTCGCTCGCGCTGGCGCGGGTCAAGCGCCCCGGAGGGCTCGTCGAGCAGCAGTACGGGTGGGTCGGCGAGCAGCCCGACGGCGATGTTCACACGCTGGCGGTTTCCGCCCGACAACTTGCCCAGCTCGTCATCCGCGCGCTGTTCAAGGCCAGTCTGCTCGAGCATGCGCCGCACGGTCGCGTCGACGTCAGCGACCTTCTCGAGCTTGGCGAACAGCCGCAGGTTCTGCGCGACGGTGAGCTTTCCGTAGACGGCGGTCTGCTGCGGCACCCAGCCGATCCGGGCTGTCGTGCGGTCTGGCTGCGCGACGGTGCCCGTGTCGGGCTCGAGGATCCCCGCGAGCATCGACAGCAGCGTCGTCTTGCCGGCGCCGTTGGGGCCGATGACCGCGAGCAGCTCGCCGCGCGCGACGTCGAAGCTCACGTCGCGGACCGCCCGGCGCTCACCGAAGCTCTTGCTGAGGCCCTGCACCGTCAGAGACGGTGCGAGCGCTGCTGTGTGCGCAAGCATCACGGGCTCTCCTGGGCTTCCTGCTGCGCGGCTTCGGAGAGGGCGTCCAGCGAAACCTGCAGCTCGGCGTAGGAACCGCGCGTCGTCGGTGCCTCGATCTGGGTCGGCGAGCCGACGTCGATCGTCGTGACGTCGCCTGAGACCTTGATGCTGGAGATGCCGCCGAGGATCTTGCGGTCCTTGGCCGACATCTTCATCGCCATCTTGAACGCCGCGCGGCGCATGACATGGTCCTCGGCGCCGCTGTAGAGATCGCCCGTCGCGGACGTGACCGAGCGGGAGAGCGCCGCTCGTGCCTTGGCGTCGACCGCGAGCGGCAGTCCTGCGACCTCGGTGAAGCGCAGCGATGTCAGGATGTTGACGAGCTTCGCGACGTCCAAAAAGAAGCGGTTGGTATGGATCGCTGCGCTTGCGTGGACGACGTCCTCACCGGCGATCTTCTCGTTGCCGACGATCCGCGGGTTCTTCGCCCAGCGGTCCGGGTTGACCCGAAAGACGCCGAGCACCCCAGTCAGTGCGTTGTCGGCACCGCGCAGCGGCCGTCGCATGTTGGCGCCGATGTCCGCCGGAACGAGGTACGCCGTCGACCCGAGGCCGATCAGCACCTCGTTGCCGATCAGGATCAGATCGGCACCGTAGATCTTGTCCTTCAGCTCAAGCCCGACGGAGAAATTGCCCACGGGGTCGCGGCCTTTGTCTTGGCGAAACGGCCCGCTCATCGTCACCGCGACGCCCTTGCGAAACAACGGCGCGCCCTTGATGGCGATATCGATCCTGCCGCTCAGCAGACCCGATTTCGCTCTTGGGTTGGCGCCAAATGTCTGCTTGATCAGCTTTCTGGCCTCCGGCGCGTTCGCCGCGCCGACCTGCTTGCCCGATGACGTGCCACCCGACGGCGAATCGCCGCCGCAGCCCGCGATCGCGACCACAAGCGCCACCGACAGCGCGCTGACTGACGCCTTCATTCGCAACGTTCCTCCTCTGGCAGTGCGCCCGCGTGGACGCCGAGCGTGGGTCATTGCTGGCGCTCGCAAGCGATATCCATATCCGGAGCGCTCTGGGATTGCAGGTAGGGCCCGATCACCGAAGCGATCTCCGGTCCGGTGCGTTCCGGGGAACTCACCGACAACAGCGCGTGGCTGATCGCCAGCCGAGTCGCACAATCGGCGGCGACACGCGCTTGCCTTTCGGGCAGGCCCGGCCATGTCATCGCGAAGAGGGCGGCGAGGCGGTCGACGGCCGCTCCGATGACCGGGGCGCCCTGCGTCGTGACGAGCGCAAGCAGCCCGCCGGTGGGTTCTTCGGCGAGGATCGCTCGGACGAGCGCGTTGTCGGCGGCCTCGGACAAGGCCCCGGTCAATGCTGCGGCCAGAGCTGCCTCAGGATCACCAGCGTGATCGGTTATCGCCTGCTCGGCGATGCCGACGAAACGAGCGGCCTCGCGCAGCACATAGGCCTGTGCGAACTCCGGCCGCGAGCCGAACTCGTTGTACAGCGTCTGGCGGCTGACGCCTGCGCCCTTGGCGATGTCGGCCATCGTGATCGTCGCCCAGTCGCGCTCGGCGAGCAGGTCGTCGGCGGCGACGAGCAGTCGCTCGTGCAGCAACTCACGTGCCTGCTCGGCGTAACTCGCCCGGCCCGCACCTGCACGCTGGCCTACGTCTGTCACGCGGACACCGAGAGACCGACCATGTCCGTGCCCGCGCTGGCGAGGCAGCGAGCACCGCTCGTTGCCACGGGCGATCGAGCACGTCGCCGCATCGATCCCAGCGATCCCCGGTCGCGCCGACGACGCGCCACCCGCACCACGCAAACTCCCGCCACCCCGAACCCCTTTACAGATCGCTTATAGTTGTCTACAGACTAGACTAGAATGCAACCTGATGTCAAAAGGCGTGCCCGCGTCGGCCTGGGGTCCGCGGGCAAGCGCGAACGTCGAAGCCGACCAGCAACCAGAGCACACGACCAGGGGGATCGTCCTGTGACCGACGCGTACGCGCATTCACTCCACACAACGGGGCAGACATCGTGAGTGCGGTTGCTCATCTCGCGCCGGTTGATGCCGTCGGCCGCGTGGGCGGCATGGGCCGCTGGGCGGCGACGCATGTCCGCGTGGTCGTGCTCACCTGGCTTGTCGTGGCGCTCGGCCTGGGAGCCCTTGCGCCGCGGGTCGAGCGCGCTCTCTCCGGCGCCGGATGGGAGGTCAGCAGCTCTGAATCGGTCGAGGCGCGCGAGCAGATCGATCGCCACTTCGCCGGCCAGGGCGCCTATGCGCTGCAGGTCGTCGTCAGCTCGCAGACCCACACCGCCGATGACCCCGCGTTCCGGCTGACGATCGACCGTGTGCAGCGAGTGCTTGACGCAGATCGGCGGGTCGGCGACATCATCGCGCCGCGCCCGGGCGCGGGCCTGTCACCGGACGGCCGCACCGCGCTGATCGTCGGCGGCGCGAACGCAGCTCCCGACGACATGGGTCGCGCCGCCGACGATCTCAAGGGCCGCGTCGCCGCTGCCGGGAGCGCAGCCGTCCGCGCAGACCTGACGGGCGCGCCCGCCGTGTGGTCTGACTTCAACCATGACAACAAGACCGCGATGCTGAGGTCGGAGATCATCTCGTGGCCGGTGACGCTCGCGATTTTGTTGCTCGCCTTCGGTTCGCTGGTGGCGGCGGGATTGCCGTTGATGCTGACCGTGCTCGGGCTCGTCTGCGCCGCCGGGATGCTGGCACTGGGCGGGCAGATCTTTGACATCTCGATCTGGGCGATGAACTTCGCGCTGATGTTCGCGCTCGCGCTGGGCATCGACTACGCACTGTTCATCGTCGCGCGCTTTCGCCAGGCCCATGTCGACGAGGGCCTCTCGCCCGTCGAGGCGGTCGCTCAGGCGATGGACACCGCCGGCAAGGCGGTGCTGTTCTCCGGGCTGACAGTGCTGATCGCGCTGTCGGCGGTGCTGGTGGTCCCAAGCCCGGCGTTTCGCACGACCGCCGCCGGCATCATCCTCGCGGTCAGCTTCGTGCTCGTCGCATCGCTGACGCTGCTGCCCGCCGTGCTCGCCACGCTCGGCGGCCGGGTCAACCGCCTCGCGCTGCCCTGGATCAAGCCCGGGGGGCAGCGCTCGCCGCGGCTGGCCGCGTGGGCGCAGCGCGCCTGGAACCGCCCGATCCTCTTCGGCCTGACGGGCCTGTTCGTGGTCGCGGCGCTCTCATGGCCGGTCACGCAGCTCGAGACCGGGATGCCGTCGATCGCCGTCGCACCCGAGCACGACAGCTCACGCCAGGGCTTTGAGCAGCTGCAGCGCGGCTTCGGTCCGGGCGCGGCGGCCGTGCTGCAGATCGTCGCACCCGCGAGCACGCACCGCGAACTGGCGGCGACGCTGCGCGACGATCCGGGCATCGCCGATCTGCTCCCCATCCAGCCCGGAGGTGGTGGGCTGGTACTGATGCAAGCGCTTCCCAGCGGCATGCCGTCTGCCGACAGCGTCGGGCAGACGATCGACCGTCTGCGCGACGAGCTCCCGCGCGGCGCGCTGATCGGTGGGCTGAGCGCTGAGAATCACGATCTCGAGCTGGCGCTCGTCGACGCCACCCCACAGGTCGTCATTCTCGTCCTGACGCTCGGCTTTGTGCTGTTGCTGGTCGCGCTACGCGCTCCGCTGATCGCGCTCGCCGGCGTGCTGCTGAACGTCCTTGCCACACTCGCGTCCCTCGGCGTCGGCAAATGGATCTTTCAAGACGGCGCGCTGTCTGGGCTGCTGGGCTTCGAGTCGCAGGGCTACCTGAGCGCCTGGGCGCCGATCTTCTTCTTTGTGATGCTCTTCGCGCTCGGCATGGACTACACGGTCTTCTTGCTGGCATCGGCCAAGGAGCGCTGGGACCGCACGGCCGATGCTCGCGAGGCGACGGTCGAGGGCATCGCGGTCTCGGGCCCCGTCATCACGGCCGCGGCCGCCGTGATGGTCGCCGTGTTCTTCACGTTCGCGCTCTCGGGCCCCCTCCCGCCGAAGGAGATGGGCGTCATCCTCGGCGTCGCGGTCCTGATCGACGCCCTGCTCGTACGGCTCGTCCTGATGCCCGTCCTGCTCAGACTGCTCGGCGCGGCCGCATGGTGGCTGCCGGCCTGGCTTGACCGGATCCTCCCCAACGTCCGCTTCGGGCACTCCTGAAGCGACGAGGCACACCCGTGAAACCGCTGCCCGACGGCACCGTCCCTCCGCACCAACCGCACTGCATGGGCTGCGGACCCGACAACCCCGCCGGACTCAGGCTGCGAATGCGAGTCCTCGAGGACCGCGTGCACGGCCGCGTTCGCTTCGATCGACGTCACGAGGGCGCCCCGGGATTCGTCCACGGCGGTGCCGTCGCGACCGCGCTCGACGACCTGCTCGGAACGGTGCTGCTGATCGTCGGACGGCCCGCCGTCACCGCAACGCTGACCGTCGACTTCCGAGCGCCGCTGCTGCTGCAACGCGACGTAGAACTGCAAGCCTGGTGCGAGCGCATCGACGGCCGCAAGGTCTACCTGCGAGGCGAGGCGCGAGACGCCGGACAACTCATCGCAGAAGCACGCGCGATGTTCGTCGCGGTCGACCTCGCGCACTTCGAGCGATCCGGTGAGCCACTTCCCGACGCCTGGTCGCGCTGGGCAGCGAACGGAGGTCGCGACGCCTGAACGCAACAGCCGACTCCCAGTCCATCGCCGGGCGCCCCGTTTACAGACGGAGGCACATCTGTCCATCTGCGAGACGATGAGGCGTGAGAATGTAAAGCACACGTGCTGCCGTCGCCGCCGGCGAGCCGGCGCGACGTCCGTCGGGAGTCAGAGCGTCGACGGACAACCCCGAAAGGCAGGAGCCGCATGACCGTGAGCGAACCCCACCCCGACCCGCATCACGCCAGACGCTGGCTGATCCTGCTGGTGATCGGGGTGGCGCAGCTCATGGTCGTCCTCGACGCGACGATCGTGAACGTCGCGCTGCCGTCCGCGCAGGCCGCGCTCGAGTTCAGCGACGACGGGCGCCAGTGGGTCGTCAACGGATACGCGCTGGCGTTCGGCAGCCTGCTGCTGCTCGGCGGTCGCATCGGCGACCTCTTCGGCCGCAAACGCGTCTTCATCGTCGGTCTGCTCGGCTTCGCGGTCGCGAGCGCGCTCGGTGGCGCTGCGCAGAGCTTCGGCTTGCTCGTCACGGCTCGCGCATTGCAGGGCGTCTTCGGCGCGCTGCTCGCACCCGCCGCTCTGTCGCTGCTGACAACGACGTTCACCGATCCCGATGAGCGCGCCAAGGCGTTCGGGATCTACGGCGCCGTCGCCGTTGGCGGCGCCGCCGTCGGCCTGTTGCTCGGCGGGGTCCTGACCGAGTACCTGAGCTGGCGCTGGTGTCTGTACGTGAACCTCGTGATCGCGATCCCAGCGGCATTCGCGGCGCTACCGCTGCTGCATCACGAGGTGCCGGTGGTCAAGCCACGGCTGGACATCCCCGGCACGGTCACCGCTACAACGGGCCTGTTCGGGATCGTCTACGGGCTCGCGAACGCCCAGACCGAGGGTTGGTCAGACGCGATCACCGTCGGCATGCTCGTCGCGGGAGTCGTGCTGCTCGCCGTCTTCGCGGCGATTCAGCGCCGCAGCCCCAACCCGCTGCTGCCGTTGCACGTCGTCGTCGACCGCGACCGCGGCGGCGCGCTGCTTGCGATGGGACTCGCCGGCATCGGCCTCTTCGGCGTGTTCTTGTTCTTGACGTACTACCTGCAGCAGAGCCTTGGCTTCACGCCAGTCCAGACCGGGCTGGCGTTCCTGCCGATGACATTCACGATCATCATCGGCGCCACGCTGGGATCGACACTGCTCCTGCCGCGCCTCGGGCCGCGGCCGCTGGTCGGCGCGGGAATGCTGGCCGCCGCCGCCGGCATGCTCGCGCTGACCGGCGTGGGCGTCGACACCGAGTACGCCACGCACGTCCTGCCGGGCCTACTGATCGTCGGCGCCGGCATGGGCCTCGTGTTCAGCTCCGCGATGGCAACGGCAACCTTCGGGGTCGAGGACGCCGACGCCGGCGTCGCGTCGGCGATGGTCAACACGACACAGCAGGTCGGCGGCGCAATCGGCGTCGCGCTGCTCAGCACACTGGCTGCCACGACCGTGACGAACGATCTCGCGGGCCGTGCGCAGGACCCGGCGCTGCTCGCGCAGGCCGCCGTCCACGGCTACACGACTGCGTTCTGGTGGGCAACCGCGATCTTCGCCGGCGGGGCGGTGGTATGCACCGCGCTCATCACAAGCCGTAGCCGGCTCTCGGCCGCCCACCGCGGCGAGCCGCAACTCGCCCACCTATGACCTGACTTTGATGACTTCGGTGGGCCGCGGGTCGCCCGCCGCCGGCCTCGGCGACCGCGCGTGGTGGCTGCCCTGTCGCCCGACCGGGTACGGCCCAACGTGTCGCTCGAGGGGCCACCTTGTCGAGGGCATCGATCAGGACGAGGAGCTGCCCCCCAGCACCCCGGGGACCAGTGGGGCCAGAACGCCCGGGCGCGCCGAGGCCCACGCTCGTCAGTGCACGAGGAGCTTCAATGCGACGATGACCGGCCCGAAGCTCGCGTTGATGACACCGACCATGACCGCGCGCGGCCAGGGCAGCCGTCTGCGGCGACCGTAGGTCAGACCCCAGCCGAAGAGCGCGAGGACGTCCCCGATCAAGGTGATGAAGACACCAGTCTGCACCGGCCACGCCCCCAGCGCGGTCAGCCCCAGCGGCGTCGCTTGCGACGGGGTGAGATCGGCTGTGGGCACGCTCGATGACGACGAGGCTCCTTCGCCGGCGCGAGACACACGCCATTCCCCCTGCCGCGCCAAGGCGACCTCGGATCGCAGTTACAGATCAGGACGCGCGCGTTCGTCGGCGAGCTCACCGACTACGCGATCCCGCGCACCGTGGCATGTTCGCCCCGTTATGACATCGCCCTTCCGGCGACCGCCGGACTGGACTAACGACATCACTTCGGCGTGTGGCAGCCCGCGCCGACGTCGGCTGCCCAGGGCGGCGGCAGGGACGGACGGGGCACCCGTCGCGACGATCCCCAAGCGCTCCTCACGAGGTCGTCGCCATCGCCACGGCGAGGCGAAATCCCACGCGGCTTGGGCGGTTCGGCTGCGCGCGTGATCGGTTTCAGGCTGGCTGTGTGGTCAGTGTCCGCCGGGCGGCGAGGGGCGCCGTCGCGGCGGGGTGCTGAAGCGACGGCCGATCGGTGTCGGCGACCAGGCGGCGGCGTTGCGAGCGCAGCGGGCGACCTCCTCCCACCATGCGCGCTCGGTCGCGCTTGTCGCGTTGCGCGCGCAGCCGCGCGCCCAGTCGCGCACGAGTACCGGGCGACCGATGGTCAGCATCGGCCCGAGGATTGCGACGCGCCCATCGGCAAGCCACACGACGGCCGCGAACGGTGTGCGCCGCCCGGCGAGCCATTCGACGATCGCCGCGCCGTCGATCGAGCGTACGTGCTCGGGTCGCTGCTGGTAGGGCCACGGACAGCAGGTCAGGGCGCCCTGTTGCGCGGCGGTGGCGTCGCGCGCGGGCGCGACATTGCGCCGAGTCGCGACAGCGTCACCGCGGCGGGGCTTGGCGGCGGCGTGGACGAGCTCGATGACGACGAGCTCGCTGCCATCGGCAGCGCTCGTCGTGCGCCAGTGGGTCATCGGCCACACGGGACATGGTTCGTCGGTTGTGTGCAAAGGCCACATCACGTAGTATCCGGACGGTTACTTTAGCGTGTTATGAGCACTTCTGCCGATCGCCAGCCAAAACCGCGCCGCGACTCCGAACGGACTCGGCGCCGGATTCTTGCGGCGGCGCTCGAGGAGTTCGCCGCGAAGGGGTTCGCCGGCGCCCGGGTGGCCGGGATCGCGGGGCGCGCGCGCGTGAACAAGCGGATGCTCTACGCGTACTTCGGCTCCAAGCAGGACCTCTTCTTGGAAGTGCTGCGGCGCAAGCTGTTTGAGCACGCCGACGTGCTCGCCGATTCGCCCGAAACGCTTGCGGAGCTGCTGCCGTTCTGGGCCGACACAGCGCAGCACGACCCCAAGTGGGTGCGGCTGCTGAAGTGGGAGGCGCTGGGTCAGGACGCCTCGCGGCCGCTCGGTGAGGGGGAGCGGCGTGCGCAGTACGCTGCTGTCACCGAGCGGCTGCGGGGCCTGCAGGACGACGGTTGCCTGGATCGCGATCTTGATCCCGGGCAGGCGCTGCTCGGCCTGATCGCGCTCGCCACGTTCCCGCACGCGTTTCCGCAGCTGGCGCGGCTGATGACGGGCCTTGAGGTCGGCGACGCGCGCTTTCGCGACGCCCACCACACGTTCTTGCGCCAGGTCGCCGCTCACCTGCAGGGCGCTGACAGCGACGCGCGACGCGCAGACTCCGCGGTGCGGGCGGGGTGAGCGGCGATGTATCGCAGCGTCCTCGTCGTCCTCGACCACGAAGCCTGGTCGCGCCTGGCGCTGCTGGACGCCGCTGACATCGCGCTTGCCGCGCGCGCGCGGCTGACGATCGCCTGCCCGGTCGCGCGCGTGCCGTGGACCATGTACCCGGCGTCGCTGGGCGTCACGGCGCCGGTGTCGTTCGACCAGTTGGCGGCAGACGCCCAGCGCGCGTGCTTGCAGCTGCGTGACGATGCCGTGACGGCCGTCCCTCGCGACGTGCCGATCACGACCGTGATGCCGACCGAGCGCACGCCCGCTGCGATCGTGCGCGAGATCGCGCGCGGCGGCCACGACTTGGTCGTCATCGCCACACCGCCCAGTGCGCGGTGGGCGCCATGGAGGACGGCATTTGCCCGGCGGCTCGCGCGCCGCTGCCCGGTTCCCGTCCTGACCGTGCCGGCGCCGCGGCGCAAGCGACGCGTGACGCGCTCGCGGCCTGGTCGACCAGCGCGCGTCGGCGCTGCGGTGGTGCGCTAATCGAAAATGACGTGGGTGGTGCGGGAGCGTTTGGGTCAGGCGGCCTCCGGGAGCGGTTGGAGGGTGAGGTGGCCGAGGCGCTCGAGCTCACGCCAGTCCGTCGCCCGCAAGGGGAAGCGATGGCGCATCGTTGGCTATGCTAAGTAAATGTCTGCCGTCCACCGGTGCGATCGTGGTCCTCAAGCACCGGGCGCATGTCTGTCGTGACGACCATCACCGACGACGCCCGCCAGCCTGTGGCCGTGCTCAGCAGCGTGCTGCAGGCCTTGGATGCGAGCGGCATGATCGGCACCGAGTTGCGGATCCTCGTTGCGCTGTGCGGCCTGGACTCGACGTCGGTCAAGGGCCTCGGCGAACACGTGGGAGTGTCAGCGTCGGTGGCCTCCAGAGACGTCGAGCGGCTTGTGAATCGCGGGCTCGCTGACCGCCGTGAGGATCCCGCCGACCGGCGGCGCTGCATCGTGTCGATCAGCGACGCCGGCCGCGATTGGCTGGCCGGCGTTGAGGACAGGATCTGTGAGCTCATCCGTCGCGGGAGCGGGCGTGGCTGAGTCGCGCCAGCACTACGGCGTCACGTTGGGCGTCCTGGTGACGGGTGCGCTGGCGTTCGCGTTGTCACAGACGCTCGTTGCGCCCGCGCTGCCCGAGATCCAGCGTGAGCTTCAGACTTCTACCACGGCGGTCACGTTCGTGCTGACGGGTTACCTGCTCAGCGCGTCGGTCGCGACGCCCGTCGTCGGGCGGCTGGGCGACATCTTCGGCAAGGAGCGCATGCTCGTCGCGACGCTGTGCGTGTTCGCGCTCGGGTCGCTCGTCGCTGCGCTGTCGCACTCGATCGAGCTGCTGATCGCGGGGCGTGTCATCCAGGGCATCGGCGGCGCCATCTTCCCGCTGTCGTTCGGGATCATCCGCGACGAGTTTCCGCCCGAGCGCGTCGCGACCGGCATCGGGCTGATCAGCGCCACGTTCGGCATCGGCGGCGGCGCCGGCCTCGTGCTCAGCGGACTGATCGTCGACAACCTGTCCTACGAGTGGCTGTTCTGGTTCGGCCTGGTCGTCGTCGTGATCGCGATCGTCGCCACGCACCTGTTCGTCCCAGAGTCCCCGGTCAAGACGCCCTCCAGGATCGACTGGGGCGGCGCCGCCCTGTTGTCGGCAGGGCTGATCGCCCTTTTGGTCGCCGTCAGCGAGGGCAACTCCTGGGGCTGGGACTCCGTGGGGGTGATCGGGTTGTTTGCGGCCTCCGCGATCCTGCTGTCGATCTGGGTGATCTTCGAGACCCGCGTCGCGCAGCCGCTCGTCGACATGCAGATGATGCGCGGTCGCGCGGTCTTCACGACCAACCTCACCGGCCTACTGGTCGGCTTTGGCATGTTCGGATCGTTCATCCTGATCCCGCAGTTCGTGCAGATCCCGTCTCGCGCCGGGTTCGGATTCGATGCGACCGTAACGCAGGCCGGGCTGTTCTTGCTGCCCTCCGCCGCCGTGATGCTGATCGCGGGGCCGTTCGCCGGCTGGCTGGGCGGCCGCTTCGGATCCAAGCTGCCGCTCGTGCTCGGAACGCTGGTCGCCGCGGCGAGCTTCGTCTGGCTGGCGGTCGCGCACGACGAGCGCTGGATGATCTACGTCGGCGTCACGTTGCTGGGGATCGGGATCGGCTTCTCGTTCGCCGCGATGGCCAACCTGATCGTCGAGGCGGTCGACCAGACCCAGACCGGGGTAGCGACCGGCATGAACACGATCATGCGCACGATCGGCGGGGCGCTCGGAGGACAGATCGCCGCCAGCATCGTCGCCGGGCACATCGCCGCCGGCGGACTGCCCGAAGAATCCGGCTTCACGATCGCGTTCGTGATGTCCGCGCTCGGGATGACCGCCGCGTTCGCGCTCGCGCTCGCGATCCCCAGTCGCCGCTCGCGCGAACGTGCGCCCCTGCCCATCCCCGAACGCGGGTGACCATGTCGCGGCCGTGCAGCGAGATCTCGCATCTCGGCACCGCGGCAACCGGCATCGGTGCCCTAGCTCGCGACTGGCGAACCCCTTGGGTCCGGCGCCTACGATGACGCCCACGACGCATGACTCGCTGAGCGCGTTCGTCGCAGACGACCCCGCCGCGAGCTGCGCAGCGAGCTCGAGTTGGGCGACTGGTGGCTCGGCGACGGGTTCCCTCCACCCGCCTGGCGGGCAGCATGGCTGCCGGTCACCGGCGAGCTGTACATGCAGCGCCTCGGCGGCGTTCGTCCCGGCGGACGCGTGACCGTGGTCGCGCACTTCCCCGACGAAACCACGCTCGGCGAGCGCCTGGGCGGATGGGAGGACATCTGCGGGACCAGTGGATCTGTGCACTGGCTGCTTCAACGCCTCGGAATCGATGACACCACGTTTCCCGCGACAGCAGGCGCCGGCGAAGCCTGAGCACCGTTCATCCGGCCGTCGGAGGCGGCCTGGAGTACGATCCCTCCGCCGCAAGAACGGACTACAGGGTCTCGATAAGGTCGGCCAGTCGGCCCATCAACGCGACCGCCTGGACGCGCTCGACATCATCCAGCGAGCGATGAAGCCCACGTAGCCGCTCGCGAACCACGGCACGCTTCTGCGCCAGCTCTCGCCGCCCCTCGTCGGTCAATGTAACCCGGACGGAGCGTCGATCATCGCCGGGGACACGGAGGATGAGACCGCGCCGCTCGAGTGCGCTCAGCGCGCGGGTGACCGTCGGCTGCGTGACCCCCGCGACAGCCGCAACGCGCGCGTTGCCGTCATGTCCGGCGGCATCGACGGCCTCCAGAAGCTGATATTGGGCCAGCGAGAGCCCGGCGAACGATGGCTCGCGGGCGGCTCTGGCCCGCGCGAGCCGCAGCGCCCGCAAAAACGCGATGAACGCCTCCTCAAACGCCGCTTCGTCACCCGTTGCCGGGTCCACAGATGTTGTCGATGAACGCTTTGCCACAGGTCGAGGGTAACCGCACAAGCATCGCGATGGCCCCAACTGTTAGCGTTGCTATGTGCGATGCCGCCCCGACGACGGGACCGCGACCGAACTCGGCACCTGGCAGGGCCGATGGACGCCAAACGCGCTACGTGCACTCCACGGCGCCACTGATCAAGCGCGGATGCTCGGGCACACCACGGTCGCCGGTGAGCACGTACTGCTCGGCCTCCTACTCACACCCAGCCGACCGGCCACCGATGCGCTAGGCCACCTGGGGATCACGCTCGAGCACATCCTCGCGTGCGCGCTGCCCGGCCCATGTGATCGGCAGGCGTACGAGTGCATGGTCGTCACCCCCCAGCTCAAGCAAGCGCTGCAACTCACCGCGGCTATCGCCGAGCGATCCGGGAACCGCGACGCCGACTGCGGACATCTGCTCGCGGCCATCACTGAGACCACCGACGCACTGTCCAAGGAACTGCTGGACGCGCTCGGGATCTCAACGGCGCAGCTCCGCGATGCCGTCCGGGTCGAGTCCCGTGGCCGGCGCTGACCAACGGCGCCGCAATCTCAGCAGATTCAGACTGCGTGACATCCAGTCGACGGCGGCGCGACGCGCTTCTCGGCGTCGGCTTCCTGGCGATAAGTCAGCGCACGGGCAGCACCCCCCACCGAGCGGCCGTTCTCAAGCCTTCTCATGGATCGTTGCCCAACACCTGCCGGCCGCGAGCGCTGACGCTCGCACGAGATCGGCGCGCCGTGAGTACGACCGCTCATCCGTCGACGATTCCAGTGCTGTCGGGTTCGCGGGGAAGGGCCCATTTCCCGCGAACTCGACCGGCCGAGCCCGGCGGATCGCCAGGCGGCGCAGGGACGCGAGCGCCGACGCGCCACGTTGCTCGTGCACGAAGACGACACGTTTCCTGCGAACTCGACCAGCGCGGGGGTCTGAGCGAGGACATCGGGCTGTAGACAGCGGTCGTGAGCACCGCCCACAGCCGGCCCGCCCTCCGCCTCGCCGCCACACCCGGCGTCGACCTGGGCGCTGCGATCGACGCGTTCCTCTCGCAGCCCGACCTCGCGGCGACGACGCGCGCGAAGTACCGCCAGACGCTCGCCGTCGTCGAGGACGAGCTCGGCGATGGGCCGGTGACCGGCCCCGGCCTCGCCGGGTCGTTGAGCAGCGCTGGCATCACGCGTCGCCGGCGACGTGGAACCGCCACGTCGCGACCATCAGATCGTTCGCGCTACTGCACGCGCACTCGGATCCTCGAGATCGACGGCGACGTCGAGCTGCAGCGGCGCGCCGAGAAGCACGACCACACCCCGAAGCATGCCCTCGGCAAGCCTCGAGCGGGTGCCGCCTCCTCGTCCAGCTCGTTTCTTTCGTGCCGCGTCTCCGCGTGCAGTATTGGGGAGGTGCCGCAGGTCGGTGCAGTACGACACCGCCGCAATTGAAGCAGTGCTGCTGGTTGTCTCGACTTCATCGGGCAGAAAAGAGAACTGTACGGCCGCGTGCTGGTCGTCTTCGCCGCGCAGCACTACGCATCGCAGCTGGTTCTGCCCAACAACCAGCGTCGCGGCTCGGTGCTGCCGCGTTCGCACAAGGACAACGCGCGCAAGGCGTTCGAGCGGGTGACCAAGAGGGTGCTGCCAGCCAGCCATGTCCGGCTGCAGCGCGCGCTGAGCGCGGAGGCCCGGTCCTACAGCGCGAAGGTCGGGGAGCTCGAGGAGCGCTCGCGAGGTCGGTGCGCATCGGAGGCCGACGGCGACGACCACCACCACGAGGGCGCCGTGTCTGAGGACGAGGGCAGCTGACGTCAGGCGACATCCACTCGCCAGCTCGGATGCGGCATGCGAGAATCCACGACGGATGGAGGATCCGATGATCAGCGATGACGTTCAGGTCACCTACACCGTGGTGCTGACGCCCGGTGAAGATGGCTGGGTGTGCGCGCAGGTCGCTGAGGTGCCCGAGGCGATTAGTCAGGGCCGCACGCATGAGGAGGCCAAGGGGAATGTCGTCGAGGCGCTTGAGCTTGCGCTGGCCTGGCGCCGTGACGAGGGGGAGGCGCTGCCGCTCTCCGCTGACGTGACGGTGGCTCAGGTCACCGTCGCTGCCGCCTGACGGGCGCGTGTGAAGCGCGCGGAGCTTGAGCGCTGGTTGCGCTCGCATGGAGCGCAGCCGGTTGCCGGTCGTGGCCGTGGCGGCCATGACGCGTGGCAGCACACCGAGTCGCGTGCCAAGTCGTTTCTGCCGCGTCATCGGGAGATCGGTGTTGGAGTCGCGCGAGCGATCTGCCGGCAGCTTGGGGTGCCGCCGATCCCCAAGCGCTGACGGACGGTCCAAAGCCGGTCTGGTCAGCAGGAACGGCCGGTTGGACCTGTGAGTCTGGCCATGCATGCCGCCGGCTCATTGATCGTGCGTCGCTGACGCCGCGGTGACGCGAGCGCCTCACGCGGCATCTGTGATGGCGTCGTCGGCGAGCGAGGCCACGGCGCGGTGACTGCCTGGACTGTGGCGGGAGTTCTGCCGATCGCAGCGATGACGAGCGCACGTCGGCGCCCGACCTGTCTTACCTAGCGCGGCCACCAAGCGGGGTCGCGTACAGCAGGACCTATGAGAGGCCCGTCCGCGATGTCGCGGGCGGGCCTCTCGTCGTTCCGCGCCGTGACGGACTCGCGGCACCCCGACCAACGGAGAGGCCATGCAGACCCACCGTCAGGACCCGATGAAGAGCACCGCCACCCGCCTGGACCAGATCGCCGTCATGCATCGCGAGCACGCCCGCGAGCTTGAGCGGCGCGTTGCGAGGCGGGCGCGGGCCGAGCCGCAGACGATCGAGGATGCCTGCTCGTTTGCCTGGATGCAGCTCATCACCCACTCCTCGATCGACCTGGACGAGCCGTCCTGCGGCGCGCTTGCCTGGGTCACGCGCACCGCCGTGCATGAGGCTTGGCGCCTGGAGGCCAGGCGAGCTCGCGACGAGCTCCTTGGCGAGGCCGCGCTCAGGCGCGAACTGGGCGAGCGCGAGCAGACCGCGCCCGGTGTCGAGCAGCTCGCCGCCGAGCGTGCGCGGCTTGATCTCGTGGCGCAGATCCCGCCGCGTCCGCGGCGCTTCCTGCTGCGTCAAGCACTCGGCCACAGCTACCAGGAGATCGCCGCAGACGAGACGGTCAGCGTGACGAGCACCGCCAAGCAGATCGCGCGCGCCAAGCGGCTGCTGCGCGCGCTGGACGCCGCCGGCGAAACCCAACCGCGTGCCGGTGCGCGATCCAGCACGGGTCGCTTCGGCGCAGCAGGCACGACAAGCCGCGCTGCCGGCCTGAGCTGACCTGACACCACGGCGACGCCAGCGTCGCCCCGCAGACACCTCTCTCAAACGCGGCCGCGAACGACGGCCGCGCCCCCTGCGACATCCGGTGAAGCAAGCCGGCTGACGCCAACCCGCGACGTGCTCGTGAGCCCGCGTCGCGGGGTCACGCACGCCGTGCCCCGATCCATAGCACCCGATCGATCACCGCCCCGAGGAGGGCTCACAACCATGCTCACCAACACCGCTACCCCTGACCTGCAGGACCACGGCGAGGTCACCGCGACGACGATCGCGATCGAGGCGGCCGAGCGCCGCGCTCGCGCCGCGTTGCGCGATATCGCCCGGCTCGCCGACACGGGCGAGATCAGCGCTCTCCAGGCCGCCGAACTGCAGGCCGAGACGCTCGCGCGGCTCAGCGCCCACTGCCGCGAGCTGTTGTTGCGCGGCGAGCAGATCGTCGACCCAGGCCTGTGGGCCGGCTATGAGGCGCGCGCGGCCAGGCACCGCGCGGCCGCCGTCGCCGACCGCCGGCGAAGCCCGCGGCTGCGTGGCCTGACGCCGCGTGTCCGCGCGCAGCGCGAGCGCCAGATGTGCGTCGTCGCCACCGCGCACGTCACCAACGACGTCCTGCGCGGGATGCAGATCGACGACGACGAGGAGGCCTGCGCGATGCGCCGCGAGCTCGCAGCCGCGGGGCTGCTCTAGCGGATGACACGCCATGAGCAACCCAAGGCCGATCGCATCCGCGCGCGGACATTGGCGCCGCGCGCCACGACCGCTGAGCGCCGCGCTCGTCGAGCTGCTGCGCACACACCGACCACCCACCACCGATGACGAGCACGTCTGGGTCTGCCTGACGCCGGCGACCGCGGCGGCGATCGCGCGGATCGCGGCTCGACGCGACGGCTCGATCGCAAGCTATTGCGAGCACCCCGCACACGCGGCGGCGAAGGAGCCCGTTCGCGTCAGTTGCGCGACGGCCGCGCAGTGGCGACAAGACGCATGGCTGGCCGCCGGTGAAGGGCTGATCGGCGTCAGCGACGCGCTTGCGCTCGCCGCGCAGATCGACGCGCCGGGGGCAGCCTGAACACCGCCCGCGACAGCAGGTCATGTCGCTTGAGCTCGGCACGGCGACCAGTCACCCGCCACGGCCGCGTCGGCGCGCGATCTGCGCCGAGGCGAGCAGCACGGCCGAGCAATCGCCCGCGCTGACAGGCGCGCCGCACACCGCCACACCCATTGACCGGCCGCACACGGCGGCCGGTCACAAGCAACCGGTGAAGGCCCCAACGGGGCGCTTCACCGCACTTCAGAGGAGCACGACCATGCAGACCAACACCGACACCGCATCGCAGACGATCCTCGTCGTCGAGGAGGACGACGTGATCCGTACGTTTCTTGCCGACCAGCTGACCGCCGACGGCTACACCGTCTATGAGACCGCCGACCTGCAGCGCGCGATCGGCCTGTGCGCCAGCGCGCTGCCCGACATGGCGCTCGTCGACGTCAACGGCGGCAGCGGGCGCAGCTTCGCAGCGACCGTGCGTGCGGGAACGGGACGCGGCGTCGATCCGCGGCTGGCGCTGATCCTGCTGGGCAGCGTGCCCGGCGAGCTTGACGCCGTGCGCGCGTTTGACGCCGGCGCCGACGACTACGTCCTCAAGCCCTTCAGCTACACCGAGCTGCGCGCGCGCGTCAAGGCGCTGCTGGCGCGCGTGGAGATGCACTCGCGCAGCACTCCGGTAATCGCGGTCGGCGACCTGCGCATCGACATCGCACAGCGCCAGGTCACGGTGCGCGGGCGGCAGGTGCACGTCAGCCGCAAGGAGTTCGCGCTGCTGCGGATCCTCGCCTCAGAGCCGACCAGGGTCTTCACCAAGAGCGAGCTGCTGCGCACGATATGGGGGCACCGATCGACGGGCTCGACACGTACGCTTGACTCCCACGCGTGCCGACTGCGTCACAAGCTCGGCGCTCACGGTGACCGCTACGTCATCAACGTCTGGGGCGTCGGATATCGCTTGGCGGACTGGCCGACAACCAACGCCGCGGGCGAGCAGCTCGCGCAGGCGTCATGAGACGCACGCGCATCCGACGGCGCACGCCGCTGCGGCGCGGGCGGCCACTTGACCGGCGCACCCCGCTGAAGCGCAGCACCCCGCTCAAGCGGCGCCCGTTCGCGCCCGCCTCGCCCGCGCAGCGCGCGAAGGTCGCGGGCCGCTCCTGCCTTGTGTGCGACAGCGCCACGCGGATCGATCCGGCGCATCTGGTGCCGCGCAGCCTTGGCGGCTGTGATGACGCGCTGTGCGTCGTGGTGCTGTGCCGGCCGTGCCATCGGCGCTATGACCACGGCGAGCTTGACCTCGTGGCATACCTGGAGGCGGGTCACCGCGCCGAGGCCGCGCACGCCGTCGGACACCTCGGGCTTGCCGGGGCGCTGAGACAGATCAGCGGCAAGCGCGCCTGACGCGCTTGACGAACTGGGTGACCAGCGCGGGCGGGGCCGGGGCTCACAGCCCCGGCCCGTCCCCTCCCGTTGTCGCACCTCGGTGTCGAGAAGCGAAACTCTGCCCGCGAGCCGAGACCATCCGGCGAAATCTGCGGACGGCTGCCTGTCCGATGGCCAGGGCGAGGGGGGACGCCTGACGCGCTCATCGGCTATCGCGAGAGCACATGCCTGGTAAGCGTCTCCCGGTCGTGGTCAACTTAGGCCCGTGAGTCTGCTGGCCGTATGGGTGCCGGATGAGGATCAGCCGCGATTGTGGATGGCATCCGACAGCCGGCTGAGCGACGACGAGCGGGTGCTACTGGACGAAGGCGTGAAGATCTTCGAAGTGCCGGTCGTTTGTCGGCGCGCGTCCGCCGGCGGGTTCTTCGACGATGTCTATTACGCGAGCAAGCTCGGCTTGGGCTGCGTGGGTGGCTCGCTCATCTACCAGCAAGTCCATGCCACTTTGCTGCCCCTGCTAAGCAATCTAATCGGGATCGCCAAACCCCCTTCAATCGCTGACGTCGCGCAGTTTACGGCCGTGGTAGGCACCCAGTACGTGCGTAGTCTCGGTGTTCGCCGACCGCTAGCTGCTAAGCAGGTGCAGCTCGTTCTGGGGGGCTTCTGTCCCACAGAACGAACGCTGGTCGCCTTCGAGCTACGCCCCGACATCGTGGGTGACCGGATAGGTTTCGCCGTGCGCCGCGTCGATCTAACCACGGCCTTCTACGCAGGTGACCAGCTCAGCCGAGCGGGAAATCTGCATGAGCAGATCGCCGTCGTCAATGAACCGGGCGCTCCGGCGGCCCGAGCGCCACTAAACGTCATCCGCCATTTGATCGAAGCCTGTGATGTGCCCACCATTGGCGGAGACGTGCAGGTCGGTTTCACCGTCGGCGAAGTCTTTCAGCGAGTCCAGACCTGCCGACCAGTCCCCGGGCAAGAGCCAAAGGCGGCGGCCTGGTTGAACGCAATCTGCATCGATGAGCTGCCGCCCCCGGGACCGTGCCGTATTGGCCTCATGAGCTCGATCAGCCCTTGAGCAGAGCCGAGGGGGCGTGAGATCTGTCGCCGGACTTCTGGGACCCAGCACCGCGGCCGGTCACGTCCATTGCGACGATGTGAGAGATGCCGCGGCGGACGCTACTTTGCGCCCGCCGGCGCTGGCAATCTCCGACGTAGATCGAGCCCGCGGAGGTTCGTCCTTGCTCGAGCCGCCAGTGCGCTGCTTCTCGCGGTGGCTGTCGCGCAAAGCCCGCCGTGGCGCGTGCGGGCCTGGATTGGCGGGCTCGAGCGGCAGAGCCGGCGTCAAGCAGTCGATCCGGGCCGAGGTCTGGCCGCGAGGAGCGCGACCTGGCGTCCGATGAGCCCGGAGAGAGCCTTGGCGTCTGTCAGGGCGCTGCGATGGCCAGCTGGTTGGTGTGGAGCTTCAGCAGGTTGTGGGTGGCGGTGATCAGTCGCCATTCTGAGCGCACGGCCGAGCGGCCGCGGCGCTGGAAGCGATCGATGCCACGGTTGAACTTGGTGTTGCCAAAGACCGGTTCGATCATGCCCTTGCGCTTGCGGTAAAGATCGCCACCGAGCTGTGTGTCAAGAACGCGACGCATAAACGCATAGCGCCCGCCGTCCCAACCGGGCCGGGGGCTCGTGCGGTTGCCGGCATCGGGAGGGATGAGCACCTGGATGCCGTCGTTGGCGATCTGCTGCATCTGGACGTGATGCCAGTAGCCGGTGTCCGCGACGAGCACGTCGGGGATGTCGGTCACACCGACCGCCTCAAGCTCGCTCAGCGTGGCGTCGAGAACCGGTCCGAGCAGCCCGAAATCCGGTGAGCTGACAAAGATCTCAGCGGCGATCACGATCTGGTTCGCCGTCACGGCGGCTTGGGCGTTGTAGCCCTGCATGTAGCCGCCGCGCGTCTTGACGTTGCGCGAATCGAGGTCCGTCAGGTTGATCTTCCCGGCGGGTGTCGCGGGCGGCGTGTAGGGCTTGGGTGGCGCGCCGAGGCGCCGGCCGTTCTTCTGGCGGCCGGTCGTGCGGTAGTCCTCATACGCCGTGTTTGCTGCGCATTCGACCGCAAGCTCCTCCTCCAAGCGACGCTTGCCCTCCTTCAAGCGCTCCTGACGCGAATGTGGAATCGGCCTGGCCTCCACCGCGCGGCGCTCGTCCAGATCGCGCTTGGCGCCACGCAGCCAGCGGTCGCGCCCCTCGCGCGAGGCGAGCTCGGGCGGCAGCTCATCGCCGCGCTTGTGGCCGTAGCGCTCGTCCTCTTCACGGTCGACCGTGTCGGCCTCACCGAGGATCTGCCGGGCGATGCTGTCGTAATCCCGGGTCGCGTGCTGGGAGGCGTTGGCGTGCATCTTCGTACCGTCGATCGCGATCACCCCAACCTCGACCATCCCCGCCCGCGCGCACAACCCCAGCACGCCGCTGAAGAGCGCCGCGATCGCGTTCTCGTGACGCTGGCGAAACCTTGCGATCGTGGCGTGATCGGGCACCTGATTGGCCGCGATCACCCGAAACGCGATGTCCTCGATGCACGCCCGCTCGATCCCCCTGGAGGACCGCTGCCCGCGCGCGTACGCGTACACCAACAACGCGACCATCATCGCCGGATCATGCGCCGCGCGCCCATGCCCATCCGAGCGATATGACGTGTAGAACGCCTCGAGATCGAGCTGATCGACGCTCGCGAGCACAAACCACGCCAGGTGATTCTCCGGCAGCCAGTCGCGCAGGCTCGGCGGCATCAACAAGACCTGCTCACGCTCGCACGACAAGAAGTTCTGGGGCATGCCCCCATCGTCTTAGGCGCGCCGGACGACCCGCTTTGCGCGACAGCCACCGCGCAAAGCAGAAGCGGCGACTTCTACTCCTCGGGACTCGCATCACCATTCTCCCCGGGTTTTGTGCTCGCCGGGCAGCGCGAAGAGCAGGATCGCCACGGTCTCGATCACCCACCGCGCGAGTCTCAGGAGGCACCTCCCGCTCGCGGCCGTGCGCGTACTCGTTGCGCCCGTCGAGCACGGCGTCGATCATCCCCTTGGACGGTTGGGGATACGCGCGCGGGGCGTTTCGCCGGTGAGCTGACCGTTGAAGGCTAGACAGCTGCATGTAGACGTCCCCGTCGTCCGGCGCGAGGTTGTGCTGGCGAGCCAAAGCTCGGAGCCATAGGCCTCGCGATCGGTGGCCACGCGGTCCCACCGAGCGCTACCTTGACCGCGAGGACGGCCGCGTCGCCACCTAGGAGCAACCGCGTGCGCGACGTCGGCCGGGACCCGTACGCTCGACCAGATGGTCGACCGCACCCGCCTTGTCACGCTGACGTGGCGCTGCGATGCCGGCCACGACACGCGTGCACCCGGCTGGGGTGTGATCGACACCAGGTCGCGGCCCGACCTCATCTCCGCCATCCCGCACGCGACCACTTGGCGTCTGCAGTGCGGCGAGTGCGGCGGCACGGGGTGCCGGTACGAGCCGCTGCTCGTGGTGGTCGGTGGCGAATCCCCGATCGGGATCCTCGCGGTCGACAACGACGAGGTGCAGGTGGGCCGCTTCGAATGGCTCATGCAGCAGGCCGGCGCGCTCTCGGACGAGCCCGAGGTGTTCGCCACGTTCGGCGACATCGCACTTGCGGTGCTCGCCGCGCATCGGGACGTGGAGTCCGACGTGGACGATCCCGACGCCGTCGTCACGAGCCTCTTCCGAGATCACCCGGACCTCGCGGATTCGCTGCAACGCTATGGCGAGTGGCTCCGCGCCCTGGCCGACGCGCGAGATGACGCGCGGAGACTCGAGCTGGTCGGCCACGCGCTCGTGGCCGACTCACCGGCAGCGCTCCGCGAGCTCCTCCAGGAGCGTCCCGAGCTCCTCGATGATCGGACGCTGGCGCTGTTGCAGGCCGAGCTGGCCGGGGAGGACGACCGTCACATCGAGCTTGGCATCGCCCTTGTCACGACCGCGCGCGCAGACGTCGACCGCGCGTGGCAGCAGCAACAGGCGGCAGCGGAGCGGCTGACGAGCGAGCTCACCGCGGCGTGGGACGCCGTGGTGGAGGCGATGGCGAACGCCGCGGGTGACCCGCCCGCGCTACGGCAGGCGGCCATGGACGCGTTGCGATTCGCGGACCAGGTCGCGGCGCCGCCCGAGCTTGCTGCGATGGCGCTCGATGCGCGCGCCTCGGCCAACTGGAGCGACTCCGCCGGTCCTCAGGACGCGCTGATCCGAGCTGCCATCCGCGACTTCGAGGCTGCCCTCGAGTTGACGCCGGCGGAGGACCCGGCGCGCCCAAGCCGTCTGATGAACGCCGCCGTCGCGCACGCGCGTACGGTCGGCGGAGACCGAGCATCCCATCTCGCCAGAGCCATCGAGCTGCTTGAGCAGGCGCTCGCTGAAATGGACAACGATCCGCGGCTCGCGGCCATGTTGCAGACGAACCTCGCGCAGACGATCCTGCAGGTCCCGGGCAACGATCGTGAGCACCTTGCCCGCCGCGCGGAGACCCTCTGCGGGGCAGCGCTGGAGTACCGGTCGTTGGACCGGGATGCCGAGGACTGGGCTTATTCGATGATCGTTCTCGGCGCGGCGCTTGATCGCCCGGGCGACGGCGACACTGCCCGACGCGAAGAAGCCATCGCGTGCTACCAGGCAATCGTCGACGCCGCCGACGTCGTCCCGGCGAGCCTCCTCGCGCAGGCACACGCCCATCTCCTGTACGTGCGCTTCGAAGACGCAGTGGGCTCGGCCGATGCGACGCCGGAGGACTGGGGCGCCGTCTGCGACCTCGCGCACGCGGTTCTCGCCGCAGACGGCCGAACGGAGGAGTTGCGGGCTCGAGCCGGCTATCGGCTGGGCGTCGCTCTCGCGAACCTCGACGAAGACGACGCAGCGATCGCTGCGCACGACGGAGCGATCGAATCGCTCACGCACAGCCAGCCGTTGGAGGCCGTCCGCGCCGCGCAGAACCTTGCCGCCATCCTGTCTGATCGGGACGATTGGGCGGGCGCCGCGGAGAGGTTTCGCATCGCCATCCGGACGGCCGACACGTTGACCGGGGCGGACCTCGACCAAGAGCGGCGGCTGTCGACCGGCGCGCAGTTCACGCACCTGCACCGCTGGGCAGCGCACGCCTACGTCAAAGCGGGGGCGCTCGATGAGGCCGCCACGACGCTGGAGGACAGCCGCATGCGTGAGCTCCGGCGAGCGCTCGCGCAGGAAGATCCGGAGGTCGCCGCGCTGCGTCACGTCGCCCCGCAGCTTCTCGCGCGTTGGCAAGGCGTGCAGGCCGGGATGACGTCCCCGCTGACCTCCGCCGGCCTCGACCAGCTGGACGACGCGCTTGCCGAGATCCGGTCGATCCCGGGATTCGAGTCGTTCGCCGCTGGAGCGACCGTCGCATCCATCGCCGAAGCGGCAACCCCGGACCGCCCGGTGATCTACGTGAACCCGACGCCACACGGCACCGACCTGATCGTGGTCGACCATGGGGGCGCGGTCGCACACCGCGGCCTCCCCGTCACCAGCCAGCAGGTCGTGTACCGAGTCCTCTTCGGCATCGACGTCGATCAGATCGAGAGCCTCGATCTAGACGACATCACTGCTGCCGCGGAGCGCGCTGCCTCGTCGTCGTACATCTTCGCGGCCGCAGGCGAAGACGACGACACGGACCTCGATGAGGCGCTGGACCAGTTGCTCCCGTGGGTCGGTGCCCGCGTCGCGCGGCACGTCTTCGAGGTCTTGGACGAGCTGGACGCCACCGGGGCGACTGTCATCGCCGCTGGGCCGCTCTCGACGGTCCCGTTGCAGGCCGCCTGCTGGGATGACGGGATCTGCCTCTTGGACCGTTTCACGATCTCGGCCACTCCTTCTGCTCGCGTTCACTCCGCGTGTGCCAGGCGAGCGGAACAGCGGACGACGTTCGCGTGCCTTGTCGCCGTGGCTGACCCCACGTCTGACCTCGCCCACACTCGCGACGAGGTCGCGACAATCGGCTCGTTCTTCCAGCGCACGGTCATCGCCGAAGGTGACGAGGCGACGACCGCCTTCGTCCGGCAGCACGCGGCCGAGGCGAGTGTCCTCCACCTAGCCTGCCACGGGTTCGGAGGCATGGTCGACGGCACGCAGAACGGCGTCGTCCTCAGCGATGCGTCGATGAGCGGCGCCGACCTAGCTGCCCTGGGACCGTTGCAAGCGCGTCTCGCGGTTGCGTCCGCCTGCCAGACCGGTGTCGTGGAGATCGGGGATCAGGCAGACGAGGCCTTCTCGGCCGGAGCTGCTCTGCTGTTCGCCGGTGCGGCCGCGACGATCGCGTCGATGTGGTCGGTCGACGATCTCGCGACGGCCATGCTCATCACACAGATGTACGAGCGGCTGAGCGTTGGCGCCACACCCGCCGACGCTCTGGCGGACGCACAGCGCTGGCTTCGACAGGCGACGCGCGCAGACGCCGCAGCGTTTGCGTCCCGGTACCCCGCTCTCGAACGCCGGATGCGTTCGAGAACTGCGCCATCACGCGGCGCCCCCGGTGTCGATCTCGAATTCGGCCCGCCGAGCGCGTGGGCCGGGTTCGTCTGCCACGGAGCCTGAGGTCAGGCGCGAGCCCCGTCGATCTGACGGGCCGGGAGCGCGTCGAGGGCGCGGCGGATCTGGCGCACCTCCGCGGCGAGGTCTCGGCTGGCAGCTGCGCTGCCTCCTCCTCGGCCTGGTGGTCGACGGCCTTGACGAGCCGGCTACCTAGCATCGGATGACGTTCGTGGTCGGCGGTCATGAGGTCCAACGCGTAAACCAAGACGCAGTGATCATTCGGCACGGCGGCCGACCTAATGCGGAAGAAGGGCGTCACGGTCGGAGGCCGGCTTCATGGCCCTTGCGCGGATGCCCCTCTCGCAGCGCGGCGCCAGAGCGCCCTACGGGCCGGCTACAGAGTTTCGCTGCTCCCACGACGCGCCTCGACGGCGGGGATCGGACCCACGTTCGAGTCCCGCCGTCGCGCTTCTCCTTCCGCGTGTAAGGGCCGCTCTCTGCGCCGGGCTGGTACCGCAAGCGCGGTGCCGAAGGTAGGTATCGGGGGCGGCGACCAAGGGCCATCGTCGTCTGGAGGCAAACACCGACGGCGATCCGTCGCTCTCTTCCGTCGGTCAGAACGGCGATGACGTCACCGGATACGGCTGTCGCACAGGATCGACACGCGGGTGTACGTGCCAGCACGGACGGTGGCCTTACGTCCTGGTGGCATCGCGGCAGCGATCCTCCTGCCGCCCGGAGGGGGCCTTAGCGAGTAGCGGCCCGGGGGTCACGGCGCTTTTCACGACGACAGGCGGGTGATGCGTGTCGATTCCTTGAGCGCGCGACAGGTGCGCCCGCCTGCTCTGGGTGGGTGGGCGTCTCCCGCCGCCCCGCGCTGGTAGTGACCATCTCGAGAACAGGAGAACCATGATGACCAACCCTGCGACGACGGATGCGATCGCCCCGCCAGCATCGAGCGAGGCCTTCAGCCCAGCTCGCGCTGGCAGGCGAGCACGACGAGCGGCCGGGCAGGTGCCCGGCGCGCTACCCGGCCTTGGCGCGAAGGTGCGGCGGCCGGATGGCAGCATCTTTGAAGGCCCGCTGGCTCCCGAGCGCCATCGCGCGATCCAGCTTGGGCTGCTGCATGCCGACAGCGACGGCTACGTCGAGATCGCGGCGGGACGGCGTGTGCGCGGCAAGCTGCGGATCACGACCCGTAAGGACCCCGGGCACTTCATGCCCAGGGGCGCCAAGGGAAGCATGGATTGGCTTGAGTCGATGCTCGCGTTGGTGGCCGGTCATGATGCCGCCGGTGAGGAGGTCTTCGTGGGACCCGCGATGCGAGCCGATCGCGGCGCCGGCAAGGCTCATGTCTCCCACTCCAACTGGCTGTGGATCGATGTCGACGGAAGCGAGGGCCTGCCGGCGGTCAAACGGCTGCTGGCAGGCAAGCCGGCGCACCTCGTGATCGAGTCTGCGGTTATCCGTAGCGATCAGCTGCAGCGCGGTTGCAGGCGGGCGGATCCGTGCTGGCGACATGTCGCCAGCGAGTCCGAAAGTGATGCCGCGGGTGGCCGGCGATGACCAGCGCTGAAGTCACGGTCCGCGACCGGGCGGCGGCGCGTCGGTTTCTGGCGGCGCTGTATCGGTCGGCGCCTGCGGGCTCGCTGGTAGAGGTTCGCTACTCGGTGGCGTCCGGGATGCGGCAGTGGTTTGGTCGCGTCGAGGAGATCGAGGGTGTTGTCGATGAGGTGGCCGGTCGCGCGCGCTCGACGGATGTGTTCGTCGGCGTCGTTCCGCGGCGGCGCCGCGGCGGGCGGCGCGATGACCTCGTCGCGCGCGCGAGCGTGGTGTGGGTCGATTGCGACAGCGACCAGTCGGTCGCGGCGCTCGCGGCGTTTCGGCCGCGGCCGGTGATCGAGGTTGCGTCGGGGAGCGGGCAGAACCGTCATGCCTATTGGGCGTTGCGCGACGCGGTGGGCCTGGACATCATCGAGCAGCTCAACCGGCGCTTGGCGCTCGAGCTCGGCGCCGACGCGCGATCGTGTGACGCCGCGCGGATCTTGCGCCCGGCCGCCAGCACCAACTGGAAGTCTGGGCGACCAGCCGCCGTGCGGCTGATCGCGCTGGACGAGCAGCACAGCCTTGACGTCGCTGAGCTCGATCGCCGGCTGCCCGCGCTACCGACCGAGCCCGAGGCCGCCGATCGGCGGCGTTGGTCGCCACGAGCCGCGGGCGACGACCGGCTTTTGGCGGTTTCCCCGCGCGAGTATGTAGAGCGTCTGACGGGAGCCCAGGTCGGTCGGTCGGGCAAGGTCCGCTGCCCGTTTCACGAGGACCGGACGCCGAGCCTGCATGTGTATGAGGATCCGCAGCGCGGCTGGTATTGCTTTGGCTGCGGGCGCGGCGGCTCGATCTATGACTTCGCGGCGCTGCTGCTCGGTCGCGGCACACGCGGCGAGGACTTCGTCGAGTTGCGTCGCGAGCTGGCGGCGATCATCGGTTGAACGTCCTGGCGGGTGGGGCCCGGTGCACCGGCTTGCGGACGTCGAAGTCAAGCTCGACGAGAGCGCCCCGTTCAGGCGAAAGCAGCAGTCACCCAACCGTGAGCACGAGCACCGCTTCATGCTTGTAGGCCTCAAGATCTGTTGTGATCCATGGCGGCTCGTTGACCCGGAGTCGATAGAAGCGGACGACTGGCGAATCGCCGATGGCCAAGACAACGTCGAAGCCGTCGCCGGGGAACGCAGAGGCGAGATTCTCCGCGAGGCCGCGGGTGTACCGCATGGCTTGACCCGCCACGAACGAGCTGTCGGTTTGAGCTAGCTCATCCTCGATGTGGACGTGGTTGACGAGAGCCTCGCGTCCGGTCTGGTCGAGCAGATCACCGTCCGGCAACGAATCGGCCGCGGAGGCCAAAACACACATCCGTCATGCTCAACGAACCCGGAGTCGAGAAAGCTCTGGAGGCCCGGCGCAAGGTCCGGTGAAGGCGAGGTCAGCGACATCAGTCGTCGCATCGCGTCGTTCATGCGGTGGGCGATCGGCATCTTGAAGCACGGTAACGACCCGCTGCTGCTTCGAGGCAGATGGGGCAGTGCCGCTTCCAGGCGAGGCTGTCGCGTAAGTCGCCGACGACGAACTGCGCGCCGCCCACCATCTGATCTGAGGCGTTCTCAGCCCTTCTGGACGAGGACCGAGAGTGATTTGTTGTCTCGGAACGACAGTCGTCTGGCCGCCGTGGACTTATGCGACAGCCTCAGGCGCAAGCAGCAGTCTGCCTTAGGCTTCACGTCGTGACCTTTACCGCGCGACTCTCGGAGTTTTTTCAGCGCGGCACCTCGGTCGGCCTCCTGCTCCCAGACGGGTGGTACGGCGGCCGCCCCATGGAGAACCAATACGTGCTCACGATGACGCTTCAGCGCCCGAGCAGACTCTTGGTCGAACTGGACGAGCACCTGCTTCTCACCTTCACGGGCGAGGACTTGCGCGTTGACGAAGTCGTGACCGAGGAACTCGACGACAGGGGTACGCCCGCAATCTCGGTCAACAGCTACCGACAGGCGGTCGTCGATGCACGCAAGTACGGGAGCCCTGAGACGAGCGTGAGCGTCTACCGCGACGGGTGCGTCTGGTTCGTATCTGCTCGGTGATGCCGCTGCTTCGTTGAGGCAGGAGGGGTAGCGCCGGCCGCGCGTCGCAGCGTCCCGTTGAGCGTTCCTTGGGTTCTCGCGGTGATCGCAACACGCCGTCGAGATCGAGAGGACCGTTGAGCCGTCTGACCGTGGTGCTTGAGTAGCGCGCCGGTCGTCGCGAAGCCGAGCCCGGGCGAGGTGCAGCGGCGATCGGGGCGCTGCGC